>NZ_MUNW01000049.1 GCF_002002725.1 Sinorhizobium sp. A49 | reverse complement strand
CGCCATTGTGCTGGACTCGCTGAATGCAGGCGAGACGCTGACGCAGAAGTACGACGTGACCGTCGACGACGGTCATGGCGGCACGGCGACGCAGACGGTTACCATCACGATCACCGGCACCAACGACGTTCCGGTGATCACCTCTGCGGTGCAGAGCGGTGCGGTGACGGAGATTGCCGACGGTGTTGCAGGCGAGAATGCCACGACGCACGCCAAGAGCGGCGCGGTGACCTTTGCCGACGTCGACACGCTCGACACGCACAGCGCTTCCTTCACCGCACAGGGCGGCAGTTATCTCGGCACCTTCGCGCTGGCCGCGGTCAACCAGGCGGGCGATTCAGTCGGCTGGAGCTTCCAGGTCGCCGACGGCGTGCTTGACAGTCTGCAGGCCGGTCAGTCGCGGACGCAGAAGTATGACGTGACCGTCAATGACGGCCATGGCGGCACGGCAACCCAGACGGTGACGATCACCATCACCGGCACCAACGACGCCCCGGTGATCACCTCGGGCACGCAGAGCGCGACCGTGGCGGAGATAGCCGACGGCGCTGCGGGCGAGAATGCCACGACGCACGCCAAGAGCGGCGCAGTAACCTTTGCCGACGTCGATACGCTCGACACCCACAGCGCAACCTTCACCGCGCGGGGCGGCAGCTATCTCGGTACCTTCTCGGTTGGCACGCTGAACCAGGCGAGCGACTCGGTCGGCTGGACCTTTCAGGTTGCCGACAGTGTGCTGGACTCGCTGAATGCAGGCGAGACGCTGACGCAGAAGTACGACGTGACCGTCGATGACGGTCATGGCGGCACGGCGACGCAGACGGTTACCATCACGATCACCGGCACCAACGACGGTGTCAGCGTGAACGGGCTGTCGTCGAGCGCCGAAGTGACGATGTATGAGAAAAATCTCCCTGACGGCTCGTCGCCAAATGCAGCTGCGCTGACGCAGGCCGGTAGTTTCTCGGTGACTGCCCCGGATGGACTCGCCGGGCTGAAGGTAAATGGCACAGCGGTGATGACGGGTGGCGTGTTTGCTGTCGGCACCACCGTGGACACGGCGCTCGGGCTGCTGACAATCACCGGCTACACGCCAACGATGGTCAATGGCGTGATGACGGGGGCAACCTTCACTTACAGCTATCTGTTCCAAGACAACAGCCTGGGGCATACCGGAGCTGGGGCCGACAATGGGGTGTTCGACAATTTCGTCGTCGCAGTGACAGATGAGGACGGCTCGACAAGCAGCGCCACGCTCAACGTCCAGATCGTTGACGATGTTCCAGTGATCGACATCACCAACCCGGCCTCGTCGAGCATTGTCGAAGGCCAGTCGCTTTCCGGCAACTGGACGCTTTCGGCCGGCGCAGACGGTGTCAGCACGGTGAATGTGACGTTCGGCGGGACCACGAAAACGCTGACTCTTGCCGCGAACCAGAAGGTGGAGTTCGTCTTTGACGAAGGCAAGCTGACGGTCAATGCCGACAAAACCTGGTCGTTTGCGTCCAACGGCAACCTCAACAATGCCAATGGCTCCAACGTCACCTTCTCGCTGTCGGCCAAGGATGGTGACAACGACACCACCACCGACAGCCAGGCGATCACCATCACCGATGGCGCCGTTCCGACGGCGACCGACAGCAGCGCTTTGATCACTGTTTACGAGAAGGGCCTGGACAACGCCAATGCACTGGGCAGCGCCGAAGGTGCTGCGGGCGGAGCGGAACTGTCCACCACCGAGCGCGGCTCGGACACGGTGAGCTTCACGGCCGGTTCGGACGCCATCACCAGTATGGTGTTCGGAACGACCACTGGCGTAACCGCTGACGTCAACGGCATCAACGGCGCCGATATCGCGTGGAATGGTGCGGGCACTTCGGTGTTGACCGGTACGATCAACGGCGTCGTGGCCATCACGGTGACGCTCGTTCCACCGACACTGCCGATTGCGGCGGGGGCAAGCGGCCAGGCGACGATCAATGTCCAACTGACCGACAACTTCCCGCATCCTGACGGACTGGCGCAGAACACCATCAACCTGACCGGCATCACCGTCGTCGCCTCCGATACCGATGGTGACACCGCCACCGCAACGGTCGGCATCAACGTCGTCGACGACGTTCCGACAGCAAACGAAATCAACAAGTCGCTGACCGAAACGGGTGGTGGGGATACCAACATCACGCTCGTGCTCGACGTCTCCGGTAGCATGGACTACGCTTCGGGCCTGACAGGTCTTACGCGACTTGAAGTTATGAAGGCGTCGGTCATCGAGTTGATCGAGCGATACGACAACGTCGGCAATGTGAAGATCGCAATCGCGACTTTCTCGTCTGACGCGAGCGCTGCTGCCGGCGGCTGGATGACCGTTGATCAGGCGAAGGCCTTTGTGAACGGCTTAACTGCTGATGGTGGCACGAACTACGATGCTGCTGTGGCGGCTGCACAAAATGCCTTTAATGCGGCAGGCAAAATCGCCGGCGCCTCAAACGTGCTGTATTTCCTCTCAGATGGAGATCCAACTGATGGCGCGATTACAGGGAGCGAAATCACTGCTTGGCAGAACTTCCTCAATACGAATGACATTAATTCCTACGCGTTCGGCATGGGTAGCGCCGCAGTCCAGGGACCGCTCGATCCGTTGGCCTATGATGGAAGGGGAACCGGCACCGATCGCAATGCTCAGCTCATAACGGACCTCAACCAACTCACGACCTCGTTGAGCGGATCGGTGTTTCAGCCGGCGTCCGGCAACATCATGACCGACCCCACCCCCGACAATGCATTTGGCGCGGACGGCGGATATGTGCGTGAAATCACCTATGCCGGCAAGGTGTTTACCTACGACCGAGCAACGGACGCGGTCACCATTAGCGGTAGTGGGAGTGCAACGCATTCGTTCAGTACAGCAACGAACGAACTAACGATCTCCACCGCCCAAGGTACGCTGAAGATCGACATGGATGACGGAAGCTACACCTACACTCCACCGTCCAGCGTCACATCAACTCAGGTGGCCTCGTTTGGCTACACATTGATAGATGGCGATGGCGACACCGCGTCAAACACGATCAAGTTCAATCTCAGCAACGTTGCCCTTCCGCCGATCGTGCGGGATGACAATGTTATTACCAACCAAGAAGGTAAGGGAGCAGCTATTGTGATCCCGCATGCGGCGCTGCTCTACAACGACACGCACGCCGATGGGAATCCGATCAGCATTACCACCGTCAGCGGGGCGTTCGGCGGATCCGTCAACAACGGCACTGGTACTGTTACATTTACCGATGACTCCAAAAAAGACGATGGCGGCTCGTTCACTTATACAGGGACGGCGGCAGGTACGACTGACACGGGCCTTGTCAATGTTGACCGTGACCAGGAAGGCGACAGCGAATTGTGGGGTACCGGGCTCGGGGAAATCCTGCTTGGTCGCAACAACGCCGCCGACGAGATCTACGGTTACGAAGGCAATGACGTCTTGATTGGTGGCGACACGACGAGCACGCGTCTGGATGATGAACTCTTCGGTGGAGCGGGCAACGATTGGCTGCTTGGGGGCAGCGGTCGCGACTTCCTGGACGGTGGCACCGGCAACGACCTGCTCTATGGCGGCACCGGTTCGGACACCATGACCGGGGGCGCCGGCGCCGATACCTTCAAGATCGACGCGGACTCGCTGCAGCTCAGCATCGATGACGTGATCACCGACTACAACTACGCCGAGGGCGATAGCGTCGACCTGACGGCTCTTCTCGGCAATCTGCCCACGGGAACGACCCTGGACGGTAACTTTGTCAAGGTGGTCCAAAACGGCCAGGACGCCAATCTTCAGGTGGATACCGACGGCAGTGCCGGCAACGGTTCGGGTTGGCACACGGTCGCGGTGCTCGAAGACTTCCAGGTTTCGACCGAGGTGGTGAAGATCCTCTTCACGGAAAACGGTGCGCCAAAGACACAGGACGTTTCATAAATGCAACATCGATCTCGACAGTTCAGCGGTTCTCGGCAATCATCCGGGAACCGCATTTCCAGGGGGAGCATTTCATGATCAGAAGCATGCTGGCGGGGGCGATGGTCGCTCTGATGCCCTTATCAGGTTTCGCAGCCGATCTCATTGTCGACTATGCGCCGGCCACCAGGCAGTGCACGGAGCTCAGCCAGTCCTCCTTGACGGTCGAGCAGGATGTCAGCACTCTGACGAAGGAAGTCGTATCGCGCATGGACGAGGCGATCGCCGTTGCCGATGATCCGCGCTGGGTCTACTCGACGCGACCGGCCTTCGTCTGGGCGTCAGAGACCAAGGTTGCTTGCGGAAAGGCCTACGGCTACCTTCAGTCCAATTGGCGCGACGAGGACTATCTCGCCAAGTGTGATTGCTTCTACGCCAAAATGCATCACTTCATGAACTGATACAGGCTATCTGATCGTCATGTCTCGCGCTGTCGTTTCACCGGCTAAGTGTGTGTCGTTTCGCGGGAAATGGCTGACCCTCGGCATGTTCGCGCTCGGTATGCTCGCGGGCTGCCAGGGTGCACCCACCCCTCAAGACGTGCTCGACGTGGAATCGCCGCAGGCGATGCATGCCCGGCGCGCAGCCGAGCGTGCGGTCAAACCGCAGGAAACGTTCGGCAATGGGGCGACGCGGATCGCGCTCATCACGGCCCTCATGGCGCCGACGGGCGAAACCGCGCGCGAACGGGATATCCGGGATGGCGCTTCGCTCGCAGTCGACGAACTTGGCGGCGGTCAGCTCTCGCTTCTGGTCGAAAACACCGACGGCTCGCCACAACAGGCCAAGGAGGCGGCAAAGAGGCTCGCAGATCAGAAGGTCGCGCTTGTCGCCGTGTCCACCGCCGACGTACCTGTCGGCACCGTCCGTGACGGACTTGGCTCCGCCCGCACGCCGCTGCTGATGCTTCGCGGCAATGGCGCCGAGCGACCAGCCGGCACCTTCGCTTTCGTGTCCGATCGTATCGACAGCGCAGTCGAGGGAGCATCCTATGCGGCGGCGTCCGGCCGTACGCGGCTCGTCGCGCTCTTGCCCGGCGATGTCTCCTCCAATGAAAGACAGAGGCTTGAGCGTGGGCTTGCCGAGTACGGCATCAAGCCGGCTCTACTCGCGGTGACAGGCTCCACCGCATTTCCCGGTGACGCAGCATCGAAGGCCAAACTCAAGGATATAGACGCGGTGATCTTGGTTGGCGCAGGAGATCCCGACGTCGCCGCTCTGTCTCAGCTTAGGGCCAATGGCTATCTGAAGCCGAATGCGATGGTCCTTGGAAGTTCCGGTTGGACCGCTGCCGCCTACAAACGTCCGGAGCTTTCCGGAAGTCATCTTTGTGTGTTTGGTCCGGAGAACGGTTCGCGCATGACCTCGCGTTACCTCGATCGCTATGAGCGCGCCGCCGCTGCCGATGCGGCCTATGGCTTCGATGTCATTGCGCTTGCGGCAGGTCTCGTGCGCACCAAGGGCGAAAACGCCATCAACCAGGAAAGCATTCGGTCGCCGAGCGGCTTCATCGGCGCGGCGGCGGCATTCCGGTTCGAAGAAAACGGCGCTGTAAGACGGACCTGCGCAATCCATCAAGTTACCGGCGGGAACTTGAAGCTCCTTGATCCAGCTCCCCGCTCGTTTTGACTTGAGTGGCCGGGCGCGCAGTATCCGTTTGCAACCAGCGAAGCGTTCAACAGTAGCCGGCGCCATTGCCGGCTGCCCCGATCCGGAAGCACAAGACGATTCTTAAAGCCATCGGGGATGATGAGCGAACAGGCTGTGATAACCGCAAACTCGGTCGTCCGTTTCTCATTGCACAGCAAAGTGCCTGTACATTCGCCCGGTGGCTTCCCTCGACTGACACACCCGACCTGATCGTGCGCGCGCCCTGTTCAGGGACTTTCAACCCTGCAGGCGCCACGCGGTCAGATTGTCCGCGCAACGGCCCAATCGAACGCCTCTTCAAGTGCGGCAAACTTGACCGCCTGCCAGCGGCGATAATCCGACACGAGTTGCGATGACACCCACAGGTCACCGCGGTTTCCCGGCCTTTGCCAGCCAACGACGGCAAGGTCGCGCGCCCGTGAAAAAACCCGTTGGGCGTGACTATTCGATATGATGTAGCGGCTGGTGATCTCACTGATGCGCAGAGGGCCAATCGTTATCCGACCTTGCGGTAACTCCCCCTTCGGCAGGCGCGCGATCAGATCATGCAGAATATTGCTGCCGGACTCCGTCCGCACAAAGGAGGCAACGCTTTCGGGTGGCGAACACCAGCCCGGCTCCGCGAACAGGCGACGCGTTGCCCTCGGGTGCGCGAAAAACAGCAATGACGGCTCGGCCATGGACAGGTGGTGACGCCGGCCCCCATCCAGCCTGTCGAGCGATTTGAGATGGCCATCGAACCACTCGCGAATGAGATTCTCAGCGGTTTCGGACACGATCAGCGGGCGCAAGCGCTTGTCGCCCGCCCATTCGGCGTCAAGCAGCAACTTGTAACTGCGCATTTCCGCCAGGTGCGCGACGGCCGTATTTCTGCTCGCAACATTGCTGGCGACGAAAAAATCCACGAGCTTTGCCGCAGTCAGTCCCGGGCGGGTGCCATCGATCTTGTGCTCGAAACAGAGGGTCAGGATTGCCTGGGTCAGCAGCCACTTCTGAAGGTTGGCGGTGTAGCGCACGATCCTCGGGGCAATGTCGTGCATGGCGACGAGCCGCAGCGCCAGATCACGCAGGGCCTCGCCGAACTGCTCCCGCTCAAGGAGCGCCTCGACCCGAGGCAGGAGAGGTCGCTCGAAAGCACCGCGAAGTGAAGGATGAACGCTCACGATCTCAAGCTCATGCGACAGGAGGACGTGACGTGCCTTCAAAGGCGCTGATGCCCCCCCTTGCACTCAGCCCGCGGCAGGCGGCGTTTTGTATAGACAGGCCGAAGTAGAGAAGAAATTCTGATGAAATAGACACTCTCATCGATCCAAAGATATCAAAATGGCAATAAATAAACCGTGGTGGCGTCCACACTCACCACATATACTGGGGTATTAACAGTTTCTTTACCAACCTTTAGTGCAAAGGGCCATCTTGCCGGAAAGACTTTCGAGCGATGAGGTTAACGGCGAGCCGGCGTTGCTCGCGCCCTTCCGGGGCGGCTGGCTGCACAGGCTGAAACCTCTCGTCGCCCCGGCACAGGCAACGCTCCGTCACGGTCAGCGGTGCGATGCAGCCGGTCAAAGTTCGCGATAAGGAACTCAGTGCGCGGAACATCCGCCGCGGTTGCGCGTTGCGGCTGGTGATCTGGGCCTTGGCTGGTGTACCATGCCGAGCCTCTGAACGGAGGATTGCGATATGCTGCGTTGGCTCGTGTTTGCCGCCATGACAACATCGCTTGCCGGCGCCGCCCAGGCGGACGAAGGTGCGTTCCTGAAGTCGCTGCAGGGCAGCTGGACGGGCGCCGGGACAGTCAGAATCCGCACGCATATGTCGCCCATCAACGTTTCCTGCAACTTCGATTCTCAATCGCAGGGTTTGGCGCTGTCGATGGAAGGCGTCTGTCGCGGGTTGATCCTGATTTCAAAATCGATCGATGCCCAACTGAAATTCAGCGGCACGAAATACAGCGGATCGTATCTCGGCCCGCGCGGCGGACGGGCGGGCCTGAGCGGCAGCCGTCGCGGTGATGCCATCAACCTGACCATTCGCTGGGCGAAGGAAGTCAACGGCGACCGGAGCGCAGATCTGACGCTGCAGAAAGTTGGCGCCAACGGCATGCGGCTGACGACGATCGATGTCGACCCGGAATCCGGCGACCGGGTCGTGACCAGCGAGATCAACCTGCACCGGAAGTGACCTTTGAATGGTTCTTGCTACGGCTGCGCGGATAAGAAATTGCGCTGGTAGGTGGCGTTCAACAGTGTTTCCGCCGCCGTTTCTGCCGTTGCCGCATTGCGCGCTTCAATCGCTTCGACGATCGCTTCGTGCATCTTGAGGGAGTGCTGCAATCCACCAAACGTCCTGAGCGTGCGGGGAATACTGATTGTCAGCGCCGTGCGAATGACCGCTGAGACGGGCAGAAGAAAGCGATTGTGCGCCGCCTGGATGATTTCCAGGTGGAATTCGATGTCGGATTCGATGGCAGCGGAAACCGTCGCGTGGTCTTCCGTCATGCGGGAATAGGCCGCGCGGATGCGCACAACCTCGTCCGCCGATCCGCGACGTGCCGCAAGGCCCGCTGCCATTGGCTCTATCGCCAGGCGGATTTCGAACAGTTCTTCAGCCAGTCGCTCCTGGTCTTGCGCGCCCTCGTGCCAGGAGAGCACCACCGGATCGAGCGTGTTCCAATGCTCCGGCGCGCGGACACGGGTGCCAAGACGCGGCTTGGCCTCGATGAAGCCCTTGGTCGACAGGATCTTCAGCGCCTCGCGCAAGGTCGTCCGGCTGACGCGCAGATTGCCCAGCATCTCGGATTCCTTGGGCAGGATCTCGCCGGGCTTGAGTTCGCCAAGCGCGATCCGGCGGCCAATCTCCGCCGCAATCTGCGCGGGCAAGCCCCGGTCACCGATGGTAAATGTCGTCATCAGCCGTCCGTTTCCGAAATCACGGCGCGCATTCTGGCGCGATTCGACCCCTTGCTACCATAGCCGTCGCCACGCCCCAACAAGGGTTGAGCCAGCTTGAAGACGAACAATGACGCCTACGCTTCGCCAAAACGGCCAAGCTCGCCCGCGAAACGCCGGACCATCGCCAATCCGGTCGCAGTCGGGCGCAGCGCAGGCGCGCGATCAAAGACGGGCATCCCGGCCCGTTCGCCGAAGAGACGTTTGCCGTAGCACATCAGGTTCTCGATCCCCTGCATGGTGAAAACCACCGCCGGCAACATGTCGCGATAGGCGGCTTCCGCCTCCTCGTCCCAGCCGTCACGGTAGAATTCATAGGCCCTCACCGCATGGTCGATGCAGTCGGGCGCGAGGATGAAGCCGCGGCATCCGGCATGCAGGTTGTCGATGAGTTCAAGGCCCGCGCGGCCGTTGAAAACAGGCAGGCGTCCTTCTGTAACCTCAATCAAAGCGGCGATATCAACCACCGGCCCCTCGCCCTTGATGAGCGAGATATTCGGATGCTGGCGGACGAGTTCGGCGATGTCTGTCGCCGTCAGCCCTCTGCCCATGAAGGCGGGCGCGTTCTGGATGGCGACGGGCACGTCGATCGCATCGGCGACGCGGCCGAAGAAGCGGATATATTCCTGTGCGGAGAACTGGCCGACGATCGGCGGCTGAAGGATCAGCCAGTCGGCGCCGGCACCAACCGCATGGCGGGCCTGGCGCACCTGCTCTTCGACCGACGGGCCGAAGATGGTGAGCGCCACCGGCACACGGCCGGCGGTGTCCTCGACCAGCCACTCCATCACCGACATGCGTTCCGCCTCGCTCAGCTTCGAGGCCTCCGTCGCGAGCCCAAGTGCTGCCATGCCGTGCACACCGGCCAGGAGACAGACTTCCGTCTGCCGCCGCATGGCCTCGCGATCGAGCTTTTCGTCGTCATCAAACAGCGCATAGAGGATGGCGTGAATGCCATGCAGGTCGGCGGGATCGAACCGAGACATCGTCGCGCCTCCTCAATGGCTCTCGCGTGGCACCGCGTGCCCGCGACAACCGACAAGAAAATCGAGATCCGCACCACGATCGGCCTGCATCACCCGCTCGACATAGAGGCCCTGGTAGCCACCGGGCATGGCGATCTCCGGTGGCGCCCATTCCTGCCGCCGACGCGTCAGTTCCGCCTCGTCGACATCGAGATGCAGCCGGCGGCCGGCGACATCGAGCTCGATCCAGTCGCCGTCCCTGACCAGCGCCAAGGCGCCACCGACGGCGGCTTCCGGCGCGACGTGCAACACGACGGTACCAAAGGCTGTGCCGGACATGCGCGCGTCGGAGATGCGCACCATGTCGCGCACGCCCTTCTTCAGAAGCTTCTGCGGCAGCGCCATGTTGCCGACCTCGGCCATGCCCGGATAGCCCTTGGGACCGCAGTTCTTCAGAACCATGATCGAGGTCTCGTCGATATCGAGGTCGGGATCGTCGATGCGCTGCTTGTAGTGATCGATGGTTTCGAAGACGACGGCGCGGCCGCGGTGCTGCATCAGAGCCGGCGTTGCGGCAGACGGCTTCAGGATCGCTCCCTGTGGCGCGAGATTGCCCTTCAAAACCGCGATGCCGCCTTGCTGCGTCAGCGCGACGGCACGCGGCAGGATGACATCGGGATTGTAATTCTCCGCATCCGCGATGTTTGCGCCGACGCTGTGGCCGGTCACCGTCGGGTTGTCCAGATCAAGCAGATCGGCGATTTCCTTCATGACGGCGGGAAGGCCGCCGGCATAACAGAAGTCTTCCATCAGGAACGTGCCCGACGGCATGAGATTGAGGATCGTCGGGATATCCCGACCGAACCGGTCCCAATCCTCAAGCGTCAGCTCGGTGCCCACCCGCCCGGCGATCGCCAGCAGATGGACGACGGCATTGGTCGAGCCGCCGATGGCGCCGTTGACGCGGATGGCATTGGCGAAAGCTTCCCGCGTCAGGATATGCGACGGGCGCAGGTCTTCGGCGACCATCGCAACGATCCGTCTACCGGAAAGCCGCGCCAGACGGGCGCGATGGGCATCAACCGCCGGGTAGGCGGCGTTTCCGGGCAGAGCCAGCCCCAAGGCTTCCGCCATCGACGCCATGGTCGAGGCCGTGCCCATGGTCATGCAATGGCCGGGTGAACGCGACATGGCGCTTTCCGCGGCCATGAATTCGGCAGGGGTCATGACGCCGGCGCGCACATCCTCGGAGAACTTCCAGACATCGGTGCCCGAGCCGATGGTCCTGCCTTTCAGGCGGCCGTTCAGCATCGGTCCACCTGACACGACGATCGCCGGAAGATCGCAGGAGGCAGCCCCCATGACGAGGGATGGCGTGGTCTTGTCGCAGCCGGCCATCAGCACGACACCATCGATCGGGTTGCCGCGGATCGCCTCCTCCACATCCATGGAGGCGAGATTGCGAAACAGCATGGCGGTCGGACGAAGATTGGACTCGCCGCAGGAAAAGACCGGAAACTCCAGCGGCAGGCCGCCCGCCTCCAGCACGCCCGCCTTGATATGTTCGATCAGGCCACGAAAATGGGCGTTGCACGGCGTGAGTTCGGAAAAGGTGTTGCAGATGCCGATGACGGGACGCCCGTCGAAGGCGTCATCCGGCAGGCCGTTGTTCTTCATCCAGCTGCGGTGAATGAAGGCATCCTTGTCGAGCCCCCCGAACCAATGCTGCGATCTCAGTTTTCTCGACACGTCCATTCCTCCGCAGTGCGACCGCCATGAAGCAGTATTTCGCAATTCTTATTTCTCATATAATCGGAGTTATTCGCGGTCAAGCGTCAAACCCGCGCAAACTGACCGGCTCACTCGTCGATGCGGAAGCCGTGAGAGCAGAACGGAAGTCGAGCGAGTACGTCGGATGAGAAAGTGAAAAGTAGCAGCAAGGGCACAGGGCGCCACCGCGCGCGCCGTATCAATCGGCAAGCGCGGCAACAGCGGGCACGGCGGTGCATGGCGCACCACAATTATGACCAAGCCACACGGCTCGGTTTTAGGGATGGTGCAGCACGCTCAGCCCACCATCGACGGTCAGGCAGGTGGCGTTGATGAAGGTGCACTCGTCCGACACCAGGAACAGCGCGGCACGGGCGATTTCATCGGCGGTCGCGATACGGCCGCCTGGGTGCAGTTTCATCGTTTCGGCTTCGGCAGCGACCGGGTCCGGGAAGCTGTTCCAGTATTCGACGGCCTTCTGTGTCAGCACGTATCCAGGCGCAAGGGCGTTTACCCTTATGCCCTTGGAGGCGTATTCAATGCCGAGCGACTTGGTCATGCCGAGAAGCGCATGTTTTGCCACGGGATAGGGAAACGTGTGCGGAATGATGGTGAAGGCATGCGTGGACGCGATGTTGAGGATGACGCCGCCGCCATCCTCGATCATGCCGGGAAGCACGGCCCGGCTGCAGTTCCAGGCCCCCTTCAGATTGACGTCGAAGCAGCGCTGCCAATCGGCATCGCTCGATGCCAGCGGTTCGGAAAAGACGTTGATACCGGCATTGTTGACCAGCGCGTTCGGCCGGCCGATGGTCTTTTCTGCCTGGCCGATGGCTTCGGCGATTGCACCGGCGTCGGTAATGTCAGCCGTCGTCGCGGCGACGGTGCCGCCGTCGGCGGCAAGGCGTGCCGTCTCCTTTTCGAGCAGCGGCCCGTCCCGATCGATCAGAAAGAGACTGGCGCCCTCTTTCAGGAAGGCTTCCGCCATCGCCAGACCAATACCCTGGGCAGCACCTGTGATGACGATGCGCTTTCCGGAAAGCCGCTTGCTCATGTTCTCTCTCCCTCGCCTATTGAAGCCGCGCAGCGGTCACCACTCGGCGACGCTGCCGTCCTCATGGCGCCAGATCGGGTTGCGCCAGCGGTGACCTTCCTTGGCGCGCTCGATGACATAGGCTTCGTCGACCTCCACGCCGAGGCCCGGCCCCTGCGGAATCGAGACGAAGCCGTCCTCGTAGTGGAAAACGTCCTTGTTGGAGACATAGTCGAGAATGTCGTTGGCCTCGTTGTAGTGAATGCCGAGGCTCTGTTCCTGGATGAAGGCATTGTAGCTGACCGCATCGATCTGCAGGCAGGCGGCAAGCGCGATCGGTCCGAGCGGGCAATGCGGCGCCAGCGCCACGTCATAGGCCTCAGCCATGGCGGCGATCTTGCGGCATTCGGTGATGCCGCCGGCATGGGAAAGATCAGGCTGGATGATGTCGACATAACCGTCCGCCAGCACCGACTTGAAGTCCCAGCGCGAGTAGAGCCGCTCGCCGAGCGCGATCGGGGTCGAGCAATGATTGGCGATTTCCTTCAGCGCCTCGCGGTTTTCCGACAGCACCGGCTCCTCGATGAACATCAACTTGAACTGCTCGAGTTCCTTGGCCAGCACCTTGGCCATCGGCCGGTGCACCCGACCGTGGAAATCCACGCCGATACCGATGTTCGGGCCGATCGCATCGCGGATGATGCCGATGGTCTCGACCGCCTTGTCGATCTTCTCGTTGGAGTCGACGATCTGCAGCTCCTCGCAGCCATTGAGCTTGATCGCCATGAAGCCGCGGGCCACCACGTCCTTGGCATTGCGGGCGACATCGCTCGGGCGGTCGCCGCCGATCCAGGAATAGACCTTGATCTTGTCGCGGCATTGGCCGCCGAGCAGCGAATGCACCGGCTGGCCCAGCGCCTTGCCCTTGATGTCCCAGAGCGCCTGGTCGATGCCGGCAAGTGCGCTCATGTGAATGGCGCCACCGCGGTAAAAGCCGCCGCGATACATCACATTCCAATGGTCCTCGATCAGGAACGGATCCTTACCGACGAGATAATCGGAAAGCTCGTGCACGGCCGCCTCGACCGTCAGTGCCCGGCCCTCGACGACGGGCTCGCCCCAGCCGACGATGCCTTCATCGGTTTCTACCTTGAGAAACAGCCAGCGCGGCGGAACGATATAGGTCGTGAGCTTGGTGATCTTCATGGAATGATGTCCGGTTCGGTGGGGATAACGTGTCGTGATCGGCCGTGCTGGCGCACGCCGGCGAGCATTTTCAAAGAACGGGTTTCGCAGGGCTGTGCTGCTTGACCGCCGTCGCCAGGTCGCGCGCGGCAAGATCGAGCATGCGGATCGAGCAATCGCGCGCAGCCGCCTTGTCGCGCATGCGTAGCGCCTCGACCAGCTCGCGATGGACGTCGATCGCTTCGTCGCGCCGCTCGGCAGCTTCGTTCGAGGCATGCAGCGAAAACTTGAGCGCCGCCTGGATGATGCCGACCAACTGCAGGAAGACCTGGTTGTGGCTGGCCTTGAGCAGGCAGGTGTGGAACGCCACGTCTGCATCGGTGAAGCCGGCGACATCGCCCTCGCCGTCGCGCATCGCCTGCCAGGCCCGTTCGAGATCGGCGATTTCCTGCACGGTCGCACGCTCGGCGGCGAATTCTGCAGCAACCGGCTCGATCGCCCTGCGCGCTTCCAGAATGCAATTCAACAGGTCGAATTCGAAAATGCGCTCGCCGATCCATTCGAGCACCTGGGCATCGAGGATGTTCCACTCATCCTTGCCGCAAACGACGGTACCGACCCGCGAGCGGCCACGCACCATTCCCTTCGATTCCAGGATCTTCAGCGATTCGCGAATGACGGTTCGGCTGACGCCGTAGCGCTCACACAGATCATTCTCCCGCGGCAGATAGGAGCCGACGGGAAAGATATCGGCACAGATGTCGGAGGCGATGGTCCTTGTCACATTCTTCTGGACGCGCGGCCGGCGCTGTACCTGCTCTCCTGCCACGCCCTGCGGCTCCTGACCTTCCATCTGCATCTCCACCCATCCCTTTCAGTTCCGCCGACGCTTTTATCCCAGATCACCTTTCCTCGCGACAAGGTTCAGGGGCGCTTCGGCAATAGTTATACATCACTATCTCAATCATCATACAAAGGCAATTGACGGATATGATGATTCATCATACACAAATGGCAACTGCAGGAGGCAGTTCACTAGGGAGAGAAATCATGCGCTTCTTCAAAGCCGCCATTCTGGCTGGCACCGTCGCCGTATTCGCCGCAACCTCGGCTTTCGCCGCCGACGTCAAGATCGGCTTCATCGTCAAGCAGCCCGAGGAACCTTGGTTCCAGGACGAATGGAAATTCGCTGACGTCGCTGCCAAGGAAAAAGGCTTCACGCTGGTCAAGATCGGCGCGGAAGATGGCGAAAAGGTTCAGTCGGCGATCGACAACCTCGGCGCCCAGGGCGCTCAGGGCTTCATCATCTGCACGCCCGACGTCAAGCTCGGCCCGGGCATCATCGCCAAGGCTGCCGCCAACGATCTCAAAATGATGACGGTCGACGACCGCCTGGTCAACGCTGACGGCAGCCCGATCGAAGACGTGCCGCACATGGGCATCTCGGCCACCAAGATCGGCGAAGCCGTCGGCCAGTCGATCGTCGACGAGATCAAGAAGCGCGGCTGGGACATGAAGGACGTCGGCGCGATCCGCGTCTCCTACGACCAGCTGCCGACCGCCGTCGACCGCGTCGAAGGCGCGCTCTCCGTACTGAAGGCAAACGGCTTCCCCGAAGCCAACATCTTCGACGCGCCGCAGGCCAAGACTGATACCGAAGCTGCGCTCAACGCCTCGACCGTCGTTCTCAACAAGAATGCCGGCATCAAGAAGTGGGTCGCCGTCGGCCTCAATGACGAAGCGGTCCTCGGTGCGGTACGCGCCACCGAAACCGTCGGCATCGCGCCCGACAGCATGATCGGCGTTGGCATCGGCGGCGCGGACTCGGCCATCAACGAGTTCAAGAAGCCCACGGCTACCGGCTTCTACGGCACCGTGATCATCTCGCCGAAGCGCCATGGCTATGAGACCGCGCTCAACATGTATGAGTGGGTCGCCAACGGCAAGGAGCCGGAAAAGCTGACGCTGACCGCCGGCCAGATCGCGCTTCGCGACACCTATGAAGCGGTTCGCAAGGACCTCGGCATCGAATAATCGTCGTCTTCGATGACCTTGAGCCCGGCGGTTTATCATCGCCGGGCGTCCCATTCCCGGAGCGTCGCAGATGCAAGACTTCCTCGAATTCCGATCCATCTCCAAGGGCTATCCCGGCGTTCAGGCGCTGTCGAACGTCTCCTTTTCAGTGAAAAAGGGTGCGGTTCACGGGCTGATGGGCGAAAACGGCGCCGGCAAGTCGACGCTCATCCGCGTGCTCTCGGGTGACCAGTCGGCCGATACCGGCGAAATCCTGATCGACGGCGAACAGCAGCACTACCGCTCGGTGCGCGACGCCTTTCATGCCGGCGTCATCGTCATTCACCAGGAACTGCAACTCGTTCCGGAACTGACGGTTGCCGAAAACCTCTGGCTCGGGCGGTTTCCGGGCAAGGCCGGCGTCATCGACCGCCAGCAACTGACCGGGGTCGTTTCACAAAAGCTGGCCGAGATCGGCATCGATGTCGATCCGACCGTCAAGGTCGCCTCGCTTTCGATCGGCGAGCGGCAGATGGTCGAAATCGCCAAGGCCGTCATGCTCGATGCGCGCGTCATCGCGCTCGACGAGCCGACCTCATCGCTATCCTCCAGAGAAAGCGAGATCCTGTTTGCCCTGATCGATCGGCTGCGCGCCAACGGCACGGTCATCCTCTACGTTTCCCACCGCCTCGACGAGATCTTCCGCCTCTGCGACAGCCTGACGGTGCTGCGTGACGGAAAGCTCGCCGCCCATCATCCCGACATTTCGAAGGTGACACGCGACCAGATCATTTCGGAGATGGTCGGCCGCGAGATCGCCAATATCTGGGGCTGGCGTGAGCGCAGCCTCGGTGAAGAGCGGCTGCGCGTCGAGAACATTTCGGGACCGAAACTGCGCCAGCCTTTAAGCTTCTCCGTCAGACGCGGCGAGATCCTCGGCTTCTTCGGCCTTATCGGCGCCGGCCGCAGCGAAATGGCCCGCCTCGTCTATGGCGCCGATGCTCGCACCGGCGGCTCGGTATCGGTCGACGGCGTCACCATCACGGCCGACAGCCCGCCGCATTCCATCCGCTCCGGCATCGTGCTCTGCCCGGAAGACCGCAAGTTCGACGGCATCGTCCAGGGACGTTCGATCGAGGAGAACATGACGATCTCCTCGCGCCGCCATTTTTCGCCCTTCGGCCTTATCAATCCGAAGAAAGAGGGTGCGCTTGCCGACAAGTTCATCGCCAAGCTGCGCGTGCGCACGCCGTCACGCCGCCAGGACATCATCAATCTCTCAGGCGGCAATCAGCAGAAGGTCATTCTCGGCCGGTGGCTGTCCGAAGAAGGCGTCAAGGTGCTTGTTATCGACGAGCCGACACGCGGCATCGATGTCGGCGCAAAGTCGGAAATCTACGAAATCCTCTATGAGCTGGCCGCGGATGGCATGGCGATCGTGGTGATCTCCAGCGAGCTGCCCGAAGTCATGGGCATCGCCGACCGCATCATGGTCATGTGCGAAGGCCGCGTCGCTGCCGATATTCCGAGAGCCGAGTTCGACGAGCGGCGCATTCTCGCCGCCGCCCTGCCGGACGTTCAAAACCTAAACACTCTTCCTCACGCACAGGTACGGTGACGATGACCTCCTTGAAAAAACTCCTTCTCGGCGAACAGGGCCTCGTCGTCATCTTCGCACTGGCATTTCTCGTCGTGTCGCTGACGGTCCCCAACTTCCTCACCGAGCGCAACATGCTCGGCCTGCTGCAGTCCGTCGTCACCATCGGCATCGTCGCCTGCACCATGATGTTCTGCCTCGCCTCGCGCGATTTCGACCTTTCCGTCGGCTCGACCGTTGCCTTTTCCGGCATGGTCGCGGTCATGGCTTCGAATGCCACCGGATCGATCCTGCTCGGCCTCGTCGCGGCGCTCATCTGCGGCGGCCTCGTCGGCACGGTCAACGGCGTCGTCATCGCCCGCTTCCGCATCAACGCGCTGATCACCACGCTTGCCACCATGCAGATCGTGCGTGGTCTGGCGCTGATTGCATCGGACGGCCGCGCCGTCGGCATCAACGATCCGAGCTTCTACCAGCTGGCGCTGTCGCGCTTCCTCGGCATCCCGACGCCGATCTGGGTCATGGCGCTGTTCTTCGTTGCCTTCGGCTTCCTGTTGAACCGCACTGTCTTTGGCAAGAACACGCTGGCGATCGGCGGCAACCCGGAGGCGTCGCGCCTTGCCGGCGTCGATGTCGCGCGCATGCGCATCTGGATCTTCGCACTGCAGGGTCTCGTCTGCGCCGTCGCGGGTGTGTTGCTGGCCTCGCGCATCACCTCGGGCCAGCCGAACGCGGCAACCGGCCTCGAGCTCTCGGTGATCTCTGCGTGCGTGCTTGGCGGCGTCTCGCTTGCCGGTGGCCGTGCGGCGATGACCGGCGTGATCGTCGGCGTGCTGATCATGGGCATTGCCGAGAACGTCATGAACCTGCTCAACATCCAGGCCTTCTACCAGTATGTCGTGCGCGGCCTGATCCTGCTGCTCGCAGTCTTGCTCGACAACCTGCGTTCATCGGCTGCCGGGCGCAGGGCCTAGCAGCCCTATGTCCGGGGACATTCTGCGGCTCGACAATGGTGCGCTTTCGATCGAATTGAGCCGCTTCGGCGGCTCGATCCTCTCCGGCTCATACCACGGCGTGCCGATCTTGCGCCCCACACGCACCGAAGGTCTCGCGTCTCAGCGCCACGGCACTGAGGCAAGCTTTCCGTTCGTTCCCTTCGGCAACCGGCTCGAGGGCAACGCGTTCACGCTCTCCGACCATCGCTTCGCGCTCGCGCCCAATGCTGGCGATCCGTGTTACCTGCATGGCGACGGCTGGCTGGCGGCATGGGAGGTCATCTCGCAGAGCGAAACTGCGGCATGCCTGCGCTATCAACATGGCTCGGTCGGGCCGAGCCCCTATGCCTATGACGCCCTTCAGCATTTCAGCATTATCGGCGACCGCCTGACTGTCACGCTTTCCGTGACCAATAGGTCGGCATTCGCGTTGCCGATGGGCCTTGGGCACCATCCTTTCTTCCCGAAAACCGCAGGCACGCGACTGACGGCGAAGGCCGATCGTTTCTGGACCGAGCGAGCCGGCCACCTGCCCGATCAGTCCGGCCCGATCCCGGGTGACCTGGATTTCGCGGGAGGCAATCAGATCCCGCCGCACTGGCTGAACAACGCCTATGAGGGCTGGGATGGCCAGGCTGTCATCGAGTGGCCGGAGCATGACCTCTGCCTGGAAATCGAAGCGGAGCCGCCCCTCCGTCACTTCATGCTCTACACGCCTGAAGACGCCGACTTCTTCTGCTTCGAGCCGATGACGCATTTGCCGAATGGCCATCACCTTCCGGGCTTCGGGGGTCTTGCAGTCCTTCAGAGCGGCCAAAGCCTTGTCGGCACGATGACGCTCACGCCGCGGCTGATTTCGGAAGGGCGCTGAAGGGCAACGGAGCGCCCCGTCAGCCGGCTCGAATGCCAGAGCGCCGCGCGTCACAATCGACACGCGGCACTTTGACGGATGGTGGTTCGTTCGTCTCGCTGCTTACGCGGCAACCTGTTGTGCTGCATCGTACTCCGCCGCCCACTGCACCGATGGGCGCGCAGCGCAGCGCTCGATCCAGGCCCTGACTGCAGGCACATCCGGCGTCGCTTCCGGGAACCATGCAAATGGCGAATAGAGCAGCAAGTCGGCAGCGGAGAATTCATCGCCCATCAGATAGGGGCTTGCCGTCAGCGCCGTCTCCAACTGTTGCGCCATCTCCTTGGGTCCGCGGAACGTGGCCTGCAGATAGGGATGCGAAATCCCGGCCGCTTCGACGATCAGCACCGGTTCGACCACGCCGGCATACCAGGCAAGCCAGCTCAGATAGCGGCCGCGCTTGGGGTCGCCTGCAACGGGCGCCAGCTTCTTTTCCGGGAACAGATCGGTCAGATACTGGATGATGGCGATGCTTTCCCAGATCACGACGCCGTCATGCACGAGCAGCGGCACCTTGCCATCCGGATGCGGGTTCTTCGGGTCCTTGGCGCCGCTCCCGTCGCCGCGGGTGATATCGACGATGACGATATTGACCTTGTCCAGCGCATCCAGTTCGCGAAGCAGAGTGATGATGCGCGAAGAGCGAGAGCGCGGGGCGTGATAGAGCGTCAACATGGAAAGATCCTCGATTGCGGTTTCTGTCTGGGCTCTTTATAAAACGACCCAACTGTCAATTTCCGTCAGTAGGCTCATGGCGCGCAGCGATCGTTTGTTTCGTCTTCTCCAGGCGCTCCGCAGCCTGCCCCAGCCTGTCACCGCAGCACGACTGGCGGAGGAAACCGGGGTCTCGCCACGCTCCCTCTACCGCGACATCGACAGCCTGCGCGCCGCCGGCGCCGTCATCGATGGCGAGCGCGGTTTTGGCTACCGCCTGACCGAAGACATCGCGCTTCCGCCGCAAACCTTCACCCGCCTTGAAATCGAAGCCCTGGTGCTTGGGCTGGGCGAAGTTCGCCACATGGGTGAGCCCGAGCTTGCGCAAGCCGCAGAAGCCGTGCTTTCGAAGATTACCGCCACCCTGCCCGATCGGCTGCAGCAGCAGACGATCCATGCGGTCTCGCAGGTCCATCGTTTCGAGCAGAGGTCCGCGCCCGATATCGACGTTGGCTTGCTGCGCGAGGCCTGCTGGCAGGAGCGCGCCATCGTCATCGACTATGTCGACGCCGATGGCCGGCACTCGGAGAGGCGCGTTCTGCCGCTCGGCATCGTCTACCTCGAGCGTGTGCTCGTGCTTTTGGCCTGGTGCAGCCTGAGGCAGGGATATCGCAAATTCAGGATCGATCGCATCACCAGCCTCGAACTGATCGAGGAGAGCTTCCGTCCACGTCGCGTTCCCATGCTTCGGGAATATATCGCCCAGTTGAACGCAGGAAAAGAGAACGCAACGACGCAAAATGTTTTGCGGCGGTAGAAGCTCGCCTCAACCGTTCAACGAAACAATCGGAGCGAGCCTGAACGAAACTTGCAGCCAGTCGTGAAAGGGCGTGGCCCACCGCCAAGTGGACCACGCCTTGCCGCACCGAGATGCGGTCTTCCCTGGGAGGCAGCTCTATTCGGCGGGCTGCAGCGCCTGAACCGGGCTCTCTGGCAGAGCGTGCCCGCCAAGGGTTGCAGCAAGCTGGGTTTCGTCCAGTTCGCCTTCCCATTTCGCCACGACGATGGTCGCAACGGCATTGCCGACGAAATTGGTCAGCGCCCGGCATTCGGACATGAAGCGGTCGATGCCGAGGATCAGCGCCATGCCGGCGACCGGCACGGCCGGAACGACCGAAAGCGTGGCGGCGAGCGTGATGAAGCCGGCACCGGTGATGCCGGCCGCCCCTTTGGAGCTCAGCATCGCCACGAGCAGCAGTAGCACCTGATCGCCGAGCGACAGCGGAATGTCGGTCGCCTGGGCGATGAAGAGAGCGGCAAGCGTCATGTAGATGTTGGTGCCGTCGAGGTTGAAGGAATAGCCGGTCGGGATCACCAGCCCGACGACCGAGCGCTTGCAGCCGGCCTTCTCCATCTTGCTCATCAGGCCAGGTAGCGCTGCTTCCGACGAAGACGTGCCGAGAACGAGCAGCAGTTCTTCCTTGATGTAGCGAATGAGCGCGACGATCGAGAAGCCGTTGTAGCGGGCAACCGCGCCGAGCACGACGAAGACGAAGAGCAACGAGGTGACATAGAAGGTGCCGATCAGCATCGCTAGGTTGGCGATCGATCCGACGCCGTATTTGCCGATGGTGAACGCCATGGCGCCGAACGCGCCGATGGGTGCCGCCTTCATCAGGATCGCGACCAGCTTGAAGATCGGCAGCGTCAGCGCATGCAGGAAGTCGACGACGGGCTCGGCCTTCTTGCCAACCATGGCAAGGGAAAGACCGAACAGGACGGAGATGAACAGCACCTGCAGGATATCGCCCTCGGCGAATGCGCCAACGAGCGTCGTCGGGATGATGTTCATCAGGAAACCGGTGATCGACTGCTCGTGCGCCTTTTCTGTAAAGGAGCTGACCGCCTTGACGTCGAGCGATGCCGGATCGATGTGCATGCCGGCGCCCGGCTGCACCACATTGGCGACGATCAGGCCGATGATTAGCGCCAGCGTCGAGAACGTCAGGAAGTAGATCATCGCCTTGCCGGCGACCCGCCCGACCTTGGCAAGGTCGGTCATGCCGGCAATGCCGGTGGCGACAGTCAGGAAAATCACCGGCGCGATGATCATCTTGACGAGCCGGATGAAGGCATCGCCAAGCGGTTTCAGCTGCGTTCCGATCTCAGGATAGAAATGGCCGAGCAGAATGCCCGCGGCGATGGCCGCCAGGACCTGGACATAGAGATGGCGATAGAAAGGTGTCTTGCCGCGCGGTTCCGCGGATTGGTCGATAATCATGATATCCTCCACTGAGACCCAGTCCGGCGTCATGCCGGGCCTCCCGGGCCCTATTTCCGAAGCGCGACAGCTCGGGCTGTCATGAGGATGTCATTTGCAATGGGCGTGCCAGATCGCGTCGCGGCCAATCAAGCCATTGAAATTCCGATAAATTTCAGGAGATTGCCCGCCAGGCACACAAAGATTTGAGCGGATATCCGCACAGACACTCTGGAACTTTGGGCGGAATAATGCACAATTCCGCCATGCCCATACCCGCCTCGCACACCATAAATCCAGCCGATCCAGACCGGCACATGCGCCGTGCCTGGCTGATTTTTGCAGCGGTCGCTTTGGCTCTGCTGGCAGCGGGCCTTTTTGTCGCCGGCGAATATCGGCGAAAGAAGGCGCTTGAAACCGTCGACATCCAGAGCCGCATCGATGCCAATCTGAAGGCTTCGCTGCTGCGCGCCGTGCTCGAACGCCAGCGCGCATTGCCCCTGGTGTTGGCCGATGACGTCGAGGTGAAGGCCGCCCTCGAAAAGCGTGGCGAGCAGCCCTTGCAGCGGCTCGACCAAAAGCTCGAGGCGCTGGCCGCCAATACGGATGCGGCAGTGATCTACGCGATCGGTCTCGACGGCGTGGCGGTCGCGGCAAGCAACTGGCGCGAGCCGACCAGCTTCGTCGGCAACGACTACGCTTTTCGCGAATACTTCCGGATGGCGATGCGCGACGGCAAGGCCGAGCATTTCGCCATGGGCAACGTCAGCAAGCGGCCGGGCCTTTATATTTCGAGACGTGTCGACGGGCCTGGCGGCCCGATCGGCGTCATCGTCGCCAAGCTCGAATTCGACGGGGTCGAGGCCGATTGGCTCGCCTCCGGCAAGCCGGTCTATGTCACCGACCGGCGGGGCATCGTGCTGATCACAAGCTTCCCGTCGTGGCGTTTCATGACCACCCGCAACATCCCCCCGGATCGGGTTGCAACCCTCCGCGACAGCCTGCAGTTCGGCGATGCCTCGCTGCTGCCCCTGCCGTTTCGACGGATCGAGCCGACAAGCGATGGATCGAGCATCCTGAGCGCACTTCTGCCCGGCAGCAGCGAGAATCAATATCTCAGGGTCGAGACGATGGTTCCCTCGACCAGTTGGCGGCTGGAGCAACTGGCGCCGCTGGATGCTGCTTTGAGCGCGGCGAGCCGCGAGGCGCGACTGCTGGCGCTCGCCCTGTTGCTGCCGCTGATTGCGCTTGCCGCCTTCCTGCTTCGTCGGCGCCAATCGTTGACGCAGGTTGCAGCCAGCGAACGGGCCGCACGCGACGAACTGGAACGCCGGGTGACCGAACGGACGCAGGACCTCAGCCTCGCCCGCGATCACCTGGAAAACGAGATCGCCGACCACCGGCGCACCGGCGAAAAGCTGCAAGCGGTACAGCAGGAACTCGTCCAGGCCAACCGGCTGGCGATCCTCGGCCAGGTGGCCGCAGGCGTCGCCCACGAGATCAACCAGCCGGTCGCAACCATCCGCGCCTATGCCGACAACGCCCGCACCTTCCTCGACCGCGGACAGAAGGAAACTGCGATCGAAAATCTCGAAAGCATCGCCACGCTGACAGAGCGGGTCGGCACGATCACAGACGAGCTGCGCAGCTTCGCGCGAAAGGGCCGCTTCGTCGCGGAGCCGACGGCGATGCGCGAGGTGATCGAAGGCGCACGCATGCTGCTGCGCAGCCGTTTTGCCGGCCGCATGGACGCGATCGTCATCGACCTGCCTGACAATGGGCTCAACGTGCTTGGCAATCGCATCCGCCTTGAACAGGTCTTGATCAACCTCCTGCAGAATGCCCTTGAAGCCCTTGGCGACCGGACGGACGCGGAGATCCGCGTGAGCTGCGCGTTGGGTCCGTCAGACACGGTTCTTCTTGTTGTCGCCGACAACGGCCCGGGCATAAGACCGGATATCCTTGAAGACCTGTTCACCCCGTTCAACACCTCCAAGGATGAGGGTCTCGGTCTCGGCCTTGCCATCTCCAAGGAGATCGTCGTCGACTATGGCGGCGATATCGACGTCAAGACCGGCCCCGATGGCACCGTCTTCACCGTACGTCTGAAGAGGGCCTGAGCAATGCAGCAATCCGTATGCCTCGTCGACGACGACAGCGACCTCAGGAAGGCGATGACGCAGACGCTGGAGCTTGCCGGTTTGACCGTCATGGCCTTTCCCGGCGCTGCGGAAGCGCTCGCCGTGCTCGGCCCAGACTTTGCCGGTATCGTCATTAGCGATATCCGCATGCCGGGGATCGACGGCCTGACGCTGTTTCGCCGCATTGCCGGCTTCGATCCCGACCTTCCCGTCATTTTGGTCACCGGCCACGGCGACATCCCCATGGCCGTCCAGGCCCTGCAGGACGGCGTCTACGATTTCATCCCCAAACCCTTTGCCGCCGAACGCCTGGTGCAGAGCGCGCGTCGCGCCTTGGAAAAACGCCGACTGGTGATGGAGAACCGTGCACTGAAACGCGCTGCCGAAACAGCAGGCGAAAGCCTGCCGCTGATTGGCCAGACCCCTGTCATGGAACGCTTGCGCCAGACGTTGCGACATATCGCCGACACCGACGTCGACGTGCTTGTTGCCGGCGAGACCGGCAGCGGCAAGGAAGTGGTCGCGACGCTGCTGCACAAATGGAGCCGGCGCCGCGACGGGAATTTCGTGGCGCTCAACTGCGGCGCGCTGCCGGAAACGGTGATCGAAAGCGAACTCTTCGGCCACGAACAAGGCGCCTTTACCGGCGCTCTTAAGAAACGCATCGGCCGTATCGAGCATGCGAGCGGCGGCACGCTTTTCCTCGACGAAATCGAAGCCATGCCACCGGCGACGCAGGTGAAGATGCTGCGCGTGCTCGAAGCCCGCGAAATCACCCCGCTCGGCACCAATCTCGTCCGCCCCGTTGATATCCGCGTGATCGCCGCGGCCAAGATCGATCTCGGCGATCCAGCCCAACGGGGCGATTTCCGCGAGGATCTCTATTTCCGGCTGAATGTCGTCACGCTTTCGATCCCGCCATTGCGCGAGCGCCGGGACGATATCCCGCTTCTCTTTTCGCATTTCCTGACGCGGGCAGCGGAACGCTTCAAGCGCGACGTGGCGGATATCTCGCCGGCCGTGCGCCACCACCTGATGTCCCATTCCTGGCCGGGCAATGTGCGCGAGCTCTCGCATTTCGCCGAACGCGTCGCCCTTGGCGTCGAAGGTGCGCTCGGACAAGCGACCGCCAGCGCGTCCTTACCCGGCAGCGCCCTGCCCGAACGACTCGAGCGCTATGAGGCGGAAATCCTGAAAGAGGTGCTGCGGGCGCAGCGCGGCGACGTCAAGGCGACGATCGAGGCGCTCGGCATTCCGCGCAAGACCTTCTACGACAAGCTGCAGCGGCACGGCATCAACCGGGCGGACTATGCCGAGCGCCCGGCATCCGAAAAGCCTGTTCGCTAAAACATTTCCTAAGAGCGCGAAGCGGAATTTTGCCAGAAAACGCGCCAAGAGAGCATCCAAACCGGACACAGCCTGCCGCACGATCAACAGGCGAAGGCCACAACCTTCGGATTAGCGCTTGACGGCGCATCCGGATCGATGGCTATCTCACGACATTCACCAGGGGGGTCCCGTCAAGGGGCTGAGATTCTGCTGGTCGGACCGGCTTTGCCGACCGAGGCGCAGTGACCCGTTGAACCTGATCCAGTTCATACTGGCGTAGGGACGGTGCAGACATCGACGCCACGATTCCGCCATTCCCGCGGAATTTCGGGCGGACGTGTCTTTTCCTTCCGGCTTCAGAACTGGGTCTCCAACCGCAAACTTGGAGCCTCATCATGAATATTGCCACCAACCCCGCAGACCTCTCCGTCACCAAAGGCCCTCTTCCCGCCTCGAAAAAGGTCTATAAGTCAGGGACGATCCATCCCGAGATCCGCGTGCCGATGCGCGAGATTGCCCTGCACCCGACGTCGGGCGAGCCGCCGGTCACGGTCTATGATGCCTCCGGCCCCTACACCGTCGAAGACGCAAACATCCGCATCGAGGACGGCCTGCCACGACCGCGCCGCAACTGGATCATTGCGCGCGGCGATGTCGAAGCCTACGACGGACGCAGCGTTCGACCGGAGGATAACGGCTTTGCGACCGGCGAGCGGCTGACGCCGACCTTTCCTTTCCGACACGCGCCGCTGCGGGCAACCGGAAGGAGGGCCGTGACGCAGCTTGCCTATGCACGTGCCGGCATCATCACGCCGGAGATGGAGTTCGTCGCCATCCGCGAAAATATCGGTCGCGACGCCGCACGCCCCACATCGCGCGACGGCGAAAGCTTCGGCGCCCATATCCCCGATCACGTCACGGCCGAGTTCGTCCGTCAGGAGATTGCCAGCGGCCGCGCCGTGCTGCCGGCCAACATCAACCACCCGGAATCGGAACCGATGATCATCGGCCGGAACTTCCTGGTGAAGATCAACGCCAATATCGGCAATTCCGCCGTCACATCCTCAATGGCCGAGGAAGTGGAGAAGATGGTCTGGGCAACGCGCTGGGGCGCCGATACGGTCATGGACCTTTCGACCGGGCGCAACATCCACAACATCCGCGAATGGATCATCCGCAACTCGCCCGTGCCGATCGGCACCGTGCCGCTCTACCAGGCATTGGAAAAGGTCAACGGCATCGCCGAGGATCTCACATGGGAGGTCTATCGCGACACGCTGATCGAGCAGGCGGAACAGGGCGTCGACTACTTCACCATCCATGCCGGTGTCAGGCTTCATTATATTCCGCTCACCGTCGACCGCGTCACCGGCATTGTCTCGCGCGGCGGTTCGATCATGGCCAAATGGTGCCTGCACCACCACAAGGAGAGCTTTCTCTACGAGCACTTCGAAGAGATCTGCGACATCTGCCGCGCCTATGACGTCTCATTCTCGCTCGGTGACGGCCTGCGCCCCGGCTCGATTGCGGACGCCAACGACGCGGCACAATTTGCCGAGCTGGAAACGCTGGGCGAGCTGACGAAGATCGCCTGGGCCAAAGACTGCCAGGTGATGATCGAGGGACCCGGCCACGTGCCGATGCACAAGATCAAGGAAAACATGGACAAGCAGCTCGCGGTCTGCGGCGAGGCGCCGTTCTACACGCTCGGACCGCTGACGACCGACATCGCGCCCGGCTACGACCACATCACTTCAGGGATCGGTGCGGCGATGATCGGTTGGTTCGGCACCGCCATGCTCTGCTACGTGACGCCGAAGGAACATCTGGGTCTGCCCGACCGCAATGACGTGAAGACCGGGGTGATCACCTACAAGATCGCCGCTCACGCCGCAGACCTCGCCAAAGGGCACCCGGCCGCCCGCACCCGTGACGACGCCCTCTCGCGCGCCCGTTTCGAGTTCCGCTGGGAGGACCAGTTCAATCTGTCGCTCGACCCTGAAACGGCACGCTCCTTCCACGACGAGACCCTACCAAAGGAGGCGCACAAGGTCGCGCATTTCTGCTCCATGTGTGGGCCGAAATTCTGCTCCATGCGGATCTCGCACGACATCCGCGCCGAGGCGCAGAAGGAAGGTTTTCAGGCGATGGCGGCAAAGTTTCGCGAGGGGGGCGACCTCTACATGCCGGTAAAGGAAGCTGCGGCCAAAGGATAGCGACGACGGCAGAAGGGTCGGCAACGGCCCTTCTCACTTTTGTCGGGCTTCGCTGCTGTTTGTCACTCATGCGCCACCCCTCCCACCTGATCACCAATCCACAGGACACCCACGAATGCGGTTGCCCTATCTATCGGCCGCCAGCGATCCTCCTGACCACATCGAGCAGAACATTGGCGCCGGCGACGAGATCGGTCGGATCCGTATGTTCGCGCGGATTGTGGCTGATGCCGTCGCGGCTCGGAACGAAGATCATCGCCGCCGGGGCGATGCGCGCAATCATCTGGGCGTCGTGGCCGGCGCCGGAGGTCATCCGCCGGTTCTTCAGCCCACGGGTGATCGCCGACGCCTCAATCATTTCGACGATGCCAGGATCGAATGTGACCGGCTCGAAGCGCGCTAGCCGCTCGACCGTAACCGTCACGCCTTCCTCTGCCGTGATCACCCGCAATTCTGAGGCAAGCGCATTTTCTAGCGCCTGCAGACGATCCTCGTCCGGGTCGCGCAGGTCGACGGTGAAGATTGCGCGCGAGGGAATGACGTTGATCGCGTCCGGCTCGAAGCGCATGGTTCCGATCGTTGCCACGCTCGGCGCGTTCGATCGCGCGATATGATCGCGCAGGAACAGGCCGACACGCGCGGCGGCAAGGCCCGCATCGCAACGCATCGCCATCGGCGTCGTGCCTGCGTGGTTTGCTACACCGTCAATGGTGATGCGCTGCCAGGAAATCCCTTGCAGGTTTTCGACCGCACCGATCGTCATCGCTTCGCGCTCCAGCACCGGCCCCTGCTCGATATGCAGCTCGACATAGGCATGGGGTTTCAGAGAGCCTGGCTCGACAGTGCCGGCATAGCCGATACGCGCCAGTTCCGATCCAAGCGTGGTGCCATCGGTTCCAAAAGTCGCAAGGGCCGCTTCGACCGCAAGGCCGCCGGCGTGAACAAGCGACCCCAGCATATCGGGCGCGTAGCGCACGCCCTCTTCGTTGGTGAAGGCGGCAACGACGATTGGACGGGCAGGCTCAAAACCCTGCTCTTTCAGCGTCTCGATTACTTCGAGCCCGGCCAGCACGCCGTAGCAGCCGTCATAGATGCCGGCATTGATGACCGTGTCGATATGCGAGCCCAGCATCAACGGCAGTTGCCCGGCATTTTCCTGGCTCTGCCAGATGCCGAAGATATTGCCGATCCGGTCGATGGCGACGTCGAGACCTGCGGCTTCCAGCCAGCCGACAAGACGATCCCGCCCCTGCTTCTCGGTGTCAGACGCTGCCAGCCGGGTGAGCTGGCCCCGATCGTCGCGCCCGATTGCGCCGAGGTCCTGGATGCTTGCCAGCAGACGCTCGCCATTGATGGAAGGATGAAGCATATGGGTATCGCTTTCGACAGTACTGATATTGGGCATGAAGATCGTCATTGCCCGGTATCCGGTGCGGCCAGTCGCTGCCGGGTAATTTCGGCATGGAACCGGGCGCCGTAGATCAAGGCATCATCATTGAAGTCGTAATGCGGATTGTGCAGCGGCGCGGATTGCCGGCCGTTGCCGATGAAGACGAAGCAGCCCGGCACATGTTCGAGAAACCGCGCAAAATCCTCCGATCCGGTCATGGGCTCGGCGGCAACCGCGACATTCTCCGCCCCGAACACCACATCGGCTGCAGCGTACGCATGATCGACAAGCAGGGGATCGTTGAGCAGCGGCACGAACTCGCGCGTATAGGTCACCTCGACCTCGCAGCCATAGGCATCCGCAGTTCCCTTGGCGATCGTGCGCATCTGCTGCTCGATCTTGGCACTGACCTCGGGCCGAAAGCTGCGCGCATCGCCGAGAATCCGAGAGAGACCTGGCAAGGCGTTGCGCGTGCCGTCCGTGACCAGTTCCGTGACCGAGACGACGGCGATATCGGCAGGAGAAAGCCGTCGCGAAACGATGGTCTGCAGATTGACGACCGTGGAGCAGGCCGCGACCAGCGTCTCGTTGCCGAAGTGCGGCCGGGCCGCGTGTCCGCCGACGCCCTTGAGCGTGATCTCGAAATTGTCCTCGGCCGACATGATGGCGCCCGGACGGGTCTCGAACTTGCCGACGGGAAGACCCGGCATGTTGTGCAGGCCATAGATTTCGTCAAAGGGAAAGCGCTCCATCAAGCCGTCGGCGAGCATGGCAAGCGCACCCTTCCCCCATTCTTCTGCCGGCTGGAAGATGAAGCGTACGGCGCCATCGAATCCACCCTCTTCGGCCAGCAGCTTTGCCGCCCCGAGCAGCATCGCCGTGTGGCCGTCATGGCCGCAAGCGTGCATTGTACCCGGCCGGGTGGAGCAATAGGCAGCTGTCCCCTGCTCTGTTATGCGCAACGCGTCCATGTCGGCGCGCAGGGCAATCGCACGGTTCCCTGTTCCACGCCGCAGCGTGCCGACGACGCCGGTGCCACCGACACCTTCGACAACCTCGTCCAGACCGAACTCCCGCAGCTTGGCAGCAACGAAGGCTGCCGTCCGTTTCTCCTCGAAACCGAATTCCGGGTGAGCATGCAGATCGTGACGCCATACCGTCATATCCGCCACAAGCCTGTCGTTCGTGCTTGTCATCCGCATCACACCCTTTCCATGCTCAAAGCCCCGGCGACCTCAGCGGGTGCGAGACCGACCAGTTCTTCATACCGCTCCGGATCCGTGGCGCCTTCCGTATTGATCACCAGGATCCGCGAACTGGCATCGAGGCCGAGGGCGGCACGCATGTTCGGATCTCCGGCAACCGTGACAAGGCCGGCCAGACCGACACCGCCGCTTTCGCCGGCAACGATTGCCGGATCACCACCTTTCGGGCGAGCCAGACGGTTCATGATCGATACGGCATCCTCCTCGTCGACCGTCATGAAGGCGCAGGCGACGCGCGAAAGAATACGCCAGGCGACAAGAGAAGGCTCGTAGCATTCAAGCATGGCCATGACGGTCGGCTCGCCATGCGCCACTTTGACCGGATACCCGGCCTTTGCCGTTTCCAGCAGGCAGGCGGCTCGAGCCGGCTCGACGACGACGAAGCGGGGCCGGTCGGGACCGTAGCGGAGCGCCAGATGTCCCGCCGTTGCCGCGGCGATGCCGCCGACGCCGGCCTGGACGAAGACATGGGTTGGCGGCGTCCCGATCTCCCGCAAGGCCTCGCACAGGAGTGCCATGTAGCCCTGCATCACCAGTCCGGGAATGTATTCGTAGCCCGGCCAGGACGTGTCTGAGACAACCGTCCATCCGCGCTCGTCACAGACCTTTGCGGCAAACTCGACCGAGTCGTCGTAGGTTCCTTCGACGCGGACGATCTCGGCGCCATAATGCGCAATGGCGTCTATGCGTTGCTGACTGACGCCGGCATGGACGAAGATCACCGACTTCGCTCCCACAAGCTCAGCACCCATCGCCACCGATCGACCGTGATTGCCGTCCGTGGCGCAACCGAACGTCATCTCTCGGGCAACCGCGCGAACGTCGTCACGCGCCAGATCGTCGATGTCGACCTCCCGGCCGGTCCGCTTTCGAGCTTCGTCAAGCACCAGACGGATCACCGTATAGGACCCGCCGAGTGCCTTGAAGCTGCCAAGCCCGAGCCGATGGCCCTCGTCCTTGACCAAGATCGCGCCGACGCCGAGCTCGCTCGCAAGCGCAGGCAAGGAATGAAGCGGTGTCGGCCGGTGGTTATCACGGCGGGAGAGCTGGCGCTCGACCTCAGCGGCAGCGGCAATCGAAAGCATTTCGGCATCTTGCGGAAGCAGCGACGATCCGAAATCGGCATGGTGGTTGCGAATAAGCATGCGGGGCAATCTCCCTGTTTGGTGAAATTCTATTTCAGCTCGAGAGAGAAATGCGCTCTAAATGGCGACTTCGAATGCAAGTTTGTAAACAACAGCGAGGAAACGATGGCCGTTTCAAAGACCGCACCGGCGGAGCTCGACCGCTTCGATCTGGCGATCCTGGCAATCCTGCAGCAAGACAACACGACACCACAGCGGCAGATCGGCGAGGCCGTCAACCTGTCTGCCCCTGCAGTGCAGCGGCGGATCAAGCGCATGGAGGAAACAGGCGTCATTCGCAGCAATGTCGCGGTGATCGACCCGGCCCGGGTCAACCAGGCACTGACGATCCTGGTCGAGGTGGAGGTGGAAAGCGAGCAGATCGATCTGCTCGATGCGGCCAAGGCGGCATTTTCGGCGGCACCCGAAGTGCAGCAATGCTATTACGTCACGGGCGACGTGGATTTCATGCTGGTCGTGATCGTGCCGACGATGGCCGATTACGAGGCCTTCACCCGCCGCATGTTCTTCGGCAACCCGAACATCCGGCGCTTCCGAACCTTTGTGACCATGGATCGCGTCAAGGTCGGCCTCTCCGTACCGGTGGAAAAGCCGCGCTGAACACTATTTGCGGCCAGCGAGCGCCTTCTTCTCGGCTTCTGCCTCAAGCGGTGCACCGGCCCCGATCGAGGTCAGATAGGCATCGACGGTTTCAAGCGACGACGCCGGCGCGAAGCCTTCGCCGCTTTCCGGCGTGACGATCGCCAGCTGCGTTTGCCAGCCTCCGGCATTGCGGCAGGCGACCGAGACGAAATCCGGCTGGTCCGGCCGCTTCATTTCATATTCGCGGCAAATCTGCTCGCCACTCGCCTCAAACGTCGAAATCAACCGAACCCGCCCTTCGCCGATCGCGATTTCCTCGCCGGAGGCGCGCTGGTCGAGAATGCCCGACACGACCGGATCGACGAGGCCTGCAACCTGCAGGCTCCCGACATCCGTCGTGCCTGCCCCGCCGGCAAAATACCCTCCGACGCCACCGACGACGATGAGAAGCGATGCGGCCAACGCCATCATCAGCTGCGACGGACGGCGCGGGGTCTGAGCCGTTGGCTCCGGCCGGCGGAAGGCAATGATGTTGTCCGCACTCGCACTGTCGTTAGCCGCGTCAGCGGCCCGGCTGCCGTCGTTGCGCGCTGTCGCCTTGGCGGCCATCGCGCGGACGTTCTCAACCAGTTGGTCTGGAACCGGCTCGTCGAGCATAGGCTTTAGCGCCTGGTTCGCGGCCGCCCGCGTTTCCATGAACATCGCAACACGCGCCATCAACTCGTCGTCCGTCTCCAGCGCTGCCTCGACGCGGCGCGTCGTCTCGTCGTCGAGTTCGCCATCGGCAAAGGCCATCAGGATTTCATCGGTGAATACCATGTCACTCATCTCGCCCCACCTCTCATATCCGGTGAACGCGCTGCCTCCGGTTCTATTCCCGCGGCTTCAGCAAGATTCTTGCGGGCGCGGGCAAGCCTGCTCATCACCGTACCGATGGGAATGCCGAGCACCTCGGCCGCCTCCCTGTAGGAAAGATCCTCCACGCAGGTCAGCAACAACACCTCGCGCTGTTCCAGCACGAGATCATCGATGGCAGCCGCCACGCTTTTTAGCGTCATGCGCGCCTCTGACCCCGCTTCGCCGGATGGAACGGCCAGCTCCGGCTGCGCGTCGATCTCCTCGCTCGAACCGGCCGTCTTCTGGCGGCGAAGCTGGTCTATCCACAGGTTGCGCAGGATGCGGAACATCCAGGCATCGAAACGCGTACCCTCCTCGAACCGCTCCGAACCCAAAAGCGCCTTTTCGCAAGCCGCCTGCACCAAGTCGTCGGCGATATCGCGGGAGCGGCAGAGCGAGATGGCAAAGCGGCGCAGGTTGGGCAGGAAAGCGACAAGGCGCTCGCCGAAGGCGATGTCCTGATCGGTCATCTCATGTTCCTTCCGGCGCTTCGACGGGCACGCGGGGAATAATTTGTCCATTCATCCGTTGAGCGATATGGGAAGCACACGCAAAAGTCACCACCGTCGGGCCTGCCTTTCACGGTAAGCTGATCCGCTCCGGCACAGTTGGGACAAGGAGAAAGCCTTGAAAAGACACCTGCTTCGATTGACCGCCGCATCGATCTGCGGGCTGGCTGTCGCCAATGGTGACCTCGCGCCAACAGGGATTACCGGCTCCAAGACCGTCAAGTCCTTCGCGTTCATCGCCTCGGCTCACGCGGACGATGATGACGGCGGCGGGGATGATGATGACGGTGGCGGTGGCGGCGGTTCATCGTCGAGTCGATCCTCCGATCGCGGTTCCGGCAGCGTCTGGCGCGGTGGCGGCAATCTGCTCGACCTCTTCCGGGGCGCACCGGAAAAACGGACTGCCCGACGTCCTCCGCCCGCGCGCAAACCGACCCATGTACCCGGCGAGATCATCGCCCTTGGGCTCGATGACACCGCGATCCAGCGCCTCGGAGAACGCGGTTTCACGGCCCGGGCGCGCCAATCTCTCGGGCTTTCCGGTTCGGAGATCGTCAAGCTTTCGATACCGTCGGGCATGACGCTCGATGCCGCGCGCCTGGAAGTCGCGGTTTCCTCTCCCAGTGCCGTCGCCGATCTCAACCATTACTTCGAGCCGAATGAAGGCGCCACGCAGCCGACGCCATGCGGCGAAGGGCGATGTGCACTTGTGCGAACCGCCATCGGCTGGCCTGGGCCCGATGCCGGGAAGGCCTGCACCGCCGCCGGTCCTATCGGCCTGATCGACACCGCAATCAATCCCGACCATCCGGCGCTTCAGGGCGTCGATCTCGACATCATCCGTCTGGCAGCCGACGAGGCGCCAGAGTCTGGACGCCAGCACGGCACTGCCGTTGCAGCCCTCATTGCCGGCCGGCAGGACAGCCGGGCGCCCGGCTTGTTGCGCGACGCACGATTGATCGCGGTCGACGCCTTCCAGAAGACGAAAGGTGATGCTGATGTCGCCGAGACCTACGATCTGGTCAGGGCGATCGATCTTCTGGCGTCCCGAAGCGTGACGGTGATCAACATGAGCCTTTCGGGACCACATAACCAGTTGCTTGAGAAAACCGTCGGGCTGGTCGCGAAGCGCAACATCCTGCAGGTGGCGGCCGCTGGCAATGACGGCCCCAGGGCAAAGCCCGTCTATCCCGCCGCCTACCCCGAACTGATTGCGGTCACTGCCGTCGACCGCAATTTCCGCCCCTATCGCCGCGCGGCACAGGGCGAGCACATCGACGTTGCGGCGCTCGGCACCGGCGTGTGGACTGCCGCATCCGTTGATGGCGGCCGGCCGCGCACCGGCACGTCCTTCGCAGCGCCATTCGTCACGGCAGCGGTTGCCATTCTAAGGGCTTCGAACCCTTCGCTATCTGCCGAAGAGATCGGCAAGCTCGTGGCACAAACGGCTGAGGATGTCGGCGCACCCGGCAAGGATCCGGTGTTCGGCTGGGGTGTTCTGAACGCGCGCGAACTCTGCCGCTCATAACCGCTGATTTCTTTTGCCGCGGAGTGCGTTGACCGCCTGACGGTTTCCGGTTCTGCCCAATGAAAATAGCTCCGGCGGAAAGAAGGTGTCGCATTGCACACCTCCTTTCCGCCGGAGCCGTCATGCCCTGAAGTGATCAGGCGGCAAGACCTCGCTCGGTGAGCAGCATGCCGACCCGCACCATGCGCACGGCATCTTCCGCGGCTCGCACCAGCAGTTTCGGCGCTGCGCTAATCGCATCGTCAAGGCTGCAAGGCGCCTTCAGGATCGAGGCAAAGGCATCGATGCCGTGCTCGAAGTTCAGGGTGACGCCCTTGCCGATCGTGCCGGCCAGCGCGATGACCGGACGTCCGGCCTCCTTGGCGCGATGGCCGACTTCTGCCGGCACCTTGCCGAAAGGCGTCTGGCCATCGAGGCTGCCTTCCGCCGTAATGACCAGATCGGCCCTCGCGATCATGCTGTCGAGATCGAGATATTGCATGACGATGTCGTAGCGCGGATGCAGCTTGCCGCCAAGCAGCCCAAGGACCGCGGCACCGAGACCGCCGGAGGCACCGGCGCCCGGCGCGCTGCCGACGTCGATGCCGGTCGAGCGATGGATCGCCGCGGCATAGGTCTCCATCGCATGCGCCAGCAGTTCGACCTGCTCAGGTGTAGCCCCCTTCTGCGGGCCGAAGACACGGGCGACGCCGCGCTCTCCGAGCAGCATGTTGTGCCAGTTCACGGCCGCGTCGATCCGAACCTCATTCAGACGCGGGTCTCTCGAGGAGAGATCGATGCGGGCCAGTTGACCAAGGGCGCCGCCGCCTGGTGGCAGCGGCCGGCCATCTTTGTCGAAGAGCTCGATCCCAAGCGCCTGCGCCATGCCGGCACCGCCGTCATTGATGCCGCTGTCGCCGCAGCCAAGCAGGATGCGGCGCGCGCCGGCATCGAGTGCCGCCCGGATCAGTTCGCCGACGCCGTAGCTCGAAGTGATGCAGGGATTGCGGCGGTCGCGCGGCACCAGCCTCAGACCCGCGGCGGCGGCCATTTCGATGATGGCAACCGGTTCGTCATGGCCGCCGAGAAATCCGAAATGCGATAGCACCGGTGTGCCGAGCGGTCCGGTAACGACGCATTCGTGCAGCGTGCCGCCGGTAACGGAGACCAGAGCCTTGGTAAAGCCTTCGCCGCCATCGACCATCGGCACTTTCAGAACCTTTGCCTGCGGGCAGGCACGCAGCACGCCCTTCTCGATGCAATCGGCCGCTTCCTCCGCCGACAGACTTTCCTTGAAACCAGACGGTGCAACCAGAATGGTAAGTGTCATGTGACAGTCTCCTTGCGTTTTTGTGACAATGCGGATGCAAGGGAGAAACGGGCGCTCGGAGACTTTATTCCGCCGGTTGCCAAACTATTTCGCCGTCGATGCGGAAAAGAGCAAAGGCCGGAGCTGACGCGCTCCGGCCTTTGATAATGCATTTGTTTTCAGCTTCTTACGTCAGGACCCAAGCCCCATAAGCGGCCAGATGAAGACGGCAACAAGCGTCAGGAGCCCAATGAAGGGAATGAGCAGCATCGCGGCAAGGCGCATCAAGTCAGTCGGCGTGAAAGCGGGCGGTTCCATGCCACCAAAGAGCGCCACGGGCTTGGCCGAAACCATTAGCGTCTGGCAGAAACCACTACCCAGAGTTGCCGCCATGATCAGAACGGCCGGATTAACGCCGAGCCCCGCGAGCGGCAAGGCGAGTGCCGGGATCAACACCGTTGCCCGCGCCGTGCGGGAGGCAACGACGATATGCGCGAACGTGGCAAGGATCACGGTGAACAGGATCACCAGCCAGCCGGCGGCTTGCCGACGAGGCTGAGCATTCCGATCGCGCGATCGGCAAGCAGGGCCGCGGTGCCTGTGCTCATCAGCGCTTCGCCGATGACCAGCGTGCCGGCGAGAAACAGCAGCAGGTTCCACTCGACGGTCTTCAACGCCTTGCGAAACGGCATTCCCGAGACCCTTTCCGAAGCCATGACCAGGGCGCCGATCAAGGCAACGAAGGGCAAGGCGACGCCATGAAGACCTGACGTCGCAAGCGCCAGAACGATGAGCGCCGTGACCGCCAGCAACGTCCGCTCCTGCGCAAGAAGCGGCTGCCTTTCAGTCCTTTCATTCACCTCGAAAACGGCATTGCGATCCTCTGCGCCGAGGAAAAACCGCAGGATGAGGCCGCAGGCGGTCAAGCTCGTGATCAATCCGAACGGTGCTGCCAGCAGAGCCCAATCGAGGAAATCGGGCGCGTTGCCGCCACTGCGGCGGATGAAATCGACTGCCACCAGATGGGCACCGGCACCGGTCAGCGAGGCAGCGGCCGACAAGAGGATCACTGACGGGAAAAGCAGGGCGAGCGCCCGGGTGACATCAGGCCGACCGATGGCGGCCGTCAGCCCCAGAAAGACCGGCATGAAGATGGCCGCCCGCGCCGATGTGGAGGGAATGATGAACGCGGTCGCAAAGATTGTCAGAGTCACCGCCCAGAAGAGGCTGCTGACGCGCTGGAAAGGTGCGAGCAACCGGAAGGTGAGACGCTCCACTAGCTCAGACGCCTGCAGCACCGAGGCAATCACGAAGGCCGCGATCATCAGCCAGACGATATCATTGCCAAGTGCTGCAAACACCGCTTCTTCGCTGACGGTGCCGGTGGCACCAAGTGCGAGAGCCCCGGCAAGCGCTACCGGCGTTTCTGGAAGGTCGAAGATCGTCCAGCAGACAAGCGTTGTCGCAAACACCATCAGCGCCAGGCGCATCGGCACGGTCAGCCCATCTGCCGCGGCAAAGATAAGGATCGCGGCGAACACGAGCAGCATCGACCCGGTCAACAGCCGCACCTGGCGCAGCGGCATCTGCCCGCCAAAGTCGCCTGCCTCGTTGGCGGGGGAGATGATGATGTCTTTCGCCGGTGCAAATGCTTGAACGCCGGTCATGATGGCCCAATCCTTTTCTGCTAGCGGCCGGTTCGCGGCGAAAGCCCACGCACGACGCACGACCTTCAATAGGTGTCTGTGAGGGCCTAACGGTGCTGCACGCGGATTATTCCGCCCGGAGCGCAACGGGGTTCAATTTATCGGTAGAAGATGCACAGGGACGCCGGATGAGGCCGAGCCGTTTCGGGGCTTTGGCAATCGCGCCTGTCAATGTTCACCGATTGCGCCATATCAATGCGGTGGACAGCGAAATGCGTGCAGTCTTTTGGTAGCGTCTTACCGCTGGAGGAAGCGAGATATGTTCGTCAGGGAATTGTCGCGTGAGGAATGCATCGCACTTGTCTCCTCGCACCATATCGGTCGGCTGGCCTGCGCCAGGGATGACCAGCCCTACATCGTCCCCATCCAGTACGCCTTTACTGCAAACCGGCTATACGGCTTCTCGATGCCCGGACAGAAAGTCGATTGGATGCGTGCCAACCCGCTTGTCTGTGTCCAGATCGACGAGTTTTCCAACGGGGGAAGGTGGAAGAGCGCCGTCATCTACGGCAAGTATCGCGAGCTGCCCGACACACAGCAAGGGCATCAAGAGCGCCTGCAGGCATGGTCGCTGTTGGAGAAACGCACCAACTGGTGGGAACCTGGTGGGCTGAAGCCGGCAGAACAGGGCGTCGTCGGAACGTCCCCGCATCTGTTCTTTGTCATCGAGATCGACGAGATAACCGGGCGCGCGGCGGGCGAAGACCCGGTGGACATCTCCTCGCATTGACGAGAACCCGCCCGAGCCCGGAGGCCTGGCCTATCCAGTTGACGGGGGCAGCGCCCCCGCCAGCCTCGACAATCTCTGTCAGGCGCCCTTGCGCGCGACGACTGGAACGTAGTGCTCAAGCTCCGGCGCGGGGAACTGCAAGGTGGCATTGATCTCGGCGGAGCGATAAAGCCCCATCAGCATCTCGACCACGGCAAGTCCGTCCTCGAAGGTTTCGAGCGGCTTCTCACCCTTGCGGAAGCATTCGACCATGTGGCGGTTCTCGTCGGTGTAGCCGTAGGCGCCGGCCTCATCCTCAAGTACCGGCATCAACCCCTGCTCGGCATTCTGCTTCTCGACCAGGTCTTCGCCTTCCGACCCGGTGACTTCGCGGGACATGAAGATCTTCAGACCGGTGCTCAGCGAGTTGTACTCGAGCGCATATTCCGGCCCGAGCAGTTCGAGCTGGATGCGCAGGCCGGCGCCGACATAGGCCCAGGACGTGGTCGCCTCGATCATCAGTTCGTTGCCGTCCTGATCCTCGAGCGTCACCGTGGCGCGGGCAAAATCCTCCGAAGGGCGGTTGCGGTAGTCGACGTCGTTACCGAAGCGCTTGCGCAACTGTTCGGCATAATGGGGGCGCGTCCATTTCAGGTTGGCGACGGTGCCGTTGACCGACTTGATCTTCAGCGAATTGCGCGGCGCGCCGGGCGCAGTCAAAAGATAGCGCGCAACCTCCACGCTGTGGCACATCATGTCGGAGAGAACGCCGCCGCCCTGCTTGTCGCCCTGCCAGAACCAGGGCTCGTGCGGGCCGGAATGCTCCTCCGCCGCGCGCGCCAGATAGGGTCTGCCGGTGGTGGAGGCAGCCCGTCGCCAGATGATTTCCTTGCCACGCAGGACCGGCGTGCAGAACACCTGGTTTTCGAGATAGCCGTGGTTGAGGCCGGCATCCTCGGCGAGCGTCAGCATTTCGCGGGCTTCCGCCACCGTGCGTGCCAATGGCTTTTCGCAAGCAACCGCGAACACCTTGCTGCGGCCCGACTTGATTGCCCCGTGCAACGAACGCATCACGTCGAGGCGGGTATAGTTCGGCGACAGTATCCAGATCGCATCGACGTCATCGGCCGACAGCAGAGCTTCCAGGCTCTCATGCGTGCGGCAGGTGCCGAGCCCGAGCGTTTCGACTTCGCTTGCAAACTTCTCGCGGTTTTCCGCCTTACGGCTGAACACGCCCGTCACTTCGACATTGCGCACGCCGATCATCGACTTCAGGTGGAAATGGGCGATGAAGCCGGTTCCGACGAAACCCACGCGCAGCGTCTGCTTGGGTAGCTGTGTCATTCTCTTCTCCCAGATTGTCAGGTTATTGGCGTGGCGAGGCGGTGCTGGCCCGTATACTCAGGGCCGTCGGCAGCACAATCGGCGGGGAAAGACCCACCTCCTCGCCGGAAAGCATGCGCAGCAACAGCGACATCGCCGTCCGGCCGATATCGGCGCGCGGCTGGTTGACGGTCGTCAGCGGCGGATAGAAAGCCTTGCTCAGGTAGAGATCATCGAAGCCGACGACGGAAACATCACCCGGCACGTCGCGGCCGAGGCGGCGCAACTCGTGAATGGCGCCATAGGCCATTTCGTCGTTGGCGGCAAAAAGTGCTGTCGGCGGTTCGGCCAAGGCAAACAATTGGCCGCAGCAGAGCTGGCCGGTTTCGAGCAGGTAGTCGCCCCGAACCTCGTATCCCTCGGGGATCGCAAGGCCGGCGTCCTGCATGGCGGCGCGGTAGCCCTCGCGCCGGTGCACGGCCATCACCTCGGGCAACGGCCCGGCGATATGGGCGATCTTGCGGTGGCCGAGCGAAATCAGATGCTCGACCGCGGCCTTCGCCGCTGCGACGTTATCGACCTGAACATGCGGCAGTCCGGAGGACTCGATCATTTCCAGCGCGACGACAACAGGCAGCCGCGAAATGTCGACGCCCGCGTCGTGCCCCGCCGGCGGCAGTTTGCCGGTCATCAGGACCATACCGTCGGCATGGCCGTCGCGCAGCATGTTGAAATATTCCGTCTCGCGATCAGGATTGTTCTCGGTGTTGCCCATCAGAACCGAGTAGCCGGCCTCGCGCGCCGTCGCCTCGACGCCCTTCAAGATATCGAGATAGAACGGGTTGCCGACGTCGCGCACGACGAGCAGCACCGACATCGACTTGCGGGTGCGCAGGTTACGGGCGCTGACATTCGGCCGGTAGTTGAGTTCCCTTGCAAGCGCATGGATCCGCTGGCTCGTTTCGGCCGTCACCAGGCCGGAATCGCTCAGCGCCCGCGACACGGTGGCGACGGAAACGCCGGCGCGCTCGGCGATATCCTTGATCTTCGGCCGGTGATCGCTCATGCCCGCATCGCCCTTCCGCGCCCATAGAACAGCATCAGCAACAAGAGCGTCGCGCCAAAGACCATCTGGCGGCCGGATTCATCGATGTTGACGGTGGTGAGGATCCCTTGGAGGATCACCAGCAACACCGCGCCGGCCATGGTGCCGGTGTAACCGCCCTTGCCGCCAGCAAGCGATGTGCCACCGAAGACGACGGCGATGATCGAGGAAAGCATGTACTGCTCGCCGACATTGGCAAACGACGAGCCGGAATAGCCAAGCAGGCAGAGGCCGGCGATCGCCGCAAACATGCCGGAGATCATGAACAGGCCGATGCGCATGCGGCGGACCGGCACGCCGGCCATGTAGGCCGCATGCTCGTTGGAGCCGATCGCATAAATGCGGTGGCCGAAGACCGTGCGGTTGAGCATGAAGGCCATGAAGAGGCCGATGGCGATCCAGAGCCAGATGATGCCGGGAATGCCGAACACCAGCGGCTGGGTGACGAAGGCGGAAAGGCCGGGTGCCGCGCGGCCGGAGGGAATGCCGTTGCGGATGACGACGAGCAGCCCCTGCAGCACGCCGAGCATGCCGAGCGTCATCACCAGCGGCGGGATGCGCAGCAAGGTGACGCCAAGTCCGTTCAGGAGGCCGAAGAACGCGCCGGCCGCGAGGCAGGCAAGAATGGCCGGCAGGATGCCGCCATCGGCCCCGTTCATGACGTTACCGGCAATGATCGCCGAGAGCGACACGACACCGCCGACCGAAAGATCGATGCCTTCGCGACCGCCGAGGATGACGACATTCTGGCCGGCGGCGACAATGCCGAGCAGCGAGGCGACGATCAAAAGCCGCAGGATCTGATCGGCAGAGGCAAAGCCCGGCGACAGGCTTTCTCCGAGATAGAGCAGCGCGACAATCAACAAAAGTGCGATGACCAGCGGCTTCTTGAGGAAGGGAATGACGGCGTTCATGCGCGTGCCCTCCGGCCGGCCAGCACGCCGGCCATCAAGACGAGAAGGATGGCGAGACCTTGGACGAAGTTCTGCCACTCCGACGGCGTGCCCATGAAGAAGACCAGCGAGTTGACGAGACCGATCGTCAGCGCGCCGAGCAGCGAACCGACGACTGTCGTCCAACCGCCGGCAAGCGCGCTGCCGCCGAGCACCACAGCCGCGACGCTATAGAGCGTCATCTTGCCGCCGACGAGCGGATCGCCGCTGGCGGTGTCGCCGGTCAGGCAAAACGCCGCGAGCGCCGAAAACAGGCCGCAAAGCGCATAACCCTTGATGCGCACCAGAACGACGGGAAGGCCCGTCTGGTAGGCGGCCTGCTGGTCGTCGCCGACGGCCAGAAGCTGGGTGACGAGGCGGGTGCGCGACAAAAGGAAGAGCAGAACGGCGAGTGCCGCCAGAACGTAGAAGATAAAGGGAAGGCCGAGAAGCCTGCCGCCATAGGTGCGCCAGAACAGCGCCGGCGCGGGCGTACCGGCCACCGGCATGATGTAGAGCGCGACGCCGGTGAAAAAGATGCTGGTGGCAAAGGTGGCAACGATCGCCTGCAATCTGAGCGCTGCAACGACGATGCCGTTGATCACGCCGCAGGCAAGCCCGAGCAGGATGCCACAGATCATGGCGCCGACGACGGCACCTGTACCGCCACCCCATTTCTCCATCAGGACGACGATGGCGACATTGACGAGCGACAGCGTCGCGCCAGCCGAAAGGTCGATGTCGCCGGCGGAAACCACATAGGTCTGGGCGATCGCCAGCATGATCAGCGCCATGTAGGTGCTGAGCAATCCCGTCAGCGAACGGTAACTGAGGCTGTTGGGCGAGAACGCGCCGTTCAACGCCAGAAGGGCGACGACGATGATCAATGCCGGCAGGAACGGATAGCGTTCGAGCCAGAGCTTGAGGCCGCCGGGGCGGGCAGACGGAGTTTCTATCGTGGTCGGTGTCATCACGCGGCCTCGTATGCAGCCTGGTAGAGATTGTAGCGGGTGCGATCCTCGCCGGTGAGTTCGCGCGTCACCGATCCGCCGTTGAAGACGAGGATGCGGTTGGCATTGCCCAGCAGTTCGGCGTCCTCCGAGGAGTAGAGCAGGATGCCGAGCCCGTCTGCCGCCAGTTGGCGAATGAGGGCGAAAAGATCCGCCTTGGCCGACAGGTCGATGCCCTTGGTCGGATCGTCGAGCAGCAGCACGTCCGGCCGGTCGATCAGCCAGCGGGCGATGATCACCTTCTGCTGGTTGCCGCCGGAAAGCGAATTGATCGGATGCATGAGGCTCGCAAACTTGGTGTGCATGGCTTCAAGCGCCGGCATCGCCTTTTGCCTGAGGCTTGACGGACGTGCAATCATCAGCCGGTCGCGCAGATAATGGATGGGCGTGACGTTCTCGATGATCGGCCTGCCGGCGATGACGCCGTCGCGGCCACGGTCGCCCGAGACATAGGCGCAACCGCGCCGGATGGCGTCACGCGGTTTTTTCGCATCGAAACGGTCGCTGCCGATGCGGATCTCGCCCGATGTGATGGAGCCAGCGCCGAAGATTGCGCGCAACACCGCCGACTGCCCCTGGCCGTGCAGACCGCCGAGCCCGAGGATCTCGCCCTTGGCGACCTCGAAGCTGACATTGCGGAAGCCGACGCCGGAAAGCCGGTCGACAGTCATGGCGGCGCCGGTCGAAAAGTTCGCAACGGCAGGCGCGGAGGATTGCGAGGCGGGCATGTCACCGGCGCCGCCGACCATAAGCCGGATAACGGTGGCAGGATCGGTCTCGGAAAGGTTGAGCGTCTTGATCGTCTCGCCGTCGCGGATGATCGTCACCCGGTCGCCGATCGCAGTAATCTCGTCCATGCGGTGCGAAATGAAGATGATCCCGCGGCCGTCGCGCTTCAGCCCGCGAAGAATACCGAAGAAGCGTTCGACCTGTGCCCGATCGAGCGCCGAGGTCGGTTCGTCGAAGATCAGGATCGGCGCTTCGCTGGCGAGCGCCTTCATGATCTCGACCAGCTGGCGCTGATCGGCGCGCAAGTTTCCGACGAGCGTTTCAGCGGTAAATCCGTCGCCGGAAACCTCGGAGAAAAGATCGATGTAACGCGCAGCCCGCGCCTTCAGGGCGGAACGATCGATGAAGAGCCCGGCCTTCACCGGCAGCATCGCCAGGCAGATGTTCTCCTCGACCGAGCGGTTCCCCGCAAGGCTGAGCTCCTGATAGAAGATACCGATGCCTTGCTCACGCGCCGACTGCGGCCCTGAAATCGTGACTGGCCGGCCGTCGATCAGGATCTCGCCGCCGTCGGGACGTACGCTGCCGGCAATGATCTTGCACAACGTGCTCTTGCCCGAGCCGTTCGAGCCCATGAGCACATGGACTTCGCCGGCGGCGATCTCAAGGTCGCCGCGGCGCAAAGCCAGGGTGGCGCCGTAAGCCTTGCTTACGCCGTTCAACTTCAATTTCGACATGGGGTTTGATCCGTAAAGTCGGGTCCGGGGTGCCGGGCGGATCAGCAGATCCGCCCGGCTTCAGGCGCTTACTTGAAGAGCGCTTCGGCGTCTTCGATCGAAAGAGCGCTGGTGTAGGAATAGTAGCCTGGCTTGCCGTCAACCTGCTTGGCGGCGTCCGCCAGGTTCTTGCTGTCGATGAACGGGATCGGCAGGTACATGGCGTTCTTGTACTGACCGGCCGTTGCCGGCTCCTTCAGTTCCTTGCCCTGCAGCATGAGAACGGCAACGTTGAGCGCGCTTGCCATGACGCCGGGCGGATTGACGGTCGCGCCGGAGTTCAGCTTGTCCTTGCTCCAGAGGTCGATGAAGTCCTTGCGGATCTCGCCGGTGGCAGCGATCTGGCTTGCCTTGCCGGCATCCATGATCGACTTCCAGGCGCCTGCCGCCATGCCGTCCTGCACGACGACGCCGTTGACGTCAGGATAGGTCGCCAGGATGTTCTGCATGGCCTGCTGGCCCTGCGCCTGGTCCCAGTTGGCGTTGACCTCGTTGACCACCTGGATATCCGGATAGTCCTTGAAGACGCTCTTGTAGCCGGCGACGCGCATCTCGTTTGCCGGATGGCCGGCGACGCCGTTGATGGCAACGACCTTGCCCTTGCCGCCAAGCGTCTCGGCCAGCCACTTGGCGCCGGATGCACCCCAAGCCGTCTGGTCGATGCCGACATAGGTCGCATCCGGCGACGACACCTCGGCATCGGTGGCGATCACCAGGATGCCCGCTTCCTTCGCCTGGGCGAAGATCGGGTCGAAGGCCGTCGGGCTGTTCGGATTGATGATGATGGCGTTGACGCCTTCGGCGATGAAGTTGCGCACATGGGCGATCTGCCCGGGCACGTCGACATTGGCGCTCTGGACGGTGACTTCGACGTCGACGCCCTTTTCCTTCCATTTTTCCGCAGCCGCCTTGGCCTCGTCGATCATCTGCGTGCGCCACTCGCTGCCGACCCAACCATTGGACAAACCAATCTTTAAGGTTTCGGCATTGGCGAGTGAAGCGGAGATGGCGATGGATGCGACGGTGCCGAGTGCTACGGCGATAAGCTTCTTCATAAGATCCTCCCAAAATCTTGCGAGGACCATCAAGCCAGAAAATGTAATCGATTTCAATGGGGGTTTTCAGCGATTTTTGGTGGGTTTTTCCGAATTCTGGCCCTGAATCCGCAAACGAGCGGATTTGGTTGCGCCGATCGGCCCGATTGATGGGGAAAGCGGTTGGTTTCAGGGTTCTGGTCCGGACTTGGCCGAATACGCCCTTGGCCACGGCCGCGGCACATGCAAAAGCGAGAGCAAGCGAAACCCCGATTCGCATCCGCACAGCGCCAAAGCAGGACTGCAACCATGAAATGACAGACGGGACGAGCGGCTTTGTTGAAGGCCGCCCTCAGCTCAGCGGCTGTTGCTGGAACTGCAACACTTCGTTGCTCGCCGACCGGCTAGCCGGAATTTGTCCGCAGCCCATAGTGTGAAATCTGGGCAAAGAACAACAACTGGTCCCCCAACCAGAGGAGAACATCATGACCGGAAAACCCGGAGCCGCCACGGGCGGGCTCTATCTGCACATCCTTGTGCTTGCGATCGTCATCGTCTGCGAGTTGATCGGCATTCAACGCCTGTCTATCGGCCTTGGCACCGTGATCTTCCTGCCGATCCTTTACGCCTTCGCTCTCGGCATCCTGCTCAATCCCGCCATTTTCAAGGCGAGCGCCAAGTTCCTTTCCAAGGATGCGGTCAGACTGTCCGGCGCCATGATCACCGTTGCGATCATGCCCTTCATCGCCAAGTTCGGCACAACGGTCGGCCCGCAGATCTCAAAGATCATCGAGGCCGGACCGGCACTCGTGCTGCAGGAACTGGGCAACCTCGGTACCATCCTCGTCGCCTTCCCGGTCGCCGTGTTCCTGCTCAAGATGGGCCGCGAAGCCGTTGGTGCCACCTACTCGATCGACCGTGAACCGAACCTGGCGCTGATCGCCGATAAATACGGTCTCAATTCGCCGGAAGGCGCTGGCGCCATGGGCGTCTATGCCACCGGCACGCTGATCGGCACCTTCGTCTTTGCCATCATGCCGCCGCTCGTCCACGGCCTCGGCATCTTTGATGTGCGCGCGCTCGCCATGTCCTGCGGCGTCGGCTCCGGCTCGATGCTTGCGGCCTGCACCGGCGGCCTCGTCGCCGTCGTTCCAGACCAGAAGGACATCATCCTGGCGCTGGCAGCAGCCAGCAACATCCTGACCTACGCGACCGGTCTTTATGTCGGCATGTTCGTCGCCCTGCCGCTGACGGAATGGCTTTACAACAAGGCCCGCCCGTCCGAACGCAAAACAGCCTGATCGGGGAGACAGGAACAATGGCCAATCAAACGAATACCACCGCCAATCTTGCCGACGACCTGCCGCTCAACGCTGAAGACGAGCGCAAGATCGATGTCGTCAAGCACTCCGGACTGCTGCTGATCGCCTGCGCCATTGGCCTCATCGCCAACTGGGTCGGCACCGGCACATCGCCGCTTGTCGCCCTGCCCGGCATGTTAGTTCTCTATGTCGCCTGCATCATCGGCCTCGGCTTTGCGCGCTTCGTGCCCTTCTACCTGCCAAGCGTCGCCTGGGTCTCGCTGATCGCTATCCTGATCACCATTCCCGGCGTCCCTGGTGCTGCCTGGGTCAGCGAACAGGTCGAACACCTGAACTTCCTGGCGCTCGCCACCCCGGCACTTGCCTATGGCGGCCTTGCGCTGACCGCCAGCGAGTTTGCGATCGCCCGACGCTCCGGCTGGAAGATCGTCATCGTCGCGATCTGCGTGATGGTCGGAACCTATATGGGTTCCGTCGTCGTCGCCGATCTGTTCCTCAGGCTCGGCCAGTAGGATAGAACAAGGCCCGGCCGCTTCGCGGCCGGGTCCGATTTCAAAGAGACAGGATGAACGAGATGAGCCGCCACGACATCAGCCCCGACCGTATCGCGGAAACGATCGCCTGGCGCCATCACCTGCATGCCCACCCGGAACTCGCCTTTGAGGAACGGGAAACCTCCGCCTTCATCGCCGCCAAGCTTGCCGAATGGGGCGTCGCCGTCAAAGGCGGCTACGGCGGCACCGGTCTCGTCGGCACGCTGTCGCGCGGCACGTCATCTCGCACCATCGCCATCCGCGCCGACATGGACGCGCTGCCGATCGTCGAGGCAAGCGGCGTTGCCTATGCGTCGAAAACGTCAGGCAAGATGCATGCCTGCGGCCATGACGGCCACGTCTCGATGCTGCTCGCAGCGGCACGCCAGACCTCGGAAATGGAATTCGACGGCACCGTTCATTTCATCTTCCAGCCGGCCGAAGAAGCAGAAGGTGGAGCCCGCGCCATGGTCGCGGACGGCCTCTTCCGCGACTTTCCGGCCGACGCCGTCTATGCGGCGCACAATTGGCCGGCACTCGATGTCGGCACCTGCGTTGCCCGCGACGACGCGATGATGGCCGCCTTCGGCGTCTTCGAAATCCGTGTCACCGGCAGGGGCGCCCACGGCGCGATGCCACATGAGGGCGCCGACCCGTTGGTGGCCGCAGCCCAGATCGTGACAGCGCTGCAGACGATCGCCAGCCGCAACGTCTCGCCGCTCGATGCCGCCGTTGTCTCGGTGACCCAGATCCATGGCGGTGACGCCTGGAACGTCATCCCGCAGGAGGCCGTCATTCGCGGCACCACGCGCTGGTTCGCGAAGGACGTCGGCGAAATCCTCGAAAATCGCATGCGAACGCTGGTCGTCGCCGTCGCCGAAGGCCTCGGCTGCTCGGCCGATCTCGACTATCAACGGCGATATCCCGCCACGATCAACGATGCGGCGTCGGCCGCTTTCGTGCGTTCGGTTGCAGCGCAGAACGGCGCCCTCTCGGTGATCGATGCCGCCCCCAGCATGGCCGCGGAAGACTTCGCCTTCATGCTCGAGGAGCGCCCCGGCTGCTACCTCTGGCTGGGCGCACGCCGCGACGGTTCCAACCCCGGCCTGCATTCGCCGCACTTCGATTTCAACGATGCGATTATCCCAGCGGGCGTTAACCTCTGGACACGATTGATCGCGACGTCTCTTGGTCGTTGACCTCCAACGGTTTCCGTCGCATCCATGACCGCCATGGACGTACTCGACGCGAAAGCGCTGAAAATCTTTATGGCGGTCGCCCGCATCGGCTCGATCCGGGGTGCTGCCGAACATATGGGGCTGGCGCCGTCTGTGGTCAGCCGCCAGATTGCCGACACCGAGCGCGAAATCGGCCTTGCCCTATTCGAGCGCACCGCGCGCGGCACCGTTTTGACCGATGCCGGCGACCTCGTTCTCGAACATGGCAAGCGGGTTCTTGAGGACAACGGGCTGCTTGCCGAGCAACTCGACCAGATCCGCGGCGTGCAGCAGACCCGCATCCGCATTCGCTGCGGCGAAGGTTTCATGGCCGATCTGGTCGAACACGGGCTGTCGTCGTTCTCGAAGGCACACTCCTATGTCCGCTATATCGTTGAACTCGGCAGCACCGAGGATGTGGTCGATGCCATCGCCAACAGCGACGCGGATATCGGTATCGCCTATACACCGCTGACCGATCCGCGCATCCGGGCGCTGGCAATCGCCCGTCAGCCGCTCTGCGTCATCGTGCCGAATGGCCACGCCCTCTCCAGCCGCACCCAGCTGAAGCTGGCAGACTGTCTGACGTCGCCCTGTGCCCTGCTCGGCAAGGGCAATGGCGTCACCCAGATCGTCGCCCGCGTAGCCGCCGATGCCGGCATGGCGCTGGCGCCCTTGCTCGAAACACACTCGATCGAGGTGCTGCGCCGCTTCGTCGCCTCCGGTCTCGGCGTCACCTTCCTGCCACGCGCCGCCGTCTCCGGCGAAATCGACCGTGGCGCCATGCAGGCGGTCGACCTCGAAGATCCGCTGCTGCGGGAGGCGAGCGCCCATCTGATGGTGCGCGCCCATCGGCGCCTGCCGCTCTCTGTGGAAAAGCTCGGCCAGCACCTGGCGCTGGAAATGCAGTCCTTCCGGGTTTGAAGCCTAGAAAGCCCGCCTTCCGGTGAAGTCTGTCACAACGGTGACGTACCGAAGCAGCCCCGTTCAGATCATCGCCTTCGGCAAGGCTACTGCCAACGCATCGACGGCAAGGCGGACCTTCAAAGGCAAATGCGGGGTACGCAGCCACAGGGCGTAGTTGTCGAACACGTACCCGGGTTCGTCCTGCAGGACTTCGACAAGCGCGCCGCCGGTGATGCGATGGCGAACAAGCCATGACGGCAGCCAGGCCAGCCCCATCCCGGCGGTCGCCGCATCTGCAATCGCTTCGAGATCGTCGAACCGCAGCCGGTTGGCCGGCGTCACCTCCAATGCCGGCTGCCCATCACGCGGAAACAACCAGGGATGCACCCATCCCGGCCGATGGTATGTCACCGCCTGATGGCCACCCAGATCGTCGATCTGTCTTGGGACGCCATGGTGCTCGATGTAGGACGGCGATGCGCAAACGACCATGCTGTGACTGGCGAGACGGCGGGCGACAAGGCCCGACCTGTCCTCCAGGGCGCCGGTACGGATGGCAAGGTCATAGCCGTCTTCTGCGAGATCGATGATGCGATCACCGAAAGAGAGTTCAAGTTCGAGCCTTGGATGTTTTCGGGCGAACGCCATGAGGATCGGTGCAACACATCGGCGCCCGAGCAGCGCCGGCATGGTAACGCGCAACCGCCCGCGTGGCTCGGAGAGCTGATCGGCCGCAAGCGCGTCGGCGGCTTCCGCTTCTGAAAGGATAACGCGGCAGCGGTCATAGTAGGCCCGGCCAAATTCGGTCAGGCTCTGCCGCCGCGTGGTGCGGTTGATCAGCCGCACCCCGAGCCGTTCCTCCAGAAACCGGACATGCTTGCCGACCATCGGCCCGGAGAGGTGGAGCGCCTCCGAAGCGGCAGCAAACGAGCCGAGATCCACCGCTTTGACGAACACCGCCATGCTGGTGAGCCGATCCATATTCGAAACTCCTGGTTTCTACTGCATTGCTCGCCCCACCATTTATCGAATTCAACCGGTCGCGCATAGCTTATTCAGTTCAATCATTACGGAGTTACGGCTGATGGCACGCATTGTTCGTTTTCATGAGCATGGTGGTCCCGAAGTCCTGCGCATCGAGGATCACGAGGTTGCCGCGCCCGGTGCCGGAGAGGTCCGAATCCGCGTCAAGGCGCTTGGCCTCAATCGCGCCGAAGCGTTGCTGCGCGCGGGCCGCTACATCGAGACGCCCGCACTGCCCTCTGGTCTCGGCCTCGAGGCTGCTGGACTGGTGGAGTCGGTCGGCGAAGGCGTCGACGGTTTCGTTTCCGGTGACGCCGTCAGCATCATTCCGCCGATTTCGATGATCCGCTGGCCCGCCTATGGCGAGCTCATCACCGTCCCTGCCGCGCAGGTCGTAAAACATCCAGCGTCGCTCAATTGGGACGAGGCCGCGGCCCTCTGGATGCAGTATCTGACGGCCTATGGTGCGCTGATCGACATCGCCAAGCTCGGCAGGCAAGATATGGTCGTGATCACCGCCGCCTCGAGCAGTGTCGGACTGGCCGCCATCCAGATCGCCAACTTGGTTGGCGCAACCGCGATCGCCGTCACGCGGACCTCAGCCAAGAGACAGGCGCTGCTCGACTTCGGCGCAGTTCATGTAATCGCGTCGGCGGAAGAAGACCTGGAAGCCCGACTGAAGGAGATTGTGGGACCGAAAGGTGTCCGCGTGGTACTCGACCCGATCGGCGGGCCGATCTTTGAGCCGCTGACGGCGGCTATGTCGCATGGCGGCATTCTGATCGAATACGGCGGCCTCAGCCCCGAGCCGACGCCCTTTCCACTCTTCACCGTGCTCGGCAAGGCGCTGACGCTGCGCGGTTATCTCGTGCACGAAATCCTCGGCGATCCCGAGCGACTGGAAGCCGCCAAGACCTTCATCATCGGCGGCCTGGAATCGGGTGCGCTAAAGCCAGCCATCGCCCGGGTCTTTCCCTTCGAGCAGATCGTCGAGGCGCATCGTTATCTCGAGGCGAACGAGCAGTTCGGCAAGATCGTCGTGACCGTGTGACGCTCGAGGGCGAGCCTCGAACGATGGGCGACCTACCTTCACAAACCGACGTTGCGGCGCCAGCAACGCAGTGTACCGGCGCCGCCGTCTACCCGCCCCAACGACCCCGTGCGACCCTCTCGGCACCATAACAAATACCGAGGGTGACACCGGATATGACGACGAAAGAGACAAGGGTAGGCGTGGTCGGCCTTGGAGCCATGGGGCTCGGCATGGCGACCACGCTCGCAAGCAACGGTTTTGCCGTCAAAGGTTTCGACCTTTCGGATGACAGGCGGAAACTCGCGGCCGAAGGCGGTGTGTCGCCTTGCGAAACGCTCGCCGATGTCTTCGCTAGGATCGACTTCATCGTTTTCTCGCTGCCGACGGCCAAGGACGTCGCAGCCGTCGTCGAAGCCAATCTCGACGCACTCAAGGCGGCCGGGGATCGTGTCGTCATCATCGACACGTCAACGTCGGAACCCGACGTCTCGCGTGACCTTGCTGCAGGCCTCAATGCGCTTGGCCACGGCTTCCTCGATGCGCCGGTGTCCGGCGGTCCGGCTGGCGCGGCGAGCGGTTCGCTGACGATGATGATCGGCGGCAGCGACGCCGATGTTACCCGCGCCAAGATGGTGATCGACGCGATGGCGGCCAAGGCCCTGCACGTAGGCCCTAGCGGTGCCGGCAACGTCGCCAAACTCGTCAACAACCTGCTGGCAGCCGCTCATATGGTGACGACGGGCGAAGGCCTGAAGCTCGCGCTTTCGGCCGGGCTCGAGCCCGAACAGGCGCTGAAGGTGCTGAACGCTGCCTCGGGCAAATCGATGATCAGCGACGTGCATTTTCCGACATGGGTGATGAACGACCGCTTCGACAGCGGCTTCACCATGGGCCTGATGCGCAAGGATGTCAGGCTTGCAAGCGAGCTGGCAGCCCGCACCGGTGCCGCACTGCCGCTTTCGGCAACAGTCGCCCGGCTCTGGGCCGAAAGCCCGCTCGACAATGCCGATGACTTCACCCGCATGGGCGCATTTCGCGCCGCGGCCAACGACAACCGATAAGACAAGGGGAAGACGATGAACGACATGACCATGCCCGCCGGAAAGGCCGAGCGCATCCGCGAACTCTTCCATGGTTTCCTGCCCGGCAGCGAGATCGGCAGCTATGTCGACGGCGCGCTGATGGCAGGCTCGGGCGCTGAGCAAGACCTGACCGACCCGGCGACTGGCGAAGTTTTCGCCACGTTCAAGGATGCCGGCAACGACGTCATCGATGCGGCAATGGAGGCAGCCGCCCGCGCCCAACGCGAATGGATCGCCATGACGGCATCGGCGCGCGGCCGGGTGATGAACGAAATCGCCCGCAAGATCCGTGAGCGCGCACCCGAATTGGCCGAACTGGAGAGCCGCTCCGCCGGCCGGCCGATCCGCGATATCCGCGGCGAAGCGCTGCGGGTCGCCGAGATGTTCGAATATTACGCCGGCTGGTGCGACAAGCTGCACGGCGAAGTCATTCCGGTGCCGACGTCGCACCTGAATTATGTCAGGCACGAGCCGGTCGGCGTCGTCGCCCAGATCACGCCCTGGAATGCGCCGCTCTTTACCGGCGGCTGGCAGATCGCCCCGGCCATCTGCGCCGGCAACGGCGTCGTCATCAAGCCGTCGGAGCTGACGCCGCTCAGCACCCTGGTGCTCGGCGCCCTTTGCGAAGCGGGCGGCGCACCGCGCGGTCTCGTCAATGTCATCGCCGGCGCCGGCCTGACCGCGGGGGCCGCCATGGTCGCCCACAAGAAGACGGCGCTCGTCGTCTTCGTCGGCTCAGCTCAGGCCGGCTCTGCTATTGCGGCAGCCGCTGCGAAAAACGTCGTGCCTTGCATTCTCGAACTCGGTGGCAAGTCGGGCAACATCGTCTTTGCCGATGCGGATCTCGACCGCGCCATCGTCGGCGCGCAATCGGCGATCTTCTCCGGCGCCGGCCAGAGCTGCGTTGCCGGTTCTCGTCTCTTGATCCACCGCTCGGTGCACCAGCAATTCGTCGAGCGTTACGCTCGCGCCGCCGAGCGCATTCCGGTCGGCGATCCCTATCTCGACGCCACCCAGATCGGCCCGATCAACAATGCCCGTCAATGGGCGAAGATCGACGAAATGGTGCGCCAGGGCGTGGCCGAAGGCGCGACGCTTGCAACCGGCGGTGCCAAGCCGGAAGCGCTTTCCGCTTCCGGCGGCTTCTTCTTCGCCCCGACCATCCTCGACAACGTCAAGCCCGACATGACGATTGCGCGCGAGGAAGTCTTCGGCCCGGTCGTCGGCGTCACCGTGTTTGACGACGAGGACGAGGCGGTGGCGCTTGCCAACGATAACCCCTACGGCCTTGCCGGCGCCGTCTGGACCAGGGATGTCGGCCGCGCCCACCGCATGGCCGCGCGCGTGCGCGCCGGTACGTTCTGGATCAATGGCTACAAAACGATCAGCGTCATGTCACCCTTCGGCGGCTTCGGCCGCTCCGGTTATGGCCGCTCCAGCGGCCGCGACGCGCTGCTTGCCTATACCCAGACCAAGAGCGTCTGGGTGGAGACCGCGGAAAACCCGGCCGTGGTCTTCGGCTATTCGCCGGAAGCCTGATACAGCCCCGGCTGAAACGAGAAGCGGCCGGCGAAATGCCGGCCGTTTCTTTTTGCGAGTGAAATTCCGAGCGCTCAGAATTCGAATGCGGTCGACACCATGAACGTACGCGGTGCGCCGGCGGCGAGGAAGCCGCGGGCGGACGAGGCCCAGTAGTTCTCGTCGAACACGTTCTGGACGGTCGCCCTGACTTCCACCGGCTTGCCGCCTTCGCGCTCGAAGGAGTAGCGCGCGCCAAGGTCGACCCGCGTCCAGTCCGAAACCTTCTGCGTATTCCTCTGATCATAATAGGTGCTGCCGGTATAGACGAGGCGCCCCGTCACCGTCAGATCCTCGACCCAGGGCGTGTCGTATTCACCGTAGAGGCTGATCGCCGTCGTCGGCACGCCGGGCACGCGGTTGCCATCGAACCGTTCCCCTGTCCGCGAGTTTTCTGCTTTATCGAGCTTGGCGTCCATGAAGGTGATGCCACCAAGCAAACGAACACCGTCAACCGGTTCGCCGTACGCAGACAGTTCGATGCCCCGGTTCACCTGGAGCCCATCCACGGCGAAGACGCCACCGGTCGTCAAGCCGTTGGGCTGCCTGATCTCGAACAGCGCTGCGCCCAGCATCATCTCGCCGAGATCGTACTTGAAGCCGATTTCCTTCTGCTTGCTGACGACCGGGGGGAATATCTCATTGCTGTTCACAGCGGTGGACGGCGCTGCCGGCCCTTCGGTCAGAGCTTCGGCATAGTTGGCATGGACTGAGAGGCTGTCGGAAACGTTGAAGAGAGCGGCGACTGCGGGGCTGAACCGGGATTCCTCGTAATCGTAGGTCTGCTGACCAAGTGGCACGGGACCTGGACGCGTATTGAAGCCCCGCACACGCATCTCCTGATAGCGCCCGCCCACCGTCAGCTGGAATCGGTCTTCGGCAAACAAAAGCGTATCGGAGATTGCAACGCTGGTAGCGAGCAGGTCCGAAAATGCATGTAGGTCGTTCGAGCGCGGAAGTCCGCCCGTGTTTACCCAATCACTCGGCACGTAGACCGGATTGTAGATGTTGGTCATGTAGCTTCTGAAGCCGAGCCGACCGGGATGGAAGTAGCCGCGATTGTTCTCGTTGAGCGCCCGGCTCACCGAGACGTTCAGCTGGTGGCCGACCGGGCCAGTATCGAACTCCGACCGAAGGCCGACCTCACCGGAAATCCCCTGGATTTCCTGCGGATTGTAGCCGAACTCGGCCAGTGCATCGCCGTTGGAATTCTGGATTGTGTAGGAGGTGCTCAGGAAGTCCTCGCGGTAGCGGCTGATACCACCGGCGGCGTAGATCGTGGTGTTGTCCAGCACGTCGAATTCGATGCGGCCAGCGACCATGTTGTGCTCGCTGTCGTGGTATTCGAACGGGTTTGACGTGTTGATGCGGCCGTCGGGTGCTTCCGGGATCTTGATGCCTGGCGCCGCCGCATTGAACAGCGAGGCCGGTGCATTGATGTTCTGCTTGGAGTGGTTGAGGTCGAGCGAGGCGCGCACCCGGTCGCCGCGATAGTCTAGTCCGAGCGACAGCACGCCGATCTCGTTCTCGTTGTGGTCAAGCGCCGTATCGCCGCCGCGATAGGAGCCGTTGAAGCGGACGCCCCATTTGCCGTCCGGTCCGAAGCGGCGGCCGATGTCGAGATGCGTCCAGAGTTGCGAGTCCGAGAGATAGGTGGTCGTCAGCCGCGTCAGCGGCTCATCGGTGGCGCGTTTGGGCACAAGGTTGATAGTGCCGCCGACGCGGCCGACGCCGCCGTTGACAAGCGTGCTCGGGCCCTTCAGGACCTCGACCCGCTCGATCCCCTCGAGGGGGCTGCGGCGCGGATTGGCGATATAGAAGAGGCCGTCATAGGCCGTATCCAGATTGGTGACCGAGAAGCCGCGAATGAAGAAGGAATCGCGCTCGCTGAACGACGGCGCATCAGAGCGCACCGACGGATCGTTGAGCGTGATGTCCGAAATCGTTCGAGCCTGCTGATCGCGGATCAGCTTGTCCGTATAGCCGGTGAGGCTGAACGGCGTCTCCTTGACGGAACGGTTGCCGAACGCGCCGAGCCGCGCACCGGTCGCTATTTGACCGCCGGCATAGGGAGCGGATGGCTGGCCGACGGTGCCGGTTTCGGGCGGCTGCCCGGCCGCCTTTCCGACAACGACGATGGGATCGAGCTTCGTCGCGCCGGCCGGAACGGCCTGAACCTGGCTTTCCACCCGTTTGGTTTTCTGGGCTTCCTGAGCCTCGGCGGATCCGGCAGCCATCGCCAGCAGCGACGCCCCCGCCAGAATTGCGCTGCCCCGCCTCCGCGAAACCAAATTGAACCTATCCCTCGCCATTCTCTAACCCCTGTATTTCCGGTAAGCGTGAAATTGTCTGCCCGCCATGGGTGCCACTCGAATTGAACCGTCCCGGCGACAACGACGTACGCGACTTTCCGCTCTGCGCGGCTGCGCAAGGCGGTTGGCGGACATCGCGGTCACCAAAGGTTATTTCGACCGACAGACAGGCCTCGTGCGGAGCAACTCGCTTCGGCAAAGCGGTGGCTCGATGGACCCTGAACGGGCCATAAATCCGGTTGTAAAGCGGCCCTTCGACCGTGCGCCAATATGCCGGAAACGAAAGTGAGCACTCGCGTAAAGCGTCATCGCGCAGAGGGTTGGCACAGCGATCATCGGCCTCGGAACGTTAATTATAACAACGGCATAAAACTTGACTTTTAAAATCAAGTCTTTCACGTATAGCTGGATTTGGCCGAGCATCCACCCGCAGCACGCGGCATTTAACGGTAAAACGCACATTGTCCCCAAGGGCCGGCACGACAGGCGTCCGTGCGCTGGTGAAAGCGTGAGATCAGGCGGCGGGCATAAGGAGATTTATCTAAGGTTCGTCCGGGCGACGTGCCCAGTTGGGGCCGTCGCAATCGGCGTGTCGGCGGCGGGATCGATTGCCCGATGGCACATCCGATATCATGGCGACGCCGTCATCCTCGCCCGTTTCCTTGTCGACGAGGCGATGGGAGACCAGGGCCGCAGGCTGCATTCCCGCAGCGCACGGCCCTGGTCGTGATCTCAATCAGGCAGCGCGGCTCCAGCTCTCGCGGCCCGCCTGGGCTTCCAACTTGAATTTCGCCAACATCGTGCGGAGCTGACGGCTTTCTTCGGCGAGCGTTCCGCTGGCCGCTGTCGTTTCCTCGACCATGGCCGCGTTCTGCTGGGTCATCTGGTCCATGTGGTTGACCGAGGTGTTGATCTCCTGCAGCGCGGTTGCCTGTTCGCGTGCGGCGGTGGCGATCGTGTTGACGTGACCGTTGACATTGTTGACCAGGGTCTCGATTTCGAGCAACGCCTCGCCGGTGGAACGCACCAGCGACACGCCGTTTTCGACCTCGCTTGCCGAGCTGTGGATCAGCGTCTTGATCTCCTTGGCGGCATTTGCCGAACGTTGGGCCAGTTCGCGCACTTCCTGGGCGACCACGGCAAAGCCGCGTCCCGCCTCGCCGGCACGTGCGGCCTCGACACCGGCGTTGAGCGCCAGCAGATTGGTCTGGAAGGCGATCTCGTCGATCACCGAGATGATCTGGTTGATCCGGTTCGACGAATCCTCGATGCGGCCCATCGCGTCGATGGCGCTGCGGACGATCGCGCCCGAACGTCCGGCACTGTCCTTGGTGGCGCGCACCATTTCATGCGCCTCGTTGGCCCGTGCGGAAGAGGTCCGGACCGTCGAGGTGATTTCGTCAAGGGCTGCCGCTGTTTCTTCGAGTGCCGCCGCCTGCTGCTCGGTACGCTTCGACAGGTCGTTTGCCGCAGAGCTCAATTCGACGGAATTGTCGTTGATCGTGCCGGCCGAGGTGCGGACGTTCTGCATCGTCGAGCGCAGGGTCACCATGGTGGCGTTGACATTGGTCTGAAGCTCGGCAAACGCGCCATGGAATTCGCCACGCATGTTCTGCGTCAGGTCGGCGTCGGCGAGTGCTGCCACAACGCGGCGGACCTCGTTGACCGTCAGGTCCACGCTCGACACCAGTTCGTTGACGCTGGCAGCGAAGCGGTTGAGGTCCTCGTTGTCGTAGTCCTTGGTGATGCGGCCGGTGAAATCGCCGGCAACCGCCGAGGCAACGACGATGCTGATATTGGACTGGAGATCGCTGCTGCGGGCATGCAGCACCGCTTCCTGGGCCTTCATGGCGCGCATGCTGATGGCGTTCTTGCGGAAGACCTCGACCGCGCGGGCCATCTCGCCGATCTCATCGCGACGCGAAGCGTCGGCACCGTCGCCATCCAGCTTGCCGTCGGCAAGTTCGCTCATGATCGCGGTCAGCGACTGTACCGGAACAACAATGCCGCGGCGGGCAACGAGCAGGCTGACACCTACGCCGAAGACGATGCAGGCACCGGCCGCTGCCAAAAGGATCGTCATCGCGACGGAGGACGATTCGAGCGCTTCGGCACGGGCCGTCGCAAGAGCGTCGCCGGAATAGGTGCTGTAGGCCTTGACGGTGGAGGTCACGGTCTTCTGGGCGTCGAGCGCCTTGTCGAGTGCAGCCTTGACGGCAGCGGCGTCAGCGCCATTCGAGCCGGCAACGGCAATCATCGCCCGGATCTCGTCGAAATAGCTGTTCAGCGTCGTGCGGATGTCGTTGAGCAATTTGTCTTCGGCATCGTCGGCGACTGCCTCGATCTTGGTGAGGCGACCGAGCATTTCCGAGGCGCGGGTTTCCGTTTCCGTACCGAACTCGGAAGCCTTCTCGGGCGTGGCCGCCAGCTGGTAGGTCATGCGGCTGATGGCGATGATGTCGACCCGGAGATCCATCGCCTCGCGCGCCGCTTCCTCGCGGGCGCCGACGTCGACGATCGTCGTGCCGAGAGAGGAAAGCCCGCGCGCGCCGGCGAGCGCGATAAGGGTGGAGGAAATGCCCATGACCACGACCACGAGGCCGACCTTGGTCAATATCGATAAATTCTTGAACGTCACTGCCGTGACTCCTGTGATGTCGCGATCGCGCTGGTTGGCTGGACATGGTCGGCCAAACCGGTGGGAGGAGACCCGGAATGTTGCGCGTGCTCCGTGGGAGGAGGCGGAGTTTCTGGCGCACCGACCGAGAGACACTTAGTAATTGCGAATTTAAATTAACGTTAAAACAGCAATACAGGATCATCTCAACCAACGCGGTCCGGATGACGAGAACCCCGAAAAAGCAAAGCGGGCGGGCGATTTCTCGCCCGCCCGCAGACCACCGCAGCAGTCTTGGGAGATCAATTCTTGCCGTAGCCGCCGCCCGTCGGCGTGACCACGGTGAAGGCTTCGCCGGCTTCGAGAACCGTGTGGGCGCAGCCCGACAGTTCCTCGGTGCGGCCGTCGTGGCGGCGAACGAGGTTCTGGCCGAGATTGCCGGCTTCACCGCCCTTGATGCCGAAGGGGGCGACACGGCGGTGGCCGGAGAGGATGGCGAAGTCCAGTTTTTCCCGGGCACGGATGGTGCGCTTGGTGCCGTCGCCGGCCGACCATTTTCCCTTGCCGCCGGAACCGCGGCGGATGTGGAAGTCTTCCAGAACGACAGGGAAGCGGGTCTCAAGAATCTCAGGATCGGTCAGGCGCGAATTGGTCATGTGTGTGTGGACCGCATCGGCACCGTTATAGCCTGGCCCCGCCGGCGCGCCCGAGCAGATCGTCTCGTAATACTGGTAGTGCGCGTTACCGAAGGTCAGGTTGTTCATCGTGCCCTGCGCACCCGCCTGGCTTTCGACCGCGCCGAACAGGCAGTTGGTGACGGCCTGACTGACTTCGACGTTGCCGGCAACGACGGCCGCCGGATAGCGCGGGGTCAGCATCGTGCCTTCCGGGATGACTATATGGATCGGCCTCAGGCAACCGGCGTTCATCGGGATGTCGGCTTCCACAAGCACGCGGAAGACATAGAGCACGGCGGCGCGCGTGACCGGCGCAGGCGCGTTGAAGTTGTCGCCGCGCTGTTCGGACGTACCGGTGAAATCGACGGTCGCTTCGCGCTTGTCGCGATCGACGGTGATCTTCACCACGATCTTGCAGCCCTGGTCCATCTCATAGGAGAACTCGCCGTCGGGCAGCTGGTCGAGAACGCGGCGCACGCTTTCGGCGGCATTGTCCTGAACGTGGCCCATATAGGCCTCGACGACATCTTCGCCGAACTGCGCGATCATCTTCTTCAATTCCGCCACGCCCTTTTCGTTGGCGGCGACCTGCGCCTTCAGGTCGTTGACGTTCTGGACGATGTTGCGCACGGGATAACGCGCGCCGTTCAACAGGGCTTCAAGCTCGGCCTCGCAGAAGCGGCCGGCATCGATGAGCTTGAAGTTGTCGATATAGACGCCTTCCTCCTCGATGTTGGTCGCAAGCGGCGACATCGAGCCGGGAGAAATGCCGCCGATATCGGCATGATGGCCGCGGCTTGCCACCCAGAAGCGGATCTCGTTGCCCTGATCGTCGAAGACGGGCGTGCAGACCGTCAGGTCGGGTAGATGCGTGCCGCCATTGTACGGCGCATTGATCAGGAAGACGTCGCCGGGATGAATGACCGGGTTCTCGCGGATCGCGGTGGCAACAGACGCGTCCATCGAGCCCAGATGCACCGGCATGTGCGGCGCGTTGGCGACGAGATTGCCCCTGGTGTCGAAGACCGCGCAGGAGAAGTCGAGGCGTTCCTTGATATTCACCGAATAGGCGGTGTTCTGCAGCGTCACGCCCATCTGCTCGGCGATCGACATGAAGAGATTGTTGAAGATCTCCAGCATCACCGGATCGGCCTTGGTGCCGATCGCGCTGCGCTCCGGCAGTGCCTTGACGCGGCGAAGCACGATGTGGTCCTTGGCCGTCAGCTCCGCCTGCCAGCCGTCTTCGACGATCACCGTCTGGTTCGGCTCGATAATGATCGCCGGGCCGTCGAGGCGCTGGCCAGGCTTGATGTCGGAACGAAGCGCCACCGGCGCATCGTGGAACTGGCCCTGGGAGTAGAAGCGGGTGCTGCGGGTAAGCGCCGGTGCGCCTTCCGTCGTTGCCAGGCCTTCGCCTTCCATTTGCGCAGCACCGCCGCCGACGGTCTCGACTTCGACCGCGTCGATCACCAGCGCCTTGTTGTCGGCAACGAAGCCGAAGCGGCGCTTGTGCAGCTCCTCGAATTCGGCGCGCAGGCGGGCAATATCGTCATGTTCCGGGAAGGTCGCGTCGACCGCCAGAACCGTATCGGTGCCGGCGTAGCGGATATGGGCGCGAAGGTGGGTGCGGATCTCGTCGCGGGCAATACCCTGCGCTTCGAGTTCGCCGAGGCATTCGACCTGCAGTTCGGCGCCAAGCTCTGCAAGCGCTGCCGGCGCCTTGGCGTCGAGGGCGACGCCAAGCGCTTTCTGGCGAGTGGCGCGGATATCGGCGAGGCCCATGCCATAGGCCGACAGCAGGCCTGACATCGGATGGACCAGAATGCTCTTCATCCCCAGAGAATCGGCAACGAGGCAGGCGTGCTGGCCGCCCGCACCACCGAAGCAGCTCAACGCATAGCGCGTCACGTCGTAGCCGCGCTGGACGGAGATCTTCTTGATCGCCTCAACCATGTTGGCGACCGCGATGCGGATGAAGCCGTCAGCCACATCCTCAGGCGCCCGGCCATCGCCGATCTCGGCGGCCATCTCTGTGAAGCGCTGACGCACCGCCTCGACATCGAGACGCTCGTTCTGCTCCGGCCCGAACAGCGCCGGGAAGAATTCCGGCAGCAGCTTGCCGAGCATGACATTGGCATCGGTGACGGCCAGCGGCCCGCCGTTGCGATAACAGGCCGGGCCGGGATTGGCGCCGGCGGAATCCGGGCCGACGCGGAAGCGTTCGCCGTCGAAATGCAGGATAGAGCCGCCACCCGCCGCAACCGTGTGGATCAGCATCATCGGCGCGCGCACGCGCACACCGGCGACTTCGGTTTCGAAGGCACGCTCGTATTCGCCATCGAAATGGGCAACGTCCGTGGAGGTCCCGCCCATGTCGAAGCCGATGACCCGGTCGAAACCGGCGGCCTCACCGGTTTTCGCCAGGCCAACGACGCCGCCGGCCGGGCCGGAGAGGATCGCATCCTTGCCCTGGAACATGTCGGCAGCGGTCAGGCCGCCCGACGACATCATGAACATGACGCGAGCGCCGGAGCGTGCGACATCGAGCTCGCTCGATACCTGCGCCACGTAGCGGCGCAGCACCGGCGAGAGATAGGCGTCGATGACGGTGGTATCGCCGCGACCGACATACTTGATCAATGGCGAGACTTCATGGCTGACCGAGACCTGCTCGAAGCCCATTTCGCGGGCGAGCCGGGCGACCAGCGCTTCGTGCTCTGGATATTTGTAGGCGTGCATGAAGACGATCGCGACGGTGTTGTAGCCCTGGTCGCGCAATGCCGTCAGCGCCTGTCGCGCTTCCGCCTCGTCGAGCGCCTGCTCGACCGTGCCGTCGGCCAGCACTCGTTCGCCGAGTTCGACGATGTCCTTATAGAGCGCTTCCGGCTTGATGATTTCGGTCGCAAAGATGTTCTTGCGCTCCTGGTAGCCGATCCGGAGCGCGTCGCGGAAGCCGCGCGTCGTCACCAGTGCCAACGGTTCGCCCTTGCGCTCGAGCAGCGCATTGGTCGCGACCGTCGTGCCCATGCGCACTTCGCTGATGAGGCCGGACGGGATAGGCGCACCGGTCGGCAGGCCCAGATGCAGGCGGATGCCCTGCACGGCCGCATCGCGGTAGGCTTCCGGATTTTCCGACAGCACCTTGCGCGCATGCAGCACGCCTTGCGGATCCCTGCCGATCACGTCGGTGAAGGTGCCGCCACGGTCGATCCAGAAGTCCCAGCTGCCGGTTTCGCGTGCGCTCATCGTCCATCCCTCTCACTCGTATGCCGCCAGCTCGGGTCGGCTCCGAAAATCATCAAAGCAGTTCGTTGACAAAATGTCGATAAAATGATGACATAAAATCGTCAAGATGAGGAAGTGCTGAATGACGAAGAAGTCTGAGGAGAGCTTTGACGGCAGGGAGTGGGCGCAAGACGCTCTGCCCGGCCATATGAAGCCCGTGGCCGCCATCGGGCCGATCGTCTCCTCCGCCCACCTGGCCGAAGGCGGATCTCCGGGTCTCTCCGAAGTCGAGTACGGCCTGATTCTCGCCTCGCACGCGTTTCACCGCTGGATGGTGCGCTGTATGGCCGCCGCCGGCGTGCCTGGCCTCTCATCCACAGAAATCCTGATCCTGCATACGATCCGCCACCGCGATCGCGGCAAGAAGCTCGCTGACATCTGCCTGGTGCTCGACATCGAAGACACGCATGTCGCGACCTACGCCATCCGCAAGCTTGAGGCGGCAGGCCTTGTCACCACCGGCAAGGAAGGCAAGGAAAAGACCATCCAGATCACCGACAAGGGTGCTGACGCCTGTACCCGTTATGCACAGATCCGCGAGCGCCTGCTCGTAACGTCGACGGCCAATGCCCGCCCTTCCGAGGAAACGCTATCGGAAATCGCCGCCGTGCTGCGCTTCATGTCGGGTGCCTACGAACAGTCCGCGCGCGCCGCGACCACATTGTGACAAGGAAGATCGCGTGACTGCTGATACGACACCCCCGCTGCTGGCGGTCGAGAACCTATCCGTCGCCTTCAATGGCAATGCCGTCGTCGAAGACCTGAGTTTTTCGGTCACGGCCGGACGTACGCTCGCAATCGTCGGCGAATCGGGCTCCGGCAAATCGGTGACGTCGCTGTCGATCATGCGGCTTGCCGACATGATGGGTGGACAGTTCCCGACCGGAAAGATCCTGTTCCAGGGCAAGAACGGCGCGGTGAACCTGACGGTCGAACCGCAAAAAGCGATGCGCAGCATTCGCGGCAAGGAGATCGCCATGATCTTCCAGGAGCCGATGACCTCGCTCAACCCGGTGTTCACCATCGGCGACCAGATCGCCGAAGTGCTGATGCTGCACGAGAAGATGACGAAGGCGCAAGCGCTCGCAGAGACATGCCGGCTGCTCGACATGGTGCGGCTGCCCGATTCGGCGGAACTCGTCGGCCGCTATCCGCATCAGCTTTCCGGCGGCATGCGCCAGCGCGTGATGATCGCCATGGCGCTTGCCTGTCGCCCCAAGCTTCTGATCGCCGACGAGCCGACGACGGCGCTCGACGTCACCATCCAGGCCCAGATCCTCACCATCATCCGCGACCTCCAGAAGGAGCTCGGCATGGCGGTGATTTTCATCACCCATGACATGGGTGTGGTGGCAGAAATGGCCGACGATGTCGTCGTGATGTGGAAGGGTCGCAAGGTCGAGGAAGGCCCGGTCGCCGAGATCTTCGCCAATCCGAAGCACCCCTATACCCAGACGCTGCTTTCCGCCGTGCCGAAGCTCGGCAGCATGACCGGCGAAGACTTCCCCAAACGCATGCCGCTGACGATGATGATCGACGGCGCGCCGACGTTGGTCGGCGAGGAGCATATCCAGCGCACCGCCCGCTACGACGCAGCGCCGATCCTCTCCGTGCGCGACCTCGTCACCCGCTTCGACGTCAAGAAGAACCTGTTCGGCAAGACCACGCATCGGGTTCACGCCATCGAAAATGTCAGCTTCGACATCTTCCCGGGCGAAACGTTGGCCCTCGTCGGCGAGAGCGGTTCCGGCAAATCCACGATCGGCCGCACGATCCAGCAGCTTCAGAACGCCACGTCGGGTGAAATCCTCTTCGGCGGGCGCCCGGTTTCCGCCATGAGCTTTGCCGAGCGCCAGCGGCTGAAGCAGGAAATCCAGTACATCTTTCAGGACCCCTTCGCCTCGCTTGATCCGCGCAAGACCGTCGGCTTCTCGATTGCCGAACCGATCCGCACCCATGGGCTGATCCTCGGCGAAAAGGCGATTGCAAAGCGTGTCGACGAGTTGCTGGAGCGCGTCGGGCTGACGTCCGCCCATGCCCAGCGTTACCCCCATGAGTTTTCCGGCGGCCAGCGCCAGCGTGTCTGCATCGCCCGCGCCCTGGCGTCGCGGCCAAAGCTCATCATCGCCGACGAAGCGCTGTCGGCGCTCGACGTCTCCATCCAGGCGCAGATCATCAACCTCTTCATGGAACTGCAGGAGCAGGAAGGGCTCGCCTACCTCTTCATCAGCCATGACATGGCCGTGGTCGAGCGCATGAGCCACCGCGTCGCCGTGCTTTATCTCGGCCAGGTGATGGAGTTCGGCAGCCGCCGCCAGGTGTTCGAAACCCCTGGTCATCCCTATACCCGCCGGCTGCTTTCGGCCGTGCCGGTCGCCGATCCCGGCAAGGGGCGCGACCGCGGGATGATCGAGGGCGAGATCCCGAGCCCGATCCGGCGTGTCGGACAAGAACCCGCGGTATTGCCGCGCAAGGAGATCGCGCCAGGCCATTTCGTGGCCCTGGACGCGTAAAGCCGCTTTCTCCGCGAGGGGAAGGCAGTCGAAACAGGAGTGAGTAAAAAATGATCAACAAAAAGGGGATCCACGCCGCCTTCATCGCGCTTGCGCTGACTGGCAGCCTTCTGACGACCGGGCCGGCCTTTGCCGCTGGCACATTGACGGTTTCGTCGCCGCAGGATCCGGGCAGCTGGGATCCGGTCGACACGTTCCTCGTCAACTGGGCGTCTGTCTCCACCAACATTTTCGACGGCCTGACCTATCGCGGCCCTGACCGCAAGCTGGTTCCCGGCCTCGCGACATCATGGGAAGAGCTCGACGGCGGCAAGCGCCTGCGGTTCACGCTGCGCGAAGGCGTCAAGTTCCACAATGGCGAGCCCTTCAACGCTGAAGCCGTGAAGTACACCTTCGACCGCCTGCTCGGCGAAGAAGGTTCGAAGGGGCCGCAGAAGTCCAACTACGCGGTGATCGAGCGTGTCGAGATCGTCGACGAGAAGACCGTCGATCTGCACCTGAAGGCGCCGGATCCGGTTCTCTTGACCAAGCTTGCCGGCTATGGCGCGATGATCGTTCCGCCGAAGTACATCCAGGAAAAGGGTGAGGACTACTTCAACACCCATCCCGTCGGTACCGGCCCGTTCAAGTTCGTCTCCTATGAACCGAAGGTGGCGATCAAGCTCGAAGCCTTCGCTGATCATTGGGGCGGCGCGCCGAAGCTTTCCAACCTCGACTTCCGCTTCATCGCCGAGCCGGCGACCGCCGTTGCCGAACTGCAGGCGGGCCGCGTCGACCTCGTCATCCCGCCGACCATTCCGATCGGCATGATCCCGACGATCCAGGGTGACGACAAGCTTGAAATCGTTTCCACCCCCGGCCCGACCGTTTATGCCCTGCGCTTCAATACCCGCGACGGCATCACCAAGGATCCGAAGGTCCGCAAGGCGCTGATCCTCGGCGTCGACCGCGACACCATCATCCAGTCGATTCTCGGCGGCCAGGCCGCTCCGATCGCCAGCTTCCAGGGTGAACTGTCGTTCGGCTTCGATCCGGCCATGAAGCCGCTGCCCTACGATCCCGAGCAGGCAAAGGCGCTTCTGAAGGAAGCGGGCATCGCTCCGGGCGCGTCCGTCCAGATCGACGTGCGCGGCAACGACGCGACCTTCAACGAAGTGGTGCAGGCTGTTGCCAGCTACCTGCAGCTCGTCGGCATCAACGCCACCATCAAGCCGTATGAGACCAACGTCCTCCTCAACGACATCATCCCCGCCGGCAAGACCGGCGCGATGTTCCAGCAATCCTGGGGCGGTTGGACGCTCGACTACGACAACACGGCTTACTCGATGTACCACTCGGGCGAAAAGTGGAACCCGTACGACAGCGATGCGGAACTCGACAAGCTGCTCGAATCCCAGCGCTCGATCACCGATCAGCCCAAGCGTGAGGAAATCCTCAAGCAGATCGCCAACTACGCCGCCGACCGGTCGTTGGAAATGCCGCTCTACAACCTCAACGCCATCTATGGCGTGAGCAAGCGCGTCAAGAACTTCACGCCCGTTCCCGACAGCCGCCTGCGGCTGACGGACGTCACGGTAGAGTAACAATCGGATCCGCCGCCCTTCATTGCGGGGCGGCGGATCGTCTTCATGAAGGGCGGGTAACTTGGCCGGATTTTTGATCAAACGTGTTCTGCAGGCGGTGTTCGTCGTTTTCGTCGTAACGCTCACCGTCTCATTTGCTATCCGCCTGACCGGCGACCCGGCACTGATGCTCGCTCAAGGCGCTGGCAGCATCACCGAAGAAGACCTTGCGCGAATCCGCGAGGCGCTCGGGCTCAACCAGCCGTTCATGGCGCAGTACTTCGCATTCATCAAAGGCCTGTTCGTCTTCGATTTCGGCCGCTCGTTCATGGGCGGAACCCCGGTCTCGCAGTTGATTGCAGCCGCCCTGCCCGCCACGATGATGCTGGCCTTCGCCTCGCTCATCGTCTCGATCATCATTTCGATCCCGCTCGGCATCAAGGCGGCGGTGGCCCGCGGCAAGTGGGCCGACCAGGCGATCCGTATCCTGTCGCTCGTCGGCCTGTCGTTCCCGAACTTCTGGCTGGCGATCATGCTGGTGCTGTTGTTTTCGATCACGCTGAAATGGTTGCCGCCGAGCGGCATGGACGGGTTTGCAAGCTTCATCATGCCTGCCGTCACCATGGGCATCATCCTGACGGCGACCAATGTCCGCCTGGTGCGCACGGCGATGCTCGAAACGCTGCAGTCGCAATACATCATGGTCGCCCGCGCCAAGGGCTTGAGCGAAAGCAAAGTGCTTTACAAGCATGCCCTTCGTAACTGCGCGATCCCGCTGATCACCTATTTCGGCCTCCAGTTCGGCGGTCTTCTCGGTGGCATCGTCGTCGTCGAGCGCGTGTTCAACTGGCCGGGCATGGGCACGCTTGCCTTCGACGCCGTCGGCGCGCGCGACTATCCCGTGCTGCAGGCCGTCATCACCGTGCTCTCGCTGATGATCGTCGGCGTCAACCTCATCGTCGACATCGCCTATGGCCTCGTCGACCCGCGCATCCGGACGGAGTGAGCCGATGACCACCAAGGCCGCAAACAGCCGCTTCGCCCGTTTCCGCAACCTCGAATTCATCCTCGGCGCGCTGCTTGCCGGCGGCATGTGCCTCGCCGTCCTCTTGTCTGGCGTGCTTTTCCCCGGTGGCGCCGACAAGATCGATCTGATGGCGCGCCTGACTGCCCCATTCGTCAACTGGGCTCACCCGTTCGGCACCGACCCGCTCGGACGTGACGTGCTCGCGCGCGTTGTCGCCGGCGGCAAGATTTCGCTGCTGGTCGGCTTCACCTCGGTTGCCGGCGCCGTCGTCGTCGGCGTGGTGATGGGCTTGGTCTCCGGCTATTACCGTGGCTTCTGGGACATGGTGGTCATGCGTTTTGCCGACGTGCAGCTGGCGCTGCCGTTCATCCTGCTTGCCATCACCTTCATCGCCATTGTCGGCGGCGGGCTGACCAACACGATCGTGCTGCTGATCATCTCGCAATGGGTGCAGTATGCCCGCCTCGTGCGCGGCTCGGTGCTGTCGCTGCGCGAGCGCGAGTTCATCCAGTCTGCGCGTGCTATCGGCGTGCGCGACTACAAGATCCTGTTCCAGCATCTGCTGCCGAACCTGATCGGACCGGTCATCGTGCTGATGACGCTGAACGTCGCCAACAACATCCTGCTCGAGAGCAGCCTGACCTTCCTCGGCCTCGGCGTCGACCCGTTGATCCCCAGCTGGGGCGGCATGCTCGCCGATGGCCGCACCTACCTGCAGAATGCCTGGTGGGTCAGCGTCTTCCCGGGCCTTGCCATCCTACTCACCGTCCTTGGCCTCAACCTTCTCGGCGACTGGCTCCGCGACAGTCTCGATCCAACAGGCAGAACTTCACGATGACCACGATATTCGAAGGGACCTTCGAGCGCACGCTCGACACCATGCTCGCAACCTACGGCAAGGAGGCCGCCCGCGGCACCCGGCTGGAGGCATGGCTCTTCGATGACCGTGAAAGCCGCAAGGCGGCCGAGCAGAAGCTCGCCGCCTTCGGCGTCGAGGCAAAGTTCAGGAGCGCATACAAGCCTCTCCTGCATTTCTTCCTCGAGGAGATTGATCTCAAGACGTTGAAGCGCGTCGACATCCGCTATCCGCAGCCGGAAGGCTGCCCGGCAAACCGCTTCTTGCTCGAGGCCTATCCGTTGGCAGCACTGGTCCGCGATGCCGCGATCACGTTTGTCGGCGGCAGCGAACAGGCGCTGACCTACGACGTCGCGCTGACCTTTGCCGACGGCCGCACGCAGACACACGCGGTGTTCGCGCCCAACCGCCAGCACAGCGATTTCATCGGCGAAACGCTGCTGTCGCCGACCGGCTGGGTCCGTCTGGACGACACGAGCAGCAAGCGGCGCGAATGCCATCTCGAAACCGACTATGAGCGGCTGTTTACAGGCGCTATGCGGGCGATCGCCGAACATGGCTGGGGCGACAGCGAACCTTATTTCGACGAACTCAACATCCGCGCAACGCTGCCGATCAACGACCTACGACTGCCGGTCGGCGAAGAGGTCGTCAGCCTGCGCGAGGCGCTGCACGAGGACTTCTACTTTTCACTGCTCGAAGTCTTTCAGAAGAAGTCGGGCCGGCCTCTTGGCGACCGCGGCCTGAAGCCGGGCCAGATCGTGCCGGAAATCGTCTTTGACGAGGGCAAGCCCACAATCCGCGTCGAAACACGGCCGCTCGCCACGGCAGACGCCGATGGCGAGATCCAGCCTGTCGACACCGCGCGGGCACCGCTCGCAGTTGCCCAGATCCATGCCGAACTGGGAAAAGTCGACGGCCAGCCTTTCGAGGCGGTCTCGCGCGCCGGTCGTCCCGTCAAGGCACGCTACCACAAGGGCAGCGATGCTGCCGTGATGATCAGCGGCGGCCAACACCCCAACGAGACCACCGGCATCGTCGGCGCGCTTCGAGCAGCCCAGACGCTTGCTGCACGCTCCGGCGCACACTTCACCATCTCGCCGCTCGAGAACCCCGACGGCTACGCCGTTCACCAGCGCCTGCGCGCCGACAACCCGCTGCACATGCATCACGCAGCCCGCTACACGGCCCTGGGCGACGATCTCGAATACCGCGTCGGCGCCGCCCTTAACGAGCGGGCGATCCGCAACGAGGCGGATGCGCTGTCGGGTGCCGAGCTTCACGTCAACCTGCACGGCTACCCCTCGCACGAGTGGACGCGGCCGCTGTCGGGCTATGTGCCACGCGGCTTTGCCATGTGGACCTTGCCGAAGGGCTTCTTCCTGATCATGCGCCACCACGCCGACTGGGAGGCTCGCGCCGAACAGCTGATCGAAGCGGTGACGGCGCGTCTCGCTGCTGTCCCCGGCCTGCTTGCGTACAACAACAGGCAGATCGCGCTTTACGAGACCCATGCCGGCGAAACCGGCTTCCGCATCATCAACGGCTTCCCCTGCATGATTTCCGTCGACGATCGCCACAAGGCGCCGTTGACGCTGATCACGGAATATCCCGACGAAACCATCTATGGCGACGCCTTCGTGGCCGGCCATGACGCTCAACGGGAGACGGTTCTGGCGGCCTACGACGCGTTTCAATCGATGATGGCAGTCGCATAGGCTTTCTTTCGGCGCGACCTACGCCGAGGACACGACGGCCCTTCAAGGCCGTCGCACCTGCCTGGATCAGCGGCACTTTCAACGGCGTCCATCGTGGCCGACGATGGACGTTCGGCACCGCAACGTTCCACTTGCGGGCAGCAAGGCACGTCCTGCGTCTCGGGCCAACGCAGGCGACCAGATCAGCCACAGGCTGATGTATCCCGCGGATCTGTATGCGTCGGTTGGAAGCGGGGGAACCTTTCGCACGTTACGAAGTTGAGCCCGCAAGAGCTTGTGATCTCGCAGCGATACGGAGATGCAAATGAAAATGGAGAAGATCGGCAGGGCGAGGTTGAAGCTGCGCTTGCCTCTCTATCGGCATGTTCTGTCGGACTTGAAGAGCCCTTCATTGAACGAGATTTTCGTCGCCTATGCGGAAGCGTCGATGCAGCTCGATGCCCTGCGTTCGAGCGATCACCCTGATCAGTCTTTGATCGAGGAATACGAGCGAACTTGCAGGGAGATCGAAAACAGCATCGAACCGTATCTGCGCATGTTTCGACCACCCCTGACGATGGGTGGTCGCTGAGGGCAGGAAAAGAAAAAGGGACGACACTTTTGTGCGACTGTCCCGGCTGCCTTGCCGAACCGTTAGCATGTCCCAGCTTGGCCAGAGCGAACTTGAGGCGGGACAAGAAAGTGCTGAACCGATGGAACTCGCACGCCCCACGGGCGTTATTCCACCGGAGGTGCAGTCATGTCCAAACATACCCCTGAGCAACGGTTGAATACGCAACCGCCCAAACCGGTGTTCGATGTCGTAGAACACTGCGTCCGGCACAGCATAAACAGCAAGGAACAGGGAAAGCTCCTTTCGCTGCTCGGGAGGTTCGCGAGCAGACATGAGCTCGAAACCAACGCCCCGCTAAAACCCCCGCGCTTCCGCTGAGCGATGCGCTGAATCCGTCAGGCGAGTACACGTGAGCCAAAGCAACTGCGTTGTACCGGGTGCTGCGCGGATGAGCGTACCGGGGCGACCTTGAACTCACCACCCGTCAGGCGTTAGCCGTCTTTAGCACCGGCACGCCCTCAGCATCACGTTGCTTCACCGCTTCGATATCGCGGTAGCCATCTGCCGGGTGAACCTTCGGCAGATAGGGACCTTCGCCGAAGAGTTTTTCGCGCAACGTGCCCGGCTTGTAGGTCGTGGGATAGGCTCCACGCTTTTGCAGCTCTGGCACGATATGCGCGACGACATCCTCGAAACTGTCTGGTGTCACCGCATAAGCAATGTTGAAGCCGTCAACATCCGTGTCGTCTACCCATTCCTGCAAAATGTCGGAGATACGGGTCGGCGAACCGACAAACACCGGACCCATACCGCCGATGCCGCCGAACTGGGCGAGTTCGTCGATTGTCCAGGACCTGTCGCCGCCGGCGACATGCTCGACAAAGGAGTGGATCGCATTGGTCTCGATCCTTTCTACAACGTCGGTCGGGGCGTACTGGCCGAAATCGATCCCGCTCCAGCCCGACATGAACGTCAGTGAACCGTCGTAGGAAACGTAGCTCTTGTAATCCTCAAACTTCCGCTGCGCCTTTTCTTCGGTCTCGTCGGTTATGATCGTGATCAACGTGTAGATATAGACTTTCTTCGGGTCGCGGCCGGCATCGGCGATCCTTTGACGGATATCGGCAACATAGGCCTTCAGCACCGACTTGGTCGGCGCTGCCACGAAGATGCATTCCGCGTGGGCTGCGGCAAAGGCCTTTCCGGGACCGGATGCGCCAGCCTGATAGAGAACCGGCGTGCGTTGCGGCGACGGCTCCGTCAGGCCGTAACCTGGAACCTCGAAGAACTTGCCCTTGTGGGCGATTTCATGGACCTTTTCCGGATGGGTGAAAATGCGCTTGCTTCCATCGCGCACCACCGCGCCTTCTTCCCACGATCCTTCGAGCAGCTTGTAGAGCACCTCGACATACTCGGCGGCGACCTCGTAGCGGTTGTCGTGCTTGCGCAAGCCGCCCTGCCCGACATTCTTCGCACCGCTTTCCAGATAGGACGTGACGATGTTCCAGCCCAGGCGGCCCTTGGAGTGGTGATCGGCTGTGGCGAGGCGCCGGGCGAACGTATAGGGGTGCTCGAATGAGGTGGAAGCGGTGAGGCCGATGCCGAGATGCTCGGTGGCAAGAGCGATGGGCGCGACAAGCTGCAGCGGATCATTGACCGGGATCTGCGCCGCCTGATGAATGGCATGGTAGTTCGAGCCTTTGTAGACGTCGTAATAGCCGATGACGTCGGCGATGAAGATACCGTCAAAAACGCCGCGTTCCAGCGTGCGTGCCAGATCCTGCCAATAGTCAAGGTCCTTGTACTTCGAGGACTTGTCGCGCGGATGCGCCCAGAGGCCCGGTGACTGATGGCCGACACAGTTCATATCGAAGGCGTTGAAACGGATGTGGCGGGTCATGGCATTCTCCAGTGCAGTGACGAGATGCCAACCGGCATCATTTCTACAGCAGTAACGCGGCTAACAGTCTGTTTTTATCCACTTTATCTTGAGCGCATTCGGGCTCTGGCGTGTTGGCATGTTCGGATACCGCCACCACGAAACCGGTGATCGATGCCGACGTTGAGGGCAAGATCGCGCAGCAAGACTTCAGGTCCTGGCAGCCGCCTTGCGGTTGGCAAAGCCGATCGCAAGAACCGAGAAAATGAGAAGTCCTGTGCCGACCTGCTGCCAGTAGAAGTTCAGGCCAGAGAGAAGCAGGCCATTGGCGACAATGCTGAGAAGAAGCACGCCGAGCACCGTGCCAGGGATGTTCGGCCGACCATGCGGACTCAGCGTCGTACCGATAAAGGTCGCGCCAATGGCATTGAGCAGGAAGGCGTTGCCGGACGACGGAATATAGACGGTCACGGTCGATGTCAGGATCAAGCCGACAACGGCAGCGATACCCGACACGAGGATGTAGGTCGCGGCCGTGTAACGCCGCAACGCAATGCCCGAATAGCGCACAACGCTGGCCTGAATGCCGGTTGCAAGCACCACGCGACCGAACCTTGAGCGCGACAGGCCAAGCCAAGCGCCGGCGATCACCAAAGCAGCAACGAGGAGCGGGACCGGAATGCCCACGATGGTGCCGTGGCCGAGGAAACGGAAGGCGTCCGGCACACCCGTTGGCGGCAGATAGACCGGGTTGCCGCCATTGGTCAGCAACTGTTGCACACTGCGACCGACGAAGAGTGTGCCGAGCGTGGCAAGGAACGGCGAAATGCCGATACCCGCAATCAGAACCGCATTGAAAAGGCCGACGACAACACCGCCGGCAAGTCCGCCAAGTGCGGCAAGCGGGATAGGCTGCCCGGCTAGAACGAGGGAGACAAAGGCAAAGCTCGCGAAATCGATGGCGGTGCCGACCGAGAGGTCGATACCGCCGGCAGAGACGGCGAAGGTCATGGCAGTTGCGACGATGGCGAGAAGCGCAAAATTGTTGACCAGCACACTGAGCAGGTTGGCCCCGGAAAGAAACGCGGGCGCAAGCCATGCGAAGAGGACGAAGACGGCTGCAAGCGCTGCGATCAGCGCGTGGCGCCCTATGCTGCGGGTGACTGTCGGGATCGAAACGGAAAGCTGGCGAGCCGGCATATCAGATATTCTCCTGGCGACGCAGCAGCGTCGTTGCGGACACCACGAGCAGGATGAGCAAGCCCTGAACGCCGCTCACCAGCGTGCTCGAGATGTTGAGGAGCTGGAAACCGTTGATCAAGAACCCGACGAACAGCGTCGAGAGCAGCGTTCCCGTGATCGTCGGCACCAGCCGGCGCGAAAACACCGAGCCGAGCAACGCGGTCACGACGACCGGCAACAGCATATCCCCCGCCCCAGTCGTGCTGCCGCTGAGAAAGGACACCGAGAGGATCCCGGCGATCCCGCCGCACAGGCCACTCGCGATGAAGGACCCGGCCACGAAGGCCTTGACGGGCAGCCCCGCGGCGCGCGCCGCCTGCGGGAACTCGCCGACCGCATAGAGCCTGAGCCCCAGCGGAGTAAACTGCACGGCGGCGGCAACGAGCAGCGTGAAGCCGAGTAGAACATAGGCGAGCACGGGAATACCCAACGGCCCGCTGGCGGACAGGGCGGCCAGGAGCTCGCTCGAAGCCGGCACGACGGTGTTTTGAGTAAGCACAAGTTCGAGGCCCGCGACAACGTTCATGACGGCAAGCGTCGCCAACAGTGGCACGATGCCGGCAAGCGTAACCGCGGCCGCGTTGACCGCACCAATGACAAGCCCGGTCCCCAAAGCCGCCATGATTGCCACTGCGTCGCCCTGTCCCGCCTGCACCAGCGTCGCATAGACGGCCGCGCTCAGGCCCATGTTGGCGGCGAGCGAAAGGTCGATGCCACCCGTCACGACGTTGGAACCGCCACCGATCACAACGATCGTCAGGCCAATGGCAAGAACGCCGGCTATGGCGGATTGTCCGAGCACGTTTCCGATATTGCCGACCGTCAGGAAGAACGGCGCGGTCACGGAGAAGAACACAAGGACGCCGATGAAGACGGCCAGCGAGCCTCCCCGTAACGCAAGTGCTGCGGCCTGCCGCCCGTATGCGGGTCGGTCATTTCGCGGCTCCTGCGGGTTGCCTGCAGCCGGTTCCGCCAAAGAGCCGGGAATGTAGTATGGGGCGTCAACCAACATTGCTCAGCGTCTCGTAGGCGCCCGTCACTTCCGAAAGGATCTGATCGGTGCTCGTTTGGGAGGAAATGAATTCCCGCGTGACCTGACCGCGGAAGAAGACGAGGATGCGGTCGGTTACCCCGAGCAGTTCCTCAATGTCGGACGAAAGCACGATGATGCCTGCGCCGCGTTGGGCAAGCTCGCCAATCAGCGTGTAGATCTCGACCTTGGCCGCGATATCGACGCCAACAGTCGGCTCGTCGAGCAGGTAGATCTCGGACTGGCGGCTCAGCCATTTGGCAATCGCCACCTTCTGCTGGTTGCCGCCGGACAGCGTCTTGACCAGCGCTTCGATACCATCCGTCTTGATCTGCAGGCGTTTGACGAGGTCTTCGGTCGCGCGTCTTTCGGCGGCCCGATCGAGCACCCCCCTGGAGAAGCGGTCGAGGCTGGCAAGCGTCGTGTTTTCCGTGACCGAGAGTTCGAGCGCCACACCGTCCCGTCGGCGGTCTTCCGGCACAAGTGCGAGGCTTTTGGCCGTGGCCTTCGCCGGAGTTGCGGTGAAGATCGGCTCGCCCTTGACCGCCACCGAGCCGGCGGTCGCCGTTTCCAGGCCGAAAAACGTGCGGAGGATTTCTTTTGCACCCGATCCCAAGAGCCCCGTCAACCCAAGCACCTCCCCCTTGTGCAGCGTGAAGGACACGTTGGCGTAGCGGTTCGCCAGGCTGAGAGCATTCACCGCAAGCAGCGCCTCGCCGGCAACGACGTGCGGCTTCGGATACAGATCGCCGATCTCGCGGTTGACCATCAGCGCGCCGATTTCGGCAGCCGAGGTTTGCTTGACCGGCAGCGTCGCGACATCGCGGCCGTTGCGCAGGACCGTCACCGTATCGCAAAGTGCGGCGATTTCGCCGAGGTAATGCGAGATGTAGATGATCGTGACGCCATCGTCTCGAAGGCGTCGGATGAGTTGGAACAGAAGATCCGCCTCGCGCCGGACGAGTGCTGCCGTCGGCTCGTCGAAGACGAGGACCTTCGGGTTGTCGAGCAGCGCCCGCGTGATCTGGACGATCTGCTTTTCGGCAGCCGAAAGGTCCGCGATCAGCGCTGAATGCGGCAGCCGCAGGCCGAAGTAGCGATCGAGTATCTCCCCAGACCGGCGACGCATCAGCGCACGATCAAGGAACGGCGTTCCTGCAATACGCGGTTCGCGACCGAGAAAGAGCGCTTCGCCCACCGTGAAGGTCGGAACCAGCAGGCGATCCTGATGGATGAAGTGGATGCCGAGTTCCTCGACCAGATGCGGTGTCAGCCGGTCATAGGCCTTGCCATCGATCTCGATCCTGCCCTCGTCTGCCTCATGCAGGCCGGCGAGCAGCTTGATCAGCGTCGACTTGCCGGCGCCGTTCTGGCCAACGAGACCGTGCACCGTGCCGCGCTTGACGGCCATTGACGCACCGGAAAGCGCTTGCGCGCCTCCGAACCGCTTCACGATGGCGTCAAGGCGAATGATGTCGCCGACTTCGCCCCTCACCGTTTCAACCATTGCCGCTTTCTCCTGCACATCCTCGGAACGGATGGATCGCAGCCTTCCGTCGCAATCCGTTGTCGAGGCCGGATCAGCCGATGCCGAGCTTCCTGGAGATCTCGCCGACATTCTGCTTGTTGGCGAGCAGAGCAGGCACATAGGTTTCGCGCGCTAACGTCTCGCCGGCGAGGTATCTGGCGACGTTCTGGATCGCGACGCGACCGAGTTCTGCCGGTTGTTGGGCGACGTCGGCAGCCGCCGGCGAATTTGCGTCGGCGACGAGTTGGAGGACTTCCGGACTGCCGTCGACGCCATAGGTCTTGATCTCGGTGCGGCCTGCGGCGGTCAAAGCCTGCGTCGCGCCAAGCTGCGGAATGTCCCAGGCAGACCAGATCGCCTTGATGGACCCCTTCTCAGGATACTTGTTGAGGATCGCCGTAATCTGGGTGAAGGCGTCCTGCACCGTGTTCGGGATCACGTCGCGCAGCTCCGGCTGCACGATCTGCACCTTCGGGAAGTACTTGATGACGTTGACAAGCTGATCATAGCGGATCGCGCATGGCGTGACGCCGTAAAAGCCATTGAACACGACAATATTGCCCTCTCCCCCGATATCGGAAACGAGCTGGAGAGCGAGGTCCTTGCCGATGCCCCAGTTGTCGGACGTGGAGTTGTTGATCGAGTTCACCGAACCGACATCGATCGTGAAGACCGGAATGGCCGCATCGCGCGCTTTCTTCAGCCACGGATCGATCACGCTCAGCGTGCCGAGAAGCTGGACGATGGCATCCGGCTTCTGCGCGATAAGGGTTTGAAGCTGGGAGACGAGCTTGCCGTCGTTGCGACCGGCATCGACAGCGATCGGCTCGCCACCGAGGCGCTTCACCTCTTCGACCTGGGCATTGTAAGCCTGCAGATCGAAGAAATGGTCCGTACCGGCGGTGCTGATGCCGATGCGTTTGCCCTTCAGCGAGAGCTCGCCCTGAGCGAAGGAGGCGCGGCTCGTCAGAAGCCCCGACCCCGCAACGATGCCGGCTGCGGCCGTAAGCTTCAGAATGTTGCGGCGGTTGACGCCGGTGCGGGTCTCTTCCGTCATGCTGGTTCTCATCCTTTGGATTAAAGATATAATCCATAAATTAAGTGATCTACTATTACGAAACAGAGAGAATTTTCCAATTCCAGACGGGGGACAGAAATATTAGCACTGTCGCCGGCGCCCTTCGCGTCGCCGCCCCGACCTTCAACCGCGATGGTCGAGGCGGGAGACGAGCCGGTCGCCGAGCCACTGGATGCCGCAGACGAGCACGATGAGAACGGCAACGACAGCGATCATGACGGCCGTCTCGAAGCGCTGGTAGCCGTAGCGGATGGCAAGGTCGCCGAGCCCGCCGGCGCCGATCGCACCGGCCATGGCCGAGGCGCCGATGAGAGTGACCAATGTGACGGTGAAGCCGGAGACGATGCCGGGCATTGCCTCTGGGATCAGCACTTCGCGGACAATGGTCCAGCGATTGCCGCCCATGGCGCGCACGGCCTCGATCAGCCCGCGATCGACCTCGCGCAGCGACACTTCGGCGATGCGGGCGTAATAGGGCGTCGCGGCGATCGCCAAGGGCACGATTGCCGCCCAGGTGCCGATCGACGTCCCGACGATCAGGCGCGTCAAGGGAATGAGCGCCACCAGCAGGATGATGAAAGGCACGGAGCGGAAGCCGTTGATCACCGCACCGAGCGCGCGGTTGACTGCGAGATTTTCCGCAATGCCACCACGCGCGGTCGCCACCAGTGCAAGCCCGAGCGGCAGACCGAAAACGAGCGAGATGAGGCCGGAGGCGGCCGTCATCACGATGGTTTCCCAGAGCGAGCGGACGAGAAGTTCAAGCATGATCGGCGACATGGCCGAGGACCTCCACCTTTGCGCCGAGGCGCTCGACAAAAGAAACAAGGCCGGCCGTCGAGGCTGCCGGCAGGGCAATGAAAAAGCGCCCGACGGGCTGCTTCTGGATATGGTCTACGCCACCGTGGATCAGTCGGTAGCCACCCGGAAACGCCCTTGAAAGATCCTGGAAGAGCGGGCCGGTGGCAGCAGGACCGGCGATGTCGATGCTGAGCACCACTTCGCCGGGCCCCTTCAACGAAAGCGTCTGGGCGATATGGTCAGGAAGTTGGGGGCGGATGCCGCTCAGCAGGCTTTTGGTCGTTTCCGCCTGCGGCGTTGCGAATACCTGCCAGACCGGCCCTTCCTCGACAATGCGCCCCGCATCGATGACGGTCACGCGGTCGGCGATGTTTCTTACTACCTCCATCTCATGAGTGATGAGAAGGATCGTCAGGCCGAGTTTGCTGTTGATGTCCTTGAGGAGTGCTAGGATCGAACGCGTCGTCTCCGGATCAAGCGCCGACGTCGCTTCGTCGGATAGCAGCAGAGCGGGGCTTGCCGCCAGAGCCCGGGCGATACCGACGCGCTGTTTCTGGCCTCCCGACAGCGCCGACGGATAGGCCTTCGCCTTGTCGGACAGACCGACCAGCTCCAGAAGTTCGGCCGCTCGCGCCAGCCGCTTTGCCTTCGGCCACCCCTCGATTTTCAGCGGCAGCGCCACGTTTTCCTCGACCGTCTTGGCCGACAACAGGTTGAAGTGCTGGAAAATCATGCCGATGCGGCGCCGTAGCGGCTGCAGCTCGGCCTCGCCAAGGCCGGTAATCTCGCGACCTTCGATCTCGATGCTACCGCCATCCGGCCGTTCGAGGCCGTTAAGGCAGCGAATGAGCGTCGATTTTCCCGCGCCGCTTCGCCCGATGATGCCGAGGATTTCACCGCGCTTGACGCCAAGTGAGACCCCGTCGAGGGCCGCCGTCTCGCCGAAGCGGCGTCGAACGTCGGTAAGCCGGATCACGTCGCCACCGGCGGCGGCTGTTTCGACCGGTGGCCATGACACGTGTCTGTTCATTCTGGTTCCCTTCCGGAAACGCCGAGACAGCCCGCAATGGACCGGGCCATGGCGGGCTGTCTCGGCTGACCTCACATGCCTCAGTAGGCGCTGATGCCCGTGCCCTTGTAGACACGATCGAACTCGGCCTTCACGATGTCGTTCTGGTAGGCTTCGACAAGCGGCTTGACCCAGGGCTGGTCCTTCGATTCCTCGCGCACGGCGATGAAGTTGCGGTAGGGATTGTCATCGACCGGTTCCTGCGCGATGCGGTTGTCCGGCGTCAGGCCGCTTTTCAGCGCCCAATCCGTGTTGACAACGGCGGCATCGAGGTCGTCGACCGAGCGGCCGACGATACCGGCGTCAAGTTCCTTGATCGCGACATTCTTCGGATTCTCGACGATGTCAGCGATCGTCGCGAGGATGCCGGTGCCCTCCTTGAGCTTGATCACGCCCTCGTTTTGCAGGACGCGAAGGGCGCGGCCCTCGTTTGACGGATCGTTCGGCACGCCGATCACGGCGCCCTCCGGCAGATCCGCAATCTTGGTGTGCTTCTTCGAATAGAGGCCGATCGGCCAAACGCCGGTGTAACCGACCGGGACGATCTTGTAGCCGTGCGCCTTGATCTGGTTTTCGAGGTAGGGAAGGTGCTGGAAGGCGTTTGCGTCAACGTCGCCGCGGGCGAGCGCCTCGTTCGGCTGAGTGTAGTCATTGAAGACGACAGTCTCGATGGTCAGGCCCTTCTTGGCGGCTTCCGCCGTCACGGCGCGCCAGACGTCCTCGTCTTCGCCGGAGATGATGCCGACCTTGAGCTCCTTCTTGTCTTCAGCGAACGCGGGTGCGGGCGCAGCCAGGCTAACGGCAGTGACCGCAGCCGCGGCGAAAGCGGCAAGCGTTGCACGACGGGAGAGGAGAACGGTTGCCAGGAGGTTTGTGCGGATCTTCGACATGGTGATCTTGCTTTCGCGGTTGGGAGGATCAACTTCGAAACACGATTGTTTCTGCCCCAAAAATCGCAAATGCCGCGTTTGTGAACAACGAATGGCGATTTATGGAGGGTCAGGAACGGGAACTTTCCCTATCGCAGTCGCGCACCTCGGCGGAAAATATTTTCTATTAAATTTATCGAGTAAGAAGATTTACAGAGAGATCGAACCGAGTTGCGTGCGCTTGCGGGTTGGATTGTCGGAATGACCGGCACAGTCCCGCGACCGATGAGAATGGTGCGCAGGGCGTTGTGTCATAGGCCGCGTCAGCGGCGCATAAGCGCGCGGATGGCAATCTTGCCAGCAGGCTTGCGGCAACGGAACCACCGGCCCGCAGACACCGGGCTTAGGTCAAGCGCGGTGGGAGTGCCGCGACCTTCGACAACAGCATGGATTCTTTCGATCCGCTGCCGCACATCACTAATGCATATCATCCATATACTATAGTTATTTAGTGTATTTCTAATGCGCCCTTTGATCGCCTGCCCCCGCGGTCGCTATCCCAATGATCAACTGTTCATCTTTGGCTGCCGTGGAATATTGGCATTCGACGTCGCCGCAGCACTCAGACCGCCCTCGATAGGCGAAAGACGCCCCAGGAACATTTCCGGCAAGTTCGAGACGAACAGGAGACGACGATGAACGAGGTCCGAGTTCCCAAGCCCAGTGATCACGCCGAAGCATCGGAAGGCAGGGTGCGCCGTTCCTCGGCAAAGCCACACTACGATCGGGACCGGTCCCTTCAGGATTACGTCCGCCAGCATGCACGCGCCGCGCCCGAGGCAACGGCCATCGTCTTCGATGATCGGTCGGTGAGCTATGGGGAGCTTGACCGGCTGTCCGATGCTCTTGCTGCCTACCTCGTGGCAGAAGGTGTCGGTAAGGCCGATATCGTCTGCCTCTTCGTGCCCCGCTCACTCGACAGCGTGATCGCGATGCTTGCCATACTGAAAACGGGAGGTGCTTATCTGCCGCTCGATACGACGTTTCCCGTCGAACACCTGAACTACGTGATCGGCGAATGCGCGCCGACGATGATATTCGTCGACAGATGCACGTCGGGAACAATGCAGCTGGTGGCAGGTGCGCGGGGCAAGATCTCCGATCTGAAGACCACGATCGAGGGTATTGCGGCCCTGGAGCCAGGAGTGGCGCCCGCAGTTGACGTCGGCGGAGACGATCTTGCCTATGTCATGTACACCTCAGGATCGACAGGCCGACCCAAGGGCGTCGCGATACCGCATCGCGGCATTGCCCGCCTGGCACTCGATCAGAACTACGTGGAGATCAGCAGCACTGACGTCGTGCTGCACGCTGCGACCATCGCCTTCGATGCCTCCACCTTCGAAATCTGGGCAGCCCTTACCAATGGTGCCCAGATCGCGGGCCTGCCGGACGGCACCTTTTCGATTGGTCGCCTGCGCGACATCATCCACGAAAGTGCAGTCACGGTGTCGCTGATCACAACGGGTCTGTTCAATCTGCTGGCTGATTTCGCATCCGGCCCGCTGCCATCGCTGCGTCATATGCTGTTTGGTGGAGAGGTCGCCTCGGCTGAACATGTCAAACGGTTCCAGACCGCCCACCCCCATTGCCGGTTGACCAACTGCTACGGCCCGACGGAAATTACGGTTCTTGCCAGTACCTTCGACATACCAACCGGATTTGACGGCAAGGACGTGGCGATCGGCAGCACCGTGAACCACACCGACATCCTGATCGTCGACGAGGATCACACGCCTGTGGTCAAGGGCGTCGAGGGAGAGCTCCTGCTGATCGGCGATGGCGTCGCGATCGGCTATTTCAAGCGCCCGGACCTGACGGCGGAACGCTTCGTCACGGTCGAAACGGACGACCGCCCTGTGCGGGGTTATCTCACCGGCGACCTGGCTCTCCTCGACGAGCACGGTGTCTTGATTTTCAAGGGGCGCAGGGACAGGCAGATCAAGCTCAACGGCAAGAGGATCGAGCTCGACGAGATCGAGGCTGCACTCCGGCGCGATCCGCGCCTCGCCGATGGTGTGGTGATCTGCCAGGATCTCGGCCCTCGTAGCAGGCGTATTGTCGGCTATCTGTGTCCATGCGAAGGCACCACCATCGCCAGTGCCGAACTCAGACGCGGCGTCATGGAAACGTTGCGCAGTACCTTGCCGGCCTACATGATCCCAAGCGTGGTGATGGTTCTCGATCAACTTCCGCTGCATCAATCCGGCAAGATCGACCGCAGCAGGCTGCCGCTGCCCGCTGATACGGCTGCGGTCGATCACATACCGGTCGCGAACCGGACCGAAGGGCTGCTTGTCGAATTGTGGTGCAACGTATTGGGCATCCAGGCGGTGGAACTGGATCGCAATTTCTTTGATCTCGGAGGGACATCGCTTCAACTCATGCGGGTTCAGGCAGCGTTGGAAGTGAGGCTCGGCCGCACGATCGACGTGATCGCGCTGTTCCAGTATCCAACGATCCGGGACCTGGCGCGCTACATCGACGGCAAGGCAATGACGGGTGCCCGGGCGATCTCGGCCGCCAAGCGGGCAGCTTTGCGGCGCAGGACATTGTCGCATCTTCGCAGGGCCGAACCATAAGGGAAGCCAAGCCGCCTGCCGAGCGCCCTCCCAGTCCTTCGCCACCACGGACATTCTTCGTCGGATACGTTGAGCGGTCGGGCCTTCCTTGTTCCAGGCGACCGCGAGCCCACCTCCGCAGCCCCCTGACATCAAGCACAGATGCTCATCTGACCAGCTACCGTGCGGCGACAATGATATTATCGCAAAATTCTGACGGCTCGGATCCATCTCGGTCTATGGAAAGCAAAATTTAACCATACTTGTTCATTCTTTGTCGATCCGTCGTCAAAAAGGGGACAATCCGGGAAATCGCGCAGCGGTGGTCGCTCGTCGGCCCGAGAGCGTTTGCGAGATTTACTGGCTTGAGATGCGTTGTTGAGTAAGATCGTTCGTTCACAGTCTTTGCGCCGTCTGCTGCGTCCACTGCTGATCACCTGTTGCGGTATCGCCCTCGCCGGCGCGGCCGCGGGATCAGTGGTCGGTGCGGTCGCGATGGGCAGCTTTTTCGCTCACGGCTCGGGCAACCTCTTGCCCAAGCCACAGCTCTATGTGGCGCAGCGAAAAAAGGAACGCTCGTGGGTCAAGCAAGCTCGGGTCGAACAGACGCCGAGGCTGGTCGCCGCCGTCGCTGAGCCCGTCGTCCTTGCAAACGTCAACGGGGCCGAAGGCAAACTGCCCCGCAATGCAGACATCTTTGGAGATGCCGAAGCGAGTGGCAAGGCGGCGCGCTTTTCCCTGGGGGCGACGCAGGCCACTTTGACATCCGAGCAGATCGTCCGTCACTTCAAGGCCTCTCACTCCATCACGCCCAGCGGCGCGATTGCCAGCATCGACACGCCAGCACCGGAACGGTTCGGGCCGCCGCTCACCCGCGCGATCGACAAGCCCCTTGTCTCGTTGGCTTACGCGGGGCCCTCCAAGAGCGCATCGGGCAGCGCTGTGTTCTCGGCCTTGCTGACTGCACCATTAGCGGACGAATTCCCTGCCTCGAAAGACGCAAGCGTCGAAGATGAGGCCGTTGCCCTGCCAGATTATGAGGATACGCCGTCCTCGGGGCCGATGCCCCAGTTCCGTCCCGGCGGCGACCAAGCCCAAAAGCCTGCCACTGAAGCGGAGAAACCGGAGACCGGGCGCGCCAGGACCGACGCAGCGCCGAAGGCCGATGAACGCGAAACGCCAAAGCAGCAAGAGCTTGCCTTTGTGCGGCCGAACAATCCGGCAGACAATAAATCGGGTGGCGGCCTCAGGGCGCTGCGAGACCTGTTCCGCGGTGGGTCCCGGGCCGGAAATGGCGTCGCCGTCTACGACATCAGCGCCGCGAAGGTCTACATGCCCGACGGCAGCGTCCTCGAGGCTCATTCCGGCATCGGCAAGATGGCCGACAATCCGCGTTACGTGAATGTCAAGATGACCGGACCGACACCACCGCACACCTACAATCTCAAGATGCGCGAGACGCGCTTCCACGGTGTCGAAGCAATCCGCATGTTGCCGATCGACGGCAGAAACAAGCACGGCCGCGACGGCTTCCTGACCCACAGTTACCTGCTGCGCGGCAACCGGGCGGAATCGCACGGCTGCGTCGCCTTCAAGGACTATCCGCGTTTCCTCACCGCCTTCAAACAGGGCAAGGTCAGGCAAATCGTCGTGGTGCCGAGCGGCGGACGTGCAGCCGGAATGCAAATGGCATCAAACGGCAAGAACACCTGACAGGCATGCTCGCCAGTCGATTGGGTGAAGGAAGGCATGACGATAGGCTCTTCCGCCGGCGAAGCGTGGGCATTAGGATCTCGACTTCCAGAGGAGCGAGAATTACAGGCGCGGGAGCCAGTCATGTGCCGAAACATAAAACCCCTGTTCAATTTCGATCCGCCTGCGACCGACGAGGAGATCCACGACGCCGCAGTGCAGTTCGTGCGCAAGCTGAGCGGGGCGACAAAACCGTCCAAGCGCAATGAGGCAGCCTTCGAGCACGCCGTCGCTTCGATCGCAACCTGCGCCCGGGAATTGCTCGACACGCTCAAGACATCGCAACCCCCACGTAACCGCGAAGAAGAAGCGAGCAAGGCGCGCGCCAGAATGGCGACCCGATTCGCCTGACGAGCGACGACAGTTCCTCAAGAAGTTACGCCAGTCGGCGTGAAGCAATGTCCTCCTTCACGGGTCTTCGGACAGACCGGCAATGCCGCGGCCGCTCACGCCGGCCCGAGCATGATGAAGGTTTCGCTTTTCGAGACGCCATCGATTGCCCGAACCGTCGAGATGAGCTCGTTCAGCTCCGACATGGTCGAAACCTCGATCTCGGCGATGATGTCCCAGACCCCATTGGTATTGGACACGGCAGCCACCCCTGGAAGACGCTTTACGGCCGACACCGCCGGCCGTGGCGAGCCGTCGATCGTGATCAGGATGAAGGCCCTGATCAGATCCTTGCTGATGTCGTCCTTCAGGCGGACCGTGAAGCCCTTGATCACTCCGTCGGTGACAAGGCGATCAAGCCTCTTCTGCGCCGTTGCGCGCGCTACCCCGAGAAGCTGTGCCAGCTGCGGCACCGAAGCTCTGCCGTTGATGCGCAGTTCTGCAATCAGCCGTCTATCGAGATCATCCACCGCAGACTTCCCATTTCGTCAATTTTGCTACTATTCCGGCATAAATAGGCAAATTCAAGCACTTTGTATTCTTTTTTGTTCTCCCCAACCGCAATACGACTCCCTCATCGAGACGGAACAGCCGGAATAAAGCGGGACCAGACAAGACAGCCCGGCCTCGCATTCTGTCGATCGATCCATGCCCTTTGAATTGCCGTCGTAAACCACGCGATGATCCGTGATGTCGGGTCGAATTGGGAGATGATACAGATGAAGTTGCACCGCGTTTTTTCTGCCGTGATGGTCGCTGCCGCGATCTGCTTGCCGTTCCCCCCTGCACAGGCTGATGATCTGCAGAAGATCGAGGAGGCCGGCAAGTTGTCGGTTGCTCTCTCGGGCGTGTTTCCACCCTTCAGCTTCGTGGACGAAAGCAACAAGGTCGTCGGTTTCGACGCCGATATAGGCTCCGAGATCGCCCGTCGGCTGAAGGTCGAGCCGAACATCGTGACAACTGCCTGGGACGGCATCATCGCCGGTCTCGTCACCGGTCGCTATGACACGATCATCGGTTCCATGAGCATCACCGAAGAGCGCAAGAAGGCCGTCGACTTCGTCGGCCCCTACTACCGTTCCGGCCTTGCCGTTTTCGTTCGCAAGGGCGCCGCCGTCGCCCGTGTTGACGAACTGAAGGGCAAGACGATCGGTGTCACGCTCGGCGAAGCCGCCGAGAAATGGGCACGCGACCAGAACACATTCGAGATCCGCACCTACAAGGGCCTTCCCGAAATGCTTCTCGACCTCGGCGCAGGCCGCGTCGATGCCATCGTTGCCGACGACGTTCCCGTGTTCGTGGCGATTGCCAAGAGCAACGCGCCGATCGAACAGATCAAGGACGACAAGCTTCCCCGCTACGACATCGGAATCGCAATCCGCAAGGACAATCCGGAACTCGCCGCTGCCATGCAGAAGGCACTGGACGACATGATGGCCGACGGCACCTACGAAGCCATTTCGAAAAAGTGGATCGGCCAGGACATCCGCTGATGGGCTCGGCCGGGACACGAGATGTGTCTCGGCCGGCTATCCTTCATAGGGAATGACCGTGTTCGGCCTCAGGATGTCAGGCCGTCGGATCCGTCGAGTTTGGTAGCTCTAGGGCGTGTCACCTCAGGTGCCGTTTCATGCGGCCCGGACAAGGCAACGCATCGCCCGTGAGCCTAGTCCGCAGAGGCCGGAATGGATTTTCAACTGATAGGGCGACTATTGCCCCATATATTGGAAGCGTCGTTGTTGACGATCGGCCTTACGGTCTGTTCGCTGGCGATCGGGCTTGTCGTCGCCACCACCGTGGCCGCAGGACGCTTCTCCAGAATGACGCCGATACGCTGGCTTGCAACGGCCTATGTCAGTGTCATGCGTGGCACGCCATTGCTGGTGCAGCTCTTTATCGTCTTCTTCGGCGGTCCGCAGTTCGGGTTGGAGCTGACGCCGTTCATGGCCAGTGTGCTGACCATGGGGCTCAACATCGGCGCCTACATGTCGGAGGGTATCAAGGGCGCCATCGTCGCCGTCGACAAGGGACAGGGCGAAGCTTCGCGTTCGATCGGGTTTGGCCGCTTCGACACCTTGCGGCTCTTCATTCTGCCGCAAGCGGCGCCGCTGATGATCCGGTCGCTGGGCGTCAACACGGTTATTCTGTCGAAGAGCACCGCGCTTATGTCGACGATCGGCGTCGTCGAGCTGACCTACTCGGCACAGCGTTTCGTCACCTCCACTTACAAGCCGTTCGAGGTTTTTGCGATTGCGGGCGCTGCCTACATTGCAATCGTCGCCATGATTTCACTGTTCGTGCGCGGCACAGAAAAGCTTTTCGATGCCGACAGGAGGGTCGGAGCATGACACTCGATTTCGGCGTGGTGCCGTCCTACTCGGAGCTTCTGTTCACCGGTCTGCTCTGGACGATTTTCATCACCGTACTGGCCGGCTCCGTCAGCATCCTGCTCGGCCTTGCCATCGCCACCACAACGCTTTACGGGCCAAGTTTTGCAAGCCTGCCGGTGCGCGGCATCAGCTTCCTTTTCCTGGGCACGCCGCTGCTGCTGCAGCTCTACCTGCTCTACTACGGCCTATCGCAGGTGGGCGTCATGCTTCCCGCTTTCTGGACCGGGGTGGTCGGGCTTGGCCTGCACTATGCCGCCTACAACGCGGATATTTTCCGTGCGTCGCTGCAGGCGGTGGATCCCGGGCAGGCGGAGGCGGCACGATCATTGGGATTCAGCCGCGGCGCCACCCAGCGCCTCTTCATCATGCCGCAGGCCATTGCGACGGCGCTACCGCAAGTCGGCAACAACAGCATCATTCTGCTGAAGGACACGGCCGTCCTCTCGGTTCTGGGCATCGCCGAACTGGTCCTGAACGCGCAGCGTGCGATCAGCGAAACCTATCGCCCCTTTGAATTCTACTTCACCGCAGCTCTTCTCTATTACGTCGTCAATCTGGCGATGGAATTCCTGTTGAGCATGGCCGCCCGGAAAGCGGAGGAAATCCGATGACGACACAAACGCCCATGATCGAACTGCGGCAAATCCGCAAATCCTACGGCAGCCACGAAGTGCTGCGAGGTATCGACCTCAGTGTCGCCCGCGGCAAGATCGTTTCCATCATCGGCCCGAGCGGTTCGGGGAAAAGCACGTTGCTGAGATCCATCAACATGCTGGAGGAAACATCCAGCGGCGAGATCTGGCTTGACGGCCATCAGGTCAACCGACCGTTAAAGGGGCGCGCCTTCGAGAACCACATCAACCATATCCGCCGCGAAATGGGCATGGTGTTCCAACAGTTCAATCTGTTTCCGCACCTGACCGTCCTGCAGAACATCACGATCGGGCCCATGCGCCTCAAGGGCCTGACCAAGGCGGAAGCCTTGGACCGAGCCAACGCCCTGCTTGCCAAGGTCGGGCTTTCGGACAAGGGAAATGCTTACCCCGCACGGCTCTCGGGCGGCCAGAAACAGCGTGTCGCCATTGCCCGCGCGCTCGCCATGCAGCCGAAGGTCATGCTGTTCGACGAGGCAACCTCGGCGCTCGACCCCGAACTTGTCGAGGAGGTCAACCAGGTCATGAAGCAGCTTGCCGCCGAACACATGACCATGCTGATCGTGACGCACGAGATGCGGTTTGCCGCCGAAGTGTCCGATCACGTGATGTTCATGGATGCCGGCGTGGTGATCGAACAGGGAGAACCCGCGCAGGTTCTTTCCGACCCGTTAGAGGAGCGCACGCGCGCTTTCCTTCGCAAGCACCTCTCGAATTGAACGACGGAGAAACAGAATGACGAACCCACAACAACGACAACATGTTTCCCGAACAGGAACCCGGATCGACGGCAATCGCGCCCGGGAACTTGCGTTGCGCATTACCTCGTGGCCGAGCGAAACGGGTACTTCCGGTGAAGCCGGATTTGCCGACCAATTGCACGAACTTCTGAGCGAGCTTGCCTATTTTCGCGCGCACCCCGAAGATCTTCGCCTGGTTGAAAGCCATGGAGAGCCCCTCACCCGCAATGTCGTGGCACTTGTTCGTGGCACGGGCAAGCGGACGCTCGTCATGGCAGGACACTTCGATACGGTCTCGACCGATAACTATCACGAGCTCAAACCGCTGGCGTGCGACAGCCTCCGGCTGAAGGAAGCCTTGATCGAGAGCCTCTCGGTGCGGGATGACCGTTCCGAACAGGAGGAACGGGCTTTGCAGGATCTGCTGGGCGGTGACTTCTTGCCCGGCCGCGGTCTGCTCGACATGAAGAGCGGCATCGCGGTTGCGATCGCCTGCCTTGAAAACTTCGCGGCCGATCCCGATCGCCACGGCAATCTGATGCTGGTCGCCACGCCGGATGAAGAACGTGAAAGCCGCGGCATGCGATCGCTTCGCGACGCGCTGCCGAGCCTCACGTCAACATTGGGCGTCGAGATTGCGGCCGGCATCAACCTGGATGTGACGTCGGATCAGGGCGACGGCAGCGAAGGCCGCGCCGTCTATGCCGGCACGATCGGCAAGCTTCTGCCTTTCGCGCTGGTGATTGGCTGCAGCTCCCATGCCAGCTATCCATTCGAAGGTGTCAGCGCGCAGGCCATGGCCGCTGGAATTCTGGCGCGTCTGGAAGGCAACGCCTCGCTGGCCGATCGCGACGAGAACGATATTTCACCCCCGCCGATCTGCCTGGAGGCCAAGGATCTGCGCGATGGGTATGAGGTTACGACGCCGGAACGGTTCTGGATCGCTTTCAATTGGCTGTACCATGCAACGCCAGCGGACGACTTGTTCGCCCGCTTCGGGCAGGAAGTGCTCTCCGGCGCCACCGAAGCGGTAGATCGTTTCGCTTCGCAGTCCGCCGAATATGGCAGGCTCGTCGGCAGAAGCGCGGGCGCCACGCCGGGCAGACCGCATCTTTTGACCTTCAAGGAATTGCGGGCACTGGCCAAACGAGTTTGCGGCGAGGGTTTCGATGCCCTTTACGCGGCTAAGGAAACGTCACTGTCCGCTATCGACAATCCGCTGGTCTTCACGCGGCAACTGACGGAGTGGCTGGTCGGGATCGCCCGATTGTCCGGACCTGCCATTGTCATCGGCTTTTCCGGGCTTCACTATCCCTCCAGCCACCTGCGGCTCGACGAACCGAATGACCGCGCCCTGCATCACGCCATCGAAAAGGCACGTGCGGGTCTCGGCAACGATCCTGACCGTAGCCTGGTCTGGAAGCCACATTTCCAGGGTATCTCCGACATGAGCTTCCTGGGCTTGGCGGCGAGCGGCAGCCAGGTCGTTTCGGACAACACGCCGATCTCGCGGTTGATCGATCGTCCGCCGGAGAATGCGCTGCGCTTCCCGGCGGTCAATCTCGGTCCCTGGGGCCGCGAGTTCCACCAGAAGTTCGAGCGCGTGCATGCACCCTATGCTTTCGAGGTCCTGCCGGATCTCGTTTCCGAAATCGCCAGAACGTTCCTCGCCGACAACTGCCAAGGGAATTGATGCCGCCAATGGGTGCGAGTTGGAACCATTCCTCGTATCCTCAAGCCGAGTGTCTGAACCAAAAGGATTGAACACCGTGACTGCTCCTTCAAATCTGAACATCGTACCGTTCGTCAGCGTGGACCACATGATGAGACTGGTACTGAAGGTCGGGATCGAGACCTTTCTCACCGAACTCGCCGCAGTGATAGAAGACGACTTCCGCCGGTGGGAACAGTTCGACAAGACGCCGCGTATCGCCTCGCATTCCAAGGAGGGCGTGATCGAGCTGATGCCGACAAGCGACGGCACGCTCTACGGCTTCAAATATGTCAATGGCCACCCCAAGAACACGAAGGAAGGGCGCCAGACGGTCACTGCCTTCGGCGTGCTCTCGGATGTCGGCAATGGCTACCCCATGCTTCTCTCCGAAATGACGATCCTGACGGCGCTTCGCACGGCAGCGATGTCGGCGGTCGCCGCCAAGCATCTCGCTCGCGCGAACGCCAAGACCATGGCGATCATCGGCAATGGCGCACAGAGCGAGTTCCAGGCGCTTGCCTTCAAGGCGATTGTCGGGATCAGCGAGCTTCGGCTCTACGATATCGACCCGAGCGCGACCGAGCGCTGCGCCAGAAATCTCGCCGGCAAGGGCTTTGCGATCAAGTCGTGCAGTTCTTCGCAGGAAGCCGTCGAGGGAGCCGACATCATCACCACAGTCACGGCGGACAAGCAGTACGCAACGATCCTGTCCGACAACATGGTTGGTCCGGGTGTGCATATCAACGCTGTCGGCGGAGATTGCCCCGGCAAGACCGAACTGCACAAGGATATCCTGCTGCGCTCCGATATCTTCGTCGAATATCCGCCGCAAACGCGCATCGAGGGCGAAATCCAGCAGCTCGACGCAGACTATCCGGTGAAGGAACTCTGGGAAGTGATCGCCGGCAAGCGTGGAGGCCGTCAGTCCGAGCGGACGATTACGCTGTTCGATAGCGTCGGTTTTGCAATCGAGGATTTCTCGGCGCTGCGCTATGTGCGCAGCAAACTTCAGGAAACCGGGCTTTATATCGATCTCGATCTGTTGGCCGATCCGGACGAGCCGCGTGATCTCTACGGCATGCTGCTGCGTTGTGAGGCGAAGCTGCGCGAGGCGTAGAACCGTCTTTCGCATCCCTGCTTGCGAAGGCCAGCCAGCCGAGCCGTCGAGCCTGCGATATCGACGATGCCGTCTCGTGTTGCGGCAGGATCTCCCGTCCTGCGCACCACACCGCCCGGGGGCCGCCCAACAGTGATCCGGAGAAGACGAAGAATTCTATCGCTGTTACGTTCTAGGATTGAGACCGAACGCGTTGGCACCAAAACAAGAGGAGTGGGTTGCCGGTACAGCGCATGGCGAGATCGTTGCCCTCATCGCTGAAGAAAATGCCTCCCGGCGAGCGAACGAGCCAATCGTCGTCGTTGAGGCGCACTTCGGCGCGCGACAGCGCTAGAAAGACTGTCGGATGTTTCTTGCGGTGATCGGGAAAGCGGCTATAGGGCGCCATGATCGTCGCGCCAATATGGACGTCGTCACGCTCCTCCATGCCGCCAGGTCCCACCATCAATGCATGTGCATGACCACGCACGAAATTGATGCTTGCGAAAGGTCCCGTCCTTGAACTGTACCAGCGAAGGTCCGGCGCGATTTCCGCGATGGCTTTTCCGAGGTCCGCGATAGGTCCGCCCGCCTTGACCGCCACGGCCAGGGCCTCGGTCAGATATCCCGAGGCTGGCAAGGTGTTGCCGGAAACGCCGAACATGGACGATGGCTTGGAAAGATCGTGGAAGATCTTGCCTGCGGTATAGCGCGCCATGGACGGGACATCGTGAGCAAACAGAAGGTTGCCCGCTGCGTTGATCAGTCGCTGCAGTGCGATGGGCCGATGTCCCCAAACCGAGATCGGCCCGTGTCCTTCCGGTGAAGGATCGCAGTCGACCGTGGGAAGGGTAGCACGTGTCGTCATGTTGTGTTCCCTATGAACGGTGCGAACTCCATAGCTGCTACCAAAATGTGTCGCAACACACTTCGTTCACTGCACATTTCGCCACCCCGACTGAGGTCCATCGGCAGGCCCTCTGCCGCAAGAACCGCCCCCCCCTAAACCTCTCCGACGCCAAATCGATAGCTCCACCGAGGGCATTCGAACTCTTTGCCTGATCACTCTCACACCTTTGGCCCAACCACGTTTAGACCAATGCATCGCGCTCGGTTCGGCTGGTTGCCACAACCTGATGTCCACTGCCAAACGGGCATTCTCCTGCACAGATCAAGCGGTGGTAATCGCGAAATGCCGTCATCGCCCACAGCCAATCCGCCATGCGCGATTATTCAGAATGTTCACGCTTTATTTTAACAAATCTGCAAATTCACAATTTTTGACCAATCATCGGCAAACAATTTGACGATTGTTTCAATAGGCTTCCGTCAACTGGGAGACGGAAATGGACATCACAATTTTGGATCGGCAGCCCTGTCACCGATCGCCGAGTACAGAAGGCATGCCAGGTTATCTGACCGTGGACCTTGGCGCTCTCGCCCGCAACTACGAGAAGCTGGCGGCCGACGCAGCGCCGGCGCGCGCAGCGGCCGTCGTCAAGGCGGATGCCTATGGGCTTGGCGCCGAGCAGGTGGCCGTCAAACTCTATGCCCATGGCTGCCGCCACTTCTTCGTCGCCCAGTTGGGTGAGGCGCTCGGCCTTCGGCCTTGCTTGCCGCTGGACGCGGACATCTTCGTGTTGAACGGCCTGCAGCCTGGTAACGAGCGCGCCTGCGCCGAAGCCGGCATCATTCCGGTCGTCAATTCGCTGGAACAGTTGCAGCGCTGGTCCGCGGCCGCCGACAGCCTCAAGAGCCGTCTGAGGGCCGTGTTGCAATTCGACACCGGGATGTCTCGCCTCGGCGTGCCGCCGGAGGAACGGCTGGCCCTTTCCGGCGCAGTTGAGGACGCCGGCCTTATCGAAATCCTCTTCATCATGAGCCACCTTGCCTGCGCCGACGATGTCGGGAGCACCCAGAACGATGCCCAACTTGCCGAGATGGACCGCATCGCGGCGGAATTCCCAGGCTTCGAGATCTGCGTCGCCAACTCTGGCGGCATCTTCCTCGGCAACACCTATCACCGTGCACTCGTCCGCCCAGGCATAGCACTGTACGGTGGTGCGCCGACGGTCGGCGCACGAAATCCCATGGAAGCTGTCGTGCGGCTCGACGTTGCAGTGGTGCAGACGCGCTGCGTCCCCTCGGGCGCACGCGTCGGTTACAGCGGCGGCCATGTCACGACGGCAGAAACCCGCCTTGCAACCATTGCCGCAGGCTACGCCGATGGCCTTCCACGCAGCTTGAGCGGCAAGGGTGCCGTCTATTGCGACGGAGTTCGGCTGCCGATCGTGGGGCGCGTTTCCATGGACAGCATCACGATTGATATCTCCGCTTTGCTGGAAGGCCGGCTTAAGCTCGGCACACTGGTGGAAGTCCTTGGCCCGAACCAGACGCTCGAAGACGTGGCGCGCGATGCCGGCACCATTTCCTATGAGATTCTGACCGGTCTCGGACGCCGTTACGACCGGAGATACGTCTGACCATCACGCCCCCGGCAAGGCACCGTCAGGCTGATGGTTATCGGCATTGACGTCCGAGAGCCGGCGTTGCCGTGGATAGATTTGCGACCCCGTTACCGGTCGCCCGTGCGTGCCACAGGCTGGGCCGCCTCGGCATGAAGTCGAGGAAACCGATTGATCCCTGACCGACGCGCCGAGGAAGAAGGCGTCGTTGCTTGACAGCGACGCAAGGACCAGACGGCAGCCTTGGCGCTCCCGACGCGCAGCAACCGTACGCCCAATCTGTGGAGGGCAATTCGAACGGGTACACGGGGTACCAAAGCCCCCTCCCTTTGTCCGCCGGAACAACCGCGGCGGCACGCCCTTGACAGGTTCTTCTAAAAAATTGCAAGCTTAGTGAAAGTGTAGGCGTCTGCCTCACAGGAATCGCCCCGTTCAACTCACGTTGATGACGATCCGGAGTTCGCACCTCCTGGAACAGGGTCCTAGCGAAACTGGCCAATGGTCGGTTCAACTATGGAGCTGGTGGGGCATGGAGACTGATCTCCCCTTTCGTATTATTTTTTGCTTTGATCATGGTTGGAAGATCACGCCCGACGGCGGGTTAGTCTATGACTTTCATTGCGTTTCCGGTCGCAACACACGTCCGTGTGATGCCCGTCGCGAGACCCCCGTCAGCACTCCTGCAAACGCTTCGGGACGCCCTGTCCCTCTTGCGCGAAGAGCCATCTCTTTTGCGCGTTCCAGCAACGACAATCGGCAACGATTTCTGCTTCAGGCATGAGCCCATGTGCGGCATGGGCCTGTGCCCCGATGGCTATGCCGACGTGCCTGATTGGAATGGGGATCAACTCAAAGCGCAACACACGCAAAGGTATGGAGGAGTTTACCTTGGCAACTTTAGAAGAGGGAAGTGCATCAAGCCGGCGCCCGGAAGACGAAAAGCTCAGCATCGGCGCCAATATCGCATATGGACTACAACACGTTCTGACCATGTACGGCGGCATCGTCGCCGTACCCCTTATTGTCGGCCAGGCAGCCGGGCTTAGCCCAAGCGATATCGGCCTTCTCGTGACGGCGTCGCTTTTCGCCGGTGGTCTGGCCACCATCCTGCAAACATTGGGAGTGCCATTCTTCGGAAGCCGGCTGCCGCTTGTTCAGGGCGTCTCGTTCTCGGGCGTCGCGACCATGGTTGCGATTTCCGGTAATGGAGGAATACCGTCTATTCTGGGTGCCGTTATCGCGGCGTCGTTGATCGGGCTGTTGATCACGCCTGTTTTCTCCCGGATTACCCGCTTCTTTCCGCCCCTTGTCACCGGGATCGTCATCACCACCATCGGACTGACCCTGATGCCGGTCGCCGCGTTCTGGGCGATGGGTGGCAACAACACCTCGCCCGATTTCGGGAGCCCGGCGAATATCCAGCTGGCCGCCACAACGCTCGCCATCGTTCTCCTGCTCAGCAAACTCGGAAGCGCCTCGGTTTCAAGGCTCTCCATCCTGCTTGCGCTCGTGATCGGAACGGGCATCGCCTATGCCGCTGGCATGACCGACTTTTCGCAGGTGGCAAACGGCCCCTTCTTCGCCCTGCCGACGATATTCCATTTCGGCTATCCCACATTCGAGATCGCCGCCGTCGTCTCGATGCTGATCGTCATCATCGTAACGCTCGTCGAGACATCGGCCGACATTCTCGCCGTCGGCGAAATCGTCGAAACCAAAGTCGATTCTCGCCGCCTGGGCGATGGCCTTCGCGCCGACATGCTGTCGAGCATTCTCGCACCGATCTTCGGTTCGTTCACGCAGAGCGCTTTTGCGCAAAACGTCGGGCTTGTCGCTGTCACCGGCGTCAAGAGCCGCTATGTGGTGGCGACAGGCGGTCTCTTTCTCGTCGTCCTCGGCCTTCTGCCGGTCATGGGACGCGTTGTTGCGGCGGTGCCGAGTTCCGTTCTCGGCGGGGCCGGCATCGTCCTTTTCGGTACGGTCGCGGCAAGTGGCATACGCACGCTCTCCAAGGTCGACTACCACAACAACATGAATTTGATCATCGTCGCGACGTCGATCGGTTTCGGCATGATCCCGATCGCGTCACCGGGATTCTACGAACACTTCCCGGCCTGGGTTGCGACGATCTTTCACTCGGGCATCAGTTCCGCCGCCTTGATGGCGATCGTCCTCAATCTGCTGTTCAACCATTTCAAAACTGGAAATGCCGACCAGCAATCCGTGTTCGTGGCGGGGACGGAACGGACGATCCGCTACAAGGACATCGCGCCACTTCGCGACGGCGACTACTTCCTCAACGGCAAGCTCTATGACGAAAAGGGTATCGAAATACCGATGGTTCCTGAAGGCGCTCATTGAGCTTTGCTTTGAACTCACGCTCCGGATCGAAATTCAAAATTTTGATCCGGGCAAAATTTACCCGACATTTCAAGGAGATGAAGAATGTCAGAAAAAATCGAAACGGCGCGGCTGCTCGACGCCCTGCTGACCACCATGGAGGCTGGCATCATCCCCGCCACGGAGGCAGGCGTTGCCGCCGGCAACAAGATCTTCGGAGCGGCACTCCTGCGCAAATCGGACCTTTCCACGGTCCTTGTCGAAACCAACAACGAGACTGAAAATCCCCTGTGGCACGGCGAGGTTCACACCCTGAAGCGCTTCTATGAGATGACCGGATCCGAGCGACCGGATTCGAAGGACCTCATTTTCCTGTCGACCCATGAGCCGTGCTCGATGTGCCTTTCGGCGATCACCTGGGCAGGGTTCGACAACTTCTTTTATTTCTTCAGCCATGAAGATTCCCGGGACGCGTTTTCCATTCCGCACGATCTGAAGATCCTGAAGGAAGTCTTCACCTTGGAGCCAGGGGGGTACAATCGGTCGAACTCATTCTGGAAAGGCCAGTCGATCGGGGGGCTAATAGATCAGCTGCCCGAGCCGCAGCGTTCCGATCTGAAGGGAAGAGCCTCCGCCATCAGCCGGAAGTACGACGACCTCTCTGCCGTCTATCAAGCCAGCAAGGGGGACAATGCAATCCCCCTCAACTAAATCGTCGCCCCGCCCCCTTCGGCGTCGGTCTCGATAGAGACCGTTGTCGGTGGGCTGACGATTACGTTCGGTGTAGCCCTTGCTGGGCTACACCGAATTCCGTGACACGCAACCCTTGCTCTGCGGCCGGACGGTCGTGCAGTCGCGGGCCAGGCGGCCCTCGCAATCATTACGGCCATACCTTGCATGCTCCCGCAGAAAGTTGCGGATATCAACCAATGCGAGCATTTCTTCTGCCGAACCGCATTGACGCAACCAGCAAAATCGGCACAACGCGTCGAAGCTACAATCGGCTGGAATCACTCAACTCTTTTAGGGACAACTCGCAAGGGCATCCTAGACAGACTGCATCGTGGGGGCGATGGCTAGATGAAGATACTGAAACGCGTGCGTCAATCTATGATTGAGGGCCTGCCAAACCGGCAGTTTGTCCAATTTACAAACGGCACCAGCGTATTGAAGGGCTACAGCCATCGCATCGCGATGCATAGCAACGACAATACGATGACGGTCATGGACGGAAGCGACAAGCTGCGTATTTGCCGCCGCGACCGGCTCTGGCTCTATAAGCGCGGTATCGGCGCCCGCGTGAACCAGCTGGCGGAATCTTATCTGCTTCATCACATCTCGGAACCACTCCAAGGCGCTTTTGTCGATTGCGGCGCTAATGTCGGCGAATTGGGTGCATACAGCCGTTCGAAGGGCCTGGAGTACCACGCCTTTGAGCCGGAAGGCCTGGAAGCGGACTGCTGCGACCGTAACAATTTCGACGGCAAGCCCCAGACAAACCGGTTCGGGCTCTGGTCGAGTGACGGAGAACTGACATTTTACTCCAAGCCCGGGACTGCAGACGGTTCGCTTTTCGAGACCGAGCAATATGCTGACCGCTTCCAGGTCAAGGTCAGGAGCCTCGATAGCTATGCAGCTGAGACGGGGCTGACGAATGTTGCCATCTTGAAGATCGAAGCAGAGGGTGCGGAACCGGAAATCCTCGCCGGCGCTCGCGAAACCCTGAAGTCGACGCGCTATGTCACCGTGGATTGCGGCTTCGAAAAAGGGGTAGCAAAGGAAAGCACCCTCATCCCGGTCTTCAATATCCTACTGGACGCCGGCTTTGAAGCGATCGACTGGAACCCGCGACGGGTGACGGCTCTTTTCAAGAACCGGGCCATTTAGAGCGCGTCGCGATCTTTCAGATTCGCTTGGCGCGCTTTAAGTTCCTGTTTTCACGCATGCAGTTGTCGCAAAACCGCGGCACACTTTTGCGCGATACGCTTCAGGTTCGACCATCGCATGACCGTCTGACTGTTTCTCTCTGTCGGCGCATTCTCCAGGGATGTGCGCCGAGGAGCCTGTTGGAGCGCGATGGCAAAAAGCATCGCGGCGAATTCGTTCTTTACTGCGACCAAACAAAACGCGTCGCCGACGTTACGATGGCCGCGATATGCCACCGCCTTTTGGTCTCATTCTATCCATGCCACGTCCACCGGCCATGGAATATCGCAACCGCCAATGACGACGGCTGCGATTGCATTGCGTTTCCACTGGGGAATGTGCACTCGATCTGCGCACCAGCCGCAACCTTGCGGCAATGCTCCTCAATCAAATGTGCCGCCGTCGCACAGACACATTGGAGAATCGATGCATGCGCCTACTCCTTGTTGAGGATGAGCCCGAGATGGCTGCCGCGCTCGGCGTCGCTCTTGGTCGGTTTGACATGATCCTTGACCACGCGCCGTCGCTCGATCACGCCATCGCCGCCATGGCCAATCAGGTCCACGACGCGATCATTCTCGATCGGCAACTGCCTGACGGCGACGGGCTGACGCTCATACCGCGCGTTCGGGCGCTGAAGCCGGGCATTCCGGTGATCGTGCTGACGGCACGTGGCAGCGTCGACGAGCGGATCAAAGGACTGGACATGGGCGCCGACGATTATCTCGCCAAACCCTTCGCCGTCGAGGAGTTGCTGGCAAGGCTTCGCGCGTTGATGCGCCGTGCGCCCGATATCGCACCAATGACTGCGCGCATCGGCAATCTTGTCTTCGATTTCGATGGTCGGGAAGCCCGCATCGACGGCCGCGTCCTGGAGCTTCCCCGCCGCGAACTGCTTGTGCTGGAGGCGTTGGTGCGGCGACAGGGCAGAACCGTGCAGCGTTCGACACTGGAGGAGTCGGTCTACGGATACGACGACGAGATCCAGTCCAATTCGCTCGACGCACATGTTTCGCGGCTGCGTAGAAAGCTGCTGGAATCGGGTTCCGGCGTTGAAATCCACGGCATTCGCGGGGTTGGATATCTGCTGAGGACATTGTCGTGACCACGAGCGCCAACCACTCGCTGAAGAAGCGGCTGATCTGGCATATCCTGACATTTCAGGTGCTTTTGCTCGTGGCCGTCATTGCCGGTTTCATGGCCCTTTTGATCAGGGCCGATCTCGGCGGCATGATCCTCGACGCCGGTTCGGCATCGATCGCCGCCGGCGCCGTCGAGGTTGGCTCGGACCAGAAGCTGAAACTGAAAGACACGCCCGAGCTGCGCGCCATGCGCGCCGAGACGCCGGGCTTCTGGTTCGTTGTGCGCAACGAGCGCGGCGAGACGGTCCAAAGCGGACCGGTGCCCGACGCCTATCGCAGCATCGGCGAACATCTCGATCGTGTAACATTTGCCGATATCCGGGACGGTATGGCACCTTACATGCTCTCGGCGATCGCCCGGGTGGTTCAGACCGAGCGGGGTACGTATACGGTCCTGACGGGCGGCGGACGCCTGTGGAGCGCCTCGTTCGCCGTGTTCTTCCTGACGAACCTGCTGCTGCTGCCGATCGTTCTGATCCTCGTTCTCATTCCGGCCTTCGCCATTCCGATCATCGTGCGCCGTGCCTTTGCAAGCCTTGCCGAGGTCGCCGACCATGCCAAGAGCATCGATGTCGACCGTCGCGGCGCCCGCCTGCCCGATGGTCGCGTTCCCGGTGAAGTGCGCCCGCTCGTGGAAGCAGTCAACGGCGCGCTGCAGCGCTTGGACGAAGGCTACGAACGACGCCAGCGCTTCATCATGGATGCCGCTCACGAGCTCAGAACACCGGTCGCAATTCTGCAGACGCGTCTTGAGGGCATGGACTTCGGCCCGCTGCGCAGCCGCCTGCTGGTTGACACCGCCCGTATTGCCGGGCTTGCCGAACAATTGCTCGACCTCGAGCGCATCGATCGCGACAGCGCTCACTTCGCCTCAATAGACCTGGTCTCGCTCTGCCGCGATGTGGCTGCCGACCTCGCCCCTCTCGCTCTGTCGGCCGGCTGCGACATCTCCTTTACCCACGGACCCGAACAGGTCAGTGCGCACGGAGACGCCGGCGCCCTGGAGCGTGCCGTCACCAATCTGGTGCGCAACGCGATCGAGCATGCGGGTGGCCTGATTTCCATTCATGTCGAACGTGGCGGTATCATCGAGGTCAGCGACGCAGGTCCCGGCATTCCCGAAAGCGAACGGGAACGGATCTTCGAGCCATTTCACCGGCTGCAACCGCGCGACCATGGCGCGGGCCTTGGGCTCCATCTCGTCAGCGAGATCGTCAGCCGCCACAAGGGCCACATATCGGTGGTTTGCGCGCCGACCGGCGGCGCCTGCTTCCGCATGACCCTGCCTGTGGCCTGAGACGAATACCGCCTCGGGCCGCCCAACATTCGCCATAGAGGCTAACAGGTTATTAATAATAAAATCAGCACTTTAATCGATATTTGCAATGTTGATGCAATCCGCGCGGCGCACAAATGCGCACATCTTCCAGCGTCGATGATCGCGCCAGCCCGGCGCGAAACAGAGAGCGGAGATGAAAGCGCCACAAGCGGCGCTATGTCCAATCCACGGAGCAACGCCATGCAGCAGCATTACAAATTTCCCCTCTGGCTCGGTATCGCCTTCCTGGCCGCAGCCGGTGTGCAACAGGCACAGGCCGCCGACCCCTATTCGCCGGAACCGGCCTCCTCCTACCAGGATCCGCCGGCCTTCAACTGGAGCGGCGCCTATGTCGGTGCCCATGGCGGTATCGGCTTTACCGGCAGCCCCAATCCGTTTGCCGACCGCAACGGCGTCGCCTTCGGCGCGCAGGCCGGCTACAACATGCAGGTCGGCCCCGGCATTGTCGGCGCTGAAATCGAAGGCTCCTATCTCGGCGACACCGAACACAAGGTCAGCGGCGGCAAGCTCAAGGAGAAATGGCGCGGCGCGATCAAGGCGAAGGCCGGCCTGTCGTTCGACCAGACGCTTGTCTACGGCACCGCCGGTTATGCCATGACCAGCTACAAGAAGGGTGGCGGCGTCCAGAACGATGTCGGCTTCAAGGGTGGCTATCTCGTCGGCGCCGGCGTCGAGCAGGCCTTTGCAGGCGGGCTCTCGGCGAAGCTCGAATATAACTACATCACCACCCCTGATGTCCGCACCAACACGGCCTTCGGATCGAGCGAGAAAGACATCAACAGCCACGTGATCAAGGCCGGCGTGAACATGCGGTTCTGATCGTTCGATAGTGATCGCAGCGCCGTTGGCCAATCCTCCCTGGGTCTGCGGCGCCCGGATCGACATGGAACGATCAAGCCGATGGCCGGCCCCGGCCCTCGGCTTCACTGTTTCGGCTGTCCACGCGATCGACGATGAGGTTGCCAGCCCATCCTTCGGCCGCTAGGCCGCCACCTCCGACACGTCATCTGCGGCATTCGAAAGCCGTCGCCAGATCGGCGCCATTGCTTCGGCAATATCCTTGTAAAGCTCATAGCGTCGCGCGTAATGGCGCGCCATGGCCGCGTTCGGGCGGTAGTGACGTTCCGTCTTCACCATGGCTGCCGCACCTTCCGAAAAATCGGCAAAAATGCCCGCCCCTGTGCCGGCGGCAATCGCCGCCCCCAGCGCCCCGGTTTCACGCGACCGGGCAACCGACACCGGAACCCCGAGCACATCGGCAAAGATCTGCGGCCAGATCAGGCTGCGCGATCCGCCGCCCGAAAGCACCGCTTCGTCGAAGGTCGCGCCTGCCGCACGCATGGTGGCGATGTGCTGGCGATGGCCGAAGGCGACACCTTCAAGCACGGCCCGAACGAGATGACCCTTGGTGTGCCATCCGGCGACCCCGTAGAAGCCGGCACGGGCATTGCCGTCCTGCTGCGCGCCATAAAGGAACGGATGGTAGATCGGGTCGTTGGCGGCCGGCTCGATATCGGCTGCAAGCGCGCAGCAGACATCATAGGGCGAGCGCCCGTCTTCGATGCCGACTTCGGCAAAGAACTCGCGCACCAGCCATTCGAGATTGGCCGCAGACGTCGCGCTCGATTCGATCGCCATGTAGCGGCCGCGGTCGAATGTCGATGACATGAACACGGGCCCCGAAAGATCGGGGCCGTCGATGATGACCTGGTTGATGCTCCAGGTCCCGGCGATGATGGAGGCCGCGCCGGTACGCGTCACGCCCGAACCCACGGCCGAGGCGATGACATCGAAGAGGCCGCCGACCACCGGCGTGCCGGCGGCAAGCCCTGTCTGCGCTGCCGCCTCCGGCGTGACCGTGCCGACGACATCGGCGCTTTCGGCGAGATCCGGCAAAAGCCCGGTTGCCTCGCCGAGATCGAAGGCGGCCATCAGGTCGCGGTCGTAACGCCGGTTGACGACGTTCAGCAGGCCGCAGCCGGTCATATCAGAGACGTCGCTCACTCGTCGGCCCGTCAAACGGTTGACGATGAAATCCTTGCACAGGAACACGGTGCCGATCCTGGCGAACGTCTCTGGCTGATAGCGCTTGAGCCAGGCGAGCAGGGTCGGCGTCTGCGACGGCCATGGGCGTTGACGGCCGATGGCATAGGTGCGGTCGCCGACGCCTTGCGCCTTCCATTCCTCAACCAGTCCTGCGGCGCGCGTGTCGAGCGACTGGATGCCGAGAAGCGGATCTCCGCTTTGATCAAGTGCGTATAGGCCGTTGCCGTGCCCGGCGCAGCCGATCGCGACGATCTCTTCGGCGCGGATGCCGGCACGCTCGACGCATTGGCGGATGACTGCCCGGGCATGGGTCCATAGCTCTTCGAGCCCCCGCTCGACATGCCCGGGCCGCGGAACCCGGCTGTGTCCCTCCTGCGCAGCCGCCGCGATCTCGTTACCCTCAAGGTCGAAAATCACCGCTTTGATGACGGTGTTTCCGGCGTCGAGTCCCAGAAGATAGTCTGCCATTGAAGAACCCCTCCCAAGGTTCGGATCCTCGCTCTTATACCAAGCGGAACTGATGTTAGCCCTGTTGATACAATGCGAAGGCGGCTTCACCATCGGCGTCGTCGTGCACGATGGCCATCAATCCGCGAACGATGGCGCTCGGGTTTGCATGCTGATAGATATTGCGCCCGTAGACCATGCCGACGGCACCTTGCCGCATCAAGGCCGCAGACTTGTCGAACACCGCACGCAGGTCTTCCTTGCCGCCACCACGCACCAGGACTGGGCAACGAGCGGCCTCGACTACCCGATGGAAATCCTCCGCATTGGTCGTCGGGTCGGCCTTGATGATGTCGGCGCCCATCTCGCGGGCAAGCCGCGTCAGCGTCACGATCTTTTCCGCATCGCCGTCGACCATGTAGCCGCCGCGCTCGGTGACCGGCTGCATGACCAGCGGCTCGATCATCAGCGGCATGCCGTATTTTTCGCAATCGGCGCGCACGCGGGAAATGTTGGCGACGCACTGGCGGAAGAGATCCGGCTCATCGGGCAGCATGAACAGATTGACGACCACGCAGGCGGCATCCATCTCCAGAGCGCCGATCAGCGGTTCGGCCTCGTTCTGCAGCACAGCCCACATGTCGCGGTGGCGAATACGGTTGTAGGGATTGCCCATGTCGATGCGCATGACGAGGGCCGGCTTGTCCTTGCCGGGAATATCCTGCAGCAGGTCGGCCTGGCCATAATTCATCTGGATCGCGTCGGGCCTGGCATCGACCAGCGCCTTGACTACGGCCTCCATGTTCTCAAGGCCGTCAAGGAAGGACGGCTCGTTGCAGACGCCATGGTCGATGGCCACGTCCAGGCAGCGTCCTGCGCCAAAGAGACGGTTCATCCGGACCTTGCGGTTGTTTCGCATAATGCACTCCTTTGTTCGTTCCGTGCGGAAAGCATGTCTTCGTCGACGCCGTGGCGTTCGAAGAGAAGGGTGAGAAAACGGGCGCGCTCCTGCGCCTGATGGGCAGCGGGCCAGTGCTTTTCAGCGGCGAGCAGGGCGAGCACGGCATCGGTCATTTCGAGCGAAAGTTCGCCGGTGATTGCCAGCGTCGTGCGGCGAAGCAGGAGATCGTCGAGATGCTCCACCTTTTCGCTACGGATCAAAAGCTGGATTTCGCGGATAGAGTAATCAGGGTGCGGGAGCGGCGCGTCAGGGGCTACGGCAATGAAGGCTGCGATGCGCTCGGCGTCCGTTCCATAGCGTTCGAACAGAGTGGTGATACGCGTCGATGAAAGCGCCGTTGCCGCTGCGACCCGCACAATCCAGGCCTCGCGATCGGCCGGAAAATCCCGACCACCGCCTATCGCCCGGTCGGCGGTGGCCACAAGGCGAGGCTGCGCCAGGCGTTCCAGAACAAGATCTGCCGCCAGCTCGCCGAAGGAGCGGAAGGTCGTCCACTTGCCGCCGATCATGCACAGCACCGGCGGCCCGGCATCGGCGGTCTCGACGAAGGTGCAATAGTGGTCGCGCGGAATGCGGCCGGTAAAACTGTCCTTGCTTGCCGGCAGCGGCCGCACACCCGAAAACTGAAAGACGATCTCTTCAGTTCTGACCTTGATGGTCGGCAGGACGAAGGCGAGCGATTGCAGGATGTAGTCACGCTCCGCCGTTTCGCAACGCACGGCTTCGGGATCGTCGACACGAATGTCGGTGGAGCCGACCAGAACCTTGCCGAGATAGGGAAACAGGATGCAGATGCGCCCGTCCTCGTTCTCGTAGTAGATCATGTGGCCATCGAGGGCGCGGGTCAGATCGTCGTTGTCGATGATCAGATGCGAGCCCTTGGTGCCGCCCATCAACGGCGCCAGACGTGCGGGCCCGGAAAATAGGCTCTGATTGGCGATGTCGATCCAGCCGCCTGTCGCGTTGACGATCAGTGTCGGCTCGATCGAAATTTCCGTGCCGCCGATCGTGTCCTTGATCACGTAGCGTCCCGGGGCGGTCAGCTTGAGTTCGGCATAGTTGACGGCGCGTGCGTGAGTGCCGGCCGACAGCCCGTCCTCGAGCAGTTCGATGCCGAGACGCTCGGGCTGGCTGACCCAGGCGTCATAATAGGTGGCGGAATTCTTGATCGCCGGATTGAGCGCCGGCCATCGGCTAAGCGTCGAGCGCCGCCCGCGAAACTCGTGACGGGGCATCAAGGCGCGCTTTCGCGTCAGGAAATCGTAGATCGCCAGCCCCGCCTTGATGACGACAGCACCGCGGCGGCTCGGCCGGCGGGAAAGCCCGAGGAACCGCACGGCGCCGTTGGCGATGCCAGAGAAGACATCGAAGACGGGAACCGTCGTCGGCAGTGGACCGACATAATGCGGCGCGTTGCGCAACAGTCGGTCGCGCTCGACCAGCGATTCCCGCACCAGGCTGAACTCGCCGTTTTCGAGGTAGCGCAGCCCGCCATGGACCATGCGCGACAGTGCCGCGCTGGCGCCGGAACAGAAATCGTGTTTCTCGACGAGCACGACATTGACGCCCTGTAGCGCCAGCTCGCGAAATACGCTGAGGCCGTTGATGCCGCCGCCGAGGACGCAGACGTCCACCTTCGGGCTCTGGCGGAGCCCGTCAAAGATCTCTTCTCGGTTCATGATGGCGGTCCGTTACCTATCCATGTGGGCGAGCTTCGCCGCTATCGCGTCGTCGATCGCCGCGAGATCCGGGGCGTCGAGCCGGAGTGTACCTGCCCGGGCGTTGTCGAGCGCCTGCGCCGGGTTGCGTGCACCGCAGAGTGCAAACGTCACGCCGGGCTGGGCGAGCGTCCAGGCGATAACGGTCTGGGCGATGCTGGCTCCGTGCTTTTCGGCAACCGGACGAATGGCCTCGGCAAAAGCCGTTGCCTTCTCGCGGTTTCCGACCGAGAAGCGCGGATTGTCGCGACGCTGATCGTCGCCTGAGAACACGCGGTCAGGGCCGACCGTGCCGGAGAGCAGGCCCAAAGCAAGCGAAGAATAGCTGAGTGTCGCGACGCCGTTCTTCGTCGTCAGCGGTAGCAATTCCGCCTCGATCTCGCGATCGATCATGCTGAAGCGCTCCTGGATCGCATCGAGGCGACCGGTGGCGATGTACGCCTCAAGTTCGGTCCGGTCGACGTTGCTGGCACCGATCGCGCGGATCTTGCCGGCATTCTTCAGATCCTCGAGCGCCCGAACCGTCTCCTCGATCGGGGTCGTCGGATCTTGCCAATGGGTGATGTAGAGATCGATGTAATCGGTCCCGAGCCGTTTCAGGCTCTCTTCCACCTCGTGAACAATGGCGTCACGGCCGAGATAGCGATGAACGGGCTTATCGTCCTGGTCGAAGAAATGCCGCCCCTTCGTCGTGTGCCAGACAAGGCCGCATTTGGTTGCGATCACCGCCTTGTCGCGACGGCCGGCGAGCGCCTTGCCGACGATTTCCTCGGAGCGGCCAAGGCCGTAGGCAGGGGCCGTATCGATCAACGTCACGCCGGCGTCGAGCGAGGCCTGGATCGCTGATATCGACTGGTCTTCATCCGTCCCGCCCCACATCCAGCCACCGATCGCCCAGGTGCCGAGACCGACGGCGGATGCCTTGACACCGGAGCGACCGATCTCGCGCGTCAACTGTTCATTGCTCATGCCGAAAGTCCCTTTTCGCTTGCCATGGCAAGGATGCGCTCGCCGGTCGCCTCGTCGGTCACGAGTGTATCGAGATGCCTGCCGCGCAGGACGCTGAGGATGGGGCCGGCCTTGTTCGGTCCGCTCGCCACCCCGATCTTGGTCGGGATCGACGCGAACTCGTCGAGGGTGAGCGAAACCAGCGAACGGTTGAGGCTGTAGTCGCAGACCCGGCCCTGATCGTCGAGCAGGTGCGCGAGCAGCTCGCAGCTTGCACCGGAGCGCTTGATCGCATCACGATCCGTGCTCGAAGACGGGTGCAGGTCGTAATAGCTGGAATCGTCGGAGAGGATCGAGCCGATGCCGACGATCGCGACCTTCGCTTCCCGGGCGCGTTTGAAGACGTCCGCCACCGAGCGCATATTGATCAACATGGCGCGCTCGGCCGCACTGTCGGCAAAGAGCGGCGCGTGGATCTGATAGGATCTGCCGCCGAGCCTGTCGGCCATCAGCGTCGAGACGTGGTTGACATCGGTATAGTGCTTGCCCTGCACGCAGCCGGTTGCCGGGATCACCTCGACATCGAGGCGCCGTGACGGATGCAGGCCTGCAACGACGGCACTGACGCCCTTGCCGCCGGTGATGCAGATGGTGTCGCCGTCGGCGATTTCCTCCATCAACAGCCGGGCCGCGGCCTCGCCCACCGCCTGCAGCGCCGTCTGCTGGTTATCCGAGACGGTCGGGACCACGACGGCACGGCTGATGCCGCCGAGCGCCAGCAATTGCTCTTCCATGTCGACGAGCGGCTCGATCGGCGACTTGATCTTGATTTCGACGAGGCCGAGCTGGCGTCCGCGCTTGATCAGACGATTGACCGTCGGCTGGGAAATGCCGAGCCGCTCGGCAATCTGCGACTGGGTCAGACCTTCCAGGAAGTGTAACACCAGAGCCTGGTGCATCTGCCGGGCGACGACGAGTTCCTCGCGAGCGCTGGAGATGATGTTCTGATTGGAATTGGCAATCGGCATGGTCAGACGGCCTTCCGCTTATGCAGGAAATGATCGATTGAAACGGCGGCGAGCAGAATGCAGCCCTTGATCATATCCTGCCAATAGACGGAGACGTCGAGCAGGATCAGCGAACTGGTGACGACCGACAAGAGGGCCATGCCGAGAATGGCGCCGAGGATCGTACCCGATCCGCCGTTGAGCGAGGCCCCGCCGATCACGGCCGCTGCAATGATGTTGAGCTCCATGCCGACGCCGAAGGTGGGCGTGGCGGCACCGAAGCGCGACATGTAGATGACACCGGCGACACCGGCGAGCGTGGAGCAGAGCACCGTCACCCAGAACTTCACCTGCTTGGTCTTGATGCCGGAATAGAGCGCCGCCTTCTCGTTGCTGCCGGTGTAGAACACCTTGCGAAAGGCGGTCGCCCGGCGGAGCAGAAAGTCGAACAGGACGACGACCGCGACAAAGATCAGGATGACATAGGGGATGCCATTGAAGGTGCCCTGACCGACGGCCTTGAACGATGGCGGCAGGGTGAACAGCGACAGCGGCGTGCCCTTGGTAATGACGAGGCAAAGGCCGCGCACGATCACCATTGCCGCAAGCGACGTGATGAAATGGTTGAGCCCGACCACGGTGACGAAGAAGCCCATGATGGCGCCGATGAGGCTGCTTGCCAGGATCCCGAAGAGCGAGGCCGTCCAGGGATCGACGCCGGCAAGGAACAGCGATCCCGCCAGTACCATGGCAAAGCAGACGACCGATCCGACAGCAAGGTCGATGCCGCCGACGATCAGGAGGATCGTCATGCCCACGACGACGATGCCTTCGACCGAGAAGCTCATGAGCATCGCGCGCATGTTGCCGAAGGTGAGGAAGTGTGGTGAGGCGAAGCTCATGATGATGCCAAGCGCGAGAATGATGGCGATCAGCCCTGCCTCGCGCATCGTGCCGATCCGCCGCCAGGCCGGAACCTGCACCTGCGTTGCAACCACCGTATCGACTGCCATTTCCGCCTCCCCATTCACTCTGCTTGTCTCAGGCAACATGCTCGGCCGCCCTGCTTTTTTGTTGGTCGCTGTGCGGCCCGACCCCGGATGCAAGCCGGATCACCGCCTCTTCCGTCATCTCGGCCTCGCCGAGTTCGCCGGCAATGCCGCCTTCGCGAACGACCAGAACCCGGTCGCACAAGCCCAGAAGCTCGGGCAGTTCCGACGAGATGACGACGATGCCGATGCCCGAGCGCGCGAGATCGCGCAGCAGCCGATGGATTTCTGATTTCGCACCGACGTCGATGCCGCGTGTCGGCTCGTCCATGAGAATGACTTTGGGCCGCACCGCAAGCTGCTTGGCGATCGCCACCTTCTGCTGGTTGCCGCCCGAGAGCGACGACACCGGCATGGCGATGCCGCCCATGCGCACGCCGAGCCGCCGGGTGAAATCACGGGCGAGGTCCGCTTCCGCCTTCGCATTCATCAAGCCGAGCGGCCCGGTCAGCGTCTTCAGATCCAGCACCGAAATGTTCTGGGCGATCGACATGTCGACGAACACGCCGGAGCCCTTGCGATCCTCCGAGAGGTAGACGATGCCGGCGTCGACGGCGTTTCTGTAGTTGCCGATTGTCTGTTTCTTGCCGTGCAGCAGCACGTCGCCGCGCACTTTCCGGCGCAGGCCGCAGATGGCTTCCGCGATCTCGGTGCGGCCGGAGCCGATCAGACCGCCGATCCCGAGGATTTCGCCTTTGCGCAGTTCAAACCCGACATCGTCGATGCGCTCGCCGTCGCCAAGACCGCGAACCGACAGGATGACGTCGTCGGACTGTTCGCCGGGTGTCTGCTTCGGCGGGTAGAGTTGCGTGATCTCGCGGCCGACCATGCGTCGCACGACATCGTCCGGAGTTACATCGGCGACACGCTCGGTCGAGACATGGCGGCCGTCGCGAAAGACGGTGACGCGGTCGCACAGGCTGAAGATCTCGGCCATGCGGTGGCTGATATAGATGATGGAAATGCCCGCGGCCTTCAGGTCGCGGATGATGCCGAAAAGCGCCTGCGCCTCCGCCTCCGTCAGCGCCGCCGTCGGCTCGTCGAGGATCAGCACCCGGCAATCGAGCGTCAGCGCCTTGGCGATCTCGACCAGCTGCTGGCTGGAAATAGAAAGGTCGGCGACCTTGCGGCGCACGTCGATCGGCGCCAGCCGGTTCATCACGGCCTGCGCATCGCGGGCAAGCGACGCATAGTTCATCAGCGGCGAGCGCCGCCGGTTGGTCGCGGCCATGAACATGTTTTCCGCCACCGTCGCATCCGGGCAGAGCGCGATCTCCTGGTGGACGAGGCCGATGCCGAGCGACTGGGCTGCGGCCGGCGAGGCGATCCTCGTCGGCGTGCCGTCGACGAGGATTTCACCCTCGTTCGGCTGCAGCACGCCGGCGATGATGTTCATGAGCGTGGATTTTCCGGCGCCGTTCTCGCCGCAAAGCGCATGGATCTCGCCTTTTTCCAGGTTGAAATCCACATTGGTCAGCGCCTTCACAGCCCCGAAGTGCTTGGTGACGTTGCGGACCTGAAGGACCGGCTGCGATGTCATCGCCTTCTCCACTCTTATGCGTTCGACGGGCTATCCGGGTATCCGGATAGCCATGTCAAAAGTCCCTTACTCGTCAATGCCCTTGGTGCCGCGGCGCTTCAGGTACTTGTCCCAGTAGAAGTCGTCCGCATTGGCGGCGGTGACGATGGAGAGACCATTGTCGACGAACGGAATGCTCATCGGGTTGAAGCCGGAACGCTTGGCGTCGTTCATCGGATCGATGAGTTCCGGGTGCTTGGCGAGCCACAGCAGCATGAAGCCCATATAGCCCTGCATGCCCTGGTTCGGGTTGATCGAGCCGAAGACTTCGCCGGCCTTGATCATGTCGAGGATGTTGGCGTTGACGTCGGCGCACATGACGAGAACCTTGCCGCCGCTTTCCTTGCTCGCCTGTGCGGCACCGATCGCAGAGTTCGCTTCCGGCATGAACACAGCGCCGAGGTTCGGGTTGGCCTGGATCAGGCTCATCAGGCCCTGATAGGCCTTGTTCGGATCCTGGTTGGACGCGGCGCGGCCGACGAGTTTCATGTCGGGCCACTTTTCAGCCATGCGGCCGACAAAGGCCGTGATGCGCTTGTCATGGTTGTCCTGGCCGGGGTTTTCCAGAACGGCATATTCGCCCTTGCCACCCATCTTCTCGGCGATCGCATCGGCAGCATAAACGCCTTCGCGGTTGTTGTCCGAAGTGATGAACGAGATGCGCTTGGAGAGCGGCGAGTCTGCCGCAAACGTGACGACCGCCGTGCCCTGATCGATGGCGCGGTTGATCGGCTCGATGAACGGATCCGAGTTCATCGGATGAACGAGAATGCCGGCCGGGTTCTGCGCCAGCGCCTGATCGAACGTGGCGATCTGCTTGTTGACGTCATATTCCGGGGTGCCGGTATATTCGGTCTCGCAGCCGAACTGCTGACCGGCCTGCTTGAACATTTCATAGACCGGGAACCAGTATTCGACGCCCGAAACCATGACGTTCATGACATATTTTTCGCCGGGTGCGCAGCGAAACGGGTTAGCCGTCTCCGCGCTGGCGGCGCCAGCCAGAAACGTCGTTGCAATGACCGCCAGTGCGGTCGTGCTCAAAAAAGTGCGCAAGCGTCCTCCTCGAGGCCGAAGCCCCTCCCAATAACCAATCGTGCCGTCAGAAATGACCGCTGATGTGTGAGTTTGCCGGAACTCCTCCTCGACTTCCGACTGTCACGATTAAAACGACGACCAGGGCTTCTGTCAATATAATTCATGCCATGAATAATAATTCATGGCGACCTGTATATTGCCACCGCCTGTCGGCCTCACTCGTGAAAACGCCCCCTTGGTTCTTCCCCAAAGGCGGGTAGGTCGATCCAGATGTTCGTCTTGCCATCGCCATTCGCCCAAAACGGGGCCGTTTTGGCTGATTTTGACTGCCTTGTGGCTCTATTGAGGTTTCCAGCCTGTGTTTCGGCGTGCAAATTTGGCTCTGACGCATATTTGGTGCAATTCTCTCACGTCGCGCCGATCAGGCGGGCTTGAAGAAGATCAAGCTTTCCGCGACCATACATCTGGCGCTTCACCAGCTTGAGCTTGGTGATCTGTCCCTCTGTTTGTCCGTTGGACCACGGCGAGACGATCGCTGCTCGGACTGCCTGTATGTCTTTCGCAACGCCATTGCCAAAAGAGGCAACCAGACTTTCGCGAGCGCGGTCGATCCACGGCGCGAGTTCGTTTTCCGCCTTGCGCCGGATCATGCGATGGAAGTCGGCGATGATGTCGCGAGCTTTAACCAGCAAGGGAACACCGCCTTCTATTGCAGCGATGGTGACGGTCTCGGATTTCGTCAGGTTGTCTCTGCTGGTTGTCAAAAGGCGGGCAATCGTTCGGGCAGAGGGAATGCGGTTCAACGTTTCCGCATCTGCCTTGTCGGCCCGTTTCCGTCGTGTTGCCCATTCACTCACGACCCGACGCGAACCACGAAAGCCCTGTGTTTTCAACCGCCGCCAAAGCTCAGTAGCGTTCCGCTTGCCAGCAGCCCATTGGGCGTCGAGCCATTCGAGATAGGTCTCCAACGAACTTTCTCTTGACCGAAAGACGTCGTTGCGGTGCCCTCTGAGCACTTGGCGGACCAAGCCGCGGCTATGACCGGTACGGCGCACGATTTCCTTGATCGTGACACCGTCCTTTGCGAACGCCATGATCGCCGCGTTGGTTTGTTCGCGCCGGAGATAGCCTTCGTATTGAAGGCGTTCTGCCGCGGTCAGCAGCTTGGGATTGATGCGCGTTGCACCAAGTGTCTTGCGGATTTGTCGCATCGATTTCCGAACGGAGTCCAGGAATGCACGGCTGGCATTCTCCATCAGATGCCATCGATCAGCGACCTGTACTGCATCAGGCAACGCCTTTGCTGCCGCCAGTCCGTAGGCGCCGCCGCGGTCACGAGCAATGATTTGGATTTGGGGATTCTGCCGCAACCAGGCCTCTGCCGTCGCTGGCTCACGGTCCGGCAGCAGACGGATCGGCCGCCGACGCTCCAGGTCACACACGATCGTGCCATAGCGATGATTGCGCCGCCAGGCCCAGTCGTCGATGCCGATCACCGAGGGTGGGACCGACGGCGGTAATCCTTGCCTGCGGATAACTCGTAGCAGGGTGTCGTTGCTGACGGGAAGCATCAGCCGCTGGGCAAAACGCGCCGCCGGGCGTCCCCCAAGCGCAAGCGCCAGATGATGGACGAGATGCTCGAGACGCCCGGTGCGTCTGGCGTAGGAAGGTAGCACATCGCCGAAGCGCTCGGAGAATATATGCCTGCCGCAGAGGACCGCGTGACAGGTGAACCTCCGCGTGCGGACGAGAAGTCTGACGCGCCTTCCCGACAGGGGAAGGTCCGCGACCTGGCGGCAATAGCGGCTTCGAACCGTTCGCGACGTTTGTCCGCATGCCGGACATGACGCGGTCGCGCCGGCTCGGGAAAGCAAGATGCTGGTCTCATCGTCAATATGGGTGATGCGTTCGGCGATGAAACCCGCCGGTACCAAATCAGAGGGGTGAAACTTGATGCTCATCAGGCTGATTCCTTTGTGGAAACCAGCAAAGCAGCATCGTTACAACTGCATCAAAACGGATGGTGTGGAACGGCCCTTCGCACCGGCATCAAGGATGCCTATCGTTGTGACGCCAATCGCCACAAGACAGGAGGAACCGCTCCATGGAGAAGATTACCACAATCGGACTGGATTTGGCCAAGTCGGTCTTTCAGATCCACGCCATCACTGAAGGCGGGCACGTCGCTGTCCGCCGTGCCTTGCGGCGATCACAGGTGCTGGAGTTCTTTCGTCACATCGAACCATGCCTTGTCGGAATGGAAGCATGCGGGAGTGCCCACTACTGGGCCAACGCGATCGGCGAATTCGGCCATACGGTGCGGTTGATGCCCCCAGCCTACGTAAAGCCTTACGTCAAACGTAACAAGACCGATGCCGCCGATGCGGAGGCGATCTGCGAGGCGGTCACGCGCCCGACAATGCGCTTCGTGCCAGTCAAAACACCGGACGAGCAAGCTGCCGGTAAGGTTTTGAAGACCCGAGAGTTACTCGTGCGTCAGCGAAGCCAGACGGCAAATGCGATGCGTGCTCATATGGCCGAGCTCGGGATCGTCGCCGCGACCGGCATGACCAGTATTGCAAAGCTCGTCGCCATTTTGCGCGACGATCGTGACGGTCGTCTACCAAACTCGGCCAGAGCTGCGCTTTCGGAGATGGCCGATCAGATCGAAAGGCTGACAGAAAGGGTTGAGGCGCTCGACAGTAAGATTGTCGCAGCAGTGAAAGCTGATGATGCCGCACGTCGTTTAACAACCATCCCCGGCGTCGGTCCTATTATTGCAGCGTCAGTCCGTGCCGCGGTTCAGGATCCGGCAGCCTTTCGAACAGGGCGGGATTTGGCCGCCTGGATCGGCATCACGCCAAGAGCGAACTCCAGCGGAGGGAAGGAACGGCTTGGCAAGATCTCGAAGCGCGGCAACAAGCAGTTACGGACTCTACTGATTGTCGGTGCCACATCGATCCTGAAACAGGCCCGCAGAGGTTCAAAGCTGCCTGGTTGGGTCGCATCAATGATGGCAAGACGCCCCTTCAAAGTGGCAGCCGTGGCCTTGGCCAACAAGATGGCCCGCACAATATGGGCGCTTCTCGTCAAGGGCGGCACATACCAAGCGCCAGCGATGGCAAAGGCGTAGGAACAGAATTCCCGGCGTCTCTGCGTCGGGATAAAGCGGCAAGGTACGAAAGCGTGATGAACCCGAGGGGCGATACCTCGATGCCGATCAGACCGTCTGAGTCACCGCGCCTTTGAGCGCGCAAAACTGATTAGGCGATCGACATCGCGGATCTCATCGTGGCCAGCGGTCAATGACCGCGCTGACAGGCCGGACATATGACTGCACCGTCCGACGGCCATTCACAAAGGAAAAACCTTGCTAACCGGGCCGTTCCACATATGAGTCAGAGCCAAAATTGGATGCCGATAAGGGGTGAATTTTGGATGCTGATTGACACCTTAACGGAATCGTCGGATGGCTCCTCCAAGCTTTCCGTCCGAGTTCTCGATCTGGATGAATTTGTCGCTGATCACGTTTCTGCCGGGCAACTTGCCGCCATTCGCAAAGTGACGCCCCTGGAGATCTTGGCCAATCTGACCACACTCGATGTACAGCCCGCGGTGGAGGTTCGGTTCAAGGCGGACTGGTTTTTCAAAAAGTCCGACATCGCTGCGCTGGAAATTCACTAGCGCACGACTGAATGTTTTTGGTTTTCGAGGGTCCGTTTTCGGGCCCTTTTTTTGTGCCTAGATTCAGGGCTCCGAATCCCCGTTATCAAGGCGGGCGCGCGGGCTACGAATAATCCGAGCACGAGATGGCGCTAGCTGACGAACATCTGGCGGAAGGTTCGAAGAACATCGGATATTCGCGCGAAATTATGTAATGTTTTCAATGACAATTTCTGAATGCATGGAAGAATCTAGGGAACATCGCCACCTCACTCGCCCATCGCCATCGCCAACTGTGCGTTCGACGCAGCGGCTTCGGCGATGATCCACTCGCGGAACGCCTGGATCTTCTTCTGCCGCCGGTGGCTCTGCGGATAAACCAGCCAATAGGCGCGACCGTCCCTGACCACGTGATTGAACGGACGGATGAGTTTTCCGCTGCGAAGCTCCTCGATCAGAAAGGTCGAGACGGCCATGGCAATGCCGTGGTCGAGCAATGTCGTCGCCACGTCCATTGCCTGGACGTCGAAGATCAGCTCGGTGCCGTTGCTGGCCGGCGGCTCCACGCCGGTTTCGACCATCCAGCGCCGCCACCAGCTGGCGTTGCCGAACCGCCTTACCTTCAGAACGTCGGCGGGATGCTTGAGCTGATGCTTTTCAAGAAACGTCGGCGTGCAGACCGGCAGGTATTCGATCGGGAAAAGCGGAAACACATCGTGGCCCGGCCAGTCGCCGTTGCCGCTGCGTACCACCAGATCGATCGCGTCGCGCTTGAAGTCGATCAGCTCGGTCGACATGTGCACGCGAATGCTGATGTTGGGATGCGCCGCCTGGAACGAGGCGAGCCGCGAGCCGAGCCAGCTTGAGACGACCGTCGGAAGCACGGAGATGTGCAGGTGATGCTCGGTCTTGTCGGCAATCTCGGAAAAGGCCGTGCCCAGGAGATCGATGGCCTCCGTTACCTTCGGCGCGAGCTGACGGCCGGCGGCGGTCAACCGCACTTCCCGCGGCAGACGAACAAAGAGCGCCGTTCCAGTACGGTCCTCGAGCAGCCGGATCTGATAGCTGACGGCCGCTTGCGTCATTCCAAGCTCCTGCGCCGCGCGGGTGAAGCTCAGGTGCCGGGCGGCTGCCTCGAAGGCGCGCACCGCGCTCATGGGGGGAATCTTGCTCATACGCTGAGATAAGCATTCTTTATGCTAGCATGCGAGAAACCGCTTTGCGCGAAACCCTGAAAATCCTCAATTTTCTCGCGAACACATCACCGCAAAAATGAAGGGGTTGGCAATGCTTAGCGCACTGCGATCGATCATCCGCCATGTCTGGACCTTGGCCAGGAGAGCCGCCGACACCACGACAACGGTCGATACATTCAGCGAATTCCAGTTGAGGGACATCGGCCTGACGCGAGACAATGACGGAATCCGGGCACGCGCCGGCGACATCGCCGTCCCATGGCAGCGGGTCGCGGATCCCAATCCTCGAGACGCCCCGTCGCTGCAGGTAACGGAGAATTCAATCGCGTCCGTGCAGACAACGTCTCATGACGCTGTACCGCGGACCGTCGCTACAAGACCCCTCTGCCCGCCGAGGAATGAGAATAAAGACATAAACATTTCTTTATGCGATTGACCTGCCTGTCTTTGCAGGGCATTGTCAAAGCATCGTGGTTCTGCGGCTCGTCTCACGGCGGGCCGGAGCTAAGAGGGAATTCGGTGCGGCGCCGCAAGGCGCTCATGCCGGAGCTGCCCCCGCAACTGTAAGCGGCGAGCGGCCGTCCAATGATGTCACTGAGGGAGACGCCTCGGGAAGACGGGACGGTTCGTGTTGACCCGCAAGCCAGGAGACCTGCCGCGATCGATAACGTCCACGGGCGGGGTGTCCGATGTGCCGCTTTGACGAACGAGCCTGCCTCGGTCGTGGATGCGTCGCGTTCCAGCCTTGCCCACAACCTTCGGGGTAAGGAAATGACCATCAAGACAGCCAATCTCGGCTTTCCGCGTATCGGCAGCCACCGTGAACTGAAGTTCGCGCTGGAGCGCTACTGGGCCGGCAAGATCGAAAGACGGGACCTGCTCGCCGTCGCCGCGAGGCTTCGGGCGGAAAACTGGGCCGCGCAAAAGGCGCGGGGAATCCAGATCATTCCGTCCAACGACTTCTCGCTCTACGATCAGGTTCTCGACACATCCGTGCTCGTCGGCGCGGTGCCGCCGGCCTATGGCTGGAAGGGCGGCCCGGTCGATCTCGACGTCTATTTCGCCATGGCGCGCGGCTCAACAACCGCGACCTGCGCTTCCGGCTGCGCCCATGGCGGACCTGACGGCGGCAATCAGGCGCTGGAGATGACCAAGTGGTTCGACACCAACTACCACTACATGGTTCCAGAATTCGCGGAGGATCAGCGCTTCGAGTTGACGCGCAATGCGCCGCTTGACGCCTTCCTCGAGGCCAAGGCGCTTGGGCATGTTACCCGTCCTGTTCTCCTCGGTCCCGTCACGTTCCTAAAGTTCGGCAAGGCACTTGCCGGCGGGTTCGACACGATCGAGCTGATCGAGCGGCTGTTGCCTGTTTATGTGAAGCTCTTGACCGAGCTTGCGATCGCCGGTGTCGAATGGGTGCAGATCGACGAGCCCTGCCTGGTGCTCGATCTCGACGAGCGGGAACGCCGGGCGCTGGCGCTCACCTACAGGACGTTTGCTGCGGAAATCCCGCAGCTGAAGATCATGCTTGCGACCTATTTCGGCGCGATCGGCGACAACCTGCCGACAGCGCTTTCGCTGCCGGTTGCCGGGCTGCATCTCGATCTCGTGCGGGCGCCGCAACAATTGGAAGTGCTGCTTCAGACGGCACCGGCGCAGCTCGTGCTGTCGCTTGGGGTCGTCGATGGCCGCAACGTCTGGCGGACAGACCTTGCCGGGCTCTTCCGCCGGCTGCAGCCGCTGATCGAGGCGCATGGCCGCGACCGCATCGAGCTTGCCCCCTCCTGCTCGCTGCTGCATGTGCCAATCGACCTCCATCTCGAACGGGCGCTCGATCCCGAGCTTTTCTCCTGGCTTGCCTTCGCCCTGCAGAAACTGGACGAACTCAGCCTGCTTGCCCGCGCCTTCGAGCCCGGCCTTGCCAATCCCGAGCAGGTCTTTGCAAAATCGACCGCAGCCGCCGCGGCGCGGCTGACCTCGCTCAAGGTGCACGACCCGCTGGTTGCCGGACGCCTGAAGACCCTGACGGCAGCCGACAGTCGCCGCAAATCGGGCTTTGCGACCCGCCGGCGCCTGCAGGAAGACAGGCTGGCCCTGCCGCTCTTCCCGACAACGACCATCGGCTCCTTCCCGCAGACATCAGAAGTGCGTCAGGCACGGTCGCTGCATGCCAAGGGCGAGCTCAGCTATGTCGACTACCTCGCCTATCTGCGCCAGGAGACGGAGAAGGCCGTGCGCTGGCAGGAGGAGATCGGCATCGAGGTGCTGGTGCACGGCGAGTTCGAGCGCAACGACATGGTGCAGTATTTCGGCGAGCAGCTTGCCGGCTATGCCTTCACCCAGAGCGGCTGGGTCCAGAGCTACGGTTCGCGCTACGTGCGTCCGCCGATCATTTTCGGCGATGTCTCGCGGCCGAACCCGATGACGGTCGACTGGGCAACCTATGCGCAGTCGCTGACGTCAAGGCCGATGAAGGGCATGCTGACCGGCCCGGTGACGATGCTGCAATGGTCGTTCGTGCGCGACGACCTGCCCCGCTCGATCGTATGCCGACAGATCGCGCTGGCGCTGCGCGATGAAGTCACCGATCTGGAAACGGCCGGTATCGCGGTGATCCAGATCGACGAACCGGCGCTGCGCGAGGGGCTGCCACTGAGACAGGCCGATCGAAAGGCCTATCTCGACTGGGCGGTCGAGTGCTTCCGCATCAGCGCCTCCGGTGTCGGCGACGAAACCCAGATCCACACCCACATGTGCTACTCGGAGTTCAACGACATCATGGCGGCGATCGCTGCAATGGATGCCGATGTCATCTCCATCGAGACCTCGCGCTCGAAGATGGAACTGCTCAGCGCCTTTACCGATCAGGCCTATCCGAACGAGATCGGCCCTGGCGTTTACGACATCCACTCGCCGCGCGTGCCGACGGTCGATGAGATGGTCCATCTGATCGAGAGGGCGACGGACGGGCTGACACCGGCGCAGATTTGGGTCAATCCGGATTGCGGCCTGAAAACGAGGCGATGGGAGGAAGTGCGCCCGGCCCTCGTCAACATGGTGCAGGCGGCACAGGCGCTGCGGCAATCCTTTGCTGCCGGCCGGCGAGAGGCCGTGAACGTATGACGGACGATAGCAATGTCGAAATGGCGCCGGGGGAAACCCCGGCGCCTGCGACCCTGATCGACATCGTCTTTCCCGGCGATGCCAATCACCATGGCACGCTCTTTGGCGGAGCCGGTCTGGCGCTGATGGACCGGATCGCCTTCATCGTCGCCACGCGTCACGGCCGCGTTCCCTTCGTCACCGCGTCCTGCGATCGCGTCGACTTCCGCGCCCCTGCTCGTATCGGCCACGTCATCAGCTTCAGCGGTCGCCGGGTCCGGGTCGGGCGGCGCTCGATGGTGGTCGAAGTCGACATGGTCGCCGAGGATCTGATTGCCGGTACCCGCGATCTTTGCACCCGCGGCCAGTTCACCATGGTGGCAATGCCCGAAGGCAAGGACGCCGAATGGTCGTTGCCCTCTCTCGACAGCGCCACGATCGGTCCGACAAAGGACGACGCCGTGCGCATGGTCGATATCGTCTTTCCCGACCAAGCCAACAGCTTCGGGGCCATGTTCGGCGGCGACGCGCTGGCGCAGATGACCAAGGCGGCCTTTTTCGCGGCCACGCGGGCAAGCCGCAAGACGACGGTTCTCGCCTCCTGCCAGCGCATCGATTTCAAGCACCGCATCACCGTTGGCTCGATCATCGAGCTTGTCGCCCGGATCGTGAAAACAGGGCGAAGCTCGACGACGGTCGAGGTCGAATTGTGGTCCGAAGACCTGATGGGCGGGAAACGGACGCTGACTGCCCGTGGCGCGTTCATCATGGTGGCTGTCGACCGGGACAATCGTCCGGTTACCGCTTTCGCAGCCTGACGATTTCAACCGAGGGAGCCGTCGCGACGGCCCCTCATCCACAGGCATTGCCGGAAGCGCGCGTTTACTCCCCGTTATCCACACCCGGAAAAATATTGTCGGCTCCCAGCGACCGCGGCAGCACCAGACCTATTGACGAGATTTCACACCCATATACTATATCTAGTGTTCGAGGTCCTTCCGATTCGCAAGGATTGGGAGCGAAGATGGGAATACGGTGCGCTTTAGCGATTTTGCTTGGCTAAGCCGTGGCTGCCCCCGCAACTGTAAACGGCGAGCGACTGTCCAGCATTCGGCCACTGAAGCATGATGCTTCGGGAAGGTCCGGACAGAAGCACCGACCCGTGAGCCAGGAGACCTGCCTCGATCAATAAACGTCCACGGGCGGGGTGTCCGGAGGGGTCAGAGTGTAATTGAGGCGGGATGAACCCTGCCTGATTGTCTCGACGTCTCCCCGGAAGCGCCGTCTTCAACTTCGGGGTGAAGTCATGTCCGCGTCATCGAATTCCTATCACTCGCCAATGAAGAGGCGCGGGAACCCGCGCACCTGACGAAGACGTGCGCTCGGTCGTTTCGATCAGAGCAAGCCGTCATCCTGCCACCCCTGCCCTTTCGCCGGAGCGCGTTCGCGCGCCCGCATGCCTTTTCATGCCCAGATCCAGCCGACCCAACGAGGAAGAAATGAACGTCACCGTCTACAGCAAGCCCGCCTGCGTCCAATGCACCGCCACCTACCGCGCACTCGACCGCAAGGGCGTCAACTATGAGGTGATCGACATCTCGATCGACGAGGACGCGCTCCAGACGGTCAAGGGCCTCGGCTACATGCAGCTTCCCGTCGTCGTTGCCGGTCCTGAACATTGGGCGGGCTTCCGCCCCGACAAGATCAGCGCGCTGTCCTAAAGCCAAGGTGCCGGGCGATGGGCCTGATCGTCTATTTTTCCACCCGCTCGGAAAACACCCATCGCTTCGTCGGTAAGCTCGGCCTGCGCGCCATCCGCATCCCCGTCAGCGCAGCCGACGGGCCGCTTGAGATCAAGGAACCCTATGTGCTCGTCGTGCCGACCTATTGCGGCGACGACGGCCGGGGCGCCGTGCCCAAACAGGTGATCCGTTTCTTGAACGATGCGGACAACCGCTCCCACATCCGCGGCGTGATTGCCGCGGGCAACAGCAATTTCGGCGCGACCTACGGGATCGCCGGCGACGTGATCTCGGCCAAGTGCCAGGTGCCCTATCTCTACCGGTTCGAGCTCCTCGGAACCGACGAGGACGTCGCCAATGTCAAAAACGGGATGGAACGATTTTGGACGTCTCAACACTCGAACGCCCCTTGAAGGCGACGGAAGCGGCGCTCGATTACCACGCGCTGAACGCGATGCTGAACCTCTATGACGAGGACGGGCGGATACAGCTCGACAAGGACCGGCTGGCCGCCAAGCAGTACTTCCTGCAGCACGTCAACCAGAACACCGTGTTCTTCCATAACCTGCGCGAGAAGCTCGATTACCTCGTGGTCGAAGGCTACTACGAGCAGGAGGTTCTCGACCAGTATTCGTTCAATTTTGTGCGCGACCTGTTCGATCACGCCTATGACAAGAAGTTCCGTTTCCCGACCTTCCTTGGCGCTTTCAAATATTACACCAGCTACACGCTGAAGACCTTCGACGGGAAGCGCTACCTGGAGCGCTACGAGGACCGGGTGTGCATGGTGGCGCTGACGCTTTCGCGCGGCGACGAGGCGCTGGCGCGCGACATGGTCGACGAGATCATCTCCGGCCGCTTCCAGCCGGCAACGCCGACCTTCCTCAACGCCGGCAAGAAGCAGCGCGGCGAACTCGTCTCCTGCTTTCTACTGAGGGTCGAGGACAATATGGAGAGCATCGCGCGCGGCATCAACTCGGCGCTGCAGCTGTCGAAACGTGGCGGCGGCGTAGCCCTGTCGCTCACCAACATCCGCGAAGCCGGCGCGCCGATCAAGCAGATCGAAAACCAGTCATCGGGCATCATTCCCGTGATGAAGCTCCTGGAGGATTCGTTCTCCTACGCCAACCAGCTCGGCGCGCGCCAGGGCGCAGGCGCGGTCTACCTCAACGCCCACCACCCCGACATCATGCGTTTCCTCGATACCAAGCGCGAGAACGCCGACGAGAAGATCCGCATCAAGACTCTGTCGCTCGGCGTCGTCGTTCCAGACATCACCTTCGAGCTCGCCAAGAACAACGAGGACATGTACCTGTTCTCGCCCTATGACGTGGAGCGCGTCTACGGCGTTGCCTTCACCGATATCTCGGTCACGGAAAAATACCGGGAAATGGTCGCCGACAGCCGGATCCGCAAAAAGAAGATCAAGGCGCGCGAGTTCTTCCAGGTCCTGGCGGAAATCCAGTTCGAGTCGGGTTATCCCTACATCATGTTCGAAGACACGGTGAACCGCGCCAACCCGATCGCCGGCCGCATCACCATGAGCAACCTTTGCTCGGAAATCCTGCAGGTCAGCGAAGCCAGCGAATATAACGACGACCTGTCCTACAAGCACATGGGCAAGGACATTTCCTGCAACCTCGGCTCGCTGAATATCGCCGCGGCGATGGACAGCACCGATTTCGGCAAGACGATCGAAACATCGATCCGGGCGCTGACGGCGGTGTCGGACATGAGCCACATCTCTTCGGTTCCCTCCGTCGAAAAAGGCAACGACGACAGCCACGCGATCGGCCTTGGCCAGATGAACCTGCACGGCTATCTCGCCCGCGAACGGGTCTATTACGGCTCGGACGAAGGCATCGATTTCACCAACATCTACTTCTACACGGTGACCTACCACGCCATCCGCGCCTCGAACCGGATCGCCGTCGAACGCGGAACGAGCTTCAAGGGCTTCGAGAACTCGAAATACGCCTCCGGCGACTATTTTGACAAATACACCGAGCAGGAATGGAAGCCGGCGACGGAGCGCGTGCGCGAACTGTTCGAAACCGCAGGGATCGATATCCCGACGCAGGAAGACTGGCTGGAACTCAAGAAGGCCGTGATGACCTCGGGCCTTTATAACCAGAACCTGCAGGCCGTGCCGCCGACCGGGTCCATCTCCTACATCAACCACTCGACTTCCTCGATCCACCCGATCGTCTCGAAGATCGAGATCCGCAAGGAAGGCAAGATCGGCCGCGTCTATTACCCGGCCGCCTTCATGACCAACGACAATCTCGACTACTATCAGGACGCCTACGAGATCGGGCCGGAGAAGATCATCGACACCTACGCGGCAGCGACGCAGCATGTCGACCAGGGCCTGTCATTGACGCTGTTCTTCAAGGATACGGCCACGACCCGCGACATCAACCGCGCGCAGATCCATGCCTGGAAGAAGGGCATCAAGACGATTTACTACATCCGCCTTCGTCAGATGGCGCTGTCCGGCACGGAAGTGCAGGGCTGCGTCTCCTGCGCACTGTGATACCCCGGGGAACACGATGAACATCCAAGTGAAGACCAAGACACCCAAGGGTTCGCAGGCCGTGCGCGCCATCAACTGGAACCGTATCGAGGACGACAAGGACCTCGAGGTCTGGAACCGGCTCACCGGCAATTTCTGGCTGCCGGAAAAGGTGCCGCTCTCCAACGACATTCCCTCCTGGTCAGCACTTCGGCCGGAGGAGCAGCAGCTGACGATCCGGGTGTTCACCGGCCTGACCCTGCTCGATACGATCCAGACGAGCATCGGCGCGCCGACACTGATGGCGGATTCGATCACGCCGCATGAGGAAGCTGTCTATTCCAACATCTCCTTCATGGAAGCGGTGCATGCCCGCTCCTATTCCTCGATCTTTTCGACGCTCTGCTCGACGCCTGATGTCGACGATGCCTATCGCTGGTCTGAGGAGAACGAACACCTCCAGAAGAAGTCGGCGCTTATTCTCGAGCACTATCGCAGCGCGGACCCGCTGAAACGCAAGATCGCCAGCGTCTTCCTCGAGAGCTTCCTGTTCTACTCCGGCTTCTATCTGCCAATGTACTGGTCGAGCCGCGCCAAGCTCACCAATACCGCCGACATGATCCGCCTCATCATCCGCGACGAAGCGGTGCACGGCTACTACATCGGCTACAAGTTCCAGAAGGGACTGGAGCGGTTGAGCGACGAGCGCCGGCAGGAGATCAAGGATTTCGCCTTCGACCTGCTGCTCGAACTCTACGACAATGAGGCGAAATATACGGAATCGCTTTACGACAGCGTCGGGCTCACCGAGGACGTGAAGAAGTTCCTGCACTACAACGCCAACAAGGCGCTGATGAACCTCGGCTATGAAGCGCTGTTCCCGGCGGATGCCTGCAAGGTCAATCCGGCGATCCTGTCGGCCTTGTCGCCGAACGCCGACGAGAACCACGACTTCTTCTCCGGCTCCGGCTCGTCCTATGTCATCGGCAAGGCGGTCGCGACCGAGGACGAGGATTGGGATTTCTGAGCCCGAACGCGCCTTACATCATCGCTGCATTTTCCCGTGGACCGAAGTGGTCGGAGGCTGAAAGCCTGCAGCGGGTTGAACGTGCTGCCGGCTCACTGCCGGCCGCACCATTGACTGCCGGCCCGCCTTCGAGTAAAGGGCGCGCCAATCCGTATTGCCGCGGCTGCTGAACCCAAGGCAACGGAGAATCTAGCAATGTCCAACCAATATAACCCTATCGTCCGGAACGATATCGTTTCCGGGCATGCGATCAGGTCCGTCGTCGCGATCGACGAACCTGAGCACCAACGCGCGCGCGCACTCGGCGATCTCACTTCCGCCCTTCCATCCCCGGAAGCGCTGGCGATCCATGGTGCCGTCGCCGGACGCATCATCACGACCCCGGACTTCCACCCGGGAAAACCGGTTCCGGTCGGACTTGTCGCCGACATCGAGAATGCCGTCATTCCGCACCTGATCGGCAACGATATCGGCTGCGGCATGCGCATGATTGTGCTCGACGGCATCCGGGAGGACGAACTTGTGCCTGATCTGGAGGGGCAGCTGCGGCATGTGTTCTTCCAGGGAGGGCGCGACATCGCGCTGACCGGCAGGGATCGCCATGCCGCCCTCAGGGACGGCGTGCCGGGCCTGCTCGAGAGCCTGGCCGGCAAGCGGCAGGGCCTGCTTGCGCGGCTCGACCTGGCATCCGCCTGGGCGGATGTCGCGTCCACATCCGACGATGGTTGCTTCCGCTCTGATGCCATCGATCCTGATTTCACCGACTATGCGGCACCCGATGACCGGCACCGGCATGATGCTATTCTCGGCACCATCGGCGGCGGCAATCACTTCGTCGAGTTCGGCGTGGTCGAGCGCATCGTCGACGGCGGTTTTGCCCGCATCGCCGGACTGAAACCGCAGAGCGTGGTGATCGTCGTGCATTCCGGGTCGCTCGACTTCGGCCAGCGGATCGGGACGGCGGTGCGTGAGCGGGCACGTCAAAACGGTGCGGTGGCGGTTGACGACCGGATCGTCTCCGAGGCCCGTCACGCCAGCCATTACCGGCGATACATGAACGGCCATGCCAATGCCGCGAATGCCGCCTTCGTCAATCGCTTCCTGATCGGCCTGGCGGCGGTGGAAGCGCTCGCGCGAACGATCGGCCGGCCGGTCGCACACCGGCTGGTCTACGACGCGCCGCACAACACCGTGTGGCAGACCGGCAATACCGTTCGCCATCGCAAGGGTGCTTGCCCTGCGCGCGGCCCCGGCAGGATCAGGGGTTCGCCCTACGAATGGTCGGGCGAACCGGTGATCCTGCCGGGTTCGATGGGCGATGGCACCTGGTTGTTGCGTGGATTGGGCGCCACGGAAGGCTTGGAATCGTCGGCCCATGGCGCCGGTCGACGGCTCTCGCGCCAGGAGGCACGCGGAGCGAAAACGACGCTCGCCGGCCTGCGCGTCGTCGGCCCGGTCGACACCGCGAGCGCGGCGATATCCTCGCCGAGCTTCAGGGCCGGCTGAAGGAGGAAGCCCCGGCCGCCTACCGGCCGATCGACCAGGTCGTCGATCCGATGGTGGCGACCGGACTGGTCGCCCCTGTCGCCCGCATCAGACCGGTGCTGACCGTCAAGGGATAGGTCAGCCCGAAGCAGAAACGCCGGGAAAGCACATCCGCTTCCCGGCGTTACATACCGTATTCTCCGGCTTCACCACCTTCCTCAGCCGGCACCACTGGTGCCAGAGCGGGCGAGCGCAAAGCTCCGGTCCGCAAAGGTTGTGCTGCGACATTGCCCGCCCGCTACCCGGTGATCTGGAAGCCCTGAACCGGGTCGGGCACGGCGACCGGTTCGGTCTCGACGCTGACGACGGAGGCGGCCGCTGGCCCCATCCACAACCGCTCGACCATGTTTGAAAGCGCCCTGTCCGTGCCGACAATCATCGCCGCCACCGATCCGTCACGCTCGTTGCGCACCCATCCGGTCACGCCCAGGCGTTCAGCTTCTCGGCGGGTCCAGATACGGAAGCTGACGCCCTGCACCCTTCCACTGACACGGACCAACATCGCCTTGCGCTCTTTGACCATGATCGCACCTGATTCCGTCCCAGAAGAGGAACTGGAGCGAAGACGGCAAAAGGCAAGGCAGCCGCGTGTGACGCGCGACCATGTTGACAAGAGATTGAGCGGCGACGACATGCCGGATCCGTCATAAACGCCGACGACCACCCAGACGAGAGGCGGAATAATTTTTCGCGCTACCTTGTTATTAATTACATCGCGTATTTTTACAATTTGACGTGCGCAAAGTTTTGTGGTTTTTGCACCATCGCCAAGACGGTGACGGGAGGGCCCTCCTGCTTGGCAGCCAAGACCAAAGGCCCACGTCGTTTCCAGGGAGGAAACTCATGAACATGCCCCGCATTCTGAAATCGCTTGTCGCCGGCACTGCACTGACCCTGATTGCAACGGCCGCATCGGCCGAAGGCATCGGCGCCTCGCTGCTCACCCAGCAGCATCCTTTCTACATCGAGCTTGCCGACGCGATGAAAGCCGAGGCCAAGGAGAAGAACGTCGCGCTCGAAGTTGCGATCGCCAACCAGGATCTCAACAAGCAGCTCGCCGACGTCGAGGACTTCATCGTCAAGGGCGTCGACGTCATCGTCATCTCGCCGGTCGATAGCCAGGGCGTGCGCGCCGCGATCGAAAAGGCAGAGAAGGCTGGCATCAAGGTGATTACCGTCGACGTGCCGGCAAATGGCGCGACCGTCACCTCGCATATCGGCACCGACAATTTCACCGGCGGCGTCAAGGCCGGCGAGCTGATGGCCAAGGTCCTCGACAACAAGGGCAAGGTCGCCGTGATCGACTACCCGACGGTCCAGTCGGTGGTAAACCGCGTCAACGGCTTCAAGGAAGCGATCGCCAAGCATCCTGACATGGAAATCGTCGCCATCCAGACCGGCATCACCCGCGCCGAAGCCCTTGCCGCCGCGCAGAACATGCTCCAGGCCAACCCCGACATCACCGGCATCTTCGGCTTCGGCGATGACGCGGCACTCGCCGCAGCCGTCGCCGTCAAGGCGGCGGGCCTCGAAGCCCAGGTCAAGGTCATCGGCTTCGACGGTATGAAGGAAGCCCGCGACGCCGTCGACAGCAACCCTGTCATGGTCGGCGTGATCCAGCAGTTCCCGGACCAGATGGGCAAGCAGGCCGTCGACACCGCCGTCAAGGTTGCAGCCGGCGAACAGGTTCCGGCCGAACAGCCGATCGTGCCGGGCGTCTACACCGCGAAGTAAGTCCTCCCAGGACAGCCGCCGCCCCAGGGGCGGCGGCACCCATACGACGAACGTCTCGGCCTGCCGCATGGAAAATGCAGGCATGTCAGAGCGTTACAGCGCCCATGCATGTCTCTTGAGATGCTCTGGGCCGTGACGCAGGAGACGCTTCTCGGCGCGATCCAAGGAGGCCGCCATGCATGGTTCGACCACGGACACCGTTCTCAAGATCAGCAATGTCACGAAATCCTTCGGGCAGGTTGCCGCGCTGAAGAGCATGCGGCTCGATGTCCGCCGCGGCCGCGTGCACACGCTGCTGGGTGAAAACGGCGCTGGAAAATCGACACTGATGAAAATCCTTGCCGGCGTCCACAGCGCGACATCAGGCGAGATTACGCTCGACGATCAGCCCTATCGACCCGCCAACCCGCAGCAGGCGTCAGCGCTCGGGCTCGCGATCGTCTTTCAGGAGCTGAGCCTCTGCAACAACCTGACGGTGGCAGAAAACATTCTCGCGACCCGCGAGCCGCGCAAGTTCGGCTTCATCAACGACAAGGCGCTTGTTGCCAGAGCCAAGGCGATCGTCGCCGAGCTCGGCTTGCCGATCGATGTCACCGAGAAGGTCGGCAATCTGTCGATCGCCCAGCGGCAATTGGTCGAGATTGCCAAGGGCCTGAGCCACGATGCCAAGGTCGTCATTCTCGACGAACCGACCTCGTCGCTCAGCGACAGCGAAGCCGAGATCCTGTTCGATATCATCGGCCGGCTGAAGAACCGCGGCGTCGCCGTCATCTACATTTCCCACCGCATGGAAGAGATCATGCGGCTGAGCGACGACATCACCGTCATCCGCGATGGCGAATATGTCTCCACTCACGATCGCAACGACGTCACCATCGAGGCGCTGATTGCACTGATGGTCGGGCGCCGGATGGAGGAGATCTATCCTCCGCCGATCCATGATCGCTCGACGCCGGGCGCACCGGTGCTCGCAGTCGAGCGCCTGACGCGCGACGAGGAATTCGCCGATATTTCCTTCACAGTCGGCGCCGGCGAGATCCTCGGCTTCTTCGGCCTCGTCGGCTCGGGCCGGTCCGAGGTGATGAACGCGCTCTTTGGCATGAAGAACGCCAATGGCACCGTCCGCCTCGATGGCAAGGAGGTTCGCTTCCGCTCACCGGCCGAAGCGATTGCCCGCGGCATCGGCTTCGTCACCGAAAACCGCAAGGAAGAGGGCCTGGTGCTTGGCCACAGCGTCGGCTGGAACATCTCCATGGCCGCCCTTCCCGATTTCACTGGCCCCTTCGGCTTCACCCGCGCTGGCGCCGAGCGAAAGGCGTCTGCCGCCGAAGTCGGCCGTCTCGCGATCAAGACGCACTCGCTCGACACGCCGGCCGGCTCCTTGAGCGGCGGCAATCAGCAGAAGATCGTGCTGGCGAAATGGCTTCTGACCCGACCGAAGGTGCTCATCCTCGACGAGCCGACCCGCGGCGTCGACGTCGGCGCGAAATTCGAAATCTACAAGATCATCCGCCAGTTGGCGGCCGAAGGGACGGCGATCCTGCTGATCTCCTCCGAGCTGCCGGAAGTGCTCGGAATGAGCGACCGCGTCGTCGTCATGCATGAGGGCGTCGTCGGCGCGACCCTCGCCGGCACTGACCTCACACCCGAAACGATCATGGCGCACGCAACAGGTTTTCAATCATGACCCAGCAAACTGCAGCCCAGGCCGCCTTCGTCAGGGCGTTTAAGCAATATGGCGGTATCCTCCTCTCCCTGGTGATGCTCTGCGTCATCTTCTCTTTCCTCAATCCTCGCTTCATGTCGGTCGTCAACTTCATGAACATCCTGCAGCAGGTAGCCGTGATCGCGATTGCCGCCTTCGGCATGACCTGGGTGATCCTGCTTGGTGAGATCGACCTGTCGGTCGGCTCGATCATCGCTGTCGCCGGCATGGTCGGGGCGCAATGTTTCGCCTTCGGCCTTGGCTTCGGCACGGCGCTCGCCGTGACGATTGTGGCCGGCGCATTGATGGGCATGCTCAACGGCGTGTTGACGGCAAAGCTCCTGCTGCCTTCGTTCATCGTCACGGTTGCCACCATGGGCATCTATCGCGGCCTCGTCAGCCTGCCGACCAACGGCGCGCCGGCGATGATCGACAATTCGACCTGGACCGCCATCGGTACCGAAAGCTTCCTCGGCCTGCCGATCATCATCTGGGTCGTGGCCGTGCTCTTCGTCGTCAACCAGATCGTGCTCAGCAAGACGAGCTTCGGACGCCGCGCCTATCTGACCGGCGGCAACCGCGAGGCGGCCATCTATTCGGGCATCAAGGTCGATCGCCTCAAGATCATCATCTTCATGATCTCGGGCGTGATGGCGGCGATCAGCGGCGTGCTGCTCTCCTCCCGGCTCTTCTCCGCCCAGACCAATGCCGGCATGAGCTATGAGCTCGACGCCATCGCTGCGGCCGTTCTCGGCGGAACATCGCTTGCCGGCGGTGTCGGCACCATGGTCGGCACGCTCATCGGCGCCTTGATCATTGGCGTGATGAACAACGGCATGAACATGCTTTCCGTCCCCTATTTCTACCAGCTCATCGTCAAGGGCCTGGTGATCCTGATCGCCGTTTGGCTCGACGTGCGCGCCAAGCAGGCCAAGCGCTGATCCCTTCGAGAGTAACACACATGCACAAGATACTGACGATCGGCGAAATCCTCGTGGAGATCATCGCCACCGAAAAGGGTGACGGCTTCCGGCAGGCGACGCCGCTGATCGGCCCCTTCCCCTCCGGTGCTCCTGCCATCTTCATCGACCAGGTCGGCAAGCTCGGCCAGGCAAGCGCGATCATTTCCCGCGTCGGCGGCGACGATTTCGGTCACGTCAATCTCGCACGTCTTGAGGCCGATGGCGTCGATATCTCCGGCATCGCCGTCGATGCACTCGCCACCACCGGCAGCGCCTTCGTTCGCTATCGCCATGACGGCAGCCGCGCCTTCGTCTTCAACATCCGCGACAGCGCCTGCGGCACCATTCGCCTCGATGACAAGGCGACCGCGCTCGTTCGTAGCTGCAGCCACCTGCATGTCATGGGGTCGTCGCTCTACGCGCCGAGCGTGGTGGAGAGCATTCTCGCCGCAATCGATATCATCAAGGCCGCCGGCGGCACTGTGTCCTTCGACCCCAACCTTCGGGCAGAAATCCTCGAAAGCCCGGGAATGCGCGAGGCGCTGAGGACGGTGCTTGCCAAGACCGACGTGTTCCTGCCGAGCGGCGCCGAGCTCTTTCTGTTCACCGAAGCGAAAACCGAGGCGGACGCAATCGCCGAACTGCTCGCCTCCGGCATCAAGGTTGTCGTCGTCAAGCGCGGCGCCGAGGGCGCCAGTTACTTCGATACGGAAACGACGCTCTCCTTGCCCGGCTTTGCTGTCGAAGAGATCGACCCGACCGGCGCGGGCGACTGCTTCGGTGCCACCTTCGTCACCTCTTGGCTGAACGGCGCCAGCCCCCGCGAAGCGCTCGAATTCGCCAACGCTTCCGGCGCCCGCGCCGTGATGATCTCCGGCCCGATGGAAGGCGCATCGACGAGACCAGAACTCGAAGCCTTCATCAGCGCGCGAAAGGATTGAAGACTATGAAACCGAATTATCTGATCGACATTGCCCAGTGGCGCGATCGTCCGGGCCTGCGCGGCATTCCTTCGATTTGCTCGGCGCATCCTTTGGTGATCGAGGCCGCAATGCTTAGGGCGCTGAAGGAAGGCACGCACCTGTTGATCGAGGCGACCTGCAATCAGGTCAATCAGGACGGCGGTTACACCGGCATGACGCCTGCCGATTTCACCGGCTTTGTCGCAGAGATCGCCGCAAAGACCGGCTTTCCGATCGACACCATCATCCTCGGCGGTGATCATCTCGGCCCAAACCCGTGGAAGAACTTGCCGGCCGATGAGGCGATGGCGAAGGCCGAAGCGATGATTCGCGCCTATGCCGAGGCCGGCTTTACCAAGCTTCATCTCGATACCAGCATGGGCTGCGCCGGCGAGCCGGTCGCCCTTCCCGATGCAATCACGGCATCACGCGCGGCACGACTGGCCGCTGCCGCCGAAGATGCGATCCGCGGACGAGACGGCGTCGCCCCGGTCTACATCATAGGCACCGAAGTGCCGGTTCCAGGCGGTGCGCTGGAGGAACTGGATACGCTCGAAGTCACCGCACCCGAAGCAGCCGTCGAAACTGTTGGCATTCATCGCCAGGCGTTCGAGCATGCCGGCGCCGGCGAAGCCTTCTCGCGGGTGGTCGGCGCCGTCGTCCAGCCGGGCGTCGAATTCGGCAACGAGAACGTCATCCCCTATGATCGACCGAAAGCCGCCAACTTGAGCGCAAGCCTCACGAAGCTCGATGGCCTCGTCTTCGAGGCGCACTCCACCGACTACCAGACGCAAGACGCGCTTCGCGCCCTGGTGGCCGATGGTTTCGCCATCCTCAAGGTCGGCCCCGGCCTGACCTTCGCCTTGCGTGAAGCCCTCTATGGCCTCGACCAGATCGCCGCATTCCTGTTTCCCGATGCACGGTCGAAGACGCTGGCCGAGGTCACCGAAGAGGTCATGCGTGAGGAGCCGGCCAACTGGGGCAAGTATTATCACGGCTCGCCCGAAGCGCTGCGCCTTCAGCGCCACTTCTCCTACAGCGACCGCATCCGGTACTATTGGCCGCATCCGAAGGTCGCCACGGCTGTCGAAGAGCTTCTCCACCTGCTCGATGGCGTGACGATCCCCGAGACGCTGATCAGCCAGTATCTCACAGGCAGTTACGAGCGCGTGCGAGACGGCCACGTGGCACCGCAAGCAAAGGCGCTGGCGATCGCCGCCGTCGACGCGGTTCTTGAGGATTATTTTTCGGCCTGCAAAGGATAGAGCCGGCCGTTCATTCCGTGAATATTTCGCAGTCGACACTGCCTATCCCTCGGAAATAAATCTATAAACGAAACCCAAAAGAAGAATGGGGGCGCTTCGACCGTGGACAGACAAATCAAGACGATGGAGGATTTTTCGGAGTTCGTCGGTTTGTCGCGCCCCACAGTCTCCAAATATTTCAACGATCCGACTTCGGTTCGCAAGAAGACCCGCGACGCCATCGAGGCCGCGATCAAGCAATCGGGCTTCCGGCCAAACATCTTCGCCGTCAACCTCAATCGGCGGCGAACCAATATTCTTGGCGTCATCGTTCCCAATTCCACCGACCCGTTCTACATGGCGCTGACGCGGCGGATCGAGCATATCGCCAACCAGGCGGGCTTTCTCGCCTTCGTCCTGTCCTCCGACGGCAAGCCGGAGATGGAAGAGCGCGCCATCGAGACCTTCAAGTCGATGAACGTCGCCGGCGCCATCATCGCTCCGCTCGGCGTCCAATCCCATCACCAGAAACTGACGGCACTCGGCGAGAGCATTCCGCTTGTTTATGTCGACTCGCCGCTCGACGGCAGTTCCTCCTTCGTCGGCACGGACAACCGGCAGAGCTTCAAGCTGATGGTCGATTATCTCTGCCGGTCCGGCGAACCGCCCTGCTACTTCGGCATGCCGCCGGTCAACAACAACGCGCTCGCCCGCCAGCATGCGTATGAAGAAGCGATGCAGCAGTTGAAGATGGACGCCGCCATCGTGCCGACGGCCCCCAACGCCTCTTGGGACTTCGAAAAATTCGGCTACGACGAGACGCTGCGCATTCTGGGTGAAGGTGGCTTTCCGACGAAGACGGTGCTGTGCGCCAACGACCGCGTCGCCTTCGGCGTGATCGCGGCGGCGTTCCAGTCCGGCGTCAAGGTCGGGCGCGAGCCCGACAGCGACCTGCGCGTCGCCGGCCACGACGACCATCCGCTCTCGCGCTACACCTGTCCGCCGCTGACAACAGTCGCGCAGAACTATAACGAGATCGGCCGGCTGGCGATCGAGCTGCTGTTGTTCAAGCTTGGCGAGACCGAGAACGCCGATCAGGCCTTCCCTGCGGACGAACGCATTTTGCTCAGCGCCGAGATCATGCTGCGCGGTTCGGCTTAAGCCAATCCGCATTGTGGCCGCGCAATCGGATCAGACGAACGGCGCAAACGCCCCTACTCGCCAAGGCGCGGCGCCGCCTTCACCGTGTCGATGATATCGCCGAGCAGCAGGTGAAGCGCATCACGGTATCCGGTGCGCGCCGACGGGCCGCTCTCCTCAGACGTCATCGCCACTGTCAGGTCGAGCGCCGGCACGATGTAGAGCATCTGGCCGCCGTAACCCCAGGCGAAGTGCACGGTCTCGCCGGCGATCTCGCGCTGGAACCAGCCGTAGCCGTAGATGTCGCCGGAGAAGCGCGAATTGGTGCGCGGTTGCCAGGACAGCGCGATCCATTGCGCCGGGACCACCTGTCTTCCTTCTGCAGTCTTGCCGCCGTTGCGATAAACCTCGCCGAAGGCAAGCAGCGACCGCGCGCTCATCGCCATCTGGTTGCCGCCAAGATAGATGCCTTGCGGATCGCGGTCCCAGGCATCGATGCGAAAGCCCTTGATCGGACCGAGCCATTCGCGGGCGAGAGCAAGCGTCGACTTGCCGCTGACCCTGGTCAGGATGGCCGAGAGCAGATGGGTGGACGCGGTCGAATAGAGCATCTGCCCGCCGGGATCATCGTCGAACGGCTGTGCCAGTGCAGAGCGAACCCAGTTGCGGCTTGACACCCAGCGGCCGTAGTTGGGACCGGACATCCGCCCAAGGCCTGCCTGCATCGACAGCAGATGGCCGATGGTGATGTCGTCAAGCCGCGGGTCCTGCGTGGCCGGTAAGTCTGCCTTGAGGATCGGCGCAATCTTTTGCTCCGGTCCCTCCAACAAGCCCTTGTCGATCGCAATGCCGACGAGGGCCGATACGATCGATTTGGAGGCGGATTTGATATTGGTGCTGTCCGAGGGACGGTTGTCGCGATAGCCGCGCTCGGCAATGACAGAGCCGGATCGGGCGACGATTACCGTCTTCAACGGCGTCAGGTCGTCACGCGCCGCAAGTGCCTCCAATAGCGTCGGAAGCGAAGGCCGATCCTGCGCGACGGCCAAGGAGCACGTCGCCAGTAGCCAGAACAATGCAGCGGCAAATCTGATCATGTATTCCGATCTAGGGTGAAAGCGCGGCCGCGTCATCGCACGACATGCATTGTCACGCTGATTTGAAGCTCGGTGAAAAGCCCAGTCTTGGCGTATCCGTGCACCGGTTTCACGTTGTCTTTGGGCTGGCAGCGCCTGTGGCAAGGACCGACACGAAACGGCGCAAGCTCTGCCGGACGAAATCCGTAACCGGGATCTGCGGGTCGAAACTCCACCAAAGCAGTGCCCCCTGCCAGTGGGATGCCATCAGCAAACCGATTCCGGGAACCGGCCCCGACGGGCCGGCGAGGCGTTCGTCCAGCGCCTCAGCAAGTGCATCGCGCCACCTCGCGCCGCGGGCGCGAAGCGCCGGGTCTCGCAGATCCTCGCGCAGTACCCGCAGCCCGTCAGCGTAGGATTCGATGCCGCCGTAATCGCCCGACAGTCCAGCGAGCAAATCGACGGCGCCTTCCGGCGTCTTCGGCAGGGTCGACGAAAGCTCTGAAGTCAACCGGTCGAGCCCGTCCCAGGCCTGCAGAAGTGCACGCTGGACGAGGTTCTGCTTGTTGTCGAACCGCTGGACAAGGGTGGAGGCGGAAAGGCCCGTACCCGCGGCAAGGGCGGCGAAAGTCAGGCTCTCCGGTCCGCTCGCATGCATGATCGCGAGCGCGGCGGCCAACACATCTTCGTCAGGCATGGTTTTGGGACGCGGCATCTTGACTCTCATTAATAACCGAATAATCGTTTATATATCCCATTCACACAGCCACGACCAGATGGCTCAGACCGCCGATGGAGGAAAAATGACGCTCAAGGGAAAAATCGCACTGGTAGCAGGCGCCACGCGCGGCGGCGGACGTGGCATTGCCACTGAGCTTGGAGCGGCGGGCGCCACTGTCTACGTCACCGGCCGCACCACCAGAAGCCAGCAATCGGACTACAAGCGCCCCGAAACGATCGAGGAAACGGCTGACCTCGTCAGTGATCTTGGCGGCAAGGGTATTGCAGTTCAGGTCGACCACCTGCAACCGGCTGAGGTGAAGGCACTCGTCGAACGCATCCGTCGGGAACAGGGTCGGCTCGATATTCTCGTCAACGACATCTGGGGCGGCGAAAACCTGTTCGAATGGAACAAGCCGGTCTGGGACCACGATCTCGACAATGGTCTGAAACTTCTACGCCTGGGGATCGATACGCATCTGATCACCGCCCATCACGCCCTGCCGCTGATGATCGAAAATCGCGGCGGGCTGCTTGTCGAGGTGACGGACGGAACGGCCGAGTATAATGCCGAGCACTACCGGCTCTCACCGTTCTACGATCTCGCCAAGGTCGCGGCCAATCGCATGGCCTGGGCGCACGCCAAGGATCTGGAGCCGCACGGCGCCACGGCCATATCGATTACGCCCGGTTGGATGCGATCGGAGATGATGCTGGAGCATTTCCAGGTGACGGAAGAGACGTGGCAAGAGGCGACAAGGAACCAGCCGCATTTCGTCATTTCCGAAAGCCCGCGCTTCGTCGGCCGTGCCATCGCAGCTCTTGCGGCAGACACGCAGAAAGACCGGTGGAACGGACAATCACTTTCGAGCGGCGGCCTTGCCCAGGCATACGGCTTTACCGACCTCGACGGCTCGCGCCCCGATTGCTGGCGTTACATGCGCGAAGTGATGGAAAAGGAAAAACCCGCTGATGCGACCGGGTATCGCTGAAACTGCTCGCCTTCAGGCAGCCGGCGGCCATGTCCGTCAGATCACCAGCGTCTGCACCGCGCCATCGCCGAACTCGCAATCGAGTTCCCATCCGGTTTCCGCCCGGCGAACACGCAGGAACGTCGCCCCGTCCCCGGGTACCGGACGCGTTGCATTGACGGCGCAGCGGTAGGTCCTCGCGCCCGACCGGACTTCGATCGTTTCGCTTTCGACGATTTCCTCGTCTATGCCGTTGGCAAATGGATAGGTCGCAAATATCGCCGCCGTATGGATCGAGTGAATTCGGGTGACGGAACCATGCTCGTCGAAGAGATCGACCGTCGCGACACAAGCCCGGTGTTCGTCTCCCGAGAGAAACACCACATGCTCGATCCGGTTCTCGGCGATATAGCCAAGCGCCTCGCCAAGCGTGTTGGGATAGCCGTCCCATCCATCGGAATGCAACGCGCTCAAGTTCGCCCAGGAAAGGCTTTGATCGCGCTGGGTGGCGCGCCGATGCCGCGGCAGCAACATCGCAGGCGACACAACGAACTTCGGGCCGGGCGCCAGCAACAGCCATTGCTTCAAGCTGTCCATCGTCGCCGGCGCGAACATCGCGGCCGCCTTCAGGCCATCACCAACCTTTCGGTGGGTTCGCTGCGTACGCGTGTCGAGCATGAAGAAATGGAACCCGTCGAAATCGAACATATCGAGCTTGGCATGTTTGCCGCGCTGATACTTCCGGTAGGCTTCGATGCCGCGCATCGCATTGCCGGAGTTGTCATCGTCATCCGGATCGGAAATCGGCTCCCAATTGTCGTCGATCTCCTGGTCGTCGAGCAGCATGAAGGACGGGATCTGTCGCAAAACGTTGCGCACGCTGCTCTGGCTCAGCCAGGCCTCGTAGGGCAGGCGGTATCGATCATCCCGTCGGGTCGGATCATGGAGCCCTGCCTTCGGATCGACATAGACCTGGCCCCCGACGAAGAGCGCGAAGCGTGGCTTGATCCCAGCACGGGCCTCCAGCCGTTCGGCAATACGACCATAGCCGCGGTAGGCAACCGCCTCGTCGAGGAAACCGGCCGGATACTGGCAGGAGGAGAGCGTGAAGCTGGTTCCGTTCGGCGTCGGTTCCAAGGGCGGAAATGCCGGTGGATCATAGGGGACGATGCCGTCCTTCAGGTCGAAATCCTGTTCGACAACGGGCGGACACGCCGACTGCGTGAAGCCCTGGTGCCTGGCGTTCGGCGATGGAAAGGCGATTGCGCGCTCCACCGCCGCGGCCATTTTCTCAAAACGGCTGTAGGCGAACGCGACCGCCTGCCCGCTCGCGGCATTGCCGGCTCCCGTCGGATCGAGGCGCCGCATCCGTCCTTGTCCGCTATCGGCAACGAAGTAGCCATAAGCCGCCCCTTGAGCGGCATGACGCGGCAGCGCTTGGCTTCGGTCGAAGTCGAAGGTCCGCAGCGACGGGCCTGCGCCAAGGTCGCCGACCAGATCTGGGAAGGCCGCGGGCTCGCGAAACATGGTCACGGTCGGTGGCGCCACGACGGGCTCAAGCGGCGATGGCAGCTCCTCATGTCTGAGGTCCGGTGCGGCCAACGCCGCATCGTCGCCGTAGGCCAGCAGAATCAGCAGGGCATCACTGCGATCGGTAATTCCGTGGCCGGGCATGCGGGTAAGCAACGGAACTTCGAACGCATCCCACCCATCGTTCTCAAGCGCCTTCGAGGTATAGGCCACGAGATGTTCCAGGAGATAGCCGGTGTCCCAAGGCTGCGTCGGATCATCCGGCCGACAGATACGATCATCGACCATCCGGACGCGCAGGAGCAATGCGGCTTCGGTTACCCGGTGCGAAGGCGCCGCACCAAGGCGGATGACCAGCGCCGGGGTCTTTGGGCGCTCTTCGGTGAGGATCGGACCGATCCAGGGCGGATAGACGACTTTTTCACTGTCGGCCTTGACGGCGCCCGCCGGTATGTCTGCGTCGAGAAACTGTTGGATCTGCTGCAAGGTCGCGTGACGTTTGGTTCCGACCAGCACATCCTGATGGCCTGCACCCGGAATGACGAAGGGAGGCATATAGACCCGGCCGGCATCGCCAAAAATCTGCCGCATGCGGTCGACGGTCGAGACATGTAACAGTCCGTTTTCTCCCCCATGCACGCTGAAGGTCGGGAACGACCAGTGCTTTGCCAGGTTCTGGCGCGAGACCAGGCGGTTGCACCCATGAAAATCCGTCATCGTCGAGGAACGCACGAAATGCGGGCGAGACGACACCGTCGACAGGCTCGACGGGCCGAAATGCTCGTCGATATAGCGCAGCATTTCGGGCTCCATGTTGCGCACATCGAAATGGCGACCACACAGCGCGTCCATGCGATGGCGTGTGCGCGTCCAGGGCGTGCGCTTCGTTGGCCAACGTGGGTTCTCGACGTCGAACTCCTCGACCGGATAGGGCAGCGACGACAGCAAACGATCGAGAAGATCGTCCACAAGGGTCGGTTCCCTCGGATTGAAACTGTAGTTGTCCTGCAGGAAATCGACGAGGTAGCGCACGACATAGGCGCGAAAAATGTTGGCAGGCGCAAAAACGTCGAGCGGCCCGACCTGCGTGAAGGCGGCGCGATTGACGAGCCCGGTCGCATGGCCGTTCAGCACGGCGATGCTGAAGACGACGGCTCCCATGCAATGGGCGATCACGTCGACCGTCCCGTCCGGCGACGTTGCCGCCACTGCCTTCAGGGCTGCCGGTACGTCGACATTGCCGATCTGGTCGAAGCTCCACGCCTCTGTCGACGTCGGTTGGCCGGCGCTGGTTCTGAAATCAGCAATCCATATGTCACGACCGGTACACCAGAAATGGCTGGCGAAATTGGGATTGACCGAGTGATGCGCAAAGGTCGTGCCGCTGGCGCAATAGCCGTGGAACATAATGAGCGGGCGCTTCTTGCTGTTGGGATAGCGGTAGCGCGTCAACCGCACCTCGCCGGGCACATCGCTGCCTCCGCCATCCGGCCGTTCCGGTGCAAGCGCGATGCGATGCAGCTCGGCGGTAATCGACGCGCCGCCCGGGAGCTTCAGCGTAGTCGGCGGCAGGCGGCTGACGGTCGCCTGCCGCCACCGCTTGTCCTGATCGGGAGCACGAAAGCTCCAGAGATGCAGACCGAGCAGAAGCCGCGTGACGAAGCCGAAGAGCGTCAGCAGTTCGCCGATGGTGTTGACGCCGTCGCGTTGATTGGCGACCCGGAACAACGGCACGCCGATCCGCGCGAGATAGCCGACGTCGAGTTTCAGCACGCGCTCGCCGCTCTCGGGGCTCGAGCCCGGAAACGTGTCGAGCGTCATCTCCATAAGCTGGCGCCAGGGATTGCTGCGCCTCTCATAGGTCAAGGTCTTGAGGCCGACGATACGGTTGCCTGCAAGCGCGATCTTGCCGTCGACATCCGGCGGTCCAATCGTCAGATTGTAAGTGAGGGTCCTGATCTCGCCGGAGCGGCTGGCGATCGCAAAAGCCGATTTGAGCCGCGACCAGAGGCCAGGGCCACCATGTCCGTCGGCGAGTGCCTGGTAGCCGTCGCGAAGCCCCCGGTTCAGCACCCAGGCCTTGCCTGCGCGCCACACGCGTCCAGGCATCGAGCTCGGCTGGCGCTCGAAGATCCGCAGGCTGCCGGATATCGGCGCGCTGAATTCGGCGGCGGCATCGAGCCTTCGCTCCTTCACATGCAAAGGCAGCCAGGTCGTTTCCAGCGTTTCCCAAACGTCCCGACGGAAAATCCGGATCTGGCTTCGAATGGCGCGATCCGGCACTTCGGTGGCGACAGGAATGATCGGGTGGCTGCCATTGCTCGGCGTCAACTGTAAAAGCGACGTGGGTGCGAAACGCATGGTCAGCTCAACGATCCGGGTTTCTTCGACCCCGCCCACCGGCGTCAAGCTGATGGGGCCGACAAGCCTTTCGATGATTTCCACCTCGCTCGACTGCGCTCGCGCGGCGACGTCGGTGTTGCGAAAGACAGGCCGCACCAGCGGGGGACCGATGGGCCGAACCTCGGCCGCGACATAGTTCCATTCCTCGGCCAGCGCTTCGGCCGCGCGCAGCGCAAGCGCAGCAATCGTCAGGGCTGGGTTTGTCGCAAGCGCGGTCGGAACGATCGACCCGTCCAGCACGACGAGATCGTGATACACCGCATCGGAATCCGCCGATGTGAAGACGCGACCGAGGTGATCGACCACACCTTCTGCGCCGCTATCGGCCATCGCGCAGCCGCCAAGCGGATGGAAGGTCACCAGCGGTCCGCGTTGATCTTTAAGCAACCAGGTGAGGTCGGCCGGCAGCAGCTTCCAGACCGGATTGGGAATGAGCCGGCCGCCGGTGTCCTTCGTCAGCGCCGCGAGTGCCTCGACCTGCCTGTCGAAAACCGGCAGAGTTTGCAGATTGTTCCAGCGGATTCGCGCAATGCCATCCCGGTCGACCGCATTTGGGTCGCCGTCGAGCTCGATCCGGCCCGCTGCGCCGTCATCGGCCATGACGGCATAAAATGCGGAGCGGCCGACGCGTGCGGCCGGCGCTGCGTAGATATCGTCATCCGGAAACCCCGGACGATGCCGCGTGCCGTCGTGCCTGAAAAGGCCGTGCAGCGTGTTGAGGGTAGCAAAGACCTCGGCGAAGACAATGCGCAGACCCGCCGGTACCGACATCTCCTCGATCATCACGCCCTTTGAGGCACGAAGGTCGATCACCCCGGTGGTCGTCGGCCCGATAGCCCGGGTCGATGGCTTGATCGCTTCATCGGCGACGGTGTTGACATCGTAGGCAGTCGCATAGTCGGCGACCAGCATGTCGCCATTGGTCGAGCATCCTGTGCCGAGGTTCTTGTCCGCCAGTTGCAAGCCTGCGCCGCGGGAGCGCATAAGGATTTCGCTCGATCCGAGCGTACCGGCGGCGAGCACGACCTTGCGGGCTCTTATCACCACCGGGTCGGCATCGCGCTTGCGGAGCTTCGCATTGGTGTGAACACCCCTGACCAGCCACCCGGCATTTCCATCCCTGGCCAGGCTGAGCACCGTTGCGCCGCTGAAGATTTCGGCACCGTATTCGTTCGCGCTCACGAGCAGATTGACGTCGAGCGAGTTCTTTGCGCCACTATTGCAGCCGGTCGCACAATCACCACAGCGAAGGCACTTGTTCAGGCGCACATTGCCGGAACTGGTGGTGTCGCTCATCGCGACCGTGATCGAAGCCGGTCTGAAATTGCCGTCCGGCGCAATGGCGCGCACCGACCGAAATTTTTGCGGCACGCCATCGACATGGTCGGCGATTGTGTTTGGAGCGCCCATGATGCTGCTGCCGAGCAGATCGCGGGCGCGATCGAAATAGGATTTCCAGGCCGAGAGGTCCTTGAGGGCAGCCGGCCACCGCTTGTGAAAAACGTTTGGTAGCGGCGTTTCCATGACCCCGGCATTGATCAGCGATCCCCCGCCAACCCCGCTGGCGACGACGGCAACGACCTGCGCGCCAATCCTGATATCGATCAGGCCCTCCTTGTTGTTGTCGCCGCGAATGTGGCGCGGCAACTCGCCGAGCCCTGTCGGGAAGGAGCCCGGCAGATATTCGCGCCCGCGCTCCAGCACGCCGACCGAGATCGGCCTGCCCTCATGTGTGCGTCCGGCGAAAGTGGAAGCGGCAATGGCGCCGCCATAACCGCTGCCGATGATCAGGACATCGAAATGTACAGCGGCGGGAGCCTTGCGAACGCGATCGACAAGCCGCTCGAAACCCTGTGAGATCCAGGCCGTTTTCGATTCCGTATCGAGGTCGGTCATGCCAGCCCCCGCACCGAACCGTCGCGGCACGCGACGGTGGCACAGCCCGCATCATCGACGGACGCGCCCGTTCGTTTGAAAAGCCGCGATGCGCCGTTACCGATGTCGCCTGTCTGCACAATGTGTTCTCCATCAGATTTGCCGCCGCCATCGATCGCGGCCGCCGTCCTTCTGGTCGTTCCATGCCTGCTGAACATGCTCGCATCGTCTCCATGCTTCGCGTGCGACAGATGCGAACTTAACTTTAGATTGCATTCAAGCGCAAAGCGCAGCGCCGGGCCTTCCGACCCGTACCCCGATCTCGAATGAGGCTGAGAGACCCCTCTTAGCGCCGCGCGGGATTATATGCGAAAGTTTGCAAATACGTGAGAGGGGAGCCACTAATCCAGAAGTAGTAGCCTGCTCAGCCTGTCGCGTGATCAAATCGGGCGCCGGCGCTTCCTCCGTCTTTTCGCTGTCGTGAGAAAGAGGTCATGGGAAAAAGCCATCCACGCCTGGAGGGCTTCCTGCCGCAGCACGCTGATCGGCAGTTCCGGCATGGTCGAAGTGCTGTTGCGCGGCCGGGGGACCTCCCGCTCGGCACGGCGCAATATGGTCTGCTATGCGGTCTGGCCCAATGTCTGGACGGCAGCAGAACGCCCGCCGTCGACGTGGAAGCGAGGTGTTACCGCCACCAAGCGCCTTCGCCCCGACAGGACGACGGCCGTGACGGGACAATATCTGATTGGTAACACGCCGCCCTCAAGAGCGCCGCGATGCAGCACCGTTTCAATGGATGGTCTTGAACGAGCCCCTCGCCTCCTGTAGTTCGGGTCCTCATTGATTTTGGATTGGGACAATCGTGTCGAGAGATCGTTATTCGAGAAAACTGGAATGTGCCAAATGCGGTGCGTCCGGGTTTGCAGAGGCCTCGGAGAACGACGATCCGAAAAGCAGGACCCGTGGTTTTCTCATCGACCAAATGCCAGCGGGCTTTTCGACAGAGCGCCCGTCGAGCGACCCGGCCAAGCACATGATGCGATGCCGCTGCGGCAATATCTTCGCCTTTAAGCAGAAGACGGTCTACGCACCGAGCGGCGAACCGCGAAACTGAGCAGGTTCATGCGGCCTGCCGATCGAAGCAGACGTTGGCGAAAGACGATTTAGGACGCCCGGACCACCAGGCCCATGGCCTCGCAGATCATTACCGACTGCTCGATGGTGATGACCGCACGCTTCAGCGTAACCGTTTCCGGCTCGATCGACGTCAAGTCGCTGCCGCGCAGATCGCATCCGCTAAAATTGGCGCTGTGAAGCCAGGCGCCCGACAGATCGAGGCCGGTCATGGTTCCGCTCTCGCAACGCGCGCCGGTCAGGTCGGCCTCGCGCAGGACCGCATCGGTGAAAACGGCGCTGCGAAGGTCGGCGCCCGGCAATCCGACAAACGACCAGTTGCCGCCCTTGATCCTTGTGGCGTCGAACTTGCAGCTGACGAACATGCTGCCGACGAATTTGCAGTCGTTGAAGTCGACGTCATAGAAATTGCAGCCGACGAAGGTACAGTTGATGAAGGCGCTGCCCTCGTGGCGCGAGCAATTGAATTTGGCGCGGCGGAAGGTGCACTCCTTGAAGACGGCACCGGCGCTCGTAGCCTCGGTCATATCGAGATCCGAGAACAGCGTGCGGCTTTGGTTGCGGTCGGAGATATCGAGCCCGTACCAGTCGGCGCCGGAAACGGTCACTTCCGTTGCGGGGGCTGCTTCTCCGTGCTTGCGTTCAGCCATCGTCCCCTGCCCTTCGTCAATTCCAGCGCTGTTTCGATCTTGTGTCTGGCGTGAAAACGTGCGCCAGGCAAGGCGGCAGAAGGCCATTTCCTCTCCTGCGCGTCTTGCAAGGCCGCCCGACACGTTTCGGATTTGCCGCAGACGTCGCAGCACCCGCAGTGCCTTGCCCTTAGTGGCCAGGCGCTTCGTCGTCGGTGTCCGCAGCGTCGACGGCGTGATCGTACACCGTGCGCCAGGCGAGGATCTTCGCAAGATACTCTTCCTTACCACTCTGACGGGCGAGGTGCTCCTGCTGCCTGAGGCCAACGCGCATGGCCGCGCGGGCCGACCGGTCATTCGGGCAGGCAAAGTCCTGCGGATGGTCGCCGCGGGCCAGCGCCGCAAGCAGATCGGTCTTTACGGCTACGGCCGACGCATTGCCGTAACGCTCCAGAAGCGCCTGGAACCGGGCGTGCAGATGCGGATCGAAAGCCCTCTCCTCGCCCATCGGGCCGACCACCGGATTGCCGGGGTGCAGACTTCCGAGCGGCATCAGACCCGGCGGGATCGGCGTGTTGGCCGAATGAGTGCGACCGCTACGCAAGAGCTGCGGCAGCACGTGCGTGTGCGGGCCGGGTGGTGAAACGCCGCCTGTGTCCGGCCCGCCGATCTTCTGGTAAACCTCGACACGACCGATCGTCGTCACGGCGACGCGATGGGGATGAGCCTTCAGGATTGCCGGCATTGCCGGATTGTCGGGTTCGAACAGCGAGCGTCCGGCGCAACGCCGCAAAATCTCAAGGACGGCGACGTCCTCGGTGCGAATGCAGAAATCGCATTGCGGCAGCGAAAGCCCCATGTCGAAGAGGATCGCGCCGCGATCGCCGGTGCGAATGGCCGCTTCATCAGGGCCGAGTTCGGTCAGCACTGCTCGCGCCTCACGGCGTGCGTCGCCTTCAGGCAGACACAGGGCGACCGCGTGGCTCCAGCGGTGCGCTCTCGGGCTCAGCGCCTCATAGGCGACCGGGACGATATCGGCCGCGCGCATCGGATCGATCCGCACACCGCCCCGCTCCGTCGCCCGGCAAAACAGATCCGGCGTATCGACAGCGAGCGTTTCGCCGGGATCCTGGTGGAACTCGGCGATGGCGCCGAACGTCCCCATGCTCCACCCGGCCTCCGGGTCTTTCAGATGCGTGCGGAGCATGTCGGCCAATTCGGTCATACCGTGCTGTCCCTTGAAGTTTCTTGTTCGATACCGGTCTGCGCAAGGCGCGTCGGCTGCACGATCAGTCCTCCCGCCGCCTCGGCGACGTAGGCTTCGATGCCATAGACGCGCCGCAACAGGTCTGCGGTCAGCACGGTGGCCGGCGGACCGTCGGCGACGATGTGGCCCCCTTCGAGGAGGACCAGCCGATCGCACCAGCGCGCGGCCAGGCCGAGATCGTGCATCGAGGCGACAACCGACGTGCCCTGCTGCGCGAGCGCGCGGAACACCTGCATCAGCGCGATCTGATGCGCCGGATCGAGGCCTGCGACCGGCTCGTCGGCCAGAAGCAGGTCGGCCTCCTGCGCCAAGGCTCTGGCGATCAGCACGCGCGCCTTTTCGCCGCCGGAGAGATCGGTCGCCCGGCGCGATCTCAACTTGACGATATCCATACGCTGAAGCGCCGCTTCAACGGCCTCCCGGTCGGCGGCTGCGGGCCGCGCAAATGCGCCACGATGGGGCTGCCGGCCGAGATCGACCAACGCTTCAACCGTGATCGGCCAGGCAATATCCCGGTCCTGCGCGACATAGGCAACATGGCGGGCAAGCTCAGGCGCCGCCATCTGTCGCAGATCTCGCCCGGCAAGCAGAATTTCGCCGCTCGATGGGATCAGGCCGAGGCAGGCGCGCAGAAGTGTCGATTTGCCGGCACCGTTCGGGCCGATGAGGCCGACGAATTCGCCGGGGCTGACGCTGATAGCGATATCCCTCAGCACCGTGTTGCCGCCAAGCGAGGCGGAGAGGTTGGAAACGACAAGCCGGATCATGCCATCTGCCTCCGCGCGCGCATCACCAGAACGAGAAAGAACGGCGCGCCCACGACCGCCGTCAGCACACCGAGCTTGAGATCGCGTCCGGGGGCCACGACCCGCACGAGGATGTCGGCCGCAAGCAGCAACGCTGCCCCGCCAAGTGCGCTGGCAAACAGCAACCGGGAGGGCCGAGCGCCGACGAGCGGGCGCAGCAGATGCGGAACAACCAGACCGACAAAACCGATCGCACCGGCAACCGCGGTTGCAGCACCGACCGAGGCGGCCGTGCCGATGACGGCAAGCCTCTGCACCCTATTCATGTCGACCCCCATGCTCGCCGCCGTCTCGTGGCCGAGCGTCAGTGCATCCAGCGCGCGGCCGAGGCTTGCCAGCATCAGCCATCCAACCAGCATGAACGGTGCAGACAGCCAGACATGCGTCATCGAGCGGTCGGTGAGCGAGCCCAGCATCCAGAACATGATCTCAAGTGCAGCGAACGGGTTGGGCGAGAGATTGAGCGCCAGCGAGGTCATCGCGCCTGCAAAGGTCGAAACGGCGACGCCGGCAAGGATCACCGAGAGCGGTCGGGCATCAGCCCCAGCCATGAGCCGGACGACGAGCACGGCGCAGAGCGCACCTGCAAGCGCCATCAGCGGCAGGGCAAGCGGCAGAAGGGCCGACAATCCGGTGTAGATGGCGATCACGGCGCCAAGCGATGCCGAGGCGCTGACGCCGATCAGGCCGGGCTCGGCCAGTGGATTGCGCAAATAACCCTGAAGGGCAGCACCCGAGAGCCCGAGCGTCGCCCCGATCATCAACCCGAGGAGCGCGCGCGGCAGGCGAATTTCCCGCATCACCAACCCGATCAGGCTGTCATCTCCAGTGAAAAGGCCGGCAATGCCCTGCCAGGGGCCAACGTCCGCCGGGCCGACTGTCAGTGAAAGCACGAATAGGATGGCGACGACAATGGAGAGTAGGACGATCAGCAAGCGGTATCGGGCGGTTTCCGTCATCATTTCCCCGTATCGAGTTGCAAGGCATCGAGTTTCAAGGCCGCCTGCTGCAGGATGCTTGCGGCGATCAATGTGAACGGCCCGCCGCAGATGGTGTAACGGCTATCGAGCTGGACCGCCCGGTGCTGCGCGGCGACTGCACGGAAGGCCGGGTGGGAGAAGTTCTGTTTTGCGAGCGCCGGCCCGCGTTCGCCATTGGCATCGATGGCGATCAGGTCTGGTCGAGCAAGGACCAATGCTTCCAATGGCAACTGTCCGGTACCGGAAATACCCAGCCTGTCTGCGAGATTTTCAAGTCCGGCGATGCCGAGGATATCGGCGACCAGCGTGCCGCTGCCGGAGGTGAAGCCGTTGGCATAGTAGAGCGCCAGTTCGACTTCGGGCACCTTTGTCGCCTGCAGCCGCGCGATCTCGGCATCCATTGCCGCCAACAGCTCATCCGCGCGCTGCTGGCGGCCGAGCACCCTGCCCATGCGCTGAAGGTTGGTCCGCACCTCGGCGATCGAAGCCTCCGGCGCAAATTCCTCGACGGCAAAGCCGAGCCGTTTCAACAGATCGACGGTCGTGCGCGTCGTATAGGTGCCGGCGATCACCAGATCCGGCTTCATCAGGAAGATCTCTTCGGCAAGCCCATGATTGACGACATACGATTTCGCCTCGGCGGCAAGCGCCGAGGTCGAGCCGTCGGTGGCCAGATAGGAAACCGAGTAGAGCTGGCCGTTGTCGGCAACCAGCATGGCCATCTGGTCGGTGCAAACGTTCATCGAGACGACGCGGTGTGGCGCTTCGCCCGCCCAGGCGCCATGGGGAAAGGCTGCCCAAAGCACCCCCGCAACCAGATACCGCCTGCACCAACCGAACATCATCAGAACGAGGCCTTCAAGCCGGCAAAGGCGGCAACACCTCGCGTGTTGTAGCCGTAGATCTCCTCATAATCCTCATCGAAAAGGTTGTCGACGCGACCGAAGACCTCGAGCGTGTCGTTGACCCTGAAGCTGCCGCCGACATTGACCAGCGTATAGGCGCCAAGCGGCACCCGTTCCGGCCCCGGCCGATAAGCGACATCCTGCATCCGGCCATTGAGGATGACTTCGCCGAAGACGCGGGCGCGGTCGTCGTAAAAGACGTAAGCCGCATCAAGCGAAGCGGCGTGGCGCGGACGGCGGACTTCCTGCAGGCGGGGTCCGCCGGCAAGCGTTTGCTCGCTCGAAGCGGTGTAGGTGTAGGTCGCCGTCGTCGTCAGCCCGTTGAAGAAGTCGACGGTCGCCGACACCTCGATCCCGTGACGCAGGCTTTCGCCCGAGCGATTGACCGGCATCGACCGGAAGCTGGCGTCGTAGACCGTAGCAATCTCATTCTCCAGATTCTGGTCGAAATAGGTCACGTCGACGGTCAGGCCGCCGTCGAAGAAGCGTTGCTCGACACCGACGTCCCAACCGAGACTTTCTTCCGGCTTCAGGTAAGGGTTCCCGATGAAAGTTCCCGGGATGTAGCCGAACTGCTCGTAAAAGCTCGGGTTGGTCACGCCGGTGCCGATGGATGCATGCAAGCGTGTTTCGCTGTCGGGTATTTCCCAGGACCCGCTGAGGCTCCATGTGGTCGCATCCTCGAAACGGTCGTTGAAATCGCGCCTGATGCCGGCATTGACGAAGAACTGGTCGGCCAACTCGCCGCGATACTCGCCGACGAGCGAATGCGCATTGCGGCTGAAGGTGTGCTGCAGATGCGACGGCGTGAACGTTTCGCGCTGCCATTCGTAGCCGCCGGTGATCTGATGGCGGATGCCGTCGCCGCCATCGAAGCCATAGCTTGCCTGATAGCTGCCATTGTAGCGGTTGCCGTCGTTCCAGGACCGTCCGAACCCGCTGATGTTGTCACGGTGGACGTCGAGGCCGGAGACGCGCGCCTTGTGCGCAAAGTCGCCGTCGAGGGCAAAATGCGTGAGACCGAGCGAGCCTAAGAGCTCGCGCGACCGGGTATAATCAAGGGTGTCGTAGGTCAGCGCAGTCATGTAGTCCTGCGCGTCGAGGTCGGTCTTGCGGTTGACGGCGCGCAACGTCGCGTCGAGCTGCAGGTCCGGCGAAAGATCGAAGGTGAACTTGCCGTTGACGGTACCGTTGCGGTCGCCGTCGTCCTCGGGACCGGTGTCGGAAATGTTGAAGCCGCCGGTCCTCTGCAACACGCCGGACAGCGCGTAATCATAGCCCTCGCCGCCGCCACGGTTCGAAACACCGCCAAGCCAGGTGCCGTCGCTGCCGACTTCGGTGCGGGCGCTCGACTTGGCGCCGTCGCGGCCTCCCTTCTTTGTGATGATGTTGATGACGCCGGCCATGGCATTGGCACCCCAGAAGGTGCTTTGCGGCCCACGCAGGATTTCAATGCGCTCGATATCGTCGGCAACGAGGGCGCCGAAATCGAACTCGCCTTGAGAGACGTCGTTGGCCTCGACGCCATCGATCACCACCAGCACCTGGTTGCCTTCGGCCCCACGGACCCGGACCTGCGTCAGGCCGCCGGACGCACCGGTGCGCGACACCGAAAAACCCGGGACCAGGCGCAGGGCGTCTGCGATATAGCGAATCTGGTTCTTCTCGAGTTGCTCTCCGGTAATGACCGTGAAGGCGCGTCCCGATTTGCGCTGTTCTGTTGGTGTCAGGCCATCGGAGACCAGAATCGGCTCAAGCGTGGTCGGCTGTTCGTTTCTGCCGGGATCCTGTGCCTGAGCCCCGCCAACGAGTGTCAGAACCAGCACTGCTGTGCCGGTCAATTGCTTCTTCATATCGTCCCCACTCCGGCGCGATGGGCACGACCTGGCCCACGCGCGATCGACCGCGGGCAGGAACTGGCGGAGAGCAAACGACAAGCGATCACCCCCGGCGCCGTCTGCGGCACGCGGCAACATTGCTCCAATGTCACCGCTACGGACGGCCGCGCCTCGACACCCCTCGTCTCCAGGCATGGGTGACCGAAACAGGCAGGTCTCCTGACTTCCGCGTCGTCGCTTCATCCCGCCTTCCCACGCGAGAGTTCGCGCAGTGGCTACATGGGGTTCTGCTCGGCGGTTACAGTTGCGGGGGCAGTCGCGGTTTCGGCCCCTTGCGGGCAATCCTCACCGTGTTCCCTTTTCATCCGTCGTCAGACGGAACCTGTTTCGCAGGAAGAGACCTACCAGATGCCAGTGGCACGTCAACCGCCGGTCGCATTTTCCACTGGTAATGTACGCGAGCAGAGTTGGAAGCGGTTCAGCGGACCGCTCCCAGAGAAGACATTCGAAAGGCTCAGCCCGGCCAACGCCAACCCTGGATTTCCGGCATGTCTTCACCGTATTCCCGGACATAATGATGGTGTTCCTCAATCTTGCCGCGCAGCTCGGTGACAACGGCTGCCGCCTTTTCCGCCAGCCCCGGCACCCGGCTGATCGCTTCCAAGGCGAGATGGAAACGGTCGAGTTCGTTGAGCACGGTCATGTCGAAGGGCGTTGTGGTTGTGCCCTCCTCGATGAAACCGCGCACGTGGAAATTCCCGTGGTTGGTGCGCCGGTAGGTCAACCGATGAATCAGATAGGGGTAACCGTGATAGGCGAAGATCACCGGCCGGTCCGTCGTGAACATCCGATCGAAGGCATCGTCCGACAGACCATGCGGATGCTGGTCGCTGGATTGCAGCGCCATCAGGTCGACGACGTTGACGACGCGGACCTTGAGGGCCGGGATTTTTTGGCAAAGCATGGCGACGGCGGCCAGCGTTTCCATCGTCGGCACATCTCCGGCACAGGCCATCACCACGTCGGGCGCCACCGCACCGTCCTCGTTGCCGGCCCACTCCCAGATACCAATGCCGGCTTCGCAATGCCTGATTGCCTCTTCCATCGTCAGCCATTGCGGCTCGGGCTGCTTGCCCGCCACGATGACGTTGATGCGGTTGTAGGTCTTCAGGCAATGGTCGCCGGTCCACAAAAGCGTGTTGGCATCCGGCGGCAGATAGATGCGCACCACATCGGCCTTCTTGTTGGCGACGAGGTCGACGAAGCCCGGATCCTGATGGCTGAATCCGTTGTGGTCCTGGCGCCAGACATGCGAGGTCAAGAGGTAGTTGAGCGAGGCGATCGGCTTTCGCCATTCAAGCTCGCGCGACACCTTCAGCCATTTTGCATGCTGGTTGAACATCGAGTCAACGATGTGGATGAAGGCCTCGTAGCAGGAAAAGAAGCCGTGGCGGCCGGTGAGCAGATAGCCCTCGAGCCAGCCTTGGCACAGGTGTTCGCTCAGCACCTCCATCACCCGTCCGTCGCGCGACAGGTGCACATCAAAGGGCTCGATCTTCTCCATCCAGACCCGGTCGGTAACTTCAAAGACGCTGCCGAGCCGGTTCGATTCGGTTTCGTCGGGACCGAAAATCCGGAAGTTGCGGTTTTCCGCGTTGAGCGTCAGCACGTCACGTAGATACCGCCCGAGCATCTCGGTGGATTGCACCATCAACTGGCCACGGGCGGCGGGATCGACTGCCACCGCATGGGCCGCGATTTCGGGCACTGCAAGCTTGCGCCTGAGGAGACCGCCATTGGCATGCGGATTTGCGCCCATCCGGCGCTTGGCCGTCGGCGCCAGAGCCCGCAGCTCCTGCTTCAACCGCCCATCCCGGTCGAACAGATCCTCCGGATCGTAGCTGCGCATCCAGTCTTCGAGGATCCGGCGGTGGGCGTCGTCCCCGCGGCAATTGGAGACCGGCACCTGATGCGAGCGCCAGAAGCCCTCGACCTTCTTGCCGTCGACTTCCTTCGGACCGGTCCAGCCTTTGGGGCTTCGAAGCACGATCATCGGCCAGCGCGGGCACCGGTCGGGATCGGCCCGGCCCCGACGCGCCTCCTCCTGTATCGAGCGGATGCGCGCGAAAACCTGATCGAAGGTGGCCGCCATCTGCTGGTGCATGTCGGCCGGATCTTGGCCGACGACGAAGAACGGCTCGTAGCCGTACCCGGAGAACAGCTGCCGCAAATCCTCGTTACTGGCGCGCCCCATGATCGTCGGGTTGGCGATTTTGTAGCCGTTGAGATGTAGGATCGGTAGCACCGCGCCGTCGCGCGCCGGGTTCAGGAACTTGTTGGAATGCCAGCTGGCGGCAATCGGACCGGTTTCGGCCTCACCGTCACCGACGACGCAGGCGACGACGAGATCCGGATTGTCGAAGGCCGCGCCATAGGCATGCACCAAGGCGTAACCGAGTTCGCCACCCTCGTGGATCGAACCGGGCGTTTCCGGCGCCACATGGCTCGGAATGCCACCGGGGAAGGAGAACTGTCGGAACAGCTTTCGCATGCCTTCCGCATTCTCGGCAATATCGGGATAGACTTCGCTGTAGATGCCTTCGAGATAGGTGTTGGCGACCATGCCGGGGCCGCCGTGCCCCGGTCCGCAAACATAGATCATGTCGAGATCGGACTTGCGGATCATGCGGTTGAGGTGGGCATAGATGAAATTGAGGCCGGGGGTCGTACCCCAGTGGCCGAGCAGCCGAGGCTTGATGTGCTCGGCCTTCAGCGGTTCGCGCAAAAGCGGATTGTCGAGCAGGTAGATCTGCCCGACCGAGAGATAGTTGGCGGCCCGCCAATAGCGGTCGATGAGGGCGAGTTCGCCAGCGGCGAGCGCCTGTGCGCCGGACTTCTCACTCGTCTTTTCCATAAGTCTGCTCCCGTTTCGGCCGAATGCGTTCAAACTAGTGCACGCGGCCGGGCCGGCCATGCGCTGGATCAATTGCTGGAAAGAAAGGTGAGCGCCTCTCTAGCGATAATCTGTTCCTCGTCCGTCGGAATGACATAGGCCTTGATCCGACTTTGCTCCGTGCTGACGACTGCCGCAGTCCGGCCGTTACAGTCAGGTGAAACACAAGTGGCTTGCTGCGGAAATCGACCATGCCCCTGCCGACGCAGGCTTGGCTTGCCGTCGCGGATTTCGAACAGGCCGACCTTCACCGTCGAAGGGCCGGCGTTGAAAGTGACGAGCAGTCCCGGTGCCGTCACGGCCGTCCCTCCGCCCAATCAGGCATCGCGCAACGCACCACGACGGTCGCCGCCGTGGCGTTTGGGCTATTTCAGGAACGCCCGGAAGCGGCGCATGGCGAAGGCAAAGAGAATGGTGCCGATCACCAGCAAGGCAAGGAGCTGCGGCCAGACCACGTCCAGCCCGGCATCGCGGAACAGAACCGCCTGCGCCAGAATGACGAAATGGGTGTTCGGTGCCGCCAGCATAATGGTCTGGATGATCTCCGGCATGCTCTCGCGCGGCGTCATGCCGCCGGAAAGCGCCTGAAGTGGCAGAAGCACCAGCATCAAGAGCAGCCCGAACTGCGGCATCGAGCCGGCGATCGTCGCAAGCAGGATGCCCATCGACGTGGTGGCGAACAGTTGCAGGGCAGTTGCCAGCAGGAACAGCGCGAAGGACCCCTGCACGGGAACGGCAAGCACCCCCTTGACGATGAAGACCAATGACACCGCCGAAGCCAGCAACACCACCAGCCCCATCGACCAGACCTTGCTGACCATGATTTCGAATGGGGTTACCGGCATCACCAGCAGATGTTCGACAGTCCCATGTTCACGCTCGCGGATGAGGGCGGCTCCTGTCAGAACGATCGACAGGATGGTGATGTTGGTGATGACGTTCATGACCGCGCCGAACCAGCCTTTGTTGAGTTCGGCATTGAAGCGCGCGCGCAGGACCAGATCGACCGGAAGTTTCTGCTCGCTTCGGTGACGATCGAGGAAGCCGGCGACCTCTCCGGTGACGATCTGCTGGATGTAGCCATTGCCGGAGAAGGCCTGGCTCATGCGCGTCGCATCGACATTGAGCTGGATCGTCGGCGAGCGACCGGCTAGGAGATCGGCCTGGAAATTCGGCGGGATATCGAGCGCAAACGTGTCGAGCCCCTGGTCCATGCGCCGGTCCATTTCCGCCGGCGTGATCATCTGCGGCGGCACAAAATAGGGCGGATAGAACGCGGTGGAGATGCGCGTCGACACCGGCGAGCGGTCCTCGTCGACGATGGCGACGGCGGCGCGATTGAGGGTTTCCGGCATCGCCGTCGAGCCGGTGTAAACAGACAGCGTGAAGGAATAGGCGATCAGGATCAACAGGATCGGATCGCGCCAGAGCCCCCAGAGTTCCTTGATGCCGAGTTGATAGATGTGGGACACGCGCATCGTCACCTCGCCTGCTTCTTGAGGGACAGGGTGCCGATCGCCAGCAGCACCGGCACGGCGATCAGCATCGGCACGAAGGCGCCGGCGAGATCGCCGAAACCGAGCGCCTTGGAGAAGGTGCCGCGGGCGATCGTCATGAAATGCGTCGTCGGGTAGATCTGGCCGATGAAAGCCCCCGCCCCTTCGAGCGAGGAGACCGGGTCGATCATGCCGGAATACTGGATGGCCGGTATGAGCGTCAGGATCGCCGTGCCGAAGATCGCGGCGATCTGGCTCGACATGAAGGTGGAGATGACAAGCCCCATTGCCGTTGCCGCCGAGACATAGATCAGTCCGGCGACCGTCCAGGTGAGCAGACTGCCGGTAAAAGGCACCCGGAAGACGAAGATCGCAAACGCCGTCAAAAGCGCGAAATTGAGCATCGCCAAAGCGATATAGGGGATCTGCTTGCCGACCAGGAACTCCAGCCGCGTCACCGGCGAAACGTAAAGGTTGACGATCGAGCCCAGCTCCTTCTCGCGCACGACGCTGAGCGCCGACAACATCGCCGGGATCAACATGAGCAACAGCGGGATGACGGCGGGCACCATGGCGACGATACTCTTGACGTCAGGATTGTAGCGGAAGCGCGTCTCGATCTTGAAGGTGCCGGCGGTTGCCGCATCGCCATAGCGTTCGCGGATCTTGCCGGTCAGCCAGTGGGCGTGCAATCCCTGCACATAGCCCTTGACCGTTTCGGCGCGGCTGGCCATCGCGCCATCGATCCAGGCGGCAATTTCGACCGTGTCGCCACGCGCCGCGCGCCTGGCAAAACCCGGCGGGATCTCGATCGCGAGGCTCAGTTCGCCGTTGCGCATGCGCCGGTCGAGATCGGCATAATCGGTGATTGGTTCCTTCTCGATGAAATAGCGAGAGCCGGCGATCTCGAGAATGTATTCGCGGCTGGTGGTGGTCTGGTCGTGGTCGAGCACCGCGAAGGTGAGGTCCTCGACGTCCATGTTAATGCCGTAGCCGATGACGAACATCAGGATGACCGTGCCGATGGTCGCAAGCGTCGCGCGGATGGGATCGCGAACCAGTTCCAGCGCCTCGCGCCGGGTGTAGCTGAACATGCGCCCGACATCGAAAAACCCCGACGTGGACGACGGCTTCCTTTCGACATCAGGCGCGATTGCCGGCGTCGACGGAGCGTGCGCCCTGACCACGGCAGTCGCTGCCTGCTTCGCGCCGGCGATCGCCTCTTCCAGATAGGCGATAAAGGCTTCCTCCAGCGTCGATGCGGAACGGCTCCTCATGATGCCCAAGGGCGTATCGCTGACCAGCACATTGCCGGCATGCATCAGCGACATGCGATCGCAGCGCATCGCCTCGTTCATGAAATGGGTGGAGATGAAGATCGTCACCTGCTCGTTGCGCGAGAGGTCGACGAGGATCTGCCAGAAACTGTCCCGCGCCACGGGATCGACGCCCGATGTCGGCTCGTCCAGTATGAGGATATCGGGTGAGTGGATCAGGGCAACCGCCAGCGACAGCCGCTGGCGCACCCCGAGCGGCAAGGCGTCCGGCAGGGCCTCCATCACGCCGGAGAGGTCAAAGCGCTTTGCCAGCTCTTCGATACGACCAGGAATGGTGTCAGTCGCCATGCCGAAGAGCTTGGCGTGCAGTTCGAGGTTCTGCAGGACCGTGAGCTCGGTATAGAGCGAGAACGCCTGCGACATGTAGCCAACGCGGTGGCGCACTTCCATGTCGCGCGGATCGACCTCGCGCCCAAAGAGTTTGGCCGTGCCTTCGCTGGCGGCAAGCAGGCCCGTCAGCATCTTCATCGTCGTTGTCTTGCCGCAACCGTTGGAGCCGAGGAAGCCGAAGATCTCGCCCCGGCCGATGCGGAAACTGACATTGTCGACCGCGACGAAATCGTCGAAGCGCATGGTGAGATTGTTGGCCTCGATGGCGATGTCGTCGCCCACCCCTTCCGGGCGCGGCGGAATGACGACGTCATGGTGTTCGCGCCTGAGATCTTCGGGAAGAAGCGCGATGAAGGCGGCATCAAGCGTGTCGACGCCGGTCTTTTCTAGCAGTTCGTCGGGCGTGCCGGTCGCCAGCACCCGGCCGGCATCCATTGCCACCAGCCAGTCGAAGCGGGCAGCCTCTTCCATATAGGCGGTGGCCACGATGACGCTCATGCCTGGCCGCTCAACGCGGATCTCGTCGATCAGCTCCCAGAACTGCCGGCGCGACAATGGATCGACGCCGGTTGTCGGCTCGTCGAGGATCAGGAGATCGGGATCGTGGATCAGCGCGCAGCAGAGACCGAGCTTCTGCTTCATACCGCCGGAAAGCTTACCTGCGGGACGGTCGGCGAAGGGGGCAAGGCCGGTGCTTTGAAGCAGGCTGGCGATCCGCCGTTCGCGCTCCTCGCGATCATGGCCGAACAGTCGGCCGAAAAAGTCGACATTTTCGAACACGGATAGCGTCGGATAGAGGTTCTTGCCGAGGCCCTGGGGCATGTAGGCGATGCGCGGGCAGGTCCGGCGCCGATGGCCGGCATCGGCGATGTCGCCGCCAAGCACCTCGACGCGACCGCCCTGGACGGCGCGGGCGCCGGCGACAAGCGAGAGCAGGCTCGATTTTCCAACCCCGTCGGGCCCGATCAGGCCGGCCATGCAGCCGGAGGGGACGTCGAGCGTCACGTCATCGAGCGCCCTCACCTTGCCGTAGGAAAGCGTGACGGCATTCAGGCGAACCACGGGCTCTGCCGGCGACAGGCCGGCCCTGTCGGGATCCGCCATCACTGCACCAGCGTGCCGGTCTGGCTCGCGGGCCACTCCGCATTCGGATCGACCTTGACGTAGGCCACGCCCGGAAGTCCCGTCTTCACCATGCGGATGTACTTCTTCAGCAGCTCCTTCGGAATCTGCGCCTTGATCCGGAACGTCAGCTTCTGCCGCTCTTCGGCCGTCTCGACCGTCTTCGGCGTGAACTGAGCGACATCGGCGACATAGGAGACCTTGGCGGGAATGATGTATTGAGGTGCTGCGTCCAGCACCAGCCGGACCTCGCTGCCGATCGACAACAGGCCGGCCTGATCCGTCGGCAGGAAGAATGTCATGTAGACATCGCCGAGATCAACGAGATTGAGCACCCGGCCGCCGGCGGCCAGCACTTCGCCGGGCTGGACGACGCGATACTGGATGCGGCCGTCGCGCGGCGAGACGAGCGTGCTGTCATTGATATCTGCAACGATGCTTTCGACCGATGCCTTGGCGGCCTCTACCGAGGCTTGCGCATCGATAACCTGGGATTTCGCAGAATTGATCGCGGCATTCGAGGCGGCAAGGGACGCTTCAGCGGCGCTGGCGGCTGCTCTTGCGCCTTCGGCGGTGGCCCGGTCGTCGTCCAGTACCTGCTGCGAAACCGTGCTCGTCTTGACCAGTTGTTCGGAACGGGCAAGCCGTCGCTCGGCAGCGTCCAGTTGTGCCCGCCGTTGCGCCAGAACGGCATCGGCAGCTGCCTTTTCCGCCTCGCGCTGGGTCACGAGGTTCTTTGCCGCCTCGACGCCGATGATAGCGCGCCTCTCCTGCGCTTCGGCCTGCCGCTTATGGGCTTCCAGTTGGACCGTATCCATCTGGGCGAGCACCTGGCCGGCAGTGACGAAGTCACCCTCGTCCACCAGGATCTCTTTGATTCTGCCCGGCGTTTTCGTCGAGATATCAATCTCGACCGCCTCGATGCGTCCGTTGCCGCTGGAGATCCCGGCGGGTAGCGCATTGCGATCGAGGTTCTGCCAGGCGTAGTAGCCGCCCGCGAGCGCTAGAACGACCAGACCGATCGCGAGCCAGTTCTTCCGGGCTTTTTCCATTTCAGCTTCTCACCTTCAATTACACACCACGACAATAGCCCGCGGTCACCCGAACTCAACCGGGAATAGGCCGGGCGCGGCGAAGCGTCACCGCGGCGTCAACGGATCGCCAATGCAGACGCGATGGACGAGGGCATTGCATTGACTCATGTCAATTGGCTCCCGTCAGTGCCACAATTTGACAAAAGACGATTAAAATCATCAAAAGTAAAATATCATTATTGACATATGTCGATCATAGTGTGATTTTTGTCGAAATCGACGGCGAGATAATCGCCATCGCAGCGTGGGAGGACACCATGCAACCGCTCTTGAAGGTTGAAGGATTGAAGAAGTCATTCGGGGGAGTCGTCGCGTTGCGCGACGGCCGCCTGGAGCTTCAGGCCGGCTCCGTTCACGCGCTTTGCGGTGGCAACGGCGCTGGAAAGTCGACGTTTCTTTCGATCCTGATGGGCATCCAACAGCGCGACGGCGGCACGATCTGGCGGCGCGGCAAGGAAGTGCACTACGGCAACCCCGCCGAAGCGCTCGCCTCCGGCATCGCCATCATCGAACAGGAACTGAGCCCCGTCCCGCACATGACGGTGGCTGAAAACATCTATCTCGGCCGCGAACCCTCCGGCCGCTTCGGCGGCATCGACTTCAAGAAAATGAACCGGGACGCCCAGCAACTGCTGGATCGGCTGGAATTCGGCATCCGCGCCACCCAGACGATGATGACCCTTTCGGTCGCGCAGATGCAGCTGGTCGAAATCGCCAAGGCCTTCAGCCATGAAGCCGAGGTCATCTTCATGGACGAGCCGACATCGGCGATCGGCGAGAAGGAAGCACAGCACCTGTTTGCTGCCGTTGCCCGCCTCAAGGCCGAGGGCAAGGGCGTCGTCTACGTCTCGCACCGGCTTTCGGAGATCTTCCAGATCGCCGACAGCTACACCGTCTTTCGCGACGGCGGATATGTCGGCAGCGGCCTCATCGCCGACATCGATCGCCCTGGCCTGATCAAGATGATCGTCGGACGCGAACTCGGGGAAGAATACATCAAGACCAACGACCCGACCGACGAGATCGGCCTGGAGGTCTCGGGCCTGACGCTGCCGGGCAAGATCGAGGACATCTCGTTTTCGGTGCGCAAGGGCGAGATCTTCGGCATCTACGGGCTGATGGGCTCGGGCCGCACGGAGATCTTCAACTGCCTGTTCGGCCTCGACCGCCCGTCGCAAGGTAGCATCCGGCTCGAAGGCCAGCAGATCACGGTGGCCAAGCCGGCCGATGCAATGGCGAACGGCATCGCCCTCGTCACCGAGGACAGGAAGGTGAGCGGCCTCAATCTTGCCGACAGCGTTCGCGGCAATATCTGCCTGGCAAGCCTTCCCGAAATGAGCCCGCGCTTCGTCATGAAGGGTCGGGACGAGGCTGCAGCCAGCGCCGAAATGATCGCCCGCTTCGGCATCAAGGCCGCGCGTGACACGATGCCGGTTTCGGGCCTATCGGGCGGAAACCAGCAGAAGGTCGTGCTCGGCAAATGGTTCCTGCGCCAGCCGAGGTTGCTTCTGCTCGACGAGCCGACCCGCGGCGTCGACGTCGGCGCCAAGCGCGAGATCTACCGCATCATCTGCGATTTCACTGCAGCCGGCGGAACCGTCGTCATGATTTCCTCTGAAATCGACGAGGTGCTCGGCATGTCCGATCGCATCCTCGTCATGCGCCAGGGAAAATCCGCAGGCATCCACGACCGCCGGGCGACCGACGCCCAGTCGCTCGTCCATCTATCGACCTGAACCACCCGCGAGATCGACGCCAAAAGCGCTTGTCCGACATCAAAGGGGCCTGAGAACCGTGTCCAACATCGAAAACAATTCCTCCAGAAGCTGGTTCAGCGCCGAAAACCGCGGCACGTTGGTCCAGGAATACGGCATCTTTCTCGCCTTCCTGCTGCTGGCGGTCATCCTCTCGTTCTCCAACGAGTACTTCCTGACACCGGGCAACATCTCCAACGTGCTTTTGCAGACGTCGATCAACGGCGTGCTCGCGATCGGCATGACCTTCGTCATCCTGACGCGCGGCATCGACCTTTCCGTCGGTTCGGTGGTGGCGCTCGCAGGCATGGTCAGCGCCAGCTTCGCGACCACCTCGGCGACAGCAGGCGTCGCCGGCGCGCCATACCCCTTTTTCGTGGCGCTGGCGATCGGCATTCTCGTCGGCGTCGCCTGCGGCATCATCGTCGGCTTCATCGTTTCGCGCTTCTCGGTCCCGGCCTTCGTCGCCACGCTCGGCATGCTGTCTGCCGCCCGCGGCATGACGCTGATTTATGGCGGCGGCAAGCCGGTGCCGGCACTGACGCCGGAATTCCGCTGGATCGGCACCGGCAACATCCTCGGCATTCCGATGCCCGTCATCCTGCTTGGGATCGTCTTCCTCGCTTCCTGGTGGATCCTGACGCGCACGCGCTTCGGCCGCTACATCTACGCCGTCGGCGGCAACCCGCATGCGGCCAAGACCTCGGGCATCAACGTCACCCGCATCCGCTTCCTCGTCTACGTCATCTCCGGTGGTCTTTCGGGCCTTGCAGGCATGATGCTCTCGGCGAGAACCGGTTCCGCCCTGCCGCAGGCCGGCATCGCCTATGAACTCGACGCGATCGCTGCGGTCGTCATCGGCGGCACCAGCCTCTCGGGCGGCGTCGGCCGGGTTACGGGAACGCTGATCGGCGCCTTGATCATCGGCGTGATGAACAACGGCCTCGATCTGATGGGCATCCAATCCTACTACCAGCAGGTCCTCAAAGGCGCGCTGATCGTCGGCGCCGTGATGCTCGACCAGAAACGCAATCAGGGTCTCTGACCCTTGAGATATTGGCCGCCGAGCGGCGGCCATGAAGCAATCCGTGCGCCATGAAGGTCGCGGAAACCACAATAAGGAGGAGTAGCATGAAGAAACTCGTGATCGCCCTGGCTTCCGCCACGGCCCTCTTCGCGTCGTCGGCCGTCGCGCAGGAAAAGCTCAAGATCGGTGCGGCGCCCTACGGCCTCAATGCCGAATTCATGCAGATCTGGTCGGCGGCCCTTGAAGAGCATCCCGCCGTCAAGAGCGGCGAAGTCGAGTTGACCGTGTTCGACGGCCGCTACGACGCTCTGGTCCAGCAGGAACAGTTCAACACGATGATCACGCAGAAGTTCAATGCGATCATCTTCGTGCCGATCGACATCGAGGCTGGCGCGACCGCCGTGCAGGCCGCCCATGACGCCGGCATTCCGGTCGTCGGCTCCAACACCCGCGTCAACTCCGATTTGCTGACTGCCTATGTCGGCTCCGACGATACGGTGTCCGGCTACATGGAAGCCAAGACCGTACTCGACAAGATCGGCTGCAAGGGCAATGTCGTCATCATCGAAGGCCCGATCGGCCAGTCGGCGCAGATCTCGCGCCTCGAGGGCAACAAGAAGGCGCTCGCCGAGTGCCCGGATGTCAAGGTCCTCGAACAGCAGACCGCCAACTGGTCGCGTGCGGAAGCCCAGACCCTGATGGAAAACTGGCTGACGGCGCATTCCGGCCAGATCAACGGCGTCATCGGCCAGAACGACGAGATGGCGCTCGGCGCGATCGAAGCGATCAAGTCGGCCGGCCTCAAGGTCGATGACTTCGCCATTGCCGGCATCGACGGCGTGACCGATGCTCTGACGGCCGTCAAGGAAGGCACGATGACCTCGATTCTGCAGGATGCCCGTGCCCAGGCACAGGGCGCGCTCGACCTCGCGATCTTCCAGGCGAAGAAGGGCGACTACAAGCCGCAGTCGGACATCTGGGCGCAGTATCCCGACATGCCGTTCAACGACGGCAAGGACAAGGAATACAACGTTCCGTGGACGCCGGTCACGACCGAAAACGTCGACAAGCTGCTCGAAGCCCGCAAGTAACGCCAACTCAAGTGGGGCGGCCTGCCCGCCCCGCTTTCAAAACGCCGAGGGAACACGACATGACCGAGACCACACCGCAGATCGACCTCAATTTCCCGCTGACCGGCAAGGTTGCGCTCGTCACCGGCGGCGCCTCCGGCATCGGCGCGGCGGTGGCCAGCGCATTTGCGGCCAAGGGCGCGAAAGTGGCCGTGCTCGATATCAACGAGGATGTCGCACGCGCAAAGGCCGAGGCGCTCGGCGGTGACGCGAAACCGTTCGTCTGCGACGTTTCGAACGCAGCCTCGGTCAATGCGGCTGTGTCGGGCGTCGTCGCTGCCTTCGGCGGCATCGATATCGCCGTCAACAGCGCCGGCGTCGTGTTCCTCGCGCCCGCCGAGGAGCTGTCGCTCGACTATTGGGACAAGACCATCGCCATCAACCTGAAGGGCAGCTTCCTCGTCACCCAGGCCGTCGGCCGGGCGATGATCGCTGCCGGCAAGGGCGGCAAGATCATCAACCTCGCCTCGCAGGCCGGCACGGTCGCGATCGAAGACCATGTTGCCTATTGCGCCTCGAAATTCGGCGTCATCGGCATGTCGAAGACCTTTGCGGCCGAATGGGGCAAACACGGCATCACCGTCAACACCATCTCCCCGACCATCGTTCTGACAGAACTCGGCAAGAAGGCCTGGAGCGGCGAAAAGGGCGAGGCTGCCAAGAAACGCATCCCGGTCGGCCGTTTCGCCTATCCGGAAGAGATCGCGGCTGCCGCCGTGTTCCTGTCGTCGGCGGGAGCCGACATGATCACCGGCGCCGATCTCTTGATCGACGGCGGCTACACCATTCTCTGACGAAGCACGACCCCATCTACAGGAGCTACCATGCAAAGGTTCATCAACAATCCCGACGAGGTGGTCGAGGACACCGTCAAGGGCTTCGTCAAGGCGCACTCCGACATCGTGCGTCTGGCTGACAACCCGCGCGTGGTCGTCGCCAGGGGCGTACCGGTTGCCGGCAAGGTCGGCGTCGTCACCGGCGGCGGCTCCGGCCACGAGCCGGCCTTCATCGGCTACACCGGCCGCAACATGCTGGACGCCGTTGCCGTCGGCGAGCTTTTCTCGTCGCCGACCGCCAAGAGCTTCCACGATGCGATCCGCGAAGCCAATGGCGGCAAGGGCGTCGTCTGCCTCTATGGCAACTACGCCGGCGACAACATGAACGTGAAGATGGCCATGAAGCTCGCCGCCAAGGACGGCATCGACGTCCTGACCGTCGTTGCCAATGACGACGTCTGCTCGGCACCGCCGGAAGAGCGCGAGAAGCGCCGCGGCGTGGCCGGCGAGATCTTCATGTGGAAGATCGGCGGCGCAAAGGCGGCCGAAGGCGCAAGCCTCGAAGAGGTGCGTGCGACCGCGCAGAAGGCGATCGACAATTGCCGTTCGATCGGCGTCGGCCTTGGGCCCTGCACGCTTCCAGCCGTCGGCCATCCGAACTTCCAGATCGAGCCCGGCACCATGGAAGTCGGCATCGGCCACCACGGCGAACCGGGCGTGCGGGTCGAAGCGCTGAAGACCGCCGACGAGGTCGCCAAGGACATGTGCCAGATCGTGCTCGACGACCACAACCTGGCTTCGGGTACCGAGGTCGCCGTGCTGGTCTCCGGTCTCGGCGCCACGCCGCTCAACGAACTCTACATCCTGAACGACACGATCGAGAAGGAAATCACCGGTCGCGGTCTCAGCATTTACCGGACCTATATCGGCAACTACTTCACCTCGCTGGAAATGGTCGGCGCGACGCTGACCGTGCTGGCGCTCGACGACGAACTCAAGGCGCTCCTCGACGTCGAGGTTCGCTGCACCACCATCCTGTGACGAAAGAGGCGCATCATGCAGACGTTTAGCAACGCCAATTCCGGCGCGATCGTGCTGTCGCTCGCAGAGCGCATCATCGAGAACCGCGCCTACTTAAGCGAAATCGACGGCAAAATCGGCGACGGCGACCATGGCGTCAACATGGCCAAGGGCTTCGGCATGGCCGCCGACCGGCTGAAGGACAGGGAGAGCACCTTGTCCGAGGCGCTGGATACGCTCGGCACCGTACTGATGACCGAGATCGGCGGATCCATGGGCCCACTCTATGGGGTGATGTTCACCGAGTTCGCCGAGAAGCTCGACGGCGTTCCCGCCATCGATGCGGCGACCTACAGCAACATGCTGCATGCCGGCCTCGAGGGCATCCAGTCGATCGGCTCGGCCAAGGTCGGCGACAAGACGCTGATCGACACGCTCGTTCCGGCGGTGGAGGCCTTTGACGGCGCGACGGCGAACGGAAAATCGTTCGACGAAGCGCTCGACGCGCTGGTTGTCGCAGCCGAGGCAGGCCGCGATTCGACCCGCGATCTGGTCGCCAAGATCGGCCGCGCCAGCCGGCTCGGCGAGCGCTCGCTCGGCGTGCTCGACGCAGGCGCCACCTCCTGCGCGATTATCCTGAAGGAGCTTTCGCAGGGCGCCCGCGCGCGCCTGGCGTAATTCCTGACGAAGGCGGCGGCACGGAACCGTGCCTTCGCCAGAATACTTCGCCTCCCAGGGCCGGTGCGATCCCGCTAAAATGAGCGGGATCGCACACCGCGACGACAATCATATCAGCTGCCGCTGCCGGTCGGTACGCATGGCTGAATGCGCGACATTCCAAATCTACTGTATAAACACGGCGCTTCCCTCACACCCGACCTAGGGAACAGCGCAGTAAGGTTGCAAAAGCACGACGTTGCTTCCATGTTCACCAACCAAAACAGGGAACGAACGCAACCAGATGACATCGAAGACATCCTCACCACGCAAGGGCGGTGCGAGCAGGAGCGGCGCTGCCGATACGTCGGACGCCATCCCCTTGCGCTATGGTGACGATCCCTATGTCTGGGCCTGCTGGCTCTACTACGAAGATGGCATGACCCAGGGTGAGATCGCCGATGCAATGGGTGTCTCGCGCGCGACCGTCAACAGCTACCTCGCCGACGCCCGGGAAAAAGGCATCGTCAACATCTCGCTTGAGCCGGCCCGGCTCGCGTCGCTGACGATCGCCCAGGAACTCAAGCGCCATTTCGGGCTTGCCGACTGTCTCGTCGTTCCAAGCGACGACAACGCGCGTCCGCTGATAGACAGTCTCGGCGTCGCCGGCGCAATGGCGCTGCAGAAGCTGATGAAATCAGGCGACACGCTCGCTGTCTCCTGGGGCCGCACGGTGATGTCGGTCGGCGAGCATGCGGACGTGCAGGCGCTTCAGGATGCGACCGTGGTGCAGGCAACCGGCGGCACCACGGCGGCGTTCTCCTATACGCCGGAACTCTGCGCCGCTTCGATCGCCCGCGCCATTGGCGCACGCTGCGTCGGCATAACCGCGCCGGCGATCGTCAAGTCGCCAGAAATGCGGCAGATGCTGCTCGACGAGCCGCTGCTGCAGGAACAATTCGCCACGCTGGCGCAGGCCAACCGCATCCTCTTCGGCATCTCGTCGCTGCGCCCCAACTCGACCATCCATACCAGCGGTTTCTTCGACACCGTCTCTTTGCAGGATTATCTTGCCGCTGGCGCCGTCGGCGTCGTCGCCGGGCGCTTCATCGACGAGCGCGGACGCCCCGTCGCGGGACCGCTCGACGACAGGACGGTCGGCATTTCGCTCGACATGCTGCGCCGGATCGGCACACGCATCGCCGTTGCCGGCGGTTTCGACAAAGTGCCGGCCCTGCTTGCAGCACTGCGCGGTGGCTATGTCAACGTGCTGATCACCGATGCGGCGACCGGTCACGGCATCCTTCGGGCCGATGGCGTCACCGGCCTCGACACCCGGATTTCGCAGCGCCCGAAGCTGGTACAGACGCCCAGCTCCTACCGCACCCACGTCAAGAAATTCCTCAACAACCCCAACGAGGTTGTCGAGGAAATGCTCGACGGCGTTGTCAGGGCGCATCGCGACTACATAGAACCGATCAACGGTTCGCATCGCGCACTTCTCGCCAAATCGGGGCCACGCCCGGGCAAGGTCGGCCTCGTCATCGGCGGCGGCACCGGTCACGAACCCTGCTTCCTCGGCTATGTCGGCAAGGGTCTCGCCGACGCAGTCGCAGTCGGCAACATCTTCTCTTCGCCCCCGCCGGATCCGATCGTTCAATGCGCCGTTGCTGCATCCGGCGGCGAGGGCGTGCTTTTCGTCTACGGCAACTATGCCGGCGATGTGATGAACTTCGAGATGGCGGCCGAGATCGCCGAGGAAAAGGGCATCAAGGTTCGCACCGTCCTGACCACCGACGATATCGCCTCCTCGCCGATCGAGGATCGCGAGGGTCGGCGCGGCGTTGCCGGCAACTTCTTCATCTTCAAGATCGCCGGTGCTGCCTGCGACCGGGGGCTTTCGCTCGACGCCTGCGAGGCCGTCACCAGAAAGGCGAACTTGCGCACCTATACGGTCGGTGTTGCGCTCGAGCCCTGCTCGATGCCGCAGACGCGCCGCCACAATTTCGAGATCGGCCCCGACGACATGGAAATCGGCATGGGCATCCACGGCGAGCCCGGCGTGACCCGCGAGCGCATCAAGCCCGCCGACGACATCACTGACGCGATCATGGACAACATCTTCAAGGAGATGAAGGCAACGGCGGGCGACCGCGTCGCCGTGCTTGTCAACTCGTTCGGTGCGACGCCACTGATGGAACTCTACATTCTCTACCGGCGCGTGGCGCAGCGCCTCGCCGCCAAGAACATAGAGATTGAAGCGAACTGGATCGGCCATTATTGCACGTCTCTCGACATGGTCGGCGCATCGATCTCGATCCTCCATCTCGACCAGGAACTGACCGATCTGCTGCATCACCCTTGCGAAACGGCTTTCCTGCGTATCAATTAGCGTTCCGTCAGGGACCCATGGTCAAGTGTGGGTATCGGGCGTTCTGGGAGGACAATGATGTCGGAAAATGCGGCGCGCCGCTTGGTCAGCATGTTTCAGGCGATCTCCGATGCCGTGGAAGCCGAGAAGGATCATCTGTCGGAGCTTGATGGTGCTATCGGCGATGCTGATCACGGCACCACCATGTCGCTCGGCTTCCTGGCGGTAAAAGCCGAACTGGCAAAACTCGAGCTCGACCAGGTACAGCTCTCGGACGTCATGGCGACGGCGGCCGGTGCATTCCTCAATGCCGTTGGCGCCTCGACCGGGCCGCTCTATGCCACGGCCTTTCGCCGTGCTGGGCAGGCCGTTGCCGGCAAGACGGAACTCGACCTTGCAACCTGCGCGGCCATCATCGAGGCCATGGGCTCGGGAATGCGCGAGCGCGGCAAGGGGCAGCGCGGCGACAAGACGATGCTCGACGCCTGGCTGCCGGCAGCCGACGCCGCCGCGGCAGCGCTTGCAGAAAACAAGGGCGCCGACGGCTTCTGGCGCGACGTCGTCGCCTCGGCGGAAGCCGGCGCCAACGCGACGCGCTCGATGATCGCCACCAAGGGACGCGCCGCTCGGGTTCGCGAACGCTCGCTTGGCCATGTCGATCCTGGTGCAGCTTCGTCCGTGGTGATCCTGCGCGCCATGGCGTCGTCACTCAACAAGGCGGCCTGAAAAGCGGGCGGCGACAACGGCCGGACGAGTCACGCGCACGTGATGCCGCTGTTTGGACAAAATTTACCATCACATGCCAAGGCTGATGTGCACTGGAGGCGTTCAAGTTTTGTTGAACCGCCGCGAGACGAAAGCCAGCGGCAAGCGCTTGCAGCTAAAGCCGCTAGAGGTTTTAAGGTCCGGTCGCCATTTCAAGGAGCCCGCATGCGGCGCATAACGAGACATCTTCTTTCCCTTTCGCCAGAAAATACCGGCGAACTCTTGGGCAAGACGAAGCAGGCCCGGCGCGCCGCCATCGCCGTGATGGCCGCCATCGCCCTTTCCGGCTGCATGTCGGCCTTTGACGACGTTCGTGCGCCGCCGCCGATCCCGGCAAAGCTGATCGGCGCCATGGCCAAGAACGGCTCAAAGCCGGAAAGCCCGGTGCTCGTTCGCATCTTCAAGCAGGAAAGCGAACTGGAGATCTGGAAACAGAACAAGTCCGGTCAGTATGCACTGTTGAAGACCTATCCGATGTGCCGCTGGTCGGGAAAGCTCGGACCGAAGACCAAGTCGGGCGACCGCCAGGCTCCCGAAGGCTTTTACCATGTGTCCGCCCGCATGCTGAACCCGAAGTCGCAATTCTATCTGTCGTTCAATCTCGGCTATCCCAACCGGCTCGAGTCTGCGCTCGGTTACACCGGCGACGCACTGATGGTGCACGGCGCCTGCTCGTCATCCGGCTGCTACGCGCTGACGGACGAGGGGGTCGGCGAAATCTATGCCGTCGTCCAGCGCGCGCTTGTCGGCGGCCAGGGACAGTTCCAGGTGCAGGCCTATCCGTTCCGCATGACGGCAACGAACATGGCCAAGCACAGCAGCGACCCGAACTTCACATTCTGGAAAAACATCAAACAGGGCTACGACATCTTCGAAGCGACGAAGCGGCAGCCGAAGGTTTCTGTCTGTGGCGGCCGTTACGTCTTCAACACGGAGTTCGCCGATGGCGAACCGACCGACCCGCTTGCGGCCTGCCCTGCTGCCGCGACGACGCCCGATGCCGGGCTGATGGCACGGCTGCAGACGGAGGACGCCAAGATCGCCGGCCTGGTCGCCAACCAGACCACTGCACCTGTCAATGCCTATGTCGACGGCGGCATGCACCCGAGCTTCCGGGCGCTGCTTGAGAAAAACGGTGCGGAAAAGCTGGCCGCCAAGATATCGGCAACTAAATACCCCATTAGCCGACCGGATGCGGCGCTGGCAGATCCCTATGCCGGCCTGTGATCGGTGGCGGCGGGAGATGAGCGGCAGCAAATGCGTCATTCGCCCGGTGGTCATCGAACACAGGTAATTGAGGTCCCCATGCGCCAACGTGACGTCTGTCGCCGATCCTTCCTCAAGCTTTCCGCCGGCCTGGCGGCGCTCGGACTGGCGGGGTGCGGCTCGACGCGCGAGCGGGTTTCGCAGCAATATGCCCCGATCCAGGAGCCCGTTCCGGCCGCCAACACGGTTCTCTCCGAAATGTATGGCGAACGGCCGGGAGAAACCTATCCCCTGCCGGCGATCCCCTACGAGAAGATCGACCCGCGATATTACAGGCAGATGGTTCCCGATCCGACGGGCGAGCAGCCCGGCACACTTGTTGTCGATGTCGGTAACCATTTCCTCTACCGCGTCTACGAGAACGGCCAGGCGATGCGCTACGGCGTCGGCTTAGGCCGGGCCGGCTTTGCCTGGGCCGGTCGCGGGGTCATCCAGTACAAGCGGCCGTGGCCGCGCTGGAAGCCGCCGAACGAGATGGTCGCCCGCCAACCGGAACTACAGCAGTACAGCATCGAGGCAGGCGGCATGGAGCCTGGGCTGAAGAACCCACTCGGCGCCCGCGCCATGTATATCTTCCAGAACGGCGAAGACACGCTCTACCGCATCCACGGCTCCCCGGAATGGTGGACCATCGGCCAGTCGGTATCGTCAGGTTGTGTGCGCATGATCAACCAGGACGTCGTCGATCTCTATGATCGCGTGCCGAACGGCACGCCGATTGTGGTGACGGACCTGTCGGGCGGCGGCATGGCGGCACAACAGGTGGAGCCGCAGCCGCAGAACAACCTCCTGCCCGGCGAAGGCGGCATTCCCGGCGCACCGCCGCCGATCTATTAAGGCGGGCCCTATGTGGGAGCGGTCGGCGCTCCCACGGTGGAGATCTGGCCTCAGATCACGAGCAGCGGCGTTTTTCCGCGGACGCGATTATAGAGATCGATCGCGTCCTGCTGCAGCATGCGGACGCAGCCGGCCGAAGCGTTCTTGCCGATCGAGCGCCACTGCGGCGATCCGTGGATACGGTAGAGCGTGTCCTGGCCATCCTGGAAGATGTACATCGCCCGCGCGCCGAGCGGATTGCTGAGGCCCGGATCCATGCCGCCAGCCTCAATGCCGTATTTCTTCAGGTGCGGCTGACGCGCGACCATATCGTCCGGCACCGTCCAGCGCGGCCACTTGCGCTTCCAGTGCACGACCGCCCTGCCCTTCCAGGCGCGGCCCTGCGCGCCGAGGCCGACGCCGTAGCGGATCGCCTTGCCACCAGGCAGCACCCAATAGAGGAACATCTTCTGGGTATCGACGACGATCGAATAGGCCGGCTCGCCGGTCGCGTAGGCAACCTCCTGCCGCAGGAATTCCGGTTTGATCGCACCGAACTCGACCGCCGGAACGTCATAACCTTCGTCCTTAACTGGACCGTAGATCGTGGCGTAGTCCAGCTTCGGCGCCGGCTCGTCCTTGCGCTCAGGCTCGATCGGAGCCTTCTCCGGTGGGGTGATGACGTTCTTGTTGGCCTTGTCGGCGGCTTTCACCTCGAGACCGGGCTTCGGGACCTGGGTACAGGCGCTCAAAATGGAGCTTGCGACCACTGCAAGCAGCGATCGGCGGGACAATTGAAAAGACACTGTTTTATTCCGGGGTTGGGGACATGCGCGGAGAGAGGTGTGCTGTTGGTCCCATTCGTGACCGAAATGTGGTCAAATCCGATCTCTTTGGTGGATGGTCCTCGCCGGTGGTTCGCGGCCGCCGAAGTGTTGCAAAATTCACTCGGTCGCGTGCGTGCGGGGTATCGATGCAGCCGTGCAGGAGGGATGCCCAAAGTCGGTGAGGCGAGAAAACACCAGGCAGAACAGATCATTTTACCGGGCCTTGACCCTACGTGACGGCGTCCTTCCGCAGCACGCTTTCCGCCTCGCCGAGGCTCATGTCGAACACTTTTCTGCCGATCTCGAAGCCGAAGCCGTTGCGGGCGAATGCGGACAGCTCCTTGGCCTTGCGCTTGTCATCGAGCTCGCCGCGCCGGAAAGGCCCGAACGCGCGCTTGCGGGCAAACACCACGGCTGCGTAGAGATCATCCGTCGCCTCAAGTGCGATCGCTGCTGTCTCCCGGTCTATACCTTTCACCGAGAGCTTCAGGGCAATCGCCCGCTTCGACTTACCGCTGCGCACCGCCGACTGGGTACTGAGCTGCGCGTAATCGGCGTCATTCAGCGCGTTCAGATCATAGGCGAACTTGACCGCAAAGTCGGCCACTGCCTTCACCTGTTCCGGACTGATATCCTCGAACTTCTGCCGCGCCTTCCGGGTGATTGCGTCGAACAATTGCTTCTCGGTCATCATCTGGCGCTCGAGCCGATAGACCGCCGAGTTGCGCGCCCAGGACAGCATGCGCGCGGTCGGCGTGTCAGACGGCGGCGCATCGGAGGACGGATTATCGGCTTGCAGATCGTTTGATGTCACGGGGCGGATGGGCTCGGTTGCAATGCGCTCGTTGGCTGAAGAGTCGCGGAAAGGCATAACCGCTAACACGCAGCTCCGGTAGTCGCCAGCAATGGGATTGATTGCCGCGCCGTCAGATCGACGATTTCGCGAACGGAAACCGCGGGTGCATTTTAGCTATTGCCAACGGGGCCTTTGCAATATGTCCCACGGCTGATATGTTCCTTATTCGTTCCTCGCCAAGAATCGCTCTTTTCGCGCGCGGGGATGCCTCGCATTACCCGGAGCGCCGCGCAACTTGCGCCGGCACTCGGCGCATGGGGTAGAATCGGCAAAGACTTACCGGGGACTTCGGCGTGGCGGCGGCCTATCTGGAAAAATTGAACGACCGACAGCGTGATGCCGTCGAATTTGGCGTCACCGCACCGGGCGAAACGATTGCGGGACCGCTGCTGATCATCGCAGGCGCCGGGTCGGGCAAGACGAATACGCTCGCCCATCGCGTCGCCCACCTCATCGTCAATGGCGCCGATCCGCGCCGCATCCTGCTGATGACGTTTTCGCGCCGCGCGGCATCCGAAATGGCCCGACGGGTCGAACGCATCTGCGCCCAGGTGCTCGGCGCGAACGCCTCGGTGGCCACGGACGCTCTCACCTGGGCCGGAACGTTCCACGGCATCGGTGCGCGGCTGCTGCGCATCTACGCCGAGCAGATCGGCCTGAATGTCGATTTCACCATCCACGACCGGGAAGACAGCGCCGACCTGATGAACCTCGTCCGGCATGAGCTGGGCCTCTCCAAGACCGAAACACGCTTTCCGACCAAGGGCACCTGCCTGTCGATCTATTCGCGGGCGGTCAATTCCGAGACGCCTCTCGGCGAGGTGTTGCGCGCGCACTATCCTTGGGTCTCTGGCTGGGAGGAGCAGTTGAAGCAGCTGTTTTCCTGTTACGTCGAGGCAAAGCAGGCGCAGAACGTGCTCGATTACGACGACCTGCTGCTCTACTGGGCGCAGACCGTCAGCGTGCCGGAACTTGCCGAGGATATCGGCAACCGCTTCGACCATGTGCTGGTCGACGAATACCAGGATACCAACCGCCTGCAATCCTCTGTGCTTATGGCCTTGAAGCCGGGCGGACGCGGCCTGACTGTTGTCGGCGACGATGCCCAGTCGATTTATTCGTTCCGGGCGGCGACCGTGCGCAACATCCTGGATTTTCCAGGCACGTTCACGCCGCCGGCCGACGTCATCACGCTTGATCGAAACTATCGCTCCACCCAGACGATCCTCGCTGCCGCCAATGGCGTCATCGATCTCGCCCGCGAACGCTTCACCAAGAACCTCTGGACCGAGCGCCAGTCGGCGGAAAGGCCCAAGCTGCTGGCGGTCGCCGATGAGGCCGACCAGGCGCGCTATATCGTCGAGAAGGTGCTGGAGAACCGAGAGGTCGGCATGACGCTGAAGCAGCAGGCGGTGCTGTTTCGCACATCGAGCCACAGCGGGCCGCTCGAGGTGGAATTGACCCGGCGCAATATCCCCTTCGTGAAATTCGGCGGGCTGAAGTTTCTCGACAGCGCCCATGTCAAGGACATGCTGGCCGTGCTCAGGTTTGCGCAAAACCCGCGGGACCGGGTTGCCGGCTTTCGCCTGCTGCACATGATCCCGGGTGTCGGCCCGCAGACGGCCGGCAAGATCCTCGACGTGATTGCCGCTGATCCGGAACCGCTGACGGCACTTGTGGAAATCCCCGCCCCGCCGCGTTCGGGCGACAGCTGGACGGCATTCGTGACCCTGATCGAGGGGCTGCGCAAACAGGCCGGCGGCTGGCCGGGTGAAATAGCCCAGGCGCGCGAATGGTACGAGCCGCATCTCGACCGCATCCACGAGGATGCCGACACAAGAAAGGCCGACCTGCTGCAGCTGGAGCAGATAGCCGGGGGGTATCCCAGCCGCGAACGGTTCCTCACCGAACTGACGCTCGATCCGCCGGATGCGACCAGCGACCAGGCAGGCGTGCCGCTGCTTGACGAGGACTATCTGATCCTTTCGACCATCCATTCGGCCAAGGGCCAGGAATGGCGCTCTGTCTTCATGCTCAATGTCGTCGACGGCTGCATCCCCTCCGATCTCGGCGTCGGCACCACGCATGAGCTCGAGGAGGAGCGCCGGCTGCTTTATGTCGGCATGACGCGGGCAAAGGACAGCCTGACGCTGATCACGCCGCAAAGGTTTTTCACCAGCGGCCAGCACGCGCAGGGCGATCGCCACGTCTTTGCGGCGCGCACACGCTTCATTCCGGCAACCCTCCTGCAGTTCTTCGAGACGGCTTCCTGGCCACTGGTCAGCGCCGCCGCGTCCGAGCGCAGCGCCCGTCAGATCCGCATCGATGTCGGCGCGCGCATGCGGACCATGTGGAAGTAAGGAGCGGCACGTGGCCGAGCCCAACGACACCGTCGAGGAAAGGCACCCTCCAGCCGATACGACAGGCGCGGAACGGCAGCGCAAGATCATCCACATCGACATGGATGCCTTCTATGCATCGGTCGAGCAGCGCGACAATCCGGAATTGCGGGGCAAGCCGGTCGCCGTCGGTGGCGCAGCTGCGCGCGGCGTCGTTGCGGCCGCCAGTTACGAAGCGCGCAAGTTTGGCGTCCACTCCGCCATGCCGTCTGTCACGGCGAAACGAAAATGTCCCGACCTCATCTTCGTCAAGCCGCGCTTCGACGTCTATCGCGGCGTCTCGCAGCAGATCCGCGATATTTTCGCCGAATATACGCCTGTCATTGAGCCGCTGTCGCTCGACGAAGCCTATCTCGACGTGACCGACAATCTGAAGGGCATGGAGATCGCCACCGAGATCGCCGAGGAGATCCGGGCAAAGATCAAGGCGGTGACGAAGCTGACGGCCTCGGCCGGCGTCAGCTACAACAAGTTCCTCGCGAAGATGGCAAGCGACCAGCGAAAACCGGACGGGCTGTTCGTGATCACGCCGAAGAACGGCCCGGCCTTCGTCGAAGCACTTCCGGTGAAGAAGTTTCATGGTGTCGGGCCAGCGACGGCGGAGCGAATGAAGCGGCTGGGCATCGAGACCGGCCTTGACCTGCGGCAGCAGCCGCTCGCGTTCCTCCAGGAGCATTTCGGCAAATCCGGCCCGTATTTCTACGGCATTGCCCGCGGCATCGACGAACGGCGGGTCCAGCCAGACCGGGTGCGCAAATCGGTGGGCGCGGAGGACACCTTCGTCGAGGATATTTTCGAGTTCGCACCGGCGTGCGCCGAATTGCTGCCCCTGGCCGACAAGGTTTGGCGCTACTGCGAGGCACATGGGATGAGCGGCAAGACGGTAACCGTCAAGGTCAAGTATTCAGACTTTACCCAGGCGACACGAAGCAGAACTCTCGGGATGCCGGTGGGTGGAGCGGCAGAAGTGCTGGAGGTGGCAGTTGCGCTGCTCGCATCCGTCCACCCGTTCAAGCGCGGCGTACGGCTGCTTGGCGTCACCTTGTCGTCGCTCAACGGCCACTATGCGGAAGAACGCCCTCAGCTTGAGCTTTCGTTCTGAACGGTCTCGCCCGGAAACAAAAAAGCCTGCCGCGGGAGGAGGTGCGGCAGGCTCTTAAAGGGATTGAATGGCAACTGGGAGGAGGAGTGTTGCCATTCCGGCAGGCGCTCGTTGGGAGGAGGAGAAAGCGCCTGCAGACACGAAGCTTTGCGGGAGGAGGTGCATCGCTTCGATGAGTTGACTATACAAGAAATCGGTCGGTTTCGTAGATCTGAGTTCGCAGAGCAGCCATGCGCCCAGCGCCGGGCAGCCGGCTCAGCGGGCCTTGAAGCGATCGAAGGCCGTCAGCCGGACCATGGGCGGATCGGCCTCGCTCCAGCGATAGATTTCCGTTCTGAGGTAGCGGAGCTCCTCGTCCAGAGCTTCTTCGCCGATCTCGATCCACCAGGATTTCGGGCGCCCGTCGCTACCGTCGGACCAGCGATAGCCGCGACCCTTCAGGTGATCCTTCATCTCGAAGGGGCTGTTTTCCGCATACAGACGGGCGCGTGAGCGCTGACTTGCAGCATAAAGTTCGGCAAACGGTGTCTGCTGCGATTGATCGTCGGGCCCGGCGATCACTTCGAGCAGGGCAAAGCAGTCGTCGACGGCGCGATGACCATCGTGAAAATATCCGGCCTGACCGATGAGGTAACCGAGCTTCGTGCCCTCGAAGCCGCGATCGCTCCAGCCGATGTCCGACACGGAACAAGCCCAGGCCTTCTTCTCGAAGATCGGCGAAAAGGCTTCGCAAAACGGCCGGTCGAACCCGGCATTGTGGGCGATAATCAGGTCGGCACGTTCAATGATCGCCTGGAGCCGCGGAAGGTCGATCGTCTGGCCGGCGACCATGTCGTCGGTAATGCCGGTGATGCGCGTGATCTCGGCCGGAATGGGACCGCTCGGCTGCCGCAGACCGCCATAAACGTCGATGACGTCGCCGATCGCACCATGGGCGTCGAAGGTAAACGCGATAACGCCGATCTCGATGATCTCGTCCTTGCGATGATTGAGGCCCGTGGTTTCGGTGTCGAGAATGACGCCGACGAGCGGAAACTCCGCCCGTGGCTGCGTCACGACGGCACGCGCCTCAAGCTTTTGCAGCACGCGGTAGCGGCCCGTCGCCTCGAGATGATCGACCATCGCCCCGGCGCTCATGCCGGCAGCCGCGCGAGAAGACCCGCGCTTGGCGCGTGCTCCCTTTTCGTCCGGTTCAGAAGAAACAAACATGTCGTATTGCAATGCCATCAGCCCTTCTCCCGGAACTTTTGGTGAAAGGGAAGATCGAGTGCCTATCGCGCCATCACTTTCCCGCTCTGTCAACAGACCTGTGGCGAGAGGGCCGGATTTAACGTGGGAAAACATATCACCGGGACGGCGCTTTGCGGGCGGGATACCCGCAGCGCGCCGTCCCGGTGAGGAGTATCCGGCGCTTCATTCGGGTTGGAGAATCAGCGCTCGCTTGGGGGCAACAGGTTACGCGGCATGCCGCAAGCGGCGCTTCAGGTAGTCTCCGAGGCTGTCGAGCATCACCGCCCAACCGTCCTCATGCCCCAGCGGGCTGTCGCTGCCATCGAGATAGACGCCGTTCTCCGTCATGACGAGACGTGTCGCGTCGCCGACGACCGAGAACTCCACGGTGACAACGCCGGCAAAGATGAGGTCGCCCAGATGGGAAATCGTGCTTGCATAGACGATGCGCTGGTTCGCCTTGATCTCTTCGTAGCGCGTGGTGTTGACATAGGGCTCGGCATCGATCGCGCCGAACGTGCAGATATCCGTATGCCCGACGGCGAAATCGAAGGCGCGCCAGGCCATTTGCCAGCCGTCGCCGGGCGCACTCCAGGCGGCCAGGGCCTCGCGGCTCGACCAGGCGGCAAAGACCTGATGCGGCGGGGCTGCATAGGTGCGCTCGACGACGACGGTGGCGTGTTCGGCTTTCGACATGTTCATGGTTCTCTCCTTGATGTTCCGGTCGGGATTGATCGCCTGCAGGAAAGCTAGGCCGCGGAACGCGAGCCCGTTAGAGCCGATATGGACAGGAGCGGGGCATTCATGCCAATCATCGATGATGTTTCCAAAAAACACCGATGGCGCCGATCTCACCGTCAGCATCCTGGTCCTGCCTGAAACCGGCCCCATGGCGGTTTACGGTCTTTACGAAGTCATGAGCCATGTCGGCAGGTTTGATGCCGGCAAAAATTGGCCTCCCGTTCGCCGGCTGCGCCCTCGCATCATCGCGCGGCAGATGGAACCGTTTCCGTCCGCCATCGGCGCGCCGATCGCGCCACAGGCAACGATCGATACGCAAGCCGATGCAGACCTGATCATCATTTGCGATCTGGAATTGGGGCCAACCGACCTTCCAAGTGGACGCTGGACGCAAGAAATCGCCTGGGTGCAGGAGCAGTTGCAACGCGGCGCGACGGTCTGCTCCACCTGCAGCGGCTCGCTGCTTTTGGCCGAAGCCGGCCTGCTCGACGGCAAGGACGCCGCCTCGCACTGGACTGCTGCCGGGCTTTTCCGCGACCTCTATCCGGCTGTGCGTTTCCGGCCGGAGCGCATCCTGTGCGAAAGCGGCTACGATGGACGACTGATGACCAGCGGCGGCGCATCGGCCTGGCAGGAGCTCGTGCTTTACCTGATCGGCCGGTTCTGCGGCCCGACGGAGGCGGCACGGATCGCCAAGCTGTTTCTGATCGGCGATCGTCGGGACGGGCAACTGCCCTTCGCGGCCATGGCACAGCCACGCCGACATGAGGATGCCATCATCGCCGGAAGCCAGACCTGGATCGCCGATCACTATGCGGCGAGCAATCCCGTAACCCGGATGGTCGAGCAATCCGGGCTGCCGGAGCGCACGTTCAAACGCCGCTTCAAGCAGGCCACCGGCTACGCCCCTGTCGACTACGTGCAGGCCATCCGCATCGAGGAGGCCAAGCAGATATTGGAAACCAGCGACGGCGGCATCGACGACGTCGCGGCGGACGTTGGATATGAGGACCCGACCTTCTTCCGGCGGCTGTTCAAGCGCATGGCGGGCATCAGCCCGGCGCAATACCGTCAGCGTTTTCGCACGCGCCAGCGGCGCACGCGCCATCCTGGAGGGTAATTTAACCCTGCTTCCGCCAAAGGGGATAGTGGGCGCGATAAATATCCCGCCGCCCCTGCTTCGGACGGGCGCCCGGGGCGGCACCCGTCCTTGTTGCGGTTAACCGAGCGCCGCAACAGCCTCGATCTCAAACAGCATTCCGGCGAGCGCCAGCCGCGGAACCGGGATGAGTGTGCATGTGGGCTTGGTACCTTGGCCGAGCGCCGCTTCCATTTCGGCGCCGAAGATATGCAATCGTTCTTCGGAGTGATCGACGATCAGCACCGTCAGCTTGACGATGTCACTTGGGCGGGCGCCCGCGGCGGCAAGCGCGATGCCCAGATTGGCAAGCGCCTGGCGGACCTGCAGCCGGAAATCCGGATCGAGTGTCCGTGTTCATCCTCCCCTCCCTGGCCAGCGATGAAGGCCAGCTGCACGCCGGATGGAACCAGACCAATATGGGAGTAACCATTGACCGATGCATCATAGAGCCCGACCGGATTAAAGAGACGAACAGGCGATTTCGAAAGTGTCGATGCCATTGCTTTGCTTTCCATTTGTTGCATGAAGAAGCCGTGGAAAGCGCCATTTGCACGATCATCGACACAGTGTCGTCGTGCGGTACCTTCCGGCTCCATATCGCTTTGACGAACCGGCAGCGCCTTCTGTGACGCGGTCGAGAGACGTTTTTTCACGTACAAATACGTTCTCGAACACAGACCGGCCCGCTTGCCTGGGTCTCCGAAGCGAAACGTTCAAGATGAAACGTCGACGCCACGCTGGCAATGGCGTAGCTAGAGGCAGTCGGTTCGACAGATCGATCCAACCGACACGGCAAAAGGTGTCCCATGAACGAAGAACCGAAAATCGTCCTGTCCCCGCTCTCGCAGGAATTCTCGCGCGACGGGATCACCGTCACAGTCGAAATCTCCCGGGTCGAGGACGGCAACGAATGGGCGCTCGAAGTCACCGATAGCCAAGGCATGTCGACGCGCTGGGAAGACCTGTTCGCGACCGATGCGGCCGCGCTCGCAGAATTTCTGAGCGCCGTCGAGGAGGACGGCATGTCCGTGTTCGTGATGCCCTCGGCGCTGCACTGACGGGCGCCAGCGAAGATAGATCGTCACGAGATGCCATAGGAGGTGCGAGGGTTGCCCTACGCCTCGGCATTGCACTCCCTTCATTGCCTAGAGTGTACGACCTGTTTTCTCGGTAGTAGACGCGACAAGGACAACCAGCCGGTTATTGCACCGACCCCGTTGGTCTCTCACGCGAGCCGTTCGCTTAAGGCAGACGTACGAAGGCGGGTCTCGTTCAGCAATCCCGCCGCCTGGATCAGCGGATAGGCCGCAGCGGCTATGTGCGAGTTGATCCGGTGCAGATCGCCGACGAGATCGATGAACAGGGCGTTGCTGCTCAAACTGACGCCCTTCTCCATGCCTTCCCGGCCGAGATGCGCGTTGATTGCGCGCTCCTCAAGCGCGCGGAAGCGATCCTTCTGTGAAGCCAGACGCGCGGCCGCACCGACATCACGTGACGAAAGGGCGGCCGGCACCAGGCGCAGCGAGATGGCCACCTCTTCGCAAAGCCTGTCGATGGCTTCGCGCTGGCTCGGCGCGAACTGGATGTCCTGCCTGATCTTTGCCCGGATGCGGTCAGCCAGATTGAGCTTGATGACATCTCCGGCATGCTCGATGTTGCTGGCAAACAGCATGATCTCGAAGGTCCGGCGGGTATCGCTGCCGGATAGCTCGCCCTGAGCCAGCCGGCCGAGATAGGCATGGACCGAGCCCATGTAGGTACCGAGCTTGAGATCGATGGCGTTGACCTCCTTCAATGCCTCCAGCCGATTGGAGGACAGCGCAGTCAGCGACGTCAGGAACATGCGCTCCAGCAACTCGCTCATCCGGATCGTCTCCATCGTCGCATTGGAAAGCGCAATCGCCGGGGTCGCCAACGAAACGCTGTCGAGATAACGCGGGGTCGCCAAGGGATCGTCGTCGGCGGCCGCCGCATTCGGGATCAACCGGTCGACAACACGCACGACGACCGGGGTGATCGGCAGGAACAGGGCTGCGACCAACAGGTTGAACGCGGCGTGGAGCCCGACTGCAACATGCAAGGGATCCATCGGCAGATGGCCGGCGAGATCGACGATCTGTCGCGCCACGGGCAACAGTGCAAGTGCCAAGAGGCCGCGGCAAAGCAGATTGGCGACCGGAAGCTTGCGAGCGACCGACGGCTGATCGAGGGTCGCGCTGACGGCAGGCAGGCCGCCGCCGAAATTGACGCCGAGGATCAAAGGCACGGCCCCGGCCACTTCCAGACTGCCGTTGGTCATCAGCGATGCGATCAGCAGAATGACAGCGAGCGTCGAATGGCAGAACCAGGCAAGGATCGCACCGACGAGGAAGCCGAGAACCGGCTCATTGGCAATCGCCGCCAGAACGTCGTGAAACAGCGTGGCCTCGCGCAAGGGTGCGGTCGCCGAAACGATGACCTTCAGTGCCAGGAGCATGAGGCCAAGCCCCATCATGATACGGCCGGCATTTCGCGGGCGAAACTCGCTCGACGCGCCGAAGGTGAGATAGCCCGCAAACAGAAAGAGCGGCGCCATCGTCGTTGCCAACGACGAGCCTGACGCAAAGAGCCCGGAGACGAGCGCCGAACCGATATCGGCACCGAGCAGGACCGCAAGGCCCGTCGCCGCTCCGATCGCCCCGGCACCGGCAAGGCCTGCTATGATGAGAGCCATGGCAGTGGCACTGCCGAGAACGGCGGTGGCGGCGATGCCGCCACCGAACGCGGTCAGCCGGTTGGAGAGCCGCTGCTCGACGAAGCGCTGCAGCCGATCGCCCCATCCGCGCATGACGCCGGTTCGTACCATCCGCACGCCCCAGAGCAGGAGTGCGACGCCGCCGAGCAGTTCCACAATGACAAACGTTCCGGAATTCATGTCCAGCCTGGCCCTTCCGCCCGAAGCGATCAATCGGCGACGGAAATGTCGGGGGCGACAGATCCGATGTTGTAGCCTTCGAGCTGCGCTGCAGACCGGTCCGCGACGGGGAAGTTCAGGATGGTTGCCGTTCCCGGCGTGACCGGAACGACGCGCGAGGGCGGCAAGTCCAGAAATTCGTGGCAGGCCGCGCGGATAACGCCGCCATGCGCCACCACGAGCAGGTCGCCGTCCGTACGCGACATCCAGTCGCGAACGCCGTCGGCGACGCGGTTGCGAAAGGCAATCCAGGTTTCGGCATTGGCGGGCGTAAACGTGCCGGCGCGCCAGGCGGTATAGTCCTCCGGGCGCTCGGCGATCAATTCCGGCTTGCGCCGCCCCGTCCACTCGCCCATGTCGAGCTCGCGAAAGCGCTCGTCAGAGGGCGCATCCGGATGTCCGATCAGCGCAACGGTCTGTCGTGTCCGGCCGAGATCCGAGGCGATGATGCGGGCGGGTTGCAGCGCCTTGGCATAGGGGCGGAAACGCCGGACCTGGGCCACGCCGCGCTCGGACAGAAGCGAGTTGTCCTGGCCCTGTAGTCGTTGTTCGGCGTTCCACTCGGTTTCGCCATGGCGCATGAGGATCAGCCTCATTGAGTTATCCTTTCTCCGCTGACGGCAAAGACTGCGTCAGGAGTCCTTATGAATGACAGTGTGACGGGGTCGCCAGGCATGGCGCTGAAATAGCCTTCCGCCATGCCTGTGATCCTGAGTTCGCCGAGCATGGCCGTGACCATCGTGCGTCCGGCAATCGGTGCGGCCTCCGCAAAACGCGCGGTGACCGAAGGCTTGTCCGCGACCGCCCCAACAGACACACCTTCGGCGCGATAGAGGAGCTGTACCTCGCCATGACCGGGCGCGATGGAGCCCGGCGCCAATGGCGTGTCGTTGAAGACGAATGTCTCGCCGACCCGGCGCGCCGGCAGAAGGTTGGCCGGCGGCGTGCCGAGAAAGGTGGCGACGAAGGTCGTTGCCGGATTGCGCAAGAGCTCGATCGGCTTGCCAAACTGCTCGACACGGCCATTGTTGAGCACGGCCACATGCGTCGCCATGGTCATGGCCTCCACCTGGTCGTGGGTGACGTAGACGGACGTGGCGCCCGTTGCCCGGTGGATGCGCATCAATTCGCTGCGCATCTCGATACGCAGCTTGGCATCGAGGTTCGACAGCGGTTCATCGAACAGGAGAATGCTCGGCTCCGGCGCGATTGTGCGGGCGATTGCGACGCGCTGCTGTTGGCCGCCGGAGATTTCCGCGGGATAACGCTCGGCTAGAGCGCCGATGCCGAGCAGGGCGAGCACCTCTTTGACACGATGATCGCGCTTTTCGCGCGGCCAGCGCGCAACCTTCAAAGGCCATGCAATGTTGCCGGCGACCGTCATATGCGGCCACAAAGCGTAGCTCTGGAAAACGAGACCAGCGTTGCGGCGGCCGGCATCGGCAATCACGCCGCCCGCACCGCTCGACACCGTCTGGCCGACAAAGGCGATCTCGCCTTCGCTTGGGCCCTCGAGGCCAGCCAGCATGCGCAGTAAGGTCGACTTGCCGCAGCCGGACGGGCCGACGAGCACCAGGAACGAACCGGCCGGAACCGAAATGTTGACATCCTTGACGGCTGTGAAGGCGCCAAATCTTTTGACGAGGTTGCGGATCTCGATGGCGTCCGCGGCGCCGGTTGCAAGTGCGTTCATGACTCTTTCCATTTCTGGACGCGGTTCTGGAGGCCGTGGGCCAGAAACGAGGCCGCAAGGCAGACGATGAGAATGACGAGGGTGATGGCGTTGGCAAACTGCATGAAGCCCTCGGCGGCATAACGGTAGGCGACCATGCTGAGAACCGGCGACGTCGCCGTGAACAGGAGCACGACCAGCGAGAGATCGCGCACCATCTTGACGAAGACGAGGATCGCGCCGGCAAACAGACCGCGGATCGCCAAAGGGAAGATGATCGCAAACAACCGGCGAAGCAGGCCGGCCCCGGTCAGCCGTGCGCTTTCCTCGATGTCGGCAGAAATCTGGCCGAGAACCGATCGGCCGGACTGCACGGCGAAGGGGAGATTATGCGCAGATGCGGCAATCACCAGCAGTGCGAAGGTGCCGTAAAGCGAAGGCAGCGGACCGATCGGTGCACCGAAGAGCGCGATATAGGCCGCCGCAAAGGCAATGCTCGGCACCAGAAGCGGGACAAAGGCGAGCTGGGAAAGGATCGTGGCCAGCAGGCTGCCGCGTCGCTGGACGATCGTATAGGCAAGTGCGAGGCCCAGCAGCATCGTCGTCAGCGCGACGACAAGGCCGAGGCGGATCGTGTTCCAGAGGGCGTCGATCAGCACGGGATTGCGGAAAATACCCGCCTGCCCTTGCGCAATTTCGCCGCCGCCTTCGCCAATCCAGAAATGCAACGTCCAGTTCGAAAACAGCGCGCCGCTTTGTGGCGCAAGACTGGAGGCCGCCAGCACCAGAACCGGCACGACCGTGGTCAGAAGGCCGATGGTGACGGCGACGGCAAAGAGCGGCCAGCGCCAGGTACCAAGCGGAAAGCGTTTCGTGCGACCGCCCTTGCCGGTGACGGTGACGAAGGCCTTGCGGCCGGAGACGAGACGGTCCGACATCCACAGGAAGAGGGCCGAGACGGCGATCAGCAACAGGGCGAGCACGAAGCCGCGCTCGTTCTGGCCAGTTTCGATCATGCCGAAAAGGCGGGTCGACAGCGTCTGCATGCGCACGGGCAGACCGAGAAGCGCTGGGGCTGCAAAGTTGGCCACCGCACCGGCGAAGGTGAGCGAAGCGGCAGCGATCAGCGCCGGCGTGACGACGGGCAGGATGATGCCGAAGAAGATGCGTGGGCGTTTCGCCCCCGCCATCTGGCCAGCCTCGACGAGATCGGCGCCGACGGAACTCAACGCCGCGGCAATGATCGTATAGGCGAGCGAGTAATAGTGAGCGATCAGCACGATTGCCGTCGGCACCAGACCCCAGGCCAGCCAGTCGGGAATGGCAAGGCCATTGGTCTCGAAGAAGCCGGCGGAACCTCCAAGGCGGGAGTTCCGAAACAGCGTTCCCCAGGCAAGCGCCGCTGCGAAACTCGGGATCATATAGGGCAAGGTCCCCATCAGTGCGAGCACGCGACGTCCCGGCACGTCGGTCAGGACCACCAGCCAGGCCAGAAACCCACCGAGGATGAGGCAGCCGCTGGCGACCCCGAAGCCGAGAACCATGGTGTTGAACAACGGTCGCCACCAGAGATTGAAGGACAGCGGGCTGACAAGCACCGCCTGCCAGGCCTCGATGCCTGCAGGGGTGAGCGTCGACAGAAGGATGCGCACAAGCGGCGCCACCACCAGGATGGCGACGATGGCAACGAGGATTGCCGGCATGACGAAGCCTGATCGGAGCAGCCGGCGACCGCCCGATGGCGCGAAGGTTGATATGAATGTCATTTGCGAACCTCGGTGTTTGCCGGCGCAGCAACCACTGCGCCGGCAAACAACCCGTTACTGAAGCGTGATGATGAGATCGGAGACGCGGCCGCGTGCAGCGGCGGTTTTGGCCGGATCTATGGTCCAGGCCTTCAGGTCACCGAGTTTGACGGAGTCCGGATGATGGGCGATGGTCGTGCGCGTGGCATAGTCGCCAGGAACGTTGAAGGGTTCGAAGCCGGCACCTCCCGTCGGCGTGTCGTCGCCGAACATGAAGTCGATCAGCAACCGGGCGGCGGCCGGATGCGGCGCCTTATCGGCAATCGTCAGAACCGCCGGAAACAGGATGCCGTTGGCCGGCTCGACATTGTTGGCGACCTGCAGTGCCCAGCCTTCCTTCTCGTTGTCGCGGCGATCCGAATAGGTGCCGAAGCCGACGGGCGGGTTCTTGGCATTGGCGTCGCCGACCGACTTGTTGAGCACATCGCTGTTGGGGACGAGGATCAGGTCGTTGGCAAAGAGGTCCTTGATGAACTGCTCGCCGGCGCCCTGAAGATCGGCATCGATGGTTATGTCCTTGCCGAACTGCGCCTTGTAGGCCGCGGCCATCTCATCCGGATGGAGCGCGATCTCGGTCAGGAGGTCGAGCAGTTCGCCGCGCTGGCTCGGGTCCACCATCAGCACCTTGCCCTGCCACTCCGGCTGGGTCAGCTGCCACAGATTGGTGACGGGTGAGCCGCCGGGGAAGGCCTTCTCGTTGTACATCAGCACCTTGGTCGACAGACGCTGGGTGAGGAGCGGCCCCTTGTAACGATCGTCGATCTGCCCTGCCACGCGCGGCGGCACGTAGTTGACGATACGCTTGGCTTCGAGAAGCTTGCTGAAAACAACCGGCGTGTCGGCAATGTAGAGCACGTCGACGGCATGCACGCCCGCCTGCTGCTCGGCTTCCAGACGCGCGATCTGCTTTGTCGAGCTCATGTCGAGACCGATCAGATCGATGCCGGGATAGGTCTCCTCGAAAGCTTTCTCGATCTTGGCGATGCGGCTCGACAGTGAGAAGACGGTGACGCTTCCTTCCTTCTGCGCGAGCGGCAGCAGTTGCTCGGGTGTCATGCTATCCAAATCTGCCGCCATAACTGCCGTGGGCAGCACGACGCAGGCCGCAAGTGCGGACTTCATCAGTCGCTTTAACATGGTTTCCTCCTCCATTTTCCCCAGTCAATCGAAGTCGTTGAACAGCTCCGACAGTTTCTCCAGCCTGCCGATCACCTCGCGCTCATGCCTGCCGGCGATCGTCAGGACGATGCCGTTGACGATGGTAAACGGGATGGTCGGCGTCTGAAACTCACTTCCCGAACGCCCGCGCGGAGCGGCAAGCATCAGATCCGCAACCGGCTCCATCAGCGGACCGGCAAGGTCGGAAATCAAAATCGTCCGCGCGCCGACGCGGCGAGCGTGCTCAACCAGTGGCGCATAGCTTTGCGGCTGCTTGCGAAAGGCGAGCGCAATCACGATGTCGTTCTTGTCCATGCTGACCATGCGCTCGGCGATATCCCGGCCGCGGCCGGTGAGCGCGATCGTCGTCATGCCGAAGCGGTCAAGGCGACGTTGCAGGAAGCCGGCGACGGACTGCGCATGCCCCTGGCCGAACACGAAGACCCGACGCCCCTCGAAGATCATGTCGGCGGCGAGGTCCACGTCACCTTGCGGCACCGAGCGCGCGAGCGTTTCCAGGGCCGAAATCTCCGCTGCGATCAGATCTGTCAGATAGTCGCCGTGCTCGACCTTGGCGACCGAGCGGCGCATGCGGGTCGCGGCATCCTGATCATCAAGCACTTCACGCTGAAGCTGCGCCCGCAGATCGGGAAAGCCGCGGTATCCGAGCTTTTGCGCCAAGCGGGTGACTGTCGCCTCATGAACGCTGGCGCGCTGCGACAGCTGCGGCCCGGACAGAAAGGCTGCCTCCGCCCGGTTCTCGAGCATCGTCGCGATCAGCTTCTGATCCGCCTCGGTCAGTCTTTTCGATTGTGCCTTTATGCGATCGATGAGTGTCATGGCGCTCTACAAGTTTCTTTGCATGACACATCGTTCAAGCAAACGACCTTGCAGTCAAGGTGATGCCCGCAAGAATCCTTGCAAGGCTCTGCAAGGCTTGACCCAGCACTCGAAAATCAGTCTATTTTTTAGGGTTTTCAGCGGCTATCGGACGAAATCCACGCCAAAGAGGGCAGAAAGCTGGCGCTTGCGACAGTGTGGAACGGCGCCGACAAAAATCTTTGCAAAGATCCGCAAAGGAGTGGGGGCCGTGCTGCCCCTCATTACCGAACGGCGGTCGAAGGCAGCGCAAGCGAAGCGACTTCGCTACGCTCAGGCCTCGAAGTCGCCGAACACGTCCTGTAGCCGCGTCAGCATGCCGACCCGTTCGCTAACCTCGTCGCCCAGAACGACGATGATGTTGCTGAGCATCAGGTCCATGACGGCGATCGTCGTCGCCGCGCCGTCCCATAAGGGGCCATGAGAGCCGGGGACGACGAGGCAGATATCCGACACTTCCGCAGCCCAAGGGCAATATTCGTCGGTATAGAGGATCACCTTGACGCCGGCCCGGCGCGCCTCCATTGCGAGCGGCCTTGCCTTGGCCGCAAAGCGCCTGACATCGTGCAGGAAGAGCACGCGCCCCTCCACCGAGCCATCGAGCAGTTCCGAATAGGTGCCGTTCAGGCCATCGACGAATTGCACCCGCGAGCGGGTATAAGAGAGTTGGCTTGCAAAATACTGGGCGATGCCGCGCACATTCTGATAGGCGGCGACATAGACCTCGCTGGCGCCGATCAGCGCGTCGATCGCCTTCTGCCACTCCGGCGACGTCGTAAGCTCGTAGACCATGCCGAGATTGTTGATCTGTTCCTGGATCAGGCCGGCGAGCAGCTTGCCCTCGCGAATGTCTTCGCGCAGTCGGTCCACCGGCCCCTTGACCTGCCAGGCCGGGTTGGAGCTGCCGCGCCGCAACTCGTGCTTCAGCTGGTCGAGGCCGTCGAAACCCATGCGCCGGAGATAGCGCCCGACAGTCATCGGCGACAGCTCGAGACGACTTGCGATCGATTTTGCCGTTTCGAACGGGATCTCCGCCAGATTGCGCTCGATGTAGTGGGCAATCAGCTTGTCGGATTTCGACCGCCTGAGTTCCTCGCTCTGCACGAGCTTCAGGATTCGTTGTGCCACGTCCCCTCCCCGGAGATCCTTCCGCCCGCCCACAGCGCTGCGCGTCAGATGTCAGACGCAAAGCACGCTGTGAGCGGGCGGATTTGCCGATCTTTGCCGCCGTTACTGCGCCGTCTTCACCTTGGTCCAGACACGATCGAGCTGGCGCACGCCGGAGCCCAGGTCCTCGAAGATCTGGAGCCGTTGCATCGTTTCGGGAGTCGGATTGATTTCCTTGCTATTCTTGATCTGGTCGGGGGTCAATTGCCGCGCCGGCACGTTGGCGGTGCCGTTGGTCTGCTGGGAGACATTGAGGGCCGCGATATCAGGACGGGTGTAGAACTGCATGAACTTCATAGCGCTGTCCTTGTTCGGCGCCGTCTTCAACACGCACATATCCTCCTGGTACATGGTCGCGCCTTCCTCCGGAATCACGTAGCCGAGATCCTTCTGGTTGGCGAAGACGTCGACCATGGCGCCGACAAAGAAATGGCCGGCGGCGACGTCACCGGACTGCACCATCGGGCGGGTATCGTAGGTGAAGGCAGCGACGTCAGGCTTCATGGCGATGATCGTATCGGCCGCCTGCTGCAACTCGGCAGGATCGGTCGAGTTGACCTTGTGGCCGTTGAGGATCAAGCCCACGGCCAGGACCTCGCGCATGTCGTCGAGCAGGGTGAACTTCAGGCCCTTTTCCTTGACGGTCGCGATCAGGTCCTTCCAGCCGACGACGTCCTTGCCGAGCACCTTGCGATTGTAGAGGATGCCGACGGTTCCGAAGGCATAGGGCAAGCAATACTCGCCCTTCGGGTCGCTCTTTGCCCTCAGGAACGCCGGATCGATGTTCTTGAAGCCTTCATAGGCATTGATGTCGGTCTTCTCCAGAAGGTCGAGCTTGGACATGATGTCCTGCATGTGCACCGACGGGAAGACGACGTCATAGCCGGTCGCGCCACCCTGGATCTTCGCCAGCATCTCCTCGTTGGAGGAATAGGTTGAAAGGTTGACCTTGATCTGGGTCTCTTCCTCGAATTTCTTCAGGACCGCCGGATTGATGTATTCGCCCCAGTTGTAGATGTTGAGCTCGGCTGCGTGGCCGAGACCCGTGGTGGCGATCAAGGCGGACAGCGAGTATGCGGCGGCCCGTGCGGAGCCGAAAAGTTTGGCCCTGGTCGCCCGGACGACGCGGCTTGCTTTCGTCATAGATAGTCTCCTCTGATGGTTCATGAGGCTTGGTACCCCAAGGTCGGACCGTTCCCTGGTCCTTGCCGGCTCCGGCTTCTGCGGCCGTTGACACCGATGAACAAATGGTATCCATATATCCAAAACGCACAAGCGTTATTTAAATAACATTTTGGGGAATGACAGATGCAGGATTCCATTGTCCGGCTGGAGGGGGCAAGCAAGGCCTTCGCCACTCCGGAGGGCGGGAGCGTGACCGCGCTCGACGCCATCGATCTTCAGGTGCGGCGCAACGAGTTCCTGACGCTTCTCGGGCCATCCGGCTGCGGCAAGACCACGCTGTTGCAAGCGATCAGCGGATTCGTCGAACTCGACGGCGGGCGCATCCTGATCGACGGGGAGGACATGACCGACAGGCCGCCCTACCGCCGCCCCGTCAACACCGTGTTCCAGAACTACGCGCTCTTTCCGCACATGACCGTCGGCGAAAACACCGCCTATGCGCTTGAAGTCGCCGGCGTCGCCAAGGCCAAGCGACGCGAACAAGTTGCGGCGGCACTGAAGATGGTGGGACTTGAAGGCATGGAGGGCCGACGTCCGCGCCAGCTCTCCGGCGGCCAGCAGCAGCGCGTGGCGCTAGCCCGCGCCATCATTGCGCGCCCGAAACTGCTTTTGCTCGACGAGCCGCTGTCGGCCCTCGACAAGAACCTGCGCCAGGCCATGCAGATCGAGCTGAAGACACTGCAGCACGAGCTCGGCATCTCCTTCATTTTCGTGACCCACGACCAGCAGGAGGCGCTGACCATGTCGGACCGCGTCGCCGTTCTCTCCGGCGGGCGCATCCAGCAGCTCGATACGCCGCGGGCGATCTACGACCACCCGGTCAACAGTTTCGTCGCGACTTTCATCGGCGCGAGCAATCTCTTCGACGGCCGGATCGATGGCGATCGGCTGATGGCCGGCGACGGCACGGCAATCCATCATCGGCGAAATCAGTCAACGGCGTCTGGGGCGGCGACTGCGCTGATCCGGCCTGAGCAGTTCTTTCTCGCTGGCGAAGGCGAACCGTTCCCTACCCTTGACGTCGACCTCGAGGCGATTGTGTTCGTCGGTTCGACGTTCGAACTTTTCGGCCGAACCTCAGCCGGCAAAAAGGTTATCGCCGAAATCCCGGCCGGTCGGCGCGGCCTGATCGGCGAGATCGAGCGGACGCGCCGCGCGAGGCTCGCCTATGACCCGGCAGCCGTTCATCTCATTCACCCCTGTGCGGAGGCGTGACATGTCGATCGCCAGCCGCCGCCGCGTCCAGCTCGCCGTTCTGCTCGGTCCCGTTTCCCTGTTCCTCGCCGTGTTCTTTCTCGGTCCGCTTGCGATCATGATGGTCACGAGCTTTCTGGCGCCGGGCCTCTACGGCGGCGTGGAGTGGACTTTCTACCCGCACAATTTCGGCCGCATCCTCGGCTTTGCCGATCCGATGTTCGAGGATTTCGATCCCGTCTATATCGCCATCTTCATCCGCTCGGTGAAGATCGCGGCGCTGACCGTTCTGGCCGCTCTGCTTGTCTGTTATCCCGCAGCCTTCTGCATCGCCCGGCTGTCAGAGCGGTGGAAGAACTTCTGCCTGTTCCTCATCACCCTGCCCTTCTTCACCAGCCTGATCGTTCGCCTGTTCGTCTGGGTGCTGATCCTGCGCCAGACCGGCCTCGTCAACGAGATGCTGATGTCGACGGGGATGATCGCCCGGCCGCTCGACCTGATCTATACCGACGGCGCCATCATTCTCGGCATGGTCTATGTCTTCATTCCGTTCATGTTCATGCCCGTCTATGCCAGCGTCGAAAAGCTGGACTGGACGCTGGTGCGTGCCTCGCTCGATCTCGGCGCCGGGCCTATCCGTACCTTCTGGCGCATCATCCTGCCGCTGACGGCTCCCGGCATCATCGGCGGCGCGATCATCGTCTTCATCCCGGCGCTCGGCAACTTCGTCGTTCCGGCCGTCCTCGGCGGCGCCAAGGTGATGATGCTTGGCAATCTCATCGAGCAGCAGTTCCTGGCGGCCCGCAACTGGCCGTTCGGCTCGGCGCTGGCGATGCTGGTCATGAGCGTGATGCTGGTGCTGCTGCTCGTCTATGTGTTCGCGTCCAGCCGCCGCGGCGCCGACGCTGCGCTCAATCGCTGAGGTCACCCATGAAGATCGCACAAACCCTCTTCCGCGGCGGCCTCGTTGCCTACACCGGCCTCTTCTTCGCCTTCATCTACATTCCGCTGGTGGTGATCGCCGTCTATTCGTTCAATTCGAACCCGGTCAACATGATGACCTGGACCGGCTTCACCACCGAATGGTACGCTCAGGTGCTGGGCTTCAAGACGACGGTGTCCGAAAACGCGCTCTATATCGAATCAACCGGCCAGCTCCTGCAGGCGGTGTGGAACAGCCTTGTCATCGCCACCTCGACGACGCTGATCGCCACCGTCTTCGGCACGGCGATCGCGATCGGCCTCTACCGTTTCGACTTTCTCGGCCAGCGCTTCTACCGGGTCATCATGTTCATGCCGATGCTGATGCCCGACATCGTGCTTGGCATCGCGCTTTTGATCTTCTTCGTCAATTCGGGCATCCACCTCGGCCTGACGACGATCATCATCGGCCAGTGCACCTTCCTGATTTCCTACGTGTTCATCGTCGTCTCGGCGCGGCTTGCCGGCATGGACAGGACACTGGAAAACGCTTCGGCAGATCTTGGCGCCGACGAATGGACGACCTTTCGGCGCGTGGTGCTGCCGCAGCTCCTGCCCGGTATCGTCGGCGGCGCGCTGCTCGCCTTCATCATCTCGATGGACGATCTGGTCATTACCTACTTCATCGCCGGCGTCGACGTGACCACGCTGCCGATGTTCATCTTCGCCATGCTTCGGCGCGGCATCAAGCCGGAGATCAACGCGATCGCCGTGATGATGCTGACCTTCTCCTTCGTCGTCGCCTCCCTCGGCCTCTACCTCCGCTCCCGGCAGAAATGATCATGGACAACAAGAATACGCCCACCACCAAAGCCCGCGCCCGGGACCTCGGCCTGCCGTTCAAGGGCCGCACCGGCCACTTCAATGCCATCACCGACGTCGAGGGAATTGCCGTCGGCTTCCATACCATTTCGGAAGACGAACCGCGCCCGGGCCGCAAGCGCCCTGTGAGAACCGGGGTCACCGCCATCCTGCCGCATGCGGGCTCGGACGTACCGGTCCCCGTTTATGCGGGCGTGCACCGTTTCAACGGCAACGGTGAAATGACCGGAACCCACTGGATAGAGGATGGCGGCTTCTTCCTCGGGCCGGTGATGATCACCAACACCCATGCGGTCGGCATGACCCACCACGCCACGATCAAGTGGATGCTGGAGCGCTATGCCTCCACCTATGACAGCGACGATTTTCTCTGGATCATGCCGGTGGTCGCCGAAACCTACGACGGCGTGCTGAACGATATCAACGGCCAACACATTGGCGAAGCGGAGGTGCAGGCCGCCCTTGATGCTGCCGCCGGCGGACCGGTCCAGGAAGGCAATTGCGGCGGCGGCACCGGCATGATCGCCTATGGCTTCAAGGGTGGTACCGGCACCGCCTCGCGGGTCGTCGAGTTTGGCGGACGGGACTACACGATCGGCACGCTGGTGCAGGCCAACCACGGCCAACGCGACTGGCTGACGATCTGCGGCGTACCGGTCGGCGAGCACATGCGCGATGGCACGCCACAGAGCCAGATGCAGGAGCGCGGCTCGATCATCGTCGTCATCGCCACCGATCTGCCGATGGCCCCGCACCAACTTCAGCGTCTTGCCCGCCGCGCGGCGATCGGCATCGGCCGCAACGGCACGCCCGGCGGAAACAATTCCGGCGATATCTTCCTGGCGTTTTCGACCGCCAATCCGCAGCCGATGGCGCACCGTGCCCCGCCGCGGCTGAAGCTCGAAATCGTCAATGACGAAATGCTCGACCCCGTCTATCTGGCCACGGTCGACAGCGTCGAAGAGGCGGTGGTCAATGCCATGCTGGCGGCGGAAGATTCAGGCGGTACGGCGCACGACCGGTTCAAGATCGAGGCGATCAAGCACGGCCGCCTTCTCGAGGTCATGCGGAAATACGGGCGCTGAAGCCGGCCGCTCTCGGCCCTTCATCAGCAGGTGCCTGCCGCGTAGGAGCAGCGCCATACAAGGCGGCTCTGATGCGGGACGCGGCCTGTGCACAGCCGGGCGCAAGATCGGTTGCCCCATGCCGGTAGGCACTCCTTGTCATTTGCGCCAACGCCATCGGTCGATTTGGCGCGCCGCTTATTTCTTGTGCAGCTGACCAACGCAAGGACAGTTGCCGTTAAACGATGCAGTGAATGAGTATATATTCATCAATAATTCGCTAATATTGCGTCTTGACGAGATATCAACAGCGTGTAACCCTTCAAACCTATGGGAGGATGCGTAGCATAAAAATCACCTTTGGAGATTAAAGCTATGTCTTCCAAGACAAACAAAGAAATTTCGACAAATAACACTAAATCAGTCAGAGTTTTATCTCTTGGCGTTCTCGGTGTTGTCGGGTCGACATTCATGACAACGATTGCACCGCCGGTCTTCTCATCATCGACGACACGTGCCGTCACCAACGCCCCGGTCGTTTCGATCACCTCGCCTATCGGCGGGCGCGTCGTCGAGGTCAACACGGGAGGCGACGGCAACCTCCCACTTGCAACGATCGAAAACGACCGCGTCGACCGCTCGACGTTGATCGGCCTGACGATCGAGCTGACGTCGCTTCAGAACGATCTGGCGCTCAAGCAGTCGATCCACGCGGATTATCTCCGCCGCATCGCCGATCTCGAACGAGACTTGAACCGCCAACAGGCGGCGATCATCATTCGCTCAGACAACGACCTGCGCAACGCGCAAGCCCACCTGGAAATCGTCAGCCTGTCGTCCGCCAACGAGAAGAACGCCGCGGAGCGAAAACTCGGTCTCGTGAAAAAGGGCGTGATCGCCGGCAACCGGGATGAGCTTGCCAATACGCTGAGACTTGAGGATACGAAGATCGTAGCGGCCAGATTGCGGGTCGAGATGTTGAGTGCGGATCTCGGCAATGCCCGCTCGGGCATCTTTGTCGGCGGCGAGCAGCAATCGTTGCAGGACCTTCAGCGAGAAATCCGCAATGTGAAGGCCGACCGTTCGCAGATCAGCATCCAGACTGCAACCATCCAGGCGCGCATCGACCAGCTGAAGGCTCTGGCGAAAGCGGAAGAAGAACGCATCGCCAAGCTCGTTCGAGCCGATGTGGCGATCTCCACGCAGGCAAAGCTCTTCAAGACCGTGGCACAGGTCGGAAAGCAGGTCAGCGGTGGCGATACTCTGGCCGAATCCGTCAGTTGTGCCGATGCCTTCGTCGTTGCCATCTTCTCCGAGCGCCAGGCACAAAGCCTGTCATTGGGCGCAAGCGTCACGGTGGAGGCCGACGGCTGGGACAGTCCGGTTCTTGGCCGTGTCGAGCGACTGGTGCCAAAGACGACGGAGCGGGTCGATCTCGACTATGCCGTGCCATTTCCGCCGACGGAACGGCGCGAACTCTACGCGTTCATAGCCCCCGATGAAGCGCATTCGGACAATGGGGTCGTGAACAAGTTCTGCGGCGTCGGCACGTGGGTGACTGTCAGCATGCCGAAAACCTGGGTCGTGTGGACCCGCCGCCAGTTCGACAACACGTCGAGCGCGCTTGCCGGTTATGCCGGTCAGCTCCGGCAGCACCTGGCGGCGTTTACGGACGCTCCCGTAGCCGGCCCGAGCGAGCAGGCGAGGATCACGCGTGTTTCGCCCCGCGGTGCCCGCCTTGCCGCCAACACCACGCTGGCCGTGGCGATGAAGCCCGACAGCACAAGCATCCAAGCGAAAGCGCTCTGACGTTTGTGAGGTTTCGGCTGATGTCTCGCTCACCCCTCACCCTGGGATCACGGGCCATGGCGCTCGCCTGCCTTGCCTGCCTTGCCTCGCCCGCCACAGCCGCCGAGGGCGCGGCGCGGGAGCTTTGTGATGCGATCGCAGCCGCGCAGCACGAAACGGTCGGGCAGCCTCCCGCGGTCGGCTTCATCCCAAGTTATCGGCCGGGACCGAACGAAACAGCCTTGCCGCAGCCGCTGGCTACGGCGGCGTTTACCTACGACAATGCGCTTGCAGCCATGGCCTTGCTTGCCTGCGGCAGGATTGGCGCAGCCAGATCGATCGGTGACGCATTGCTGGCCGCATCGAAGACAGATCGGCAATTTCGCGACGGCCGCCTGCGCAACGCCTACCGGAGCGGCGAAATCACCGTGCCGGTTGCGCTCCCTGGATGGTGGGATGCCGAGGGGAGCCATTGGGCCGAAGACGAATATCAGGTCAGCACCGCCCTTGGAAATGTCGCCTGGGCAGCACTCGCCCTGCTCCAGCTTCATGCCCGCACCCGCGAGCCTGCCTATCTCGCGGGTGCCATCGATCTCGGCGCATGGTTGAAGAGCGGACTTCGTGAAGACGACGCCGGCCTGACCGGCGGATATTTCGGTTTTGACCCGGCATCAAAGCCGATCCTGTGGAAATCGACGGAACACAATATCGATGCGCTTGCCGTCGCGCGCTGGCTGAAGTCGGAAACCGGAGACCCGCAATGGGACCCCCTTGCGCGCTCGACCCTGCATTTCGTCACGAGCATGTTTGACGGGGAGCAAGGCTTCCTGATCGGCACCGACACGTCAGGCAAGCCGGTGCGCAACGGCATCACCGTTCTCGACGTGCAGATATGGCCGCTGATGGTCATGCCTGCGGGCGAGCGACCGGCGGGCTGGAACGAAGTGCCCTTGCGCATCGATGCCAAACTCGCAGTCCCGGGCGGCTACGACTTCAACGACGACCGGGACGGGATCTGGATCGAAGGAACCGCGCAGGCAGCGCTGATGTTTCGGTTGGAGGGTGACGAAGAGCGCGCCGAAGGATTGATGGAAAGCGTGCTGGACAATCGCGATGCGGCGTCAGGTTGGCTGTTTGCTACCCGCGACGAGGAAATATCGACCGGGCTTACGATCGACGCTGCGGGTGTCGGGGAGGCGTTTCGTTACTACAGACGGCCGCATCTGGGCGCCACGGCCTGGGCCGTTCTCGCAGCCACGGCTTTCAACCCCTTCCGAGCCAATTGAGAGCTGCCATGTTTTTCCGCTTCGATTCCGATCTCACAAGCGTCCTTCTGTTCGATCTGGGCGTTGCACTGGCGTTCCTGGCGCTTGCCGCCCTGGCAGATCCGCGAAACCCGCTGGAAAGGGTTGCCTTCAGCATCGTCACCGCAGCATCGCTCGCGCTCTATCTCTGCTGGCGACTGCTCGACACCCTGCCCGACCTGGAACCGACAGCGGAAAGCCTCTGGCCCTATGTCTATTTTTTGTTTGAGGCGATATCGATCGTATACGCCGTCGCCTCCGTCCTGATCCTTTGCCGCACCACGGACTGGACGGCCGAGGCGGATGCCGCAGAGAGCGAACTTGCCGCAAGCGGCCGCTATCCATCGGTGGCCGTTTTCATCTGCACTTACAACGAGCCGATCCATATTCTGGAAAAATCCGCCGTTTGCGCCAAGGCAATGGATTACCCGGATTTCCAGGTCTATGTCTGCGACGACACCCGCCGCCCCGAAGTGCGCGAATACTGCGAGACCATCGGCGTCAACTACATCACGCGCCCGGACAACCGGCATGCCAAGGCCGGCAATCTGAACAACGCGCTGCAACTGACGAACAAGGAGCGACCGTCCGAACTGATCATGGTCCTCGATGCGGACTTCGCGCCGCAGGCCAACTTCCTCAAGCGCGTCGTCGGCCTGTTCAGAAACCAGCGTATCGGCATCGTCCAGACACCGCAGTTCTACTTCAACGCCGACCCGATCCAGCACAACCTGCACATCGCGTCGAGCTTCGTCGACGATCAGCGGGTGTTTTTCGATACGTTCCAACCGGCCAAGGACGCGGTGGAATGCGCCTTTTGCGTCGGCACCAGCTTCGTCGTGCGCCGCTCCATGGTCAACGAGATCGGGGGCTTCCCGCATGAGGCACTCTCCGAGGACATGTTGCTCAGCTACCGCCTGATGGAACGCGGCTACATTACCCGATGGCTGAACGAGAAACTCAGCGTCGGCCTGTCGGCCGAGGGCATTCCGGAATACATCACCCAGCGAACCCGGTGGTGCCTCGGGACGATCCAGATCGGCCTGCTGAAGGATGGCCCGCTGTGGCGCGGTCGGTTCACCCTGCGGCAGCGCTTCCATTATCTGCACGGTCTGTTTTGCTGGCTGTCGAAGCCTTTCATTCTCTGCCTGCTTTTCGCGCCGTCGATTTACTGGCTCTTCGGCATTTCCGCGCTTCAGGCCGACGAGCTTCTGTTCATGAAATACGGCATCTCGTCATTGCTGGTGTTCTGGGTCTACGCATCCTGGATCTCGGGAAAACGGACCTTGCCGCTGTTTACCGAGGTAACCCATGCGCTGACGGCGCTGCCGGTCACGCTTACGCTGCTGCAGGCGATCCGCCGTCCATTCGGCCGCCCCTTCAAGGTGACGGAGAAAGGCGGCGACCGTGCGCGCATGCGCGTACACCTGCCGACGGCGCTCTTCTTCGGCCTGGTGACGGTGCTTTCCGGTCTTTCGGTGCTGCAGACGGTGCTCGCGTGGAACGCGCCCACGGATTTTTCCGAGCGCGAGATCCTAAATCTCGTCTGGTCCCTGGTATCGATGACCATCGCCTTCGTCAGCCTGCTCGTCTGCATCGAACTGCCACGATACGGGCAGGAGGAGGTCATCGACGTGTCACTGGACGGGCAGTATCGCCAGGCCGGGCAGACCGTCGACGTCAGCATAGGCGGACTGTCGGCGGACCGCGTCCGCATTCCGGGCCTGGACGCTACGCGAACAGATGATGCAGCGGTCTACCTGCCTCAGATCGGCTGGGTCCGCATTGCCGAAATCCATGAAGCCGGCGGCGGATTGACGATCCTGCCGACAACCGAACAACGCAACGGCATCCTGAGCCTGCTGTTTGGCGTGTCGCGCGCCCAAATTGCCGAGCGTGGCAGCTTGCGCGCATCGATGGCCGGCCTTCTGCGGCGCGCTTTTGTCGGCTGACCCTTATCGGAAACGGTGGGTGCGAGGTGCTCCGGCACCCCGGTCGTGGCGCTCCTATCCGGCCTGCCTAAACTTGCGGCGATTGCGGCCGAGAGCGACCGCTTCGGCCGCTTCGATGATCGAGTCCGTGTCGATGCCGAAATGGGCGTAAAGGTCGGCGATCGTGCCCGTCTGCCCGAAATGCTCGACACCGAGCGAAACGGTGCGGTGACCGTGCACCGATCCGAACCAGCCGAGCGTGGCCGGATGGCCATCGGTCACGGTAATGATCTCGCAGGCATCGGAGAGCGGTGCCAGCAGCGCCTCGATATGGCTTTCGGCGCTGTTGTGGCCGTGCCGCCGCGCCCGCTGGGCCGCCGTCCAGCCGGCGTTGAGCCGATCGGCTGATGTCACCGCCAGCACCGCGACATCGCGGTGGCGCTCGGCCAGCCGCCCGGCCGCCATCAGCACTTCAGGCGCGACGCACCCCTGATAGGCCAGCACCAGCTGCGTGTTCGGTCGTGGCTCGCGCAGCCAGTAGGCGCCGTCGATCACACCCTGGCGGAAGACTGCATCTTCGCGACGCTGCATCTGTTCGAGCGGGCGTGTGGTCAGCCGCAGGTAGACCGAGCCGCCGGTCGTATCGCGCAGCCACGTGCGTTCGTCATGCACGGCATCGCCGTCGCGCTGCATGTAGTCGAAGGACCAGTCCATGATCACGGAGAGTTCGTCAAGATAGGCAGGCTCGAAACTGGCAAGCCCGTCCTGGCTCATGCCGATCAGTTGCGAGCCGATCGACTGGTGAGCACCGCCCTCCGGCGCCAGTGTGACGCCCGACGGCGTGCCGACGATCATGAACCGCGCGTCCTGGTAGCACGCATAGTTGAGAGCATCGAGCCCGCGGGCGACGAACGGGTCGTAGACCGTGCCGATCGGCAGCAGGCGTTCACCGAATACCGAGTGGGAAAGACCGGCCGCACCCAGCAGCAGGAAGAGATTCATCTCGGCGATGCCGAGTTCGATATGCTGGCCGCCGGGACCGAAGACCCATTTCTGTACCGAGGGAACCTTTTCGTCGCGGAACGTGTCGGCCTGCATGTCGCGGGCAAAAAGTCCGCGCCGGTTGACCCAGGGGCCGAGATTGGTCGAGACGGTCACATCGGGCGCCATCGTCACGATGCGGCTGGCGAGTGCATCGTCGCGTTGCGCCAGCGCATCGAGGATCTTGCCGAAGCCCGCCTGCGTCGACAGCTCGCGATCGTCGAGCAACACCGGACCGGCCGATGGCACCGGGTCCGACTTGAACCGCCTTGTGCCCTTGGCAAAGAATGGTACGGTCTTCAGAAATGCCTTCGCAGCGCCCGCATCGGCGACCGCCGCAAACTCATCCCATTCCTCCCCGGCCCGCACACCAACCTTCTGCTGGAAATCCTGCATCTGCGCCTTGGTCATCAGGCCGGCGTGGTTGTCCTTGTGGCCGGCGAGCGGCGTTCCCCAGCCTTTGATCGTATAGGCGAGAAAGACCGTGGGGCGATCATGGTCGATGCTGGCAAAGGTCTCGGCGAGCGTCTGGATGCAATGACCGCCGAGATTGCTCATCAGTTCCGACAGTTCCTCGTCGTTGCGCGAAGCAAGCAGCTTGCTGACATTGCCCTGGTCGCCGATTTCGTCCTGAAGCCGCTTGCGCCACGCGGCCCCACCCTGGAAGGTCAGCGCCGAATAGAGCTGGTTGGGGCAGCGGTCTATCCAGGCGCGCAGCGTCTCGCCGCCGGGTTCCTTGAAGGCCGCCTGCTGCAGGGAGCCGTATTTGACGACCTTCACGTCCCAGCCGAAAGCGGTGAAGATCGCCTCTATCCGCTGCCACAGGCCCTCGCGAACGACGCCGTCGAGGCTCTGGCGGTTGTAGTCGATGACCCACCAGGTGTTGCGCAGATCGTGTTTCCAGCCCTCCTGCAGGCACTCATAGATATTGCCTTCATCGAGCTCCGCATCGCCGACGAGTGCGATCATGCGGCCGTCGCTCTTGTTCTGTGCCCAGGGTTTGGACGCGATGTAATCCTGAATGATCGAGGCGAAGGCGGTAATGCCGACACCGAGGCCGACGGAGCCGGTCGAAAAATCGACGTCGTCGATATCCTTGGTGCGGCTGGGATAGGATTGCGCACCACCGAAGCCGCGGAAATTCTGCAGCTTCTCGCGCGTCTGGTTGCCCATCAGATACTGGATCGCATGGAAGACCGGGGCCGCATGCGGCTTGACCGCGACCCGATCTCCCGGCCTGAGGATATGGAAATAAAGTGCCGTCATGATCGAGGTGATCGACGCGGAAGACGCCTGGTGCCCGCCGACTTTCACCTCGCCTTTTTCCCGGATGTGATTGGCGTTGTGGATCATCCAGCATGCATGCCAGAGCACCTGCCGCTCCAGATCTTTCAGAGATTTCAGCGTGGCGGTCGAAAGTTTCTGCTCTTCCATGTCGGCTCCTCCCAGAACCTGGAAACGCTACACCCGCCCTCGCGAAATATCCGGTCTATCTTTGTTGGAAATCTTGCCACTTTCGGCAATACTCACCGCTGAAACGTCATTTCAGGAAATTCCATGCCCAAGAAACCGCCGAGCTTCGACGCCGCGACCATCCGTATTCTCGATCTTCTGCAGCAGAATGCCGAGATCAGCACGGCGGAGCTTGCCGACGCAACCGGGCTTTCCGCCTCGCCCTGCTGGCGACGGGTCAACGAACTGAAGGAGAGCGGCGTCATCAAGGGCTCGGTCGCGCTCGTCGACGCCTTCGCGCTCGGCCTTGCCGTCAACGTCTTCGTGCACGTGTCGCTGAAGCAGCAGGACCGCGCCTCGCTCGACGTCTTCAGCGCCGCCATCAAGACGAAGCCAGAGATCGTCGAATGTTACCTGATGACCGGCGAGTCCGATTACATGCTGCGCGTCGTCGTCGAGGATCTGATGAAATACCAGGCGCTCGTCGTCGATTTCCTGACGACGATCCCCGGCGTCTCCAGCATCCGCTCGAGTTTCGCGCTCAGCCAGATCAAGTATACGACCGCGCTGCCGACCGAGCATCTGCGCAACGGCTGAACCGGGCTGTCCCTAGCTCTTGAGATAGCTCAGCACGGCATCGGCGATCAGGCCCTTGTGTCGCTGCATCGTCTCCGGCTCGGAAAGGTCGCGGCGAAAGATCGTGCCGAAGGTGTAGCGGTTGGAGACGCGGAAGAAGCAGAAGGCGCTGATCAGCATGTGCACGTCGATCGGATCGGCCGTGCGCTGGAACACGCCTTCGGCGACACCGCGCTCCAGAATGCCCGCGATAGTCTCGATGACCGACACATTGAGATCGCGGATCGCCTCCGAGCGCATCATGTGGGCAGCGTGATGGATGTTCTCGATGCTGACCAGCCGCACGAATTCCGGGTTGGCCTGATCGTGGTCGAAGGTGGTTGAGATCAGCGTCCGCAACGCCGCCTCGGGTGCGAGGCTCGACAACTGCAGGTCGGCCTCCAGCGTACGGATCTTGCGGTAGGACCGCTCGAGCACCGAGAGATAGAGCCCCTCCTTGCTCTCGAAATAATAATAGATCATCCGCTTGGAGGTTCGGGTCTTTTCGGCGATCGCGTCGACGCGGGCGCCAGCCAGACCATGGGTCGCGAACTCGTCCGTCGCGACGATGAGGATGTCCTCCTTCGTGCGCTGTGGATCGTTCTTGCGTCCGTTCTCTGCTCGCGCCGCCATGCCCCGTCGCTTCCTCCGCCTTTGATTTTCAACACGAAACGGCTGCAGCCGTCGCTCCCGGGTTTGCGGCTCCACTCCGCGTCCCTCCTCAAGTCTTATTGGGCTTGCCGGTTTCTTTCAAGACATGCCGCTTGACATTCGAACTAGTTAGTACATTTTGAGAAGGCATTCGGTCGCTTGGAGGAGAGATCGGCATGTCAGCCTTGCACACTTGGATGTCCTGACCGATGACGGACGTCACAGGCCGCAAGACGCGGCAGATCGCCTGGGAGGAGCGAAATGGTGAGGATAATCGAATTCTGCTTTCTGATTTTGAAGGTCGCCATCGCGCTTCTGCTCGCGGGCATGGTCGTGCTCGTCTTCGGCAATGTCGTATTGCGCTACGCCTTCAATACCGGCATCACCTACTCTGAAGAGCTGTCGCGCATCTTCTTCATCTGGCTGACGTTCCTCGGCGCGGTCGTTGCCATGCGCGAACACGCCCATCTCGGCGTCGATTCGCTTCTGCGCCGGCTGCCGCCGAACGGAGCAAAGGTCGCAATCCTCTGCGGCCAGGCGCTGATGCTGGGCGCAACCTGGCTGATCATCAGCGGCAGCTGGACGCAGACGCTGATCAACCTGCATGTCGCGGCACCGGCCACCGGCATTTCCATGGGCTTCTTCTACGGCGCCGGCCTTGCCTTCGGCATTCCCGCCTTCCTGATCATCCTCTGGGACATGTTCTGCATCCTCACCGGCCGCATTGACGTGGCGACGGCCGAGTTGGTGCGCGACAGCGAGGATCAGGCCGTCCTCGACGAGCATCCGGTACCTTCCCTCGCGCACCCCGTCGCCAAGCCCTGAGGAGAGACCGATGACCGTTACGATTTTTCTCGGCGCTCTGCTTGGCCCGATGGCGCTTGGCGTGCCGATCGCCTTCGCCCTGATCATCACCGGCGTCGCGCTGATGATGTATCTCGGCCTCTACGACGCCCAGATCGTCGCTCAGAACGTGCTGAACGGCGCCGACAGCTTCCCGCTCATGGCCGTGCCGTTCTTCATGCTCGCCGGCGAAGTGATGAACACCGGCGGCCTGTCGCGCCGCATCGTCAATCTGGCGATGGCGATGGTAGGCCATATCCGCGGCGGCCTCGGCTTCGTTGCCATCTTCGCCGCCTGCATCATGGCGAGCCTCTCCGGCTCGGCCGTTGCCGATGCTGCAGCGCTTGGCGCGCTTCTCTTGCCGATGATGCTGAAATCCGGCCACGACCCGGCCCGCGCCGGCGGGCTGCTGGCTTCTGCCTCGATCATCGGCCCGATCATTCCGCCGTCGATCGGCTTCATCCTTTACGGCGTCGTCGGCGGCGTCTCGATCACCAAGCTTTTCCTGGCCGGCATTTTCCCCGGGCTGATGATCGCAGCAGCTCTCTGCGTGACCTGGCTGATCGTATCGCGCAAGGAGCAGCATCAGTTGCCGCCGCGCCAGAGCGGCGCGGTCAGGATGAAGACCTTCATCGACAGCCTCTGGGCGCTGTTCCTGCCTGTGATCATCATCGTCGGCTTGAAGTTCGGCGTGTTCACACCGACGGAAGCCGGTGTCGTTGCCGCCGTCTATTCGCTGTTCGTTTCGATGGTGATCTATCGCGAACTGCCGCCGGCCAAGCTGTTCCACGTCTTCGTGGCCGCGGCGAAGATAACATCGATCGTCATGTTCCTGGTTGCCTGCTCTGCCGTCTCTGCCTGGCTGATCACGGTTGCCGACGTACCCGGCGACCTCGCCGCCCTCGTCGAACCGCTGATGGACAACCAGACGCTGCTGCTGTTGGCGATCATGGCGCTCGTCGTCGTCGTCGGCACCGCCATGGACATGACCCCGACCATCCTGATCATGACGCCGGTGCTGATGCCGATCATCAAGCAGGCCGGCATCGATCCTGTCTATTTCGGCGTGCTGTTCATCATCAACAACTCGATCGGCCTGATCACGCCGCCCGTCGGCACGGTGCTCAACGTCATCTGCGGCGTTTCAAAGCTGAAGATGGAAGACCTGATGAGGGGCGTCATGCCCTTCCTCATCGCCGAACTGGCCGTTCTGCTTCTGCTCGTGCTGTTCCCGCAACTGGTGACCGTGCCGGTCTCCTGGTTTGCGCGATAGACCCGAAGAAAACGCATGCAAAGTTCAACCGGCCGGAGGGAGAAACCGGCCAAACCTGGGAGGGAAATATGTTCGACAAACTGATGAAAATGGCGCTTGGCGTTGCACTACCAGTAGCGCTGATGGCGGCAAGCCCGGCACTCGCCGAAATCCGCGAGCAGCAGCTGAAATTCGCCGCCGCCAACAACAAGGGCCATCCCCAGGTTATGGGCATGGAGAAATTCGCCGAGCTGGTGAAGGACAAGAGCGGCGGCAAGATCGAGGTCAAGCTGTTTCCGGGCGGCGTGCTCGGCGGCGACGTCCAGACCGTCTCGGCGCTGCAGGGCGGCGTCATCGAAATGACGGTTCTGAATGCCGGCATCCTGGCAAGCAACGTCAAGCAGTTCGGCGCCGTTGACCTGCCCTTCCTGTTCAACAATGGCGAAGAGGCCGACAAGGTCATGGACGGCCCCTTCGGCACCAGCCTGACAGAACTGTTGCCCGCTACCGGCCTTGTCGGTCTCGGCTATTGGGAGCTGGGTTTCCGCAACCTCACCAACAACCGCCACCCTGTCACCAAGCTTGAGGACATCAAGGGTCTGAAGATCCGCACGATCCAGTCGCCGATCCCGATCGAGCTCTTCAACAATCTCGGCGCCAATGCCGTGCCGCTGCCCTACACCGAGCTTTATACAGCGCTCGAAACCGGCACGGTCGACGGCCAGGAAAATCCCGCCGCCAACATTCTCAATGCCAAATTCTATGAAGTGCAGAAGTACATGACGGTGACCCGTCACCAGTACAATCCGCAGATCGTGCTCATCAGCAAGAAGTTCTGGGACGGCCTCAACGACGAGGAGAAGGCCGTGCTGCAGACCGCGGCCACCGAGGCGCGTGACTACCAGCGCCAGGTCTCGCGCGAGTTCGACGCCAAGGCGATCGCCGACATCAAGGCGACCGGCATGGAAGTGAGCGAACTGTCGCCCGAGGAAACCCAGAAGCTGCGCGACGCGGTCAAGCCGATGGTCGAGAAGTTCAGCGCCGAAATCGGTCCCGATACCGTCGCAGCGCTCTTCAAGGAGCTTCAGACGCTTCGCGGCCAGTAAGCCTGCCGCCGGCCCGCTGTGACGGCGGGCCGGCAACCCATCCCATGATGAAAGCCGTCGAGATGACCGAGACCCTTCTCAGACCGTTGAAAGCCGGATTGATCGGCGCCGGCATTCAAGCCTCGCTCACGCCGGCGATGCACATGCGCGAAGGTGCCGCGCAGGGCCTGGCATACGAATACGAACTGATCGACCTCAGCCAACGTGGCGCCAGCCCCGATGACCTGCCGCAGCTGCTGCGGGAGGCCGAACAGCGGGGCCTTTGCGGATTGAACATCACGCATCCGTGCAAGCAACTGGTCATCCCTTTTCTCGACGAACTGTCCAACGAGGCCCGAGATCTCGGTGCCGTGAACACTGTGGTGCTCGAGGAGGGGCGTCGCATCGGCCACAACACCGACTGGTGGGGTTTCGCCGAGAGCTTTCGCCGCGGCTTGCCCGATGTCGGGCTGTCGCATGCGGTTCAACTTGGCGCCGGCGGCGCCGGCGTTGCTACGGCCTATGCGATGCTGACGTTGGGGCTAAATTCTCTTGCGGTTTTTGATCGGGAAGCGGAGCGCGCAGAAGCGCTGGCGTCTAGCATGTCGGCGCTGTTTCCGCAGGCGCAGATCGTTGCTGGCACCGACCTTCCCCGGGCGATGCAAGCGGCAGACGGCCTTATCCACGCGACACCGACCGGCATGGCGAAATATCCCGGATTGCCGCTTCCGGCCGAGCTGCTCGATCAGCGCCACTGGGTGGCCGAGGTCGTCTATTTCCCACTGGAAACCGGCCTTCTGGCAGAAGCCAGGCGGCGCGGCTGCAAGACGCTCGACGGCGGCGGCATGGCGGTGTTTCAGGCTGTCGGCGCCTTTCGCCTGTTTACCGGCCGTGAGCCGGATGCCACGCGCATGCTTGCCCATTTCAACGCTCTGACCGCCTGACGACAGGGCAACGTAGGAGACACGCATGAAGACCTCGATCGCCACCGTCTCCTTGAGCGGCGACCTGCGCAGCAAGCTGGAGGCGATAGCCAGGGCCGGCTTCGACGGCGTCGAGATTTTCGAGAACGACTTTCTCGTCTTCGACGAGAGCCCGCGCCAGGTCGGGCAGATGGTGCGTGACTATGGCCTGGAGATTTCCCTGTTCCAGCCGTTCCGCGATTTCGAGGGCATGCCGGAGCCGCTGAGAAGCCGGACGTTCGACCGGGCCGAGCGAAAGTTCGACCTGATGCAGGAGATGGGGACCGACCTTGTCTTGGTCTGTTCCAACGTGTCCCCCGCCGCACTCGGCGGTCTCGACCGGGCCGCCGCCGACTTTCGCGAGCTGGGCGAACGGGCGGCCAGAAGGGGCTTGCGCGTCGGATATGAAGCACTCGCCTGGGGACGCCACATCAACGACCACCGCGACGCCTGGGAGGTGGTGCGCCGCGCCGACCACGCCAATGTCGGCGTCATTCTCGACAGCTTCCACACGCTGGCGCGCAAGATCGACGTCAATTCCATCCGCTCGATACCCAAGGAGAAGATCTTCATCATCCAGCTGGCCGACGCGCCGCTGATCGACATGGACCTGCTTTATTGGAGCCGACATTTCCGCAACATGCCGGGCGAAGGCGATCTGCCCGTCCTCGAGTTCATGCGGGCGGTGGCGGCCACCGGCTATGACGACTATCTTTCGCTTGAGATCTTCAACGATCAGTTTCGCGGCGGCTCAGCGACGGCCATCTCCGTCGACGGCCAACGCTCTCTGCTCTATCTCGGCGACCAGGTGCGGCGGACAGAGCCTGATATCGCGCTTCCCGTTCCCGACATGCCGCCGCGATCGGGCGTCGAGGGCATCGCCTTCATCGAATTCACCATCGACGAAAGCGAGGCACCGCAACTCGAGGCGCTGATCCGCACACTCGGCTTTTGCAAGGCCTCACGCCACAAGACGAAAAGCGTCAATGTCTTCCGGCAGGGCGATATCCGGCTGGTGATCAACACGGAAAGCCGCGGCTTTGCCAACTCGTCCTATCTGGTGCACGGCACGTCGGCCTATGCGATGGGCCTTCTGGTCGACGATGCCCGGGCTGCGCATGCAAGAGCGCTGGCGCTCGGCGCTGAAACCTTCGCCCAGCCCGTGGACGAAGGCGAGATCGAGATGCCGGCGGTGCACGGCGTCGGCGGCGGCGTCGTCTACTTCCTCGATCGCCACAGCGACCTCGGCCGCATATGGGACATCGAATTCGATCCGGTCGACGACACGGCTGCGACATCCGCCGGGTTGCTGTCGATCGATCACATCGCCCAGACGATGCATTACGACGAACTGCTGACGTGGTTGCTCTTCTACACGTCGCTGCTGGAAGCCCATAAGACGCCGTTGGTCGACATCATCGACCCCTCGGGCATCGTGCGCAGCCAGGTGGTGGAAAACGCCACCGGCTCCCTGCGCATCACCATGAACGGCGCCGAAAACCGCAACACGCTGGCCGGACGCTTCATCGCCGAGACCTTCGGCTCCGGCATCCAGCACCTGGCCTTCACGACGGATGACATCTTCGCGACAGCAGACGCGCTTGCCGCGGGCGGCTTCGTCTCGCTGGCGATCTCACCCAATTATTACGACGATCTCGAAGCCCGCTTCGGGCTCGATCCGCTTTTCACCGAAAGACTGAAGGCAAAGAACATCCTCTACGACAGGGACGAAAACGGCGAGTATTTCCAGCTCTACAGCCCGACGTTCTCCGGCGGCTTCTTCTTCGAGATCGTCGAGCGGCGCGGATATCGCGGATATGGCGCGGCGAATGCGATCTTCCGCATCGCGGCGCTGCGCAAGTTCCTTGAGCCGGCCGGTATGCCACGCACGTAAGCATCTGGCATGCGCATATCCCGGATTACCCCATGGACAGGTCACGGCGCCGCAATGCCCGTTCCCAGGCAGCACGACATTCCGATCGTGCCGCAGGCAGGATTGATGGATCGCGTAACATTCCTTCGGACGCCGATGTAACAGTTACGGAAGGGCGATTTACGCTTCAAAGGCAGAGTATTCGTGACTACTGTGCGGGTTGAGCAGACTCCGTGGGACTGAACCTGGCCTTGTTGCCGAAAGGGTGTCGCATGACCGTGCCGAAAGTCGCCTTCTCTGCCTTTTCCGTCCTTCTGGCGTTCATGTTCAGCGCACCGGCTGCCCACGCACAGCAGGCGCCCGCCGTGGTGGTGGCGCCCGCACGGATCGTGGACCTGCGCGAAAGCGTCGATCTGACGGGTCGGGTCGTCGCAACCCAGAAGGTCGATATTCGCGCCCGCGTCGCCGGTTTCCTGGAGGCGGTGAATTTCAAGGAGGGGCAAAAAGTAACGGCCGGGACCCAGCTCTATCAGGTCGAGGATGGCGCCTATCGAGCGGCCGTGCAGGAGATCGAGGGATCGATCGAGGCAGCCGAGGCACAGCGGGATCTCGCAGTCCTCGAACGGGATAGAGCCCAGCAACTGATCGCGACCAATACGATCTCGCAGGCCAAGGTCGATACCGCCAATGCCGAAGTCAAGAAGGCGGAAGCTGAGCTCGTCAAGCTGCAGGGCAGCAAGCAGAGCGCAGACCTCAACCTCTCCTACACCAAGATTACCGCACCCTTCGACGGCGTACTGGGCCTGAGCACTGCCGATGTCGGTGCGCTGGTCGGCCCGGATACCGGTCCGCTCGTCACCTTGACGAAGCTGGACCCGATCTATGTGGAGTTTCCGGTCTCCACGTCGCTGCTGCTGACCTATCGGGAACGCGTGCTGAAGGGGATGACGCCTGGCGGTGCCAATGTCGGGCTGACGTTGCCAAATGGCACCGAGTATCCGCTGAAGGGCACGATCGATTTCATCGGCAGCAACGTCGCGCAGGGGACCGACACGGTGACCGTTCGTGCGCAGTTCGACAACCCCAACGCACTGTTGCTCGACGGGACGCTGGTGCGGGTCACACTCGAACAGTCCGACAAGCAGGATGTCTTGGCAGTCCCGCAAGAGGCCGTGCAACGCGACCAGCAGGGTGCCTTCGTCATGGTGGTCGATGCCGCCTCGAAGGTCGAATTGCGTCGCATCGACGTTGACCGCTCTGCTCGCGGCCTCTCGGTCGTGAGCAAGGGATTGAAGGAGGGCGAAAACGTCATCACCGAGGGGGTCGGCAAGGTCAGGCCGGGCATCGTCGTTGACGCAGCTGCGGCGACGGGTGGCTGAGCATGATCTCTGAAATCTTCATCGATCGCCCGCGCTTTGCCGCCGTCATCTCGATCGTCCTGACGCTGGCCGGCCTGATCGCACTTACCCGGCTGCCGATCGCACAGTTTCCAGACATCGTGCCGCCCCAGGTGAGCGTGACCGCAAGCTATCCTGGCGCCGGCGCCGAGGTGGTCGAGACCACCGTCGCCCAGCCGATCGAGAGCAAGATCGTCGGCGTCGACGATATGCTCTACATGAAATCAACGAGTGGCGCCGACGGTTCCTACACGCTGACCGTGACGTTCGCCGTCGGCACAGACCCCGACATCGCCACCGTCAACGTGCAGAACCGCGTGTCGCTGGCCGAGGCCGGGCTGCCTTCAGAGGTCAAGCAGACCGGCGTCAGCGTGCGCAAGAAATCATCGGCGCTGATGCAGGTGATCACCATCTACGGCAAGGAGGGAAGCGATTTCGATTCGCTGTTCCTGTCAAACTACGCGACGATCAACCTGCTCGACACGGTCAAGCGGGTGCCGGGTGTCGGCGACGCCTCGCTGTTCGGTGCACAAGACTACGCCATGCGCATCGTGCTCGACATCGACCGGCTGACCAATCTCGGTCTGACGCCGACCGATGTGATCAACGCGCTGAAGACACAGAACGTCCAGGCCGCCATCGGCCGGATCGGCGCGCAGCCGATGACCGACGATCCGCTGTTTCAGCTCAATCTGACGACCCAGGGCCGCCTGACCGATCCCTCCCAGTTCGAGAACGTGGTGTTGAGGGCCGAGCCGGACGGCTCGTTCGTGCGTATTCGCGATATCGCCAAAGTCGAGCTGGGCGCGGCGAGTTCGGACTCCAGCGCTCGTTTCAACGGCAAGCCGGTGGCCATGATCGGCACGTATCAGGCGCCGGGAGCCAATGCGCTTGCCGCCGCCGAAGGCGTCAAGCAGGCGATGGAACGGCTTTCCCAGTCGTTTCCCGAGGGCCTGACCTACTCGATCTCCTACGACACGACCCAGTTCGTCGAGGCGAGTGTGGAGAATGTCGTACATACGCTGCTCGAAGCCTTCGTGCTCGTTATCATCGTCGTCTTCCTGTTCCTCGGCAATGTCAGGGCGACATTGATTCCGCTTGTCGCCGTGCCCGTTGCGCTGATCGGCACCTTCGCGGTCATCCTCGCCATGGGTTTCTCGCTGAACACCGTTTCGCTCCTGGCGATGGTGCTGGCGATCGGCATCGTCGTCGACGACGCGATCGTCGTGGTCGAGAACATCGAGCGGGTGATGGAGGAGAATCCCGGCATGCAGGCGCCCGAGGCGGCGCGCCTCGCCATGGGTGAGATCACCGGCGCGATCGTCGCGATTACGCTCGTGCTTCTTTCGGTCTTCGTGCCGGTCGCCTTTATTCCCGGATTGAGCGGACAACTGTTTCAGCAATTCGCGGTGGCCGTATCCGTGTCGATGGTGATTTCGGCGATCAACGCGCTGACCCTGAGCCCGGCTCTCTGCTCCATTCTCCTGAAGCCGCATCATGGGCCCAAGCGCGGCATCCTCGGCTGGATCTCGCGGCGGATCGACAGCGGCCGCGATGGCTATGTCCATGTCGCCGGGCATATCGCCCGTCGAGCAGTCCTCGGCCTTCTCCTCCTGGCTGTTGCGATCGGCGCCAGCGGCTGGCTTTTCCGCGTCGTGCCAACAGGCTTCCTTCCAAGCGAAGATCAGGGCGCCTATTTCACCGAGATCAGGCTCCCCGAAGGGGCATCCTACAACCGTACCGACGCGGTCGTGCGCGACGTCGAAAAAATTCTCGGCGGCATCGATGGCGTCGCCGACGTCATAACCGTCACCGGCTACAGCTTCCTCGACGGCCTGTCCAAATCGAACAGCGCCTTTGCCATCGTCACGATGAAGCCGTTTGCCGAGCGCACCAGTAAGGCGAGTTCCGTCGACGCGGCGGTCGCAACGACCATGGCCAAAGGCACGGCGATCCGCGGCGCGCAGATCTTCGCCTTCAACCTGCCGCCGATCATGGGTCTGGGCACCGGTTCGGGCTTCGAATACCAATTGCTGGACCTGCAGGGCCGATCGCCGGCGGAGTTGGCGGCAACGGCCGGCGGCCTGATCATCGCGGCAAACCAGAGCCCGCTTCTCGGCCCCACCTTCACCACCTATTCGGCAAGCGCGCCCCAGCTTTATCTCGATCTCGACCGGGATCGCCTGCAGGCTCTCGGGGTCTCGGTGAGCGATCTCTTCACCACCCTGCAGGGCACGCTCGGATCCTTCTACGTCAACGACTTCAACCTCTTTGGGCGCAGCTGGAAGGTCAACATGCAGGCGGCCCAGGCCGACCGCGCATCCGTCGACGACATCGCCCGCCTGCATGTGCGCAATGCGTCAGGCGGCATGGTGCCCGTCGCCTCCGTCGCACGCGTCGAATATGTCATCGGGCCGCAGTCGATCGTCAGGTACAATAACTACCGCTCGATCACGCTGAATGGTCAGCCGGCGCCCGGCGTGTCTTCCGGTGAGGCGCTTACCGCGATGGAGGCGATATCGGCCACGACGCTGCCCCCCGGCTACAGCTACGAGTGGACGGGGACCGCGTTGCAGGAACTTGAAGCGGCGGGACAAACGACGGCGATCCTGGCGCTGGCGGTGCTGTTTGCCTATCTCTTCCTGGTCGCGCTCTACGAAAGCTGGACGATCCCGATCCCGGTCCTTCTGTCGGTGGCGGTCGGCGTCGCCGGCGCCCTCGTTTCGATCCTTGTCGCCGGCCTGTCATTCGACATCTACGCCCAGATCGGCCTCGTCGTGCTCATCGCGCTCGCCTCCAAGAATGCGATCCTGATCGTCGAATTTGCCAAGTTCCATCGCGAGAAAGGTGCCGGCATCGTCGAGGCGGCGGTCGAGGGCGCACGCGCCCGTTTCCGCGCGGTGATGATGACGAGCTTCGCCTTCATCGTCGGGCTCATTCCCCTGGTGACGGCGGAGGGCGCCGGCATGCTCAGCCGGCGCGCCGTCGGCACAGGCGTCGCGGGCGGCATGCTCGCGGCCTCGCTGATCGGGATCTTCATCATCCCGGCCCTCTACGTCGTGTTTCAATGGTTGCGCGAACGTGGTCACAAGCTTGCCGGTCTTTCAACCACGGGCGGAGTCCAGGCTTCAGCTCCAATGACTGATGCCGGAGACACGTCCGCTTCCGCAGAGGGTGGCGAAGACACCCGGCGCGCCGCTGCCGAGCAAGGCAACCCTTAGCTCGAACAACGTCGTCACATCCCTTTTACGAAAGGGCATTATGCCGTGTGGCCACAGGCAACACGGCGGCCATCGCTCGGACAGGCACAGGGGCCGCGACTTGACAGCCTGTGCGAAACGGCGGCAATAATCCGACATGGGGTCGCGATCACCCCACGAGGCGACAGCCGAAGTATCGCGTCCATTCAACCGCTCAGACGGAGGACGCGTCATGCCGTCACTTCTCGAAATTTCCCCTGATAAACTTGCCCGCCTTATCGGCACGCCCAAATGCCCTGCGCTGATCGATGTCAGGATCGACGAGGATTTCGATGCTGATCCGCGCCTGATCCCCGGATCGCTCCGGCGCGACTACCGGTTCGTAGAGGACTGGTGCAACGACTTCGTGGATCGGTCCGCCGTCATCATCTGCCAACGCGGCAAGAAGCTGAGCCATGGGGTCGCCGCCTGGCTGCGGCATATGGGGATTCCAGCCGATGTCCTGGAAGGCGGCTTTGAGGCCTGGTCCGAGGCGGCCTATCCGGCGGTGCCCATCTCCGCCATGCCGAAACGCCAGGCAAGTGGTCACACGCTCTGGGTCACGCGCGCACGCCCGAAAATCGACCGCATCGCCTGCCCGTGGCTTATTCGGCGCTTCGTCGATCCGAACGCCGTATTCCTGTTCGTGGCACCTGCGGAAGTCGAAGCTGTTGCAGACCGATTTAACGCCACGCCGTTTGACATCGACGCCGCGATCCGCTGGAGCCATCGCGGCGACCGCTGCACCTTCGACGTGATGGTGGAGGCGTTTGGGCTGGAAACGGAACCGATGCTGCGGCTCGCAACGATCGTGCGGGGCGCGGACACCTCGCGCCTCGACCTTGCCCCCGAGGCAGCCGGGCTGCTTGCGGTTTCGCTCGGCCTCTCGCGCATGTATGCCGACGATCATGAGCAATTGCAGGCGGGCTTGCTGCTCTATGACGCCTTTTACCGCTGGTGCCGCGATGCCACCGGCGAAACCCACAACTGGCCCTCGCCGAAAAAGGGGGCTTGAAATGACCGATGTCGTTCACACCGCCGACGCCGACAGGGCGTCGGTGCCCCATGGCCACGGCATTTCATTCTCGGAAGCGTTCTGGGTCTGGGTTCGGATCGCGGCACTGAGTTTTGGTGGCCCGGCAGGGCAGATCGCGGTGATGCATCGCATCCTCGTCGATGAGAAGCGCTGGATTGGCGAGCACCGCTTCCTGCATGCGCTCAATTACTGCATGTTGTTGCCCGGTCCCGAGGCACAGCAGCTGGCAATCTATATCGGCTGGCTCCTGCATCGCACCGCCGGCGGCCTTGTCGCCGGCATCCTGTTCGTGCTTCCGGGCTTCCTTGCCATCCTCGGCCTCAGCTACGTCTATGCGGCATTCGGCAACGTCGGCCTGATCGAAGGGCTGTTCTTCGGGTTGAAGGCGGCAGTGCTTGCCGTCGTCATCCAGGCGGTTTTCCGCATTGGCGGCCGGGCGCTGAAGAACAGGCTGATGATCGGCATCGCAGCTTTGGCCTTTGTCGCAATCTTCTTCTTCCGCATTCCCTTCCCGCTGATCATCCTGACAGCCGGCGTCGTCGGCTACATCGGCGGACGCGCGGGCTCGCCACTTTTTCGCATCGGCGGCGGCCACGGCAAGGCAACCGGACCGGTCCTCAAGGACGAGGATTCGGCGCTTGGCGAGCAGATACCGATCCATGCCCGCCCCAACCTCGCCTGGTCCCTCAAGATCTCGTCCGCTTTTCTCGCCTTGTGGCTCCTACCGCTGGCGCTGCTGTTTGCGCTCGCGGGACCGGCCAACGTCTTTACCGAGATCGGATGGTTCTTCAGCAAGATGGCGGTCGTCACCTTCGGCGGTGCCTATGCGGTGCTCGCCTATGTTGCGCAGGAAGCCGTGCAGTATTACGGCTGGCTCAGGCCGGGCGAAATGCTCGACGGTCTTGGCATGGCCGAAACGACCCCCGGGCCGCTGATCATGGTCGTCCAGTTCGTCGGTTTCATGGGCGCCTACCGCGATCCCGGCACGCTTGCCCCGATGACGGCCGCAACGCTCGGCGCGCTGTTGACAACGTGGGTGACCTTCGTGCCTTGCTTCCTCTGGATCTTCTTAGGCGCGCCCTTCATCGAGAAGCTGCGAGGCAACACCGCCTTGACCGGCGCCATGTCGGCCATCACCGCCGCCGTCGTCGGGGTGATCCTCAATCTTGCGGTCTGGTTCGGACTTCACACCTTGTTTTCGCAGGTCGTCCCGTGGCGCCTCGGATCCCTTACACTGGATGTGCCCGTTTTGAGCTCGCTGGTGCTGCCATCACTCTTCCTGACGCTTGCGGCGGCACTGGCGATCTTCCGTTTCAACGCCTCGGTGATCGCGACGCTGCTCGCCTCGGCGCTGGCCGGCATGGCATGGGTGCTTGTCGGAGCATAGGGTAATTGCGCCGAGCGCCTGGAAGCCTGCGATTGCCAGGCGGAACGTCGCGGCCATCAGGCCGCGGCACTGCCCGCCGACGGCATGTTGGCGTCGCCCCAGACTTTCAGCGCCAGAATGACCGGCTCCAGCGTTCGGCCTCGCTCCGAGAGATCATAGTCGACCCTGGGCGGGACCTGGGCAAACACCGTGCGCGTGATCAGGCCATCGGCCTCGAGTTCGCGCAACTGGTTCGTCAGCATGCGCTGGGTCACGTTCGGCAGCTTCCGGCGGATTTCGTTAAAGCGCAGAGTGCCGGACATGAGGTGGTAGAGAACGACACCCTTCCATTTGCCGTCGATCAGGCTGAGTGTCGCTTCTACGGCACAGCCCGGACTGCAGTCGAAACGATCGTGGCGCGTGCGTCCCATCCAATGGTATCCTTTTCGACACTATGGGCTTTAAATGTGCGTTCTTGCGATATCGCAGCATAGTACGCATCTTGGCTGTGTTCAACCGATGGAGCATTCAATGCGAGCCGTAGCCTACCAAATCCCGCAAGCGATCGAAGCCGAAACCTCGCTGGTCGATATCGACCTGCCGCGGCCTGAGCCCATGGGCCGGGACATCCTCGTCGAAGTCAAGGCGATCTCGGTCAACCCCGTCGATACCAAGATCCGCCGGGGCGCAAAGCCGGAAGCCGGGCAATGGAAGGTGCTCGGCTGGGATGCCGCCGGCGTCGTCAGCGCCGTCGGGCCGGAGGCGTCCTTCTTCAAGCCGGGCGACGAGGTCTTTTATGCCGGCGCGATCAACCGCTCTGGCACCAATGCCGAATTCCATCTGGTCGACGAACGCATTGTCGGCCGGAAACCCAAGTCACTGGATTTTGCCGCCGCGGCAGCTCTGCCGCTGACATCGATCACCGCCTGGGAAATGCTATTCGATCGCCTTGACGTCACCCGGCCGGTTCCGGGTGCTGCCCATGCGATCGTCATCATCGGCGGTGCCGGCGGCGTCGGCTCGATCGCCATCCAGGTCGCGCGGGCACTGACGGACCTCACCGTCATCGCCACCGCATCGCGCCCGGAAACGGTCGAATGGGTGAAGTCACTCGGCGCCCACCATGTCGTAGACCACCGCCAGCCGCTCGCTGGGCAGATCGAAGCCCTTGGAATAGGTCAGCCGGGCTTCGTGTTCTCGACCACCAATACCGACGATCATCTCGCCCAGATTGTCGAGCTGATCGCACCGCAGGGGCGCTTCGGCCTGATCGACGACCCCAAGCAGCTGGACGCACTTCCGCTCAAGCGCAAGAGCATCTCTTTGCATTGGGAGCTTATGTTCACCCGCTCGCTGTTTGCGACCGCGGATATCGATAAGCAGAATGCCTTGTTGAACAGCGTGTCGGAGCTGGTCGATGCGGGCAAGATCAAGTCCACGATCGCCGAGAACTTCGGAACGATCAATGCGGCAAACCTGAAGCGCGCGCACGCGCTGATCGAGTCCGGCAAGGCCAAAGGCAAGATCGTTCTTTCGGGCTTCTAGGCAAGCGCGGGAGATGGCCCATGCCTCCTCCGCAACAGCATGGCGCCGGCCGTAAAGCCGCCCCGTCCGGGCGGCCACGGCCGGTGCATGCAAGAAAATCGATCGACAACACAAAGACGAGATGGTCGCGACTGCCGCACATGCGCCGCCCGGCTGCGCTCATGCGATGCAACCGGCCGCGCCTTCCCTCCCCTCCGTCGTCCGAGGAAAACGATGATGACACAATCAACCGAAAAACTGGTTTCTCTGGCAATCCTGACAGCCCAACCCGGAAAGCGAGATGCCTTGTGTGACGGGCTGCTTGCCCTGGTCGAGCCGACCCGCAAAGAACCCGGCTGCCTCGACTACGTCCTGTTCGAAATGCAGGACGCGCCGGGCACGTTCTACATGCGCGAGGCCTTCACCAGCCGCGCCGCGCTCGACGCCCACTTTCAAACCCCACATTTCCGAGCCTTCGCTGCGACGGTCGACAATTTGCTTGCCCGCCCGCTGCAACTGGTGTTTCTCGACCAGCTTTCAACCTGAGGAAATCCGGGCTTTCGTCCTGCGAGATGCGCCTTGCCACTCTGGTGGTGGGGCGATTCCGCCTTCGCCATCGACCTGGCGAGCACCGCAGTGATTGCCCTTGTGCGAGCGTTCGGATGGCCCACAGAGGCGTGTCACGCACCGGTCACGCGCAAAGGGAGAAGAGGCGTGCTACCACAACCATACCCGAAGCGGCGCGAGTGTTTTTCGTCAATCGCCGTATGGTTTGAGTGAGATCATGCAACGCTATCTTTTCCACATCCACCTGGCAGGTGCCACAAGCCGCGACAGCGTCGGCACGCTGCTTGCCGATGACAGTCAGGCAGTCGAACATGGCCGCCTGGTTGCGGACGAGATCGCCGAAGAGGATGACTACCGCGGCGTTATCGTCGCGGTGGAGAATGCAGAGGGCCGTTTGCTGGCAAGGCTGACGGCTTCCAGGGCCATGCCCCCCTGGCTGATCGCGAGATCAAGATTCGAGCATGCCTGGGCGGAAATGCGAATTGATTTCAGTAAATTGTAATCTGAAGATTTCAGTACGAACACATTAGAAAAAAGGCTGGGGCAACCTGCCGGCAAGGAGGAAGAGGCATCGGCGATGCCTCTTCCTCTGATGCCATTTCAGAATGTCGCCTTGGCGCTCAGGATGAAGGAGCGGCCAGGCTCGTAGAGCGGCGTGACGGTGCCGAATTCCTGGCCGTAGGTGGCACGTTCCGAATAGGTTTCGTCAAAGACGTTCTTGATTTCGGCGCGCAGCGTCAGATTGCTGTGGCTCGGCGGCTGATACTCGACAAAGGTGTTGAACACCTTGTAGGATTCGAGCGTTGGGGTCCCGAGCGCAACATCATCATTGTCGAGCGCGATCTCGACATCGCCACCGACGGTGACGCCCCAATCGATGAAGCTATGCGCTGCCACCAGGGTGATGAACTGGCCGGCAGGCGTTGCCAGATAGATCCCGGTGTCGGAGTCGGCCGGCTTGCCGTCGATCGAAACATCGATGTTGGCGTACTTGACCTTGAAGTAGCCGTCGCCCCAGTCATAGCCCGCGCCAAGCTCGAAGCCCTTCGAGCGCACGTCATGGTTCTCGATGGCCCTTGCGACCGCGTATTTCGCCGTGCGCGCGTTGTCGATATCAGTGCGAAAAAGGCTGCCCTCCAGAGTAAAGCCTTCATGCTTGGCGACAAGGCCGAAGGCGTAATTGTCGGCGCTGCTTGTGTCCGGTCCGCCCCCATAATTCCACCGCGGATTCATGATGAAGTTTTCGGCAAGCGGAACGCCGGCCCAGACGCGCGAATAGCCTGCCTTGGCCGTCAGAAGGTCCTCGATCAGGTCATACTCGCCGGAAACGTTGCCGCTGAAACCGGCGTTGTCCCACTTCTCATCTGTGGTGCCGGTGAACCATTGCTGATCGCCGCGAACACCGAAGGAAAGACGAGTGCGTTCCAAGGGCTCCAGTCGCGCCTGCGCATAGATGCCGACATTGCGGGCGCGCTCGGTCGAGGCGTCGGACGGATCTTCGAGTTCCGCCTTGTCGTTATAGAAATCGACGCCGGCGGTGATGCTGCCGAGATCGAAGCTGAACTTGTTCTCGAACTTGCCGTTGAAGCTGCTGGTTTCGCCGGCACCGGGATAGGGAACGGATACCGTGCTTGGCGCCACCGGCCGGGGATAGATCGGGATTTCGAGCCGCGTCGAGCTGTAGGCCAGCACCACCGTTGGATCCCACCAGCCTTCGGGCGTGCTGTCGGTGTAGGAAAAGACCGTGTTCTGCCGGTCGAGCGTATAGTCGCGCACGCGCGGTTCCCACGGCGGGCGGCCGCTGATGAAGCCGGTATTGGCACGGAACGGGCGTGGAGCGTCATCGTAGACACGTTCGTGGCTGATCTCGAAACGGTCACCGCTCTCAAACTCGTAGGCGACCTTGCCAAGCCCACTCAGCAGGTCGGTACTGGTGCCTTCAACGATGTTGCCGTTTCCAGCTTTGAACTCATCGCCCTTGGCGAAGTTGAAATAGCCGAGGAATTCGAGCCCTTCCTGCATGCCGTAGGCCGAAAGTCCGGTCTGGAAGACGTTGCCGTTGAAATTGTAGTTGGAACTGACGAAGCCGCCATATCCGTCGCCGTCAAGCAGGTCGCGAGCGTCTTTCGTCTCGTAGGCAATGGCGCCGCCGAGTGCGCCCGGCCCAGCATCCGCCGGCGCGATGCCGGCATCGACGCGCACTGCCTTCAGCAGGCTCGGATCGATCAAGTTCGTGCCGTTGTGATGGAAGACCTTGTTATTCTGGCGACCGCCATCCATGGTAACGGCGAGGTTGGTTTCCTCGATGCCGTGAACATAGACCTTCTGTGACATCGGCAGCGAGCTTCCCACCGAGATCGCGGGCTCGCCACGAAAGACGTCGGCTATCGTCGCTGGATTGCGCAGTTCGAGATCCCTCTGGCTGATGACGATTTCACCGACCCCGGTTGCGTTCCCGAAAACCGAGATCGGATCAAGCGCCGTAGAGCCGTCGGTCGGCACCACTGCCGCACCGCCGCCGGTCGACCCTGTCCCGATGACAGCCGTCCGTCCGCCCGAGATGCGATGCTCGATGCCCGTGCCCGAAAGCAGCCGTGCAAGCGCCTCCTCTGGTGCGTATGAACCGACAACGGCCTTGGACATGACGCCGCGGGAGACTGAAGCGGCAAGCGTCACCTGCAGGCCCGATTGCCGGCCGAAGACATTGAGCGCATCGGCAAGCGGCTGGGCCGGCACGTTGAAGCTGCGTGCAGCGCTCACCTGAGACGCCGCATCCTGCGCAAGTGCCGGGCTCGGCCAATTCAGCGTCGAGGCCAGGCAGATCGCCATTGCCTTCGTTGCCATCAGCCGTCCGATCGGCCGCCCGCCGTCGTCGCCCCACTTCAAACGACGGGATCCCTTGCGGCCTTGCGATATGCGCATCGTACTCTCATCTCCTTGAACTGCGCTCCGTTGCCGAGCGCTTTTCAACAAAGACGAGGACCTGCATCTTTTTTCTCAGATAAATTGAATATTTTAGTCAGGATTTTCAGTATTGCGTCAGCAGGCGGCCATAGGACGAAAATGTCCGCACGCGGCCGCCATAGGGCTCGACCAGCGCCTTCAACGCACTGTCCGGATCGTGAAGATCGTAGAGGCCGGTGACCTTGAGACCGGCGAGCTTTCGGTCGGGCACCGCGATCCAGGCCGAATGATAGCGCTGAAGCTGCGCGGCGACCGCGCCGATGGAAGCATCCTTGACGAAGATCCGTCCGCTGCGCCAGGCGGCGACCTGATCGGGCTGGATGGTGTTGCGGGTAACCGCACCGTCGCTTCTGTTTACAACAGCCATTTCGCCTGGAAGCAGCTGGAAGTCCGGTGTCTCCCTGGCTTCACCGATCGACACCTGGACGACGCCTCGCTCCAGCTCGACGGTCGTTTCCTCACCCGCAAGCCGGACATCGAAAGCGGTGCCGACGACCAGCACCTGGACCCCTCCCGCCTCCACCGTGAAAGGACGCGCCGGATTATGTGCGACATCGAAAAACGCTTCGCCGGAAAGCAGGGTGACGTGGCGTCCGGCGGCCGTCATTTCGGTCTTTATGGCACTGTCGCCGCCAAGCTCGATCACCGTTCCATCCTCCAGCGCGACGCTGGCATTCTGGCCGGTGGTGGTGATGTGGTCCGCCTGAAGGCGGATCAGCAGTGAGGGGCCGGCAAGGACGAGCAACAGGGTGGCGGCAATGGCGGCGACGGAGGCGATCACCGGGCGGCGCCAGCGGCGGCCGGTGATCGGCATGACTTTGGCGCGTGGCGCGTCCGCCCATAGTTGCTCATGCACCGGAGCGACTTCTCCCATAAGCTGCCACGTCCGAAGCGCATACTCCCACGCCCGCCGATGATCGTCGGAGCGATGCAACCAGTGCTGGAAGTCGGAGACCAGGTCGGGACAATTGGGCTCGGCCTTCAACCGCAGAAACCAGTCCATGGCTTCTTCCAGGGTAACAGCTGAGATTTGCTGATCTTGGGTCAATGACATCCTATGCCGGTCTGGCCTCTTCAGAGGCACTTCTACCCGAACAATCCCTCTTTTGACAAAGACGAATGACGCGCTTTTTTTTTCTCAGGGAGCGACCACTTTAAGTCGCGTTGACAAGAAGTGCCGTGGCAATCTTCATCATCGCCGCCGTGACGTAGCGATGCGCGCTGGCGGTGGAGATGCCGAGATGCGCTGCCACTTCTTCAAGCGTGTAGCCACCGAAGCGGTGCATCTCGACGGCTACCCTCGCTTCAGCCGGCAGTTCGCAGAGGATCTGCGAGATCCGGCTGATGTCGTCGCACAGCAAAGCCGATTGCTCCGGCGTGGGCACGTCGGCAGGTACCGACCAGAACGGGACATCGTCCTGATGGCCGATCGCGGCCACCTTCCGGCGCCTCAAAACGTCGAGCGAAAGGTTCCTGACTGTGCGGTAGAGATAGGCAAGGAGCTGGCCCTTCGAAACCGATCGGGTGCTGGAGGGCAGGAACCGAACAAACGCATCCTGGACGATATCTTCGGCAGCATCGCGCGAACCGAGCAGGCGAACCGCATAGGCGATGAGCGCCGGACGGTGGGCAAGAAAGATATCGACGCGCGTTTCGGATTGGGTCTCGGTCGTCATGGGATCCTGGCCGGGAGCGGGTTCATCCGCGTGTGGTGCTTTGCGCGAACGGGCGTAAAATTGAAAACATGTCTATAATAGTCAAGTTTAAAATTCGACCGAACACCAACTTTTGCCGCGGAAGAAGGCGAGTGTGTCTCAATCGCCGCCATGCTCGAGACCGCCGCCCCTGCCCCCGCCGCGCGACGTGAGCGGCGCAAGGCCGACCAGTTTGAGAGACGCCAGATGGTGGTCACGACAGCCAACCGGCATGACCAACCCCCGATACCAAAAGGGTTTGTGGCACTCCTGAAGTGTCGATATCGGACCAACGCCGCAACCGGGCCATTGAACAGGCGCGGGGCCGCCACGTGACGCCAGACACGCTTCAAGTCAGGAACAGCAGGCCACAGCCCCGCGCGACCGAAGTGCGGCGTGTGACGATTGGTCTGGGTGGCGAATAGACGGACATGGCCGGTGTTGGTTGCAGTGGGCGAAACGGGGGTTGATCACCCGTACCCCGCCAGGATGAACAGCCCGCCGACGCCGCCATCATTCCTGGCCAACACGCAGTTGCCAGTGGATACGGCCGTGCCCCTGTTTGCAGATTACGGGGTTATCCCCCCATAACCTTCCGCATGCTGTCGTCGCGGACGGTAGTGTCGGAGGTACCACTGAAGACGAGAACCTTCTTCGCCGCGTCTTCTGCAAGCCTCTCCCAACTGTTTCTGATCGTTGTCGCCATCTGGATCCAGGATCGGTCGACACTGTTCTCCTCAAGCGCCATGATCAGCACATCCATTCGCTCGACGCACTCGTCGATGTTCACGTGCAGACGAGATGCCTGGTCGAGCGTAATGCCCGGATGCTCCAGCAGCCTCGGAATGGTTGTCGCCGCCTTTTTTACGAGCTCGTCTTCTTCGATCAATGATCGCTGCCACGCCTCACACATAGCTGACCCCATCCTGTCCCTGACCGACAGGATCGGTGCACGCCCCGCAGCGGTCAACTAAGCAAAACGGGCATGGCTGCCGCAATACATCCGTCATCCGGGTAGACGCTTAGTCCTTCCGGCCGTGCTACGTGCTGCAGGAGGGAGCCCATGAGCAAAAGGTGGAGATCGCAAGCCTTCGCCGGCGCTTGCCGGCACCTACCCTCGCCGGCCAGCTCACGCGCCGTCACATCGATCCATGTCTGCACGCCGCTGTGCAATCGACAGCTATCGCAGACGCGCCACCGCGCCGGGCGCCCACCGACACCGCATCAAACGATCGTGATCTGGTTGCGGCCGTTGCGTTTGGATTGATAAAGGCCATCATCGGCCCGCCGCAAAATATCGCCGATGCTGGTATCAGACCGGGAAATTTCAGTGAGGCCACCACTGATCGTGGAGGAAAGCGCCAACTTTGACTGCAGTTCCAGTGAGATTTGCTGGCGCAAGCCGTTGGCGACGAGGCCGCCCTCGCCACTCGTCGTCCCCGGCATCAGCACAACGAACTCGTCGCCCCCGAGCCGGGCCAGAACATCGTCCGACCGCAGTGTGCGTCGGCAGACCGTTGCAATCGTCGCCAGCAGCTCATCGCCGACGGAATGCCCCAGCTCGTCATTCACCGCCTTGAAGTTGTCGACGTCGAACATCAAGAGGCATGTCGGTTGACGGGTGCGAGTGGCCAGATCGAATTCGATCGCAAGCACATCGAGCAGCTTTCGGCGGTTGTTGAGCCCGGTCAGCGGATCGGTCTCGCTTTGTTGCCGCAACTGATGCTCAATGGCATTTTTTTCGGTGATGTTGCTGGCAACCCAGACCACGGCATCTTCGCCGTCGACAGGAAAATCGAGGGCCTGCACGCGTCCCTCGAACCAGATCGGGTGAGCGGGACCAGCATCTTCAAGGCCCTTAACATCGCTGCCGGCAAGGCTGTATTCAACAATGTGCAACGCCCTGGAACCGAGCGCCTTTTCGATTTCCTGCGCGAACCAGTGCGCCTTGTCATGGGCAAGGACATCGTAAACGCTCTGCCCGACAAGGCTGCTGCCATCGTGATAGTAGCGGTGGTCAGCCCCACCGAACAGGGCCGCATACCGGCCACTGCGGGTCAGGATGAAGGCCGGATCGGGCAAGGCGGCAAGAATGAGGGAGAGTTGATCGCGGGAGAACCGCACCGCGCTCTTCACAGGTGCATCCGCGCCGGCACGACTAGGCGATACGCTCATCACGATGGCATCCAAGCATTGTCTTCTTCCCTTGTCTCCTCTGCCCATAAACGAAAGAGCAGGCTGCACTGACTTGGCTCTAGGCGATGCTGTCGCAAAAATCCTTCGAAATATTCAATTTTTCTAAGCTACATCCATCAGCGTTCTCATGAGACCCAGAGGCACTCAAGCAGCAAGCGAGAATGCCGCGTTCGACAGCGGGTAGTCTCTTGGTTTATGCACCAGGCTCCGATGTCGGCGGAGGCGCATTATGCCAACAGATGATCTGCTCTTGAAATCGCAGCGCCCGTTGCCGCCGCTCAATGCGCTCCGCGCCTTCGATGCGCTCGCCCGCTGCGGCAGTCTGCGCGCGGCCGCGATCGAGCTCGGTGTCGTGCCCGGGGCCGTACGCCAGCAGCTTGCGAGCCTTGAGGAGCATTTCGGCTTTGCACTGCTCGATCGCGAAAGCGGACGGGTGACGCTCAATCCGGCCGGGCAACGGCTCGCCGATGCCGTCGGCGTCGCCTTCGCCATCGTGTCGCGCGCGGCGGAGGAGATTTCGTCGAGCGGTAGCACGGTCCGGCTGCGGCTTGGTGTTCCGATGCCGATGGCATCCGCATGGCTGATGCCGCGCCTGGCGGCGCTGTCGAGCGCCGTGCCGGGGCTCGAGGTCGACATCATCCCGGTTGCCGTCACCCAGTCGCTGACCGACAGGCCCGAAATCGACGCCCTGATCGTTGGCGGCGAGTACCGGCCGCTCCCCGACATATCGGCAACCGCCTTCATGGCCGATCGGTTCGGCCCGGTGCTTGCCGCCGGACAACCGTCGCTCGTCGATCTGGCAGACATGACGGCGCTGATCGCCCGCAACGTGCCGTATCTCTGGGACGACTGGTTTCGCGAAAGCGGCAATCCACCCATCCGCTTTCGCAAGCGCATCGAGGTGGATGACCTGACGCTGGCGCTCAGCGCCGCCCGTAGCGGGCTCGGCGTCACCATCGCGCCGGCGGCATCGATCGAGGCTGAGCTTGCCTCCGGTGCGCTCGAAGCGCCCTTTGGTTTCGTCAGCCGGCCGACCGGCTATCGCTTCTGCTGTCGTATCGCCGACAGGGATCGCAAGCCGATTGCAGCGCTTCGGACCTGGCTTCTCGCGGAGGGGCTTAACCTGGAAGGAAAACTGCCCTCCGCCGCAGTTTAATGTCTCTGCCCGTGGACATGTTGCCCGGATTATGTTGCCGGCACCATCGACAGACATTCAGGATCCTCGCCATGCCCACCTCCAGCCATCCGTCCCGCATCGAGTGGGTCGGGCAAAGCTGTGCGCTCCTGCGCGCCATTGCCACCGAGTTCGAGGCAACCCAGCCGTTCAACGGTTTGACGATCGGAACGGCGATCCATCTGGAGCCGAAGACGGTGGCATTGCTGATGACGCTCAAGGCCGGCGGCGCGAAGCTCGTAGCGACCGGCAATCTGAACAGCACCCAGCCGGCGACGGTCGATTATCTAAGACGTGAGGGTATCACCGTCATCGGTGGGCAGACGACCGATGCAACGGCACATTCCGGCTTCATCAATGACCTGCTCGATCATCAACCCGACCTGCTGCTTGACAATGGCGGCGACCTTTTCGCCCGCGTCGCCGAACGGCCCTACCCGACCTTGCTCGGCGGCACGGAGGAGACCACGTCTGGCCGGGCCCGGCTGCAGCCGATGTGCGATGCGATCGGCCTGCCCGTGCTTGTTATCAACGACAGCCCCATCAAGCAGTTCGCCGAAAACCGTCATGCCGTTGGCCAGAGCCTGTTCGAAAGCTACATGCGGTTCACAAATCGCTCGACCAACGGCAAGCGCGTGACCGTTTTCGGCTATGGCGCCTGCGGCAAGGGCACCGCCGCCTGCTTCCGAAATGCCTACAGCGCCGTCAGCGTCGTCGACATCGACCCGGTTGCCGCACTCGAAGCCCATCTCGACGGCTTCTCCACACCCAGGCGCGATGACGCCATACGCTCGGCCGACGTCATCGTCACGGTCACCGGCTCCGCAAACATCCTGACGGCTTCCGATCTCGCAGCGCTCAAGGACGGCGTCATCCTTCTCAATGGCGGGCACTTCCCGCACGAGATCGACATCGCCGGCATGCGCGCCGACGCCGCGGTGATGTCGGCGGAAAGCTATCTCGACGAGGGCATCGAGACGATCATCCTTGCCGATGGCCGGCGCATCCATAGTCTTGGCGCAGGCCACATGGCCAATCTTGCCGGGCCAAGGGCCCTTGGCAATTCAGTCGAATCCATGGATCTCGGCTTTGCGCTCCAGGCCCGCTGCCTGGAGAGGGTGGCGAGCCGGACACTCGACGCTTCGATGTGCGTCGTGCCGGTCCCCGGGGACATCGACGCCATGGTCGCATCCGCCTATCTCGAACTGCACCGCTGAGGGAACTGACACATGCTGCGCTGGGGAATTCTTGGAACGAGCTTCATTTCCGACACCATGGCCGAGGCCATCGGCGCAAGCGACGGCTCACGCATCGAGGCGGTGGCCGGGCGCGATGCGCAGCGTCGTTCCGATTTTGCCGCCCGGCACGGTATTGCCAAGCACTATTCCGGCTACGACGCGCTGCTCGACGACCCTGCCATCGATGTCGTCTATGTCGGCCTGCCCAACAACATGCATCATGAGGCGGTGATCCGCGCTGCGGAAAAGGGCAAGGCCGTTTTGTCGGAGAAGTCGCTGACCACGACGATGGCCGACGCAGAGCCGCTGGCTCAGGCTGTGCGTGCCCGTGACATCTTCTTTCTCGAAGGCCTGATGTATCTGTGCCATCCGTTGATGGCCAAGGCAGGCGAAATCCTGCAGTCCGGTCGGCTCGGCGCGATCCGGTCGGTTTCGGGGCTCTACGCCGCCGACATCTGGAAATTCGTCAACCCGCTGGGCAGAGGCACGATCTTCAATCTCGGCTGCTACCCGGCCTCACTGCTGCATTACGTGATCCAGACGGCCTGCGGGCCGGATGCTTTTTCAGCACGGGCGACCAGCGCTTTCGGCAACGTCTCACCGCATGACGGCAACATCTGCGATGCAAGCCTGTCGGTCCGTTTCGACAACGGTGTTCTCGCCACGCTGCAATCGACCGACAGCTTCGGCATGTCTTTCGCTTTCTCCATCCACGGGGAGCGCGGCAGCCTGCGGTTTCTCACCAACCCTTGGCTGCCGGTGGCAGGCCAAAACCGGATGGAGCTTTGCGAGTATGGTCACCCGCCCGAGGAGATCGTCGTGCATTCCGATCACGACGCCTTCGGCCATCAGGTGCGGTTGGTCGAGAGCTGTTTGAAGGCGGGCGTAACGGAAGCGTCGCGCCCGGCGCCAAGCCTGTCCGATTCGCTTGAGATCATGTCGCTGCTGTCGACCTGGGATGAGCAGGCACGAATGTCAGCCGGCGCAAGCGACCCGCAGCGCGCGTCCTGATCGTCGCGGAGGTGCTCGCACAGTCCTTTTTCGGCAGCCCGGACGCGCCGACGGGCAACGCCAGCAAAAATGAAGGCGGGCCGACCCTGCGGACCGTTTCAAACGTCATGGTTTGTGCGTAACAATTGAGAACCGCGCGAGGGGCGCGCGGTTCTCTTGGGGGACTTGATGAAAAGATTGTTGCTTACCGCAGCGCTGTTTCTCGGCGCGGCCGCGGCCGGGAACGCCCAGACTGTCAACGCCGGCAAATACACCGTCGAAGGCACCAACCTGGATGGCTCCAGCTATTCCGGCACAGCGGAAATCACGCTTGCGAGCGAAACCACCTGCGTCATCGAATGGGACACGGCCGGCGTTAAATCCACCGGCGTCTGCATGCTGAACGGCGATGCCTTTGCCGCAGCCTACGTGCTTGGCGATGCTCTCGGCCTCATCGTCTACAAGGTCAACGGCGATGGTTCGCTGGACGGCACCTGGACCATCACCGGCAAGGATGGGAGCGGCACCGAGACGCTAACCGAAGCGAAGTAGCCTTCACAGCAGAATGGCCGTGTGTCGAACCACCGGCGCTCAAGCAAAACGCCTGCCGCGGGACAAGTGCCCGCCGCAGGCGTTTTGGAGAGACGCTCAGAGCGCCCCGGTTTAAACGGCGTCGCAGAGGCGCTCTATCTCTTTGTTTTCATGCATTTCCGAGCGGAAAACCGCTTCGCACCTTTCCTGGAAATGCTCAGGAGAGCTCCACCTTCGCGGTTTTCTCCCGATACGCCTCCTTCGGGTCGCTGCCCAAAAGCAGCTTGATGCCAGCAAACAGGCTGGTCTCATTGAGCCAGATTTCCGCTTCACTCGGCTCGAAACGCAAAAGGGCGAGCTCGGGATCGTCCTTGCCGCCCTCATACCAGGCGGCGACATACTGGTTCCACAGCCGGTCGATCACAGCGCGGTCATTGTCGAGACGAAGCATCCCGTGAGCGGTCGCAAACAGCTCGTGGTCCTTCGAGGCGAAGGCGAACATGGCAGGCGTGTCGGTGCGGGCATTCTGCGCGACGACAGCACTGCGAACGGTAAAGAACCAGATCGGCCCGTGCTCGCCCTCGACCTGCGCGGTCATCGGACGCGTGTGCCCATGCTCCGCTTCAGACAAACCAAGCATGACGGTCATGTCCGATTTCAACGTTTTCCAGAATTTCCTCTTGAGCTCTTCGGGGCTTGCCAATGTCCTATCTCCTTGACGGTTCAGCGCACCGGCACGGCTCATCTTCCTCGACGACCTCCGGGCAGACGTGAACGGCGTGAAACGAAAAACAGGAGCCGACCTATGGGCCGGCCCCTGGCGTACTCATGCTGACGTGCGCCTAGCGGTTTACGTAGCGTGTCCGCTGCTCTTCGACCTCAGTCGGGCTGTAGGGATCAAGATTCTCGTCGAACCTGTTCCAGCCTTCGGCACGGTAAGCCGAACGACGGCCTTCCAGATCGACCCAGTTGGAACGCTGAAGGATAGCTTCCGCCTGGGCGACATCACCGTCGGCAACGCGTGCAGTGACCAGTGTGCCACCGCGGCGAACACCTTCGGCGTAGACGTGGGCATCCTCCTCCGGCACGCCGGAATCGGTCAGCGCACCGACGATGCCACCGACTGCGCCACCGGCAACTGCGCCAGCGGCCGCACCGGCAGCGGTTGCTGCAAGCCAACCCGCCGCGACCACCGGACCAACGCCTGGGATCGCCATCAGTCCGAGGCCGGTCAGAAGACCGCCGGCACCGCCGACGGCAGCGCCGAGCCCGGCGCCAGTTCCGGCACCCGCTGCTGCGCCTTCGGCATCGTCGACCTTGTACCGGCCTTCAGCATTGCTTGCGACCATGCTGACATCACCATCCGGGATACCCGAGGCTTTCAGCGCACGCACGGCTTCCGAAGCCTGGTCATAGGTGTCGAACAGTCCTGAAACAGTTTTCATATCGATTTTCCTTGAATGTGTTTGCTAATCTTTCGGCCAACATCAGTTGGCGACGATGTTGCCCTGGTAGTCGAGTGCGACGTTCACGGGCTTTCCGTCCTTGGTGGCGGCCGCCTGCCAGATACCCTTGTCGTCCAACTTCAATCCGCTGACGGCGGTGTAGCCGCTTTCCTGCAGCCGGGCGCGCGCCTGCTCTTCGGTGAAGCTATTGGCGCCGGCAACGGGTGCAGTCGGATTTGTGGTATCGGGCGTCGCTACAGCGGGGGTTTCGGCCTCAGGCGAAGGCGTTGGTGTCTGGGCGTAAGCACTCAAGGTACCTGCCACCAGAAAGGCCGTCGCGGCGATCATTCTTTTCATCGTTGTCTCCTTGGTCCGTCATTGATCGATGCGGGGACAACGCGAGTGATTGGCGATGGTTCCTGTTCAACCTCAGAAGAAATTGAAAATTATCCAATCAACTGAATATGTTACAGACGCGCATAACTGTCTCCTTCGGGCGTGACGAAGCCCGCCGGTCTCATGACAGCGCCCAACCAAACGCCTGTCGCGCACGAAGGTTCAGATGATAACGGCTACGATGTTTTTTCGCCTCACCAAGCGACCGCCGTTGTTCAATTTCGACAACGCCCTAGTTCCCGTCCGAGTTTTGATCGGATCAGCATCGGCGACATGAATGGCGAGCAATCAGAAAAGTGACTGGATCAGGAAAGCGGATGTCGAGCAGACACGGGCGAGTTTTCCCGAGTTGTTCTTCGATCTTGTCTTCGTATTCGCGCTCATTCAGCTCGCGCACAAGCTCGCGTCCGATTTCAGCGCCACGGCCGCTGTCGAGGCGGTTCTGTTGATCCTTGCCGTCTGGTGGGTCTGGATCCACACAACCTGGGTGACCAACCTGCTCGATACCGAGAAGGAGCCTGTCCGTCTGCTGCTGTTCGGGCTGATGTTTGCCGGCGTCCTGCTGGCGATCGCGCTACCCGAGGCGTTCGGCGATCAAGGCCTGGTCTTTGCAGCCATCTATAGCAGCATGCAGATCTGCCGGTCGGTTTTCACGCTGTATGCCTTTCGCCATGCCGACAGGCGGTCGTTCCTGACCTTCCTGCGCATAACGATCTGGATGCTGCTATCGAGCGCCTTCTGGCTTGCCGGCGGACTGATGGAGCTCGAAGGGCGCCTGGTCCTCTGGACGATCGCCCTGCTGGTAGAATACGCCTCCCCGGCGCTGAGGTATTACGTGCCGTTCCTCGGCAGGTCGCCTGACGAAACCCTGGATGTGTCCGGCGCTCACATGGCTGAGCGCTGCGCGCTGTTCGTCATCATCTGCCTCGGCGAGACCATCCTGACGACCGGCCGCAATGCAACAGAGCACATGACCGATGACATGACCTTCGCGGTGTTTTGCGGCGCGTTCCTCAGCACCGGCTTCATGTGGTGGATCTATTTCCACCACGGCCAGGAAAAGGCCGCATCGAAGGCAGAGGCGACATCGAGGCCGGAAACCGTGGCACTCAATCTCTTCACCTATGGCCACCTGCCTGTTGTCGCCGGGATCATCCTGACTGCGGTCGGGGAGGATTTCAGCCTGTCGCATGCCGAAGAACCCAGCTCGCTGAAACACGCCCTTGCCATGCTAGGCGGCCCGGCACTGTTCCTCGGGGGAAACATCTGGATCAAGGTCGTCGCCACGCGCCAGTTCCCGGTCTCGCACATCGCCGGGCTCGTGCTTCTGGCGGTCGCCATCCTCATCGTGCCCGTTGCCCCCAACTTCATCGTTCAGGCGGTGGCGACCGCGGTGCTGTTCATCGTCGCCCTGTGGGAATACCTGGCACTGCGCCGTGTTTCGGCGTCGACAGCCTGAGGACGTCGAGGCGGAACTTAATCGGCGTCTGCGCATTCCCGAATGCGCAGATCTGGGCAGATCTGGCATGAATGCGCGGACCTGGAGGATCACTTGCACACATTGACCCGCAAACGGGATCTTCGGAAGGCCGAGCCTCTGTGGGCCGATACGCCGCGCCATACGGTGCGCACGCAAAAACGGATCCCCGCTCACGATGTCGACGTGCTGATCGTCGGCGCCGGGATCAGCGGCGCGCTGATGGCAAACGCCCTCATCGGCCACAAGCTGCGTGTGCTGATGGTCGACCGTCGAAAGCCGATCGCCGGCAGCAGCATAGCCAGCACCGCGATGATCCAGCACGAAATCGACGTGCCGCTGCACCAATTGAACCGGGTGCTTGGCGCGGCCGACGCCGCGCGCATCTGGCAACGCTCGGCAAAAGCCGTCGAACACCTCGCATCGCTTGTCGATGCCTTGGCGATCCCCTGCCAGTTCGAGCGGAAGAACACGCTTTTCCTCTCGGGCGAAAGCTATGGAGCACGCGCACTTCAGGCGGAAGTGAAAGCGCGGGAGGAGGCAAAGCTCGAAGCGACGCTTCTGCCTCAGGCAGAGCTGCGCGCCAGGTTCGCCATCGATCGCACGGCGGCCATCGAGACCCGGATCTCGGCATCGGCCAACCCGGCCCAGTTGACATCAGGCTTTCTACGGTACGCCCAGGCCAATGACATCCCCATCGTCGAAAACGTCGAGATCACCGACATCCGGGAGATCGAGGGGCGAAATGCGGTTGCAACGTCCGATGGCCAGATCATCACCGCGACCTACGTGGTCATCTGCACCGGCTACGAGTTTCTGGAGGCTGTGGCACACAAGAACCATGCCATCGTCTCGACCTGGGCACTGGCCACCAAGCCTCGTCATCCACGCCCGGAGTGGCTGGACGACTATCTCGTCTGGGAAGGTGCCGACCCCTATCTCTACTTCCGCTCGACCAAAGACGGGCGCATCATCGTCGGCGGCGAGGACGAGAAAAGCGATGACGCGTTCCGAGACCCGGCAAAGCTGAAGGCAAAGTCGGACATCCTGCGCGAAAAACTTTCCGATCTCATCGGAGTGAGGATCGGCGAGCCCGACTATCGCTGGGCCGCCGCCTTCGGCGTCACGGCACAGGGCCTGCCGATGATCGGGCGTGTTCCCGGCATGCAGAATGCCTTCGCGACCATGGGCTATGGCGGCAACGGCATCACCTTCAGCCAGATCGCCGCCGAAATCATCTCGTCGAGCATTTTAGGGCATGCCGACCCGGACGCTTCACTGTTTCCGTTCGTCTAACGGCGGGCCTGCAGACGAGCACAGCGTTTACCGGGCCATCATTCGTGATAGCTTCTGACAAATCCTAGGGGGATAGACTTGGGCAAGGCAATCGATCAGATCCGCGATCTCGGTGCGCCCTCGATGCAAGGCGTACGGCCGGCCATGCCGACGTCGCTGACCCTCGTCGGTGCCGCGGCCATCCTCTATCTGGCCCGCGACGTCTTCCTGCCGATCGCCGTCGCGCTGCTGCTGACCTTCGCGCTTGCCCCCGTCGTCGCAGCACTGCGCCGCATCGGCCTGCCCCGGGCGTTTGCGGTGATCTCGACTGCGTTGATCACCTTTACCCTGATCGGCATTTTCAGCCTCGTGGTCGCCCTGCAGGTTGCCGAACTGGCCAAAAACCTTCCCGCCTATCAATCCAACATCGTCACCAAGGTGAAGGACCTGAAGGAGGCCGGCGCCGAAAACGGCATCATCGATCGCATTGGCAACGTCGTCGAGCGCATCAACCGCGAGATAGACCGGCCAACCACGGAAACGCCAACCGGCGTCGAAGCTCCGAAGAGAGATCCCCTGCTGGTCGAAATCTATTCTCGCGACAATCCGATCCAGGTCCTGACCAATATCATAGCGCCGCTCGTCGGCCCGGTGGCGATGGCCGGCTTGGTCGTCGTGGTCGTCATTTTCATGCTGCTGGAGCGGGAGGATCTCAGGGACCGGTTCATACGGCTCGCCGGCTTCGGCGACCTGCATCGAACCACAGAAGGACTGCAGGACGCCGGCACACGCGTTGGCCACTACCTGTTGATGCAGTTGATCGTCAACACCGCCTATGGCCTGCCCGTCGCCATCGGCCTCTGGTTCATCGGCATACCCAATGCGGTGCTGTGGGGACTGCTGGCGATCGTCCTGCGGTTCGTTCCGTACATCGGACCTATCATCGCCATGGTCCTGCCGTTGTTCCTGTCCGTCGCGGTCGACAGCGGCTGGTCGATGCTGCTGTGGACGGCCGGGCTGTTCGTCGCGATGGAGCTGGTGATCAACAATGTGGTCGAGCCGATGCTCTATGGCTCCAAGACCGGGCTTTCGCCGCTGGCAATCATCGTGTCCGCGATCTTCTGGGCGTGGATCTGGGGGCCTGTCGGCCTGATCCTCTCAACGCCGCTGACGGTGTGCCTGGTCGTGCTCGGCAAGCATGTGCCGCAATTCGAATTTCTGCAGGTGCTTTTCGGCAGCGACCCGGTGCTGGCGCCGCACGCGCGCCTCTACCAGCGGCTTCTGGCCGGCGATCCCGATGAAGCGACCGATCAGGCCGAAGAGATCCTCGAAGACGAGTATCTCGTCGATTATTACGGCGCAGTGGCAATCCCCGCTTTGGCTCTGGCGGAACAGGACCGCGCCCGCGGTGTCATGAGCGACGAGCAGCGGCTGCGGGTGGCGGCGAGCGGCCTATCGCTGGTGTCCAACCTCGAAGACATTGCGATCGAGGAAAGTCAGGATGACGAGCTCGAAAACGAGGATGAGAAGAGCGAAGCTGCAAGCCAGCCCATTCCGGACGGCGAAGGCATGACCATCCTTTGCGTCGGCGGCAGAGGCGAGATCGACGACGTCTCGGCCGCCATGCTCGCCCAGGTGCTGCGCGCTGAAGGGGCGTCGGCGACGGCGCTGAATTTTCACGAGATCGAACCGGCCAATATCCGCAAGCTCCAGACCGATGCCGTCGATGCGATCATCGTGTGTTTTCTCAATCGGGATTCGATCAAGCATGCCCGCTTCGTCGTGCGCCGGCTCAAGCGCGTCAACACCCGGGCAAGGGTGGGTATCGTCATTTGGGACACTTCGGCCGACGACGCAGCGGCCCAGCACAAGCCCGATACGAGCAAGGAGCAGGTTCCGGGCGCCGACTTCGTTACATCGGACATGACTTCCGCGGCGATCGAGGCACTGACGAAACGACCCTCGCTTCCGCTTGCCCCTCCAAGCAAGACAAAGGCGCGGCGACGTCTGGTGCCGCAGCACGCACAATGACATTGCAAGGCCATCAGAGCGTGGCGGACCGATCGCAGTTAGTTTTGGGCGGCAGAGCCGGATCCCGCACTGCGGCGGCAGGGGCTTCTCCCGTTTCACCACACCAGATGGAACCCATAATGTAAGCTATTTCTTACATACGGATCGCTCCTCTCGTCGGAACAGAGCCATACCTCGCGCGTTGACTGACGCGACCAAGCTGACAATTCCGTCGGCCCGCCAAGGAGGATTTCCCAATGTACGGCAAGTATTTATGTGCGGCAGCCATGGTTTTCGGTCTGACGACGCCTGCGTTTTCGCAGGCCGACATCGTCTGCGACACTGCGTCATTGACGAAGCTGGAAACGGACGCCAGTTCAATCTCGGACGGCGCCAAGAAGATCGAAGCCACCAAGGAAATCGGAATGGCCAAGGAGGCCATGGCTGCAAACGACATGGAAAAATGCAAGTCCCATATGGGCAACGCGGTCAAGGGCATGGACGCGATGTAACGCGGTCGGTTTCGGCCGCGGCTTAGCCACCCGTCGACCTCGCTTCGCAGCAGATGTACGGACAAAACAAAAGCGCCCGCTCGTTGCCGAGCAGGCGCTTCATGAATTGATCAGTGGTCTCAGGCGCGATTAGCGGCCGTAGGCAGTCCGTGCGATCGCCGGAATGTCCGAGCGGTCGATGCCGAGGTCGCGCAATTCGCGCGTGGACATGCGGCCCAGTTCGGAGACCGTCTGCCGGTACTTGAGCCAGTTGTTGAAAGAGCGTGCTACGTTCATGATGATCCCCTTTCCTTGGGCTTTCGAAGCCTAGCTGCCAGTCCTTGGCGCTTCGTTCGCTTCGATGAGGGGAATATAGTCGACAGCCCTCGCGCACAGTAGCGCCAAGACGTCAGCCCACCCCTGCAAGCCGCGCATGGATCATTGTTCCCCTGGGCACTGCAAAAGCCATGAGATCAGGATCAAGCTCCGCCGGCCTCGCGCTCGCTGGCGCTGTCTATCGCCAGTTTCAGGCTTCGCTCAGTGTAGGGCTTTACCAGGAGCACGGCGGACGGGTCCGCACCCGGTGGCACCGACGTCTCGCCCGTGGCAAAGACGATGCCAATGCCGGGACGGATCTCGCGCACCGCCACGGCCAGATCGCCGCCCTGCATATCCGGAAGGCCGATATCGGTCAGCAGGATGTCGATGCTGGTCGCTTCTGCCGCCGAAATCGCCTGCGCTGCAGTCCCTGCTTCAATCACGTCGTGGCCGAGGTCACGCAGCACCTCCGCCGTGTTCATGCGAATGAGAAAGTCGTCCTCGACGAGAAGAAGCTTCAGCGGCGCGCGCTCCTCTGCCGGAGTGGCCGTATTTGTGGCCGCACCCGGCTCGCGCTGCGTCGCCTGACGGCGGTTGGCCAGCAGGTGCCGAATGCGACGATCCAGCGCCTCACGGGTATAGGGCTTCGACAAAAGCTCGACGCCATGGTCGAGCTTTCCGCCGTGCACGATCGAATTCTCGGTATAGCCCGAGGTAAACAACACCACGAGATTTGGAAGGCGCGCCTTGGCGAGCTTTGCCATTTCAGGGCTTTTCAGTGTTCCCGGCATCACCACGTCGGTAAAGAGCACATCGATGGCGACACCGCTTTCCACCACCGACAATCCGCTCTGCGCGTCGCGCGCCGTCAGCACGCGGTAGCCAAGATCGCCGAGCGTCTCGACCACGGTGTTGCGGACTTCGTCGTCGTCCTCCACCACCAGCACGGTTTCCGTTCCGCCGACGGCAGCACCGGCGGTATGGACGGCCGTTTCGCGCTCTTCCTCGGCAATCTCCCTCGGCAGGTACAGCTTGACCGTCGTCCCGTGGCCTTCTTCGCTGTAGATCTTCACGTGGCCGTTGGACTGCTTGGCAAAGCCATAGACCATGGAGAGCCCGAGACCAGTGCCCTTGCCTTCCGGCTTGGTGGAGAAGAACGGTTCGAAGACCTGCTCAAGGATGTCGGGCGACATGCCAGACCCGGTGTCCGATACCGCCAGAATGACATATTGACCGGCGCTGACATCGGCGTGCGTTGCGGCGTAGTGATCGTCGAGGAAGGCATTGCCGACTTCGATGGTCAGCTTTCCGGCGCCATCCATGGCGTCGCGCGCGTTGATCGCCAGGTTGAGCAGGGCGTTTTCCACCTGCGTGGGATCCGCGAGCGTATTCCAGAGCCCACCGGCAACGATCACCTCGATATCGACGCCCTCGCCGATCGAGCGGCGCAGGAGGTCGTCCATGCCCTTGACGAACCGGCCGACATTGATGACCTTCGGTTCGAGCGCTTGGCGACGGCCGAAGGCCAGCAGCTGGCTCGCAAGCTTTGCCCCACGCGCGACACCCGCGAGGGCATTGTCGACCCGGCTTGCTGCGCGCTCGTTGCCAGAGACGTCCCTCGATAGGAGCTGAAGATTTCCGGCAACCACCTGCAGCAGGTTGTTGAAGTCGTGCGCCACCCCGCCCGTCAGCTTGCCGATGGTCTCCATCTTCTGCGATTGTTGCAACGCCTTTTGCGACAGGAGCAGCTGCTCGCTGCGCTCTGCGATCCGCTCTTCGAGCGTCGCGTTCAGATCCGCCAGAGCCGCCTCGTTCTTCTTGGCGTGGTCGATGTCGGTGTTCGTGCCGACCCAGCGCCACACGTCGCCGCATTCTCCCTTGACCGGAACGGCCCTGACCAGATGCCAGCGATAACGGCCGTCAGCCCTGCGAATGCGAAACTCGGTCTGGTAGACCTCATTTTCCGCCAACGCCGCCGACCACGTTGCCGCCGCCTTTTCCAGATCGCCCGGATGCACGATCGATGCCCAGCCGTTGCCCACGAGTTCCCCAGCGCTCTTGCCGCTGAACGCGAGCACGCGATCGTTGAACCAGTCGAGCTGACCATCCGGCCTTGCCGTCCAGACATGGTTGAGCATCGATTGCGATAGTGTTCTGAATTCCGCCTCGCTTGCCTTCAGCGCCAGTTCGGTGCGCCGGCGGTCGGTGACGTCGCTGAAGAGAACGGCAACATGTTCTGATCCGACCCCGTCGATCGGAAAGGCCTGGACCTGATACCACCGGCCAAGCGCCTCGGCGGAGTTCTCGAAGCTTACCGGCTCACCGGTGCGGGCCACTTTGCCATAAATATCGAACCAGTACTGTTCATGACCGGCGGCGATATCGCGACGGACGCGCTTGCCGACGGCCGAGGTGATGCCCGTGTGATTCTCGAACGCGGAATTGACCTCAAGGAATTCGTAGTCGACCGGCACCCCATCCGCATCCCAGATCATCTTGATGACACAAAATCCGTCGGGCAGCATTTCGAACAGCGATCGATAGCGCTGGCGGTTCGCATGGGCATCGCTTTCGGCCAATCTGCGAGCGGTGATGTCGAACAGGACGCCGGGGAAACGCGCCGGCCGGTGTCCCTTGGCTTGCACAAGGCGCCCTCGCGCAAGGACATGGGACAGCGATCCATCGGACCGAAGGATGCGGTATTCACTGTTGAACGCAGGACCGCCGGCAACCGCATCCTCGATCTCCCGGGTCACCCGAGCCCGATCGTCCGGATGGATGCCGGCGGCAAAGTGCGCAAGCGGCAGGCCTTCTCTGGCGCTCTCGGGATTCACGCCAAACGCCTGCGCGAAGCGCGTGTCGGCAACCACGCGGTCGGCGGCAATGTCCCAATCCCAGGCGCCGATGACATCGGCGTTGGCAAAGGTCAGCTCGAGCTGCTCCTCCAGCAGTTGCCGGCCGTTGCCTCTCAGCGCCCATACGGAGCCGCCATCCGGAGACGGCACTTTCTCGGCATCGAGATCCTGGGGGCCGGTCGAGCCTATGAAGAAGCCACGCTCATCGAAGATCGCCGACAGCGGTCGCCCGACCACATCGTCGCGCGACCAGCCGAGCAACCGCTCGGCCCCCTCGCTCCAGCCGGAAATCACATTATCGGAACTGACGAAAACAAGCGGCGGCGTGAGCGTGGTGTCCATGGTTCATTTCGTATCGCCGCGACAGGGTCTGCAGGCAGTTGAGAGTGCAACGGGGCATGAAAGCGGTGGTTGGCCCGAAGGGCCTTGCGGGCAAGAAGCTACGTTAAATGTCCGTTTTCGGTCGAAGTTCAAGGCCGCCGCGCGATATTTCGAACCACGATCGAAAGCCGGCATTCCCGGCCAAATAGTGATCGTCAGAATACCCCCTATGAAAACAGCTCGGACGAAAGTCGATATTTTTCAAACGGGTAGCGGAACACTTCGCACCGAGCGCCGTTATCGATCTGTCACGGCAGATCAACTGCCGGTATCATGCAGGAGTTTCATATGAAGTTGTTTCCCATCGTTGCCGCGACCGTTTTCTCCCTGTCTGCGTCGGCAGCCCTGGCACAGGAAGCCGCCGCAACGGGCGCCGACGCAACGTTGGCCGGCCCGGGCCTGACCATGGGCAAGGCCGCGACGATGCCGCTGAAATACGTTAACATCCAGGACAGCGATCTGGTCGTGTCGAAGCTGATCGGCGTTGATCTCTACAACAAGAACGACGAAACGATCGGCGAGATCTCCGACGTCGTCATCGGCGGCGGAAAGTCGGTGATCGGAATTGTTGCAAGCGTCGGCGGCTTTCTTGGCGTCGGCGAAAGCTACGTCGTTCTTGACCCCGCGTCGATCGCCCTTGCCGAAGAAGACGGTACCTGGAAGGCCTATGTCGACACCACCAAGGACGACCTGACGAAGGCGCCGAAACTCGACTACTCCAAACTGAAGAAGTAAGTCGGCAAAGCCAGCCCCATAGCTGACTGAGTATCCGCCTGCACTGGGCTGCAAACGCCCGGTGCAGGCGGATGTGTAATCGCGACGACGATCGTCAGGCGGTGTCTCTGCGGTCCGTGCGCCATATCCGGTCGATGACGTCAAACGCCAGCGCGACGTTGGGATCGGTGCGCCGGGGCCGAAGGCAGACAAAGCCGAGCGTGGTTTCGAGCTTGACCCTGTCGGCAATGACAAGCCCGTTTGCCTGTTGCTCGCCAAGCGCGATCGACTCCCGACAAAGGCTGAGCCCGAGCCCGGTGCGCACCATCGCCAGCATCGATGTTTCCTGATCGACGAGAGCGACAACATTCTGCTTGAGGTTCAGGTCACCGAGCTTTCTAGCAAGCAGCCGGTGGTGAACCGAAGCCGGCGGCGTTCCGATCCAGGGCAAGGCCGCAAGCTCGCTCCAGTCCTTGTCCGCAACGATGCCGGCAAAGGCCGGTGGTGCGACGACACGGTAGGTCAGCCGCGACAGCGGCTTGACGAAAAACTGCGCATCGGGCTCGCGGGCCAAAGCATCTGTGCTCGTGCCGAAGTCATCGAGATCGCCGAGAAAAAAGCCGACATCGAGTTCATTGCGCTTCAAACCGATGGCGACTTCGCCGCTCATGCCCTGGCGCAGCGTGGTTTCGATGCCCGGTCCGCTTTCGACCAGAGCCTGGAGGAAGGCGCCGAGCCGGGTAAATTCCGGGTCGATGATCGTGCCGATCCGCAGCGTGCCGCGAAGCCGTGCCGTCAGATGCATGGCCGTCTGCCGGAACTCGGTCACCGAAGCCAGCACCTGTTCGCCCTTGGCCGCAAGAAGCGCACCGTCGCGGGTCAGTTCAAGCCCACTGGCTGTTCGATGAAACAGCGTGAGGCCGAGCTCCTGCGACAGGCGCTTTACCTGCAGGCTGACAGCCGGCTGGGTCAGATGCAAAAGCTCGGATGCCCGCGTGACGTTGCCTTCCCGCGCCACGGTGACGAAAGCCCTTAACAATCGCAGATCCAGATGATCAGCCATATAAACTTTCCTTATAATACTGAGCTCTATTTATCATTGGATTTCGGCATGCGGTAGCCGTTTACTCATCCTTGGGAGGATCGCAATGCCGCGATCGCTGATGGACGTTATAAAGGTAGGGTGATCTTGGTCCGCGGTACGGTGCAAGCCGCGACTCGTTCATCCCCTTTCGCCGAATTGGGAAGTGCTTGCGATGAAAACCGACACATCGACTGCTGACGCCGCCGTTTTCGACTATGTGGTCGTCGGCGCCGGCTCGGCCGGCTGCCTGCTTGCCAACCGCCTCAGCCGCGACCCAGACAAACGGGTGCTGCTGATCGAGGCGGGCCGGCGCGATAACTATCCCTGGATCCACATCCCGGTCGGCTATCTCTATTGCATCGGCAATCCGCGCACCGACTGGCTCTACAAGACCGAACCGGAAGCGGGATTGAACGGTCGATCACTGCGCTATCCGCGCGGCAAGACGCTTGGCGGCTGCTCTTCGATCAACGGCATGATCTACATGCGCGGGCAATCGCGCGACTATGAGAGCTGGGCAGCGAAGACCAACGACCGCGAATGGTCCTGGGAGAATTCTCTTCAGGACTTCAAGGCCCATGAGGACCACTACCGGCTCGACGGTGGAGCCGATCCCGCAACCGGCGACAACAGCCGCTTTTCCGACATGCATGGCCGCGGCGGCGAGTGGCGCATCGAAAAACAGCGGTTGAGGTGGGACATCCTGGAATCCTTCGCCGAGGCCGCCGTCGAGGCGGGCATCCCGCGATCGACAGACTTCAACAGCGGCGACAACGAGGGGGTCGGCTATTTCGAGGTCAACCAGAAATCGGGCTGGCGGCTGAATACCTCCAAGGCCTTCCTGCGGCCAGTGCGCCATCGACGCAATCTGGTCATCTGGACTGAGGCCGAAGTCGAAAAGCTGATGATCGAAACGTCAGCCGATGGCGTCAAGCGCTGTTCGGGCGTCTCGCTTTACCGTGGCAACGACAAGATGACCGTCCGAGCGACCGCCGAGGTCATTCTTTCGGCAGGCGCCATCGGCTCACCGCAGATCCTGCAACTCTCGGGCATCGGACCGGCCGCGCTCTCGCAGGCCATGGGCATCTCCGTCGAACAGGAGGCCCCCGGCGTTGGCGAGAACCTGCAGGACCACCTGCAGATCCGCGCGGTCTTCAAGGTGAAAAACGCCAAGACGCTCAACACGCTGGCGAGCAATCTTGTCGGCAAGGCCCGGATCGGGCTCGAATATGTGCTGAAGCGCAGTGGGCCGATGAGCATGTCGCCGTCGCAGCTCGGCGCCTTTACCCGCTCCGACCCAGATCGCGCCCACGCCAACCTCGAATATCACGTGCAGCCGCTCAGCCTCGACGCCTTCGGCGAGCCGCTGCACAGTTTTCCGGCCTTCACCGCCAGCGTCTGCAATCTCAATCCAACGAGCCGCGGCCATGTGCGGATCCGGTCGCGCCATCGCGGCGATGCCCCGGCCATCGCCCCGAACTATCTGAGCACGGACGAAGATCGCAAGATCGCCGCCGACAGCATCCGGCAGATCCGGTCGATTGTCAGCCAGTCGGCGCTTTCGCGATACGAGCCGGTCGAATGGAAGCCCGGGGTCGAATTCCAGAGCGATGACGAACTGGCGAAACTGGCCGGCGATATCGCCAACACCATCTTTCATCCGGTCGGCACCGCCCGGATGGGCGACAAGGACGACACCATGGCGGTTGTCGACAGCCGTCTCAGGGTTCGCGGCATCGAGGGACTGCGCGTCGTCGACGCCAGCGTGATGCCGACCATTACCAGCGGCAACACCAGCGCGCCGACCATGATGATTGCGGAGAAAGCCGCTCGCTGGATTATCGCAGACGCGCAGAAGCGGGCATAGACAGGCCGCACCCTGGCTGCGGTCGGCACTAGGCACATGACGGGTGCGCCTCGCTTTACAAGCCAAGGCGCACCGGCAATTGCTATTGGAACAGGCCCTTCGGCGTCTCGCCCTTGAAGAAAGGGACGATCAGGGCCTCGAGCAACTCCGGCTGGTTGATGACGGCCGTGTGCGAGGTTGCCGGCAGGATGGCGAGGCGGGAGGCGGGAAGCGGCTTGCCCATGTCTCCCATGCCGCCGCCCCCAAGCAACCGGAACATCGCGACCGTATGCTCAAGCGTCGCGACATCGGCATCGCCGGCAATCACCAGCACCGGAGTCTTCATCGCCTTGACATCCTTTTCCCAGGCCATCGGCTCCTTCTCGAGCGCGATCAGCTTGGCGACGAGCGCCGGGAAACCATCCGGGTTGGCTGCAAGCTTGCGATAGTCCTCGGCAAACGGCATGCCGGCGAACATTTCGACAGTCATCTGCGGGATGAATGCCTTGAACTCTGGTTGCCAGCCCTCGGCGTCGTAGCCGACAGAAGCTGCCGCCAGCTTGTTGACCTTGTCGGGGTGGCGGATGGCGAGTTGCAGTCCGGCAGCCGCCCCCATGGAATAGCCGAAGACGTCCGCCTTCTTGACGCCGACGGCGTCCATGAAGGCAGCCACGTCGTCCGCGAGATTTGGATAGGTGATCGGCCGATCGATGTCGGTCGTGCGCCCATGCCCCTGGAACTCGATCGCATAGACCTTGTTGGTCTCGGCGAGCTTGGGAATGATCGCGCCCATCGACGGAATGTTCATATAGGCACCGTGCAGCACGACCAGCGGCTCGCCTTCGCCGGACACTTCGTAATACATCGTCATGCCGTTGACTTCGACGCGTTTGCCGACCGGCTGGCTGTCGGCAAGCGCGGGCCCTGCAATGAAGAAGGTTGCGGCGATAAGGGCAGTCCGAAACATATCTCTTTCCTCACGGTTTCATGCGTTCTGACAGTAAGACGAGCGAACGCCGCACGCGCCGACATCGCCCTTGATTTTTTTCGCGCAGCCTCCCGCAATGCCCGGCGCGCCTACCGCGCGAATGGCTAAACCCATGCACCGTCACAAAACTGTCATAAACAGAGGGCCGGGTCGCGGGCGTTCAGTTCCGATTGGCTACGACAACGCGAGGACGAGACGCCATGAGTGCCAAGGCACAGACGCATTCGCCGAAGGCCCCAGCCGGCCGGTGGCATCGCTCGGAGGCCGGCACGATCATCGCCGTTCTCCTCGTTTCTGTCGCCATTCTTGCGTCGCTGGTGGTTGCCGACCGGGTGTTCGGGATCGATTACTACGATCTCGTTCGCGACCCGAACGCGATCGCCCGCAACCCCGGCTATTTCGGCATCGTCTCCAACATCGGGATCATCTTCTGGATCGTCGGCGCAACCGCGGCACTTCAGGCCTTCGCGGCAACGTTCGTCGAGGGGGCCACGCCTCTCAGGCGAACATTGCTCGCCGGCGGGCTCTTCGCAGCTCTGATGGGTATCGACGATTTCCTCATGCTGCATGAGGCCGTCGCGACCATGGGCATCCCGGAAGAAGTGGTTCTCCTACCGCACATGATCCTGCTGGGTGCACTCTGCTCCTGCGCCTACGCCGTTCGGGCAATAACGCCACGACTGCTGCTTGTCGGTTCGGTCCTGTCGATGGGGCTGTCCTTCGCCACCGATATGGCGCCGATCCATGTCGGCGGGGCCACCTTCGTCGAAGAGGCCTTTAAGCTCGTCGGCATCCTTTTCCTGACCACCTATCTCGTCGCCATCAGCCACCAGGCGCTGCGACATGGCGGGGCGTCGAAGCGCCCGGCCATCGGATAGGAGCCGGCATTGGCTGACGCGCGGTCACTTTGTCCCGCCCTTCAGCGCCCGCTCCAGGAAGACATACTTCATCGCCGTCTGCGCCGCCTGTATCCGGCGGTCACCGCGCCCGCCATGGCCGCCTTCGGTCTCCTCGAAGAAGAGCGCATTTGCATGGCCGGCAGCCTGCAGCTTCGCCGCCATTTTGCGGGCGTGACCGGGATGCACCCGGTCGTCTGCGGTCGACGTCGTCAGCAGCACCGGTGGATATTCGGCGTCGTCAGCGACGTGTTGGTAGGGAGAATAGCTTGCCAGCCATGCCGCTTCCTCGGGCTTCGTGGGATCGCCATATTCGGCCATCCAGGACGCGCCCGGCGGCAATTCCGTGTAACGAAGCATGTCGAGCAGCGGCACTTCGATGATGACAGCGCCGAAAAGCTCGGGCCGCTGGACCAAGGAAACGCCGGTGAGCAGGCCGCCATTCGATCCACCTTGAATGCCGAGCATCGAAGGGGTCGAGATCCCGCGCCGCACCAGATCTTGCGCAACGGCGGCAAAGTCGTCGAACGCGTTCTGTCGCTTCTCCTTGAGTGCCGCCTGGTGCCACCGAGGACCGAACTCGCCACCACCACGAATATTGGCCTGGACATAAACATAGCCCTTTTCGAGCCAGAGCTTGCCGCGCACGCCGGCATAACCGGGCAGAAGCGGGACTTCGAAACCGCCATAGCCGTAGAGCAAGGCCGGCACCGGCTCCTGCTGGTCGCGACGCCGCACGACGAAATAGGGAATGAGTGTGCCGTCCTTCGAGCGCGCGTCGAACTGCTCCGAGACCAGCTCGGACGCGTCGAAGCGCGCCGGCTGCGCCTTGACCGTCGTCAGCGTCGCGCCGTCGTCGTCAGACCAGATGATCGAGCTCGGCGTCAGGAAGTCGGTGAAGGAGAACGAGACGCTGGAGCCGAACTGATTGATGTGGCTAATGGCGACATTGCCGTTTTCGGGCAAGGCGACCGGCGTGAGCGACCACCCGTGCTCGCCGCGCTCCGCAAACACCACGCGACCGCGCACATTGTCCATGAGACTGACGAACAGGCGATCGCGCGTGCTTGCGACATGCGCGATCGAAACGCGCTCTGCCGGCGGCAGCACCGTCTCGATGGCACCGATGTCATCCCTCTCCAGCCAGCGCTTGAAATCGAAGGCGTAAAGTCCGTCGGGCAGGCATATCGCGCCGCCCGGAGCGGACCAGGGGCTGCGCACGCCGAAGACGATCTGACCCTTCAAAAGGGCGATGTCGCCGACATCGTCCGGCAGTGGCAGCCGCCGGTTTTCGCCCGAAGCGAGCCTGACGAAATGATGGCCGGAATAGAAGTCGATCGATCGCGTCAGCAGCAGGTATTGCGCGTCGCCGTCAAAATCGAGTGCCCCGCCGACAGCAAGATCCTCGACCTGGCCCTCGAAGATCGGCACCGCCTCGGCGAGGCTCGTTCCGCGTTTCCACAATTTCACGACGCGAGGATAGCCGGATTGCGTCCTCTCGTCCGCCTCGAAGGCGGCCGCAACGATGACTGTATCGATATCCAACCAGCTGAAATTCGATTTCGAAACCGGCGCCTGAAATCCGCCCTCGACAAAGGTCCCGGTTTCGATGTCGAACTCGCGCATTTCACTGGCATCGCCGCCATCCGGTGACAGGTTCAGGAGGCAACGGTTGAAATCCGGATAGAGACGGCGCGCGCCGCTGAACACCCATTTGACGCCCTCCTTCGCCGAAAGCGCGTCGAAGTCGATGATCGTTTGCCAATCCGGCGCGTCGGTCTTGTAGGAGGCGACGGTGGTGCGGCGCCAGAGGCCGAGGACATTCGCCTTGTCCTGCCAGAAGTTATAGACATGGCCGCGCAGTTCATAGCCGACCGCGATGTTGTCTTCTGCCGTCATCAGTTCCAGCGCCGTTTCGTACAGCGGCCGGTAGGAAGGGTCGCCCTGCAGCCTGTCCTTCGTCAGCCCGTTCTGGCGATGCACCCAGTCGAGCGAAGCACCGGACGTCCTGTCCTCGAGCCAAAGAAACGTATCGTCGCCAATCGTCGAAAGATTTGGGGAAACGGGCTTGGTCATGAACTCTCCAGCGGCAATATCAGTGAAGCAATCGGGACGTGTAGCAGCGGTATATGTTGTCTCATCACCTGGCTTTGCAATGCCAAAGGTCGATTAACGGCTTGCCCTGTTTGGGCCGGCAGGGCTTGCCTATCGGCTGCCTGGAAGCCTTTGTCACTCCTGCTACGTCGCGTCGTCCCCGAGCAAGTTGCCTGTTCGCGGGTCGGCAAGCTGTGCCAGGCAGACCTCGCGCACGCAGCCGCGCAGCCAACGATGGGCCGGATCGGCATCGAGTCGCGGGTGCCAGAGCATCGAAACCGTAACCTCGGGCACCGGGACCGGCAGTGCAAAACTATGCATGCCGGCGCGCAGATTTCCGGTATGCCGCTCAGGCACGCTGGCGATCAGGTCCGATCCGCGCGCCAGTGCCAACGCCGCAGAGAAGCCCCCAACCGTGGTGACGATCAGCCGCGCGAGCCCGAGCTTTTCCAGGGCGTCGTCGATCAGGCCCCGCTCAAGGCCCCGCCGGGAGACGAGCACATGCCGCCCGCCGGCATAACTGGCCGCTGTCATCGGGCCTTTGCTCAAGGGGTGCTCTTTGCGGACGACACCGATGAAGCGGTCGCGGAGCAAGGCCTGCGTGCGCACCTCGGGGCCGGTCGAAAGCCCGACCACGCCTGTTTCCAGATCGACGCTGCCGTCGCGCAGCGCGGTGCTCTCCTTGTTCGGCTTTGGCAGGAAGCGCAGGCGGACACCTGGTGCTTCAGCGGAGATGCGTCGGAGAAGGTCTGGGCCGAAGTTCTCCACGAACCCCTCGCTCGTGCGCAATGTGAAGGTCCGCACAAGCTGTTTGAGCTCCAGCATATCCGTCGGGCGCAGAACCGCCTCGGCGTCATCGACGAGTTGGCTGACGCGCTCGCGCAGTTCCAGCGCCCGCGGCGTCGGAACAAGCCCGCGTCCCGCCCGCACCAGAAGCGGGTCTCCTGTCACCTCTCTCAGCCGCGCCAGCGCCCGGCTCATGGCCGAAGGGCTGAGCCGCAACCGTTCGGCCGCACGCGCGACGCTGCCCTCCGCGAGCAGAACGTCAAGTTGGACCAGCAGATTGAGATCGGGTTTCGACATCCGCTCAGTATAGCGCAGTGTCATTGGGATGTGGCGTCTAATGCATGAATAAAGTGCAAACCGTGCGCGTTCCGCCATGTCACGTAAAGACCTAGGCTTCCGGCAGCTCCATTTCGGAGATTGCCAAGGAAAGGAAGTGTGTCTTGAAGCGAAGGATTGCAGCACCCACAGAGCCAGCCGCCGAATGCAGCGAACTGACGCGTTCCGTCCGGTGGTCGCTCGCCGGCCTCTCGCTCACCATGTTGTTGTCCGCACTCGGCACCAGCATCGCCAATGTCGGCCTGCCGACACTCGCTCGTGTTTTCGAGGCGCCGTTCCAGGACGTGCAATGGGTGGTCCTTGCCTATCTGCTCGCCATCACCGCACTGATCGTCGGCGTCGGCCGGCTTGGCGACATTGTCGGGCGCCGCCGGCTGCTGCTCGGTGGTATCGCGGTCTTCACGCTGGCATCGGGCTTGAGCGGCCTTGCTCCGACGCTTTGGTTGCTGGTTGCCGCCCGCGCGGCCCAGGGGCTCGGCGCGGCGGTCATGATGGCACTCACCATGGCCTTCGTCGCCGAGACCGTGCCAAAGGCACGGACCGGCAGCGCCATGGGATTGCTCGGAACGATGTCGGCCATCGGCACCGCACTCGGGCCGCCCCTCGGCGGTGCGTTGATTGCCGGCTTCGGCTGGAGCGCACTTTTCCTCGTCAATGTGCCGCTCGGAATCCTCACATATGTTCTCGCGCATCGCCATCTGCCTGCCGACCGCAAAGCCGCGACGCGCGCCGACGCCCGCTTCGATGTTTTCGGTACCCTGGTGTTGGCATCGACGCTGGTCGCCTACGCGCTTGCCATGACCATCGGACGTGGGCATTTCGGCCCGCTCAATGTCGTACTTCTCTTGGCGGCGGCCCTGGGCGTCGGGGCTTTTGCAATGGTCGAGACAAAGGTCGCCTCCCCATTGATACGCCTGACAACATTTCGAGATCCGGCCTTGAGCGCGAACCTGATCACCAATGGGCTGGTCTCGACGGTGATGATGACGACTTTGGTTGTCGGCCCCTTTTATCTCACGCGCGCTCTGGGGCTCGGTGCGGCCGTGATCGGGCTGGTCATGTCGGTTGGCCCGGTCGTGGCGGCCATCAGCGGCGTTCCGGCGGGCCGCTTCGTCGATCGCTTTGGCGCACGACCGGTAATACTGGCCGGACTGACGGCAATCGCGACCGGCGCCGTCGGATTGTCCATTCTGCCGGCAACGCTCGGCATCCCAGGCTATCTTGCACCCATCGTCATCGTTACCGCCGGTTACGCCTTGTTCCAGGCGGCCAACAACACGGCCGTCATGGCAGACGTGCCACCGGATCGCCGCGGCGTCATTTCAGGCATGCTCAACCTGTCGCGCAACCTGGGGCTCGTCACCGGCGCCTCGGTCATGGGTGCGGTTTTCTCCCTGGCATCGGCGGCCTCCGACATCTCCACGGCACCGCCCGAGGCCGCCGCGACAGCCATGCGTGTCACATTTGCGGTCACGGCGGGCCTCATTCTCCTGGCAATCGTCATTGCTGTTGCGGCTCGCGCTTTGACCGTCCGCTCCGCGTCGATTGACGATGGGCTGCGAAATAGAACGCGGTGAAGGCAGGTTCGCATCCGCGCCCATCGAGATCAAAGCCGACCTCTACTCCAGATCGACCGAGGTAAACACCCGGCAGTTGGCAGCCGCCGGCACCGTCCTGCAGGCTTCGGCAGACGTCAGCAGCTCGACCCCGCCAAGCTTGGTCGTCAGCTTCATCTCCAGCATGGCGACTGGCTCGATCTTGCGGATGTCGGCAGCGGGCGTGATCTTCATCAGGTCGACGACGGCGCCACCGACGCCCATCTCGGCAAGATAGGCCTTGAGCTTGCGCTCGGTCGACTTGCTCATTTCATAGGTCTTGTAGCCGCCTATGTTCCTGCGGCTGACAACCTTCTTGCTCGTCATCGTCTTCTTGCCGTTCACGATCCGATATTTGGCCCGATAAAGGGTCTCGATCTGGACGTAGGTCGTGGTGATCTGGTGGACGCCCAGATATGCCCACTCGCCGACCACTCGACCGGTGCCGCCGGCCAGCATCAGCGGGCAGGATGAGTTGCAATAGGCTTCACCGGAATGGGCGATGCCGATCCGGCGCGCGCCCTGACGGTCGCTGTCAATGCAATCCTCCTGCTCTGGCTGGCAGTCGATGAGCTGGGTCTTGCCCACCGCCACCTCGATCTGCCGCGCCCGGATCATTCTGCCGATTGCAAGCGCCGCGTCGACGTCGCCGCCCGGCGACGTCACGACGATCGGCAGGCGACGATTGCCGATCGACTTGAGCAGTTTCTTGAACAGGGCCGGGCTTTCGTCAACGATCGTGCCCTCTGCCGATATCCACTCGGCACAGGTCGGCTCGCAGCCGGGCTGGCCGCTGCGAACGACGAGAAATTGCATTTCGGCACCGTCAGGCTGCGATGCCCGAGCCGCCCCGGTCGACGCGACCGTTGCCATCGCAAGACAGGCAATAGCCACTGACCACCGAAGCACTTCGCGTGAAAATGCCGTGCCGCGCAAGGAAGTGCACCTCCCCTCGACTGTCTTGCACCGGAGTTCCAGAGCGGAACAATCGCGTCCCCGCCCTTGTCCTACATCCCCGGTGCTGCGCCGGATTGAAGAAACGCCATGCCGTAAATGTGCGTACCGAAACGAATGGCCCATCCCGCACGACTGTTGAAATCGTGCATCAGACGGCGAAACGAAAATGCGGATTGCATCGATCTGGAATGAAATCGAAAATAGCACGGCCGATCAATATGAGGCAATACTCATATAAGCGTAGTCGGTGCGTAAACGCGGTCCGATCGGTCTGTTCGGCGCGCGGCCTTACGACCGGACGCGGCCCTGACATCTCAAAAAGCTGTCCATCAGCGGTGCGCCTTCAGCGTCCGTGCCGGTGCGGTAGCAGGATAATTCCCGCCGCGCGATCGATCAGACGCGCAAGGGGCTAGATACGTCGCCGACGCTTTGACAACATAGGCCCTCAAGGCAGGGTTTGCGATTCGATGACGATATTCTTCAAGGCAGCGATTTCCGATGACGTGGCGTTCGGGATGATAGAGCGGTGTTTTTCCGATCCGGACGACTATGACGGCTATCTCGACATCTTTAGCGATCACACCGAGCAGACCATTTCTTGGAGCAAGGGCAGGTCGGCGGACGAGTTCAAGGACCAGATAACCGAGGCATTGCGATCAGCCTGGGAGACGGCACGCTTCTTTCAGGTATACGAACGGCGGGAAGATAGAGACGACGCGGGCACCAATGAAATTCGCCGGGCCGCAATAGATCTGACGCGTGCCTATGGCGGCGTGATCGTGATCACGCTCAGCCTGCTCGGGCGGCGCAGCAGCGCGAACGATCTCGAACTGGTGTTCCTTTGCTTCCAGGAGGACGCACAGCGCCGGAACTTTCGCGTGCGATACGATGGAAAGTTCGTGCCGGCCTGAAGCCCTGGATGCTTGACGGCGGGAAAACGAAGGCCGACGACGACGCATTGCGGTGTCGGCGAGCCGGACACGGTATCTATGTCCAGGAGCGAGATGTCAGCCGGTTCAAGACGACAGCGGAGCATAGAGCGCCGTGCGTTCAGAGAAACGCACGACGGACGCTTGCATTTTGATGCCATTGCATCTTATCCGCGTTCAGCGAAGCCACTTGAAAGCGGGATACTTTAGTGGAGCTTTCTTGAGATCAGCAGTGAGGACGTGATCTCTTCGAGCATGTGAATGTCCTCGTTGAGTGTCGTGCGATGCTTGTGCGACAGGTTGACGAGACAATCCGCCACCTCGTCCGACGTCCACCCGGCTGCCTCCGCACGCTCGACCAAATCCAGGAAGGCGTCTTCGACCGCGCATTCGCAATCCGGCTCCCGATCCGGATGTCCGTGGCTGACCAGCGGTACGGCTATCTTGGTCATGACTGATCCTCCCGGATAAAGAATAGTCCCGCGGTAGGAGCCTGCAAAGCGACTAAAGTCGTACTTTTACAGCGACTTTGGTATTCGGCGATGCCGCTTGCCAGGAGCGCCGGCAAGCTCTCATCGATCGCTAAACAATCTGACAGCGGCCGCGGCCGCAACGCGTCATTCTGCCATCATCGGAAACGAAATGAAGGGAGATGACCCCGATGTCCGACACAACTTCATCTCATGACAACCTGATCTATGTCTCCACCCGACAGATCGCCCCGCGGCAAAGATTTGCGGCTCCGGCCGAACTCGGAGCGCAAGGCTTGCTCTGGCGGCTTTTTTGGCGCGTTTCGCGCTGGATGGAAACCCGGCGGGGACGTCTGGACCTGCTTGCGCTTTCCGATCATCAGTTGAAGGATATTGGCCTGTCGCGCGGGGACGCCTATAACGATTTCTACCAACGCGACGAGTAGGACTGCAATGTCCCAGTTTTCGTGCCAGACGCTTCTCGACACGTCGATCGCCTCGCTTCGGGACGTGGTGTGCGATGGTTCGTGCCGCGGGAAAAGCGGCGAGGAATGTGCGCATCGAACAAGCCTCGTTTATCCCTATCGTGGTGTCTTCATGCGGCACGTCGGCAGGGCCGATACGGTGGCTGAATCCAATCAGGTGATCTTCTTCAACCGCGGAGAAGACTACCGCGTCAGCCACCCGGTCGAAGGTGGCGACGCATGTCTCGACGTGCAGGTGGACGAAGCCGTCCTCAACGAGCTCGCACCGAAGGAGCAATTGCGCTCGGGCGCGCTTGCCTCGTTCAAAAGACCGCGCCGGCGCATCGACCCGCGAGCGCAGGCGCTGGTCGCCTTGTTGCGCTACAGCCTTCATCGCGGGGTCGCCGAAACGCTCGAAGCCGAGACCCTGACGCTGACATTGATCCGGCGTTCGCTCGGCGAGCGCACGTCGCACGGCGCTGCCACCACCTACGGCCGGGAAAAACTCGTCGATCGGGCGAAGCTGGTTCTTTCAAGCGATCTCGCCCGCCGCTGGACACTGGCCGAGGTGGCAACGGAGGTCGGTGTGTCGCCGGTCTATCTGACCCAGATGTTCCAGCAGGTCGAAGCCATGCCGCTCTATCGCTACCAGCTACGGCTGCGGCTTGCCCGGGCGCTGGATCTGCTCGGCTCCTGCCGTGACTTGACGGCCCTTGGCCTCGACATCGGCTTTTCAAGTCACAGCCATTTCAGCGCCTCCTTCAAGCAGGCCTACGGGCGCACGCCCGCCGAATTCCAACGCGCCCTCCATCTTCGCTGATCTTCAGCGCCGTCGCCACACGGCACCGGCACCGGCACCGGCACCGGCCGACATGCGGTCTTTTACGGTTGGTTCCATATAGCCGTTGCCGTTGCCGTTGCCGTTGCCGTTGAAATTTAACTGGACAAAAATAATCATAAAAAAATCCGGGATCGGTGAAAAAAAATCCGGAGCCAGTCGTCTTTGTTTGAAAGCGCATTGCTGACGCACCGCGCCGAAAGCCGAGACGGGTGGAAGATGAGCTCACCGGAATGCCGTAACGGACGTCTGCCTTTTGAAGCGGAACGTGGCCGCACCGGTCCGTTTCTGCCGGGAGGGCCGGCGACGGACGTGTTCGCGTTCACGACCTTGCACGCAATGCCGCGGACGCACATTGCTTCCGTCCGCAGCAACCGTTCCACCGGACGCCACCAGTGGCGCCCGTCCGAATCGCCCTCATGTGGCGCGCGGCCAATAGCCGGCCCGATCTTTCGCCAATCCCATCCGCCTCCACCGGCGGCTGGCAGACCGCGCGTGACGCACACCGCGCCGACCTGAAGCAAATCACCACGAAAATTCAATGCGTTGCGCCTCCCACGCGACGCGATTGCGCGACCTTGCATGTCGCGTGCCGAGGATTGAAAAAATGAAATCGTCTAGGCAAATCGCAGAAACTGCGACCTTTCAAAGCTTCGCCAACTGCTATCTCCGCGAGGTCAATCCCGGCGTGCCGGTGATGCATCGGACCGCCGGCGGATCCTGCGACAGCATCGAATGGTCGCTTCCCCGTCAGCAAATGATGCTGCGCGTCGAGGTCACCTCATCGTCCCTTTGCGGTCCGTTTCACTTCGGCAGGGCATGGGCGCGCAACGTCTCCGATCCATCCTGGCGGCCAATCGAGCTGATGTCCGCGCTTCATATGCTGGTCCAGGCCGCCTATCGCCAGGACGATACTGGCCCATCTGACGCGCTGCGCGGCTTCGAACTCGAGCTTCTGATCCGGGTGCTCGAAAGCTACCAGCAGACCGCGCTTTACATCGACAAGGCACTGCCGGATCCAAAGGACCCCGGTGAATTTCTCGAGGCCGAGCAGTCTCTTGTCTTCGGGCACTGGCTGCACCCCACGCCGAAGAGCCGACAGGGCATGACCTACTGGCAGCAGGAGAGCTATGCACCGGAACTGCGCGGTCAATTCAAGCTGCATTACTTCGCAGCGAAGCGGGACCACGTCAGCCATGCGTCTTCCCGCTCGACATCGGCACTGGACATCGTCCGCTCCCTGTCGGGGCTCGCGGCAGAAGGTTTGAGCCTTGCCGGCGGTGAATGCCTTCTGCCGATGCACCCGCTGCAGGCCGAAGCCCTGCTTCTCGAACCGCGCATCCAGGCGATGCAGCAGTCCGGCATTCTGCGCCACCTCGGGCCGGCGGGTTCGCTCTTCAGCGCCACATCCTCCGTCCGCACGGTCTATGGTGCTGACGAGGACTGGATGCTCAAGTTTTCGCTGCCGGTGCGCATCACCAACTCCGTCCGCCTGAACCGAAGGCAGGAGCTGGAGGCCGGCGTCGCCATGGCCAAGCTGATCGATAGGATCGGCCTTTCCGAGCGTTCGACAAACTTCCGGATCATCCAGGACCCGGCCTATATCACGCTCGATCTGCCGGGCGAGAGCGAGAGCGGGTTTGAGGTCATCCTGCGCGAAAACCCTTTCGCCCACGGCCGAGGACAGGGCGTCATAACCGTGGCGGCGCTGACGGCTGACCCGCTTCCGCAAACGCCATCAAGGCTCGAAAAACGGCTGCGCACGCTGGCCACCCGGGATGGCGAGCCTCTCGTCGACATCTGCATCGCCTGGTTCCAGCGCTATCTCGATTGCGCGGTCAAGCCGCTGATCCGGCTTTACGACGACTACGGCGTCGCGCTTGAAGCGCACCAGCAAAACAGCCTGCTCGACATCGGCGCCGGCTACCCCTCGGTCAGCTACTACCGCGACAACCAGGGTTTTTATCTCTCCGAACGCTATCGCAGCCTGCTTTCGAGCCACGTCCCGGAAACAGAAACGATCCCGTCGCTTTACTTCCCCGAAAGCGAAATCCGCGACCGCTTCGCCTACTATCTCATCGTCAATCAGGTCTTCTCCGTCATCAGCCGCATGGGTCACGACGGACTGTGCGACGAGGTCACGCTGCTGCGGGTGCTGAGAAACCACCTGGAGCACTGCGCATGTGCGATGACCGGCGCCGGACGCGACTTCGCCCGGCACGTGCTCGACCTGCCGACGATCGCCTCCAAGGCCAACCTGACCACCCGACTGTTCAATGTCGACGAACTGCAATCCGACCACACGCCGATCCTGTATCGCCCGGTTCAAAACCCATTGCGGGCACCGGCGGCGCTGACGGCATCGAGGACAAGCCATGCCATTGCCTCTTGAGATCAAGGGACGCCCGGACGATCGGGTGCTTCGCCAGCTTGTCGCCGCGCTTCTCTTCGAAGGCATCATCGAGGCGCGTCGAAGCGGCGGCGACGGCTCGACGCATTTCCGCTGGACCCTCGGCGGCCGCGACTTTCGATGCGATGCTTTGCTCGGCGCATTCGGGCGCGTTCGGCCGCTGCCAGGATCAGTGCAGATGCGCGAAGACGACGGCACCTGGAGCGAGGCGTCGCTCTCGCTTCTGGTCTCCGCCCTGCCCGGCACCGGCATCACCCGGGCGAAGCTTCTGAACGAGATGAAGCAGACGATTGCCTTTTCCCAGTGGAACGACCGCCATATCGAGCCTCGGATGCGGCGGGAGTTGGCCTTTGCCGATCTCGAGGGCGCCATCGACGAGGGGCATCCCTACCATCCCTGCTACAAGGCGCGCACCGGATTCTCTGCCGCCGACCACGCGCTCTTCGGTCCGGAAGCCGGCCAGACGTTTCAGCTCATCTGGCTGCTTGTTGCCCGCCGCCATCTGCGCCAGGCCCTGCCCGACGGCGAAGAGGCGTTCTGGCGGGCGGAACTTGGCGAGGAGACCTGGACTGATCTCCAGGGCAGGCGCGACGAACTCGGTGCCCCCGCCGAGAGTTTCGGCCTCATGCCGCTGCATCCGCGGCAATGGCGCAACCTCAGCGAAACGCTCGCTTCCGGCTGGATCGCAGCCGGTGAAGCCCATTGCCTCGGCCCGCTCGGCGACCGCTACTCCGCCACGCAATCGGTGCGCTCGCTCCTCAACCGAGACCGACCGCTCGCCGCCAGCGTCAAGCTGCCGCTCAACATCGTCAACACCTCGTCCCGGCGCATCCTCGAGCCGCACTCGGTCTGCACCGCGCCGGTCATCTCCCGCTGGATCGGCGAAATCGTCGCTTCGGATCCGGTCTTTCAGGAAGACTATCCGCTGACCATTCTGCAGGAATATGCCGGGATCATCGCCGATGCCGGCGAGCCACTTGCGGGCCAAGTGGGTGCTATCTGGCGAGAGAGTGCCGTGGCGACGCTCAAAGACGGAGAAGCCGTCATCCCCTTCACCGCGCTGATGATGGTGGAGACGGACGGACGTCCCTTTGCCGACGACTGGATCACGCGCTTCGGGCTGATGCCATGGATCAACCGGTTGCTCGAGATCGCCGTCCTGCCGGTCTGGCATCTGCTCGTTTATCACGGCATCGCCGTCGAGGCCCATGGCCAGAACATGCTGCTCGTCCACCGCGACGGATGGCCGGTGCGGCTGATCCTGCGCGATTTTCACGAGAGCATCGAGTTCTCTCCGGCCTTCCTGCGCGAACCGGAAAAAGCGCCCGATTTTCTGTCTCTGCATCCGTCCTACCGCGACGCCGAGCCCGACCAGTTTTACTGGACGGACAATCTGGATTCGCTGCGTGAACTGGTGATGGACACGCTGTTCGTCTACAACTTGAGCGAAATCAGCCACCTTCTCGCCCATTGCTACGCGCTCGGCGAACCGCTGTTCTGGCAGCGTGTCGAGAACCTGCTGTCATCCTACCCGCACAAGCACGGCATGTCGGGCAGGCAGGCTCGGCTCGCCCACGACAGGCCCGAAATACTCACCGAATCCCTGATGACGAGGAAGCTCCTCGCACGCAAGCCGGAGTACCACCACGTGGTGTCCAATGCGCTTGCCGCGGACAAGCTTCAACGAAGGAGAAGGCCATGATCCGCATCGACGACAGGCTCCATGATAACGCCTATTTCGAAGAGACATCCGCACGCCTGGCCGCACAGATCGGCCTGAAAGACCGCGACGACGGACGCTACGCGGTCTGCTTTGCCGAAACGGTCGAATGGCTCGCATTGTTCTTCGCCATCCGCAAGGCCGGCGCCAGCGTCTTGCCGATCCATCCGGGCACGCCCTACGCCGCGGCGCGAAAGCTGGCGGTCGGGGCCGGCTGCGATCGCCTTTTTTACAACAGCCTGACGGCAGAAGTGCTGGAACGGTCGGCGGACGTCTCGCCCGTCGGCACGCTCCTGCAGATGAGTTCCGGTACGACTGGCGCGCCGAAATGTGTGGCGCGAAGCTGGGAAGATATCGACGCCGAGATCGAAAGCTACATTGCCACCTTCCGCGAGCCGGAGGGCATGACCCCGGTCGTCGCCTGCCCGACCACCCATTCCTATGGCCTGATCTGCGGCATCCTCGTGGCGCTCAAGCGGAGGCAGACGCCTGTTGTCGTCAGCACCGCCAATCCCAAATATCTGCTGAAGGTCTTGCGCGAAACCGAGCGACCGCTGCTCTATTCCTCGCCGGCGATCCTGCATACGCTGGCCCGGTTCCTGCCGGAAGGCGAGCAGTTCCACGCGACGATGACATCCGGCACGCTCCTGCCGGATCCCTGGTTCGCCCAGATCCGGGCGAAGAGCCAGCACATGTTCCAGCAATATGGCTGCTCGGAAGCCGGTTGCATCGCCATCAATCCTGACGTTACCACCGCCGGCGACATGGGCTTCGTGCTGCCGCATCTCCTGCCGCAAACCGGAAGCAGTGCCGAGGATGCCAGTGAAATCGTCGTCACAAAGGACGACGGCATCGCCATCCACACCCGCGATCTCGGCTATCGCCGCGATGACGGAATGCTGGTGTTCGTGTCGCGCATGGACGACATGATCAACGTTTCCGGGCTCAACGTTTACCCCCGCGACGTCGAGGATGCGGTGATGGCGATGCCTGCGGTCGGCGATGCCGTTGCCTTCCGCATGGGCGACCGCTTCGCCGGCGAGCGCGTCGCGCTTCTCTTCAGCGCCGATGAGACCATTGCACCGCAAGCAATCCGCGAATGGTGCAGCCGGCATCTCGCCAGCCATCAGCTGCCGATGGACATCCGCCAGGTCGACGCCATCCCACGCCAGGCCAATGGCAAGATCAGCCGCCGCGAGGTGGCAGCGCGCCACGCCGCCGGCGAGTTCAGCAAAAAGAATGTCGGAGCAGTGTCATGACCAGCGACGAAACCCTTGAAGCAATCCATACGGTCCTCAGCGAGCACATGATGCATCAGCATCTCGACGGCTTCGGGCCGGAGGCCCGGCTCAACGAGGACCTCTATCTGGACTCCGTCCTGATCCTGCAGATCTTTCTCAATCTGGAGCTGGAATACGGCTTAAGCGTTCCCGAAGAGGCGATCGCCCGCCAGGATGTCCAGACCGTCGCCGACCTGGTCGCCCTCTATCAGCCGAAGGCAACCGCCACAGTGGTCCCATCATTTCCGCTGACCGGCGGCACGACCGACGAAGGCGTGCATGGCGAGGCCTATTACGACATCAAGGTTCATTGCTTCGTCAGCTGCGTCTGCGACGGGCTGAAGCGGCAGGGCCTCGATCACCGGCCGTTCTACTTCGGCGTCTGGGACGCGAAATTTGCCATGAGCGACCGTTTCCAGTTGCTCTACCACGCCCCCGATATCACCCAGGAATTCTTCCGTGCGTGGTTTCAGCGGCTCTACGGCGTTGCCGTTCGCGAATGGTACGACCCTGACATCAGCAAGAGCGACAATCTCGCCGTGATGCTCGACCTCGTCCGCCGGCGGAAAGAGACCGGGTCCGTCATGGTCATGCTCGACATGTTCCACCTGCCGGAGCGGGAGAACAAGTTCAACCAGAACCCGTTCCCGCATTACCTCATGCTGCAAGAAACCGCCGATCCAGACACATGGTTCGTGTACGATCCCGATTATCGCTGGGAAGGCGAGATCTCCCGGGACAAGGTGATCCATGCGGTCATGCAGCCGACCGTCGGCGGGGGGTATGTCTTCGACAATGCCGAGGCACATGCGCCGGACGCCAAAGACCTCAAGGCCTATTTCGAGGCGTGCTTCGTCCGGGACAACAATCCGCTCACAGACGCTGTGCGTGAGATCGTCACCGCTCATCTGGGGGGACGTGGCGGCATCGGTCTCTCCGATCTGTCGGCGGCCGTGCGCGAATTGCCGGTCATCACCATCCGCAAATATGCCTACGAGCATGGCTTCGCCTTCTTCTGGCGAGCGTTGAAGCTGCCGGCGCGCGAATTCGAAGGCTGGTGCGACGAGATCGAGGCGCTCGTGCAGGCGCTGAAAGCGCTGCATTACGACTGCATGAAGCTGAGCCAGACCGGTGAGCGCGCACTCGCCGCTCCGGTTTTCGAGCGGCTGGCTGAAGCCGACCGGATCGAGACGAAGCTGAAAGGCAAGCTGGCTGAAATCTTCGACCTCTGGTGCGACCAGAACGTCCCCGCAGACATTCCGATGCTCAAGAGGGTTGCGCGATGAACATCTCGCTGTGCACAATCACATTCCGTCATCACCTGATGTCGCTCGGCGAAATCGCCGCCTGGGCACAATCCAACGATTTTCAGGGGATCGAGCTTTGGGGTGCGCATGCGCGCAACCTGGCGCAACAGCCCGACCGCAATGCCGATTGGCTGGACACCTTCGGGCTGAAGGTGCCGATGATCAGCGACTATCTGCCGCTCGACGGCGATCCGGAGACGTTAAGGCACAAGACCGTCGAGCTCTGCAGGCTCGCCCGCCGCTGGCGAACCCGCAAGATCCGCACCTTCGCCGGCAATTGCGGCAGTCTCTGCGTCTCCAGCGAGGAGCGGCAGTTGATCGCAGCGCGGCTGAGGGAGATATGCGCGATCACCGCCGGCTACGGCATTCAGCTGCTCGCCGAGACGCATCCGAAGACGCTCGCCGATACCGCAGCCTCGACTTTACGCCTCATCGAGGAGGTCGATCACCCCGCCTTCGCCATCAACTTCGATACGCTCCACGTCTGGGAAGGCGGCGACGACCCCATAGTCGTTCATCGGCAGATGAAACCGCATATCGGGCACTACCATCTGAAGAACGTTCGCGACCGTTCGGACCTCCCGGTCTTCGAGCCGGCCAACGTCTATGCCGCCGCCGGTCGCCGCGACGGCATGACGCCGTTGTTCGATGGCACTGTCGATTATGTCGGCTTTCTCGTGGAGATCGCCAGCGGCGAACCGATCGATGCATCGCTGGAGTGGTTCGGCAATGATTGCCTCGATATCCTCAGGCGTGATCGCCGACAGGTGCGTCGCGTGATCGAGAGACAGGAGCCCGTCCGGCGCGCAATCAACTTTTTGTGATCGCAGCGGTAGGGATCATCGCGCCTCCGCCGACGCACCCGACAAAAAAATGGCCCTGGCTGTACATGCCGGGGCCTATTTTTTGTTTGTTGTTTTCGTATGGAAAATTCTTAATCGATATCGTTTCGGAGCACCGAAATACTGCCTCGCTCGCATCTTAGCTCATTTTTGTCTTGAAGCGGACGAGCTGTGCTCTACCCCGCTACTGTGGCGATCTTGCCGATGAAAATCAATCAACTTTTATGGGTCAATTTTTCATAGAACCGCACTGGAACATCGGACATGATTCCAGTCTCCACACAGCCACATCCCCGTGGCGAGCGACTGAACGATCGCATTAGCCGCATCAGATCGCTAAAGAATCTGACAGCGGCGCAGCCGCTCCGAATGGTCTTTTATGATGGTTGAAACCACGACCAAGAGGAGACGAAGACAATGAGCCAGAAAACCTGTGCAGCCTGCGACTGCGAAATCGATGAGAACAGCATCAAGGTCAAGCTTGGTGGCAAGACGGTGGAAGTCTGTTGCGAGGAATGCGCTGCCGCGATCGGCGAAGCGGAAGCCGCAAGGCAGTCGGCCACTTCCGCCGGCAAGTGATGAAAATTCCGGGCGTTTCGCGCCCGGAATTTTCATAGACCGCTAGCCCCAAGAAGCCAGCGATTGCTTGTTGCGGGCAATCAATTTCCCCTGAGGACCGCAACTTCCGCCTGGAGTGTCGCAACTGTCTCTTCGAGAGACCGTAGGCGCTGCTCCAGTTCGGGCAGGCCGGCCCCGCCAAAGGAGGTTGCGCTCGGCGTGGCGACGGCGGTCTGATCGACCTCGCCGCACAAAAGATGCGCAAAGCGATCCTCGCGCTGGCCCGCACCGCGGTTGAGCTGCACGATCAGCGGCGGCCGCCGGCCGATCATCAGATCGAGATTGTCTTTCAGATCCTCTACCGACTGGAACCGCGCCATGCGTTCGCTGCGCGACCAGAGCTCATAGGCGGTCTGCGGACCACGCAGCAACAGCAGCCCGAGCACGACGATTTGCGGCGAGGTCAACGAAAAACGGTTGGCGGCGAGGTGCTCGTACCGCTCGACGCGCGACGCGAAGGCCTGCCGCACCAGTCCCTTCTGGGAGAGCGAGTTGAGCGCCCGGTGCACATCCGCCTGTTCCAACGCCATCACCGGATCGCGCGCCGTCTTCTGGTTGGCGGCGGAGTGAAGCGAGTTGAGCGTCAGCGGGTAGACGTCAGGCGTGGTTTCCTTCTTCTCGATCAGGCAGCCAAGAACGCGCGCTTCGATCGCATTGAGTTCGGGGAAATCGGTGTCTGGATTGGTGTTCATAAGCTCACTCTTCACGGCACGAGTTCAATGGCAGCCCGGGGTTCTCCGACCGGAATGATCTTGCCCAGATCGTCCACTCACCCTGAGGAGAACGTTCCGAAACTCCAGCCAACCGAACCGCGTCCCTCGATAAACCGTTGTGCGGCCAAGGCCAAGTTGCTTTGCGCTTTCTACGGTCGATATGTGGCCTGCTCCGACCCCAGCAAGGCGCGCGGCGACGGCCCATACATCGTCTTGTTTTATTTGATTGACCAGGGTCGCAGCCGCTTCATCGATCACGATTGCGCCGCAGTTCGCGTCGATACGATGCCGGTCAATTTCAAGCTGATTCCACGTTCTGCCCTCCCTTGCCTCACGTCGCCAGATCGCCAGCGGTTACCCAAGCGGGACCGCCGCCGCGTCGCTCGGCGACAGCCCTCGAAACCAAGTTCACAGATGCCTCCCATGCCGCGTGTTACGAAAAGGGTCGTTCTGCATTTTCCGGGCTTTGAGCCTTTCGATGCGGAAGCACACCGCCTGCGCTATCAGCGTTCAGCACGACAAAGTGCCACGGCGTGGGATTTCAGATCCGATGTCGGACCATTGCTCAGGTCGAACCAGGCAGCGCATTTCGATGTCGATTGCGCCGGTTCGGACTGGCAGACGTCGAGCCGCATCCATGTTTTCGATCACGATGTGCTTGTCGACGCCTTAAGCCGGCGGTCCTTGGTTCACCGGCTGGCGGGGGGATTTGCCAGCGCGCTGCATGTGGCGTTCAACGGCGGGCTTTGGGGTTACTTTCGCCACGCCTGGCGCTTCGGCCTGTTCTTCCTGTTCCCCTTCCTGTCGGTTTGCCTGATGACGGCAACCGTACTCGGCATCGCATCCCTTCCCCACTGGCTGAACCTTGCCGGTTGGAACTTGCTGTGGAGCGTGCCGCTTGCCGGTCTTCTCCTGTACCGGGTTCTGCTGCCGTTCGCCGCCAGGTTCCACACGCTGCACCTGTTTGCCGACTGGGAAATGGCTGTTGCACTCGCACGACTGGATCGTCCCGATTTCAACCGCTGGCTCGAAAGCTGCGTGGACGGAGCCCGCGAAGCGTTCAGCGAAAGGGCCGACGAGTATCTGATCAGCTCGCACAGCATGGGTTCGAGCGTCGCTGCGCATGTCATCGGCATGTTGATCGAGCGGCATCCGGATATTCTGGCAGGCAAGCGGGTGGTGTTTGCCACACTTGGCGGGGCGATCCTGCAATGTGCGCTGATGCGGCCTGCTGAAGCCCTTCGCGCCCGTGTCGGGACGATCGCCCACGCCAGGGAGATTTTCTGGTTCGAGGTGCAATGCCTGACGGATGTGGTCAATTTCTACAAGACGCGCGTCGCCACGCTGTCCGGGCACCCGCAGGAAAAGCAACCGTCGATCGCCTATATCAAGGTCAAGCACATGCTGTCGGCGGACCGCTACCGCAGGATCAGGCGCAACTTCCTGCGCGTGCACCGTCAGTATGTCCTTGGCCCGGACGTTCGCGCATCCTTCGATTTTACCTTGCTGACCGCAGGTCCGCTGCCTGCGGCGGCGTTCGCGAATTTCTCAAGGACAAACATGCCGACGCTTCCTGGCCGGGCCGCCGGTAATGACGATGCGTTGCCGAGCGGCCCCAGTGAGCTTCGCCAGAGGCGCGGAGCCTGACGAACCGTTGTTTCCGAGAAGAACCGGCAAGTTCTGCCATGCCGGCAGTAAGGCGCGTTGAAAGCGCCAGAAAAGTTCGAAGGCAGCCGCGCTCGTCGGCGCATCGCGATGGCTGGCCTCGGGAACCATCGCGCCACGAAACCAATGTCTATGCAGAGTTGATCCGACGAGCAGGGAGAAGTATTTATCGTGTCGACATAAGGATTCTTGACATGACCGACACCGATTCCAGCCCAACACTCGAGCGCAAGCGTGGCTCCGGCGTAAAGATGGTCTACGACCTTCTGCGTGATGAAATTCTCGATCTGGTATTGCCGCCGGGCAGCCCGATCGATGAGGTTCAGCTTGCAGAACGCTTCAAGATGTCGCGCACGCCGATCCGCGAAGCGCTGGTGCGGCTTGCCGGCGAAGGCCTGATCGATACGCTGCCGAACCGTTCGACCATGGTGTCGAGCATCGACTTCCTCAACATGCACACGTTCTTCGACGCACTCGTGCTGATGTATCGCGTCACCACGCGGCTGGCGGCGCAGCATCATCGCGCGGAAGACCTGCAGATCATCCGCGCCCGACAGGCGGAATTTGCCGCCGCCGTGCAAGCCCAGGACGCACTGGCGATGATCGCCACCAACGCAGCCTTCCATTCGGCCATCGCCGAGGCCGGCCGCAACGCATACTTCATCGGCCTCTTCAATCGTCTGCTCGACGAGGGCCGGCGGATGCTGCGGCTCTACTACCAATCCTATGGCGACCAGCTGCCGCAGCGCTTTGTCGACGAGCACGAGGACATGATCACCGTGATCTCCGCCCGGGACGTCGAGGCGGCCGATCAACTGGCGAAGGTCCATGCCGAGCAGATCGTGACCCAGATCAAGCGCCTTTTCACCCGTGACGAGCGGCTGGATATCGCTCTGTGATCTCATGTCGATTTCTTGTCGACAAATAAAATACAACGCGCTATTGTCATCGTCGAAGGCACAGATCGGCGTCGATGAGGACGTGGCGGTCTTTGCTCATTCGACAGACCAATAGGAGTTTGAGATGAAGGCCAAGATTTTCTCCGGCGTCATTCCTGCGCTGATGACCCCGTGCAACGACGACCGCAGCCCCAACTTCGATGCGCTGGTGCGCAAGGGCCAGGACCTGATCGCCCAGGGCATGTCCGCAGTGGTTTATTGCGGCTCGATGGGTGATTGGCCGCTTTTGACCGACGCGCAGCGCATGGAAGGCGTCGAGCGTCTGGTCAAGGCCGGCATCCCCGTGATCGTCGGCACCGGCGCCGTCAACACCGCGTCTGCCGTCGCCCATGCGGCCCACGCCCAGAAGGTCGGCGCCCAGGGCCTGATGGTCATTCCGCGCGTGCTGTCGCGCGGCTCGGTCGTCGCCGCCCAGAAGAACCACTTCAAGGCCATTCTTACGGCCGCTCCGGACCTGCCGGCAGTCATCTACAACAGCCCCTACTACGGCTTTGCCACCCGCGCCGACCTGTTCTTCGCATTGCGCGCCGAACATCCGAACCTCGTCGGCTTCAAGGAATTCGGCGGCGCCGCCGACATGCGTTATGCAGCCGAGAACATCACCAGCCGTGACGATGGCGTCTCGCTGATGATCGGCGTCGACACGGCTGTGTTCCACGGCTTCGTCAACTGCGGCGCGACCGGTGCGATCACCGGCATCGGCTGCGTGCTGCCGAAGGAAGTCATCCACATGTGCAACCTGTCGCGGGCCGCCGCCGAAGGCGACGTCGATGCACGTCTTCGCGCGCTGGAACTGGAACAGGCACTCGCGGTGCTTTCCTCCTTCGACGAAGGCCCGGACCTGGTTCTCTACTTCAAGCACATGATGGTGCTGAAGGGCGACAAGGAATACACGCTGCACTTCAACGAGACCGACGCCCTGTCGGACAGCCAGCGTGGCTATGTCGAAACCCAATTCAAGCTGTTCAACAGCTGGTATGCCGAGTGGAGCAAGCTCCCGGGCGCAGTCCAGAAATACAAGGCCTGATCGTCCGCACCACTTCACAAAAGAAAGGCCCGCCAATCGGTGGGCCTTTTTTCGTTGGCTGATCCACTGTGCGCCGAGCGATTGCGGCGCGGGTACGCCGTCGCTTATGCGACGGCGTCGATCCCAAGCGCGAGCAGCCGGTCGAGCTGTTCCATCTCCGCCTTGTTGAGCACAATGCCTTCGGCTTCCGACTTGGCGCGCGCAACGAAGCGACGCTGCGAAGGAAGGCGCGCACCCTGGCCGACGATCGCCTCGAACAGGACCTCGGCACGGTCGAACGGATTGCCCGGCCGTCCGGCCGCAAATTTCTCCGGCGAGAAGGCGATGATCAGTTCGCCATGGAACGGCGCCAAGGTCGTGGTGCCGAGATAATCGAGCACTTCGGGGCTCGTCAGGTCGCCGATCATGATGCCGGCAAGAAGCTCGACCATCGTGCCGATCGCCGACCCCTTGTGGCCGCCGAAGGGCAGCATGGCGCCGGCAAGCGCTGCTTCCGGGTCGGTCGTCGGATTGCCTTCGGCATCGATAGCCCAGCCTTCAGGCAACTGCTTCCCGGCACGACGGTGCAGTTCGATCTCGCCGCGCGCGGCAACCGAAGTCGCAAAGTCGAAGACGTAGGGCGGCTGGTTCTGGCGCGGCCAACCGAAGGCGAAGGGGTTTGTGCCCAGCAGCGGCTTGTTGCCGCCGGTTGGCGCGACTGTCGCATAGCTCGGGCACATGACGAGGCCGGCAAGCCCTTCTCCGGTCAAGCCTTCCACTTCCGGCCAGAGCGCCGAGAAATGGGTGCAGTCGTTGATGACGAGCGCGGCAATGCCGAGCGTCCGGGCACGTTCGGCCAAAACAGGCAGGCCAAGCTCGAAGGCCGGATTGGCAAATCCGCCCTTGGCATTGACCTTGACGATGGCCGAGCCTTCCTGCGCCAGCAGTTCGGGGACAGCATCCGGCTTGACCTTGCCGGCCTTGACGGTGCGCAGCGCGCCCTCGATGCGGTAGATGCCGTGCGACTTGCAGGCGTCACGCTCGCCCGCCACGATCACCCGGGCAAGGGCTCCGGCCTGGACGGCGTTGAGCCCGCCTTTACGGAAGATCGCCTCGACCCGCTCCTGAACTGCGGAGATCGTCAGGGTGGTGGTCTCACTCATCTTGTACCTTTCTGGCTGCGTATGACCCTGTTGCGGGCGGTTGAAGTTCTGCATACATAGAGTATACAAAGATCCGACAAGTGCAAATCGGCTGCGAGCTATTCATGCCGAAAGACACCGGTGTTCTCAAGAAAGGATCCGCAGATGGTCTTCACCCCCAAAGGAAAACATCTCGTCGCCGGCGAGTGGCTTGACGGCGCAGGCACCTTCGCCTCGACACCGTCGCACGGCCCGGCGCACGACTTCGCCGTCGGCACCGTCGAGCTGGTGAACCGCGCCTGCGAAGCTGCCGAGGAAGCGTTCTGGACCTACGGCAATTCGTCGCGGGCAGAGCGCGCAACCTTCCTGCGCGCTATCGCCGACGAGATCGAGGCCCGCGCCGAGGCTATCACCGCGATCGGCAGCCAGGAAACCGGCCTGCCGGAAGCGCGACTGCAGGGCGAACGCGGCCGCACCACCGGACAGCTGAGGCTGTTCGCCGACCATATCGAGGCCGGCGCCTACCTCGACCGGCGCGTCGATGCCGCCCTTCCCGAGCGCCAGCCGGCGCCCCGTCCGGAAATCCGGCTGATCCAGCGGCCGATCGGCCCGGTCGCCGTCTTTGGCGCTTCCAACTTCCCGCTCGCCTTCTCGACCGCCGGCGGCGATACCGCCGCAGCGCTTGCTGCCGGTTGCCCCGTCGTGGTCAAGGGCCATTCGGCCCATCCCGGCACCGGCGAGATCGTCGCAGAGGCCGTCGAAGCCGCTATCCGCAAGTGCGGCGTTCATCCGGGCGTCTTCTCGCTGATCCAGGGCGGCAACCGCGACGTCGGCCATGCGCTGGTCAAGCATCCGCTGATCAAGGCCGTCGGCTTCACCGGTTCGCTCGCCGGTGGACGCGCGCTCTTCGATCTGTGTGCCGCCCGTCCCGAACCGATCCCGTTCTTCGGCGAACTCGGTTCGGTCAATCCGATGTTCCTGCTGCCCGAAGCACTGAAGGCACGCGCCGAGACACTCGGACAAGGCTGGGCTGGCTCGCTGACGATGGGCGCCGGCCAGTTCTGCACCAATCCGGGCATTGCGGTCGTGATCGAAGGCGCCGACGCCGACCGCTTCACGGCGGCAGCGACCGAAGCACTCGGCAAGGTGGCGCCGCAGACCATGCTGACCGACGGCATCGCCAAGGCCTACCGCGATGGGCAGGAGCGTTTCACCACCCGCAACAGCGTCAAGCCGCTGCTCGTGACCAGCTCGACGGACCGCGCGGCATCGCCCAATCTGTTCGAGACCACCGGCGCGCAGTTTCTCGCCGACCACGCGCTCGGCGAGGAGGTTTTCGGCCCGCTCGGCCTCGTCGTCCGGGTGAACTCTGAGGACGAGATGGAGCAGCTCGCGCGCGGTCTCCAGGGACAGCTGACGGTCACCGTGCACATGGATGCGGGCGATACCGAGCCGGCCTTGCGGCTGCGCCCCATTCTCGAGCGGAAAGCTGGCCGGCTCCTGGTCAACGGTTTTCCGACCGGGGTCGAAGTGGTAGATTCCATGGTGCACGGTGGGCCTTATCCGGCCTCGACGAACTTTGGGGCAACCAGCGTCGGGACCATGTCGATCCGTCGGTTCCTGCGTCCTGTCGCCTACCAGAACATGCCGGAGGCCTTGCTGCCCGAAGACTTCGGCCACTGACACGCGACCGATCGCTGCGTTGGGATCCCATTTGACGAAATAAATGGGATCCCCGCACGCGGCCGGCGATAGGATCATATACTTTTTGTATACTGTTTGTATTTTTAGGTTGATTTACTGTCTCCAAAGCGGAATATTGCGGTCGCCGTCAAACGGCACACCAATTCAGGGAGAGAGAAAAATGAAGACCTCGGTCCTAGCCTTCGGCCTCGTTGCCGCCACTGCTCTGACCAGCCCGGCCCATGCCGACAAGCTGGATGACATCATCGGCTCGGGTACGCTGCGTTGCGCAGTGGTTCTTGACTTCCCGCCGATGGGTTCTCGCGACGAGAACAACAATCCGGTCGGCTTCGACGTCGACTACTGCAACGACCTGGCAAAGGCACTTGGCGTCACGGCCGAGATCGTCGAAACTCCCTTCCCCGAGCGCATTCCCGCGCTGATGTCCGGACGCGTCGACGTCGGCGTCGCTTCGACCTCCGACACGCTCGAGCGCGCCAAGACCGTTGGTATGACCGTTCCCTACTTCGCCTTCGAAATGGCAGTGACCGCCAATGACAAGACCGGCATCAAGTCCTTCGAGGACATGAAGGGCAAAGTTGTCGGCGCCACGGCCGGCACCTTCGAAGCCATCGCTCTGGAAAAGCAGGTCAAGGAATGGGGTGCGGGCGAATTCCGTCCTTACCAGACGCAGGCCGACGTGTTCCTCGCGCTTAGCCAGGGCCAGATCGACGCAACCGTATCGACTTCGACCGTCGCCCAGGCCAACGTGAAGACCGGCAAGTTCGCCGGTATCTCGGTCGTCGGCAAGGCACCGTTCGACATCGACTACGTGGCCCTCTTCACCAACCGCGAAGAATACGGCCTCATCAACTACCTGAACCTCTTCATCAACCAGCAGGTCCGCACCGGCCGCTATGCTGAACTCTACGAAAAGTGGGTCGGCGGCGAGCTACCTTCGCTGGCAGTAAACGGCGTCTACCGCTAATCTGTGCGTTTCAATGACGGCGCGAGGCACTTGCCTCGCGCCGTCATACCAAGATGCGTTGATATTGACCGATTGCGTGGGGCCGTCAGGCGGCTAAAGGCCGGACACTCCGGGGCAATCGGCCAATATCAGCGCATATTGGTATCGCTCATTTTCGAAAAGGTGAGACGGCGATGTTCAATTACACCTTCCACTGGAACCAGGCGCTGAAAGCATTGCCGCAAATGCTCGACGGTGCGCTGATCACGCTGCAGATCGCGCTGCTGTCCATGCTCATCGGCGTCGTATGCGCGCTGGCATTGACAGGGTTCCGCCTGTCCGGCAACCGCGCCCTCAGCGGTTTTGCCACCGCCTGGATCGAGATCGCGCGCAATACGCCCGCGCTGTTCCAGATCTACATGGCTCACTTCGGCCTCGGCAATTTCGGCATCCATCTGAGCCCCTACACGGCGCTGCTCGTCGGCATTGCCTTCAACAACGCGGGCTATCTGGCGGAAAACTTCCGCGGCGCCCTCAAAGCAATACCGGATACGCAAGCCCGTGCCGGCCGTTCGCTCGGCATGACGGCGCTGCAGGCCTTCCGGTACATCATTCTGCCGCAGATGATGCGCGTCGCCTTCCTGCCGACCACCAACCAGATGGTCTGGGCAATCCTGATGACCTCGCTTGGCGTCACCGTCGGCATGAACACGGACCTGGCCGGCGTCACCCAGGAACTGAACGCCCGGTCGTTCCGCACCTTCGAATTCTTCGCGCTTGCCGCGGTGATCTACTACGTCATCGCCAAGGCCGTAACCCTCGCTGCTCGAGCAATCGCCTCGCGCATGTTCCGCTACTGAGAGAGGTGAGAGATGTTCAGTACCGCCCTCACTTGGAGTGATCTCGCCTTCCTGGCACAAGGCGCGGCGATGACGCTCGCTGTCACCGCCGTCTCGGTTGCAGCCGGCACGCTGCTCGGCATCCTTTTCGGGGTGATCCGAGTCCAGGCCGGACCATACTGGTCCATGCCGCTGACCTTCGTGCTCGATGTTTTTCGCTCCGTTCCGCTTCTGATCCAGCTCGTGCTGGCCAATGCCTTTCAGTCCATTGCCAAACTGGGCTGGGCTCCGTTTACGACCTCCTGCGTGGTGCTGTCGCTCTACACGGCCGCCTATTGTACCGAGATCGTGCGCGGCGGCATTTCGTCCGTGCCGGCAACCACACGCCGCGCGGCGCGCTCGCTCGGCATGACCTGGTGGCAGGACATGCGCTATATCGTGGCGCCGCTTGCCACCCGCGTCTCGCTTCCGTCGTGGATCGGCCTCACGCTCGGCGTCATGAAGGATTCCGCGCTCGTGCTCTGGCTCGGCCTGATCGAGCTTCTGCGCGCCTCGCAGATCCTCGTCACTCGCCTGCAGGAACCGCTGTTCATTCTCCTGATCTGCGGTGCAATCTATTTCCTCATCAGCTTCCCCATCGCCCGGCTTGGTGGGTATCTCGAAAAACGGTGGTCCCCCAATGATTGAGATTGAAAACGTCCGCAAATCCTTCGGCACGCTGGAAGTTCTGAAAGGCATCGACCTCACCGTGAAGAAGGGTGAAGTCGTCACCGTCATCGGCGGCTCCGGCTCCGGAAAATCGACCCTGCTCACCTGCATCAACGGCCTCGAGCCGATCGATGCCGGCCGGATCAAGGTCGACGGCACCGAAGTTCATGCCAAGAGCACGGATCTCAACAAGCTGCGCAGCAAGATCGGCATCGTCTTCCAGCAATGGAACGCCTTTCCGCACCTGACCGTGCTCGAAAACGTCATGCTCGCCCCGCGCAAGGTGCTCGGCCAGTCCAAGCAGGCGGCCGAGGAGATGGCCGTCAAGCAACTGACGCATGTCGGCCTCGGCGAGAAGCTTTCAGTCTACCCGAACCGCATGTCCGGCGGCCAGCAGCAGCGCATGGCGATTGCCCGCGCCCTTGCCATGTCGCCGGAATACATGCTGTTCGACGAGGTGACCTCGGCGCTCGACCCACAGCTCGTCGGCGAAGTGCTCGACACGCTGCGCATGCTTGCCTCCGAGGGCATGACGATGATCTGCGTCACCCACGAGATGAAGTTCGCCCGCGAAGTGTCCGATCGGGTGGCCTTCTTCCACAAGGGCGTGATGGCCGAGATCGCCCCGCCGGAAGCGCTGTTCGGTGCGCCGAAGGATCCAGAACTGCAGAAGTTTCTGGCAGCGACGCACTGAGCCGATCATGAAGGATGCAGCTCAGCCTGACGTCATCGTCATCGGCGCCGGCGTTGTCGGCCTTTCCGCAGCAATCGCGGCCCAGGCACGGGGACTTTCGGTCACCGTGCTCGACCGGGAGGGTCCCGCGGCCGGGGCTTCGGCGGGCAATGCCGGGGCCTTTGCCTTCACCGACATCCTGCCGCTCGCCTCACCCGGCATCCTGAAAAAGGCGCCGAAGTGGCTGCTCGACCCGCTCGGGCCGCTGAGCGTGCCGCCGGCCTATGCCGCGCAGATAGCACCTTGGATGTTCCGCTTCTGGCGCGCCTGCTCTGCAAAGCGGGTGGCCCATTCGACCGCCGCCCAGACGGCGATGATGGACCTGTCCAAAGCGGAGCTCGAGCCGTTCCTTGCCGCAACCGGCACCTTGGCCATGCTGCGCAAGGAAGGCAATCTCCAGGTCTATGAGAGCGAAGCTGAACTCAAGGCCTCGCAGCCCGGATGGGACGCGCGCGCAAAGCACGGTATCGAGTTCCGCCATATGGGCGCTGCCGAGATGGCTGGAATCCAGCCGGGCCTGGCACCCCGCTTCACCCATGGCACCTTTACGCCGGGCTGGTACTCGATCGCCGACCCCAAGATCTATACGCTGGCCTTGGCGGAGCATTTCCGCTCCAGAGGCGGCGCCATCGAGCGCGCCGAGGTTACAGCCCTTGCAACTATCGACGACGGCGTCGAAGTCCGTACGACGAACGGCAACACGCGGCGGGCAGCACAGGTCGTGCTTGCGGCCGGCGCCTTCTCGCACCGGATCGCCAAATCCTTGGGCGAGAGCATCCCGCTCGAAACCGAGCGCGGCTACAACACGACGCTGCCGGCAGATGCCTTCGACCTGCGCACGCAGGTCACCTTCGGCGGCCATGGCTTCGTCGTCACCCGGCTTTCGACCGGCATCCGTGTCGGCGGTGCGGTCGAACTCGGCGGACTGAAGCTACCGCCGAATTATCGTCGGTCCGAGGCCATGCTGCAGAAGGCCCAAACCTTCCTGCCGGGTCTGAAGCCCACGGGTGGCGTGCAGTGGATGGGTTTCCGCCCGTCGCTGCCCGACAGCCTTCCAGCCATCGGCCGCGCCCGCGCCACGGCGCGGGTCGTCTATGCTTTCGGTCACGGCCATCTCGGCCTGACCCAATCGGCGGGCACCGCCCGGCTGGTCGCGGATCTCCTGACCAGCCAGTCCCCGACGATTGACATCGCCCCCTTCTCGCCGCAACGATTCTGACAGAGGTTTCGACCATGGCCACCTACACTTTCTCCTGCATCGACGGGCACACCTGTGGCAATCCCGTCCGCCTCGTTTCCGGCGGCGGCCCTCGTCTGGAAGGCGCCAACATGCTGGAAAAGCGCGCCCATTTCCTCCGGGAATTCGACTGGATCCGCACCGGCCTGATGTTCGAGCCGCGTGGCCATGACATGATGTCCGGCTCGATCCTCTACCCGCCGACGCGTCCCGATTGCGACGTTGCGGTGCTGTTCATCGAGACCTCCGGCTGCCTGCCCATGTGCGGCCACGGCACCATCGGCACGATCACCATGGCGATCGAGAACGGCCTGATCACGCCGCGCGAGCCCGGCAAGCTGTCGATCGACGCGCCGGCCGGCAAGGTCGACATCAGCTACCGCCAGGAGGGCCGCTTCGTCGAGGAAGTGCGCCTGACCAACGTGCCCGGTTTCCTCTATGCCGAGGGACTGACCGCCGAAGTCGAAGGCCTCGGCGAGATCGTCGTCGACGTCGCCTATGGCGGCAACTTCTACGCCATCGTCGAGCCGCAAAAGAATTTTCGCGATATGGCCGACCACACGGCCGGCGAATTGATCGGCTGGAGCCCGAAGCTGCGCGCCGCCTTGAACGCGAAGTACGAGTTCGTCCATCCCGAGCATCCGGAGATCAAGGGGCTCAGCCACATCCAATGGACGGGCAAGCCGACGCAGGCCGAAGCGCACGCCCGCAACGCCGTGTTCTACGGCGAAAAGGCGATCGACCGCTCGCCCTGTGGCACGGGCACCTCGGCGCGCATGGCGCAGCTGGCCGCCAAGGGCAAGCTGAAGGTCGGCGACGAATTCGTGCATGAATCGATCATCGGCTCGCTGTTCAAGGGTCGGGTCGAGGCGGCGACCAAGGTCGCCGACCGCGACGCCATCATCCCCTCGATCGCCGGATGGGCGCGCATGACCGGCATCAACACGATCTTCATCGACGATCGCGACCCCTTCGCACACGGCTTCGTCGTCAAATGACAAATACGATCACCGCTCACAGCATCCTTGGCGGCACCGCTGAGGGACCTATCGTTGCCGCCCCGGAAGCACTGAGCTTCTGGGGCGGCGTCGACCCGGCGAGCGGAGCGGTGATCGATGTTCACCACCCGCTGCACGGGGTCTGTCTCACCGGCAGTATCCTGATGATGCCGTCGAGCCGGGGCTCCTGCACCGGCTCGGGCGTGCTTCTCGATCTGGCATTGACCGGCCGCGCGCCGGCAGCCCTCGTCTTTTCCGAGGCAGAGGACGTGCTGACGCTGGGCGCGCTGATTGCAGCCGAGATGTTCGACAAGCAGTTGCCCGTCCTTCGGCTCTCACGCGATGCTTTCGCAGCGCTCGCCGAGGCAAAGTCTGCGCGCATCACCGATACGGCGATCGAGGCCGACGGGCTGACGATCGAGATCGCCCCGCCTGCGACCGCAAGACTCGACCTTGATGACGCGGACCGCGCCATGCTGGAAGGCCGCGACGGCGTGGCGGTTGAGGCAGCCATGCGCATCATCTGTTCCATGGCGGCGCAGCAGGGTGCGACACATCTTGTCAGCGTCACCCAGGGGCATATCGACGGCTGCATCTATGCCAGCCCTGCCAACCTGACCTTCGCCGAGAAAATGGCCGACATGGGCGCGCGGGTCCGATTGCCGACCACGATGAACGCCATCTCGGTCGACCGCGCCAACTGGCAGGCGCAGGGTGTACCGTCTTCCTTTGGCAACCCCGCAGCCCGCCTTGCCGACGCCTATGTCCGCATGGGCTGCCGCCCGACCTTCACCTGTTCGCCCTATCTGCTCGACAGCGCGCCTGAGGCCGGCGAAGCGATTGCATGGGCGGAATCGAACGCCGTTATCTACGCCAATACCGTGCTCGGCGCGCGGACGGCAAAACACCCTGACTTCCTCGATCTCTGCATCGCGCTGACGGGCCGCGCGCCGCTCTCCGGCGTCTATCTCGACGAACACCGCAGGGCGAGCCGCGTCATCGACGTGGATCTGCCCGAAGCCGTGGACGATGCCTTCTGGCCGCTGATCGGCTATCTCGCCGGGCGCGCCGCGCCGGATCGTATCCCGCTTCTGCGCGGCCTTGCCGCGGCAAAACCTTCGCCCGACGACCTGAAGGCACTCTGCGCTGCCTTCGGGACGACGTCCGCCGCCCCCATGCTGCACATCGAAGGCGTTACGCCGGAGGCAGAAGGTGCGGCGAAAAGCGAAGCTGATGCTGTAACAATCACGCGCGCCGAGATGGCAGCCGCCTGGACGGTGCTGAACGACGGCCCCGAGGACGTGGAACTCGTTGCCATCGGCAGCCCTCATGCGTCGCTCAACGAATGCCGGGCCCTGGCCGCGGCGCTTGATGGTCGCACACGACACAAGGATGTCGCTGTCATCGTTACGGCTGGCCGCGAGGTGATTGCCGCCGCGCGCGCCGAAGGCATCCTTGCCACCCTTGAGGCGAGCGGCGTACAGGTCTTGCCCGATCTCTGTTGGTGCTCGATCTCGGAACCGGTGTTCCCGACGCGGACCCGCGCACTGATGACCAATTCGGGTAAATATGCCCATTACGGCCCCGGCCTGTCCGGCCGTGCGGTTCGCCTTGGCAACCTTGCCGATTGCGTGACGGCGGCGCTGACCGGAAGCGTGCCGGCGCGGCTGCCGGACTGGCTTTTCCCAGCCGGTCGATAGCAGCCGTCGCCGACAAGAGGCCGTCTCGACATCCTGACCGGAGTGACGTTCCACATGGCCGCCGCGACACAGGCCGGCGGTCTCGCACACCTAGAGATCAGGTGCGCGGTCGACCAACGTTTGAAACAGCACGTTTGCGGCCTCCTGCGGCGTCGAGGCGGCAAACCAGACCGGATCGGTCATCAAGACGACACGATCCCGCCGGGCAGCAGGGCCCGATGCTTCGCTCTCGTAAATGCCGCAGGCGCGGTGCTGCTTTCGATTGAACGCGATTTCCAGAACACCCGAGGGCGGTGCATCCAGTGCGTCGAAGATCTGCAGGACGTAGCCGCGAAATCCGGTTCGTCCCCCGTTCGCGTCAATCTCATTGAGAACGGACGGGCTGAGTTCCGCCTGTCCCACCGGAATGGGTCGTGTCCAGAATGGCCCTCGGTCACTTCGGTCCGCGCTCAGCATGTCACTCGCCCTCGTCCGCTTGCAGGCGCGATGTTACCATTTGATCGGCGCGAACTCAGCCGATCCAAAGTAGAATGCGGCCCGCAGCGTCCACATGCTGGGTTGCAAAGCGCGCCTTTTCCAGGCGAGGATCGGGTCTGGCCGGCATTGTGGCGCCGACCCGGCGACGGCAGCGTCACATCGTCAATGCAGGCTCATGCGATCGCTTACCGCAACCCGGCAACATGAGGATGGAACAATGCGCAGATTGCTCCGCGGACTGTCAGTCATTGCAGTCCTAGCCTTCACGATCGGCACCGGTGCCCTGGACCCCGCCGCAGCCCAACACGGATCGCAGGACCGCTCAACACGCAATGTGGACGCATCGGGAAAGCCTTCGGCCGGACCCAGGAAAAGCAAGCGTCCTGCGGTCGTCGTCAATAAGCCTCCGCCGAGGAACGGAGCCTACTACAAGGGTATATTCCGCAACTAAGAGCGACGACGGTGCATCAGCAGGGCGAACACTGGCGCCCCGACCAATGCGGTCACGATGCCCGCCGGCAACTCACGTGGCGCGATGATGCTGCGCCCGACCATGTCGGCGATGACGACGAGGATGGCGCCGAGAGCCATCGAGACAGGCAGAAGGCGCGCATGTTTCGGGCCGGCGAGAAGCCTTGCCGCATGCGGCGCGAGCAGACCGACGAAGCCGATGGCGCCAATGGACGACACCGCGCCGGCGACGAAAGTGGCTGCCATCGCCGCCGCAGCAAAACGGGTTCTGCTGGTCGAAAGCCCCAGCGACCGTGCCGTATCATCACCGAGGACCAGCACATCGAGCCGTGAGCAGAATGACACGGCCGCAATGAGCAGGAACGCGAGCCATGGGAGCAGCGCGGTTACATCGTCCATGCCGCGGGCGTGGGTGGAACCCGCCAGCCACGACAGGGCCTGCGTCGCCTGCAGCCGTGCCTCGACGACGACGATGGTGCCGCAGGCGCCGAGGCTCGCCGCAAGGGCAATGCCGTAAAGCACCAGCCTTTCCGGTGTGCGATGGACCCCGAAGGCAAAGAGGCAGAACAGGGCGGCAAAGGAGCCTGCGGCCGCCACCAGCTGGAAGCCGAACGATCCCGGCAGCAACCCGCCCAGAAGCGCCGCAAGACTGAAGAGTGCAGCCCCCTGCGCCAGACCCAAGGTTTCCGGCCCGCACAGCGGATTGCGGGTGGCCGCCTGAAGGAAGACGCCAGCACCCGCGAGAAGCATGCCGGCCCCCATGGCGACAAGCAGGCGCGGCGCCCGCAAATCGAACACGGCCGCTAACTCCGCCATTGTCTTGGCGACACCGTCGCCTACAGCGAGTGCCAACACGACAGCAATCGCCGATGCGACCAGCAGAATTGCAAGGAGGATACCGGCCGGCAGCCGAGAGGATATCGAAAGCGCCCTTGGCCGCTGTTCCTGGCCAATCCTGGCAAAGCGCAACAGAATGAGCATTGTCGGTGCCCCAAGGCAGGCAACGATCGCCCCGGTCGGGATCGACGAGCCTTCGGCGCTTAGCCATTGTGCCGTGACGTCGGCCAGCAGCACGACCACCGCACCCCACAGCGCCGAAAGCGGAATGACCTGGCGATGCCGGGTAATGCCGATGCCACGGATCAGATTGGGAACGGCGAGGCCGACGAAGCCGATGGGACCGCCGAGCGTCACGGCCGCGCCGGCCAGCACCACGCTTGCACCAAGGGCAAGCACAGTCACCGTTCTGGTGATGCCAAGACCCTTTGCCGAATCCTCGCCGAGCCCGAGCAGATCAAGCGCTCGCGCCATCATAGCGACGACGAAGAGCCCGATGGCGACGGCAGGCCCGACGGTTGCGACCTTCGTCCAGCCCGTCTGGTCGAGGATTCCGGCCGACCAGAGGACGATGCCGGAGGCCCGATCGTCGGCCATGAGGACGATGGCCGATGAAATCGCCGCGAACGACAGCGACACGGCGATGCCGGCAAGCGCCAGACGCACCGGCGGCGCACGGAGGCCTCCCCCGAGCGTCAGGCAGGCGAGCCCGCCGAACACGCCACCGAAGACGGTCGCCGCAAGGCTCGGTACATAGAACGGCAGAAGCAGTGTCACGATGACCAGCGCAAGCTGCGCGCCCGTTGTCACCGCCAGAATATCGGGTGCAGCAAGCGGGTTGCGGAGCACCGTCTGCATGACGGCGCCGGCGACAGCAAGACAGATGCCGACCAGGATCGCAGCCGAAAGCCTGGGCGCGCGGATTGTCTCGATGATGGCTTGGGCCAGTGTTTCGGGGCGAAAGGGCGCCGCGGCAATATCGCTCCAGGCAACAAGGCTGCCGCCCTGCATCAGCGCCAGGATCGCAAGCACGATTAACAGGACCAGCCCCGAAGAGAATATCAGCCTCGGCGAAATTGCCGACGCTGCATGCACCGATCCGGGACGCACTAGCGATGGTCTCTCGCGCCATCACGGTCGCTGCGGTCTGCGACCCAGTCGATCAGGCAGAAGGGCCGGCCGGTATGGGGATGCGGGACAACATCAACCGTGCATCCGAAGGCATGGCTCAGGAGCCGTGGTGTGAAAATCTCCACCGGCGCGCCGGTCGAAAGCACCTGCCCCTTCTTCATCAGGATGACGTCGTCGGCAAATTCGACCACCTGATTGAGATCGTGCAGCACCGCGATGATCGTCAGCCCCTCCTCGCGGTTGAGCCGACGCAAGAGCGTCAAAAGCTCCGCCTGATGGCGCACGTCGAGGAAGCTGGTGGGCTCGTCGAGAAAGAGAATCTGCGGCTCTTGGGCAAGGGCCATCGCCACCCAGGCCCGTTGGCGCTCGCCGCCGGAAAGCGAGGCGAGCTGGCGCTGGCGCATATCCTTGAGATCGACGGCAGCAATCGCCCGCTCAATCGCATCCCGGTCCCCCGCCCTCAGGCGCGTCAGCCACGGCCGGTGCGGATATCGTCCCTGCTCGACCAGTTCCTCGACATTCAGACCCGCAGGTGTTTCAGGGTTTTGCCCCAGCACGGCAACCTGCCTTGCGATCTGGCCCCGGCTCAGGCCGGCAAGGGCCTGACCGGCGAGCAGGACAGCGCCGCTGGTCGGCGCCTCCAGCCCTGAAAGGCATTTCAGAAGCGTACTCTTGCCCGAGCCGTTCGCGCCGCAAATAGCGGTGATGCGACCGGGACGAATAGCGACAGAGGCCCGATCGACAGCCGCCATGCCATTGAAGACGACGCTGACATCCGTCGCCTGTATGATGGTGCCCTGGCTTTTCTCGGCGGGATCCGCCGCCATTGCGACCGCGGTCACGGCAGCACCTCGCGCAGCGCGTTGCGCAGGGCCGAAACGGAGCGATATCCGACGTCAACAGCCGCCTCCTCCAACCGTGCGCCTTCGGCCCGACGGCGCATGACATGGGCGATGCGCAGACGCCGTCGCCACTCGGCAAAACTCATGCCGGTCTGCGTCCGGAACTTGCGGGTCATGGTCCGCCGGCTCATGCCCAGCATGTCGGACCAGCTGTCGATATCGAGATCGATGGATGGCTTGTCGGAGAGATCCATGCAGAGTTTCTGCAACCGTTTGTCCTGCGGCATCGGCAGAGCGAAGGGGCCTTCCTTGGCGCGCGTGATCTCCTGCAGGATCAAGGCGACGAGATGCCCGCCCCGGCCATCCTCGTCATAGAGCACGGGCTCTTCAAGCAGGGCCGAAACGGTCGCCGACAGCAACGGCGATGCCGGAATGACGCGGACCGGATCCCATCCCAGCACCGGATCGGTCGCCGGCTCGATGTAAAGCGACTGCATCCGCACCCGGCCGTGGCTGGTCACGGCGTGCGGCAGGTTCGGCGCGATCAGCAGGCCATGCCCGCTCGGCACGATGAACGACGCATCCAACGTTCGCGCCGTCATGAAGCCTTCGACGCTCTGCAGCAATTGGCCGCGCCGATGGCTGTGCCAACCGAAATCGACACTCGTCTCGTAAAGACGGGTCATCGCCGCAACGGGCCGCGGAACCGTCTGAAGATCGATGGCTTGCTGCGGGCGCTTCACTTCGTCCTCGTCAATTGCTATCGGCTGAGCGCGACCTTGCGTTGCGCCTCACGCTCATGCCCGGCGGGATTGCTCTTCCCGCCCATATTTCGGTGAGCAATAGACACGCCCCCAGGTATTTTCAAAGCAATATTTGGCCCGCCTCCCTCAATCAATCACATTACGCTTCATCGGGCCATATATTGGCCCGATCTCGATCATTTTTGACCTGACAATGTTGACTTCAAAAGTCTAGTTAGTCGCCGAAAACGGTTCGGCAAACCCGCACAAACGACAGGCATCGACCTTTCTGCACCCGCAGGCGGGCCCGCCGCTCTGGACATGCAAGGTCAGGAAAATTGGCAATGGTACACAGGCATTCGAGTTCCGCGCGCTCATCCAACGGCGACCTGCCGATGCGTTCCGTGCAAAAAGCACGCTCGACGACCTATGGCCTGCTGATTTCCAGTGTTGCCGGTTTCGCAATTCTGGCGCAGACGCCCGCCCATGCGCAAACCGCGCAGCCGGCAACGGCGCTCGAAACGATTACCGTCGAGGGCAACCGCGCGACGACAAAGACATCGCGCTCGGCCGGAGACGGTTATGTCGCCAGGGACAGCGCATCGGCCACCAAGACACCGACCCCCGTTGCCGAGACGCCACAATCGATCTCCGTCATCACCCGGGCGAGCATGACGGATCGCGCCGTGCAGTCCGTCGCCGACAGCCTGGTCTACAGCGCCAACGTCAACGGCCAGCGCTATGGCAACGACACGCGCTCGGACTATTTCACCGTGCGCGGCTTCCCGGCCGATCTTTATCTCGACGGCCTGCGCATCCCGCAGATCGCCAACCAGACCGGCGGATATGCCGGCTTTCGCATCGAACCCTATTTCCTCAACCGCGTCGAAGTCCTTCGTGGTCCAAGCTCGGCGCTGTTTGGCCAGACCAATGTCGGCGGCGTCGTCAACATGATCAGCAAGGACCCGTCCGACGAAGCAAGCGGCGAAGTCTATGCACGCTACGGCAGCTTCAGCCAGAAAGAGACCGGCTTCGACCTCACCGGCCCGCTCGGCAAGGACAGCGATCTCGCCTATCGCCTGACCGGCATCTACCGCGACAGTGAAACGGGCATCAAGCTTGGCAAGAACGATCGTTTTGCCATCAGCCCGACGATCTCCTGGGCGCCGGACGAGGATACCAGCTTCACCGTTTACGGTGCCTACATGAAGGACGATGCCGGCCAGGCCGGCGCCATCATCCCGGCACGCGGCAGTGTGCTGCCCAACGGCCTGGGGCTGACGATCCCGAGGGACTTCACCGACGGCGACCCGCGCTACGACACCTATGAGAAGGAAACCGCCTATGTCGGCTACCGCCTGGAGCATGCGCTCAGCGACGACCTGACGCTACGGCAGAACTTCCGCTATTCGCGTCTCGACGCCAACTACCAGAACCTCTTCACCAGCGGCCTTCTGCCCGACAACCGGACGATCACGCGCACGGTCTACAATGCGCAGCCGGTGCTCGACGCCTACGCGCTCGACACCAACCTCGAATACAAATTCGATACCGGCCCGATGCAGCACACGATGCTGGCCGGTGTCGACTTCCAGTGGCAGCGCCTGATCAACAACACCGGTTCAAAGGTCGGTCCGACGCAGGACCTTTTCGATCCGACCTACGACCAGCCGTTCACGCCCGCGGCGCTGACAACCCGCCTCGACCAGATCCAGCGACAGGTCGGCATCTATGTCCAGGACCAGATCGAGCTCGGCGGGCTGCGCCTGACCGCCAGCGGGCGGCAGGATTTCGTCAACATCAGCTCTCAGTCCAAGGCGCTGGCAACCGGCGTGACGACGCCATACACCCAGGATCCGAGCCAGTTTACGGGCCGCGTCGGCGCGGCCTACGTCTTCGACAACGGCATCGTGCCCTACGCGCTTTACTCGACCTCGTTCCTGCCGGTGCTGACTCTGGCCAATACGCCGCTGAAGCCGACCACGGGCACGCTGAAGGAAGTGGGCGTCAAGTACGCGCCCGATGGAGCCGACTTCGACGTGACGCTGTCGGCCTTCGAGGCAACGCAGCAGAATGTGGTCAACCGCATCGCGACCGTCTACTATCAGACCGATGAAGTCCGGGTGCGTGGCGTGGAGATCGAAGCCAATGCCAGCCTCTGGGACGGCCTCAACCTGACGGCGGCCGCCAGCTTCCAGGATCCGGAAGTCACAGAAAGCCAGACCGCGTCGCAGATCGGAAAGATGCCCTACACCGTACCCAAGCAGCAGCAGTCGCTGTTCGTCAGCTATGACATAGCTCTGCCGGATGCATGGGAAGGCGAACTGGTGGTCGGCGGCGGCGTGCGCCACATCGGCAAGACAGCCGGAGACACGACCAACACGTTCTTCGTGCCCGGATACACGCTGGTCGACGCCTTCGTCCGCTACGAGCACAACCGTTACGGCCTGCAGCTCAACGGCTACAACCTCGGCGACAAGACCTATGTTGCCGGATGCAACACGCCGACCCAGTGCTACTACGGCCAGGGCCGGTCCGTCGTCGCCACGGCGAGCATCAAATGGTGATCAGGCAGACGCGCCGCGGTTTCGTTTTCGGCGCCCTGTCGCTTCTGGCTGCCCCGCGCCTTCATGCCGGCGAGCCGCGCCGGCTCGTCACGCTCGAATGGCTGGCAACCGAAATCGCCCTGCTGCTCGGCGAACGTCCCGTCGGCGTTGCCGATCTCGACGGCTATCGCCGATGGGTGTCCGTCAACAATGACGGGCTCGCCGACGCAATAGATGTCGGCGGGCGGCAGCAACCGGGCATGGAGGCGCTGAACCGCCTTAGACCGGACCTCATCCTGTCTTCTGCGCTGCGTCACCGCCCGCTCGAACATAGGCTATCGGAAATCGGCCCGACACGGCTCCTCGACGACCAGCCGCAAGATGGCGACCTTCTCGCCGCGGTCTATGACTGCACGAAAGCGGCCGGCGAGGCGCTGGACCGCAGCCAGGCGGCCAACGGTCTGCTTGCAGATTTCGACACGAAACTTGCCGACATCGCCAAGGAAATCGCCGGTAGCAAGCTTGGCGGCCAGCCAGTGCTCGTCGCCCAACCGCTGCCGGGCGTGCCGCGCCTGCGCATCTTCACGTCGAATTCGGCGGTGATGCAGGTGTTCGTTCGGGCCGGCTTTACTGCAGCCCTCGCTCTGCCGGCTGAATCGTTCGGGTTCAGCACCATCGGGCTCGAGGGTCTTGCCGCGCTGGATGGAAAATCCAAGCTTATCCTGCTTGCCGAGGAAGCACCGGCAGAATTGCTCAATAGCGCGCTATGGCCGATGCTTCCCGTGGTCGCGTCGGGCGGCGTGGTTCCCGTAGGCCTGCCAAGCTGGCCTTTCGGCGGGCCCGCGTCGCTGCTAGGGCTGGCGACCAAGACGGTTGCGAAACTGCAGGCCTGATTGGCGCAGGAGTTTTCCCGCCTGGGCGATCGGGGGCGGCGGTGAGGGTTCCCCAGTTATGCGGCTGGACGCCGCCGCGATCTTACGCGACGACGTCCAGTGAAAAAGCGAATGGCTGTATGCCTTATCGTGGCGTGACGTCGAAGCCGAACCACTTTTCCGAAAGCGCCTTGATCGTTCCATCTGCCTTGGCGGCTGCGATCGCCTCGTTGAACAGGGCCTTGAGCTCCGGATCCGTCTTGCGTAGGCCAACCGAACTGCCGCGACCGAGAAAGCCGCCCTGGAAGCGGGGACCAGCCGTGGTCATGTCCTCATTGCCAGGCTTTTCGGAAGCCGTCGTCAGATACGCCATCGAGGCCATGACCAGGTCGACGCGGCCGGCGGCCAGATCAAGATCGTGTTCTTCGGTCGTCTTGTACTCGCGCACCTCGACAACGCCCTTCAGATACTTGTCGACGAAGGCGGCGCCGGTCGAGGCGATCTGGACGCCGATCGTCTTGCCTTCGAGCAGCGGTTTCAGCTTCTCGATCTCGGCAACGGCACCCGCCTCGTTCGAAGCGAGCGAGAACACGACGCCCTTTTCGGGCAGCGATGCAAGCGGGCCGGACTTGGAGGTCGCAAATGCCTGGCCCGTCGAGCCGTAGGAGTCGCTGAAGTCGATGACCTGCTCGCGCTTGGCCGTTGCCGACATGCCGGAAATGATCGCGTCGAACTTGCCGGCGTTCAGCGCCGGGATCATGCCGTCGAAATTCTGGACGTTGATCTCGCATTCCACCTTCATGTGGGCGCAGAGATACTTGCTGAGCTCGATCTCATAGCCGTCGAGCGTGCCGTCGGGCTTGGTGAAGTTGTAGGGCTTGAAGCCGCCTTCGGTGGCGATCGATACACGCGTCCACGTCTTTTTTTCCGCATGGGCGCCGCTGGCGGAAAACAGCATCGTCGCGATGCACAAAGCCTTCATTGCCGATTTCGTGTAGTTCATTCGTAGTTCCCCTTTTTTTGAGTGGTTAGAGCCGGCGGTTCACGCCTTGATGAACCGCCGGAAGCGGTCCGATTTGGCATTGCCAAATACCTCGTCCGGCCGACCGTCTTCCTCGATCTGGCCTTGGTGAAGAAAGATGACCCGGCTCGAGACATCGCGGGCGAAACCCATCTCGTGGGTGACGACCAGCATCGTGCGCCCCTCTTCGGCGAGCGCGCGCATAACACGCAGCACCTCGCCGACGAGTTCGGGATCAAGAGCGGATGTCGGCTCGTCGAACAGCATCACCGCCGGGCGCATTGCCAGCGCCCGTGCGATGGCCGCCCGCTGCTGTTGGCCGCCGGAAAGATGCGCCGGGTAGTGATTGCGCTTGGCCGCGATCCCGACCTTGGCAAGAAGCGCTTCGGCCTCCTCGATGCATTCGGCGCGCGGGCGCTTCTGCACATGGATCGGCGCTTCGATGACGTTTTCCAGCACCGTCTTGTGGGACCAGAGGTTGAAGCTCTGGAACACCATGCCGAGGCGCGAGCGGATACGGTCCACCTGGGCGCGGTCCTTCGGGCGGCTCTTGCCGTTGCCGGTCGCAAGCATCTCGATGGTCTCGCCCGCGACCGTAACCGCGCCGCGGTCGGGCGTCTCGAGCATGTTGATGCAGCGAAGCAGGGTCGACTTGCCCGACCCGGACGAGCCCAGGATCGAGACGACCTCGCCTTCGCGCGCGTCGAGCGAAATGCCCTTCAGGACCTCGATCGGGCCGAAACTCTTGTGGATGTCCCGAACGCTGATGGCGACGGGAGCGGCGGACGACGCGGGCGAGCTCAATGCGCTTCTCCTTCGATGATGGCGGGCAACACCGCGACCGGCTGCCTGAGATGCGGGCTCAGCCGGAACTCGACGAGTTGCACCAGGCGGGTGAGCAGGAAGTTGATGGTGAGATAGATGGCACCGGCGACGACGAAGACCTCGATCGCGCGGTAGCTCTCGGAGATGATGCGCGCGGCAACGCCGGTCACCTCCATCAGGGTGATGATCGACGCCAGCGACGTCGCCTTGACCATCGAGATCATCTCGTTGCCGTAGCCAGGCAGCGCCTGCCGGACGCCGAGGGGCAGCGTGATCCTCCGGAAGATCATGAAGCGCGACATGCCACATGCCCTTGCCGCTTCGACCTGACCGTAAGGCACCGAAAGCAGGCCGCCGCGGACGATCTCACTGGCATAGGCGGCGGTGTTGAGCCCCAGCGCCAGCACCGCACACCAGTAGGGCTCCTTGAGGATCGGCCAAAGCAGGCTGTGGCGGATGGCCGGAAACTGGCTGAGGCCATAATAGATGATGAAGATCTGGACCAAGAGCGGCGTGCCGCGGAAGACGAAAACATAGGCCTGCGCCAGCCAGCGCAGCGGAGCGACAGCCGAAAACCGGGCGACGGCGATGCCGACCGCCAGGACCGCGCCGAACGCGATCGAGTTGGCCGCCAGCAACAGTGTCAGTGGAACAGCCGAAACGAGGCTGACGAAGGTTTCGTGAAGGAAGGTCCAGTCCATCAGCTTCTCCTCACGCCGCGGCTGAAATGATGCTCGGCCCGGTGCAGGACTGCACTCGAGACCGTCGAGATCGACAGATAGATGGCGCCGGCAATCAGGTAGAAATCGAAAGGCAACCCGGTGGACCCTGCGGCGACCTGAGCCTGGCGCAACAGTTCGGCGACACCGGTGATCGAGACCAGCGCGCTCTCCTTCAGCACCACCTGCCAGACATTGCCGAGGCCGCAGTGCGTGCCTGAGAGTGAGCGGCGCGACGATGCGCCGGAAGCGCAGCCAGCGCGGCATGCCGCAGGCAATGGCCGCCTCGATTTCGCCTGGGTGAACTGCCCTGAACGCACCGCGCAAGACCTCCGTATGCTGCGCCCCCGAGGTAATCCCAACCGCAAGCATGCCGGCAAGAAAACCGGGAAAGCCGATGAAGCCTTCAGCGCCGAAGAAGTGCCCGACGGCGGAGATCGCAGCGGAGCCGCCGAAATAGAGCAGATAGATCACCAACAGATCTGGAATGCCGCGCAGAACCGTCGTGTAGACGTCGGCAACGAGGCGCGTCACCGGTCCGCCGCGGACCTTCGCCCAGGCGCCGAGGACGCCGATGACGGCACCGGTCGCATAACCCGACAGAGCGATCAGGATCGTCATCGTCGCGCCGGCAAGCAGAATGTTCCCCCAGCCGCCGGGACCGAAACTGAGGAGTTCGAGGATACCGGGTTGGGTCACAACGCCTGCACTCCCTTTTCGGCGGAGCTGGCGTCGCGCGCAGGAAGAGGCGGGTCGACATCATCCGGGATCGGATTGACGAACGGCGTTCCGTCGAGGCGGCTGCGATGGTCCGCCTTGGCGGCGGCCACCAATTCGGGATCCGACATAAGGTCGATGGCAAGGCTCGCCATGGCTTTCGCCGCATGGGCCATGCCCTTGTGGGCCGCCGGCAATTTGCCCTGTGCGACCAGCTGCCAGGAATGGCCCGGCGTGCCGATCGCATAGGTCGCGCCGCGCATCTGCACCGTCGGAACGACCCAGCTCACGGTGCCGACGTCGGTGGAGCCGACGATGCTGCCGTCGCCGCCATAAAGCGGATAGATCATGTCGCACAGCGGCTGCCCCTTGCGCGGCGACAGACCGAAACGGGCGTAAGACGCGGCAATATCGTCAGGCGTATAGGTGGCCTGGAATTTTCGCGCTGTCTCCAGATCAGTTGCATCAAAGGCGGCAGGCCCGAGATGTTCGAGACAGGTCTGCAGCCGCGCCTCGAGCGGAGCATTGCCGACGAGGTTGGCATCGCCGCTGATCACCTCATGACGCACGGTCGTCTCCGTCATCAGCGCCGCGCCTTCAGCGATCTTCTTGACGCGCTCGATCAGGCCGAGCAGGTCCGGCAAGGAACGGGCGCGGATGAGATAACGCACCGTCGCGCGGGCCTGCACCACGTTCGGCGCATCGCCGCCCGCATCGGTGATGGCATAGTGCACCCGGGCGCTCGACGGCATGTGCTCGCGCATGTAGTTGACGCCGACATTCATCAGCTCGACGGCATCGAGCGCGCTGCGTCCAAGATGCGGCGTCGCCGAGGCATGAGACGCGCGGCCGGAGAAATGGAAATTGATCTCGTTGCAGGCAAGCGAGATCGGATTGTTGACGCCGGAAAAGGCAGCCGGGTGCCAGGAGATGGCGATGTCGACATCGTCGAAGGCGCCGGCCCGCACCATGAAGCCTTTCGACGAACCGCCCTCTTCGGCCGGGCAGCCGTAATAGCGCACGCGGCCCTTCAGGCCATTGACCTTGAGGTAATCCTTGACCGCGGCAGCGGCAAGCATGGAGCCGGAGCCGAGCAGGTTGTGACCGCAGCCGTGGCCGTTGCCGCCCGGAACGACCGGCCGTTCCTCGGCAAGGCCCGCGACCTGGCTCAGCCCGGGGAGCGCGTCGAACTCGCCGAGGATCGCGATCACCGGACCACCTTCGCCGGCCTCCCCCGTCACCGCCGTCGGCAGGCCGGCGACATTGCGCTCAACGCGAAACCCCTCCGCTTCAAGCAGGCGGACATGTTCGCTCGCGGATTGAAATTCCTGATAGTTGGTTTCGGGACTGTCCCAAACACGGTCGCTGAGCGCGAAGAATGCCGGGCTCTTTTCCTCGACGATCGACCATACGCGTTCCGTATTCTTCATTGCGTTTAGCGTCCCACATGAGATAGTTACCAAAATTGGCGCCAATTTAGGATACAAAAATAATTTGCGCAATGGGCGGCGATGGATATTTTCGGTATCGGTCGCAGGCGCAAGAAATGATGATCGCGAATGCGACCGAGGCGCGCCCACGAAGCGTGCCGGCTATGGAGCAAACAGGAATGTCGATGACCGAAATGCACGATGCGACCGAGACTGCTGCCAATGAACGGGACGTGACGGATCTCGTCCTCGAAGATATTTTGACCGGAGTGCTACCGGCCGGGACCTGGCTCAAGCAGATCGATCTCGAAAAGCGCTATGCGTGCACCCGGCCGGAGGTTCGCCGCGCACTTGACCGGCTGTCACAGAAGCGCCTGGTCGAACACGTGCCCAACCGCGGCTACCACGTCTACCAGCCGGACGGGCGGCGCGCGCAGGAAGTCAGCGACATACGCGTCATCCTGGAAACTGCGGTGGCGGACCTGATGGTGGAAAGGGCGACACCCGAAAGTATCGCCAGACTGCGAGAACTCGCCAGCCACTTCGACCGGATGACGATGGTGGGCACGGTGCTGGAGCACTACGAGGCAAACCTCGCCTTCCATCGCGAACTGCTGCTTCTGTCGGGTAACAACGAGCTTGTGGATCTCGTTTCCGAAATCCGCCAGCGCACCTCGTCGGCACCGGTCTCGCAGTGGCGCACACGGGCCCGCGTCGAACGCTCGGCACGCGAGCACCACATGATGGTCGATGCGCTCGAAGCCCGCGATGTCGCCGATCTCAAACGCCTGATCGAGGCGCATATCCGCCAGACGGGCGATACCGCCCCAGCAGAAAGCGCTGCGCGTCAGGCATGACGCCCCGTGTTTTCTGATGGGTAAAACGATCGGATCCCCCTGATTTCTCAGAGTTGTGACGGAGTGGTGCAGAACCTAAGCTCAAGCCGAAAATGAGGTTCCGCCATGTCAAACACCCGCAATCCCCCAGCAACCGACATCATGGAGATGCGCGAGGCTCTGGCCGAGTGGTGCACCCAGAACAACTGCACCCAATCTGACCCGCCCGCCAACCGGATCGCGCTTCGGATTTTCGACGTCGCCAGCGGGAAGAAACTCAATCGCGCCGAGATCCTGGCACTGCTGTCGAGCGGATAGCAGGCACCCGAAGCGTTGTGAGGGGCTGCCGAAGCGCGAGAGCGGCGGGAAAGCCTGCAGCACCGATCAGGACTGCGCCATTCTCATCGCGGTGAGCTTCACGCCCTCGGCGATGCGGTCTCTGCCAATCGACGAGTACCCCATGCGGAAGAAGCGGCAGCTTTCCTCTTCGGCCGGAAAGAACGGGGACCCGGACTCAATCAGGACCCCGTCTTCGCGCAGTTCCGCCATCAACCTGTCCGCGTCGAGACCGTCAGGCCCTTCGATCCAGAACGAGGTCCCGCCGAAGGCTGCCGATCCGGCGATCTTCAGTCCATTGGCATTGAGCGCGTCCGCCATCACCCGATGGCGCAGGTGATATTCCTCCCGCATCCTGTGAAGCACGGCATCATAGTGCCCGAGCGCCAGGAAATAGGCGGCCGTGCGCTGAAGATGGCCCGGCGGATGGCGCAGCATCAGCGCGCGTAGCGCCCGCGCCTCCCGGATGACCGGCGCTGGTGCGACGAGGTAGCCGAGCCGTAGGCCGGGGAAAAGCGACTTCGAAAAACTGCCGATGTAAAAGACCCGCCCGTTTCTGTCGAAGGCCTTCAGTGCCGGCGACGGCGGGGCGAGAAAGCTCATCTCGAACTCGTAATCATCCTCAATGATGACGAAGTCCCGGCTTGAGGCGGCATCGAGCAGCGCGACGCGGCGATCCATCGGCATGGTTGCTCCCGTCGGGGAGTGATGGCTCGGCGTCACGAACACGGCATCGACCTGCTCAGGCAGGTTCGCCGGCGGCAGCCCGCCGTCATCGACATCGAGCACCGTGACCTTCGCGCCGCTCAGCCGCAGCGAGGCGCTCATATCCGGGTGGCAGGGATTTTCACAGACGGCATGGGAGCCCCGCCGCAGCAAGAGCTGGATGACGATCCAGAGCGCATTCTGCGCGCCCACCGTCACCAGGATCTCATCAGGATTGGCCCTTATGCCACGCCCAGGCAGCGTGCGCGAACAGATGTAGTTCACCAGCTGCACGTCGTCCGACGCGGCGAAATCGCCGGCCATCAGTTCGAAATCTTCCCGCGCCAGCGCGCGCCGGGCGCAGTCTCTCCAGGCGGTGAGATCGAACAGCGACGGGTCCATCTGGCCATAGAGAAAAGGGTACGGATACCGCCGCCAATCGAGCGGCTTGCGCATCTGCTTGGCGACACGAAAGGTCGAGCGCAGCTTGGAGGACCAGTCCACGGCTTCCGCATCCGGTGGGGCCACATCCGCGCCGAGAACATTGAACGGCGGCTTGTCGGCGACCCGGAAACTGCTGCGGTCCGCCACCTCAAGATACCCTTGCGTCGCCAACTCCTGATAGGCGAGCGTGACGGTGAGGCGCGAAATGTTGAGGTAGCTCGCAAGCTTGCGGGTCGACGGCAGCTGGCCGCCCGGGGGAAGCCGTCCCGATAGCACGGCGGAAACGACCGTCTCGCGGATCTGGGCCTGCAAGCTGGTGCGGCTCGTCCGATCGACAAAGAACACGGTTTCCGGAACAGAGATGCGCGCCACGTCCGACCCCTCGACGATCAAAACTGGACTTATCTAACTTTCAATCTGGCTATAAAGCAAACGGGAAAGCTGCTTTATCCCTTATGGTCGAAAATGAGATCGGCATAACAGTCGACAGACCCTAAAAATGGGTCGGAACCAGAGGGAAACAAATGTTCACTTCCAACGCCTTGAAAACCATGGCGGGGGCAGCCGCGATTGCGGCCGGCCTCCTGACCTCCAGCCTTGCCCGCGCCGAGACCAACGTCATCATCGGCTACCAGCAGATCGTCGGCCCGTTCATCGCGGCCATCGCCGACGGCCGCTTCGACGCCGCCGCCAAGGAGGCGGGTTACGTCGTCGACTGGCGCCAGTTCAGCTCCGGCGGCGACATCTCGACGGCGCTTGCGTCCGGCAACGTGCCGATCGGCGTCATCGGCTCCACCGGCACCACGGCGGCGGCAACGCGCGGCGTCGAACTCGAGCTGTTCTGGATCCTCGACAACATCGGCAAGTCGGAAGCGCTCGTCGCCCGCGAAGGCTCCGGCATCGAGAAGCCGGAAGATCTGGTCGGCCGCTCCGTCGGCGTTCCCTTCGTCTCGACGTCGCATTTCCATCTGCTCGTCGGTCTCGAGCAGGTGTGGAAGGTCGATCCGCGCGAGGTCAACATCCTCAACATGAAGCCACCGCAGATCGTGGCCGCCTGGCAACGCGGCGACATCGATGCCGCCTATGTCTGGCCACCGGCCCTGTCGGAACTTCTGAAGACCGGCAAGGTGATTTCCGATTCCGAGGCGATCGGCGCGGCAAGCGTACCGACCTTCGACGGTCTCGTGGTCGACAAGAAATGGGCGGCCGAAAACCCGAAGTTCATGGCTGCCTTCACCAAGGTCCTGGCCGAATCCTATGCCGACTACAAGGCAAACGGCGCAAGCTGGACGGCAGATTCCGCACCGGTCCAGAACATCGTCAAGCTCATCGGCGGCGATGGCGCCGGCACGGTCGAGGCTTTGAACCTCCTGTCGTTCCCGACAGCGCAGGAACAGGCGTCCGAAACCTGGCTCGGCGGTGGCGCGCTTCGCGCGCTCACGGAAAGCGCAAAATTCCTTACCGACCAGAAGCAGATCGACAAGGCGCTCGACGACTACGCGCCCTACGTCAACAGCGCCTACGCGAAAGAAGCTGCGAAGTAGCCGACGCTTAGCTCCTGACCGCCTGTCGGTCAGGAGCGCCGCAAACGCCACTCAACAGCTGTTTTTCGAAAGGCCTGCACAATGGAAACTCTCAATGTCAGCAATGTGAGCCTGACCTATCCTGGTCTCTATACGGACGAGGCGGTCATCGCGCTCAAGGGCGTCAACCTCGAGATCAAGAGCGGCGATTTCGTCGTTGCGCTCGGCGCCTCGGGCTGCGGCAAGACCACGCTTCTCAACCTGATGGCGGGCTTCATGGCCCCGAGCGGTGGCGAAATCACGCTTGGAAGCCGTCGCGTCTCAGGTCCCGGCGCCGACCGCGGGGTCGTGTTCCAGAAGCATGCGCTGCTGCCCTGGCTCAACGTCATCGACAACACCGAATTCGGACTGAAACTGCGGGGTGTCGACAAGGCGACGCGCCACGAGGTGGCCGCCAAGAATCTCGCCCTCGTCGGCCTGCAGGATTTTCACCGGCACATGATCTACCACCTGTCCGGCGGCATGCAGCAGCGCGTCGGCATTGCCAGGGCGCTAAGCTGCGACCCGTCGATGCTGTTGATGGACGAACCGATGGCAGCGCTCGACGCGCTGACCCGCGAGACCATCCAGGAGCTGCTGCTCAAAGTCTGGCAGCTGACCAACAAGATGTTCTTTTTCATCACCCACAGCGTCGAGGAGGCGTTGTTCCTCGGTTCGCGCCTGATCGTGATGTCGCCGCGCCCCGGACGGATCACCCACACCTACGAACTCGATTTCAACAAACGGTTTCTGGAAGAAGGCAATGCCCGTGCAATCAAATCCAGTCGCGACTTCATCGACATGCGTGAACAGATCCTCAGCATCATCTACGGCGACGAGCGTCAGTCCGGAAACCCGGAGCTCCTCCATGCTTGAGCGCGTGACGAAGGCCAAGCCGGTCAAGCCGGGCCGGATCTACGGCGCACCCGGCGAAGGCATGAGCGGGCATATCAGCCTCTTGACCGCACTGACGCTCGTCGCACTCTGGCTGCTGATCACCGAAATGCAATGGGTGAAGCCGCTCTTCCTGCCATCGCCGCTCGCGGTCTGGGACAAGTTCGTGATCGCTTTGACGGAGGGCGTCTCCAACTCGACGCTCGCCCAGCATACGCTGGCAAGTCTCGGTCGCGTGCTCGGCGCCTTCGCGCTCGCCCTCGTCACCGCCGTCCCGATCGGCATTCTCATGGGCGTCAACCGGGTAATGCGCGGGTTGTTCGACCCGATCATCGAGTTCTACCGCCCGCTGCCGCCGCTCGCCTACCTGCCGCTGATCATCATCTGGCTCGGCATTGGCGAGTTTCCGAAAGTCTTCCTGATCTTCCTCGCGATCTTCGCGCCGATGGCGATTGCCGCCCGGGCCGGTGTCCGCTCCGTCTCTATCGAGCAGATCCATGCGGCCTATGCGATGGGCGCCAGCCGCCGCCAGGTCATCAGCCACGTCATTCTGAAGGCGGCGCTGCCCGAGATCTTCACCGGCATGCGCATCGGCATCGGCGTCGGCTGGACGACGCTGGTCGCGGCGGAAATGGTCGCAGCCCACCGAGGCCTCGGCTTCATGGTCTTGAACGCCGCCGAGTTCCTCGCCAGCGATACCGTGATCATGGGCATCATCGTCATCGGCGTCTTCGCCTTCGCCTTCGATCTCTTGATCCGCCACCTCGAAAAGGCGCTCATTCCCTGGAAGGGCAAGGTGTGACGATGCCCCGTTCGATAGGGCAACAACCGCCGAGCGGATAACCGCTCGGCCCTAAGGGCCACCTCACCAGACTCATAAAGCCGATCCGGCCGGCTCATCCGGCAACGGCGAAGCCATGCCCGAAAACATCGCCTGCAACGCTTAGGAAAAACAAGCCATGACACCGACCGACCTCTCCAACCTTTTCGACGCCTTCAACCGGCACGACATCGACGGCGTCATGTCCTTTTTCGCTGACGACTGCGTTTTCAACACGGTTGCAGGCAGCGAAGCGCACGGCACACGTGTCGACGGCACCGAGCAAATCGCCACCGCATTCAGCGGCGTGTGGCAGACGATGCCGGATGCCCATTGGGCGCATCACGGTCACTTCGTCCATGGCGACCGGGCCGTATCGGAATGGACTTTTTCCGGCACCAACGCCGACGGCAGCCGCATCGAGGCCGAGGGCTGCGACCTTTTCACGCTGCGTGACGGCAAGATCGTCCGCAAGCAGGCCTTCCGCAAGAACCGGCCGCTGATTGCGGCTCCCTTCCGCTACTGAGCTCGAGCCAGGCCAGGAAACCGACATGGAACAGCTTGTCAGAACAGCACGGCCGAACAAGCCCTTCGACCCGGCATACGACCCCAACCGTGCCGCCAATCCCGGCGAGGGCAAGGACTATGCGCCGACCTACTGGATCGCCACGGCCGGACCGCCCCCCGTCGACGACGGTCCCGTTTTGAAGGATATCGACGTCGACGTCGCGATCGTCGGCTCGGGCTACACAGGCCTCTCCTGCGCCATCCATTTGGCCAAAGAGCACGGCATCAAGGCGACGGTGCTGGAAGCCAACGGCGTCGCCTGGGGTTGCAGCACCCGCAACGGCGGCCAGGCGCAGATTTCGGCGGGCCGGCTCAAGCGCTCGCAGTGGATCGAGCGCTGGGGCGTGGACGTCGCCAGGAAAGTTCACGTCGAGATCAGCGAAGCCTTCGATCTCTTCCGCGATCTCATCCGCTCGCCGGAAATCGCCTGCGATCCGCAGGACGGCGGCCATCTCTACATTGCTCATCGCAACAAGGTGATGCCGTCGCTTCAGGCGGAGTCCCGCGTCCTCAACGACGTCTTCGGCTACCGCACGCGCATTCTCGGCCGCGACGAAATTCATCGCGACTTCGTTCGTGACAACGAGGCGGTGGGCGCCCTTTACGAGCCCGACGGCATGGGCATCCATGCGGCCAAGCTCGCCTTCGGCTATCTCACCCTGGCGCGCAAGCTCGGTGCCCGCGTTCATACCTCCAGCCCGGTTCTCGACTGCGATCAGAAAGGCGGCGTCTTCCACCTTCGCACCCCCGGCGGCATCGTGCGGGCAAGGGCGGTGTGTTTCGCGACTGCCGGCTACACCTCGCCCGGCCTGCATTCGCTGACGAAGCATCGTCTGATGCCGATCCTCTCCAACTCGATCGTCACGCGCGTGCTCACCGACGAAGAGCGATCGGCGCTGAACTTCAAGACACATATTCCGCTCACCGACACACGCACGCTGCGCCATTACTATCGGCTGTTGCCCGACGGACGCGTGCAGATCGGCAGCCGCAGCGCGATCACCGGCAGGGACGCGGTCAACCCCAAACATCTCGATCGCCTGCTTGAAGGCCTCTACCGCAAGTTCCCGGTGCTGAAAGGCATCAAGGTCGATTACTCATGGTGGGGCTGGGTTGATGTCAGTCACGACATGATGCCGCGCATCTTCCGCCCGGATCCGAAGCAGGCGCTGTTCTACGCCATGGGCTATGGCGGCAACGGCGTCATGTATTCGGCCCAGGCCGGACGGCGCATGGCGCAGATGGTTGCCGGTAAGGGCGGCGCCCTCGACCTGCCGATCTTCACCTCCCCTCTCCCCAGCCATGGGCTGCTGACGCCATTCCGGCGCATCGGCCAGTGGGGGATGTACCGCTGGTACTACCTCAGGGACGAAATCCTCTAGCCGCTCGGTCGGCCCCAAAACCCAACATGAAAGGAAACTGACAATGAAAATGACGACCGAAGAGGCTTTCATCAAAGTCCTCCAGATGCACGGCATCGAACACGCCTTCGGTATCATCGGCTCGGCGATGATGCCGGTCTCCGACCTCTTCCCGAAAGCCGGCATTACTTTCTGGGACTGCGCCCATGAGACCAATGCCGCCCTTATCGCCGACGGCTACACCCGCGTCACCGGCAACATGTCGATGGCGATCGCCCAGAACGGCCCCGGCGTGACGGGTTTCGTGACCGCGGTCAAGACCGCCTACTGGAACCACACCCCGATGCTTCTGGTCACGCCGCAGGCGGCCAACAAGACGATCGGCCAGGGCGGCTTCCAGGAAGTCGACCAGATGGCGCTGTTCGAGGAAATGGTCTGCTACCAGGAAGAAGTGCGCGACGCGAGCCGCGTTCCCGAAGTGCTCAACCGGGTTATCGAGAAAGCCTGGCGCGGCTGCGCCCCGGCGCAGATCAACATCCCGCGCGATTACTGGACGCAGGTGATCGACGTCGAACTGCCGAGCATCGTTCGGCTGGAGCGCCCCTCCGGCGGCAAACAGGCGATCTCGGAAGCCGCAAGATTGCTGTCCGAGGCGAAATTCCCGGTCATCCTCAACGGCGCCGGCGTGGTCATCGGCGGTGCGATCGGCGAATCCATCGCACTTGCCGAGCGTCTCGACGCCCCAGTCTGCTGCGGATATCAGCACAATGATGCCTTCCCCGGCGGCCACCGCCTGGCGGCAGGCCCGCTCGGCTACAACGGCTCCAAGGCTGCCATGGAACTGATCGCCAAGGCCGACGTGGTGCTGGCGCTCGGCACCCGCCTCAACCCGTTCTCGACGTTGCCCGGCTATGGCATCGACTACTGGCCGAAGAACGCCGCGATCATCCAGGTCGACATCAACTCCGACCGTATCGGCCTGACGAAGAAGGTGACGGTCGGCATCTGCGGCGACGCCAAACAGGTCGCAAGCCAGATCCTTGATCAGCTCTCCCCTTCGGCCGGCGATGCCGGTCGCGAGGAACGCAAGGCACTGATCCACACGACGCGCTCCGCCTGGCTGCAGCAGCTCTCGTCGATGGACCACGAGGACGACGATCCGGGCACCGAATGGAATGCCTCGGCCCGCCGGCGGGAATCCGACCGCATGTCGCCACGCCAGGCATGGCGTGCGATCCAGGCTGCACTGCCCAAGGATGCCATCATCTCGACCGACATCGGCAACAACTGCGCCATCGGCAACGCCTATCCGAGCTTCGAGCAAGGCCGGAAGTACCTGGCTCCCGGCATGTTCGGCCCCTGCGGCTACGGCTTCCCGTCGATCGTCGGCGCCAAGATCGGTTGCCCTGACGTGCCGGTGGTTGGCTTTGCCGGCGATGGCGCTTTCGGTATCTCGATGAACGAGATGACCTCCATCGGCCGCGCCGGCTGGCCGCCGATCACCATGGTGATCTTCCGCAACTTCCAGTGGGGAGCCGAGAAGCGCAACACGACGCTCTGGTACGACAACAACTTTGTCGGCACCGAACTCAACGCCAACCTCAGCTACGCCAAGGTAGCCGACGGCTGCGGCCTCAAGGGCGTGACGGTCGACACGCAGGCCGACCTGACGGCTGCCCTGGAGCAGGCGCTGCAGGATCAGGCAAAGGGCGTGACCACTTTCGTCGAGGTCATCCTCAACCAGGAGCTCGGCGAACCCTTCCGCCGCGACGCGATGAAGAAACCGGTGCAGGTCGCCGGCATCGAGCGCTCGGACATGCGGCCGCAGCAGCACGCCTGACATCCCCCATGCCCGGCGACATCAGTCGCCGGGCATGGGCCTCCGATTTGGCATTTCAGACGGGAAATTTGACATGAGTGCGGTATCCGAAACGACGCGGCGGTTTCAATGGCTGCCTGCGGCCCTGTCGACCTATGGCCCCGGCCTCTTGGTGACGGCAGCCGTCGCCATGGCGGCACAGTTCCTGTCGGATCATTATGGCGCCCCCGCCATGCTGATGGCCCTGCTGCTCGGCATCGCCTTCCACTTTCTTTCCGAAGAAGGCCGGTGCGTCGCCGGCATCGAGCTTTCGGCAAAGAAGATCCTCAGGATCGGCGTCGCCCTTCTCGGCATGCGCATCAGCGTCGATCTCCTGATAGGGCTCGGCAGCGGCACCATCCTGCTGCTGGTGGCAGCGATCGCAGCGACGATCCTGTTCGGCCTGGCGGCCGCCAAGATCCTCGGCAGAGGTTGGCGGCTTGCGCTTCTGACCAGCGGTGCGGTTGCAATCTGCGGCGCTTCCGCTGCCATGGCGATTGCCGCCGTCCTGCCCAAGAACGAGTTTTCCGAGCGCAACCTGATCTTCACCGTGCTGTCGGTGACTGTTCTCAGCACCCTTGCAATGATCGGCTATCCCATCCTCGCGCAATCGTTCGGCCTGGACGCGCGCGGCACCGGCATCTTCTTCGGCGGCACGATCCATGACGTGGCACAGGTGGTCGGCGCCGGCTTTTCCGTGTCACCAGAAGCCGGCGAAACGGCAACGCTGGTCAAGCTCATCCGCGTGACGATGCTGGCGCCCGTCGTGCTCATCTTTTCGATCGCGCTTCGAAACGTCCCCCAGGAAGGGGTCGAGGCCGGCAAGCACCCGCCTTTGCTGCCGGGCTTCGTCGTCGCCTTCCTGATCCTTGCCGGCATGAACTCCGGCGGGATGGTGCCCGCCGCCGTCGCCGAACTCGGCATGGAGGCATCGCGCTGGGCGCTTTTGGCGGGCATCGTCGCCGTCGGCATGAAGACGTCGCTGCGGCGCGTGCTCGATGTCGGCGGCGACGCGGTCGCGCTCATCGTTGCCGAAACCATCTTCCTCGGTGTCTTCATTCTCGCCGGCATGCACTATCTGGGGCATCTCTGATGAAACCGCTCGACAAAATCATCGAAACCGCAAGAAAAGCGCCGCGCCATATCGTCCTTGCCGAGGGGGAGGACGCGCGCGTGGTCGCCGCCGCGCTGCGCGCTCACGCCGAAGGCATTGCCGAGATCACGCTTATCGGACGGCACGACATCATCACAGAGCGCCTGCGCGAGCATGGCGGCAATGAAGGCGACTTTCGGATCGAAGATCCGGCGACATCATCGCTGACGGAGCGGTTCGCGGCCGGATATCATGAGCTGCGCCGGAGCAAGGGCGTCGACCGGGAGAAGGCCGAGAAAGCAGTTCGAGAGGACCTCACCTTTGCCGCGATGATGGTGCGCGAGGACGAGGCCGACGGCACCATCGGCGGGGCGGTGGCAACCACGGCCGATACCGTGCGCACCGCCCTGCAGGTCATCGGCCGCGCGCCGAATGCCGGTCTCGTCTCCAGCTTCTTCCTGATGATGCTGTGCCAGCCGCACCACGCCAAGAAGGGTGCCTTCGTCTTTTCCGACTGCGGCCTCGTCGTCGATCCGGATGCCGCCGGCCTCGCCGATATCGCCCGCATGTCGGCGCAGTCCTATCAGGCGCTGCTCGGGGACCGGGCGAAGGTCGCAATGCTGTCCTTCTCCACCAATGGCAGCGCCACACACGACCGCGTCTCCAAGGTGGTCGAGGCGACGCAGATGGCCCGCGCCGCCAACCCCGATCTGCTGATCGACGGCGAACTGCAGTTCGACAGCGCATTTGTCGAGGCCGTCTCATCGGCGAAGGCGCCCAGTTCCGCGTTGCATGGGCAGGCAAATGTGTTCGTGTTTCCCAATCTCGATGCCGCCAATATCGGCTACAAGATCGCCCAGCGCATCGGCGGAGCGACCGCCATTGGCCCCGTGCTTCAGGGGCTGGCCAAACCCGCAAACGATCTGTCGCGCGGCTGCACGGCCGATGACGTCTTCCACATGATCGCTGTCACCGTGGTCCAGGCTGCGTCGCAATAGCAGCGCTGCCTGGCGTGCCGGCATGTCTGTTTTCACCGCAAACCACTCGTTTCCGGACGCGTGCATTACCGCTGCCAAACCGAAAACAACTTCAAATCACCCGCATGCAATGGTGCCCAACATCTCGGCCTATAGTTCTTCATCGCGTTTGAGGAGACGCGCAGATTGAATTGAACATGCATCTGGGAGGAGGCACATGGATGTTTCGCATCGAAACGACCACCACGAACGGACACTTGAGCGGCCGGAGGACAAACGCCTCGGCGCGGGCGCAAACCTCGTTTACGGCCTCCAGCACGTGCTCACCATGTATGGCGGCATCGTCGCCGTCCCGCTGATCATCGGTCAGGCCGCCGGCCTGTCGCCCGCCGATATCGGCCTTCTGATCACCGCGTCGCTGTTTGCAGGCGGCCTTGCGACCATCCTGCAGACGATCGGTATTCCGTTCTTCGGCTGTCAGCTGCCGCTGGTGCAAGGCGTCTCTTTCGCCGGTGTCGCCACCATGGTCGCGATCGTCACCAGCCGCGAAGGCGGCGGACTGCCGGCAGTCATGGGCGCGGTGATGGTGGCCTCACTCGTGGGCTTGGCGATCACACCAATCTTCTCGCGCATCACCCGGTTCTTTCCGCCGCTCGTCACCGGCATCGTCATTACCACCATCGGCCTGACGCTGATGCCGGTCGCGGCCCGCTGGGCCATGGGTGGCAATCCGACCGCGCCGGATTTCGGCAGCGTCGGCAATATCGGTCTCGCCGCCGTGACCCTGCTCACCGTCCTGCTTCTGAGCAAGGTCGGCAGCTCCAGCATATCGCGCCTGTCCATCCTCCTTGCCATGGTCATCGGCACGCTGATCGCGCTTGCCTTCGGGATGACCGATTTTTCCAAGGTGGCCGAAGGCCCGATCCTCGCCTTCCCCTCGCCCTTTCATTTCGGGGCGCCGGTCTTTACGGCCGCCGCGATCATCTCGATGTTCATCGTCCTCCTGGTCATCCTGGTCGAGACATCGGCGGATATCCTCGCCGTCGGCGAGATCATCGGCACCAAGGTCGATTCCAAGCGGCTGGGTGATGGCTTGCGCGCCGACATGATATCCAGCCTGTTTGCCCCGATCTTCGGCTCGTTCACGCAGAGCGCCTTTGCCCAGAACGTCGGCTTGGTGGCGGTCACCGGCATCAAGAGCCGCTATGCCGTCGCCACCGGCGGCCTCATTCTGGTGACGCTCGGCATTCTCCCGGTCATGGGACGGGTGATCGCTGCCGTGCCGCCGGCCGTGCTCGGCGGCGCCGGTATCGTGCTGTTCGGCACGGTGGCGGCAAGCGGCATCCGCTCGCTCTCCAAGGTCGACTATCACAACAACATGAACCTGGTCATCGTCGCCACCTCGATCGGCTTCGGCATGATCCCGATCGCGGCACCGCATTTCTACGATCACTTCCCGGCCTGGTTCGAAACCATCTTCCACTCCGGCATCAGCTCCTCAGCCATCATGGCGATCTCGCTGAACCTCCTGTTCAATCATTTCAAGGCCGGCAACTCCGACCAGCAGTCGGTGTTCGTCGCCGGCACGGAGCGCATCATCCGCTACCAGGACATTTCCGCGCTGCGCGACGGCGACCACTATCGCGACGGAAAGCTCTTTGACCGCAATGGCAACGAGGTCCCGGTCGCGGTCCCGCACCACTGAAACGCGTTGAAAAATATGGGGTAGGCTTAGCGGAAGGATTTCGGCTACGAAGCACCGATTGATGTGGGCAAATGCGCCGCGGGGATCTCCCCGCGGACCATGCGGGAGACGGCGATGGAAGGATTGTTTGTCATACTGGTCTGCCAACTGGTCGGCGAGATCGTTGTCAGAACCCTCGACCTGAGCATGCCCGCTCCCGCACTCGGCATCGTGCTTCTGCTCGGCTATCTCTGGCTTGCCGACAGGCGGACCGGATCGGAAGATGGCGCTGCTCACACCCGCGTCAACGGCGTGGCGGACACCCTGCTCAAGAACCTCGGCGTGCTGTTCGTGCCGCTTGGCGTCGGGGTGATGCAGAACTACCGGCTGATCTACGAATACGCCGGCACGATCGTCATTGCCGTCGTGGTGTCGACCATTGTAACCCTGATGGTGACGGTGGGCGCGTTCCTGCTCGCGAGCAAGCTGTCGGGCGCAGAAGGAGCTGGCGATGGACACTAGCGGCCGCGTCTTCGAGCTCTGGGTCTATCTCTCGACCAGCCCGCTTCTGTGGCTGACCGTGACGATCGGCGCCTATATCGCCGCCCAGCGGCTCGCGGCGGCGAGCGGCTTCAACCCGATCGTCAATCCGGTCCTGATTTCGGTCGCCCTGGTGGTCCTGATACTGACGGCCACCGGCACATCCTATTCGGCCTATTTCGACGGGGCGCAGTTCGTACATTTCGCGCTCGGGCCTGCAACGGTCGCTCTCGCCGTTCCACTTTACCGAAACCGGACGCTGATCCGGCAGAACTTCGTGCCCGTCATCGTTGCGCTTGTCGCCGGAAGCCTGACGGCAATCGTCTGTGCGACCGGCGTCGCCCTCCTGCTCGGCGCACCCGACAGCGTCGCCATATCGCTGGCGCCGAAATCGGCAACGGCGGGCATCGCTGTCGGCATCTCGCAGCAGCTTGGCGGCGATCCGGCCCTGACAGCGCTTCTCGTCATTTTCACCGGGGTACTGGGGGCCATCATCGTCACGCCGCTGATGAACCTGCTACGCATCAAGAACTATGCCGCACGCGGGTTTGCCGCCGGCCTGACCTCGCACGGTATCGGTACCGCGCGGGCCTTTCAGGTCAATGAAATTGCGGGCACGTTTTCGGGCCTTGCCATGGCGCTTAACGGCATATTGACCTCAGCCATCGCCGCGATTGTCCTCGGACTGCTGCTCTGAGCGGCCAGCCTTCCGGGACGGTCCGTTACCAGAAGGCACCGTAGAAGGTGACACAGCCGACGACACCGAGCACGATTGCCAGCGACGATCGGACCGTGAAATCAAGGAGCCTGAACTGGTATCCGAAGCTTCCGACAGATGGCTTCATGGTTTTCTCCCTTGGTTGCGTTTCAATGCGATAACGGCCCGGATCGCTGGCAACCGGCGTCGCCATGGCCAATAAAATTGCGGCCTTAGGCCGATTTTGCATATTTGCCGTCGTGGTGACGGTAAAAGGCCTCGGCCGCGACCAGCAGCGCTTCCTCGTCCAAAGGCCGACGAAATTCGCTCATGAGAAATCGGGCGAGATGCTGGATCTGCTCGCCCTCTCTCGGAATGTCGTACTCGATACACACCGTCTCAAAGACGCGCCAAAGCATGGAGACTTCCGCCTTGCTCAAGGCGGCAAGCATGTCGTCGGGAATTCCACGCATAGGAACCTCGCTCCTCACTCGCGCCGGCCTGTCCTCAAACAGGACAAGGACCATATTGCCCATGGAGGGGTCGATAACCGGGCGCGTTGGCAGACCTGCGGTCGCCGCCGCAGCGAAAAGCCAGATGAGCCTGAGAATGACGATAGAGGGGTAACCGGTGATTGGGGCTTTACTGAGGTGATCACCAACGTCGCCCGAATGCCGCAACGTCTGCGCGTTGCGACGGCAAGAGCGCGATCGCCTTGCCGCAGCGTGTTGCCCCCGCAACCACCTCTGCGAAACCGGGCACCGTTCCGCCGCAGCGGGCGTCGGCGCACTTGCATTGTAACTGCTCCGTGCATTAGCATCCCGGAAACAAGACGGGAAGCCGGCTGGGGACTGCTTGCACTGCGCTTTGACAGGGGGAATGAATGAGCCGGAACACTGACGGCAGGAGGAGCGACGCACCTCCTGAACGATTTCGAACCGGCGCAATCGTCGCCATGCTTGTCTTTGTGCTGGCCGCATGTGGCGGGCATCCCAAAGGCGTGCTGACCCCGGTCGCCGATACCTCTCCAGGTTCGAGCCGTGTCAACATGCTAATCACCACGACACGCAGCCGCTCGGCCAATCCTGGCGAAATGTACAACGGGGAACGCGCCCTGGCGGCCACCTTCGTCGACATGACCGTTTCCATTCCCCCGGACACCGTGCGCAAGGCCGGCGAAGTTGCCTGGCCGAAACGGCTGCCGCCCAATCCGGCAACCGACTTTGCGACGCTGAAGGCGGACGGTCTCGACATGCCCGGCGCGAAGGCGTGGTTGAGCGCAAGCGTTCGCAAAACCCCTGACAGAAGCGTTCTCGTCTTCGTTCACGGCTTCAACAATCGCTTCGAAGATTCCGTTTATCGCTTCGCCCAGATCGTCCACGATTCCGGCGTCCACAGCGCGCCCATCCTGGTGACGTGGCCCTCACGCGGAAGCCTGCTTGCCTACGGCTACGATCGCGAGAGTGCCAACTACACCCGCAATGCGCTGGAGAACCTGTTTCAGTACCTCTACCGCGACCCGGAAGTGAAGGAGGTCTCGATCCTCGCGCACTCCATGGGCAACTGGCTGGCGCTGGAGGCGTTGCGCCAGATGGCGATCCGCAATGGCGAACTGCCAGCAAAGTTCAAGAACGTCATGCTGGCGGCCCCCGATGTCGACGTCGACGTCTTCCGTCAGCAGATCGAGGACATGGGCAAGAAGCACCCGAACTTCACACTGTTCGTTTCCCGTGACGACCGTGCCCTCGCTGTCTCGCGCCGGGTCTGGGGTGACGTGTCTCGGCTCGGAGCAATCGACCCGGAGCAGGAACCCTACAAGAAGGAACTCGAGGACAACGAGATTACTGTGATCGACCTGACGAAGATAAAGGCAGGCGACCGCCTCAATCACGGCAAGTTCGCGGAATCACCGGAGATCGTTCGCCTTATCGGCTCGCGCATTTCCGACGGCCAGACGCTGACCGACAGCCGGGTCGGCTTCGGCGACAAGATCCTTGTCGCAACGACCGGAACGGCCGCGGCCGTCGGCAACGCTGCAGGTCTGGTTCTTGCGGCACCTGTCGCCGTCGTCGATCAGAACACCCGCGACAACTATGCCGACCACCTCGCAGGGGCTGCTGCAAGAAACAACAATCGTGCGGCGACGGCGAAAGGATGCGACCGGACAAACCCGACGGCGCAAGGATGTGCCCGCTGAGATAAGCACGACAGAGTTTCATGATCATCGTCGTAGCGATCAACGCCACTTGCTCTAGGGGCATTTGGCGAAGTGACGCGCACCGGCACAAAGGCACAAGCTCGCATCTGACGGCGTCGATGGCAGTAGACGTTGCTCAGCTCTGGTCGATTGCATCCAGGCTGGACCAGATATTCGGTGAAGACGGCCGAGACAGCCGGCCGCTGCCTGAGGCCACCAGCCGTCGCGCAAGACGCGACGGCCCCGATTTCAGGGCACATGACTGCATGTTTCGCTACATCGAATCCGGTGCAAGAATAAAGACATGCAGCAATTCGAAGTGCTGCAACGACCTTCCGTGTATGAAAAGACGCGCGGCGCTGTGGGTCCTACACCTTTACCCACGCCCCGTTTCGTTTTGACGACTGGACGCAGGCATCGACGAAGGCCATGCCCTTCATGCCGTCGTCGATGGTCGGATAGGTGATGGCGGGATCGATCGCCTCACCGCGGCGCTTGGCGAAGATCGCCCGGGCCGCTTCCGTGTAGATATTGGCAAAGCCCTCGAGATAGCCCTCGGGATGACCGGAGGGAACGCGGCTGACGCGGGCAGCGGTCGGGCCGGAGCCCGCACCCGCCCTTGTGATCAGCCGTTTCGGCTCACCGAACGGCGTGTACCACAGATAGTTCGGATCCTTCTGCGTCCATTCGAGCCCGCCCTTGGTGCCATAGACACGCACCATCAGCCCGTTCTCGTGGCCGGGCGCTACCTGGCTGCACCACAAGAGCCCCTTCGCCCGCTCGCCGTCCTTCGCCTTGAAACGCATCATCACATGGGCATTGTCGTCGAGCTTTCGGCCCGGCACGAAGCTGTCGAGATCGGCGGCCAGTTCTTCGAGCTCCAGCCCGGAGACGAAGGCGCCGAGATTATAGGCGTGGGTGCCGATGTCGCCGGTCGAGCCGCCGGCGCCCGAGCGGGCCGGATCGGTACGCCAGGCCGCCTGCTTCTGGCCCGACTGCTCGATATTCTCCGTCAGCCAGTCCTGCGGATATTCCATCTGCACCAGCCTGACAGCGCCGATGTCGCCATTGGCGATCATCTCGCGCGCCTGGCGCACCATCGGATAGCCGGTGTAGTTGTGGGTAAGCACGAACAGCGCATCGCTGTCGTCGGCCGCCTTCTTCAGCTTCTTCGCATCCGACAGCGTCGAGGTCAGCGGCTTGTCGCAGATCACATGGATGCCGCGCTTCAGAAACTCCTTGGCCGCGGCATAATGCACGTGGTTGGGGGTGACGATCGCCACCGCCTCGATACCGTCCTTCAGCTTGGCCTCGCGGATCGCCATCTGCTTGAAGTCGGAATAGACCCGCGACGGATCGAGCCCGAGTTCGCGGCCGGAGCTTTCGGCCTTGTCCGGTGTCGACGACAGGGCGCCGGCCACCAGCTCGTAGTGATCGTCGAGCCGGGCGGCAATGCGGTGCACCGCGCCGATGAAGGCGCCCGAGCCGCCGCCGACCATGCCGAGCCTGATCCGCCGCTCGCGTTTCTCGCTCGTTCCCTCGATTGCCATCGTCCTGTCTCCTCGTCTCGTGTTGTCGTCCGTGTTTCAGTCGTGGTGTAGCTGCTCGCCTGAGGGAACCCGCCCCTCATCCGCCTGCCGGCACCTTCTCCCCGCCTTGGCGGGGAGAAGGGACTGTTCGCACCCGCTCGCATCATCAGCCAAGGCAATAGCGGCGAGTTGCAGTTCACGTTCCCTTCTCCAGCAGCTGGCAGAAGGTTGGTCGCCGCGGCCGTTCCTCTCGCACGACGCAACCGTCTTCCACGTCCCCTCTCCCCGCAAGCGGGGAGAGGGTTAGGGTGAGGGGCCGCGGCCGGGAACCAAGGTCGCGGCTGCAGCTGTGGCTACCGCAGGCTCAGCGCCCGTCGCAAACCTCCCGCCGGCTCCGTGGCTCCGCCTCA
>NZ_MUNW01000026.1 GCF_002002725.1 Sinorhizobium sp. A49 | reverse complement strand
GTGCTTCCCGGGTTCGGTCTGGCGCTCGGCGTCACGCTTTTCTGGCTGGTGCTGATCATCCTCATCCCGCTGTCGGGATTGATCTGGCGCTCGAGCAGCCTCGGCTGGTCGCAGTTCATGACGTTGGCGCTCGATACCCGCACGTTGAACGCGCTGAAGATCAGTTTCGGCACGGCCTTTATCGCAGCGATCGTCAATCTGATCTTCGGCGTCATCCTCGCCTGGGTGCTGGTGCGCTATCGTTTCCCCGGCAAGCGGGTGATCGACGCCATGGTCGACCTGCCGTTTGCGCTGCCGACGGCGGTCGCCGGCATTGCGCTCGCCACGCTTTATGCCCCCAACGGCTGGATCGGCTCGCTCTTGGCCCCGCTCGGCATCAAGATCGCCTTCACGCCGGCCGGCATCGTCATCGCCTTGATCTTCGTTGGCCTGCCCTTCGTCGTCAGGACCGTGCAGCCGATCATGGAAGAGATCGACAAGGAAGTGGAAGAGGCAGCAGCCACCCTTGGCGCCAGCCGTTTCCAGACGATTAGCCGGGTCTTGTTGCCGGGTTTGCTGCCGGCCGGCCTCACCGGCTTTGCGCTCGCCTTTGCCCGCGGCGTCGGCGAATACGGCTCGGTGATCTTCATCGCCGGCAACCTGCCCTATGTCTCCGAGATCGCCCCGCTTCTGATCGTCATCAGGCTGGAGGAGTTCAACTATCCCGCCGCCACCGCCATTGCCGCGGTGATGCTGATCATCTCCTTTGCCATGCTGCTCGTCATCAACTCGATCCAGGCCTGGAGCCGGCGGAGATATGTCTATGTCGCCTGATCTCGCAGCCAACTCCCAGCACGTACGCGCCGCCACCTCGGAAAGCCGCTTTGCTCGGCTGAGCCTGATTGTCGCAGCGCTCGCCTTCGTCGGCCTGTTTCTGCTTCTGCCGCTGGCCGCCGTCTTTACCGAGGCGCTGCGCAAGGGGCCGGCCGAGTTCTTCTCGGCCCTTGGCGATGCCGAGACCTTTTCCGCCATCCGCCTGACGCTGATCGTCGCCGCCATCGCCGTGCCGCTCAATCTCGTCTTCGGTGTTGCCGCCGCCTGGGCGATCGCCAAGTTCGAGTTCAAGGGCAAGGCTTTTTTGACGACGCTGATCGACCTGCCGTTCTCGGTCTCGCCCGTCATCTCCGGCCTCGTCTTCGTGCTGCTGTTCGGCTCGCACAGTCTCATCGGGCCCTGGCTGCAGAGCCATGGCATCCAGATCCTGTTTGCCGTGCCGGGCCTGGTGCTGGCGACCGTCTTCGTCACCTTTCCCTTCGTTGCCCGCGAGCTGATCCCGCTGATGCAGGAACAAGGCACCAGCGACGAGGAGGCGGCCTTGTCTCTGGGGGCATCGGGCTGGCAGACCTTCTGGCATGTGACGCTGCCCAACATCAAATGGGGGCTGCTTTACGGCGTGCTGCTGTGCAACGCCCGCGCCATGGGCGAGTTCGGCGCGGTGTCGGTGGTATCAGGCCATATTCGCGGCCAGACCAACACCATGCCGTTGCAGGTGGAAATCCTCTATAATGAATATAACTTCGTCGCCGCCTTTGCGGTTGCGACGTTGCTGGCGCTGCTGGCGCTGGTCACCCTCGTCTTGAAATCGGCGCTCGAGCTTCGCTACAGCGCCGAGATCGCCGCCAGCCGCAGGCATTGAAAGGTCCGGATCGTCATGGAAGTCCGCGTTCAGAACATACGCAAGGAATTCGGCCGCTTTCCGGCGCTCGACAACGTCTCGCTCGACATCCGCTCGGGCGAGCTGATCGCCCTGCTCGGTCCCTCAGGCTCCGGCAAGACGACGCTTCTGAGGCTGGTTGCCGGCCTCGAAAGCCCGACCGACGGCATGATCTTCTTCGGCGACGAGGATGCCTCGCAAAAGACGGTGCAGCAGCGCAACATCGGCTTCGTCTTCCAGCACTACGCCCTGTTCCGTCACATGACGGTGCTCGACAATGTCTCCTTCGGCCTGAAGGTTCGCCCGGCCAATCGCCGGCCGCCGGCTGCCGAGATCCGAAAGCGCGCCCTCGACCTGCTCGATCTCGTCCAGCTCTCAGGGCTTGAGAAGCGCTATCCGGCGCAGCTGTCGGGCGGCCAGCGCCAGCGCGTGGCGCTCGCCCGCGCCATGGCGGTCGAGCCCAACGTGCTTCTGCTCGACGAACCTTTTGGCGCGCTCGATGCGCAGGTCAGAAAAGAACTACGGCGCTGGCTGCGCGAGATCCACGACCGCACCGGCCACACCACCATCTTCGTCACCCATGACCAGGAAGAGGCACTCGAGCTTGCCGACCGGGTCGTGGTGATGAGCAAGGGCGCGATCGAGCAGGTCGGCACCCCCGACGAGATCTACGATCATCCGGTCTCGCCCTTCGTCTACGGCTTCATCGGCCAGTCGAACGCGCTCTCCGTCACCCTTCAAAACGGCGAAATCTGGTTCGAGGACCGGCCGATCGGCTTGCGTGCCCCGACCGAGCCCGACGGTGCGGCCACGCTCTACTTCCGCCCGCATGACAT
>NZ_MUNW01000027.1 GCF_002002725.1 Sinorhizobium sp. A49 | reverse complement strand
GATGAGCATTGGCAATGAGAACGATCAAGTGAAAGAAGGGCATTTGGTGGATGCCTTGGCATGCACAGGCGATGAAGGACGTGATACGCTGCGATAAGCCGTGGGGAGCTGCGAATAAGCTTTGATCCATGGATCTCCGAATGGGGAAACCCACCTTAAATACTTGGAAAATTTAAGTCGTGCTTTGGTACGGCTTAGGTTTCCAAGTATTGTTTAAAGGTATCTTATTCTGAATACATAGGGGTAAGAAGCGAACGCAGGGAACTGAAACATCTAAGTACCTGCAGGAAAGGACATCAACCGAGACTCCGCAAGTAGTGGCGAGCGAACGCGGACCAGGCCAGTGGCACTGAGGAATAAAGTGGAACGACATGGAAAGGTCGGCCGTAGAGGGTGATAGCCCCTTACACGTAGAACACTCAGTGTCCTTGAGTAAGGCGGGACACGTGAAATCCTGTCTGAACATGGGGAGACCACTCTCCAAGCCTAAGTACTCGTGCATGACCGATAGCGAACAAGTACCGTGAGGGAAAGGTGAAAAGCACCCCGACAAGGGGAGTGAAATAGAACCTGAAACCGGATGCCTACAAACAGTCGGAGCCCGCAAGGGTGACGGCGTACCTTTTGTATAATGGGTCAACGACTTAGTGTGACGAGCAAGCTTAAGCCGATAGGTGAAGGCGCAGCGAAAGCGAGTCTGAATAGGGCGTTCAGTTCGTCGCATTAGACCCGAAACCGAGTGATCTAGCCATGAGCAGGTTGAAGGTTGGGTAACACCAACTGGAGGACCGAACCCGCATCTGTTGCAATAGATTGGGATGACTTGTGGCTAGGGGTGAAAGGCCAATCAAACTCGGAAATAGCTGGTTCTCCGCGAAAACTATTTAGGTAGTGCGTCGACCGAATACCCTCGGGGGTAGAGCACTGGATGGGCTATGGGGACTCACCGTCTTACTGATCCTAACCAAACTCCGAATACCGAGGAGTACTAGTCGGCAGACACACGGCGGGTGCTAACGTCCGTCGTGAAGAGGGCAACAACCCTGACCTCCAGCTAAGGTCCCCAAGTCATGGCTAAGTGGGAAAGGATGTGAGGATCCCAAAACAACCAGGATGTTGGCTTAGAAGCAGCCATCATTTAAAGAAAGCGTAACAGCTCACTGGTCTAATTAAGGGTCTTTGCGCCGAAAATGTAACGGGGCTAAAGCCATGCACCGAAGCTGAGGATTGTAGCATTCTTCGGAATGCCGCAGTGGTAGCGGAGCGTTCCGTAAGCCTGTGAAGGGATACCTGTGAGGGGTCCTGGAGGTATCGGAAGTGCGAATGTTGACATGAGTAACGATAAAGAGGGTGAGAGACCCTCTCGCCGAAAGACCAAGGGTTCCTGCTTAAAGTTAATCTGAGCAGGGTTAGCCGGCCCCTAAGACGAGGCGGACACGCGTAGTCGATGGGAACCACGTTAATATTCGTGGGCCTGGTGGTAGTGACGGATTGCTTAACTTGTACGCTCTTATTGGATTGGGTGTGCAGGGACGCGGTTCCAGGAAATAGCTCCACCGTATAGACCGTACCCGAAACCGACACAGGTGGTCAGGTAGAGTATACCAAGGCGCTTGAGAGAACTATGCTGAAGGAACTCGGCAAATTGCACGCGTAACTTCGGAAGAAGCGTGACCCTTTTTTACGCAAGTAAGAAAGGGTGGCACAGACCAGGGGGTAGCGACTGTTTATCAAAAACACAGGGCTCTGCGAAGTCGCAAGACGACGTATAGGGTCTGACGCCTGCCCGGTGCTGGAAGGTTAAGAGGAGGGGTGCAAGCTCTGAATCGAAGCCCCAGTAAACGGCGGCCGTAACTATAACGGTCCTAAGGTAGCGAAATTCCTTGTCGGGTAAGTTCCGACCTGCACGAATGGCGTAACGACTTCCCCGCTGTCTCCAGCATAGACTCAGTGAAATTGAATTCCCCGTGAAGATGCGGGGTTCCTGCGGTCAGACGGAAAGACCCCGTGCACCTTTACTATAGCTTTACACTGGCATTCGTGTCGGCATGTGTAGGATAGGTGGTAGGCTTTGAAGCAGGGACGCCAGTTCTTGTGGAGCCATCCTTGAAATACCACCCTTATCGTCATGGATGTCTAACCGCGGTCCGTTATCCGGATCCGGGACAGTGTATGGTGGGTAGTTTGACTGGGGCGGTCGCCTCCGAAAGAGTAACGGAGGCGCGCGATGGTGGGCTCAGACCGGTCGGAAATCGGTCGTCGAGTGCAATGGCATAAGCCCGCCTGACTGCGAGACTGACAAGTCGAGCAGAGACGAAAGTCGGTCATAGTGATCCGGTGGTCCCGCGTGGAAGGGCCATCGCTCAACGGATAAAAGGTACGCCGGGGATAACAGGCTGATGACCCCCAAGAGTCCATATCGACGGGGTTGTTTGGCACCTCGATGTCGGCTCATCGCATCCTGGGGCTGGAGCAGGTCCCAAGGGTTTGGCTGTTCGCCAATTAAAGCGGTACGTGAGCTGGGTTCAGAACGTCGTGAGACAGTTCGGTCCCTATCTGCCGTGGGTGTAGGAATATTGACAGGATCTGTCCCTAGTACGAGAGGACCGGGATGGACATATCTCTGGTGGACCTGTTGTCCTGCCAAGGGCATAGCAGGGTAGCTATATATGGAATGGATAACCGCTGAAGGCATCTAAGCGGGAAACCAACCTGAAAACGAGTATTCCCTTGAGAACCGTGGAAGACTACCACGTTGATAGGCTGGGTGTGGAAGTGCGGCAACGCATGAAGCTTACCAGTACTAATCGTTCGATTGGCTTGATCGTTCCCATTGCTCATGCTCATCA
>NZ_MUNW01000028.1 GCF_002002725.1 Sinorhizobium sp. A49 | reverse complement strand
TTCCAGCCTCCTGCTCCTTCAGCACCGCAATAATCTGCTCTTCCGTAAATCTCTGCTTCTTCATTCGTCCGTCCTTTAATGGGCCGGACTCTAATCCATTCTGGAGGAAATTCTCAGGGGCAGGTCACTATCTCAACGTGACGCCGGAAAAGAACGATGGCATGAGCATCTATCGGCTGACCGTGAAGGATGTTCCCGTAAAGGATTTCTGGTCGGTCACGGTCTACAACGAAGACGGCTTCTTCACGCCCAACACACTTAACGGGTACTCCCTGAACAACGTGACCGCACAGAAGAGCGCGGATGGATCGATCACGATCCAGTTCGGAGGCTGCGACGGCAAGATCGCCAACTGCCTGCCGACGCCTGAAGGCTGGAACTACATGGTCCGTCTGTATCGGCCCGAGACGCAAATTCTCGCTGGAAGTTGGAAATTCCCGGTTGCGGAGGAGGTGCAAAAATGAAGCGTCGTACTTTTTTGCAAGGCACCACCGCATTGGTGCTGCTGCCGTCACTTCCGGCTTTCGGGCAGGATGACATCAGGGCGGCCGCCCGTGAGGCGTATATCTACACCTATCCGATGGTGAAGAACTACCTCACGATGTACCAATACGCGCTGGAACCGGACGGCAGCCAATATAAGGGGCCGCTCAACACTCTGGTCAGCATTGCCAGGGCCTACACGCCTGATGATACGGCAATTATTACTCCAAATTCAGACACGCCCTATTCCTTCATCGTGTTTGATCTGAGGGCGGAACCCGTCGTGGTCACGATGCCGCCAATCGAGGAGAAGCGCTACTACTCGCTCCAGCTCATCGATCTCTACACCAACAATGTCGATTATCCGGGAACGCGGGTCGACGGTAATGGCGGTGGAGATTTTCTCATCACCGGTCCTGGCTGGAAGGGCGACGTGCCGAAAGGCATCAAGCGCGTGATCGAAATGCCGACCACGCTTGCCATGGGCATCGTCAGGACGCAGCTTTTCTCGCCCGCTGATCTCGACAAGGTGAAGGAGATCCAGGCAGCCTACAAGGCCGCGCTCCTTTCGGCCTATGCGGGAATGCCGGCTCCGGCCGCTCCTCCGTCCGTCGACTGGATGGCGGTCTCGAACGAGCTGATGGTTACGAATTACTGGCCGCTTGCTGCCTTTCTGCTTCAATTCGCTCCCCCATATCCTGGTGATGAGGTACAGCGGAAAAATCTCGACAAACTCGGCGTACGCGAAAGAGCGATGTGGCCGGAAGCGGATCTTTCATCCGATACAGTGGCGCTAATGAAAGAGGTGGTGATCACGACGGAAAAGGAGATTCGTGACGAGGCTGCCCGGCTGACGGATTCTTCCAAGATATTCGGGACGCCCGAATTCATGAAAGGCCGGTTCATGGTCCGCGCCGCGGCGGCGCAAGGAGGCATCTACGGAAACTCCGTGCAGGAGGCGCTCTATGTCATCTATGCATTCGATGAACAGAAGGCGCCACTTGACGGTAAGACAGGAAGATACACTCTGACCTTCACCCCCGAGACGCTTCCACCGGTTGATGCCTTTTGGTCGCTGACAATGTATGACAGGCCCAAGCAGTTCCTTGTCGACAACCCCATCAACCGTTACCTGATCAACTCGCCGATGCTTGCCGGGCTCAAGAAGAGCGATAAGGGCGAGATCGTCCTCCACCTGCAGCACGAAAGCCCAGGACCGGAGCTGGAATCGAACTGGCTTCCCGCCCCGACCGAAATCTTCTATGCGGTCATGAGGCTCTATCTGCCCAGGGCAGCGGCGCTGGACGGGCGCTGGGCGCCGCCGCCGATCGAAGCTCTTTCGTGATAAATGAAGATCAAGGCGATCGTCTCACAAGTTGTTTTCTGTTCGCATGGAACGAGGCTCGGGGCTTGCCACGCGGCACTAAGGGGTCGGTTCCGGCTGGGCTAGCTCCCTCGCGTTCAAAGCAAATCTGGCGCGTTTGCATCCAATTGATACATTATGCGATCCTGGCCGCACAAATCCTGAACATATGGAGCTCGCAGCTCCGCACTCATACGACAGGCTGAAATATACTTTGTAATCACAGTCTATAGCCTGATATTTGCGTCGCCACATCACATCATAGCCTGAGTGAAGATCTTGAATATCAGACTGCGTTCTGATATCTGATCACTGTCAGGATCAGCTCACAAACTGAGAATTCTGGATGAAAAGCGATAGTCGAAAAAGGGGACGCCTCCGGCTAGATGAACGACTTGGGGCGCTTCAACCAATCGACCGGTTCAAGGCGCCGCCGAAAGGATGGGTGCGCGCACTGCGTGACGCGCTCGGGATGACAGGTGCACAGCTTGGCACCCGCATTGGCGTGCGACCCCAAACCGTAGAAGCCATCGAGAAGTCGGAAGCCGCCGGCACGATTCAGCTGAACACCTTGCGTCGCGCAGCCGAGGCGCTCGATTGCACGCTCGTCTACGCACTCGTTCCCAACGGCTCACTCGAGGCGGCTGTCGAGGCACGCGCACGGAAAATCGCAACACGCGAGCTTCAACGCGTCGCGCATACAATGCGGCTCGAAGCCCAGGGCACCGACGATGCAGCCTTCGAATCCCGAGTCCAGGCGTACATTCGCGACAGGCTCTCCGACCGCGACCTCTGGAACGACCCATGACAGACCTGTTTCAGGAGCCTGAAGACGCGACACCCCTCGAACCCCATGAGCGTGAGGGACTCCTGCAGACATGGATTACACACCGCCGTGATCTCAACGAAGCGGAGCAGGAGAATATCGTCGAGGGCGCGGCCTGGGCGCGGGGTCGCCGACGCGCGCCGCTTGAGCGAATGCTCAGCGAGGACTTCATGAGAACGCTGCACAAGC
>NZ_MUNW01000048.1 GCF_002002725.1 Sinorhizobium sp. A49 | reverse complement strand
TAAAGCGGTTATGAAACCGCGATAAACCGCATAGCGGTTTACGCTTGACGCGGGGTGGAGCAGCCCGGTAGCTCGTCAGGCTCATAACCTGAAGGCCGCAGGTTCAAATCCTGCCCCCGCAACCAAACACAAGAAAAGCCGCCCTTGAGGGGCGGCTTTTGTGTGTCTGGTAACGGGTCGAGGACGGAGCGCCTCATCAGTAAGCGACAAGCTGGGACCGTTCAGGCCGTGTAGTTCCACGGCATGAGAGCATCGATCTCGCTGCTGGGCCAACCATTCGCAAGGCGCTCAAGGGTCTGGGTAAGCCAGGCTTGCGGATCGACGGCATTCATCTTTGCGGTTTGCAGGAGCGTCGCGATGGTCGCCCAGGTCTTGCCGCCACCGTCGCTTCCGGCGAATAGGCTATTCTTCCTTGTGATCGCCTGAGGTCTGATCGCCCGCTCGACGATGTTGGAGTCGATCTCGATGCGGCCGTCAGACAGGAAGCGCTCGAAGATGTCGCGACGCGTGATGGCATAACGGAGCGCCTCCGCGAGCTTGGATTTACCGGAGACCCGCGGCAGGGTCGCCTGCCAGAGAGTGAAGAGGTCTTTGACGATCGCTATCGAGCTTTCCTGACGCGCGGCGACACGGGCCTCAGGGCTTTGGCCGCGGACGGTCTCCTCAATTTCCCAGAGCTTTGCCATACGCTCGACAGTTTCCGTAGCAACCTTCGAGCTCTTTGCGACGTGCAACTCGTAGAATTTCCGCCGGCTATGCGACCAGCAGCCGGCCAAGATCACGCCGTCATTGCCGCCATCCTTGCGGACGAGCTTATTGTAAGCACCGTACCCATCGACCTGCAGGATCCCACGATAGCCCTTCAGATGTCGTGCAACGGACTCGGTCGCGCGACTGTCCTCGAAGCGATAGGCCACCATCGGCGGGCCACTGCCCCCGAAGGGACGGTCATCCCGTGCATATGCCCATAGCCACGCCGTCTTTGCTGATCCGGAACCAGGCGCAAGGGTTGGCAAGGTCGTTTCATCGGCAAAGATCCGTTCGGCCTTCTTGATCTCGTTCAGGATGTAGTCCGCGAGGATGTCGAGCTCGAATCCCAGCTTGCCCATCCATTGGGCCATCAGCTTGCGGTCAAGCTCGACCTTGTCACGGGCGTAGATGGCTTCCTGGCGATAGAGCGGCAGCCCATCGGCATATTTGGAAACTGCGATCTGGGCCAGAAGCGCTTCTGTTGGAATGCCGCCTTCGATGATGTGTGCCGGAGCCGCGGCTTGGACGACACCGTCTTCGTTCCTAAAAGCGTACTTGGGACGACGCGTGACGATCACCCGGAACTTCGCTGCGACGACGTCCAGCCGTTCGGAGACGTCTTCTCCGATCAGGATTTTCTGCTTGCCCGCGTGTTCCGGCAACTCTTCCGGCTCAATCACGATCTCGACCCGCTCAAGATGCGGCGCGAAGCCCTTGCGTGGCCGCGGTGCACGTTTGCCATCCGTATTCCCGCGGCCTTTCGCGACCTGAGCCTTAATCGCGGCAATGCCGGTCTCGATCTCCTCGAAGACAAAGGCATGCTGCTCGTCATCGACCGTGGATGTTGCAAGCTTTTCCGAACGCCGTCCAAAGCGGGCTCGATCGTATGCTTTCAGGATCTGCGTCAGCCGCTCGATGCGCTCATCAGCGTCGGCGTTACGGGCCTGGAGGTCATCGATCTGCTTTTCCAAAGCCTCGACGCGGGCTGCCTTTTCGGCCATGGCAAGAACCATGGCTTTTAGTGCCTCAACATCATCCGGAAGCTCAAGATCGGGTGGCGTCATGGGTCTGATCAGAGCATATTTTGCTGTGATCCGCCCGCGGTTTCAGGGTCCTGATTCACTTCGCCGCAGTGGTTTTACCCAACAATCTCGGGAGGCTTGACGGGCGTGGAGCGAACCCGTTTCCAGTCCATTCCGTCGACTAGAGCCAGGAGCTGGGCATGGTTCAGCTGGACCCGGCTGTGGCCGATGCGTGGCCAGCAGAACTGCGCTTTCTCTAACCGCTTGGCATAAAGGCAAACACCCGATCCATCCCACCAAATAATCTTGATCCGGTCCGCCCGTTTGGCCCGGAAGACATAGAGCGCACCATTGAACGGGTCACTGCCGGCATCACGCACCAGCGACAGCAGTCCGTCCGGCCCTTTGCGGAAGTCGATGGGATGGCTCGCAAGAAAGACTTTCACGCTCGACGGGATCATGCCGATCGTACCGCCCGGATAACGCGCCGCAGGTGCGCCTCGTCGATATCCGCGCCCGCCCGGACAACGATGTCGCCGATGACAAGCTCGATCACCGCTCTCGCACCAACCGGTCCAGCTTCTACCTGAACAGCCGGATCCGCCGAGAAGGATCGTTGTCCGGCACGAGCATCACGGCGCCAGCCAAATAATTGCGACGGATGTATTCCAATGCGATGCGCAATCGCCGAAACGCTTGCGCCGGGCTCCATTGCCTCAGCCACGGCCCGCTCCTTGAATTCATCGGACCACCGCCGCCGAAACTGCCGCGGCGCACCCTCAAGCCGTTCCGGAACGGCTTCGATCATATGGAAGTTTCTAGTTCCAGAGCTAGGCGCAGACATAGAAGCTCACAGTTTGTGAATCGTCTGTCCGCAATACAGGCGCCCGCGCTACCTACGCCAGATGGGGTCAGCTTGCCGCTTACCCTCATCAGGGGCCCGCAAGGAGGCGTTATACGGCCCCTCACTGATCAAAACTCATTGGCCCACTCTCTGCGACCGATAGACATGATGCGCCAGGGCTGGCTTTCGAGCTTTCGCCAGGCATCGCAGCAATGATCGACGATGTCGTCGTAGACCGTATGTTCGCACGGGGAAGGCAGCCCGCCTTCGTAGTAAGCATGAAACGGCGGTCGCACCGGACGGGCCGGTGCCGAGCCCCATGCTTAAGCGAGGACGGACCGTGGACAAGGATAGC
>NZ_MUNW01000071.1 GCF_002002725.1 Sinorhizobium sp. A49 | reverse complement strand
TACTCCGACGGCATGTGGCTCTATACGCCTGACCGTGGCGACATCGGCGAGGTCACCTTCAGCTATACCGTCTCCGACGGCACCGGCAGTGTCGCCAATGGCGCGCTGCTTTCGCTGCGCGACTGGCCGGCCAACGAGATCAAGGGCACCGAGGGACCCGACGTTCTCCTCGGCACGCCGCGCCCCGATATCATCGCGGCCCTTGGCGGCGACGACATCGTCTATGGCCGCGAGGACGACGACCTGATCCTCGGTGGCACCGGCAACGACACGCTGCTTGGCGGCGACGGCAACGACACGATCCATGGCGAAGACGGCGATGACCGGCTGTTCGGCGGCAATGGCAACGACATTCTCTTCGGTGGCGCCGGCAACGACCAGCTCTATGGCGAGGCCGGCGACGACATCCTCATCGGCGAGGAAGGCGACGACACGCTCTCGGGCGGCACCGGCGACGACCGGCTGTTCGGCGAAGACGGCAAGGATAGTCTCGAGGGCGATGCCGGCGACGATCTCGTCGATGGCGGCAGCGAGGACGACCGCTTGACCGGCGGCACCGGCGACGACACGGTTCTGGCCGGCGCCGGCAACGATGTCATCATCACCGGACCGAGCAGCGAAGAAGCCCGCCAGGCACAGGCATCGCAGACATCATCGGTCGCAGCCACCGACGACGGCGACGACCATTATTCCGGCGGCACCGGCTTCGACACGCTCGATGCCAGCGCCACCACGAACACCATCGTCGTCGACCTCGAACAGGGCACGGCGTCAGGCGAAGAGATCGGCTCAGACACGCTCGACAGCATCGAGGCGGTCATCGCCGGCGCCGGTGACGACCAGCTCTCCGGCGATGCCGCCTGCAACACGTTGATCGGCAATGACGGCAACGACACCATCGACGGCCGCGACGGCAACGACACGCTCGCAGGTGGCCAGGGCGACGACACCGTCAAAGGCGGAAACGGAAACGATACCGTCCTCGTCAAGGCCAAGGCAGACACGCAAGACGGCGACCACGAGGACGATGACAGCGATTACGACGACGGCGACGATACATACGAAGGCGGCACCGGCTTCGACACGCTGGATGCCAGCGCCACCACCGAGACCATTGTTGTCGATCTCGAAGACGGCACGGCGACAGGCGAAGAGATCGGCTCCGACACCGTCGTCAGCATCGAGACCGTGATCGCCGGCTCGGGCGACGACCAGCTTTCCGGCGACGCCGTCTGCAACACGTTGATCGGCAATGACGGCAACGATGTCATCGACGGTCGCAGCGGCGACGATACGCTCGCCGGCGGCCAGGGCGACGATGTCGTCTCCGGTGGAGCGGGCGATGACACCATCGTCGTCGAGGCTCCGGTCTGCGCGCCGGGTGAGACGACTGACGGCAACGATACCTACAGCGGCGGTGCGGGAACCGACACGCTGGATGCCAGTGCCACCACCGAGAGCATCGTCGTCGATCTCGAAGAGGGGATGGCCACGGGCGAGGAGATCGGTTCCGATACGCTTGACGGCATCGAGACCGTCGTTGCCGGCGCGGGCGATGACCAGCTTTCTGGCGATGCCAATTGCAACACGTTGATCGGCAATGACGGCAACGATGTCATCGACGGTCGTAGCGGCGACGATACGCTCGCCGGCGGCCAGGGAAACGATACCGTTTCGGGCGGTGAGGGAAACGACACGGTTATCGTCGTGGTGGCCGAAGGGGCCGGCAATGACGGCAATGACAGCTATTCGGGTGGGGAAGGCATCGATACGCTCGACATGTCGGCGCTGGTGCAGGCCGTTCTTGCCGATATCGAGGCCGGCATCGCCGAAGGCGAGGAGATCGGTTCGGACCTGATCGACGGCTTCGACATCATCGTCGGTGGCGACGGCGGCGACCGCCTGTCGGGTGGGACCGGCAACAATATCCTGTCGGGCGGCGACGGCAACGACATACTGCGCGGCCGCGGCGGCGACGATGTTCTCGTCGGTGGCGGCGGCAGTGACAAGTTGGAGGGCAATACCGGCAATGACACCTTCCTCGTGGTGATCGCGCCGGATGCGAACGGCGACGACGGCAACGACCTGATCGACGGCAACGAGGCGGTCGACACCTACGACGCTTCGGCAGCGATGCAGGCGGTGGTGATCGACCTCGACCGTGGCACGGCCGAGGGTGTCGAGATCGGCTCGGACCTGTTGACCTCGATCGAAGGTGCTGTCGGCGGCAAGGGCGACGACGTGCTCATCGCCGGCAATGCCGTCAACTTTCTGGCTGGCGGCGACGGCGCCGATGTCTTCGTCTTCCGCACGACCGCGTCGCTTGCCAATGACGGCAGCGGCCGCGACGAGATCCGCGACTTCCAGGTCGGCGACCGCGTCGACCTGTCGAAGATCGCCGAGGCCATCGGCGGGCTCGTCTTCGGCGGGCTGCTGCAGGATGGCCAGGCGCCGCCGGTGCACCAGATCACCTTCTATCACGAGACCTTCGGCGACGGCGAGCGCACCGTCGTTCGCACCGTCATCGACCTCGAGCGCGACGAGGATCTGCAATTCCTGATCGCCGGCCGCCACGAGCTCACCGAACAGGATTTTATCCTGGCGGCAACCGAAAGCCCGGCAGACCAGCCGAGAGACACCGTCTGAACAACCACGGAACCTAATTGTCACGTGTTATCGGGAGAAGAAGACCATGAACACCACGGACAACTCCACAGCTGCCAATGCCGCCCCTGCCAGCAATTTGGCCAGCAAGCCGCCCGAAAAACCGCAGTTCGGCATCACCTCGCGCATCGCGGTGTCGGCCGTCTTTGCCGCAACCCTGGTGTTCGGCGTCGGCGGCTGGGCCGCCCAGGCGAAGCTCTCGGGCGCCGTCATCACCCAGGGCCAGGTCGCCGTCACCCAGCAGGTCAAGCTGATCCAGCACCGCGACGGCGGCATCGTCTCGGCCATCCCCGTCAAGAACGGCACCCATGTCAGGAAGGGTGACGTGCTGCTGCAGCTCGACGAGACCCAGACCCGGGTCGAGCTGTCGATCGTGCGCGGCCAGCTGCAGCAGTTCTACGCCATGCGCGCCCGGCTGACGGCCGAACGCGACGGCGACGCCACCGTCT
>NZ_MUNW01000075.1 GCF_002002725.1 Sinorhizobium sp. A49 | reverse complement strand
TGCCTCGGCCCGCATTGAGGAATGCCTTGGCGGATTTTTCGGCATTCACCTTGGCGAGCTTGATCAATTCGTCCTTGATTTCGAACGGGCTGAGATCGGAGAGGCTGTCGTAGAAATTTCTGTCCAAAATGAATTACACTCCCTGTGTACGATAAGCCCAGTTAGCCTGTCCGGCTGAGGCCCGAATGGCGACGATGGCGGTGGTCAGCAACGTGTTGCCGGGGAAGCGCGGGGTTGACGTTTCCAAGCTCTCCTGACATCAAATCGTCAATCTGCGGCGACGTCCCATTTGGCGTCGGGATCGAAGCGATCGATGAAGGGTACGATCTCTGGGGTGCTTGGCCCGAGATCACGCTCGTAGACGATGCCCTGCTGGTTGACGACGAAGGTCTTGACGCCCGTTTCGGCATAACTGACCGGCCAGGCGATTAAGGCAAAACCGCCGATCATGTTGCCGTTGATGACGTAGTCATACCGGCCGCCGGCGATATTGTCCCCTTGCGACGTCAGAATGCGGAAACGATAGCCGAAGTAGCCTTCGCCAGCCTTCGCCTTTTGCAAGGCTGCCTCGCTGATCGAGTCGCCGACGGGGCTTTCGCCACCGCCCTGTTCGGCCGGCCAGTAGAGACCGTCTGTCTGGCCAGGTGCACTGATGAGCTTCTGGGCATATTCGAGCACGCCGTCGGCGTCGCGGTCCTGCGCGGCATATTCCTTCTGCGCATCGACATAGGCCTGTGCCGTATCGATTGCCTCCAGTTCGTTTTCGCCGACGCGGCGATTGATGATCTCCTCAAGCCCTACATAGGTGTCGAAAGCCCATTTGCCATCCTCGCCCTTGGTGATCGGGAAGGGCATGGGCCAGAGCCGGTCGCCTATCTGGAGGATCTTGAGGCCATCGAGATCGCGGATCACCACATTGCGAGCGGCGCCTTCGCGAATGAGCGTGAAGGTATCCACCGCCCCTTCACCGGCCTTCAGCTTCTCCGCATTGAGCCCCAGAAGCTTAGCCAGACCGTCGAAGTCATTGGCGGCGAGCTTCGCCTTGAATTCATCGACCGCCTTGGCGGGATCATCGAAGACCGGCGGATCGTCGTCGGCTGCATAGGTATCGAGACCTAAAGCCATTTGAGCTGTGGGCGCCTGTTCCGCCGGCGCCGGTGTCTGCGAGAAAGAAACGTTGAGTGGCGCGGTGGCCAGTGTGAGGGCGATCGCCGTTCCGAGGAGGAACGGATGAAAGAGCTTTGCCATGGTCGTTCTCCTATGGTCCGTTCAACGTCCGCGTCCGCCGCCGCGACCACCGCCGCCACGATGCATCGGCGGCCTGCCACCGCCGCCGCGGCTCATCTGTGGACGGCCGCCGCCACGGTGGCCACCGCCCATGCTCTGACCGCCGCGGCGTGAAGAGTTGATTTCACGCCTGCCGGGATTGACGTTGCCAAGGCCTGACGGTTTGTTCGGCCGGTTCTGCGCCTTCGCAGCCATCTTCTTCTTGCCGCCCTGTCGGTTGACCTGGGAGGGCTTTTTGCCGGCAGGACGGTTAATGCTCGGCTTGCCGTCGCCGGGTCGCGCTTTCGCTATAGCCTGCCCGCCACCACCGGGCCGGGCTGCCGGCCTCTGCTGCGCCTTCAACCCATCAAGCGTGCTCTTGCGCACATCCCTGATCTGGCCGCCGCCGCCACCGCCGGGCCGCGCGTTCGGCCGATCGCGATTGATCTCGGCGGCGCGGTTGCGCAGGTTGTTGTTTCCGTTCGCCTTGATGTTGTTCTTGATGCTGTTTCGGTCGAAATGCTGAAGCTGGTCACGGTCGAAATTGATCTTGCTGCGATCGACATTCTTCCAGTCGATGTCGTTCCACTTCACCTTGCCGTTGATGTTGTTGAAGCAGTTGTTACAGTCGACGTCGATGTCGCCGTTCCAACCCCCGCCCCAGACGCCCCAATCGTCCCAGTCGACGATTGCGGCGAACGCAGCCCCGGTCACCGCGCCGGCGAAGAAGGCTGCTCCTGGATACCAATAGGCTGGATAGGGTTCGTCGTAGTAGCCGATCGGCGCCGGTGCATAATTCGGCTCGTACAGCATCTCCGGAGGATACTGCGGCACGTATATCGTTTCAGGATTCGCCGCCTGGATGATGACGTTGTCGCCTTCCTGGACCACCTTCACCTTGTCGTCGGTCTTGATGATGTTCTTGGCGACCGCCTCGTCGCGCAACTGCTGTATGGCGATGAGCACGTCCTTCTGCTGATTAGCGATTGCATCGCCGAAAGACTGTGTCCACTCGAGGTCTTCGCTCATCATCTTGACAATCTGGGGATAGTTAAGCAGCGAAATCACGCTGCCGTCCCAATCGACTTTTGGCTGCATGTCGGGCTTCTTCTCGCGGGCTTCCAGGAAGCGCTCCGCCTCGACGATCTGTAGCGGATAGAGAGCCGCAGCGGAGATCAGGGCCACCAACTCGTCCGGATATAGCGCGATGCGGGCGACCAGGATTTCGAGTTCGTCGTCGCTGAGTGGTTCCGGTGCCGTCTGCTGTTCAGCGGCCGGAGCAATCGCCGCCTCCTGTGCCATGACGGAGATGACAGGCGTTGAAACCAGTATCGTTACTGCGCTGCCGAGCGCGATGATAATCTTCCGGACCATGAAGTACCTCCAAGCACAGAGGGGTACCGATCCCCTCGACGAAGTTGAACTCACCTCGGCCTTCATTCCCGATGGCAGAACCGTAGTGTGAGTACATCTGGATATTTTGGTCGGCTCGTATTGTGTGCCAAGCGGTGCCGTAGAGAAGATACGTAACAGTTACATTGGGGTAACTTCTGTCTTGATTGTTGCTTCTGTGAGGGGCACTGGGCATCATCACGCTTACTGTTGTTCCGATAAGCTACCCCCGAGGCAGATGTCGTCGGCGAAGTAATGGGGAAGGCATCATGGTTGACTGGTTCGTAAACACGCTCCGTACATATCCCGAAATTGCAATCTTTCTCTCACTGGCGCTTGGATATTACTTCGGCTCGTTCACTTACAAAGGCCTCGGCCTTGGTGCGGTGACCGCCACGCTGATTGCGGCCGTCATCATCGGGCAGCTCGGGATCACCATATCGCCACCGCTCAAGGCCACGTTCTTTCTGATGTTCCTGTTTGCGATCGGCTATGGCGTCGGGCCGCAGTTCG
>NZ_MUNW01000029.1 GCF_002002725.1 Sinorhizobium sp. A49 | reverse complement strand
AGACGGTGGCGTCGCCGTCGCGTTCGGCCGTCAGCCGGGCGCGCATGGCGTAGAACTGCTGCAGCTGGCCGCGCACGATCGACAGCTCGACCCGGGTCTGGGTCTCGTCGAGCTGCAGCAGCACGTCGCCCTTCCTGACATGGGTGCCGTTCTTGACGGGGATGGCCGAGACGATGCCGCCATCGCGGTGCTGGATCAGCTTGACCTGCTGGGTGACGGCGACCTGGCCCTGGGTGATGACGGCGCCCGAGAGCTTGGCCTGGGCGGCCCAGCCGCCGACGCCGAACACCAGGGTTGCGGCAAAGACGGCCGACACCGCGATGCGCGAGGTGATGCCGAACTGCGGTTTTTCTGCCGGCGTGGTTGTCATGGCAGCCGCCTCTGTCCTGCTCTTGTCCGTGGTGTTCATGGTCTTCTTCTCCCGATAACGCGTGACTATTAGGTTCCGTGGTCGTTCAGACGGTGTCTCTCGACTGGTCTGCCGGGCTTTCGGTTGCCGCCAGGATAAAATCCTGTTCGGTAAGCTCGTGGCGGCCGGCGATCAGGAATTGCAGATCCTCGTCGCGCTCGAGGTCGATGACGGTGCGAACGACGGTGCGCTCGCCGTCGCCGAAGGTCTCGTGATAGAAGGTGATCTGGTGCACTGGCGGCGCCTGGCCATCCTGCAGCAGCCCGCCGAAGACGAGCCCGCCGATGGCTTCGGCGATCTTCGACAGGTCGACGCGGTCGCCGACCTGGAAGTCGCGGATCTCGTCGCGGCCGCTGCCGTCGTTGGCAAGCGATGCGGTCGTACGAAAGACGAAGACATCGGCGCCGGCGCCGCCAGCCAGAAAGTTGACGGCATTGCCGGCGACGAGAACGTCGTCGCCCTTGCCGCCGACAGCGCCTTCGACCGAGGTCAACAGGTCCGAGCCGATCTCCACACCCTCAGCCGTGCCACGGTCGAGGTCGATCACCACCGCCTGTGTTGCTGCCGAAGCGTCGTAGGTGTCGCGGCCGTCGTCTCCGTCGATCTCGTCGTCGCTATCATCGGAGCCGGGGACGACGATGACGAGGAACGTGTCGTTCCCGTCGCCGCCCTCCAATTCGTCGTCCCCGGCCCCCCCGACGAGAATGTCGTCGCCGTCGCGGCCGCGCAGCCGGTCATCGCCCCCGCCGCCGGCCAGGAGATCGTCGCCGCGCCCGCCGGAAATCCTGTCGTCGCCCCGCCCGCCGAGGATGATTTCGAAACCTTCGATGCGATCCTCGCCAATCTCCTCGCCTTCGGCGATGCCAGCCTCGATATCGGCAAGCACCGTCTGGATGAGGTTCGACATGTCGAGCGTATCGATGCCGTCACCACCGCAATAGATGTCGTCTCCGTCGTCATCCGCGTGATCGCCGTCATCATCCGACTGTCTGTCATCGTCATCGTGGTCGCCGTCTTGGGTGTCTGCCTTGGCCTGAACGAGGACGGTATCGTTTCCGTTTCCGCCTTTGACGGTGTCGTCGCCCCGGCCACCTGCGAGCGTGTCGTTGCCGTCGCGGCCGTCGATGGTATCGTCGCCGTCATTGCCGAGGAGTGTGTTGTTCTGGTTGTCGCCCGAGAGCTGGTCGTCACCTGCGCCGGCGATGACCGCCTCGATGCTGTCGAGCGTGTCGGAGCCGATCTCTTCGCCTGACGCCGTGCCCTGTTCGAGGTCGACGACGATGGTGTTCGTGGTAGTGCTGGCATCGAGCGTGTCGAAGCCGGTGCCGCCGGAATAATGGTCGTCGCCGTCGTCGGTGGTGTCGGTGGTGGCGGCCGCCGGTGATGTCTGCGATGCCTGTGCCAGACGGGCCTCTTCGCTGCTTGGTCCGGTAACGATGACATCGTTGCCGGCGCCTGAAAGAACCGTGTCGTCGCCGGTGCCGCCGGTCAAGCGGTCGTCCTCGCTGCCGCCATCGACGAGATCGTCGCCGGCATCGCCCTCGAGGGTATCCTTGCCGTCCTCGCCGAACAGCCGGTCGTCGCCGGTGCCGCCCGAGAGCGTGTCGTCGCCTTCCTCGCCGATGAGGATGTCGTCGCCAGCCTCGCCATAGAGCTGGTCGTTGCCGGCGCCGCCGAAGAGAATGTCGTTGCCATTGCCGCCGAACAGCCGGTCATCGCCGTCTTCGCCATGGATCGTGTCGTTGCCGTCGCCGCCAAGCAGCGTGTCGTTGCCGGTGCCGCCAAGGATCAGGTCGTCGTCCTCGCGGCCATAGACGATGTCGTCGCCACCAAGGGCCGCGATGATATCGGCGCGCGGCGTGCCGAGGAGAACGTCGGGTCCCTCGGTGCCCTTGATCTCGTTGGCCGGCCAGTCGAGCAGCGAAAGCAGCGCGCCATTGGCGACGCTGCCGCTGCCGTCGGAGACGGTATAGCTGAAGGTGACCTCGCCGAGGTCGCCACGGTCAGGCGTATAGAGCCACATGCCGTCGGAGTAAGCGCGCACCGAACCGGAAGAAACGGTCAGATTGGCGATCGACAGCCGATCGCCGTCGGGATCGAGCGTGTTGGCCAAGAGATCATCGAGCAGGATGATCGCCGACAGGTTCATGAAGCCGTTGGCAAGGATGTTGCGGCCGGTGACCACCGGCAGCCGGTTGGAGCGGGTGGCGCCGTCATCGTCATCATCGTCGTCGTCATCACCGCCGTTGTTGCCGCCGCCATTATTGCCACCGTTGTTGTTTCCGCCGTTATTGCCGCCATTATTGCCGCCATTGCCATTGCCATTGCCGTCGTTGTCATCGTCACCACCGCCACCGGTATTGTCGTCATCGTCGTCATCCTTGCGGCCGCCGGTCGAGGGCAGGTTGCCGAAGGACGACAGCCGCGGGAAGCTGAAGTTGTCCAGGCCGTTGTCGTTGGCCGAGCGGGCCTTCTGCTGGAGCGGCCGGTCGTCGACAAAGCCGGGATCGGGACGGCCGTCGTCGAAGGACAGCCGCACCGAGGCGCGCAGCCGTCCGGTCACGGTTGGCACCGTGCCGGTGGTCAGCGCGAAGTCGGCCATCAGCTCGCGGAAGTAATCGGCGACATCGTTGACGACATCGAGCGCACCGGCGAGATCCGGGCCGGTCTCAGGCTCGGCTTCCGGCGCCATCGCCTCGCCGTCGCCAAGCCCCGGCCGATGCGCCGGCGTATTGCCGCCGGCCTCGTCGCGGCCGGCAAACACCGAGCCGAGACCGCCCAGAAACAAGGCCGACAACAGCATGCGGCCGCGCTTGCGCTCCGGCTTGTCGGCGATCTCGTAACGGTTCATCGGCGCGACCGCCTGCTGGCTGTCGGGTCGCTTCAGGATGAGCTTCTCGTCCATGACATCCTCCTCGGCCGGTGCTGGCTCCTATGACGGAGCGCGTCTTGCGCCTTGGCCTCGTGTCGCTCGCTTGGCGTCTGATGGGATCCGCCGCCCAAAGGCGGCCGATCTTCCCGGGGTCGACGTGCCGGCTATTCCGCCGGCACCCGTTGCGGCTGGCCCATTGCCTGTCCCATGCCCTGTCCCATGCCGGCATCCGCCCTGCCGGTGGCATCCGCCCTGCGGTTCTTCTCCACCACCAGCGGCCGCATCTTCTGCGACGGCAGGATCTCCTCCTTCGGGCCGAAGGCGACCAGCCGGCCGGCCTGCACCAGGCCGATCATGTCGAC
>NZ_MUNW01000044.1 GCF_002002725.1 Sinorhizobium sp. A49 | reverse complement strand
TGCGCTACTCCTTCAATCTTACGAAGGAAGCCGACAATCTGGAGAAGGCGATCGCCACCGTGCTCGACAAGGGCATCCGCACCGGCGACATCATGGCCGAAGGCGCACGCCAGGTCGGAACCGTCGAGATGGGCGAAGCCATCCTTACCGAGTTCAAGGCTCTTTCGGTGTAAAGAGAAGCATTTATTGCTGCGCTGTCTTTTGAAAGCGGTTGACCGGCGGATGACACTCGGTCTCGGCCTATCGATACTGACTTTTCGCCACTCATGTCGAAGAACGCACTGGCGAAGTCCGGCTTGGAATATTACCGAAGCGTCGTGACCATGCCGGCATCGACCCATGCCCCATAAGGTTAGAAATCTGCCGGCGGCGATACTCGATCATTATCTGCCAGTCGCCAGACCTATTCGGCACAGGTAGCCCCATGTTGAGATGCAGCTTATGGGCGAGCCCACATCGTGTCCACAATGGTTTGGCTTTCAAACGTCACGTCTTTGCCGTTGTGAAACATCTGAGTGTGCCAGGATCCAGGTTTCGCGGTAGCTCAGCAAGCCTACGGTTGCTGAAGTTGAGGAAGAAAAACCGTGACATCCCGACTGTTGCCGTCAAAAGGTTTACCGCCAACGACTAGGTAAACGACAATCGCTGATACCGAGAGAACCAGCATACCGATCGGCAGTCCGGTTGATGTCTTTCTTTCACGCCGACCATAGCCATGTCGTTCATACATCCGGGAAATCGCCCATCATCTTACGGGCCGCGCAGTAAGCATCAGAGCCGTCCAAAAGGGTCTCTAGAACCGCTCTGATGCCAGTACCCGCCCATGACCTGGTCCAGGGCCCTCAGCGCCATGGGCTTACAGCAAATATGGAGCCGGCCGTTGACGTGGCAATCGAACTCAGACCTTTACCGGTAGCGCGTAGGACTGAAGTCCCATGGCGGAACTTTCGATCTTGTCGCAGGTTAATCTGCGTCTGGACCGTCCAGGTCGGGATTAGAAACCTTTGGGAGCTCCGCCCTGCGCAAGTGTCCATCGGGTTGCGACTTGCTCTCGTCGTGCTTATCGAATTTGCCAGCTTTGGGATGATGTCATGAAGAACATAGGTGCAGTGATCGTGGCAGTTGCTCTGGCCGTCACGGCGGTGCCGGCAGAGGCTTTGTCCTTGTATCGAGTCAAAGTGACGAACACCCCGGGGGCAGATCTGATCCATCACAAGCCCGGTCACTATGGCGGTCCTCCGCACTCTCGTGGGTATGGCGGTTATCGATACAATTCAGGTCCACGATATGGCTATTACAACGGTCACCAGGGTTATCGCTACCAACGCTATGGCTACCGTCGTCATAGTGATGGCTGGTGGTATCCACTCGCGGCATTCGGAGCAGGGCTCGCGATAGGTGGCGCAGTCGCTGCGCAGCCCCGGGGTGTCTATTCGAGCGCCGGTTCAGCCCATGTAGAATGGTGTCTTGACCGGTATCGTTCCTATAGGCCTTCCGACAACACTTTTCAGCCCTATTACGGGCGGCGCCAGGAGTGTATTTCTCCGTACTATTGAGCGGGCAGGACGTGACAACCCGACCGCTCTTGGTCTGGACCAGGCTGAAGCTCGTCATCCTTGCTCCCAACGCTGGCATTGACCAGAACGTTGAGGGGCGAGACTGTGGCATTGCCAAGTAGCCTGGTGATTCCAGATCGAATGCAAAGATCAGATAATGTATCGCCGGGAACTGTAGGCCGGTAGAAACGGGCCGCCGCCATGCCCTCGCGGTATTTCGCCACGAACGCCTTAGCGGACGTCCTGCTGTTTTTGCTGTCCAACGGGCCGCTTTCCGTTCGACATTTCCATGTCGAGAGTTCCCCTGCGGCGCCCGCGCTCGACCTGTTCAAGCCATCGGAACAGTTGTCCAGAGACGATGATGAGGGGCTAATGACCTCGGCGCTGCAGTCAATAGATATTAGCGCGCCCTAACTTTTAAGCTTGGGATGAGTTCTTGCCGGAGCCCGGGACCATCAAGGGTCGCTCGCAAGGTCGTGGAACGCCTGGGCATCCTCCGGGGTATGCGCAGCCGAAAGAATGACAGTGAGAAACGCCGCGCGCGCAATGTCTTTCTTGGAAGCATCCGGATGCCGGCCCCTGACCGCTTCGATCAGAGCTTTGGGTTTCATGCCCGGAACAGCCACTTCATGCCACGCGATGTTCTTCGGCAGATGCATAGTCCGTCGACGCGGGGAGGGACGGTGTAATCGTGATCAAGCTTGAGAAAATACGCGACCTCAACTTCGACCCTAACTCTCATCCGCGTCAGTCGTACCTGAGCGCCGCGAGCGGTTTGGTCTGTCTAGACGCGGCGCTCTACATGATCGCGAATGACGAGCTGCACTTTGGCGTGTTTCCCGCTCGTGCATCAGGTCCCGCTAACCTCGTCCGATTGCACACTCTAGGTGCAAAACCAAGGGAATATTAGCGATCAATCATGCTACGCTTACTCGGCGTGCTCGCAATGCGGGAGCATGAGCTGCGAGCGCGCGCTGATCGGGGAGTTTGCAGTGCGCCCTTTAAGATTGGCCGCGCTGTCCCCGAGTTGTGCCCAACCGCACTGTGCAGACAAAGGAGGCAACTATGGCCATGTATCTCACGCGCTTCAATTACACGCCCGAGACATGGGCACGCATGATCGAGAACCCCGAGGATCGCCGCAAGGCGGCACGTACTTATATTGAATCCGTCGGCGGAAACCTCCATGGTTTCTGGTACGCCTTTGGCGAGCATGATGGTTGGACTCTGTGGGAGGCGCCAGATAACATTTCGATGGCGGCGGTCGTGCTTGCTGTCGGCGCTGGAGGTGCGCTCAACTCTGTTGAGACCACTGTCCTCCTCACCGTCGAGGATACAATTGAGGCCCTGGGAAAGGCGAAGTCCATTCGGTATCGTCCACCGGCAGGATAGGCGCACGCGGCCGTTCTCTTGCGCGATCAATCTGGGTGAGCTTTCCACCGACGTGAGAGCAAAGGTTCGCTGCGGGACACAACGCGTTGACGTTTTGTGCCGCTGGCTGGGAAATCGAGGCCCGATCCGAGTGAGAACGGCCACCTCTTTCCAGGATGGCACGCTCCAAGGTCGATCCGGACCTCATTCGCTTCAGCCGTTCAGCGCGTCCTTGAGAGCTTTGGCCGGCGCGAAGGACAACTTCTTCGCAGCAGCAACCTTGATGGTCGCACCGGTTGCCGGATTGCGAGCTTCGCGCTCTGGCGTGTGCTTGACCTTGAATTTACCAAAGCCCGGGATCGATGTTTCGGCGCCGGATGTGGCAGCGGCGGTCACTGCGGCGAAGACCGCCTCGACAACCGCCTTGCTCTGGGCTTTCGTCAAGCCATGTTCGGTCGCGATCTTTTCTGCAATCTCATTGGTCGTTGTCATTGTTTTTTCCCCTCTTGATGACGTGGGAATTGTCGTCCGACGAGATCCCCTTTGTCATCTGGCTTCCAAGTGAGCGCGGCCGAAATACCGACAGTTTCCACAGCACAATCGTGAAGTGTGCCTTCGGGCACGCACTCGACGTCAGCTTTGCGGAGGCGAGCCGCCGGATCGGGTTCGTGGTGAAGGGGTCTGACGTGAACTGGAGCGTGATCGTGACGTTCCCTCAGCATTACCCGGTTGTGGCAATTTTATGTATATCCCATTGACATATCCCGTCGTTGGGTCGATATGGATACGTCTGGCGTAAATCCAAAAAAGGTGTCGATCATGGAACAAGGATCAGTGTTTCAAAGCAATCGCAGTCAGGCGGTCAGGCTTCCAAAGGCCGTAGCGCTACCTGAAGATGTGAAGCGCGTCGATATTGTTGCGGTCGGTCGCACGCGGATCATAACGCCTGCCGGCGAGGCTTGGGATAGTTGGTTCGATGGCGAGGCTGTATCGATCGACTTCATGACAGAGCGAGATCAGCCGGCTTTACAGGAGCGTGAGCCTCTATAATGCTGAAATATATGCTCGACACGAACATCTGTATATTCACGGTGAAGAACCGTCCCCAACAGGTACGCGACGCGTTCAACCGCCATCATGGTCAACTGTGCATGAGCTCAATCAGCTTGATGGAGCTTATCTATGGCGCAGAAAAATCCGCAATGCCTGAAAGGAACCTTTCTGTCGTAGAGGGTTTTGCCGCACGCCTTGAGATACTCCACTATGACGAGGTAGCCGCAAGTCATACAGGGCAGTTGCGCGCCGAACTCGCTCGGAGTGGCACGCCGATTGGTCCATATGATCAGTTGATAGCCGGGCACGCGCGCTCCCGAGGCCTAATAGTCGTAACAAACAATCGCCGCGAATTTGATCGCGTACCCGGCCTGCGTGTGGAGGATTGGACCTCTTCGGCCGGGTGAGTCCACTTCTGTCACGTTTGCTGGCTACACTGCCGGCAGGACGCAACTCCGATACCGTCGCGTTCGGCGCGGTGCGATCGACCGCAAGATCACGTTGCGTATCGGCACCACACGGCTAGCAATGCTCATGGGATATGCGAACTATCGTGGGATGAGAACAGAATTCCGCCGTCCCCGTTCTGCGTTCAAGATCGCATAATGTATCGTTTGGAAGGCGGTGTACTGCGCAGGACCGATTACGCCGCTCTATCGATTTCTGGGATCAACTCCAGTTCGCCATGGAGCGCTATTTCCTCTGTCTTGAGGTTGAAGCTGG
>NZ_MUNW01000095.1 GCF_002002725.1 Sinorhizobium sp. A49 | reverse complement strand
GTAGCGGAAGGTGACGCCAGTTTCGTCGAAGGTGATCAGGCGGTGGTTCGAGATTGCGACCCGGTGGGTGTAGCGGGACAGGTAGGCGAGCACTGCCTCCGGCCCCGCGAACGGTGCCTTGGCATAGACCACCCAGCGCTTCTTGCGGACCGGCAACAGATGCCGCAAGAATGCCCGCCGCTCGGCGAGATGAGCAAAGGTGCCGAAGAAGCCGAGCCGCCCGGCGTCGTGCAGAGCGACCAGGCGAGCGAGGAACAGCCGTCGGAACAGCTTGCCGAGTACGCGTACCGGAAGCAGGAAGGCCGGGCGCGATGATATCCATCGGCTTCCATCTGGCGTGATGCCGCCGCCCGGAACGATCATGTGGACATGCGGATGGTGCGTCATCGCCGATCCCCAGGTGTGGAGCACGGCGGTGATGCCGATGCGCGCGCCGAGATGCTTGCGATCGGCCGCGATGGTCAGCATCGTCTCCGACGCCGCCTTGAACAGCAGGTCATAGACGAGCGCCTTGTTCTGGAACGCTATGTCGGAGACCTCGGCCGGCAGTGTAAACACTACGTGGAAGTAACCGACGGGAAGCAGATCGGCCTCTCTTTCGGCAAGCCATGTCCGTGCCGCTGCACCCTGGCACTTTGGGCAATGCCGATTGCGGCAGGTAATGGAAAATGCCCATTACCTGCCTTATGGGCAGATCCAGTAATGGGGAGTTGGCGGCGATCTGATAGCTCTTTCACGTATTTCGCCGCCCGCCCAGCTCACCATTACGAAGCGCTCTTTAGCAGTGCCATCAGCTTGTCGGTCGGCTGGAAGGTGCCGCGCCGCAGATGCGGTGGCACGATCGCTTCCATGGCTTCGAGTTTTTCGGTTGGATCGCCGCGTGTGTAGACCTCTGTGGTCGTCAGCGTGGCATGGCCCAGCCACAGCGATACTTTCCGGATGTCCTGCGTCGCCTGCAGGATGATCATCGCGCAGGTGTGCCTGAGCACATGAGGCGAGACGCGCTTCCTGGCGAGGCTGGGCTGTTGGCGAGCAGCAACCGCGGCGTGCTGTTTGATCAGATAGGCGAAGCCCCATCGGCTCAAAGGTTCACCACGGGCGCTGACGAACACTTCGGGTGTCGCGACCTTTCCGCGAATGGCGAGCCAGGCGCGCAGTGCCGTGGCTGCCGGCTTCCACAGCGGCAGCGCTCGTTCCCGCCGCCCCTTGCCGACAACGCGTATGCTCATCGACGACATGTCGATATCGTCGATCTTCAGACCTGTCAGTTCGGAGACGCGCAATCCTGCACACACGGCCATATGCAGCATGGCTCGGTCGCGGATGCCGTCGCGCGTTGTTGGGTCCGGGGCATCGAGCAGCGCTTGCAGCTCCTCGCGCAGTAGATAGGGCACGAGACGCGTGTCCGTCTTCTTGAACGGAATCGTCAGCACGCGGCGGATTTGATCGAGTGCTGCCGGTTGCCGGTATTCGAGGAAGCGGAAGAACGACTTGATAGCCGCCAAACGAACATTCCGCGTCACGGCGGCGTTCTTGCGCTTATCTTCGAGATGCTCGAGGAAGGCGCTGACCAAACCGGAGTCGATCTGCTCCAGCATCAGCTTGGATGGTTTGCTCTTGAGCCTCGCAGCGGCGAACTCGAACAGGAGTTGGAAGCTCTGAGCATAGGAATCGCACGTGTGTCGGCTGGCGCCCCGCTGATGGACGAGTGTTTCGCGCAGGAACGCTTCGATGAGGGATGCGATCGGTGTCATGCTCGATTCCCCTCTGACATGAACATTTCTCCGGCCACGGCGATGTCGCGCACGAGGTCGGCGGTTGCCTCCAGGTACCAGTAGGTGGCGTAGATGTTGACGTGACCCATGTACGTTGCGAGCGCGACCATATGCGCACCGCACCGGTTTCGACCCGTCGGACTGCCTTGTAGCGCCCGCACCGCAAACGTGTGCCGCAGATCATGCAGCCGAGGGCGCCGCGCCGACGTTGGCCGGATGCCAACTTTGCCGACCAGCCTGTCGAAGGTCTCTTTGACTGCGATGTAGCGCAGTGGCCGGCCATGCGTGTCGGCGAACACGGGATCATCTCCCGAGCCAGGTCCGCGGCGCTTCAAGTAGCGTTGCAAGCCTGCCGCCGTCGTATCGTTCAACGGCACGAGACGGGTCTTGCGGAACTTGGTCTCGCGGATCAGCAGGCCGTCGCTCATTATGTCCGCGAACGTGAGCTTGAGTGCTTCGGAGATGCGCAGGCCCGTGGCCGCGAGCAGGGCGATCAAGGTCGCATACGTCAGCGAGCGCAGGTCTCCTTGAGGTCGAAGCTGGCCGGCGGCTTCGATCAGGCGACTGATCTCCGTGCCCGAGTAAATGTGTGGCGGTCGACGCCTTTTGCGGGCGCCGAAATGATTAGCCGGGGGCAACTCGTGCCGGACATCTTCGATGCGGATATGGCGTACGAAGCGGCAGACGGCCTTCAGTCGAGCATCGCGTTGCGCAACGGACGGTCCGAGCGCGGCCCAATCGATGGCTGTTTGCGTGTGGACATACGCGTACCCGCGCTCAACCGCGAAGGCGGCAAAGCTCTTGAGCAGGTACTCGGCATTCGACATCGCAAAGCCTGTGGCACGGCGCAGTGCGAGATAGGTCTCGATGGTGTTCAACATCAGAGTGCCTCCGGCCACGGCTGCGCCACCTGCTTCAGAAGAGTGACATCGGCTTTGGCGTAGTGAGCCGTCGAGTCGATGCCACGATGCCGGAGGACTAGGCCGATCTTGTCGAGCGGTACGCCATGGCGCAGCATCTCAGTCGCTGCGGTGTGCCGCAGGGCGTGCGCGCCCTTGACGGGCGTCACGACGCCAGCCCGCTTCATAATGCGCCTGACCACCGAAGAGACGCCGTCACCATTCCGGAACGGACGGCTGGGTGCAATCGTGCTCAGGAACACGCGGTCGCTTCGACAGCACGACGGTCGGCATTCGAGATAGGCAGCGATCGCATCCCCGACGTCCTGGGGCAGCGGCAAGCGAGCCTCATAGCGTGATTTGCCCGTGACCCGCAGCGAACCCGCCTCCCACTCGATATCGATGAGACGGAGCTGCGCCACGTCGCCGGCCCGCAGGCCGAGCCGAGCCAACAGCAGTACGATGGCGCGATCCCGCCGGCGCGCGCCGGCATCACCATCGCAGGCAGCAATCAACCGGCTGACTTGTTCGCCCGACAGATATCGCGGCATCTCGGCAAGCTGCCAATGGGCGTAGGCCGGAACGGCATTGTCGAGACCCGCCCGGCAGTGCTCTTGAACGGCGAGGTAACGCAAGAATGCGCGCAGGCTCGTGGTCATCTTCTCGATGGTGCCGCGCCCGCATGTGCTCGCGCGCTTCATGAAGTAGCCGCGGATTTCGGTGGGGCTCCAATGCGTCGGGTCCGTTCCAAGTGCTGCCATAATGCTGCCTGCGTCGCGCGCGTAGAGCCTGATGGTCGCACCGGATGCCCCGCGATGCTTGCTGAGCCATGCTTTAAAGCCGACGACCAACTGCGGTTCGGGAGGCCGCATCGCCGCGACCGCGGGCTTGCACACACCTATTTCTTCGAGGTGCCGACGGAAGAGCCTTGCGCCGTAGATGGTGTGATGGTTGCGGCGGCCTCCCCTGGCGCGCGGACATCGGCACGTTCGCAGATGCTGTTCGAACGCCGCCAAATCGATGTCGCCCACGCTTGCATCGTGATCTGCCATGACGTGGCCAACATGAGCTGCCGCCCGCAGATAGCGCACAGCCGTCTCGGGGCCATAGCCCTGCCGTTCGAGCGCTGCGGCGAAGCCATCGAGATAGGGCCAGCACGGCCCGCTGCGCAGATGCCCCAGCATCTTCGACGCAGAGAAGTAGGTCTCCAACATGTTTGTCCCCGCTTGTGATCGGCCATCAGTGACCGAGGAGACGGGGCACCACCGGCGCCATGTTATGAAGAGTGAGAGATCAACGATTCACAGGAACATGCTGACGCCGCGGCCGCCAACTCCCCATTACTGGATCTGCCCATAAGGCAGGAGTTGTAGGCGATCCGCCACTGACCGCAGTCCTCGCAGGCCTCGACGTGACCGCCGAGGGCAGCAGTGCGGCAGTTCTCGACCGCCGACATCACCTTCAGTTGCGGCAGGCTCAGATGTCCTGCATGCGCGCGCCGGTACGCCGCCCCGGCTGCACGGAAGATGTCGGCGACCTCGATCGAGGCACGCAAGGCTCAACTGTCGGGGAAGGCTTCTTCCGGCGTGAACAGGCCGAGTTTGTCGAGCGGACTCGTAACTGTGCGGACCGTCCTGGTCGCCACCTTGGCGTAGAGGGCGGTGTTGTTGAGTTTTGCGTGCCCGAGCAGGACCTGGATGATCCTGATGTCCGTCCCATCCTCCAGCAGGTGGGTGGCGAAGCTGTGGCGCAGCGTATGGGGCCCGACCCGCTTGGCGATGTCGGCGGCCTGGGCCGCCTCCACCACGATCCGATAGAGCTGCCGCGTGCTGATCGGCTTCATTGCGTGTTGGCCGGGGAATAACCAGCCGTCGCGATGCATCACACCCTGCTGCCTCCCCACCTTCCACCACTGGCGCAGCAGGGTAAGCAGGTCCTCCGAAAGCATGGCATTGCGATAGCGCCCACCCTTGCCACGCTCGACGCGCAGCAGCATGCGCTCGCTGTCGACGTCGGTGACCTTCAGCATGGAGACCTCCGCGACACGAAGGCCAGCGCCATAGGCGACCGACAATGCTGCCTGGTGTTTGATGCAGGTGGTGGCATTGAGTAACCGGGCAACCTCGTCGCGGCTCAGCACCACAGGCAGGTTACGCGGATGCGCCAGCCGGACGAGCCTGCGTGCCAGGTCCGGGCGGTCAAGGGTCCGGGTTAAGAGGAAGCGTAACGCCGACACGATGCTGTTCATCGTCGGAACGGGAACGCCATCCTGCTGCTGTTCGATCTGGAACCGGCGCAGGTCGTCGGCGGTTGCCGTGTCTGGTGAACGCCGAGGAAGGTTGCCAGGCGACCGATGTCGCGCAGATAGTTGCGCTGCGTTTCGCGTGAGAAACGTCGCATGTTCATGTCGTCGATCAACCGCTGGCGCAGCGGGCTGACAGGCGTGTCGAGATGGGGGTACTGCATGGTCAAGCTCCTTGTTGAAGAAGCTCGTCATGCTCTGCCCTTGCCGGACGACGTTCAATGCAGGCGCAACCTCCGGCCTGTGCCCTCCACCTCAACCGCAGGCGCCCTCCCGCGCAGCGGGTTCGTTCGACGGCCCCAATTAAGGCGCTCGCCCCTATCCATCACCTTGAGAGGAATTGAACCGAGCTCCATGACCTCCAAATATGTATGAGCCAGCGATTGCGAATCCGTATCGCGCGACGATACGTCTTGCGTTGACTTTCACTCGTATCACCATATGATACTCTTATGAAGAGCCAGACGTGATCAGGTCATTTAAGGACGCCAAAACCGAGGCCGTTGCATGCGGCAAGACACCAAAAGGCTTTCCTTCAGATATC
>NZ_MUNW01000093.1 GCF_002002725.1 Sinorhizobium sp. A49 | reverse complement strand
CGAACTGCGGCCCGACGCCATAGCCGATCGCAAACAGGAACATCAGAAAGAACGTGGCCTTGAGCGGTGGCGATATGGTGATCCCGAGCTGCCCGATGATGACGGCCGCAATCAGCGTGGCGGTCACTGCACCAAGGCCGAGGCCTTTGTACGTGAACGAGCCGAAGTAATATCCAAGCGCCAGTGAGAGAAATATTGCAATTTCGGGATAAGTACGAAGCGTGCTTACGAACCAGTCAACCATAGTGCTTCCCCCATTACTCGGAAATCGGGAACCAGATCGGACTAAATGCTCATCGCTATTTTGGCGAGAATACACCCTTATCCACTCGTTTCAAGGTGTTATTTAGCGTAAAATAATATTATATCTGAAGTTTTAATTGAGGCCGTCAATCGCGCACGAATACAATATTCTTATATTACTTTCAGACATTTGGAGCGTGCTCGACGTGCTACGACTACCCAAGCGAGATTTGAGCTCACACTCATTCGTTGCGATTACGCTCGACCCGGTGCAACCCCGAAAACAAGGGGACCCAAAGCGCTAAAACCCGCTATCTGGCGCACTCCGAAACGTCACGCGGTTGCCGCACCCGCAGCGGGGTTTGACGGCGCGGCCGCGAGGCTATCCTGGTAGCGGCGGATCCCGGCGCGCGTGTTGAAAAACATGCGGTCGGGGCCAAGTTGGTCGGCAAACCCTGATGTCCTGATATAGGCGAGCACATCCGGGTTGAGGCCTGCGAGCCAGAGCTTGATGCCCACCCGCGCCAGGCTTCGTTCGCCTTCGACGATCATCTGAAGTGCCGAGTATTCGATGTCGAAAACGCGGCTGAGGTCCAGCATCAGAACGCGCGGTTTTTGTTCATTGGCCAGCGCGCGAATTCGGTCGCCGACCTGCTGGGCGTTGACGAAGAAGAGCCTCCCTTCCGGGCGCAGGATCAACAGACCTTCGAAGGTTTCGTCATCCGGATGCTCGGCCGAAAGCGGCCGCAGGACGTCTTCGCCGCGTTTCCGGCCGACGACATGGACGCGCGGGTTTGCCGCCTGGCTCGCGAGGCCAACAAGCGACAGGGTAATCGCCACGAGAATGCCCTGGAGCGTGCCGAACAAAAGCACGCCGAGGAAGGCGGCAAGCGCCCAGCGAAACTCCATCCGGCGCACCTTGCGGATCGAGGCGAACTCGGTCGGGCTGATCAGGCCAACGGAATAGACGATGACGATGGCCGCGAGCACGGCCTGCGGCAGAAGACCGAGCAACGGTGCAAGAACGAGCATTGTCGCCGCCGCGGTCGCCGCCGTGACAAGCGAGGCCTTTTGCGTGCGCCCGCCGACTGCGCGCACCACCGCCGTCTGCGATGTCCCGCCGCCGGCCGGCATCGCGCCGAAAAACCCGCCAGCCAGATTGGCAGCGCCGGTCGCCACAAGCTCGCGGTTTGGCCGGATAGGCGGTTCACCCGCAACCGCGAAAGCCCGACCAGCAGCAATCGTCTCGGTGAAGCTCATCAGGGCAATGCCACACGCACCAGGGATGAGCTGCAGGATCATGTTGATATCAGGCAACACCAGCGAAGGCAGAGCCTGGGGAATGTGCCCAACAGTGGCGACGCCGGCAGGGCCGAGACCCGCCATCCACGAAACGGCTATGCCCGCGGCGACGATAGCGAGCGGAGCCGGGGAATGCGGCCAACGGCTTTCAAGGAGGAGCAGGAGCACCAGCGCCGTAACTCCGACCGCGAATGTGACGAGCGACGTTTCGGGCATATGCTGGACGAGGTTCAAAATATCCCGGAAGAAACCTTCCTTGGTAAAATGCAGCCCGAACAGTTTCGGCACTTGGTCCAGCACGATGACCAGACCGATCCCGGCCTTGAAGCCCGTAAGCACCGGCGACGAAATGAAATTGGCTACGAAACCCAGACGCAGGGCTGAAGCGGCGATCAAAAGCAGGCCTGTCAGCGCTGTCAGCGTTGCAGCCGCAACGAGCAGCCGGTCCGGGTTCCCGTCGGGCACGACCAGCGCAAGCTCGCTCGCAGTCAGGATCGCAAGGGTGGTCGTCGAACTGACGCTGAGCACCCGCGAGGTGCCGAGCAGGGCATAGACGATCATCGGCACGAAGGCGGTATAGAGACCGACGCTGACAGGAAGACCGGCAACAGTCGCGTAGGCCATGGCCTTCGGTAGCACCACTGCCGCGGCCGTCAGGCCGGCGATCATATCCAGGCGCAGTGTGCCGGAAGATGACGGGATGGGTTGGTCGGCATGCGGTAACGGCACCATGATGCTGCCCTCTCACGGATGCGTGCCTGGTCGGAGCGGCAGAACCCTGCCCAACCAGCCCAAGCACGTATACTCCCCATGCCGGAGATCCCCCGGCCACACAATCTGAACACCGTCTTCGCCTTGCGTCCAGCGGAATTCCGCGCTTCGATTGCCGCGGCCGGCCCGAAAATGAGGGCCGAGCGCATTTCCTCGTGTCAGCGGGCGAGCCTTGCAGCTGCCCACCGCCCGTGGCGATGCCTTGCGGTGCGCAATGCGTTGCTTGCGGACTTTGGCTTGAGCGTTCCTCCGCGGGCCCATGTTGAGGACGATTTATCGTCGGGCGCACTTGGTTGAATCATGATTTGGCCAACTACGGACACCCGTGGATCAAATTCATCAAGCCCGGGTATTGGCCGTATGACACGCGCGGTTCGCTTTAGAGGTGCACCGACGCGTGAAAGTGTTAATGTCGAAAATCACCGATTTGCATTGCCGCCCCTGGTTCGATCATTGTCGAAGGAGACTGCAAGATGGCAAAGAAGCTGCTCGGAGGCGCCTCGAAGGAGGATCCGACCTGGTTGGCCGAAGTGACATACCGGTTCGCGTTCGATGCTGTGTATAGGCCCTTACCACCGGATGCGAACGCCGCCCGGTCGAGACTCGAGTCTGGAAACCGGGCCTTCGCTGCGCTCCTTGACCGGATGACCACATCGCCACCCGCAAAGCTGAACATCGCTGTGGACCCGCATGATGTCGGCCTTCTTCCTGGGCGTAGCGCGGCACCCAAACAACAGCCGTTTGCGGCAGTTGTCGGCTGTGCCGATGCGCGGGTTCCGGTCGAGCTGATCTTTTCCGAAGGCCCGAACGACCTGTTTGTCGTCAGGGTGGCCGGCAATGGCCTGGGTGACGACGTCACGGCCAGTCTGAGCTATGCGGTTGATCACCTCAAGGATAGCCTGCGCACGATAGTCGTCCTCGGCCACAGTGGATGCGGGGCAGTTTCGGCGGCCGTCGACGTCTATCTCGAGCCAGCAAAATACATGCAGATCATGACGCAGAAGGATCTGCGTCAGATCCTGGACAGCATACTGATCGTCATCCAGCTTGGCGCAACATGGCTGGAGCGGGTGTATGGGACAGAGGTCGTACGCCGGCCGGGATATCGAACCACACTGATTGAGGTTGCGATCGCGCTGAACGCGGCGCTGACCGGATATGGCATGCGCTCGCGTCTTAACTTGGCCGCCGGCGGCGAAATTGAAGTCGTCTACGGCGTCTATCTCCTGGAGGAGCGGCTTGTGTGGTCGCCAAGAGGAGAGAACCCGGATTGGTTTCATTTGTCCGCCGCACCAAAAGACCCGGATGAGTTCGTCATATTGTGCGACCTCCTGATGTCGTGTCCCCGGATAATAGATTTGCTTGATACCACTCCAAAAGCAGGGCCGCACTAGAAGTGCCTGTGCGCGGGTGCCTGGACTGCCGATCTGCGATTGTCTCAATCTCAACAATGGATTGAGGGATGCGATGGCGCGTCGGCGCATTGGTCAGGAATAGTTCGGCTTTGCCCTTGGCGCTGCCGGCATTCATCTTCTGAATGTGCTCGCCAGACGTTCGACTGTTTTCCGTCCTGGTTTGTCGGCGTTCAGCTGCTTGCGGGCGGCCTTCGCGGCGAGGAGGTCCTCGACCTCGATCCGGCTGCGCCTTATACGCCGGCTCGCTGACCTCGACTCTTTGGCCTTCCCAAAGCGCGGTGAATCTGAATCTCTGGTGCAAACCGGAGGTCTGCGATGCGATCAGGGATTTCATTACGTGACGATTTTGATGGAGAAGGTCTGCGGCGACTGGCGCGGCAGACGAAGGACGCAGCCCAGGCACGACGTCTGTTGGCACTCGCGTCGATCTACGATGGAGGCTCGCGTTCCGATGCCGCCCGCCTCGGCAACGTCACGCTCCAAATTGTCCGGGACTGGGTCATGCGGTTCAACGAACGCGGTCCCCAAGGCCTGATCAATGGCAAGGCTCCCGGCCCGCAGTCGCGCTTGAACGATCAGCAGCGTGCGGCCCTGGCGCAGACCATCGAGCGTGGGCCGACACCCTATCTCGACGGCGTTGTTCGCTGGCGTCTGTGCGACCTGGCTCAATGGCTTTGGGAAGAGTTTCGCGTTTCGGTAAGCGAGCAAACGCTGAGCCGCGAAGTACGGGCCATGGGCTATCGCAAGCTGGCTGCCCGGCCCAAACATCAGGCTCAAGACCCTCAAGCCATTGAGGATTTTAAAAAAGTGGAGACCTCGAATTACCGCTGAATTGGTGATCGGCGGCGCGGCCTGATGGCTGTTGGCGGCATTTGCCTCCGATTTCGGGCTGGATTTCGTGGTCATTGCCCCCTTTCGGGGCGGCCAGCATCATGCGGCGGCACGGCGTCCTTCTTGGAAGACGTATCGGAGCATGTTGTAGGCGATATTGGCCATACCGATCTTCACCGTCGCCCTGCTGATGCCAATCGTGCGGATGAAGAGCTTCATCTGGTCCTTTTGCCTGGCGAAGACATGCTCGACGGCGGACCTGATCTTTGATCGTCGCCCGTTTGCCCGCGACATCGTTTCCGGCATTGGCTTGCCCTTCGGTTTTCGTTGGTGGATGTCCGACTTCAGGCCATTGTCCTTCAGCCATTCCTCGTTGGTCTTCGAGCGATAGGCACTGTCGGCCCAGACGGTCGAGGCGGTGTTGTCCTTGGCGACGACGTTCCTGAGTTGAGCGCCGTCATGGGCGGCCGCGCTCGTCACCGTCCATCCCCGGATGAACCCATGCGCCCGGTCGATGCCGGCATGGTTCTTGTAACCGAACATCGGAATGGCGATGTCGTGCTGCTTGGTCGCGGCCGATGTCGGCGTTTCCGTCGGTTGCTTCGCCTTGGAATACTTCGCCGTCCAGCGCGCATCCCGATCCTTCTGGGCAAGCTTGGCGGGCTTGCCCTTCCACTCGTCCGGGATTTCGCCAGCCTTGAGCGCGTCTTTCTCGTCCTGGCTGTTATGCTGCCTGGGAGCCTGGATGATCGTTGCATCAACGATCTGACCACCTTTGGCCAGATAGCCCGATCGCGAGAGATGCTTGTCGAAACGGGCGAACAGATTGTCGATGGCACCGGCCCGCACCAAGCTTTCACGAAACAGCCAGATCGTCTTGGCGTCCGGAACCTTGTCGGAAAGGCCGAGGCCGAGAAATCGCATGAACGACAGCCGGTCCTGGATGACGAACTCGGCCTGGTCGTCGGAGAGATTGTAGAGCGCCTGCAGCACCAGGATCTTGAACATCAGCACCGCCGGAAACGGCGGACGTCCGCCTTTCGATCCGTCGGAGCGCTTCAGCGCCTTGGCCAACGGCTTCTCAAACACAGCCCAGGGAATGATGCTGTTGAGCTTCTCCAGAGGGTCGCCGACGGCACTCAGGCGCTCGTAACGCTCGTTCAAATCCCAAAAACCCGGCTGCCCACGCATCATCCGTTCCCTGCAAATCACGCAAGCCGGATTGAATCACGAAAACAGGTTGAAGGGGAGGTTTTTAGAGGCCTCCAACTGGCTCTCAAACCGCGTCTTCAAATCCTCTTATGTTCGTTGTCAAGTGGTCTAGGCATGATTGTGTCCCTTCCATCAGTAGTGATGAAGCCGTGTAGATGAAGCTGATATACAAAGTTGGAGGCAGGGCTTTCGACGACGGTTGGCATACTCT
>NZ_MUNW01000055.1 GCF_002002725.1 Sinorhizobium sp. A49 | reverse complement strand
AAGACGTGTTCAAATCAAAGAGGTGGCATCACCACCTCACCAGCTTCTCAATTCGGTTTGCGTCCGCTAGACGCAAATCTTGCGCTTTGCCGACCTGGTGGTTCTGGCGGGGTGGCTGCACCCGTTCCCATTCCGAACACGGCCGTGAAACGCCCCAGCGCCGATGGTACTTCGTCTTAAGACGCGGGAGAGTAGGTCGCTGCCAGGTCTGCAAAACGCAAGATAAAAAAACCGAAATCAAAACGATCTTCTTCTCTTCATCCCTCGGCCCAGCCGAACACGGGCCGCCCTCAAGCGGCCCTTTTGTTTTGCTAGGCTAAGATCGAGACAGACAACGGGATTTTGCCAAAGCAAAACCCGGACCGAAGGAAAGCATAACCGCTAAAGCGGTTACGCAACCGCGATAAACCGCTTAGCGGTTTACGCTTGACGCGGGGTGGAGCAGCCCGGTAGCTCGTCAGGCTCATAACCTGAAGGCCGCAGGTTCAAATCCTGCCCCCGCAACCAAATCAAAAAAAGCCCGCATGGTGAAAACCGGCGGGCTTTTTGTCGTTCCGGAGCAAGCAAATGCGAAACAAAAAGCGCACCAGACACGAAGTCCAACTGCTTCGGACTACCTTGGCCTGGAACGTTCCTGATCTCCTGCCTGCATTTTTGTTCTGCTCGTCGCTAGATGACATCGTCCAAATCCAATTTCATTTCAGCTATCGATAGTGCGTCAATTCATCGCCAAGTCAACAATTTGATAGCCATTTAACTATGCGTCTGCTGTCGTATCGACAATCTATCCTCGTGCTATGAAGCTGCTGAACTCGGCTCATTGCCTGTTCATTTAAGCACTTTTGGTTTGGCCAAAAATCCTATCCCGCTATCGATTATTCATCACCATATAGCTATGTATTTCCAATGCCTTCTGTTCAGGATCTACTCTTCAAGTCGCTTTCGGACCCTATCAGGCGGGCCATGCTCGAGAGCCTATGTCGCCAAGGTGAACTCACTGTGGCGGAGTTGACGGCACAGACCGGCATTTCTCAGCCGGGCGTTTCCAAGCATCTGAGCATCTTAAAATCTGCGGGGCTGATTAAGGCGCGTCAAGAGGGGCGTCAGACCCATTACAGCCCGCAGCTTGATGCCCTAGCTCCTCTTGCGGAATGGACCGGTCAGATGGCGGGGTTCTGGCAGAGTTGATTTAGCCGATTGGAAGACCTGCTGAAAAGAATGGATCAATAAGTCGAGCAGACCAGCCGACAGCTGGTTGAAGATCCCCAATATGGAAAATCCACATCTTGCGGCCTGCTGGCGCTGACTTTCGGTCTTGATGCAAAGCGGGGGCTTTCTTCTCGCGGCCTACCCGCCCTTGATCGTTTCGAGCCTGCTTGATTTAACAGGCGGGTTTCAGCGAGCTGGACGTGGCTTGTATCGCACTTGCAATCGTCCTGGCCATGCGCCTTGCGCCGCACGGTTATGCGGCCGCCATGTGGAACGCGCGCCCAAGTCTGTCGGGATCTGCAGATGATAGAGAATGGCATCCCGGGGCGGCGAGGCCGGGCCTCAGTGCGGGAAATGATCCAGCAAAAGCCTTGTCGGGCGACGCACATCGTCGAAGCTGCCGGAGCTGATCGAGCTTGTCACCGAGCGTCCGCTCTCCTCGGCCGGCATGGTTGCAAAGACGCTCGGTGTGACGGTCCCGATCTGCTAGAGCGTGCGCTTTTCTTCACGCCACGCGCGGATTGCTTCCGCGCCGGCCTTGCCGCCACGCGGACCATGGATCGTGACTGAGCGGGAGGCGGCGGCGATGGAAAAATCCAACGCTTCGGGGAAGGGCTGGCCCTGGGCCAGACACCAGGTCAATGCTCCACCGAACGTATCTCCTGCACCGGTCACGTCGACAACGTCGACCGGGTAGCCGGCTGCCTGCAGGCGCGTCTCGCCGTTGTGTACCTCAGCACCCTCAGCGGCCAGAGTGCGCACCACCCAACTGATCTCGTGATCGCGTATCCAGCCATCGATACGAGCGAGATCGTCATGACCGAAGGTTGCGCGGAAGCCGACCTGGTTGAAGATAACGACGGCAGCTCCGGTGAGATAGGGCATGTCTTCGGGCGTACAGCCGCCGACATCGAGATCGAAGATTGCGCGGCGGTCGTGGCGCCGCAGGTCGGCGACGAGGTCGGCCTGCTTGAGCACACCCTCATCTGTCTGCGTATGTAGACGGCGCACTCGGTAAAGTGTCGTGTAGAGGAAGCCCGGCTGACGCAGGGCCGCCAGCGTTGCCGGCGGGAGCCACATCGGCTGCTCTCCCATCTCCACTGTCAAAACGACATGCTCGTCGTCGATGAGGAAGATGAGATTGCGCGATTCCGCAACGGCGCGATCGATCAGCATATGATCGGTGGCGACACCGTTCTGACCGAGGTCGTCGATCAGGCGACGCGACAAAGGGCTGTCGTTGAGCAGGGAAATGAACTGGGTGTCGCCCCCGAGTGCCGCGTGCACGACGGCTGCGTTGGCAATGGAACCACCGATTTCGGCCGGCAGCTCGCGGACCATGCCCTTGTCGGCCCGGCCCGGCCAGCGGTCGGCGGTATAGTATTCGTCGAGCGCGACGTCGCCGATGAAGAAGGCGGTCATGCGCGTTGCCCTTGCATGACCTGTACCCGGCGCGATCCGCCTTCGACCGGCACCCATGGGCTCTCGCCCAGGCCGCAAACCGCCATCCAGTAGTAAGGCGTCGGGCCGGATGCACCCCGGCAGGCGTCATGCCAGACACCCCGATGCATCACCACCGCCTTGCCCGGCGTGATGATGAATGCCTCGATGTCGGCGGCATCAGGGGCATCGGCCGCCGAAGCCGGTGCTACCGCAAGAACGACCGGTTCGCCGGCGCAGAAAATGGCCTCCTCGGTCAGCAGATGCCGTTCCATGGCCGTGCACGACCATGGCGCTCCCGGTGCGCGCGTGATGCCGAGGCGGGGCGAACCTTCTACCAGCGGGATGCGGGTGAACCCATCACGCCATCCATCGCCCGTCGTCCAGATCACCTGCGCGTCCTGATCGTCGACGAGGTGGAAGACCTTGCCGTAGCGCGCAAAATTCTCGGCGGTCACCGGGTTGGCCGAAACGGTATCGGTGTTCATGCCTCGCTCCGTGCCGTGCGCACGACGCGCATCAGCCGCGCAACATGGCCGGCCTCGACCCTGCCGGTATCCTTGTGATCGTGCTTGAACCAGCTGCCGACAACGGCGCCGTCAGCATGCGCGAGCTGGTCGACCGCGTTCGCTTCGGTAAGGCCGGCGCCGATGAGCAGCGGCACGGTTCCGCCGGTTGCCGCACGGAAGCGTGCCACCTTGTCCATGTCCGTCGGCTGGCCGGTGGCATCCGACGTCACCACGAGTCCATCACAGCGCGCCGCACCCAGGCGTACGTCTTCTTCTTCGGATCGCCCCGAAAGAACCGGCTGATACTTGAACCGTACGCCACCGAGCAGCAACGACGGCACATCGGCCCGCCGCCCCGCAAGGTCGGCCGCAAACGAGGCATCGCTTTCCGGCGGCAGATGGCCGGCGACGGAATCCACCTGAATGAAAGAGACGGGGAAGCGTCTGGCAAGCGCAAAGGCACGCGCATCGTCGCGCAGCACGTTGACGCCGATCCGTGCGCCGAGGTCAAGGGCGCACAGCCGCTCGAGGACGCGCTCGACATCGTCGGCATCGCCAAAGTAATTTTCGACCACCAGCCCGTCGACACCTTCGCCAGCCATGATGCGGGCCTCTTCTTCGGCCTGAGCGCATTTTGCGGCAGGTCCGTCGCCGGTCAGGTGCAGCATGCCGAGGATGGGTTTCGGGGTTGTGAAAGTCTCGCCAAAACGGCTCATGTCAGTTCTCCTGGGTCGCGCCGCTGTCATGCGGGCGCGGTATCGCGCCCCCAGCGCGTTGCGAATTTCATCTGGACGGCCGGCGAGTAGACGATCGACGTGCGTTCAACCAACTGATCGTCGGCGTCGAGCACGTCCCCGCTGGCGCAAAGATAGCCCGGCACTGAAGGCGCCGGGGCAAAGACCTCCCGTAGACGATCGGACGACGGCACGACGGTGAGCAGCAGTTCCGAGCGAAGGGGATGGCGGTCGTAATCGCGGCGGAGCACCTCATAGAGGGATTGCGCGCCGAAATCGTAGGCGTCGATGCCGGGGTAGAGCGCAAGGTCGAGCTGCGAGGTGTCGACGTTCAGCCAACTGATCGTCTCACCGTTTGCCAGACCTCGCGCACGCACCAGCAGGAGTTCGCCGTTTTCCACCCGGTGCTCCAGTACCCGTGTCACCGGGCGCTGTCCTTGTCGCCGGGCCAGCTCCGTGAAGCTGCCGAAGTTCCAGATGTTGTGGCTGATCGGCCGGTGCGAGACGATGGTGCCCCGGCCGCGCACCTGCTGAACCAATCCTTCCGATACCAGGAGGGCCATTGCATTGCGGACAGTTGTCCGGGCAATGCCGAACTGGTCGCGCAACTGGTTCTCCGAGGGGATGGCTTCCCCCTCGGAAAAGTCACCGCTCAGAATAGCGGCACGCAGTGCCCGGTAGAGCTGCCGGTAGAGCTGTTCACTCGAAAAGGAATCGAGGCGAAAGCGCGACAGCCGGTCATCCGGGCTTTCGGTCGTTGCGTTGGCGTCTGGTGTGGAAGGATGGGTCAAGGCAGGCTCCGGCAAGTGGTTACTTCGTGGCTCCGTTTATCTTGAACTCCTCGACGCCCGCCTCTTTCAAGCCGTGGCGGTCGAGGATCTGTGCATAAGTGCCATCGGCCTTAAGCGCATTGAGCGTTGCATGCACCGCATCGCGCAACTCGCCATTCGCCTTGGCGAAGGCGATTCCGTAGTGGTTGACTTCTCCGACGTCGCCGATCTGGTAGAATTTGCCCGGCTCCTGCTTGATCAGGTCGAGCAGGCCTTCGAGCCCGATAACCGATGCCTGGGCGCGGCCCTGGCGGATCTGCATGATGTGCTCGGCCTGGGTCGGGATCTGGATGACGGTGATCAGCTTGTCGGCCGGACAGATGGATTTGCCGAGCTCCTCCGCCCAGGTGACCCAGCTCGTGCCTGTCGCCACAGCGACGGTCTTGCCGCAGAGGTCGGCCTCGGTCTTGATCTCGCCCTGATGGTCAACGCTGGAGTAGAAGACGTTGCCGGTCTTGAAATAGTCGATGAAGTCGAGCTGGCTCTGGCGCTCGACCTTGTCGGAGAAGGCGGTGATGATCATATCCGAGCGGCCGGTGACGACCTGCGGGATGAGCTGCGGAAACTCGACGTTCTGAAATTCCGCCGTCAGGCCGAGGCGCTCGGCGATCGCCTTGGCAAGATCGATATCGAAACCCTTGAGCTCGGTCGAGCCGGCGTCGCTGTATTCCATCGGCGGATAGGCGAGGCTGATGGTGAAGTTGAGCTTGCCGGCCGAGCGAACCGCTTCGGGCAGTGCGGCCGTAAGCTTTTCGTCGGCGGCATGGGCGGCCACGCCGGATGCGAGGCTGATGAATGTGGCAGAGGCGAGCCCCAGGACCATCGGCAGCAGTTGTTTCATTTCCGTTCTCCCTTTTTTGAACTTTGTTGATCAGGCCAGCACACGGCTGAGGAAACTGCGCACGCGCGGGTCGCCGGGGTCGCTCAGGACCTGTTGTGGCGCGCCCATTTCGCGGATCTCGCCGTCGATCATCACCACGACGCGGTCGGCGACTTCGCGAGCAAAGCCGATCTCGTGTGTCACGACGATCATGGTCGTGCCGCCGCGTGCCAGATTGCGCATCACCTCCAGCACTTCCCCGACGAGTTCCGGGTCGAGGGCGCTGGTCGGTTCGTCGAAGAGCATGACGCGCGGTTCCATCGCCAGGGCTCTGGCAATCGCGACGCGCTGCTTCTGGCCGCCGGAAAGCTGCGAAGGGTAGCTGGACGCCTTGGCGGCCATGCCAACCTGCTCGAGCAGGCCCATGGCACGGGCTTCGGCCTCGTCACGGCTGAGACCACGCACAACCATCGGTCCCTCGATGACGTTGCCGAGCACCGTCCGGTGTGCGAACAGATTGAAATGCTGGAACACCATGCCGAGCTGGCTCTGCTGGGCGCGCAGCCGCTTGACCGGCAATTCCTGAAGGGCACCGCGGTTGAGTTCATAACCCATGATGGCACCGTCGACCCAGACATAGCCGCCATTGGGCGTCTCCAGATGGTTGATGCAACGCAGGAACGTGCTCTTGCCGCTGCCGGAAGGCCCGAGGATGCAGAGCACCTCGCCATAGGCGACTTCAAGATCCAGGCCCTTCAGGACCTCGTGGCTGCCAAAACTCTTGCGGATACCGACCGCCTTGACTGCGAGGCTCATGCTTCCCCCCTTGCGGCCGGCCGCCGCGCCCAGGCCCAGAACCCGCGGCGATCGCTGGTGGCGGTGGCGGCGTCGCGGCCGAAGTGACGTTCGAGATAATATTGGCCAATGGAAAGGACGGTGGTTCCGGCCAGGTACCAGACGGCGCAGACGAACAGGAGCTCGATCACCGCACCGTTGATGAAGTAGATGCGCTGCGCGGCGTTCAGCATTTCGCCCATGGCGATCGTGGCGGCAAGCGAGGAGAATTTCAGCATGCCGATAGCGCTGTTGCCGAGCACCGGCAGGATCAGGCGCACCGTCTGGGGCAGGATGATGCGCCGCATGGTCTGGCCCGGCGTCATGCCGAGCGTGTGGGCCGCTTCCTTCTGACCGCGGTCGACCGAACCGATACCACCGCGCACCACCTCGGTGAGATAGGAGCCTTCATTGACGCCGAGCCCGAGGACGGCTGCCACGAACGGCGTGACGACGTCCACCATGCGCTCGTCGATGAGGCCCGGAATATAGAGGCGCGGAAAGACCAGCGCGATGTTGAACCAGATGAGAAGCTGGAGCAGCACCGGCGTGCCGCGGAACACCCAGACATAGAGCCAGGCGGCAAAGCGCAGGATCGGGTTTTCCGAAAGTCGCATGATGCCGAAGGCGAAGCCAAGGGCGACGCCGAGCGCCAGTGCGCAGGCCGAAATCAGCACCGTCCAGCCGAAGCCGGTGACGATCACACCGGCCGTCAGGAACTGACCGACCACCGTCCACTGGATTTGCCCGACGGCGAAGGCTCGGCCGATGACGGCGAGGAGCAGAAGGACGATGCCGCCGCTGACCCAGCGACCGGGATGTCGCAGGCGGCGTACCGTCACATCCGGGCCGGGCAGGTCGATCAGTGGCAGGGCTGCGGGTGAAGAGTGAGGCAAATGAGGCATGAAATCCACTTGTAGGGTTAGGCCTACAACTTACTATGGGCGGTTTCACCTGGTGTCAAGCCGCTTTGTCAGCGCTTGCTCAAAGAAGGGTGTGAGGCTCCAGGATCAGGAAACACGGGGTTCTGGACGTCAGCGCGGCCTGCGCCTGCTTTCCGTGATGGTCTGCGCCAGTGTTTCGGCAGCGCGGGAAGGCTTGTTTCGAGGATAGGCGATGTGGAACATATCCTCGAAGGTCAGGCGCTCGGGGGCGAGGACCCGCAAGCGGCCGGTGCGAACCCATTCGTCAGCATAGTGATCGGGCAGGAAGCCGATATAGGCGCCGGACAGGAGGAGGAGCAGCGTGCCCTCCATGTGCGGCGTCGCGGCGGCCCAGTTGAAGTTCACGCCGCAGATTGTTTCGTTGAGCATGTAGGTGCGGCCGGCGAAGGATTGGGCTTCAAGCTCGCCGTTGGTCAGTTCCGCGTCCGGCCGCGCAAAGAGCGGATGGCCCACGGCACAGTAGAGTTTCTGCACCTCGGAGAAGACCGCCTGGCTGCGGAAATGCGCGGTGACGTTGCCGACGAACGGCATCAGGACGATCTGGTAGGAACCGTTCAGCAGGCCCTGATTGAGCACCTGCGGCGCGGCGACGTCGATTTCCAGGTGCACGCGCGGCGCCTTGGCGTGGAAGGCGGCAAGCGCGCCCTGAAGGTCGAGGTCGCGATTGGTGATCATCGCATCGACCGTGCCGAAGCTCAGACTGCCCGTCAGTTCCCCTTGCGCCTCGCCGATGCGGCTTTGAAACTTTTCCAGCGAGCCGAACAGTTCGAGCGTGGCGTCGTAGACGAGCCGTCCCTCGTCGGTGAGCTCGAAGCCGCTGCGCCCGCGGCTGCACAGGCGCAGACCGAGCCGTTCCTCCAGATGGCGCATGTGGGTGGAGATCGTCGCCTGCGTCATGCCGAGAGCGGACTGGGCGGCGGAGAAGCCGCCGTGCTGAACGACGGAGGCGAAGACGCGCAACAGCCTGAGCTCGGCATCGCCAAGCGAGAGGTTGAGGACGCGGTGTCGAACCTTGTTGATCATGCATTGATAAATGCACAAGTGAACATGTTATCATAGATACTTTTAAATGTTCCGACCTTTGGCACACTCCTTCTCACCTTTGGAGGAGGGGACATGACCAGCAATTCCTATGAGACCGGACGTCTGAACCTGCCGTTTGTCGGCATCTGCACCTTCGGCAAGTATCCCTACCAGCCGGACTGGGACGCGATCGACGCCGACGTGGCGATCCTCGGCGCCCCCTTCGACTGCGGCACCCAGTGGCGCGCCGGCACCCGCTTCGGGCCGCGCTCGATCCGCGAAGCCTCCACCCTCTTCTCCTTCGGTCATGGCGGCGCCTATGACCACGAGGACGACGTCACCTATCTTCCGAGCGGCGAGGTCTCCATCGTCGATATCGGCGATGCCGACATCGTGCACACAGATACGATGAAGAGCCATGCCAACATCGAGTTCGGCGTGCGCAAGATCCTCCAGGCTGGCGCGTTGCCGGTGGTGCTGGGCGGCGACCACTCGATCAACATCCCCTGCATCAACGCCTTTTCGGACGACTGCGAGAAGAACGGTCCGATCCACATCGTGCAGATCGACGCCCATCTCGATTTCGTCGACGAGCGCCACGGCGTGCGCTACGGCCACGGCAACCCGATGCGGCGAGCAGCGGAAAAACCCTATGTCAGCGGCCTGTCGCAGCTCGGCATCCGCAATGTCTCTTCCACCGCCAGGGAAGGCTACGAGGATGCCCGCAAGATGGGCTCCGATATTCTGTCGGTGCGCCAGATCCGGGCACTGGGGACGGATGCAGTGGTCGAGCGCGTGCCGGCCGGCGCCCGCTACTATGTCACCATCGACATCGACGGCTTCGATCCGTCGATCGCACCGGGCACCGGCACCCCTTCGCATGGCGGCTTCATCTATTACGAGGTGCTGGAGATCCTGGCCGCGCTCGCAAAGCGCGGGACCATCGTCGGCATCGACCTGGTCGAGGTCGCCCCCGACTACGACCACACCGGCGGCACCGCCATTCTGGCCGCCCAGGTTCTCATGAACCTCATTGGCCGTGTCATCCAGGCAAGAGCCGAAAAACGTTGATCGAAGACCCCGAAAGGGCCGGCACGCCCACGGCGGCCGACGAGGAGGAAATGACATGGACGAAAGCGTCCGCAATTATCTGGATTACTATGGCGTCAGCGATGCGACGCGGCGGTTTCTGACCAAGCCGCAGAAGATGTTCATCGGCGGCGCCTGGGTCGACAGCAGCAATGGCGCGACCTTCGACATTTTCGAGCCCTCCACCGGCGGCCTGATCACCCGTGCTCCTTCCGGCACCACGGATGATCTCGACAGGGCAGTCCGCGCCGCCCGTGCCCAGTTCGACGGCGGCGCCTGGCGCCTCTTGAAGCCGCTCGAGCGCGAACGGCTGCTGCACCGTCTCGCCGATCTTATCGAAACCCATGCCGACGAACTGGCCGAGATCGAAGCCATCGACATGGGCAAGTCGGTGACCTTTGCCCGGGAGATCGATATCCAGGGTACGGTCGATACGTTCCGCTATTTTGCCGGATGGCCGACAAAGCTGCATGGCCGCACCGTCGAGCCGTCCATTCCCGGCAACTATCTCGCCTATACCCGCAAGGAACCGCTCGGCGTCGTCGCCGCCATCGTTCCGTGGAATTTCCCGTTGCAAACCATGGCGTGGAAGCTCGCGGCTGCCCTTGCGGTCGGCTGCACCGTCATCGTCAAACCGGCGGAACTGACCTCGCTCTCCACGCTGCGCTTTGCCGAATTGGTGCAGGAGGCCGGCATTCCCGATGGCGTCGTCAACATCGTCACGGGCAGGGGCAGTGTCATCGGCGCGGCCATGTCGACCCATCCGGGCATCGACAAGGTCACCTTCACCGGCTCGACGCCGGTCGGGCAGGAGGTTGGCCGCACGGCTGTCGGCAATCTCAAGCACGTCACGCTGGAACTCGGCGGCAAATCGCCGGTGCTGGTGCTCGACGATGCCGACCTGCAGAGTGCTGCCCGCGCGGTGGCGAACGGCGTGTTCTTCAACTCGGGCCAGGTCTGCGATGCGGGCACCCGCGTCTATGTCCAGCGGTCGGTGCATGACGCTTTCCTCGAAGAGCTGGTCGCCGTCACCCGCACGTTGACGCTCGCGCCGGGTCTCGACCGCGATTGCTACATCGGTCCGATGGTCTCGGCGCAGCAGAAGAAGGTCGTCTCCGACTATATCGAAGCCGGCCGTCGTGAAGGCGCCGAGCTGATCCATGGCGGGGGCAGGCCGGACCGGCCGGGCCATTTCGTCGAACCGGCGATCTTTGCCCATTGCAGGCCGGAGATGAGCATCGTGCGCGAGGAAATCTTCGGGCCGGTGCTGGTCACCAGTCCCTTCGAGACGCTGGATGACGCGGTTTCGCTGGCGAACGACACGCCCTTCGGCCTTGCCGCCGCGATCTACTCGAACGATCTCGCGCGCGTGCACACGCTCATCCCGCGGCTGCATGCGGGCTCCGTCTACGTCAATGCGCACAGCACGATCGATCCGTCCATGCCCTTCGGCGGCTTCAAGGCCTCGGGCTTCGGCAAGGACTTGGGCCCCGAACAGCTCGACTACCTGATGGAGACCAAGGCGGTGTGGATCACGCTGCCGTAAGCGCCGGGGCGGCTTGCGAAAACTCTTCGGGTCGCCGCCCATGGGCGGCCCGGTTCACGAGGCCGGCGGCTGATGGAGCCGCATTCATTCGCGGAAAGACGCCGAAGGCGCGACGCGACAGGGGAACCAAAAATGGAAAACGATGTCGCCTGGCAGAACGAACTGGGACGCCGCGCCCGCATCTATGAAGACATTGAGGCGGGTCACCGCTTCGAAGGCACGATGACCGTCCTCGACTATGCCAGCATGACCGTGCTGACGCTCGCGCTGGTCCTCGGCTCCTGGTTCTGGGGGGCATGAGATGACCGATCACGTCGCCAATGGCGGGCTTGCCGCCGCAGAAAGCCAACGGGAGGAAGCTTCCGTCAACCGTGCCGCCGCCGAACGCGGCGATGCACCGCTTCTGCCGTCGGAACGGCTCTGGGGCTTCTGGGAGTTCACCTACGCCAATTCAGCACTCGCCATCGCCACCTGGGCTTTCCTGATCGGCGGATCCGTCGGTCTTTTCGTCGGACCGAAGGAGGGCATCGCCGCCATCATCATCGGCAACATCGTCGGTGTCATGCTGACCGCACTCGCCACCACGCCACTCTCCGGCCGCTACGGCATCGAGCAGTTCGTCGCGCTGCGCAGCCAGTTCGGTTACAACGGCAGCCGCGTCGTCTATGTGCTGGCCGTCGTGGTGCTGACCATGGGCTGGCTTGCGGTGCTGGCCATGATGTTCGGCCGCTCGATCGACGGGCTGGCGGCACTCAGTGCCGGGGAAGCGGCCAACCCCACCGGCATCAAGATGATTGTTGCCGCCATCGGTGCCATCCTCGTCACCTGGTTCATCGTTGCCAAGGGGCCGACCTCGATCAAGTTCTTCAACATGGTCGTGTCGCCCGCGCTTGTGATCCTGATGATCGTGATGCTCTACCTCATCCTTCAGCATCGCTCCTTCGCCGAACTCCTGGCGATGCCGGCGCTGGCGCCGCCCTTTGAGGACAACACGCTCAATTTCATCATCGCCGTCGAGGTGAACCTCGCCGCGGGCTTCTCCTGGTGGCCCTATATCGGCAACCTCGCCCGCCTCACCAAGAATGAGCGCACCGCCTTCTGGCCAAACATTCTCGGCATTTTCGGCGCGGCTGCCCTCGGCGAAATCGTCGGCCTGCTCGCCGCCGTTGCGCTCGGCGACAGCGACCCGACCATCTGGATGACCAAGATCGCCGGCCCGGTCATCGGCATCGTCGCTCTGCTCTTCGTCGCCTTCGCCAACATGACTTCGATGGCGAACATTCTCTACACATCCATCGTCGGCCTCCGGCAGGTTGGAACCGCATCGGTGCGCGCCATATCCTGGGGCGCGATCCTCTTTCTCTTCTGCGTCATCCCGCTCGGCCTGGTGGTCTTCTATCCGCAGATGTATGACGGCTTCTTCATCTTCCTCGTCTGGACCTCAGCGCTCAATTCCGCACTCGCCGGTATTGGCATTGCCGACTACTTCTTCCTGCGCGGGCAGAAGCTCGACATGCGCAGTCTGCACGGCCCGCAGGAAAATGGCCCCTACCGCTTCTGGGGCGGCTTCAACCCGATCGGGCTCTTCGCACTTGCCGTCGGTTTCGGCGTCTACGTGCTCGTGTTCAATCCACAGACGCTCGAAAGCCTGCCAGCCTTCAAGTACCTCACCGCCTCCGTGCCGTCCTGCCTTGCCGCCGGCGCAGTGCACTATGTCCTGACCCGGCTTTTCGCCCGTGGGCGCGGCTGGGGCTTCTATCCGTAACATCGGGATATCAGCTATGAACGAGACCTACGACTTCATCATCATCGGCGCCGGATCGGCCGGCTGCGTGCTCGCCAATCGTCTTTCGGAAGATCCGGCCACGAAGGTTCTGGTTCTCGAATATGGCGGCAGCGACAAGTCGATCTTCATCCAGATGCCAACGGCGCTGTCCATTCCGATGAACGGCACCAAGTACAACTGGAAATACATGACGCTACCGGAGCCCGGTCTCGACGGTCGCCGGGTCCATTGCCCGCGCGGAAAGGTCATCGGCGGTTCCTCCTCGATCAACGGGCTCGTCTACATGCGCGGCCATGCCCGCGATTTCGACGAGTGGGAGGAGTTGGGCGCACGCGGCTGGCGCTATGCCAATTGCCTGCCCTATTTCCAGCGCGCCGAAAGCTGGCAGGACGGGGGCGACGCTTATCGCGGCGCTTCCGGCCCGCTTGCGACCAATGCCGGCAACAGGATGCAAAACCCGCTTTACAAAGCCTTCGTCGATGCCGGCCACGAAGCGGGCTACATCACGACGCAGGATCCGAACGGCCATATGCAGGAAGGCTTCGGTCCCATGCACATGACGGTGAAGGACGGCGTACGCTGGTCGACGGCCAATGCCTATCTGAAACCGGCGATGAGCCGGCCGAACCTCACCGTCGTCACCCATGCCATGACGCGGCGCGTGCTCCTGGAAGGCAAACGCGCCGTCGGCGTCGAGTACGAGCTCGGCGGGCAGCGCGTCGTGGCGAAGGCGAACCGGGAGGTGCTGATTGCCTCCGGCCCAATCGGGTCGCCGCACCTACTGCAACGCTCCGGCATCGGGCCGGCTGCGGTGCTGCAAAAGGCGGGCGTCGAGGTGCTGCACGACCTGCCGGGCGTCGGCGAGAACCTGCAGGACCACTCCGAGGTCTATATCCAGTACGCCTGCAAGGAGCCGATCACCCTCAATGGCAAGATGGGCCTTCTGAGCAAAGCCCTGATCGGTGCGGAATGGCTGCTCTTCAAGAAAGGCCTTTCGGTCTCCAACCATTTTGAGAGCGGCGGCTTCATTCGTTCCGACGCCTCTTTCCAGTGGCCGGACATCCAGTTCCACTTCCTGCCAGCAGCGATGCGCTACGACGGCAAGAAGCCGCTCGACGGTCACGGGTTCATGGTGCTGACCGGACCGAACAAGCCGAAGAGCCGCGGTTATGTGCGGCTGCGCTCGCCGGAGGCGCACGAACAACCGGATATCCTCTTCAACTATCTCGACCGGGAGGAGGACCGCGAAGGGTTCCGCCGATGCCTGCGGCTGACCCGCGAGATCATCGCCCAGCCGGCCTTCGACCGGTTCCGCGGCGAAGAGATCGCGCCGGGCACGAATGTGCGCACGAATGACGAGATCGACGCCTGGGTGCGCGTGACCATGGAAAGCACCTACCATCCCTGCGGCTCCTGTCGCATGGGCGAGGATGCGATGGCGGTGGTTGACAGCGAACTGCGGGTTCGCGGCATCGGCGGTCTCCGGGTTATTGATAGCTCCGTCTTCCCGGCGGAACCGAACGCCAACCTCAATGCGCCGACGATCATGCTCGCCGAGCGTGGCTCAGACATGGTGCGCGGCAAGCCGCTGCTTGCTGCCTCCAATGCGCAGGTCGGCATGGCGCCCGGTGCCGGCGTTACCCAACGCAGCGGCAAGCCGCTGCGTGCCTTCCGGCACTGAGACGACCGCGATGTTGCGAGGGATCGGCTATGTCATTGCCCGCCGGGATCCTGATGATCCCGAGGAGCCGCGCAATTGGGCGCTTGTCATAGAGGCGCTTGTTCGCCGCCTCCTGGTCCGCTTTGCCGGCTGGTGTCCTTCGGCACGCGGCGGCCGCAGCGTCAAGGACGGGACAGCGCCTCGGCGAAGCGGCCGAGATAGGACCGCATGCGCTCCGCGGGCACGCCGGCATAGCCGAGAATGAGTGCGCTTGGCCTTCGGGTTGCGACGATATAGTCGGAGAGCGGGTAGCATTGCAGGCCGGCCTCCAGCACATCGCGCTGGGCGGCCCGGTCTTCGCGCCCGTTCGTGAGCCACACCAGCGCGTTGAGACCGCTTTCGGAACAGTCGATTTGGGCGAGCCCCGTAAGAGCGGTTCGCCCCGCCTCGATAAAGGCACCGCGGCGCTCGCCATAAAGGCCGCGCATGCGCCGCAGGTGGCTGGCGAAATGCCCACCGCCGATAAATTCAGCAAGCGCGAGCTGCGCTTCAACCGGCACGCTGCGATGGATCAGGCCCGAAAGATTGCGGAAGGTGCCGACGAGTGGCAGCGGCAGCACGAGATAGCCAATGCGGATGCCGGGATAGAGCGCCTTGCTGAAGCTGCCCGCATAGATCACCCTTCCATGACTGTCGATGGAGCGTATTGAGGGGAGGGGCGCCCCGTCGTAGCGAAACTCGCTGTCATAGTCGTCCTCGATGATCCAGCTGTCGTTCGCCCGCGCCCATTCGAGAAGGGCAAGTCGACGCGGCAGGGAGAGCGTCACGCCGAGGGGATGATGACGCGAAGGCATGACGAAGGCGAGCCGCGCATCCGGATGACGCGCCATGGCGCCCGCGACGTCCATGCCGTCGGCATCGACGTCGGCAAGGCAGAGATTGAGGCCCAGTGTGCGGAACAGGTGGGAGGTGGTGACGGGGCCGGGGTCCTCGAACCAGACACCGTCACCCGGATCGGCCAGCGCCAGTGCCGCGAGCGTGAAGGCGGCATGTCCGCCTGGTGTAATGACGATCTGTTCGGGATCGCAAGGATCGCGCCGATGCAAGGCGAGGTATTCTGCGATCCGCTGACGCAGAACCAGCTCACCCGCGACATCACCGTAGCCCATGCCCACCCTGCCGCCGCGGGCCGCCGCGTTCCAGCATTTGCGCCAGATGGCGAAAGGAAACTGGTCGAGCGCCGGCTGGTTGGGCAGGAAGGGTTTTGGTTCCACGCGTCCGATTTCCGCCGAAACCCCGCGCGACAAGGCGCCGATCCGCGACAGCCTCGGCGGCGCACCGCCATCTGCCTGTGCGAAACGCGCCCGTGCCGGCCGACGCGGCAGGGCGGCGGAAACGAAGGTGCCGGCTCCCTGCCGCGCCTCCAAATATCCCTCCGCTTTCAGGTTCTCCAGCACCCGCACGAGGGTCTGGCGCGACAGGCCCAGCTCTTCGGCAAGGATTCGGCTTGCCGGCAAGCGCATGCCGGCACGCAAGTGCCCCTGCAGGATCGCCATGCGCAGTTGGTCCTGCACCTGTCGGAATTTCGGCAAGGCGATGCCGGGATCCAGGCGAAGGAAGGGCAGGATCGGGCCCTCGAGCTGTTTGGCCAAGGCTTGCCTCCAAAATTGGTACAGTCGAATGCACAATAATGGACGTTTTATTGTTGTCCAATTGTTACATGCTCCGCCTACACGAAACGCACCGATGCAGCCCCTGAGGACGCAGACAGAGTGCGGGGGAACCGGAGTGCAGCGACCCCAGTCGCGGCCGACTGCGGACATCGACTGCAAGCCAACGCTCACCAGCCGTCACGGACGGCGAACAGGAGGAATTCATGAAGACGCGCCTAACACACGCCGCCCGCTCGGCATTCGTTTCCACGCTTGCCATCGCCGCCGCGCTGCCCGGCCTTGCGCGCGCGGAAGCGCCGCAGGCCCTCGTCGATGCCGCCACGAAGGAAGGCATGCTCACCGTCATCGCCCTGCCGCATGACTGGTGCAATTACGGCGAGGTCATCGAAAGCTTCAAGGCGAAGTATCCCGGCATCACCGTCAACGAGCTCAACCCGGATGCCGGTACGGCCGACGAACTGGAGGCCATCCGCTCTAACAAGGGCAATACGGGTTCGCAGGCGCCTGACGTCGTCGATCTCGGCCTTGCCTTTGCGCCCGCCGCCAAGAAGGAAGGCCTGCTGCAGCCCTACAAGGTGGCGACATGGGACGAGATCCCGGACAATATCAAGGATGCGGACGGTTATTGGTATGGCGACTACTATGGCGTCATGGCCTTCGGCATCAACAAGGACCTGATCCAGACTCCGCCGGCCGACTGGTCCGATCTCACCAAAGCGGAATATTCCGGCTCCGTCGCACTCACGGGCGATCCGCGCTCATCGGCGCAGGCGATCCTGGCGCTGATGTCGGCGGGCATTTCGCGCGGCGCAGAGCCGGGCGCCGAATCCGGTGCCAAGGGCCTGGAACTCTTCGCGGAACTGAACAAGGCCGGCAACTTCGTACCTGTGCTCGGCAAGGCCGGCACCATCGCGCAGGGCCAGACTCCGATCATCGCGGCGTGGGATTACAACCTGCTCGCCTGGCGTGATGCGCTCAACGGCAATCCGCCGATGGATGTCATCGTGCCAATGACAGGCGTCGTCGCCGGCGTTTATGTACAAGCGATCTCGGCCTATGCGCCACACCCGAACGCCGCCAAGCTCTGGATGGAATACCTCTATTCCGATGAAGGCCAGACCGGCTGGCTGAAGGGCTATTGCCACCCCGCGCGCTTCAACGCCATGCTTAAAGCAGGAAAATTCCCGCAGGACCTGCTCGACAAGCTGCCGCCGGCTGAAGCCTATGAAAAGGCGATCTTCCCGAGTGTCGAGGCGCTTGATTCCAACAAGGGCGCCATTGTCGAAGGCTGGGACAAGGTGGTCGGCGCCAACGTGAAGTAAGCCGCATCCGTCCGGAGGCTTCGCGCCCTCACGGGGCCTTCGGACACAACACACCCGGGAAACAATCCGATGACGACAAGCGCCGCTATCCTGCCGGCGGCCTTGCGGCCGCGACACCACCTCAGCTGGCTCGGAGTCGCTCCGTTCTTCCTGTTCGCCACGCTGTTCCTGATCTTGCCGACACTCAATATCGTCATCGGCGCCTTCCGCAATCCGCAAGGACAGGTAACGCTGGACAACCTTGGCAAGCTCCTGTCACCTTCCATCCGATCTGCCTTCTGGATCTCTTTCGAACTCAGCCTGCTGACAGCGGCGCTCGGCTGTCTTTTCGGCTTCCTCATCGCTGCCGCGATCACGCTCGGCGACCTGCCGCGCTGGCTTCGCAACGGCATCCTCACCTTCTCGGGTGTCGCATCGAATTTCGCCGGCGTGCCACTCGCCTTCGCTTTCATCGCCACGCTTGGCCGGCTCGGCTTCGTGACGATGCTGCTGCGCAACTGGTTCGGCATCAATCTCTACGGCTCCGGCTTCAGCATCGTCTCCTTTCTGGGGCTGGCACTCACCTATCTCTATTTCCAGATCCCGCTGATGGTGCTGATCATCACGCCTGCGCTGGAGGGCTTGCGCCGCGAATGGCGCGAGGCGGCCGAAAGTCTCGGCGCCACCGGCGCCCAATATTGGCAGCTGGTGGCGCTGCCGGTGTTGTGGCCCTCGCTGCTCGGCACGCTGGCCCTGTTATTTGCAAACGCCTTTGGAGCGGTCGCAACCGCCATCGCGCTCACCGGCTCCTCGCTTTCCATCGCGCCGATCGTGCTCTTCGCGCAGATCCGTGGCGACGTGCTCAACGATCCGCATCTCGGCTATGCCATCGCCTTCGGGATGATCCTTCTGACCGCGATAGCCAATGGCATCTACATCCTCTTGCGCATGCGTGCCGAACGGTGGGTCAAATGACGGGAAAACGCATCTGGCCCTGGCTCGCCGTCGTCCTCGGCGGTCTCTATTTCCTGTTGCCGCTTGCCGGCATGGTTGATTTCTCGATGCGCATGAAGCGGGGCCAATACAGCTTCGAAGCGTACCGGATCGTGCTCGCCGACCCACAGTTCCAGCAGACCTTCGGCTATTCGGTCATGCTGGCCTTGCTGACCATTGTGCTCGGTATCCTCCTTGTCGTGCCGACGGCCTACTTCGTAAGGCTCAAGCTTCCCGGTCTGCGTCCGATCATCGAGTTCATCACGCTCCTGCCGCTGGTCATTCCGCCCATCGTGATCGTCTTCGGCTATATCCGCATCTACAACACCTCGTCGGTCCTGCCGCTGACGGGGACCTGGTTGGGCACCAATCTGCTTTTGCTTTTCGGCTATGCGACGCTGGCACTGCCCTACATGTACCGCTCGGTGGATACGGGCCTGCGCACCATAGACATCGCCAGCCTCACCGAGGCGGCGCAGTCGCTCGGGGCCGGCTGGGCCCGGATCCTTGCCGTCGTCATCCTGCCGAATGTCTTCGTCTCGGTACTGTCGGGCGCTTTCCTGACGTTTGCGATCGTCATCGGCGAATACGTCTTCGCCGCCCTGCTGAATGTCAATTCCTTCGGGCCCTACATGGTCTGGATGGGTGGCAACCGGGCCTATGAGCCCTCGGCGCTCGCCGTCGTCGCCTTTGCCATCACCTGGGCCTGCATGGGGCTGATCCAGCTCGTCACCCGCTTTTCCAGATTTTCAACTGTGAGACGCTGACCATGGCCTTTCTCGACATTCACCACCTGCAAAAATCCTTCGGCGCGCTACACGTGGTGAAAGACTTCACCCTCGGCATCGAAAAAGGCGAGTTCGTCTCGTTCCTCGGTCCCTCGGGCTGCGGCAAGACGACGGTGTTGCGCATGGTGGCCGGCTTCGAGACGCCGACATCGGGCGCGATCCGCATCGGCGGCCGGGATGTGACGAGCCTCCCGGCCAACCGGCGCAAGATCGGCATGGTGTTCCAAGCCTATGCGCTTTTCCCCAACCTGACGGTTGAGGACAATATCGGCTTCGGCCTCAAGGTGGCGGGTGAGGGGAAGGCGGCGATCGGCCGGCGCGTTGGGGAAATGCTGGAGCTGATCGGTTTGCCGCAGCTCGGCAACCGCTATCCCTTCCAGCTCTCCGGCGGCCAGCAGCAGCGCGTGGCGCTCGCCCGGGCGCTCGCGCCGCGCCCGCAGGTGTTGCTGCTCGACGAACCCCTCTCGGCGCTCGATGCAAAGATCCGCGTCAGCCTTCGTGAGGAGATCCGCCGCATCCAACAGGAGCTCGGCATCACCACTATTTTTGTCACGCACGACCAGGAAGAAGCGCTCTCGATATCGGATCGCATCGTGGTCATGCACCAGGGCGTTGCCGACCAGGTCGGCACGCCCTTCGAAATCTACAATCGCCCGTCGACGCGTTTCGTGGCGGAGTTCGTCGGCACACTCAATCTGGTGGATGCCGACGTGGTAGAGGCGGTGAGTGGCAGGGTGCGGGTGGGCGAGGTCCCCGTCACGCTGAACCGCCCCTTGGCTGCCCGCGCCGGCGAGCGCATCAGCCTGGCGCTGCGGCCGGAAACGGTGGCGCTCGGGCGCACAGAGGGACACGACGTCGTGTTCTCCGGTCGCATCGCCGAGGTGCATTTCCTCGGTTCGGTGATCCGTATCCGCGTGGCGATCGGCGGCCAGGTCATTTCCCTCGACACGTTCAACCAGCCCGACCGGCCGCCGCCGGACATCGGCGCACCTGTCGAGGTCAGTATCTCGGACCGCGACCTTCTCGTGCTCGCCGCCTGAAAGATGGCGCATCGTAATACTCAAGGAGGAGCCGGCATCGTGACGGAAATGCCATGGGGTCATGAACCGCCACCCGACTGGCGCGCAAGAGTGGCCGCGCTGCCTTTGGCGAAGCGCATCCAGCTTGTCGCACGGGCGCGCGCCGCGCCGCTCTTTGCCCATGCCTATGCCTTTCATCTCAACATGCGTTTCGGTGCCATGGCACCCCGCGATCTTGTCGAATTCGCCGCCACGCGGCGTCTGTCCGGCCTCAAGCTGCATGTCGACGATGGGGAACAGGCCAGCCTCAGTCGAATGGGTGACGATGCACTCGCCGCTTTCGCCAGGCAGGTGGAGGCGCGAGGGCTAGAACTCCATGTCGAGACCAGCACCACGGAGGCAGCCGGCCTTGCCGATGCCGCACGTGTTGCGCTTGCCTCAGGCGCGACCTCCCTGCGCTGCTATCCGCGTTACGAGGGGCGAGTGTCGCAGATCATCGCCTGGACGATCGCCGACTTACGGCGCCTGGCCGATTTCGATCCGCAGGGCCGGTTGCGTTATACGCTGGAACAGCATGAAGACCTGAAATCGGAGGAACTCGTCCACATCATCGAGGCTGTCGACAATCCGCGCCTGAGCCTGCTGTTCGACTTCGGCAACATGATCAACGCCTACGAACTGCCCATGCCGGCCCTTGCGCTCCAGGCAAGGCATATCACCGAGGTGCATATCAAGGATTGCCTCGTACAACCGGATCGCGGCGGCTGGGCACATCTCGCCTGCCTTTCCGATGAGGGGCATCTGCCGCTTGAGGCGATGTTCGTAGAACTGCTGTTGTTGGGCGATGACCGGCCGCAGGTTCTGTCCTTCGGGTTGGAGGAGGAGGAAGGCTATTTCGCGCCCGCCCTTCGCTTCCCGGGGGAGGAGGCCGATCCGTTCATCCCTTCCCGCTCTGCCAGTTTTACCAGCTTGGGAGGCGGTGAGCTCGCGGCGCGTCTGCGGCAGGAAGGCAATGCCGCCCATCAGCAAGTCGCAACCATCCGGGCGATGCTCGAGGATATCGCCACCGAAGCCGAAAGGGCAGAAGGATGACCCAAGCAGATGCCTGCCCTACGGCCTTCCTCGTCTTGGCCCATGCCATGGCTGATGCCGCCGCTGAAACGATCCGTCCCTGGTTCCGCAAGCGGATCGCCATCGACGCCAAGGCCGATGCCAGCCCGGTCACCATCGCCGACCGCGATGCCGAAACGGTCATGCGCCGGATGATCGAGGCGGCGTTTCCGCAACACGGTATCCGGGGCGAAGAATTCGGCGCCTGCCGGACCGATGCGGAGTGGGTCTGGGTCCTCGACCCTATCGACGGCACGAAGTCCTTCCTCTCCGGCTCGCTAGCCTTCGGCACGCAGATCGCGCTGCTTCATCGGGGCAAACCTGTTCTCGGGCTTATCAACCAGCCGATCACGGGCGAGCGCTGGCTCGGCACAGGCATCATAGCGACGCTCAACCAAGAACCGATCCGCACGAGCGAGAGAACCCGGCTCGATGAAGCCATCCTCTACACCTCTGCACTCGAACAGTTCGACCGCGCGCGCCACAGCCGCTTCGCAGCACTCGCCGCAAAGGTCCGTTTCACCCGCTTCTCGCACGATTGCTACGCCGCTGGCCTCCTTGCCCTTGGTGGCATTGATCTCCTCGTCGAAAGCGAGGTCTTCGACTACGATATCCTCCCTCAACTCCCCATCATTGAAGCAGCAGGTGGGATCGTGACCGACTGGGACGGGCGGCCGCTTGTCGACGCGTCTCGATATGACGCCGTCCTTATGGCGGCGAATGAGGAGCTTCATCGGGCAGCGTTGGAGGTCCTGCGTCCAGATTGACGGCGCGGACAAGACAACTTCGCACAATCAATCCCCGACCAAGGCTGACCTGGTATGCGTGTGTAGAGCCCGCGGTTCGTATCCCTCCAAGGCGATAGATTCCAGGCAAGGCCATCGTTCCCTGGCACGCAATGACGTCGAAAATTGCAGTGGCATCACAATTTCTCTTGACCTCGGTCTCGATTTGCGTGAAATTGTAGTCACAGCACAATTCTGGGAGGGATTCACTGTGGACCAGACGATTGGCTCCGGCGCTACGCCGCTTACTGAGCGGTTGCGCCGTCGGCGCAAGGAGCTGAAGCTTACTTTGAAGGAGGTTGCCGAGAGGTCGGGACTTTCCTTCAGTTTCATTTCCCAGATCGAGCGCGGCATGACGATGCCGTCACTCACATCGCTGGTCGCGTTGTCGCGCGCGCTCGATAGCCCCATCAATCTGTTTCTGGAGCAGCCTACGGGGAACTCCGCCGACACCCGCCACAACAGGCGGATCCCCTATGCGATCGGTCCAAACTCGGCGACTTACGAGCGTCTCTCCACCAAGTTTCCCGGAAGTGTGTTGAGCAGTGCGCTCATTACCGAACCGCCAGGGCGCCGCACAGAACCGATGCGCCACGAAGGTGAGGAGTTTATCTTCATGGTCGAGGGCGCGCTGACGGTCGAAGTGGAGGGAGCCGTATATGTGTTGGAGCAGGGTGACTCCCTGCACTTCGCGTCGACGCGAACGCACACGACCTGGAACCATACGGACCGCATCGCGGTGATGCTCCACACTTGCACGATGGAGTATTTCGGAGACGGTGCGGAAGGCACCGGCTGATCTCCGGTGGATACCTGTGCGCTCACTGAGTAGGAGCGCGCGCGAACTTAGATAATTCAGATCCAAAGCAGTCGCCCTATCCGCCGGTATTCACCGACGGAAGACGATCCCTCGTTGGCTCAAGAAGGCAGGCGACTGTGTCCAACCGGTTTGCGCTAGCGCCAACCCAAACTGACCGTGAGAGGCCCATGATCAGAAGTGTGCTGAGTTTGAAGCCAAGGCCGGGGTCTAGCCAAGACTTGGTCCGGTTTTTCGAGGCTCGAAAGATTCCAGAACGGGCTCTGGCATCTCCGGGATGTCTCGGCGTCGAGATTCAGAACCTCTTGCCTGGCGGCGAGGAGGTGCTTGTCACGGCGCTTTGGGCGTCTGTCGAGAGCTACCAGATATGGCTCGACTCTCCCGGACGCCACGAGGACGGCGTGCAGATGCGGCCCCTGCTGGCCGAACATGGTGAAGCGGTGGGGCCGGCAAGACTCTACCTGGTCGCACGCTGCGCCAATCACCAGAACACGTCCGTATCTCGCTGACCGGCGGTCGCCGCCAGCAGGCGCCGCGCTTTGAATATCTATAGAACTGGAGGAAGAAATGAGTTTGCCCCATTTGCGTGTCGGGGTCGATATCGGAGGAACGTTCACCGACATCGTCATCATGGATACCCACGCGAAAACGACCAGAACATATAAGGTGCTCAGCACCCCCCGTGAGCCTGCAAAGGGAATGCTGCGGGGACTCGATGAACTTGGTGTTGCAAGGGACATCGATTTTCTCGTCCACGGCACGACGGCCGGATTGAACGCCATTCTGTCCCGCACCGGCGAGCGTATCGCGCTAGTGACCACCGAAGGCTTCCACGATGTGCTGTCGCTCGGGCGAGCCGGAAACAAGGATATCTGGAGCCTCAAGCCCAAGAAACCGGACCCGTTGGTTCACCCGCAGGACATTCACACGGTTCGCGAACGTATCCGTCATGATGGCTCGGTTGAAACACGGCTTGACGAGGCGGACGTCGAAATGATCGCCAGTTGGCTGAGCGCCGAAGGCGTGCGCAGCGTCGCAGTGTGTTTCCTGCACGCCCACAAGAACCCTGCGCACGAACTCGAATTCAAGGCGCTACTTCAGAAGCGCTTCCCGCAGATCTCCGTGATGCTCTCGCATGTAATAGCGCCGGAACAGGGGGAATTCGAGCGGACATCGACGACGGTAGCAACGGGCTATGTCGCCCGCACGGTCGAAACCTATCTCGCTGCACTCGTGCGGGAGCTTGGTGCACGGGAATGCACTGCGCCCTTGCATGTGATGCGCTCAAGCGGCGGTATTTGCTCGGCCGAACTTGTTGCGCGCCAGCCCATTCAAACCATTCTGTCAGGCCCCGCGGGAGGCGTGGTCGCCGCCGAGACCATATCAAGTTCGTTGAACCGGCCGAATATCATCGCGATCGACATGGGCGGTACGTCCTCGGACGTCAGTCTGGTGATCGGCGGGCGAATGACCTTGTCCGCGGAAGGCGACATCGCCGACAACGTGATGAAGATGCCGGTGGTGGAATTGCACACAATCGGTGCGGGAGGTGGATCGATCGCGCGTGCGGAGGCTGGCGGATTGCGTGTCGGGCCGTTGAGCGCCGGCGCCAATCCCGGTCCAGCCTGCTACGGGCTCGGCGGAACGCAACCGACCGTTACGGACGCGCAGCTTCTCTTGGGGCGGATCGATCCAGACTGGTTCCTTGGCGGCCGGATGAACCTCGATGTTGGCGCAGCCAAGGAGGCGATGGGGTCGCTGGCCCGTGAATTGAGCATCGACGTTGACGCTGCCGCTGCGGGCGTGCTCGCTGTGGCGAACGCGATGATGGCCAATGCCATCCGGACGCTGACCATGCGTCGCGGTATCGACCCTCGCGATTTTTCGCTCCTCGCCTTTGGTGGGGCAGGTCCGCTGCACGGTGCCGCTCTGGCTGACGAACTCGGCATTTCGGAGGTCATCGTTCCCTTCGGTACCGGCGTGCTGTCGGCCTGGGGCATGCTGCATGCCGACATTCGCCATGACGTCTCTGCACCGCTGAGTGGTCTCGCCCACAACCCGGATGCCGGGTCACTGCTGGAGCAGACACATGCCCTGCTTCGTGAACAGGGCGCCAAGCTTCTAAGGGAGGAGGGCGTAGAGAAGGCTGCCTCCTGCTACTCCGCAACAGTGGAGATGCGCTACGCCGGCCAGGCCCATCCAGTTTCCGTGCAGATGGTTGATCCCGAAAGCCTGTTGCAGGCGTTTCACGAGACCTACCGTCGGCGTTTCGGGCACTCGATGCCAGGCGCGCCGGTCGAACTCGTCCAGATGCGGCTTGCAGCGACCGGCAAGATCGGCGCTGATTTTCTCGACCGGCACACGTCGGCTGAAGAACGAGTTGAGACGAAGCGGACCGTGACCATCGATGGCAAGCGCCACGAAGCACGCATTGTCCACCGTGAAAGCCTCGATCGTCAGGACGTCATCACCGGCCCAGCGATCATTTTGGAAGATGGTTCGACCACGCTGGTGCCGCCTGGGTGGGCCGCGCGCCAACAACAGTTCGGAACTCTAATCCTCAGGAAAATCAACCCATGACCGTCGACGTCGTTACCACCGAGATCGTTCGAAACCTTTTTCTGTCCGCTGCCGACGACATGCTGGCGACCTTGGTGCGATCTGCCTTTCAGCCGTTGATCTATGAAAATGGCGACGCTGCCGTCGCGCTGCTCGACCGCAATGCGGACGTTCTTGGTCAGTCGAGCGGCTTGCCGCTCTTCCTCGGCAGTCTCGATCAGGCAGTCAAGGAAGCAGTGCGGTTGCGCGGCGGGAAAGATTGGCTGCAGGAGGGCGATATCGTCTTCTTCAACGACCCCTATATCCAGGGGACGCATCTCACAGACGTGACGATGTTTGCGCCGCTTTTTCTAGAAGGGGAGTTGGTTGGTTATGTTGCTGCACGCGCTGACGTCACCGATGTCGGCGGGCGCGATCCTGGTGGCGGAACCGAGACCACTGAGGTCTATCAGGAAGGGATACGTTTCGGCCCGGTCAAGATCGGGAACAAATACGGCCCAGTCGAGGACATCATCGACATCATTCGCAGGAACAGCCGTAGCAAGGACCTGATCGTTGGCGACATCAACGCAATGATCGCGGCTTGCCGGACGGGTCAACGGCGCATGCTGGAGATTATCAATCGCTTCGGCCTCGCCACCGTCGAGGCTTGCCGCGATGAAATCTTCCGTCAAAGCGAAATGGCAGATCGCCAATCGGTCTCGGCAATTCCCGATGGCGTGTATGAAGGTAAGGGATATCTGGACAATGATGGCGTCGTGCTCGGTCAGCCGGTTCCAATCGCAATCAAGGTTCATGTCGAGGGCGAGCGGCTGGTCGTCGATCTGAGCGAAAGCCCCGACGCCACGAGAGGGCCGATCAACTGCGGTCGCGCCCAGACTGTCGCCGCACTGCGGGTCGCCTACAAGATGCTTCTGGCCCCCGAACGTTCGTTTGACGGTGGATGTTTCCGCAATATCGAGGTCATTACTCGGCCCGGTTCGCTGCATGACGCTCTCGAGCCGGCGGCTTGTGCCTGGTATTACTCGTCGTTCGGTCTTTTGATCGACCTCTTCATCAGCGCGTTTTCCTCCGTGCTGCCCGATCGCGTTACCGCTGCGCAGTTCGGGGACTCGATGATCACCTACTTCGCAGGTCAGGACCCGAACGATCCCAACCATTCCTACATGTGCGTGGAGGCGCATGCCGGTGGTTGGGGGGCGTCGGCCAAGGCCGACGGCGCCGATGGCGTCATCAATGTGCTCAACGGCAGTTTCCGGAACACGCCCGTCGAGGCGCTGGAAGCGCGCTATCCGGTGACCGTCACCGAATACGCCATTCGCGCGGGCTCAGGTGGGGCCGGCCAGCATCGCGGTGGCTGCGGTATCGTCCGGCGGTATCGCTTCGACGCGCCGACCCAGCTCTATCTTTGGCTGGACCGGTCGATAACGCCAGCCTGGGGATTGATGGGCGGCGAGCCCGGTCTTCCGCCGCGCGTCGAAATAGCCGGCAGCGTCAACAGGGACGATCTTCTCAAAGCCAACGGAATCTTGCTCGCGGCGGGTGATCGGCTGTCGATCATGACCGGTGGCGGCGGCGGCTTCGGCAAGGCGGCCTGACGAAGGCGCACAAGACCAGCTCCAAACAGCAACAAAAAAGGGGAATGTCATGACCAACATGTACTCGTCGGATGAACCCGGCTCGGGCGCGCCGAGTTTGACCGATGCGTCGACGGGCGCACGGGCAGGGCGGCTCGGGGCCAAAGACGTGGTGTTCTTTGTCATTGCGGCCGCAGCACCTCTCGGCTTTGCCGTTGGCTCGACGCCGCTGGCAATCGGGCGGGGCGGTATCGGAACCGCCGGCATGTTTCTGGTGGTCGGCGCCTTGCTCGCGATCTTCGCGGTGGGCTACACCGCGATGACGCGTTTCGTGCCCAACGCTGGTGCGCTCTTCTCCTACATCGCCGCTGGCCTGGGGCGTCCGCTCGGCCTTGGTACGGCCTTCGTCGCCGTACTTGCCTATGCGATCGCGGCAACGGGAGCCATCGGTCCCTTCGCTGTCTTTGCAAGCCAGGCGCTCGCATCGATGACAGGCGTGCAAACCTCCTGGGAGCCATGGGCGTTCGGGGCATTGGCGGCGATGGGGATTCTCGGCGTCTTGAACGTCGAGCTGAACATCCGTGTTCTCGGCGTCATCATGGTCGTTGAGGTCGTGGTCTTGGTCGTCCTTTCTGCCGCTATCGTCTTTGCGGGGGGTGCGGAAGGGCTATCGCTCCAGCCGTTTCGTCCTGACACCATTGTCGGTGGCGAAATTGGCGTTGTGTTGCTGTTCGTCTTCGCCGCCTTTGCAGGCTTCGAGGCCACGGCGCTATTTCGCGAGGACGTGCGCGATCCGGTCGCAACCGTACGCAAAGCAACTTTCTCGTCGATTGTTCTGATCGCGGTGTTTCAGGCGTTTGTCACCTGGGCCATCGTGCAGGGTTACGGCAGTTCGGCTGTTGCCGTTGCCAACGAGAAACCAACGGAAATGTTCACCATGGCCGCAAGCCAGTATGTCGGCGTCGGTTTTGCCGATGTTATCACGCTGCTTGTCGTCGGAAGCTGGTTTGCGTCCATTCTCGCCTTTCACAATGCCACTGCCCGCTACCTCTACGCGCTGGGCCGTGACCGCGCCATCAATCCTGTTTTTGCGAAAAAGTCGAAGGAGAGCGGGTCGGCGTGGGTGGCGAGTCTTGCCCACACCCTCTTCAGCGCCATCGTTCTGTTGTACTGCATGTGGCAGGGCCTCGATCCTTATCTCGACCTGTTTATCGTCGGAAGCGTACCGGTTGCGGTCAGCATACCAGCCATGGAATTGCTCACGGCAATCTCGATCATCGCATTCTTCTGGCGTGATAGCCGCGGCGTCTCTTGGTGGGAAGGGAAGGTTGCGCCTGCCATTTCCGCGGTGGCGCTTGCGGTCTTCGTCTACTTCGTCCTCAGCAACTTGCCGATGTTTACCGGTCGGGAGGGAGCGATAAACTGGATTCTTCCGAGCATCAATCTCGTCGCACTGGCGCTCGGCATCAGTCGTGCCCTCTGGATGCGCCGTCATCGCCCTGCCGAATACCAGCTGATCGGCCATTGGGGCGAAAAATAACAATCGGGATAGCAATTATCTCATGGGACGCTTCGCGCCATACGCGAAGCGTCCCAAATAATACATGCTGATTGGAGTCAAAAGATGATATCGCCTGCCTCGAAACGGCGCTCCGTACTGCTGATCGGTTGCGGAAACATGGGGTCTGCAATTGCGCTTGCTCTTCAGCATACAGCCGAGAACCTTGATCTGACGGTCATCGACCCGGATGAAGCGAGGGCAAGGCAGATTTTGGGAAGTCAAAATGAAATCAAAGTCGTAAACGATAGTGCAGCGCTCGGTTCGGCGCAGTTCGAGGCGTGTATTCTGGCGGTCAAACCGACCAGTGCATTGGAAACGCTGGTGAATACGCAACAGAATCTGCAGTCCTCCCTTGTCATCTCCATTGCCGCCGGAGTTCCGCTTGCGAAGCTGCAGCAGGGGGTGACCGACAGAGCGCGGGTGGCGCGGGTCATGCCAAATCTTGCCGCTCTGGTGAGGAAATCGATCACTGTTGGTTATGCCAAGGATGGCATCGCAACGGAGGACCGATTGCTTGTCGAGGCCCTCTTTGGCGCTATCGGCCGTTTCCACTGGTTGAAATCGGAGGACGAAATCGATTTAGCAACCGCGGTCACCGGCAGTGGGCCGGGCTACGTCTTTTCATTTGTGCAGCATCTGCAGCAGGCTGCCGAACGGGTCGGGTTTTCGAAAGAAACTGCCGATTTGTTCGCGCGCCAGATCATCGTTGGCGCGGCCGGGCTCGTCGATGAGGATCCACGCTCACCGCTTGAACTCAAGCATGCGGTCGCAAGCCCTGGCGGCACAACTGCAGCAGGACTGGCCGTCTTCGAGCAAGCGGAGGCCATGCCGCGAATTCTAAACAAAACCGTCGCCGCTGCCGCAGTGCGCGCAAAGGAATTGGCAACGGAGCAAAGTTAGCGATGTCGCCCTGCTTGACGCTGCTCCCACCTGCCCCGAAAGCGTCCTTTGTCACTGAACCGTTTCTCGAAAGGAACCCGTCATGCCGTGGATAAGAATTGACCTGTCTGAAGGTCGTACCGTCGAGCAAAAGCAGAAAACGGCCGAGGCCGTTACACAGGCACTGGTCGAACACTGTGGGTGTACGCGCGAGTCGGTCAGCATCGTCTTCAATGACGTCAGCGACGACAATTGGGCCTTCTCCGGCAAGCTTCTGTCGCAACGCGTCAAGCCATAGAACTTCTACGATCGCTTCTTCGGCAAGCTCTCGCCTGTCGGACAAGACGCAAGTCGTTCTATGGACAAGATCCGGTTCGACGGTTCTGTGCTTCTCGGCTCAAGGCGGAGGAATAGGAACGTGCGCAACAGCATTGATCATCGGCAGCTGGTGCGAATGCGCAAGTGCCTTCACCGCGACCGTCGTCCTCGTCGGGCCATCTTCGCCAAAGAATTCGGCATAAGCTTCGTTGAACGCTTCATAACAACTCATGTCGGTTGTGATTAGGCGTTGAAGTTTAACCCCGTAAACGAGACGCGCGCTGCGGACGCGCCTCCTTTGTCACCAGAGGACCTTATGCGCGGCACCGTCGAGCGCCGCGCCATCGAGGCCATGATCTGGGGAATGCCGGCGGTCAACCTTGACCTCATGTGCCAGGCGATGCTGCGGGAAACGCCAGCCCGCGCCAACCAGATGCTCTACTGGTCGCGCCTGCTCGACTGGAAGAACCAGACGCTGACCCCCAATACCGACGTGGTCTACCTCACTCCGTACTTCAACACGAAGGATGTCGGGCCGGTCGTGCTGGAAATCCCGCCGGCTGGCGACGGCATCATCAATGGCACCATCATGGATGCCTGGCAGATGCCCCTCGAAGACGTGGGGCCGGCCGGAGTGGATGAGGGTAAGGGCGGGAAATATCTCATCCCCCCACCCGGCCACACCGAGAAGGCTCCGGATGGCTACATCGCGCTGCCGTCGCTCACCTATGGGGGATATGCGCTGTTGCGTTCGATCCTCAACAGCGGCAGCGATGCCGACCTTGCCAAGGCGGTGGAGTACGGCAAGCGGATCAAGGTGTACCCTCTGTCGCAAGCGGCCAACCCGCCCGAGACGGTCTATGTGGACGCGAACGGCATCCTCTACGATGCGACGATCCCCTACGATATCCGCTTCTACGAAGCGCTGGACCGGGTGGTTCAGGCTGAGCCGTGGTTGCAGCGCGATCGGGCGATGATCGATACGCTCCGCACGATCGGCATCGAGAAAGGCAAGCCCTTCGCACCTGACCCCGAAATGTGTAAGGCCCTGGGCGAAGCAGCCGCGCATGCCCACGCTTTGCTGGACGGCAAGTTCACTCAGCTTTTCGAGACGTCCTTCGCGGAGGGCAGCCGTTGAGCTTTCCCCGCTTCGCCTGTCTTTGTCAAGGCGGTACAATCGCACTACGCCGATCCGAACGTGTATCCGCTCGACGACCGCGGCGTCCTCTTTACCTACATCTTCTTCACGCCCAAGCGTCTGGGTGAAGGCCAGTTCTACCTGATGGTCATCGACGACAAGGCCGGTGAGCCGTTCGATGGCAGCAAGACTTATCGCCTGAAAGGTTCCCGCAGATGCCCCCCGTCAGGCAGTACTGGTCGGCGACGGTCTACGACCGCAAGACCCATGCGCTCATCCGCGAGATGCAGCACGCTAGCCGTTCGTCGCAAAGCCCTGGGCTGGAAGTAAACGCAGACGGCACGGTGGACCTTACGGCACCGACAGGCAAAGACGCCAACTGGACCCCCACCGATCCTGCCGGCATGTTCGAAGTCCTCTTCCGTTTCTACGGACCGACCGAAGCCGTCTTTAACAAGACGTGGGTATTGCCGAACATCGAACACCTGCCATGATGGTGAGTGCAATGATTCCTGGGGGTGATGGAGGTCAAATGAAACGCGATGCTGATAGTGAAGCGCGGATGACGCGCCACGACGACATGAACGAAAGCTTGCTCGGTCTTCGGAAGGCCGTGAAGTCCTTTGGCCTCATCGTCGTTTTACTCGCTGGCGTTTCAACGGTACTTGATAACGCGAACGCGGCAGACATCTATACGCCGGTTGCGCCGGAAACCAAGGTCGTTCAGACCGAAAGCGGTTGGACCTTCTCATTCACACCATACTTCTGGGCAACAGGTCTATCTGGCGACGTGAGGAGCTTCGGGTTGCCCACCGTGAATGTGGACGCGTCCTTCGGCGACATCTGGGGCCATCTTGATTTCGCGGCCATGGCCATTGGCGAGGCTCGTTATGACCGCTACAGCATTTTTGCCGATGTCATTTACACGAAGCTATCGGGAAGCAAGGGTACGCCCTTGGGAATTCTCGCGAGCAGTGTGGACGTCGATGCCGAGACGTTCGCAGGCTTTGTAGGCGCGGGCTATTCCGTGTTTGAGGATAGCACGGGACGTCTTGATGTCGTTGGCGGTGCACGGGTCTGGTCCGCGGATACGACCGTCTCGGTCAGTGGTGGTATTCTCGGCAATCAATCAAGAAATGACGGCGATACCTGGGTCGATGCACTCGGAGGACTGAAAGGTACCTACTCGATCACGCCGAACTTTTTCGTGACGGGTTGGGGATTGGTCGGCGGCGGCGGTGCCGATATCGATTGGGACGTGGCTGCCACGGTTGGCTACAAGTTCAACGACACGTTCTCCGCCGTGGCTGGTTACCGGGCATTGGGCGTCGATTACAGTAACGACGGATTTGTGTTTGATGTCGTTCAGCAGGGGCCGATCCTGGGACTGGTCGTGAAGTTCTAGGTGGCTTCGACAGGCGGCGCGAACTTCCCTACGGCGTCGACTCATAAACTTTGGCACCATATTCTTGTTGCGACGAGCTTTACGGCGGCGAGGTAGTTTTCCGGGCGCTTGTCATATCGGGTTGCGATGCCTCGGAACTGCTTGATCCTGTTGAAGAACCGTTCCACGAGATTGCGTTGCCGATAGACCCAGCGCGAAAACACGAAAGAGCCCTTGCGATTACTCTTCGGCGGGATGTTGGCCCAGGCCTTTCGCTCGGCGGCCTTGGCCCGAATCGCATTCGTGTCATAACCCTTGTCGGCCAGCAGGATGTCCCCCTCGCCAAGCTCATCCGTCAGCGCGTCGGCTTCGGCACAATCGGCGATCTGTCCACCAGTCAGACGCAGATTGACCGGGCGACCTTCGGCATCGACGAGCGCGTGGATTTTGCTCGTAAGCCCGCCGCGGGAACGTCCCATGCCACCATCGTCTCCATCCCCTTTTTTCCCGTGGCCGCGTGCTGGTGAACGCGGACACAGGTCGAGTCGATCATGACGATGTCGCCATCGTAGGCCTTGGACACCGCTTCAAGAAGCCGATCCCATACCCCGGCTTTGCGCCAGCGGACGAAGCGGTTGTAACAGGTCGTCGGCGGGCCATAGCGTTCCGGAACTTCCGCCCAAGGCGAGCCCGTTCGAAACCGCCAGAGGATGCCATTCAATACCCGCCGATCATCAACGCGGGCAACACCGCGTGGCTTGTTGGGCAACAACGGCGATATGATCGACCATTCGTGGTCAGTCAGTTCGTAGCGACGACGCGTCATCAAATGCTTCCCTATTTCGAAGCCTTGAATCACGGCGGCCGATAAATGCCAAGAAATTTTATGAGTTTACGCTGTAGAATAGTCTTAGAAAGACGTGATCAACACACCGGTTAGCCTTCAGGTAGTCGCGGCGCGTGATGTAATGGTCCTTTCGACGAGTGTTATATGTCTGAAATTACAAGTCTCTGTGTCCTCAGGCCCCCGCAACCAAATCAAAAGCCCGTCTGACAGAAACGTCAGCGGGCTTATACATTGCGAGGCCGGTACATCGGTTATGATGTTCCGGCCTCGTTTGTCATTGGGGTGATTGCAACACCATGATGACGATGCACAAAGCGGTTGGTCCTCGCGGGCCTGACTTTCGTTCGCAAAAAAGCAGAACCCTTTGCGCCTTTCGAGGCTTCGTCGAACCGTTGAGAGAGCTTCGCGCTCGCGTAAAAGGGGGACTTGCCTCGTGACCTATACTAGCCGTTTTGTCGGCATCGGCATATCGAAATTCTCTTTTGACATTTGCCTAAAATCAGAGTTCGCCCATAAAACAGTCAACGAATGGGCTGGCCGTCAAAGTAAAGGCGGACGTGCCGAAAAACAACGCGCCTGCTTGGACCCAAGCAGGCGCGCGTTGATGTGAAGCCCAAGCGGGCGCGGCGATGTGTATTGGAGACGATCAGCTCCGCGGCTTCAGGTTCTCGGGATCGTAGAGCGGCTTGTAGCCGACGCCGGCGACTTCGACGGGGTAGGTCTCGGCGAAGTATTCGACGTTCAGCTTGCGGCCGACCTGGCAATGGGACCAGGGCAGATAGGCAAGCGCGATGTTCTTGCCGATCGTGGGCCCAAAGGCGATGGAGGTGGTGTAGGAGCGGCGGCCAAGCTCGTCGATCAGCACCGCGCCGGTTTCCGGGTCCATGACCGGAAGGCTGCCGACCGGGTATCGCTTCACGCCGTTTCTATCGGTGTTTTCCGTCATGATGAGCGTGCAGAGCATGGCCGGCTGATGCTCGCGGGCCTTGTATTCAAGATGTTTGGCCTTGCCGCGGAAGTCCACGTCCTTCACTTTCGGACGAGCCAGATCAGCCTCGATCAGGTTGTACTGGGTGAGAAGATCGGCGTTCTGCAGCCGCAGGCTCTTTTCCATGCGGCGCGAGTTCGCATAGGTCTCGACACCGAAGGCCATGACGCCGGTTGAGCGCAGCGCGTCCCAGACGGCGAGGCCATCCTCATACTTCATGTGCAATTCCCAGCCCTGCTCGCCGACATAGGAGATGCGGAAGGCGGTGACGTGTTTTCCCGCGATCTCGATCGGCTTGATCGCGGCGAAAGCGAAGTTCTCGATATCGAGGCCCGCCGGATCGGCAACAACCTTCTTCAGGGTGTCGCGGGCGTTGGGCCCCCAGATGCCGATGGTGATGAACTTCTCCGAAACGTCGGTGACGGTGACGTCAAGGCCGCGATCTTCGGCGACGCGGCGCATGTACTGGAAGTCGCGCGGACCGGCATCGGCACCGTTCACCAGGCGGCAGCGGTCTTCCATGCGGAAGACCGTGAAGTCGGCACGCACCATGCCCTCGTCGTCGAGGAAGTGGGTGTAGATGCCCTTGCCGATATTGCCGTCGCCGCCGATCTTGGCGGCGCACAGCCACTCGAGAAGCTCGACATGGTCCGGACCCGCGATGTCGACCATGTGGAAGTGCGAGAGGTTGACGATGCCGCAATCCTCGCTCATCGCCAGATGTTCGGCGTTGGACACGCGCCAGAAATGGCGGCTGTCCCACTCGTTCTCGCGCACGGGAACCCGGTCGCCGTACTTCTCCAGCAGGTGTTCGTTGGCGGCGTAGCCGTGGGCGCGCTCCCAGCCACCGAGCTCCATGAAGTAGCCACCGAGCTCCTTCTCACGCTCGTAGAAGGGCGAGCGCTTGACATTGCGGCCGCTGGCATAGGGCTCGCGCGTATGCACGGCCGGATAGTAGATCTTCTGCGCCGCCTCGAAGCAGCGGCCCTCGATGAATTTTTCCTCGAGTTGGTGCGGGTAGAAGCGGGAATAATCGATCGAGGCGTGGTCGATCTCGGTGCGCCCATCCGTCATCCAGTCGGCGATCAGCTTGCCGTAGCCGGGGCCGTCCTTCACCCAGATGGCAACGCAATACCAGAGGCCGCGCACCTTCTGGCTCTCGCCGCAGGAAGGCCCGCCGGCGGCTGAGACCTGCAAGAGGCCGTTGAAGGAATGGCCCTCATTGTAGCCGAGTTCGCCGAGGATCGGCGTCAGTTCCATGGCGCGCTCGAGCGGCTCGATGATCTGCTCCATATCGAGGTCGCGCTGCGATGGGGACAGGCGCGCCTCGTGCTTTTCGAGAATGTTGCGCGGATGGCAGAGACGCGGGTTGGTGGTCTCGTAATAGCCCCACTCGATCTGTCCGCCTTCGGTGGTCTTCGGATCCCCCGTGTCGCGCATATAGGCGGAGTTGCCCTGGTCGCGCAGCAGCGGAAAGCCGATTTCCTTGCCGGTGCCTTCGAATTCGTTGTACGGGCCGAAAAAGGTGAGCGGATGGTCGACCGGCATGACCGGCAGATCTTCGCCGACCATTTCAGCGATCAGGCGACCCCATATGCCGGCGCAGACGACGACATGGTCGGCCATGATGGTGCCGCGATGGGTAACGACGCCCTTGATGCGGCCGTTCTCGACGATGAGCGACGTTGCCGGCGTGTTGCCGAAGATCTGGAGCTTGCCGGATTTCTCGGCCGCATCGACCAGCTTGCCGGCAACCGTCTGCGAGCGCGGGATGACGAGGCCTGCATCCGGGTCGAACATGCCGCCCATGACCTGATCTTCCTCGATCAGCGGGAACATCTTCTTGATTTCAGCCGGCGAGACATAGTGGGCGCGGGTCCCGAAGGCTTTGGCCGAGGAAAGCTTGCGCTTGATTTCTTCCATCCAGACGTCGTCGCCAGTGCGTACGACTTCCAGGCCGCCGATGCGGGCGTAGTGACCCATCTTCTCGAAGAAATCGATCGAATACTGCGTCGTCCAAACCGAGAGGTAATCGTGGCTGGTGGTGTAGCAGAAGTCCGACGCGTGCGCGGTCGAGCCGATATCGGTCGGGATGCCGGATTTGTCGATGCCGACGATGTCGTCCCAGCCGCGCTCGATCAGGTGATGCGCGATCGAGGCACCAACGATGCCACCCAGCCCGATGATTACGACCTTCGCCTTTTGCGGAAACTCTGCCATTGATTGCGACCCTGATTGAAACTGAAGCCGGATTTTAGGATTTGCGGCGCTGCGACTAGAGCCTGTCTACGACATAATTATCGTGCTGCACGACCAGAGCCTGCCCGCTGCAAACAGGATTTCTCCATCACCTGTCGGTTGACGGCAAGGGTGCATCTCTTCGCGTGCAGGGTTTTCCTTGTCAGCACCCGTGACGCTGCACTGCCGCTGAACGAATGGCCCAGGTCGTCGGCCGTTCGGCAACGCCTGACCACTTGCCGTTCGGAAACAACCTGGACCGGTTCTCAGTCGGTCCAAACTCCCGCTTGGTTCAGAAATGGCGATATGGAAGTCGTGTTTCTGTTGGGGAAATTCCAAACTTTTCAGACAAATAGGACCGTGGCGGCAGATTGCTGTTGACAATACACAACAGTGTTTGGCAAATGTCATCGCCGACCTCGTCAGGTCGGCCGTCGCGGCATCCGAACTCGAAAGAGGTCCCGGTGCGCGGTCACGGAGCGTGCCCTGAAGCGCGCTGGGAGCCGTGGTCGCGCTGGCTTGCGAACGACCACGACGGAGGGCGCGCTTTGGAATTTCGGGTTGATCGTCAGTTGGCATTTTTGGCCGTCGTCAACGTTGCCGTGCTGGTGGCGGGGGGCGTGCTGGTCGGTGCCAGCTTCCTCGATATCTACAATCTGCAATCTATGGCCGGCCAGGTCCCCGAGCTCGGCCTTCTGGCACTCGGCGTTATGCTGGCGATGATCTCCGGCAATGGCGGCATCGATCTTTCCGGCATCGCGCTTGCCAACCTGTCAGGTGTCGTCGCCTATCTCGTGTTGCGCGACACGGTTTCGCCCGATGACGCACCGCTGCTGTTCAGCTGGAGCTTTGCCGGCATTGCGCTACTGGTCGGTCTCGCCGGCGGAATGCTCAACGGCTTCCTGATCGCGCGCGCCGGCTTGACGCCGATCATCGCGACGCTCGGCACGCAGCTGTTCTTTACCGGCCTTGCGATCGCCTTCACCAACGGGTCCGCACTCGGTCTCGGCTACATTGAACCGCTCGATGCCTTCGGCAATACGCCGGTTCTGGGCGTTCCCCTGTGCTTCGCGCTCTTCTTGCTGATCGCGCTGATCCTCGGCGGCGTACTGCGCTACAACCCGTTCGGTCTCAGGCTGCTGCTGCTCGGCAACAATGCCAAGGCCGCGCGGTACGCCGGCATTGCGGAAAAGCGCATCCTGTTTTTGACCTATACCGCCTGCGGCTTGCTTGCCTCGGTCGCCGGCATCGTGATTGCCGCCCGCACATCGAGCGTGAAGTGGGACTACGGCAATTCCTACGTGCTGATCGCGATCCTCATTGCCGTCATGGCGGGCGTTCGCCCGGAGGGTGGCTATGGCCGGGTGATCTGCGTCGTTCTTTCGGCAACGTCGCTGCAGATCCTGTCGAGCCTGTTCAACTTCATGGACATCTCCAACTTCTTTCGCGACCTCGCCTGGGGCGTGCTGCTGCTGGTCTTTCTCGCTACATCCGGTTTCGACGCCAAGGCCTGGGTGCGGGCGCTGCGCGGCTGACCCTAAGTTCCAGGGCCGGCGAGACGCCTTCGCACGCCGGCCGATCTGTCAAAATTCGAAGGTTCTTTGGGAGGAATGCATGCTTGCCATTCGTAAACTCGCTGCCTGCGCCGTCGCGCTTGGAGCCCTGACTGCCACCACGGCCGCCATTGCCGAGGAAAAGCCCAGCATCGTCACCGTGGTGAAGGTCACCGGCGAAAACTGGTTCACCCGCATGAACGAGGGCGTCGATGCCTATGGCAAGGAAAACCCTGACGTTGCTACCAGCCAGGTCGGCCCGGGCAAGGCTGATGCGGCCCAGCAGGGCCGACTGATCGAAGATCTGGTCGCCAAGAAGGTCGCGGCAATCGCCGTGGTGCCGATGGACGCATCCGCTCTTGAAGGCGTGCTGAAGCGCGCCAGCCAGCGCGGCATCAAGGTCATCACCCATGAAGCCGACAACATGAAGAACACGCTCGTCGACATCGAGGCCTTCGACAACAAGGTTTTTGGCGCACGGTTCAATGAAAAGATTGCCGAGTGCATGGGCAAGTCCGGCAAGTGGACTTCGTTCGTCGGTTCGCTCGGCAGCCTGACGCACGTGCAATGGGCTGATGGCGGTTCGGAAAATGCCAAGAAGTATCCCGAGATGGAACTGGTCTCGGAGAAGAACGAATCCTTCAACGATGCCAACCGCGCCTATGAAAAGGCCCGTGAAATCCTGCGCAAATACCCTGACATCAAGGGCTTCCAGGGTGGTTCGGCCATCGACGTCATCGGCATCGGCCGCGCCGTCGAGGAAGCAGGCCTGCAGGACAAGACCTGCGTCTTCGGCATCGGCCTGCCGAAGGACACCGGCTCCTATCTGGAATCGGGCGCCGTCGACGGCATCAGCTTCTGGGATCCGAAGGATGCTGGCTACGTCATGAACAAGGTCGCCGACATGGTGCTGAAGGGCGAGGCGCTCAAGGACGGCATGGACCTCGGCGTTCCCGGCTACGAGAAGGTCACCGTCAAGAAGGGTGCGGGCGAAGGCGTGATCGTGGTCGGTCAGGCCTGGGTCGACGTCGACAAGTCGAACTACGCCAAGTACCCGTTCTGATCGGGTCAAGATGACAGTGATGCCGGGCTCGATCGTGAGCCCGGCATCACACGTCGAATGCCGCTATAGCGCCGCGCGTCAAATCGGATGCGCCAGGACGCTGTAACGCTTCAAACCTGCTGCCTATCTTCTCGATGGATCGATTGCGATGTGAGGAGATGGTGCCGCAGGCCTCGTTCTTTTTGGTCAGGACAGTGCCATGCAGCTCAAGCACGAAGCCGGCGCGCCGCATCCAGGCGGCGAAATCGCGAAAGCCGCAATTCCCTATCTGGAGATTCGCAACATCCAGAAAAGCTTCGGCGGCGTTCGCGCACTGAAGGGTGTCAGCCTGTCGATCGAGCCCGGGCAGATCTATCACCTGATGGGCGAGAACGGCTGCGGCAAGAGCACGCTCATCAAGATCATTTCCGGCGCGCAGCCGGCCGATGCCGGCGAACTGCTGATCGATGGCAAGCCGGTCGGCCATCTCTCTCCCGTTGCGGCGCTCGCGGCCGGGATCGAGACCGTCTACCAGGACTTTTCGCTGCTGCCCAACCTGTCCGTCGCCGAAAATGTCGGCCTGACGCAGCAACTGGTCGCCGCCTCCGGCAGGCTTGCCCGGCGCCTTGACCTCACGCAGATGCGCCAGACGGCGGAACGGGCGCTCGCTGCCGTGAACCTGCCGACGAACCGCGCCTTCCTGTCGACGCGCACGGACGAACTGCCGATGGCGACGCGTCAGCTCATTGCGATTGCGCGCGCCATCGCCTCCGACGCCCGCCTCGTCATCATGGACGAGCCGACCACGGCGCTGACGAAACACGAGGTCGACAATCTGATCGGCATCGTCACTCGGCTGCGCGCCAAGGGCGTCGCCGTGTTGTTCGTCACGCACAAGCTTGACGAGTGCAAGGAGATCGGCGGCCGCGCCGTGATCATGCGCGATGGTCAGAAGGTCGCCGAATGCGACATCGCCGATCACACCAAGGCCGAACTCGGCTTCTGGATGACCGGCAAGGTGCTGGACGAATCGCGTTATCGCTCCGCACCGAAGTTTGGCGAGGATCTGCTGTCCGTCGATGCTCTGTCGCTGAAGGGCGCCTTTGCCAAAGTCTCCTTCTCCATGCGCCGGGGCGAGATCGTCGGCATCACCGGTCTTCTGGATTCCGGCCGCAACGAGCTCGCCCGCGCCATTGCCGGCGTCGTTCCGGCCGACGCGGGCCGCATCCGCCTGGGTGGCAAGGATGTAACGCCGCGCAAGCCGGCCGACGCCATCGGGGCCGGCATTGGCTATGTCCCGGAGGATCGGCTTTCGGAAGGCCTTTTTCTTGAAAAGCCGATCGAGGAGAACATCGTCGTGCCGGTGCTCGATCGTTTGCGCGGCGCCTTCGGCATCCTCGACGGACGTCGCAGCCGTGCACTCGCCGAGCGCTCAGTCGAGGACCTGCAGGTCGTCACGCCCGATGTCGCCAACCCGGTGCAATCGCTCTCCGGCGGCAACCAGCAGCGCGTTCTCATCGGCCGCTGGCTGACAATCAATCCGAAGCTTCTGGTGCTGCACGGCCCGACCGTCGGCGTCGATGTCGGATCGAAGGATACGATCTATCGGATCATCCAGCGCCTCGCGGACGAGGGCATGGGCGTCATCATCATCAGCGACGACCTGCTAGAGCTGCTGCAGAACTGCGACCGGATCATGGTGATGCGCAAGGGCGAAGTGGTGGAGACCTTCGAGGCCGAGACGCTCAAGGAAGAGACGCTCTATAGCGCCCTGGTAGAAGTGACGACTGTGAGGACCCCGCAATGACTGACACGACATTCAACGGGGCCACCCCTGACGGCAGCAACAAGGCTGCGATCGGCTCGGCCTGGCGCTGGCTGCTGCGCCATCCGCCGGTTGTCACCTTCGCGCTGATCGTGCTCGTCTGCCTGGTCGTGGGGACGATCAACACGGATTTCTGGCAGGTGTCGAACCTGTTCGACATCCTGCGCGCTTCCGTCGTGCGCGGGCTGTTCGCGCTTGGGGTTCTGGTCGTGCTGGCGTCTGGCGGCATCGACGTTTCCTTCACCGCCATTGCCGCCTTCGTCATGTACACAGTGACGATGCTGGTGACCAACCTGTTGCCAGGGCTGCCGATGCCGGTGATCCTGCTGGTGGCGGCTGCCGGTGGCGCATGCTTCGGGGCGCTCAACGGTCTGCTCGTCCACACGTTGCGCGCACCGTCGCTGATCGTGACGATCGGAACGCAATATGTCATTCGCAGCTTCCTGCTCACCTTCGTCGGCACCGCTTTGTTCATGAACATTCCGGGATCGATGGAGGCGTTCGGCAAGCTCGCGCTGTTCACCCATCAAAGTGCCAATGGCTCGATCTCTGCTCTGCCGGCCTTCGTGCTCGTACTCGCCGTTGCAGCCGTGGTGACCTGGTGGATCCTCGAGCGCACGCTGATCGGTCGGGCGGTTTATGCGGTCGGCGGCAATCCCGGCATCGCCGAACGTCTTGGTTACAATCTGCGCACCGTGCATATCTTCGTCTTTGCCTATGCGGGTCTGCTCGCCGGCATTGCCGGGATCATGCATGTCGCCAGCAACCGGCTTGCCAATCCGTTCGATCTTGCCGGCATGGAGCTTGAGATCATCGCCGCGGTCGTTCTTGGCGGGGCGCGCATCACCGGCGGTTCGGGCAGCGTGATCGGGACGTTGCTTGGCGTGGTGCTGATCACGCTGGTGAGCAACGTCCTCATTCTCGTCGGCATTCCGAGCACCTGGCAGCTCGCCATTATCGGCGTCTTCATCGTTCTGGCCGGCACGGTCTTTTCGCTTCGTGCAAGAGGCTAATCAAAGACTGCGATCTGCAGTCACGAATTCAGTAGGGAAGGTTTAAGTGCATGGCGCACGATGTATCTGTAATCGGATTGTACATTCTTGATATTCTCGGCCGGCCGGTAGACCGGATCCCGTCCGGCGGCAATGTCGAATTCATCGACGAAATCCGTCTCACCGTTGCCGGTACGGCCGGCGGCACGGTCGTCGACCTTGCCAAGCTCGGGCTGAACTGCCTGGCGGTCGGTGCCGTCGGGGACGACGAGAAGGCGGACTTCGTGCTCGCCACGCTGGAGCGCTTCGGCGTCGACTGCTCGGAGATGCAGCGCCTTGCCGGCGTGCCGACATCCGCGAGCATTCTCAATATTCGTCGCAACGGCGAACGGCCGGCGCTGCACGTGCGGGGCGCTTCGGGCCATTTCGAGATCCCGGCCGAAGCACGCGAGCGGGTGCTTGCGCCACCAATCGTCCATCTCGGCGGCACGGGGCTGCTCGATCGCCTCGACGGCGAACCGAGCCGCGTGTTGTTGGAGGAGGCCAAGCGCTATGGCCGGACCACGACCTTCGATCTGCTGGGTGCCAATGAAAATACGCTGTCGCTGATCCGGCCGCTCTTCCCCTTTATCGACTACTTCATGCCTTCGGTGGAGGAAGCCATGCTGATCTCCGGCCAGAATTCCGCCGAAGATGCCGGCCGCTTTTTTGCCGATCTCGGCGTCAAGCACTGCATCTTCACGCTCGGTGGCGATGGCGTCTGCTTCCTCGATGCCGATGGAAAGAGCCTGCGCCTGCCTGCCTTCGAAATCGACGTGGTCGACACGACCGGCTGTGGCGATGCCTTCAATGCCGGCTTCATTGCCGGCCTGCATCATCGCATGGAGACGGAGACAGCCTTGAAGTTCGCCCAGGCGTCGGCAGCCCTTGTAGCGACCGGCCTCGGATCGGATGCGGGGATCACCTCGTTCGAGGCGACCTGGGATTTCATGAACAATGCGCGCGTGAAGGCAAACTGACACGCGATTGACGCACAGAAGAGCCGCTGCCCGGTTCTATCCCGGGCAGCAGGACTATTACTGCAACAGCAACTCCGCCGTGGCGATGTCGGTGACGAGGTGGGTGGGATAGCCACCCTTCAACGTCGCCCGGATCGCCGTCAGCTTGCTGGCGCCACCGGCAACGCACAGGCGCCGCGGCACCTGGCTCAACTCGTTGAGTTCGATGCCGACCATGCGGTTGTCGAGATCGCCGCGCACCGGCCGCCCTTCGGCGTCGATGAAGCGGCAGATCAGCACCCCGACCGCACCACCGGCCTGGTAAGCGTCAATGTCTTCCTGGCCGGTGATGTTGGCCGAACGGATCAGCGTCTCGGGCCCGATGTCGCCGACGCCGAAGAGGATGATGTTCGAGGAGTGGATGAGCTCGAACTGCTTGACCAGCACCTGCTCGGCCAGAAGCGCCTGCTTCAGCGCCGGCGTCGACAGCAGGGCCGGCGCAAGCAGGTTGATGCAGCGGGCGTGAATGCGGCGCGACATCAGCGATGTGCAGAATTCAGGCGCGAAGTCCGGGTTGGCGATCGAGCTTCCGGAGACCTGCACGACTGTCAATCCTTCCACCGGCTCGGGGAGCGAGATGCTGTCGGCGACGGCAAGCACCGTCCGTCCCCAGGCGACGCCGATCGTGTCGCCCGGCTGAACCATGTCGGCAAGCAGGCGCGCACCCGCTTCGCCGAGCCGCTGCACGAGGTCGCTGTTGTCGAGGGCGGGAATGACCAGCGCACCTTCGAGGCCGAACTTGTCCTTCAGGCGTCGTGCGATGCCGGTGCGGGAGCCGACTTCGGTGTTGAGGCGAATATTGACCAGGCCGCGCTCGCGGGCTTCCTGAAGGTAGTTGACGATGGTTGCCCTGGACACGCCGAGCATCTTGGCGATTTCGCTCTGGGTGAGCTGATCGACGTAGTAGAGCCAGGCGGCCCAGACGACGCCATCGTCGAATTCGGCGGGCAGCACAATGCCTTCGCCGACTGCCCGGTTTCCCCGCGCGGTATCCATCATCGTCTGCTCCCCCGGATTGTCATGGCTTCTCCTGAAGCGGAAAAAGTGTCCGCCGTCAAACAAATTTGCCATGTGTGTTGACACATGACACCTCGTGGTGGCAATTGTCTCAGCGAAGGTTTTGGGAGACGCCGAGATGCAATGGACGACTATAGGCGCGCACAAGCGGGTTGGAAACGAACCAGTCAGCCGAGCGCTGCGTCCAGCCTTTCTCGCCTCCGCAAACCCGCTGCAGCTCACTAGCGTCGTCGATAGCAGTTTCCGGCGCGTTCAGCCCTGGACCGGCGGCGCAGAAGCGAAGCTTCGCCTACGGGCCGCTGGCGGATAGGCCGCCCAGTCTCATCGCGGCACGCGCAGAACGGTCGTGCGTCTTGCGCGCAGAACGATCGAGTGCAGCCGGCGACAAGACTTGATTTTCAAACCCCACAGGAAACGCTGCCAAGCGCGGGAAGACAGGAGCCTTTGATGAAATCCAGATGGTCAGAAACCGAATTCGCCCGTGTGGTCGACACCTATGTCAACGCCGGCGTCAACCGGGACCTTGCGATCCGCACCTACACGACGCGCCTTCTCGGCTCAGACCCAGAGTTGGTGCTGCACGGCGGCGGCAACACCTCCGTTAAAACCACGTTTACGGAGATGGATGGGTCCGAAGTCGCCGTTCTGTGCGTGAAAGGCAGCGGCTGGGACATGGGCACGATCGAGCCCGCGGGCCTGCCCGCCGTCAGGCTGGAGCCGCTACAGGCCATGGTCAAATTCCCGACGCTCAGCGACGACGACATGGTGATGCTGCAGCGCCGGCTGCTGCTCGATCCCGCAGCACCGAACCCTTCGGTCGAAGCGATCCTGCACGCCAACCTGCCGTTCCGGCACATCGACCATACCCATGCCAATGCGATCGTGTCGCTGACAAACCAGCCACATGGCGAGGATCTGGTGCGCGAACTGTTCCCGGATTCCATCATCGTTCCCTACGTGATGCCCGGCTTCGATCTCGCCAAGGCTTGCGACGAGGCATTCCGCGCCAATCCGGGCGCCGACGGCATGATCCTCCTGAAACACGGCATCTTCACCTGGTCGGAAGATCCGCGTGACTCCTACGAAAAGATGATCGCCGCCATCGACAAGGCCGAGCGCCGCATCGCCCGAGGCAACCCGCGTCCGTTCAAGACCGTCGAACAGGCGGCTTCGCTGGCAACGGCAGCCCAGATCGCGCCGGTTCTGCGCGGCGCCATCGCAATCGATAGCGGCGTCGAAGGCTGCCCGCGTCGCTTCGTGCTGGAGCATCGCTCCGGCCCCGAGGTTCTCGACTTCTGCAATGCCGAGAATGTTGCCGATCTGGTCCATCGCGGCAACGCCACTCCCGAGCACGTCATCCACATCAAGCGCTTCGGTGTGGCGCTGCCTGCGCCCGTTGCCGGCGACATGACCGCCTGGGCCGACAAGGTGCGCGCAGCCGTCGCCGCTTACAACGAAGAATATCGCGCCTATTTCGAGCGCAACAACGCCCGCGTCGGCGGCATCAAGCGCATGCTCGATCCTATGCCGCGCGTCTTTTACGTCGCCGGCATCGGCCTGTTTGCCGCCGGCCCGGCGAAGAAGGCCGCGCGTGTCGGCGCCGACGTCGCGGAGGCGACGATCGCCGTGATCCGCAATGCCGAGGGTATCGAGAGCTTCGAAGCGCTGTCGGAAGAGGATCTGTTCGACATCGAATACTGGTCGCTGGAACAGGTGAAGCTGACCAAGCAGGCAGAGAAGCCGCTGAGCCGCCAGGTCGCCGTGATCACCGGCGGTGCCGGCGGTCTCGGGCTGGCAATTGCCGAGGCGCTGCACGCCGAGGGCGCCGAAATCGCGTTGCTCGACCTTGCCGAAGATGCGTTGAAGAAGGAATCCGCCCGGCTGGGTGGCATCGGTATCGTCTGCGACGTGACGAAACCCGAGGCGGTCGATGCAGCTCTCGCAGATGTCGCCAGACATTTCGGCGGCGTCGATATCGTCATCTCGAACGCCGGTGCCGCCTTCCAGGGCGCCCTGCTGGATGTATCGGAGGAGGTCTTCCAGAAGGCCTTCGCGCTCAATTTCTGGGGGCATCATTACATCGCCCGCAGCGCCGTCAGGATCATGAAAGCCCAGAAGACCGGCGGCGCGCTGGTGTTCAACGTCTCGAAACAGGCGGTTAATCCCGGCCCCGACTTCGGTCCTTACGGAACGTCGAAGGCGGCGCTGATGGCGCTGATGCGCCAGTATGCGGTCGAACACGGCGCCGACGGCATCACCTCGAACGCCGTCAATGCCGACCGCATCCGCACCGGCCTGATGACCGACCAGATGATAGAAGAGCGCAGCCAGGCGCGTGGCATTTCGCCGGAAAGCTACATGCGCGGCAATCTGGTTCGCCGAGAGGTGACGGCCCGAGACGTTGCGGCCGCCTTCGTCCACCTGGCCAAGGCGCGCACCAGCACCGGTGCGGTCCTGACCGTCGACGGCGGCAATGTCGGCGCAATGATGCGCTGAGGTTGAGGCATCTGCCATTCGACCAAGCATGAAGTGGCCCAGCCCCGGTAAGTCCAACGTTATCAGGGCTGGGCACAATCCCTCTGAAGGGGCGGTTGCTCCCAGTCGTCATTCTCGATGATTGGCCTGCCCGGCTTTTGCAGTGCCCAGGGGAACAATGATCCATGCGCGGCTTGCAGGGGTGGGCTGACGTCTTGGCGCTACTGTGCGCGAGGGCTGTCGACTATATTCCCCTCATCGAAGCGAACGAAGCGCCAAGGACTGGCAGCTAGGCTTCGAAAGCCCAAGGAAAGGGGATCATCATGAACGTAGCACGCTCTTTCAACAACTGGCTCAAGTACCGGCAGACGGTCTCCGAACTGGGCCGCATGTCCTCTCGCGAATTGCGCGACCTCGGCATCGAGCGCTCGGACATACAGAGCATCGCACGGACTGCCTACGGCCGCTAATCGCGCCTGAGACCATTGACCAATTCATGAAGCGCCTGCCCGGCAACGGGCGGGCGCTTTCGAGTCCTGCCCGCCGTCAGTTCCGCCCAAGCGGCATCACTGTCCGATGCCGGCTCCCGGGGGGGGGGCGACGACCGTGTTTGGCTTTTAACGGGCGTTCGGCGCCCGAAGAGCCTGCGGCGCTTGGCGCATCGACGGAGCCGGTTGCTTGGGTTAGATCACCCCCACAGGGTGAAACGAAGAGAGCGTCGAGCAATAAATGGTTGCAAACAACGAATTGCCGGATAAGGCCTTTCGGCACGCAGGTTCCCGGTGTTCAGTCGCGCTGCTCGGGCTGTCGCTCACGGTTTTGTTGGCTTCCGGCCCTGCATTGGCGGACGACTTGCCTCAGCGAAAGTCCGGTCTTTGGGCGTTTACGTCGCAAGACAACGCCTTTGCCGACTGGAAAATGTGCGTCGACGACACGTCCTATAATCTGGTCGAGAGCGACATCTGGTCCGATTTCAGGGACGAATGCGAAGTGCAGTCCTTCGACCGCGATGGCGCCAGCTACAAACTCGCCGCCAAATGCTTGTCCGGTTTCACCGGCGCCGCCGATCTCTTCGTCGCGCTCGATGGCGATTTTTCGACGCGCTACCGCCTTTCCATCCGCACCGAAAGCGCCGGCTTGGGCGGTGAGATGGTCGTCCAATCGTCAACGCTCGATGCAGAGTTCGTTGGCGCATGCCCTGAGGGGCTGGCGCCCGGAGCAAAGGAAATGCGTGGAGGCATGGTGGTGCTGCCACCCGAGAAAACAGCACCTGCCTCCGATTGGGCCAAGCCCTAGATCGGGAGATATCCAGGCCCGGCGGTCTGCGCCGTTTGGCTCTGGCAACCCATGCGTCGCCGCGCCGGCAAAGGATGCCCATGACTGCGTTTGCGAGACACGATTTAGAGACTGCGCTGTTTCACAACTATTCGCTGGAGATTACCGGCAAGGATATCGGGCAAATCGAAGCTGCGAGATTCGCCATTCCTGCCGGTACGCCGATCAACATCGCCTTCCTCGGAAACGAGACCCATGCGCAGCGCATCGAGGCGGCGGCACGTATCCGGCAATGGGGGTTCGAACCCGTTCCGATCCTTTCATCCCGGCGGCTGAAATCGGTCGAGGACCGTGACGAGCTGCTCGCCGGCCTGATCGTTGCTGCGCGTCCCACCCGTTTCATGTTCGTGGGCGGCGATCCCTCGTCACCCGCCGGTCCCTATAAGGATTCACTCGATCTGATTGCCGGCGGCATCATCGAAGACCACGGCATCACCCATGTCGGCATCGGCGGCTATCCCGAAGGACACCCGAGGATTGACCGAACGCGGCTCTGGGAAGCTCTGGAGCAGAAGATCGGGCTCTTGAAAGCCCGTGGCTGCACGGTGGAGATCACGACGCAATTCGGTTTCGACGCGGACGCAATCGTCGATTGGATCGTGCGGGTGAGGGAGCGGGGCATCGATGTGCCGATCCGCATCGGCGTGCCTGGACCTGCCGACGTCAGGCGGCTGCTGCGCTTTGCAGTACAATTCGGCGTAGCGTCATCCGCGGCGATCGTCGGGAAATACGGATTTTCGCTCGCCAACCTGGTCGACAAGGTAGGGCCGGATCGTTTCATGAGCCGGCTCGCAGATGGCATGGCAGGCCGGAATCTCGGCACGGTCTTGCTGCATCTCTACCCCTTCGGCGGCATTGCCGAGACCGTCGCCTGGGCGGCCGATGCCGCTTGCCGGCAAATGAGCGAAAGCGCACGTGTCCGCGGCGAGACCCGGTAGGCCTTGATGGACCGGGAAGCCCGTCAACCGGGCAGTGGCGCGAATGCTGTCGCCTTGATCTCGACCAGGCCACCGTCGGGGTTGAGTTCGGCAACGGCAAGTTCGACTGCGGCGGGATAGGGCGCGGCAAAGAACTCGTCCCGCACCGCGGCGATCACCGCCAGTTGGCCGGCCTTGTCCAGGGCCAGGCGGTCGCTTCCGAACACATGGAACATCTGGAGCTCGACAACGTCCTCGAGGCGCGCGCCACAGGCATGCAGCAATCGCGCGATCAGCGTGAAAACACGGCGCAGTTCGAGGCGAAACCCTTCGGCGTTCATCGGCTTGGTCTCGCCGTTTGCGGCAACAATGCCGGAGAGATAGACGAAATCGCCGGCGCGGCGCGCGGGCGCGTAGTGAAACTGGTCCACATCCGCGCGGAGTTCCACCGGGATTACGACCTCTCCGGTGCGGGTGGGGACGGCTGTGATGGTCGCTTCAAAGGGCTTCATCGCATTATCTTTCGGTTCGTTGGGGGAGGCACGCCCGGTCAAGCTCACCCGTCGGCCAGGTGAGCGGCGTGGCCGTCTTCACTGCAAGGCAGCAAGGGACGGCTGGACGAGAGCTTCCAGCTTCTGTCGGGTGGCGCCGTCGCGTGCCTGCATCGAGATGGCCTGCATGATGGCGCCGTAGTAGTTGGCCAATGTCGCTGTGTCGGTGGTTTGCGGGAGTTCGCCGTCCGCCACGCCGCGCGCCAGTCTTGCGCGCACGCGCTCCACGGTTTCTTTCCGCAGGCCCTTGAGCAGATCGTAAAGCGGCCCGATTTCGGGTTGGCAGTTCATGACGCCGAGGATCAACAGGCAGCCGTTCGATTGCGGCGCGCCAAGCGCGATGTCGATACTGGCAAGAAGCATGGCGCGTATCGCCTGTCGCGCCGTTTCGCCGGCCTCGAGCGCGCGCATCGATCCCGATCCGACGGTCGCGACATAGAGGCCGACCGCCTCGCGAAACGCCTGCTCCTTCGAGCCGAACGCCGCGTAAAAGCTTGGCGGCGCGATGCCGATGGCGGCCGTCAGGTCGTTGAGCTGGGCGCCCTCGTAGCCTTTTGCCCAAAAGACCTCCATGATTTTATGAAGCGCAAGATCGCGATCGAAACCACGCGGCCGTCCTCGGGTCGCCATGAGTTTTCCTTTCTGTAGTCTGTTTTATATAAATCGCCTGACAGTGCGTGCAAGGCTATCCCCGAAATTATGTAGCCGGGATTACAGAAAAGACTGCGGCCTTCATATTTGTTCAGCTATGGACAATCTTCGGCGCTCGATTACAGTCCTTCGGACGAGAGTTGAGGATCGGCGATGGCGGTCGCCGGCGGCAAGTCTCACCGCTATCGAGGGCAGGCATGGGACAAGGCATCACTTTCAGCGCGCGAAACAACCCATGGATCTACGCGCTGTTTGCCGTTTGCGCGGTTCTCGCAATCGTCGGCAGTCTCATGGCTGGCAGCGATGATTCAGGCTGGCGATGGCTGCATTACCTCACGAAACCGACGGCGACGATGCTTCTGCTCGTGGCCGTCCTTCGCAACATCGGCCCGGCGTCTGGCGCCTATGGGATGGCGATTGTCATCGGGCTTACCTTTGCGGCGGCCGGCGATTTCTTTCTGATGTTGCCGGGCGACTATTTTCTCGCCGGCCTCGTCTGCTTTCTCCTGACCCACTGCGCCTATATCTGGGCGCTCACCCGGGACAGCCGCTTTGCCGCCGACAAGAGCATATTCGCCCTCTTCGCCGTCATCGGCTTTCTCGTCATTGCCGGATTGTGGTCGTCCTTGCCGGCCGGCATGCGCATCCCCGTTGTCATCTATGCGCTGGCGCTGGCGGCGATGGCCGCACAGGCGATTTCCCGCGACCGGCAGGTTGTTGTCGGAGCGCCGCAGAAATCCGCCGCGCGATCAGCGGCGCTTGGCGGGCTGTTCTTCATGGTCAGCGACACGCTGCTCGCTTACGGTCGGTTCCGCTGGAACATCCCCTATAATGCCGTCTGGGTCCTTGGCACCTATTATACCGCACAATGGCTCTTCGCCCGTTCGACCGAAGGCAAAACGCATGCACGATAGCCATCCGCCTCAGCTACAGCAGAGCTTCGAGCGTTTGCGCGCGGCCTGGCTCGATCAACGCCCATCCTACGAGCAGCGCCGGGACGATCTGAAACGCCTGCGCCGTCTCTTCCGCGAACGCCTCGATGAGATGTCGAAGGCAGTCAGCGCCGATTTCGGCCATCGCTCCGTCCATGAGACGCTGCTTGGTGAGGGCAGCGTCGTGCTTTCGGAGATCGATCACACGCTTGCCAGGCTCAAGGCCTGGATGAAGCCGGAGCGACGGGCGGCCGGATGGAAGCTCTGGCCGGCAAAGGCGCAGGTCCGCTTCGTTCCTCTCGGCGTCGTCGGCATCATCTCGCCGTGGAACTATCCGGTCAACCTGGCGCTGGCGCCGCTGGTGGCGGCGATCGGTGCCGGAAACCATGTGCTGCTCAAGCCGTCGGAACATACACCGCGCACGTCGGAATTCTTGCGCAAGCTGGTCGCCGACGTTTTCCCCGATACACGCGTGACGGTGGCGCTCGGCGGCGCCGAACTCTCGGCTGCCTTTTCCGCTTTGCCGTTCGACCATCTGTTCTTCACTGGTTCGACTGCCGTTGGCCGCAAGGTAATGGCCGCCGCGGCGCAGAACCTGACGCCAGTGACGTTGGAACTCGGCGGCAAGTCGCCAGCCATCGTCGGGGAAACGGCGGATCTGCGGCGCGCGGCGGACCGCATCGCGACAGGCAAGTTCTTCAACGCCGGCCAAACCTGCATCGCGCCGGACTATGTCCTGATCCATGAAAGCAAACGCGATGCTTTCGTCAGCCTGCTGAAGCGGCAGATCGGTGAGCGCTACGGGGTGGGCAACGGTTATCAGGATTATACCTCGATCATCAACGACGCCCAGCACGACCGTCTCGCCGGCCTTTTAAGCGATGCGCGGGCACACGGGCATGCGCTCATTCCGCTTCTGGAAATGAAACAGGCTTCACCGTCGCGCGTTCGCCTCATGGAACCCACCGTAGTCCTCGAGCCCACTCAAGACAGCGCGGTCATGCGCGAGGAGATCTTCGGGCCGATCCTGCCTGTGATCAGCTATCGCACCAGGGACGAGTCGATCGGCTTTGTGCTCGGCCGCGACCGTCCGCTGGCGCTCTATTGCTTCAGCGCGGATGAGGAGGAGATTGAGGCGATCCTCGCCCGCATCGTCGCGGGCGGCGTCTGCATCAACGATACGCTTTACCAGTTTGCCTGCAACGACATGCCATTCGGGGGTGTCGGCGCGAGCGGCATGGGCCATTATCACGGTCGGGAAGGCTTCCTGACCTTCTCCAAGTCGATGCCGGTGCTGAGGAAATATGATCCCGCACCGAGTGACCTGATCTCGCCACCCTACAAGGGGTTGACGGACAAGCTTGTCCGCTTCATCACGTGGATACCCGGGCGCTGACGCTGCACTGGTCCGGTCCGGGCAGCTCTGTCGGTCTGCCCTGGCAGCGACTGTCATGCCAGAATTTCGCCGTCAACGTCGCCCGGACGGTTCTTCTCGGCGACGGCATCAGGCCCAATATCAGCGCGTCCATGTCGTAGACGCCAGTCACCTTGTTGATCGACAGGTCGAAGCTGGCGCTGTCGTTGGTCTTGTTGGTGGCGAAAGTGGCAGGCAAAAGCAATCGAAAGCTGTCAATCGCGCCCCCGAACCTCTAGGAAAAGCAAACGGCGATTGATGACTGCCGAATGATCGATTCTGTTGCGAGCACCCATTCATGACCACTCCCTCCGCACCTCGGCTGAACCCGTTGCATCTGTTGGCCGCCTTCGGCACGGGCGGGCTGCTGACGCTGATGGTTCATTTCAACGGTGAATTGGGGCGCTACGGCAACGCATTGTTCTCGTCCTGGGCGGCGCATGGCACGGGGACAGTGGCAGCCCTTTTGCTGCTCGCTGTCCTCTATCCCTGGCGCGCGCGAAATGCAGGGGCGAAACCGCATGCGCCGCTGTGGGCCTATCTTGGCGGGATTTCTGGCGCCATCACCGTCATGCTGACCTCGTTTGCGGTGAACTCGCCGCTGGCATTGTCCGGTACGCTTGCCCTGGGGCTTGCGGGCCAGGTGATTTTCAGCATCGTGGCGGATCGCTGGGGGCTCTTCGGCCTGCCGATGCGTCGTCCGGATCGTCGCGATCTGGCGGCCATGGTCCTGATTCTTGCCGGCAGCGCGCTCATCATCCTCTTCGGCAGGGGCAACGCATGACCCTGCCGATCCTTTTTGCCTGCCTCGCAGGCGTTCTGGTTGGTGTCAGCCGACAGGTCAATGGCCGGCTCAGCCTCTCGACTTCGCCGCTTATCGCGTCGTTCTGGAACCACATCGTCGGCTTCGTCGCCTTGAGCATTCTCGGCCTGTCGATCGGCGGCCTCATTCCCGAGGGGGCGGCGGACGCCCCCTGGCATGCCTATCTCGGCGGCTCGATCGGTGTGGTCTTCGTCGCTGCCGGCAGCTGGCTCATCGCGCGCATCGGTGCCGTCAATACCGCGCTGCTGGTGATCGGAGGGCAGATGGTCTCGGGCGTGGCGCTTGATTTGTTGCAGGGCGTTTCTGCGGGGCTTCTTGCCAGTGTGCTCGGCGTCGCCCTGATCCTTGCCGGCATGGCGTTGACTCAACGCCGCCGTTGAACACGCGACGGGCGCAGGCAAGCGCTATCGCCACGTCAGTGGACGACCACCGCCGCCTCCGTCGTCATTCTTGCTGATGGGTGTGCTTTGCTGACGGGGATGGGCGACAGCCGCTTTGCCGATCATGCCTTGCGCAGGCCCTCGTTCGATCCCTGCGCAAGGCAATAGACCCAAGGTCCGCCGACGCCGATGGTGCCACCGATTTCGTGGCCTCAATAAGGCGTCCAGACGTGTGGCGGACGGCGGCGGCGCCGATGGCCAGTTGATCCCCAACTTATTCCCGAAAATGTGGACAGCCTTCAATCCGGCGAAAAAACACAGGCCCGAAAAAAAACGATGTCGGCGTCACATGTGCCTGCTGCCAATCGTCATCTGGGTATCGCGGTCAAACGCGTCCTTCTCAACTCATGGTGATATCGAAAAATGACCCAGCTGACTTCGCTCCTCCTGATCAAAGCCGTCCTGCTTTCCGGGCTCGCGCTCTGGCTAGCCATTGTCGTGCTTAACAACGTCGTCGCTTTTCGCAACGGCGTCTTTTCGATTGGTTTGTTGATGCGCATGCAGCTCTTCGATCAGGAGCCTGCCATCCGCACGCCGCTGCTGTCGCGCCGGGTCAACGACGCCCTGTGGCATCGTGCGGTCTTCAGCTTCGTTCTGCTGTTGGAGGTGGCGACCATGCTGCTTCTGGCCGGGGCAGCGCTTGTGTTTTTCGGCACGCTCCTGGGTCATTCGGATGGTGCCGCGGCGGTCATCTGGGCCAATCTCGCTTTCGCAACGTTGATCGCCCTCGGCCTGATCATGCTGCTCGGCGGTGCCTGGTTTGCCTATTATATCCGCCAGGACACCCTGCAGATCACCCATTTCATCCTGATTGGCCTCGGCGTCGCCGGCACGCTGCTGGTGAACATGCCGGCCCAATAGAAAAGCATCAATGGATATGTTTGTCCGTCCCGGTCAACCACGTCGGCCTTGCCTGCTATCGCCACCGCGCGCTGCTTTGGCAGGAAACACCGACGAGAACGCCGATGGCAAAGCCGATCAGTCCGGCCGTGCTGACAACCGTCGTCGCCGTGCCTGGATTGTCCTTTGCGGCGTCGACGACGCTCTGTCCCTGTGCACGCACGACACGCGCGGCGGAACGAACTCGCCCTCTCGCATCCTCCGCTAGATCGGCGGCGCTCTCGGCGGCTTCGCCGGCGCGCGCTGAAATCGATTTGGTCAGCTCTGCGACCTGCGCCCGCAATTCGGAGATCTGGTCCTCGACGGATCGCTGAATGTTATTAGCCATTTGTGCACCTCGTTTGTCTTGGCAAGGTACCAACGATGGTCGGCGGCTTAAGTTCCGCCCAGGATCGCAAATGTGGTAAGCGGTCGTGCGGTATCTGTATCTGCGGTGAGATTTAGCGCGGCTTGAGTGTCTTGCTCATATTTCTGCCGGTGACACGAAATCCCGTGGCTTCATAGACATGCCGCGCACGTCGGTTGTTCTCGGCGACACGCAACTTGACCTGCTCGAACCCTTTTGCAGAGAGTTCGATCTCAAGTGCGGCCATGGCGAGCTTTCCAAGGCCTTTTCCCTGATGTTCAGGCAGAATGTGGAAGTCGCTGATGAAGGCGGAGCGGCCCCTTGCGTCCAGTCGATACCAGAGATAGCCGACATGCGCGGCACTTGCGCTTTCGATCAGGCACAGCAGGACGCTGCCTGGCGTATCGACACCTTGCGGCAGGTCCTCGGCGATTTCGCTCGTTGCCTGCGCCAGGGCATCTGCATCCGGGAGCCCGTAATTGGCGGCGATCTCCGCGGCATAGTCGGGAACGAAATAGGCGAGATATCCAGCATACTCGCTCTCAAGCATCGGCCTGAATGAGATCATGGTTCTTTCGCTTATCTGCAGAGTGGGATGAACGGTCCGAATGCCGCCACGCCGGCGGTTCATGCCGCGGAAGGCCTACTGCATGTTTCCTTAAATCGTATTCGGTTTAAGGATAAAAACATGCAGCAATTCGAAGTGCTACAGCGACCTTTGCGCGTCTGATTAGACACGCGGCGCTGTAGTGAACGGCCACGTGGTCTCGTGGCAGCGAGGTAGACGTCAATCGCCCGCCCGACCCCATCCTAAAACTGATGGCGATCGCGTTCCCGGGCCTTCTGCCAGACAAAGGCAGTCGAATGCAACAGATCTGTTCGGATTTTGATGAGGCAGCGGGAAATCCCGAAAACAAAAAAGGCCGGCGATGCCGACCTTTTCCCGTTCGCTGCCTTGCCCTGCCAGTACATCCGTGGTCAGCGGTTTAGCGCGAACTCTGACCGGAACACATCCGCCTCACCGAGGCTGTCTATGCTCAACGATCAATTCGTTATGCCCCATATGGCGAGCGATTGCGGCTATTTCAAGCCCTGGAAACCAAGTCGCCGATAATCTTCCATACAAGCTTTGCGCGTGAGGGTGGCCACCAAGTCTGCGCCTGACGGCCATTGACGGACCTCGGGTCGGACCTAATTCCCTGTTCGATGGCAAACGGAGGAGCCCAGGATGGAACTGCATCGTGGCCGGTTGATCGATCATATTCAGCTGGTGATCAAGGATCTCGGCGCAAGTCGGCGGTTCTACGAGGCCGTACTCCATGCTCTTGAGGTGCCGTTGGGGGGCGAGGGTGAAGATTATTTTTGGGCCGACGAACTGTTCGTCTCGACGGCCGACAGCCAAGCGGCCCAGGGTCAGCTGACCGGGCGCCACCATCTAGCGTTCCAGGCCAGGGACAGCGCCATGGTCGACGCCTTTTACAAAGTCGGCCTGGAAAATGGCGGCAAGGACAACGGTCGACCCGGCGAACGTCCGTATCATCCCGGCTACTACGCCGCGTTCCTGCTCGATCCCGATGGCAACAATATCGAAGCCGTCTATCACGGCGCCGCCAACCGCAGCACCAGTTCGGTGAAGATCACGTTCTAGGGGTGTTTGTCCGGCGGAGGCGTGATGCCTCGGCGTCCATGATCACATGGAGCTTTTCGGCAATGCCGGCCCGCCGGCGAGACGTTCACTTGACATTTCTCTTAAAATAGAACAAAAAGAGAACAGATGTGGAGATGAACGATGACCCGCACTGAAATCATCAATCGCGCACTGGCCGCCGTCGCCGACTCCCGCCTGAAGCGAGAGCGCGACAGCGAGCGCCGCAAGCAGATTTTTGGCCGTATCGACCTTACGGCGCCTTTGCCGAAACTGAGTCGCGGCGTGCAGCTGAGCTTGAACCTTGATGGCGGGCGGAAGCAATCCCACCTGAAAAGGGCGAAATCCCATTGATCCCGAACGCGCACAGGCGATGACCACCGGAGTTGTCTGGAATTGAGCCGAGTACGTACTCGGTCGGGTGCTTGGCCGACTGCTCTTCGCTCGTATGTCGCGGGCGAGGGTACGAGTGCTTTCAGCGCAAGCGAAAGAAAACGAACGGGTCTGCCATTGCAGCCGGATGACGGAGCCGGCGGCCCCGTCACTGTTTAACGTCGCGTCGCGCAACGTGTCGTCGCATTCCAAGCGCTTTCGCCGGGTCCGTGGCCTCGAGGCAAACCAAGTGGAGGACGTGGCGCGTCGATTGCCGATGCGCCAGTTCGATCTTGGCATCGGCCGTTGCCGCGAAGCGCCGGCGCGTTGCGTGCGCCGTCAATGATATCGGCTGATTGCCAGGTCTGCTGTTTCGATCTCGGGCTTGGCGCGGCTGATGAGATCGCTCAAGACTCGGCCCGAGCCGCAGGCCATGGTCCAGCCAAGCGTGCCGTGACCGGAGTTGAGGAACAGGTTCGCGAAGCGGGTCGCGCCGATCACCGGCGTTCCATCCGGCGTCATCGGTCGCAGCCCGGACCAGAAGGTTGCCTGCTTCTGGTCGCCCGCGCCGCCGAACAGATCTTCCACCGAATGCTGGAGTGTCGCGCGACGCGTCTGGGGAAGGTCGTTGTTGAAACCGGCGATCTCCGCCATGCCGCCGACACGAATGCGATTGCCGAGCCGCGTGATGGCGATCTTGTAGGTCTCGTCCATGATCGTCGATACCGGCGCACGCGTCTCGTCGACGATCGGCACGGTGATGGAGTAACCCTTCACGGGATAGACGGGCAGGCGAAGGCCGAGCGGCTTGAGGAGCGCCGGCGTATAGCTGCCGAGTGCGGCGACGAAGATGTCGGAACGGATCTCGCCTTCCGCCGTTTCGACGGCGACGATGCGGTTGCCGTCCTGCCGAAGCCGGCGGATGTCGACGCCGAACCGGAACTGGACGCCGAGAGCCTCGGCGCGCTTCTGCAATTCGTTGGTGAACTTGAAGCAGTCGCCGGTTTCGTCATTCGGCAGCCGAAGGCCGCCGACGATCTTGTCGCGGACCGGCTGCAGGCCGGGTTCCGCGGCCACGCAACCTGCCGGGTCGAGCACTTCGAACGGCACGCCATCGGCCTTCAGCACTTCGATGTCCTTGCCGATGCCATCAAGCTGTTTGGCGGTCCGGAACAGTTGCAGGGTGCCCTGCGTGCGGTGATCATAGGCGATGCCGGTTTCCTCGCGCAGCGCAATCAGGCAATCGCGGCTGTATTCGGCCAGGCGGACCATGCGTCCCTTGTTGATGGCGTAGCGTGCCGAGGTACAATTGCGCAGCATTGCCGTCATCCAGCGCCAGGTGGCGGCATCCGCCATCGGGCGGATGATCAGGGGCGCATGCTTCATGAACAGCCATTTGACCGCCTTTTGCGGAATCCCGGGCGCCGCCCAGGGAGAGGCGTAGCCCGGCGAGATCTCGCCGGCATTGGCAAAGCTCGTTTCCAGCGCCGGGCCCGGCTGGCGATCCAGCACGGTCACCTCATGGCCGGCCTTGGCGAGATAATATGCAGACGTCACGCCGATCACGCCGGCGCCCAAAATGGTAATCTTCATCGCATCCTCAGGATCACAGATCGATCGTCCAGCAGCCTGAGGTCGACACGAGGTGCTTGCTTTTGCCAGCCTACCTCCAAGTCCCCCAACTCCGGCAGAAATCGCTTCAGAGCATAGTGAAATAATCGAGCACGATCATGCGAAGTAGCGCTTGAAAATTCGAGCATTCGCTGATTTTAGGAGTGATCGGCGAAAAAACGAAAGAATCTGCATGTCTGGTCTTGATGCGATCGATCGCAACATCATTCGCCTGCTGCGCCTCGATGCGCGCATGAGCAACACCAAGCTTGCGGCAGAAGTGGGGCTGTCGCCATCGGCCTGCCTAAGGCGCATCAATCTGCTGGAGCAGGGTGGCGTGATCCGGGGCTACACCGCGCTGGTGGGCAACGTCGATGGCGACAACGCCATTGCAGTGATCATCAACATCACGCTGGAACGCCAGACGGAGGAGCACCTCAATCGCTTCGAGGCGGCGGTCAGAAAGCATCCGGAAATCCAGGAGTGCTACCTGATGACCGGCGGTTCCGATTATCTGTTGCGGGTGGAGGTCGAAAATGCAGGCGACTTCGAGCGCATCCACAAGGAGATCCTCGCAAAGCTCCCCGGCGTCCTGCGGATCCATTCCAGCTTTTCGATCCGCAACGTCCTTGCGTCGCGCTCAAGGCGGCGATAGCTCGCTCGTGTGGCTGCAACGCGTGCCGCTCCCGGATCTTGTGGAAGATCGCGGGCGGGCGGGCCAAACGTCGTTCGGCATGCCCGTCCGCCGGTATTGTTGCCGCCTTGGCGATGGCTGCGGCCTTCGTGTTCTCTATTCCGTGAGCATCAGTGAAGTGCGCGCTGCGCTGGTGGCGTGGATTGCAGCCATGGCGGGAAAGCCCGGCTTGAAACCAGACGAGCGATCAGGCGTCCGCTTGGCGAGAGGACGTCAACGATTGCGCCACGATATTCGTATTCCTCGGCAAGTTCGTCGGCGATGAGTTGTCCGTAAGCGACCGCGCGGCCGTCATTGGGGTGCTGTTTGCCGGCCTGATCGCGGCTCGTCACGCCGGCCGCATGGATATGGTACATGTAGCGGGGCATGGTCCGCCGTTCCTTTCCGTTTTGCATGGGCTTTCAATGCTTCTCGCATCCACAACCGTTGGCGGAGGGATGTCTAAGACACGCGATGACGGCATTTTATAACACGGTTTGTGGGACCGTTCCCGTGACATGGGCGTGACGGCGGCGATCGCGGGTGCTTCTTGCGAAGCAAGTCTTTGCTATAATTGAATTTTGCTGCTGACGGCGGATCGGCTCTCGACCTTGCGAAGGGCAGGTTCAAGCCCGTTTTGGCCGATTTTCTGTCGTTGGACCGATGTTGCGAGCCATCCGACCGGCGCTGGGCGCATGGCTGCTCTGCGAACTCTGCTCTACGAAACCGACCGGTTTCTTGTATAGTCAACTCATCGAAGCGATGCACCTCCTCCCGCAAAGCTTCGTGTCTGCAGGCGCTTTCTCCTCCTCCCAACGAGCGCCTGCCGGAATGGCAACACTCCTCCTCCCAGTTGCCATTCAATCCCTTTAAGAGCCTGCCGCACCTCCTCCCGCGGCAGGCTTTTTCTTTTGGGGCCGCCTATGCGCAATCCAGACAGCATTCACCGCGAATTTGGAGTTGGGCTTCAGGCAGGGGCCTAACGCGCCGGACGGGGCGGGTAGGGAGCGCTCGCGCAGCCGGCAAAGGGACAGACCGGAAGTGAAGCAGGCTTCGGGCAAACCGGGCGCACATCAGACGCCCAAGTCTTTATGTCAGCCCAAAGCGCGTCGCGATCTTTGAGGCGTGCTTGCCGCAGTCCTTGTCGCTACGCATGCCGCGATCGCAAGATTGCTGCGCGTCTTGGCACGATGTGCCCTAGCTTGCGCGCCGGGCGAGCCAGTTCTGCCATTCGTTTTCATTGCCGTGGAAGACATTGAGGTCGATCTTGCCCTCGACGCCGTGCGAGAGGCCGGAGCCCGAATACTGCCAGAACACCCACTTGCGGCCCGGATACCGCTTTGAGGGATGCGCTGCCACGGAGCGCAGCCAGAACGGGTAATCGAGCAGTTCGCCCGACAGGTTGTTGGCATAAAAATCCGGGGCGGTATAGATGATCGGGCGCTGGCCATAATGCGCCTCGAGCTTGTCCATGAAGACCTGCATCTTTTCAAGCACGCGGGCGCGCGACAGGCGCCGCTTGCAGCTGGACTCGCCATTGTATTCGACGTCGATGACAGGCGGCAGCGCGCCGGCTTCCCGCGGAACGTTGCGAATGAACCAGTCGGCCTGCTCGCCGGCCGTGCGGCACCAGTAGAAGAAATGGTAGGCGCCGCGCTTCAGCCCGGCTTCCTTCGCCTTGCGCCAGTTCTTCTTGAACATCGGATCGAGATGGTCCCCGCCATCGGTTGCTTTGATGTAGGCGAAGTTGGCGCCCTGCGTGCGCAGCTTGACCCAGTCAATCTCGCCCTGCCAGCGCGACACGTCGACGCCATGCACGGCCATCTTGCGCGGCGATGCGCGACCGAAGTTGATCGGCTTGGCGTCGCGGAAACGGTGTCCGTAAATTTGCGTGCGGGTACCCGGGGTCGTCAGAACCGCAGGTGTTGCCGGCACGATCGCGGCAACGGGCCGCTCCAGCGGCATTGGTGTTGCAACCGTCTTGGCTTCCGGCCGGAAGGCTTCCGGTTCCGGCACTGCTCCGGCCCAGGCGAGTACCTCCTGCGGCGGCGCTGTTTGCGCTTGAGCGACGCCGACACTGGCCGATGGCACAGGAGAGGCGGGGATGACCGAGCTCGTCGTTTCGCGCGACGGCTGCTGCGGCACGATCGTGTCCAGCGCCGAACTGGACGTGCAGCCTGCCAAAACAAGACAGGTAAGGAATATTGCTGGCACAGCTGAGAAACGCATGAGCACCCGTACGCAAAACTTGTCGGCGGCGAGAGACAGTGCCGCCGGGATCCCATTGATGTGAAATTGCTAACGGAAACTTACCGGAAAAGATTAAATACAATCTTTACGACCGCCACCCGCTTGGGGGATGTCGAGGTGGAACGGATGGCGCAATTGCGCTGTCGGTTTGCTCAATCTGACCTGTTCGGGTGGTCTGCACATGAGGGCAACCTGTTGCCCATGGCAGCGCCGTAGCGCCGCTCGAAATCTGCGGCGATATCTGAAACGGCAATCTCGCCGAGGCGCGCGAGCAGCAGGGCCTCGGCCTCATCGAGCGTTCGCTCCAGTGCCGCATTGACGGCCTGTTCGACCAGGCATTTCGGTTCGTCGGTGGCGACACCCATGGCGAAGAAACCTGGGCTGCCGATCGTTCGATAGACATCGAGGAGGGTGAAATCGCAAAGCGGTCGCGACAATGTCCAGCCGCCGCCATGGCCCTTTTCCGACGATACGTAACCGGCGTCGCGAAGTCCGGCCATCGTGCGGCGCACGACGACGGAATTCGTGCCGAGCATCCGGGCGATCGTCTCTGATGTCATTGGGTCCGCATGCTTTTCCATGTGCAGCAATACATGCAGCAAGCGTGAGAGTCTTCCGTCCTGTCGCAATGGCAATCTTCCCTGTTTTCCTTTGATAACACGGATCGTGCGGGCCAGGGGAGCCCGCAGTCCCGGTGTTCAGCAGGGTGTTGCCGGGACCTGCCGCGATCGGCGCCTCAGTCGAACATGAGGGATCGGTGGGTGGCAGCACCCGCCATCGCCCCATCGCCGACAGCCAGTGCGACCGATCCCGTCGGCCGTGCCGCATCGCCGCAGGCAAAGACGCCGGCAACCGTCGTGGCCTTCATGGCATCGGTTCGGATGTAGCGTCCGAGCGGGCCGTCATCGAAAATGCAGCCGAGCTGTTCGGCAAAGGGCGCCGAGACCACCGTCCTGGTGGTGGTGAACAGGCCATCCATTGGCAGCACCCGTCCGTCCCGCATGACAACGTCCGCCCGTCCACCATCGAGCCTTTGGACGATGCCATGCTCCACCGTCACATTCCGCCGTGCAAGCTGCTGCAACTGGTCCGCATCGGGTTCGAATGCTCCGTTGAGAAAGAACGTCGTTGGACCCCAGTCCGGCAGCATCAAGGCCTGATGCATCGATTGGGGCGATGTCGCGAGCACGCCGATGCTGCCCTCGTCGAGTTCGTAACCGTGGCAATACGGGCAGTGGAAGACGCTTTTGCCCCAGCGATCGGCAAGGCCTTCAAGCTCCGGCAGGACGTCGGTGACACCAGTGGCGAGGACAAGCCGCTTTCCGGTAATGTCCGGGCCCTGCCGCAGGGCGACCTTGAAGCCATCCTGCGCGCGTTCGGCATGGGTGGCCTCAGCCTGCAGCCACTCGACCGTCCGGTATTCCATCAACTGCGCGCGGGCTTCGGCGGCAATATCTGCCGGAGTGTTGCCATCCTGGGTGAGGAAGCCGTGCGACGTGCGGGCGAAACGGTTCCGCCGCAACCCGGTGTCGATCACCAACACCTTCCGGCGTGCGCGCGCGAGTTGAAGACCGGCGGAAAGCCCGGCGTAACTGCCGCCGAGGATGAGTACGTCATGGGTCATATCGGGCCTCGTTTCGTGAATATCGTATCTTAATAAGTTACATGAGTGGTGTTTTTCAATATCATGAAGCAATAAAAGTTACGTGATGGTGGCAGACGATACGGCGCCAACAGGACTGATCCGGCTCGGTCGTCAGCGCGAACCTCTGCGGTGAGGCGAGGTGGCCAGGACAATGGGAATTGCGCGGCGCGATTTCCGGACAGACAAAAATCCGCCCGTTTGCTAACGGATTGCACCCTATCGATGCGGGGTGAGTCTCTGGCTTCTGCCCCGGACGATTGGAACGCTTCCCGCCAGGGTCCCACGGGGGACGCCCATCAACGACCGGATTTGCCATGCTTCGCAGTTTGTACAATTGGACGATGGACCTCGCTGGCCGAAAGTCGGCGGCCTGGTGGCTGGCGCTTGTCGCCTTCGTCGAAAGCTCGATCTTCGTGGTTCCGGCCGACGTCCTGTTCCTGCCGATGGTGCTGGCAAAACCGCATCGGGCCTATCGTTATGCCTTCCTCGCCACCCTGTTCTCGGTGCTTGGCGGCATCGCCGGCTGGTTCCTGGGGCACTATGCCTTCGACGCCATCGCCCGTCCGATCCTGCAGTTCTACGGCAAGTTCGATGCATTCGAATCCATGCGCGCTTCCGTCGACATGGAAGCGGTCGTGCTTCTGTTGGTGACATCGGGGCTCGCGCATGTTCCCCCGATGAAGGTGGTCACCATCCTGTCCGGTGCCGCCAATGTCAGCCTTGGCATGTTCATCGCATCGGCGGTCATCACCCGCGGCGCGCGCTTTTTCATCCTCGCGGCGGTCCTTCGCCGGCACGGAGAAACGGTGCGGCACTTCATCGAGAAGCGCTTGGGCTTGATCGCGGCCATCGGTGCTGCAGCGCTCATTGTGCTTTACGGCCTATACGTTCTGGCAAAGTAGCAGCAGCGCCGGAGCCGAGCCAGGCGCGTGCTTCTCTTGCCCGCCCAGGACGGACCGGGTGCGGGGTCATTCCATGGGTCGCGGCACCTTCCCTCAGCCGTTGCGACGTGCCAGCAGGCATCCTTTCAAGCGGGTCACGCGGCGTTAGTCTAGTCATACATTAGCATCGTCTACTGCAAATTGATGGCTTGCAAATTGGCTGCAACAGGCGGCGAAATGAAGGAAACCAGGTCGCGCAGTTAAAGTCTCCGAGAGGCGAGTGTTCATGCGGCTTATCGTTGTCAACGACGTATCGGAGGCCCTGGGGGGTGCAACCAAGGTTGCGCTTCAATGTCTTGAGGCTGGCGTTGCGGCGGGGCTCGATTGTGCCGTTCTGGTCGGTGACGACGGTGCCGGCATTCGCTCGCGTTTCCCGGGTGTCGAGGTCAAGGCTTTGGGGGAGCGCCCCTTGCGTGACGGCGTCCGCTTCACAAACCTGTTCGACAGGAATTTCAACCGCCGCGCCTACCGCGCCTTGCGCCGCTTGCTCGATACCCGCAGCGACGCAACGGTCGTTCATGTCCACGGCTGGTCGCAGATCCTGTCGCCCTCGATCTTTCACGCGCTTGCGCGCAGCAAGGCCAAGGTCATCGTCACCGCGCATGACTTCTTCCTGTCCTGCCCGAACGGTGCCTATGTCCACTACGACAAGGGTGAGATCTGCGCTGAGAAGCCGCTATCTGCCGGTTGCCTTGCGAGCGCTTGCGACAAACGCAACTACCTTCACAAACTGTGGCGGTTCGCCCGGTCGATGACCCAGACTGCCGCGGGCGAGGCATTTTGGAGCCGCGTCGGGGTCATTCTCGTCCATGAGGGCATGGAGCCTTATCTCAGCGAAGGCCCGCTTCGAAACTTCCTGACGTTGCGTACGCCGTCGACGCCGCTCACGCAATCCCCGGTCGAGGCCTGGAGGAACAGCCGCCCCATGTTTCTTGGTCGCATGTCGGTGGAAAAGGGCGTTCGAACCCTCGCCGAGGCGCTCAACGCCACGGGGAAGGCTGCGACCTTGATCGGAAGGGGGCCGTTGCTCGAGGAGATCCAGCACGCTCTTCCGCACTGTTATGTTCCAGGCTGGCTCGATGTCGACGAGGTTGCCGCTGTCGCATCCCGGGCGCGCTATTTCTTCATGCCGTCAAGGATGCCGGAACCCTATGGTCTGGTGGCCGCCGAGGCACTGATGTGCGGGATACCAGTGATCGCCAGCAGCAATGCGTTGATTGCCACGGAGATCGAGCAGCACCAGGCAGGGCTGGTGTTCGAGAGCGGCAATGCAGAATCTCTTGCCGAGATCATGGCACTGATGGAGAGCGACGCTCTGGTCCGGCATCTGAGCAGGGGGGCTTTCGCCTATGGCAAGAGCGTTGCGCCCTCAAGAGCCGAATGGAGCCAGCGGATCGTCGACATCTACTCCGGCCGGCTCAAATTCGTGACGCGCGACAAGCTGAAAGAGGCAATGGGGCGGCCTGCCCGACAAGAGTTTGAAATGGCCGGCCGGATCTGAAAGGCAGGGGGATGGTGCGTGCATTGGTGACCGGCGGAGCCGGATTTGTGGGACGCCATCTCTGCGGCAAGCTGATATCGGAGGGTGTCGATGTCGTTTGCGTCGACAAGCTCGCGCGCGGAACCGGCGCGATGCGTCCCGCCGAATGGCCGAACCCGCCAAAGGGTGGCTTCTCTCTTATCGAGGAGGATTGCCGCCGCTATTTCGATCGCGCCGACGACCGGTTCGACATGGTGTTTCATCTGGCCGCCATGGTCGGCGGTCGCGTCATGCTGGAAACACAGACGCTTCTGGTCGCCGAGGATCTCGCTGTCGACACCGATATGTGGCGCTGGGCAGCGCGCACGCGGCCGGGATCGGTCGTCTATTTCAGCTCCAGCGCTGCCTATCCCGTGAGCCTGCAACGACCGGAAGCCTATCGGAAGCTCAGCGAAGACATGATCGGTTTCGAGGCCAGCATCGGCGTTCCGGATCTGAGCTATGGCTGGGCGAAGCTCAGCGGCGAATATCTGATGAAGCTGTATGTCGAGAATTATGGCGGTCGGGCGGTCGCCTATCGCCCGTTCAGCGGCTATGGCGAGGATCAGGATCTGAGCTATCCGTTCCCGGCAATCTGCAGGCGATTGCTCGAAGAGCGGGGGGCGGAGGAAGTCTTCGTCTGGGGCTCCGGCCGGCAGTGCCGCGACTTCATCCATATCTCCGACTGCATCGACTTCGTCTGGAGAACCTTTACCCGGCTGCAGAACGGCGGATGTCTCAACATCTCTACCGGCGTCGCCACCTCGTTCATAGAACTCGCCCGGCTGGTCAGCCGCGGCATCGGATGGGAGCCGAAAATAAGGGGCCGGTCAGACAAGCCAGAGGGCGTGTTCTACCGTTGCGGCGATACGGCGCTGCAGGCCACCTATGGCCTTTCCCCGCGTGTCGATCTCGAGGCCGGCGTGGCGCTGACGCTCGACCATCTGCGATCGAGAGTGCACTGACCTATTGGCCGCTGTCGCCGTTCAATAGCCCGACGCGGGTGTATTCGCTCCGACTATAGGTGCAGAAGCATGCTGGGCAAAGCTTGCACGCAGGCGACTGGTCGCCCCCACCAGCAGGCTGACATCGTTTCCGACCGCAACAAAGAGCGCGCCGAGTTCGAGGTAGCGTTTCGCGAGCGCAGTGTCCGAGGTCAGGATACCGGCAGCCTTGCCGTGCGACTGGATGCGCGCCAGTGCGGCCTCGACGGCTTCCTGCACTTCCGGCGCACCGGGCCGGCCGAGAAAGCCCATGTCGGCGGCCAGATCCGCCGGGCCGATAAAGACGCCGTCGACGCCTTCGGTCGAGGCAATGTCGTCGAGTGCCGCCAGTCCCGCCCGGCTTTCCACCTGCAGCAGCAGGCAGACTTCGGCATTCGCTGTCGAGAGATAATCGTCGATGCGGTTGAAGGCGGAGGCACGGGCGAGCGCTGCACCGACGCCGCGCATGCCGTGCGGCGGATACCGCACGGCCCGGACCAGGGCGCGGGCCTGTTCACCGGTTTCGACCATGGGCACCAGCAGCGTCTGCGCGCCGATATCGAGGAACTGCTTGATCAGCCAGGCTTCGCCGATCGGCGGACGGATGATCGGATGGCTCTGCGAACCGGAAAGCGCCTGCAACTGTGCCATGATCAGCGGCACGTCGTTGGGCGCATGTTCGCCGTCGATCAGCAGCCAGTCGAAGCCGGCGCCACCACAGATCTCGGCGGTGTAGGGATTGGCAAGCGCCAGCCAAAGGCCGATCTGCGGCCGCCCTTCGGCAAGCGCCAGCTTGAACTTATTACGTGGAGCAGGCATGGATGCACCTATTCGAAGAAGCAGCTGACGGTTCCCTGCGGGCCGAAATCGGCGACGATGGTGTCACCGTGGCGGGCCTCGACGGGGCGGATGAACGAGCCGGCAAGGACGATCTGGCCGGCGTCGATGCGGTCGCCATAGTTGGCAAGCCGGTTGGCGAGCCAGGCGATGCCGCGAGCGGGATGGTTGAGCACGCCGGCGCCAAGCCCGGTCTCTTCGACCTCGGCATTGCGCGAGACGATGGCGCCCATCCAGCGCATGTCGACATCCTGCGGCCGCATGGCCCGACCGCCGATGACGATGCCGGCATTGGCGGCATTGTCGGAAATGGTGTCGACGATGGTGCGGGTCTTCTTCGTTTCCGGATCGACACGCAGGATGCGCGTATCGAGGATTTCGAGCGCCGGGGTGACGTAGTCGGTGGCGTTGAGCACGTCGAAGACGCTGACATTGGGGCCAGCCAGTGGTGCCTTCATCACGAAGGCGATCTCAGCCTCGATGCGCGGCTGGATGAAGCGATCCGCAGGGATCGTCGCGCCGTCCTCGAACATCATGTCGTCGAACAGCACGCCGGAATCGGGGATGTCGATGTTGAGCGCATATTGCATCGCCTTCGACGTGAGCCCGAATTTCCAGCCGATCACCCGGCGGCCGCGCGATCTTCTGCTTCACCCAGGCCGCTTGCACGGCGTAAGCGTCGTCCATCGTCATTTCGGGATGTTTGAGGGAGAGAAGACCCGTCTGGATGCGGCTCTTTTCCGAGTCATCGAGCGCTTTCGCGGCGTCGGCGATTTCGGTCGTGTTCAGCATGCTCAGGCCTCGTCGGCGATAGGGTTGCGTAGCAGGCCGATGCCGTCCGCCTCGACCTCGACGATGTCGCCGGGTTTGAGCCAGATCGGCGGGTCGAAGCGGGCGCCGGCGCCGGTCGGGGTCCCCGTGACGATGACGTCACCGGGCACCAGCGTCGTGAAGGTGGAGACGTAGTTGATGATCTTGCGGAACGAGAAGATCATCCGGCTTGTGCGGTCCTGTTGCCGAACTTCGCCGTTGACGCGCGTTTCCAGCTTGATGTCAGCGATCTGCGTCTCGTCGGTGAAGGGAACGATCCATGGCCCGATCGACCCGGTGCGGTCGAAGTTCTTGCCCTGCGTCACGTTGAATTTGGCGTGCCGGACCCAGTCGCGGATCGTGCCTTCGTTGCAGAGCGACAGCGCTGCAATGTGATCGAGCGCCGAAGCCTCGGGAATACGCCGGCCGCCCTTGCCGATGACGATGACGATCTCGCCCTCGTAGTCGAGCTGCGGGCTTTCGGGCGGACGGATCAGCGGCTGTTCATGACCCGTGAAGGAGCGCGGGGATTGGCGGGAGCTGCCTGCCCGTCCCGATACTCTTCGTTGCGATCGGGAAAATTGACGCCGACGCAGACGATTTTTTCAGGCGCGGGGACGGGGATTTCGAAACGGATATCGGCCAGCGACAGGTCCGGAGCGAGGGAGGCAGCCTCGTCCGCCAGTCTTGTCAGGGTGCCGTCGGCGATGACTTCTCGTAGCGTCGGCCATTTCGCACTGTGGCGCCGGGACAGGTCGATGATGCCCTGGTCGGTGACCAGGCCATATCCCTGGCCGCCGGCCGCGGAAAAACTGGCGAACTTTGCAAGCGTCATTTCAATCCTCCGTCCCGCTCCGGCGATGCCGGCGGGCAAACATGTTCGACCTCAGAGATCATTGGTTCGCCATCCTTGCCGCGACCTCGGTGATGACGTCGAAGGCGATATCCGCATCCGCCTCGGTCATGTCGAACTGGCCGGCCTGGAAGCGGATGGCGACGCGGCCATCGACGCGTGTCTGCGTCAGATAGATCCGGCCATCGTCGTTGATGGCATTGACGAGCGCGATGTTGTGAGCGTCACTGTCGGCGCTGCAGCGATGGCGGAAGGAGAACAGCGAGAACCGCGGCGCGGTGACGATTTCGAAGTCGTCGTTGACGCCAAGGCGTTCGGCAAGGCGGCTCGCCCAGGCGACATGGTTGCGGATCATCGTCTTCAGACCATCGAGCCCGTGGAAGCGCAGCAGGAACCACAGTTTGAGCGCGCGGAAGCGCCGACCGAGCGGGATCGTCCATTCGGAATAGTTGATGATGCCGTCGCGACCGTGTGTCTTCAGATATTCCGGCTGGATCGCCAGAGTGCGCACGAGGTCATCCGGATTGCGGATGAAGTGGGCGGAGCAATCGAACTGGGCGCCGAGCCATTTGTGCGGGTTGAAGACGACCGAGTCCGCCTCCTCAACGCCCGTCCAGAGAGAGCGGAATTCCTCGCAGATCATCGCCGATCCTGCCCATGCGGCATCCACATGGACATAAAGGCCATGCTTGTGGGCGACGCGAACGACCTCGGCGATATCGTCGCAGGCGCCCGTGCTGGTACCGCCGGTGCAGGCGATGACCCCGGCCGGCAGCAGGCCTGCGGCCTTATCCCGTAGAATTGCCGCTTCGAGCGCTTCGGCGTCCATGCCCTGCAGCGGCCCGGTCACCGGGATGCGCACGAGGTTTTCCTCGCCGATGCCGGAGACCCAGATGGCTCGGTCGATCGAAGTGTGTACCTGATCCGAGGAGTAGACGCGCAAGGGAGCGTGCGCGCTGAGCCCCTGCTTGTTGCCCTTCCAGCCCAAGGCGCGCTCGCGCATGACGAGCACGGCGGACAGCGTGGCGGAGGAGGCAGAGTCCTGGATGACGCCGGAAAAGCCGTCGGGCAGGCCGATTGCCTGGCGCAGCCAGTCGAGAACCCGGGTTTCAAGCTCGGTCGCTGCAGGCGAGGTCTGCCACAGCATGCATTGGGCGGCCATCGCCGTCACCAGATATTCGGCGATAACCGAAACCGGTGCGGCGTTGGCGGGAAAATAGGCGAAGAAACGCGGATGCTGCCAATGGGTCATGCCCGGCAGGATGATGTTTTCGAAATCTGCAAAGATCGCTGCCATATCCTCGCCGGTCTGGGGCGGTTTGGTGGGGATCTGGGCGGCAATCGCGCCGGGCGCCGTTTGGGCGCGAACGGGCCTGTCGCGCAGCGATGCCCGATAGGCCGATCCCCATTCCGCCGCCTTCTGCGACCATTCTCCAAAAGTCTTCTGATCCACGACGTTCCTCCCCTTGCGCTCACCTGCTGCCTTTCATGCCCCGAATTACGGGGCGATGATAGGTTGCGCCTTCAAGGCCGGTTCCACCGTCTCGGCGCCGGCAAACTGGCTGCCTTCCTCGAACCAGGAGCGCGGAGCAGGCGCACCCCAGAGCGTCTGGCGCTGCGGGTCCTTGAGATCCCATTTGATTGGCTGCAGATCGGGATCGACCGTCTGGTAATCCGCGCACTAGATCTCGATGCGATGGCCATCCGGATCGCGGACATAGAGGAAGAAGGCGTTGGAGATGCCGTGGCGCCCGGGACCGCGCTCGATGTTGGCGAGCCAGCCGGAAGTCGACATCAGGTCGAGCAGGTCGATGATGTTGAGCGGTGTACTGTAGCCCCTTCCTTCCGGCCGATGCCGATGTATTCGAGCACCTTCCTTTCGTGCTCTGGATGGATCAGCGGCCCGACGACGGTTTCAGGATCGAGCGGATGGCCGATCTTGATGCGTTTGGCCTTTTCAGCCACCAACGCGGTGAAGCGGTCGTAGATGCTCTCTTCCACCAGCAGTCGGGACGAGGAGGTGCAACGCTCACCGTTCAGAGAATAGATCATGAAAACCACGGCGTCGGCAGCCCGCTCCAGATCGGCGTCGGCAAAGACGATGACCGGGTTCTTGCCGCCGAGTTCGAAATGCACGCGCTTCAGCGTATCGGCGCCCTGCTTCATGATCAGCGAGCCGGTGCGGCTCTCGCCGACAAAGCCGATGGCCTTGATGGCGGGATGCTCGGTCAGCGCCTTGCCGGCGTCTTCGCCAAAACCGTTGACGAGGTTCCAGACACCCTTCGGAAGGCCGGCTTCCTCTGCGATCTCTACCAGCAGCCGCGCCGTCAGCGGCGAGAACTCGGCCGGCTTGTGTACGATGGTGCAGCCGGCGGCCAGCGCCGGAGCGATCTTCCAGGTCGACAGCATGAACGGCGTGTTCCACGGTGTGATGATGCCGACCGGACCAATCGGCACCCGCGTGGTCACGTTGATCTGGTTGGTCGCGCGCAGCACCTTGCCGTCGCGAGCCTCCGGTGCGCGGTCGGAGAAGAAACGAAAGTTCTCCGCACCGCGCAGCGCCGCCTTGGCCACGAACTTCAGCGACTGTCCCGTGTCCATGCACGCGAGAACGACGATGTTGCCTTTGCTCTCGACCAGATGCGGAAGGGATTCCCGAGCGCTGACGAAGGCCGTGTTGAGGTTCAGCCGGACGGCGAGATCCCACGTTTCATCCGACATGCTGATCGTCGGCCCGACGCCATGGCCGCCGGCATTGGCGATGAGAATGTCCAATCCGCCGAGCGTTTCGGCGACCCTTGCCACGGCAGCCCTCATGCTGGCGCTGTCGGCCGCATCCGCCGCGACGACCGTTGCCCCGATCTCGTCGGCCACCTCGCGAAGAGGCTCCGGCCGTCGGCCGCCGAGCGCGACATTTCCCCCGCCCGCGCGGATGCGGCGCGCGACTGCGCACCAATTCCGGTTCCGCCACCCGTAATCAGGGCGGTCTTGTTCTTGAAGCGCATGATGTCTCCTCTCATCGGTGAGAGGCATGATTGCCGACGTGTCGGCCGCCGTCGCGTCCAACTGTGAAATCAGTTTTGACTGAGCGTGCACAGCTTCGGCCGGTTCTCAGGGCAATGAACGGAAGAAGTGGAAATAGGCCTTGAAATCCGGATGCGCTCAACTATCTAGGCATCACTACCCGTATCGATGGCTTCCTGCAGCGGCGACAGCCGCGCGTTCGAAGCTGTCCGGGTCAAAAAGGGCGCTCCTCGTCAAGGGTTGAGCGCCCTTTTTATTTGCGCGTTCGATGAAGGTGATGGAACAAACGCGCTTCAGCGGCATTCCGAGTTAAAGGAGGCCCGCGATGTCACTCCGTCATCCCAAAACCAGCCGCTCTTCGGCGATCCTTTCAGCATCCGCGCAATGGCCTCGACATGCGGCAGCGGCGCAGGCGCGCCGCGCGTGGCTGGATGTGCTCATGGGGCGACCGGAGCCGGAAGATCGCGTATCGCGCGAAGCTCAGGTGGCCGATGCGGGCGATGGCAGGGTTGTCAGCGCCAGCATCTATGACGACGAAACCGCCAAGGCGAACCGGCAGCCACGCCCTCATGATTACAGTGCGGCGACATCCGTGAACCCGCCGACCGTGTTGGCGGCAACCGCCGATGTCGATGCCACCGGCGGAGCGTTTTGGAACTCCATCCTGGGAGACGACACGTCTCACGGCATGCAGCGCTTCGGCAAGCTTGTTGCCCTATTCATCCTTCTTGCCGGATCGGTGTTCTGGCTGCTAATGCCATGAAGGCGTTTATCGAAGGTTGGACCTTCGAGACGTCGTTGCTGGTTGCCGGCGCATGATGCGCTTTACGACGACGCAAGCGTGACGAGGGAACCATTCCAACTGCAGCCGGTTCTTCCTGCGGGCTCACAAACCGGGAAAGGACTTGGTTATGCCATCGATCGACACCGCCAGAATTCTCATTCTTGCAACCGACGGCTATGAGCGTTCGGAGTTGCGTGTGCCGCGCGACGAACTGTCAAAACGCGGCGCCAAAGTGACCATAGCATCGCCGGAAAAACGTGCCATCAAGGGCTGGGACAAGGGGGATTGGAGCGACACCGTCGATGTCGACCTCACGGCGAAGGACGTGTTTGTTCGCGACTTCGATGCGCTTGTACTGCCCGGTGGTCAGATCAATCCCGATATCCTGCGGAAGGATGCTGACGCCATGCGGGTTGTCATCGACTTCGTGCAATCGGGCAAAGTAGTGGCGGCGATCTGCCACGCGCCCTGGCTGCTGGTGGAAGCCGACGCTTTGAAGGGGCGCAAGGCAACCTCCTATGCCTCGATCCGCAAGGATGTCGAAAATGCCGGCGCGCAGTGGGTCGATGCCAAGGTCGTCAACGACCACGGCATCATCACCTCCCGCTCCCCGGACGATCTCGACGCCTTCGTTGCCAAGATCGTCGAGGAGATCGAAGAGGGACGCCACGACCGACGTGCGGCCTGAGATTGGAGCAGGTGGGATGACTTCATCAAGCATCCCTCATTCCCATCTGGCAAGACATCACGGCCGGCAACGCCTGCCGGTCGCGCCCCTGGTCCTTGTTACTGCAGCGCCTTGGCGAGGAAGGGCAGGCTGACATCCATGCGGTAATCGACCGAATTGTGGTTGTCCTCGAACTCCTCATAGGTATGTTCGATGCCGAGTTCCTTCAGCGTCCGGTGGATGCGGCGATTGCCGTAGAGCAGGTTGTACTGATCCACGGTGCCGCAATCCATGTAGAAGGCCTTGAGCTTGCCGATGTTGTGTCCATGGGTTTTTGCCAGCTCGACGGGATCGCAGGCCATCCAGTTCTTCCAGCGTTCCTCTATCAGTTCGCAGGTCTCCGGATCGACCGGAAGCCGTAGCCCCTTGAAGACGTCCGGGTCGGGATCGGGGTCGTAGCTCGCCGCCTGGGCCAGAACGAGCAAGACAGGGATGTCTTCGTCGGCATGCTTCTGCCGCTTCTCGTAGACCCGAAACCAGTTTTCGATCGAGAGACCATGCCGCGCGAGCGCGCGCAGAACCATGGGAAAGTCGGCTGCCATCAGATCGAAGCCGGCGTCTCCCGAATGGCTTGCGGCCGCCGCCCAGATGTCGGGCCGCCGGAAGGCATGGGAGAACGCGCCGTAGCCGCCCGAGCTTTTGCCGAAAACACCACGTCTCCCTGTGCCGCCGCAGCCAAAGCGGGTTTCGACGGCCGGAAGCATTTCGTCGATGAGGAAATCTTCCCAGCGGCCGACGACCGAACTGTTGATATATTGGTTGCCGCCGAGCGACGTGAAGCAATCGGGAAAGGCGACAGCGACCGGCGGCATCTGCCCGGTCGCGATCAGCCTGTCCAGGCGTTCCGGCACGTTCTCGAAGAAGGGTTTCCATGCCGTATGCAGAGGGCCGCCAGCGGTAAAGCCGACGAGGTCCACGAGCAGCGGCAGGCCCGCACCCACGTGGTTTGCGGGAACATAGACATCGACGTCGCGGCGGGTCGGGTCCCCGAGCCTGTTGCTTTTGAGCACATCGCTGTCGATGCTGAGACGGGAAACCGTGCCCCTGGGGTAATCGGATTTCTGCATTTATTCCTCCTGATCTCTCCTCGGTTGTATCGCGCGCAACCGACACCGGCCACCGGTTTCGGTGGTTTGAAGACGTGCTTTCCGAAAACGCGATCGGAAATCAACGGCCGGCCCGCAGAGCTCTCGCGACCGAACAGTCAGCGCTAGCGCAGGACGCCGCTCAAGAAGGCGAGCATCGCATCATTGAAGACATCGGGGCTTTGCAGCGGCGCAAAGTGGCTGAGGCCGGGAAGGATATGAAGGGCTGCGTCAGGCAGCGTCTCGGCGAGATAGGCCATATGCTCCTTCTTGATGAATTCGTCGTGTTCGCCAAGGACGACGGCGACGGGCACTGCGATCGCCGCAAGCTCGGCGGCCGGCAGGTTCGGCTGCGTGCGCTGCATTGCTTCCACCGCTGCGGAGAGCGCATCGAAGTCTCCAGGTGTCGCCGAGCGTGCGGCATAGTCCTTCTGGTGCTGTTGCCAGATACGGCCGATGATAGGCGTGAACTCGAACGGTCTGGTTCCCGAATTGTCGACATTGCAGGCGAAGAAGAAGATGCCGGCAACGCGCTCGGGCATTTCCTGGGCGAGGATCAGGCCGGTATCGGCGCCATCGCTCCAGCCGATGATCGCGGCCTTGTGGATCTGCAGCCGTTCCATGACGGAGCGGGTGTCTGCTGCCATCAGTTGGTAGCTGTAGTCACGTGCATCCCGTGTGCTGCGGCCATGGCCGCGGCTGTCGACGACGACAGCGCGATAGCCGGCGTCGATGATCGCCGGCACCTGGTAGCCCCAGTTTCCGCTGTTTCCCATGCCGCCGTGCAAAAGGATCACCGCGGGCCCGGAACCATGGCTCCCATACCAGATGCGCGCGCCACGGGTCTCGACGAAACCCTGTTCGTCAGGCTCGGGCAGAGGTGGAATGCCGTGGCGTTCGAGGTGGGTCAGATCGATGTCGCGAAAGACCATGGGCATTTCTCTTCCTCTTGCCGATGAACGCCATGAGATAGAGATCGCCGCACTTGCGACAAGGGTGGCGGTCTCCTTGTACCGATCGAGGGTCGGCTTGTCGCGCGGGCGTCGGTTGGCGCCTTCGTTGGATGTGGGCATGGAAACGATGCGCCGGCCACAGGTCAGGTGGCCGGCGCGCTTGGAAAAAGTCAGTTCTTTTCGAGTTCCTCTGGCTCATCGCCCTGCAGATTGGCAAGCAGCGAGGATACGGCATTGTCGCCCTCGAAGCCCGCTTCCTTCAGCAGGCGATCGAGGATCGGCTTGTTGGCCTGGTAGGCGAGAAGCTGCCCGGCAAGGCCTTCGCCCATGCCGATACCGCTTGTGCCGCCCGCGCCGTTGCCGCCACGACCGAGCATGCCGCCGGTGTCGAAGATGCGGATGTCGGAGATCTTCTCGATCGGCTTGACTGCCTCGGCCAATGCTTCGGGAATGATGCGGATGCGCTCGCGCAGGATTTCGAACTCGATGATGGCGGCACTCAGCTTGTTGCGCGCCTCGTTGAGCCGCGCTTCGCTCTCGGCCGCCGCCTTACCGGTTTCGAGCACGCCCTTGGCCTTGATGATGGCAGCTTCGGCCTCGGCGGTGGCGAGCGTCTTGATCGCGTCGGCCTGGTCAAGGGCCGCCTGCTTTTCGGCTTCGGCGCCGACCGTCACGGCCGTTGCTTCGGTTTCGGCGTTTTTGCGGGCGTCGATGACGGCAATCTGGCGTTCACGCTCGGCGATCTCGACGGCCTTTGCCGTGCCGACCTTTTCTTCCGCGGCGATTGCCAGTGCGCGCGCCGTTTCGGCCTTTGCCTTGGCCTCGGATTCCTCGCGGCTCTTGTTGGCAACGGCGATGGCGCTTTCCTGGGCCACGATCTGCAGGTCGCGCTTGGCCTCGGTGTCGCGCTGCTGGACCGTGCGGGTCGCCTCGATGTTGGCGCTTTCGCGCACCTGCTTGGCGGCAGCCTCGCGCTCGGCAATGGCCTGTTCGGTGGCGATGCGCGCCTCTTCTTCTGCGCGCTTGGCCGCCTGTTCCTGCTGGGCCGTTTCGGCGCGGGTCGCCGCGGACTTGTTGGCGATATCGCGCTCCTGGCTCAGCTCCGCCTCGCGCTTGGTCCGCTCGATCGCCAGCGACTGCTGGCGGGCCTCGAGGTCCTTCTGGGCGATCGCGACCTCTGTGTCGCGCATGATCTCGTTGCGCTCCTTCTTGCGACCTTCGGTGATGCGCGTCAGGGCGGCAAGACCGTGGGCGTCGAAGAAGTTGTTGGCGTTGAAGTGCTTGATGTCGGTCTGGTCGAGCCGCGTCAAAGACACGGATTCCAGTTCGAGACCGTTCGATTGGAGGTCGGCGCCAACCGCTTCCTGCACCGCCTTGACGAAATCCATGCGCTGCTCCTGCAGGGCGTCGAGGCTCATGGTGGCGGCAACCGAGCGCAGGCCATCGACGAACTTCGCCTCGATCAGCACGCGCAACTGCTCGGCATCGTTGGTGCGGTCACCGAGCGTCTGGGCGGCAAGCGCAATCGAGGAGGCGTCCGGCTTCACGCGGACATAGAATTCGGCGCCGATATCGACGCGCATGCGGTCCTTGGTGATCAGTGCGTCGCCTTCGCCGCGACGAACCTCGAGACGCAGGGTCTTCAGATTGACCCGGGCGATAGAGTGGAAGATCGGCAGGACGATCGAGCCGCCGTCCAAGACAACCTTCTGGCCGCCGAGGCCGGTGCGAACATAGGCTTCGTCGCGGCTCGATCGCGTATAGAGCGATGCGAGCACGAAGCCGATGCCGAGGATCAGGACGACGCCGATGCCGGCGGGCAGGAGAAGATCAAGGATCATTGTTGCTCCGTAGAGGTGGTGTTTGGCGTGGAGATGAGGTCTGCGGGTGCAGGAATGGCGATGAAGACATCCTTGGCGCGATCGACGATGAGGATCTGTGTGCCGATGGCGATGGCCGGCTCGTCCTTGGCGGCTTTGGCGCGCAGATTGTGCCAGTTGCCGTGTTTGTCCTTGAGGCGAACGCGCCCTGGCAGACCCTGGTCGAGTGGGCCAACGGCCACTTCGGCTGTCCGACCGACGAATTCTGCGAGGTCGACGACATAGGTTTCGTCGCGCGGTACGATCCGTGCCACCGCCCGGCTCGATGCCCTGGCCGCGGGAAGGCTCAACAGCAGTGCCGGCACGCTGGCAACCATAGCCGGCAGCGGCAGCCATAAGCTGTGGGCGATACTCTGGATGACGAACCCGGCCATCGAGAACAGTGCGAGCAACAGCATGACGAGGATGAGGATGGGGACCCCACCGACGTTGAGCCAGGAGAGCAGACCGGCCAAACCGTTGTGCTCGTCGAGCCCGGCCTTGTCGATCACCTCGCCAAGCGAAAATCCGATCAGCAGGCACAGCATCTCGATCGCGGTCAAAACTGCCAGCATGATGGCGGCAATCGCAAAAGGTAAACATTCAGGAGCGAAAAAAAGCTCCATCTGGGTCAGGCCTTTCCGGCTTTGAATTTTGCCAGCCGCGCTTCGATGGCCTGCTCGCGGTGAAGCCGATCGAGCTCGTCGAGTTCGGCGCTCGTCGCGTTGTTGCCGGCCGGTACGCCGGTGACGCGCGAGACCGCCGCGGCAGCCCGCGCGGCACCATCGGCCGGGTTGTTGCGCGCGCGCGCTGCGGCCGGTTCATCCGGGTACTGCGCCAAGCTCCGCTTGAGATCGGCCAGCCTCGCTTCGGCTTCGCGGCGTGTGGCAAGCACGGCCTGCAATGCCTGCTGTCCCTCGTCAAGATAGATCCTGGCATCGGCTAGCGCCTTGTCGAGGGCTGCGACCTGCGATTCCAGGTCTATCTGGCGGGCGACACCGGCCTTGGCGAGATCGTCTCGGCCGGATGCGACCGCAGTGTGGATCTTTTCTTCCAGCATGTTCAGATCGGACGCGATTTCTTCACGCCGGCTTTGAATGCGGTACTCCTCGGCACGCGCCTTGCCGATGTCAGCCTTTGCCTCTTCGGCTGCGGCATCGATTTCCCGCAATGCTTGTTCGACGACGGCGACCTTGTTGGTGCCCTCCGCCTTGTCGACGGCGGCGTTGGCGATGCCGGCGATCAGCCTGCCCATGCGCGAAAGAATGCCTTCGTTCATCATCATGTGTTCCTCCGTTCGATCTGTGTGCGGCGTGACGCCGATGTGAATTTCATAGCCGCCGGCTTCGGCGACGAGTTGGGCGGAAAAAATACTGAGCGTGCCGCGCGAGTAGCCCGCCACATCGAAGGGAATGGCGACGCGGCCGCGTACGGTCGCGACCGTCAGGTCAGCCGGGCCCTTGATCGCAAACAATTTTTCGTCGAGTGGCAGCCGCGGCGGCTCGCTCGGCCGCCCGCGGTTTGACGCAAAATCGCGCAGGCCGAGCGTCACGAAGCGCGCCGGAAGGCCGGTCCGATCCCTGACGGTTTCGTAGGCGAGCTCGTGCAGGGTCACGAGGTTGGCCCCGCCTTTTTCCGCCGTCAGCTCCTCGAGCAGGGCAAACATCGCCGCATAGGCAGCAAACGTTTTCTCCAGCGCGCGCAGGGCCTCGTCGTCAGGCGCAAGTCGGTAGCGAAGGATTGCTGTGTGGGCCGTTTGCATCATGCATCTGATGTAAAGCACCGATTTGGTGCTTTCAAGGAGCTGATGACCACAGGTTGCAATTTTTTCTACCAGTCGGTGCATCGTCGAGTTGGCGAAGCAGATGACGGATCAACCGACCGCTCCCGATGTTGAACGGATCGTTCCGATCAATGGTGATCCGCGGTTGAGGATTTACGTATCTTTACTTAAAGACCGTTAGAATGCGCTCAAAGGCGATGCCCTTGCACCGAACCCTCTCCCCGCCAACCGAGATGGAACAGTAATGACAGGTTCTTCCGACACCAACATTTTTGATCTGGCGCCGATCGCGATGTGGATTGAGGATTTCAGTGGGGTCAAAGCGCAGTTCGAGCGCTGGCGGGCCGAGGGCGTGGTGGATATTCGCGCCTATCTCAGCGAAGATCTGACGCGGGTCTCCGCCTGCTCCAGCCAAATTCGTGTGCTTCAGGTCAACCGCCGGACACTGGAGCTGTTCGAAGCGCGCGATCTCGATCATCTGTCGGCGAACCTGTCGAAAGTCTTTCGCGACGAGATGCTCGAAAGCCATGTCAACGAGCTTGCCGAATTGTGGGACGGCAAGACCGAGTTCAGCAGCAGCGCGGTCAACTACACGCTGTCCGGGCGCCGGCTCGACATCCAGCTGCGCGGCTCCGTGCTGCCAGGGTACGAGAATACGCTCGGGCGGCTGCTGCTGACGACGGAAGACGTTACCGCGCGCGAGGAGGCGCGGCGCAACGAGCGCGCCAACCGGCAGTATGCCGAAGGCATCTTCGAACATTCGCCCGTGTCGCTGTGGGTGGAGGACTTCAGCCGCATCAAGCTGCTGCTCGAAGACGTCCGCGAGCGCGGCATCGTCGATTTTCGCGTCTTCACCGACGTTCATCCGGAGTTCGTGCGCCAATGCATGAGCGAGATCCGGGTCATCGACATCAACCAGGCGACGCTCGATCTGTTCTGCGCGCCGGATCGGAACACGCTGCTCCAGCATCTCGGCGATATCTTCCGCAACGAAATGGAGAAGCACTTCCGCGAGCAACTGATAGAGCTGTGGAACGGCAATCTCCTGCACCACCGCGAGGTGGTGAACTATGCGCTCGATGGGTCGGAGCGCCACGTCCTGCTGCAATTCTCCGTGCTTCCAGGCCATGAAGGCGACTGGTCTCTGGTGCAGGTGGCGTTGACCGATATCACCGCACGCAAGAAGGCCGAGGCCTATCTCGAATATCTCGGCAAGCACGACGTGCTGACCAAGCTGCACAACCGCGCCTTCTACATGGACGAGCTGAACAGGCTGGAGCGCAAGTCGCTTCGGCCGGTTTCGGCCATCGTCCTCGACCTTGACGGCCTCAAAGCCGCCAACGACCAGCTTGGCCATGATGCCGGCGATGCGCTTCTGCGCCGGCTCGGCGAAGTGTTGAACGGTGCGGTGTCGCAACCCAACCATGCCGCCCGCATCGGCGGCGACGAATTTGCCATCCTGATGCCCGGCGCCGACCGGCAAGCGGCGGCCACGATGGTTGAGACGATCAACGAGTTATTGAAGATCAACAACCAGTTCTACTCCAATGCGCCGCTCAGCATATCTCTCGGCGCTGCAACCAGCGAAATCGGTGAAACGATGGAGGCGCTGGTCAAGCGCGCGGACCTCAGCATGTACGAGCAGAAGCGGGCGCGATACGCCGCGCAGGAGAGCCGTGATACGCAAAACGGCAAGGTTGTCGGCGGGCGTGGCAGCGCCGCATCGGCGGCTTAGCGGCGGAGCGGCGCAGACACGGCGCATGTCATATGCGCCCCGCTGTCCATCGTGGGATTCCCTGCGCGGACAGAAAGGCGTGGCAAACGAAGTCGCGCCCTATTGGACAGGAGCAGTCTTCATTGTCGTTCTCAATTTCTCGTGCCGGTGCGGCCTTCGGCTCTGACGCTAAACTTCGCAGGGCTGCCCATGCGCTGATCCTGGCGAGCGCTTTTGGGGGTGCCATGCCGACGATCGCTCAAGCTCAGGAGAACGCTGCGATATCGGCAGATCAATCCGATCCGCGAAAACTCGAATGGATGCTCGGATCGCCGCCGCCGGCGCACAAGATCATCCGGTCGACCGACAGCGACTATTTCAGCTTTCCGAAACTGCGTTGGACGGTCTGCCATTTCCGGCAATTGACGCCGACGGTCGGCGTCAGCCGCGGTCTCGGCGCGCCGGTGCCGTTCGAGCGTAAGATCGATCCGTCGATCGATGCGATCACGTTCACGCCGCTCAGCGGAGGCAAAGACATGAGCTTTGCCGAGTCGTTTTCGGCCAACTATGCGGACGGTATTGTGGTCCTTCACGAGGGCAAGATCGTCTATGAACGCTATGCCGGCTGCCTCGACGACGCCGGACAGCACGGTGCGATGTCGGTGACCAAGTCATTGATCGGGCTTATGGGCGAGATGCTGGTGGCCGAGGGAACGCTGGACGAGACAGCAAGGGTCGGTGCGCTGGTTCCCGAACTTGCTGGCAGCGCCTTTGGAGACGCAACCGTCAGGCAGGTCCTCGATATGACGACGGGGCTTGCCTATAGCGAAGACTATGGCGATCCGAATGCCGATGTGTGGAGGTACTCGGCTGCCGGCAATCCGTTGCCCAAGCCGGCAGACTACACCGGACCACGAACCTATTTCGAATATTTGCAGACGGTGCAAAAGGAAGGCGAGCACGGTATCGCCTTCGGCTACAAGACCGTCAACACCGACACGCTCGGCTGGATCATCGCGCGCACGACCGGAAAATCGGTTGCCGATCTCCTGTCGGAGCGGATCTGGAGCCAGATGGGCGCGGAGCAGGACGCGTATTTCACCGTCGATTCCATCGGAACGCCCTATGCCGGCGGTGGGCTGAACGCTGGCCTTCGCGACATGGCAAGGATCGGTCAGCTGATGCTTGGCGGTGGCGCGATCAACGGCAAGCAGCTTGTGCCCACCGGCGCGATCGACCACATTCGCGCCGGCGGCGACAAGGCCGCGTTTGCAAAGGCGGGCTATGCGCTGCTGAAGGGTTGGAGCTATCGCGGCATGTGGTGGAATACCGGCAATGCCAACGGCGCCTTCATGGCGCGCGGCGTTCACGGCCAGGCGATCTACGTCGATCCGGCTGCCCGCATGGTCATTGCCCGGTTTTCGTCCAACCCTTCGGCGAGCAACACCGTCAACGACCCGATTTCGCTGCCGGCCTATGAGGCGGTTGCGCGACATCTGATGCGATGACCGCATGCATGGCAATCAGCATGTCTGCATCTAAGTTTGCAACCTATAGGCTTTGCCGCGCCCTGATTGTGTTGGCGGCGCTCGCGCCCGTTTCGGCCCTTGGCGCTGACGTGCTGCCACTGGAGCGCGGACGGTATTTTGACGTCGGGGTGGCGTGTGAAAGCCCGGGCAAGGCGACGGTGTTTGTCTATGACGGCACCGGCTTCTCTCACGAAAAGACGAACTGCTCGCTTGATCGGCTGACCGGATCCGGTGGGGTTTACGCCTTCCGCGAAACGTGCGCCTACCGCCGTCGTTCCTGGAGTGTGTTTCCGACCGCCGTCAACGAATTCTCGAGCACGTTTCAAGTGCACGGCAGGCGAGAGTTCACGCTGCGTCGCGAAAATGAAGGCGCCGATATGACCGGCCGCTACCGGCTTTGCACGTCACGTTGAGCATGGTTCTATCTCGGCGGCGCAGTCCGCAACGTTCTAGGACGGCGCAGGCTACGGTGGCGTCAGTTTCATGGCCGATCCGGTTCGGCCTCCATCCGCGTTGTCCACTCGATCCCGATGTGATGGCGGCGCAACACTGCAACCGGATCCTCCGCGTCGAGGCGCGAGCAGATGCGATAGATCTCCAGCGTTTCCGCGCTCATCTCGCCGCGCTGGTAAAAGAACATCGCAGCCGCGTAGCGCGTGCGGCCGGACCATTCTATGCCCGGTGGAGTTCTGATCAGCGTCCAGTGTCGTTTTGTTTCTTCGTCCATCCTCTGGACCCTAGAAGCGCCCCGGCGGAGTGGCCGAGCGACGGTCGAGCTTGACGAAGGGCCGCGGCACGACACGGGCGCGCTTCATCAGCTTCTGGTATTGTAGCTCTCGCATGGCGTAGATTTCCACCCAGAGATTGTCGGTAACGCTCGCGCCAAAGGGGCGGGAAAGCGTGGCGATTGCGATGTTGCGCTTGGCGAGCGGTGACCAGATGGCGGCCGTTACCAGCCCCACTTCCTTCTTGCCGCGGTGATAGACGATCGCGCCTTCGGCCGGAATGTTTCCCTCGATCTCAAGGCCGACCAGCAGGTGTTTGAGCGTGCCTTTTGCCCGTGCCCGCAGGATTGCGTCGCGACCATTGAAATACGGCTTTTCCGGATCGACGAGCCAGTCGAGGCCGATCTCGTCGGGCAGCCGTTCGCGGTCGGCGCGCAGTGCTGCCTCGGCGGTGATGAAATCGGCATTGGCGACGATGAAGCCGGCCTCGATGCGGGCGCGGTTGAGCGCGTCGTAGCCGATCGCCTTCAACCCAAAACCGCTTCCCGCCGCCCAGAGCCGATCCCAGAGGCTAAGCGCCGCATTTGCAGAGGCAAAAAGCTCGTAACCGAGGTCGCCGGTAAAGCCGGTGCGCGAGATCGTCACGCTGCCCTCGGCGTGCGGAAACTCCGCCAGCTGAAACGGCTTCAGTGTTTCTATGCCGTCAAAGCCGGCAGCTTCGAGCACCGCAAAAGCGGTCGGCCCTTGCAACGCGACCGCAGCGATCTCGGCGGTTTCCTCGCTGATTTCGACCGAGAACCCGCCGGAGCTGTCAAGCAGCCAGGGCAGATGCCGCTCCTGACAGCAAAGCCGGAAGTCGTCGGCTGCCAGCCGGAAAAGCGTGCCGTCGTCGAGCACGTGGCCGTGATCGTCGCACCAGGCGGTGTAGTGGACGCGGCCGATGCCGAGCTTGGTTACATCGCGCACTGTGAGCCGGTTGAGATAGCGCGCCGCGTCAGTGCCGCGGATGCGGTACTTCACCATCGGCGAGATATCGAAGAGGGCGGCCGTGGAGCGAATGGCGAAATATTCGAGCTCGGTGTCGAAGATCGAATGCGGCGCCTTGTAGCCGGCCCAGCTGTACCAGTCGTTGGTCTCGCTGAGTGCGGCCAGCCGGTCGTGAAAGGGCGTCTCGAGGCGAGGCGTCAGGATATGTCCCTGTTCGGCACGCCGCAGGGCGGTCAGGTGCATCATGCGCGTTTCTCCGAAAGGATCTGGCGGGCGGCCAGCAGGCCGGGCAGGCCAGAGATGCCGCCACCCGGATGCGAACCCGCGCTGGCGAGGTAAAGACCTTCGAGCGGCGTTGCGTAACCGGTGGCTGCATTGACCGGGCGGTTGATCAAGAGCTGGTCGGCTTGGAGTTCCCCGTGGTGCCAGTGGCCGCCGGGCAGGTTGTAGCGCTCTTCCATGTCGGCAGGCGTCAGGAAGTGGGTGGCGACAATGCTGGCGCCAATCCCCGGGCAATAGCGTTCAACGGTTTCGAGTACGATCTTCAGGAAGGCGGGCTTTCCTTTTTCCCAACCATCCGCAAGGGCATAGGGGGCGAACTCGACGAGCGCCGAAAGCGTGCAGGCGCCGTCGGGCGCAAGCGACGGGTCGGTGAGGCTCGGAAGCGTTATCTCCATCACCGGATCGTTCGAAAACTGTCCGTATTTGGCCGGGTTGAAGGCCCGTTCGACATGGTCGATCGATCGCGCGATAATCAGCCTGCCGGCAAGGTCGGCGGGTGCCACACCCGGGAACTCGGGGATCCGGTCGAGTGCCAGGTCGAGCTTGGCGACGTTGCCTTTGGTGCGGATATTGCCGATCGCGCGGCGAAAGCCGGTGCCGATCTCGGCAGCATCAGTCAAGGCCATGAACGTCGCCTGCGGGTGAATGGCCGAAATGATTGCCGGCGCTGCCAGCGTTTCGCCGGTCGACAGCACGACGCCCGTCGCGCGACCGCGATCGGCGATGATCTTCTCGACGCGCGTGCCGGTGCGGATCGCAACGCCCGCCCTTGTCGCCGCCGCATCGAAGAGAGCAGCAATCGAGTGGCTGTTGCCCTTTGCTACGAACTGCGCGCCCGTTGCGCCCGCCACCTCACCGGTCAGGCGGTAATAGAGGCCGAGCAGGGATGTCGGCGACCGAGGTCCGAGGTGAATGCCGAGCGTCGCATCGAAGGCGACGAGGCCCTTCAGCCGGTCGTCCGTCAAGAACTCGTCGGCGACATCGGCGACATTCATCAGCAGCATCCGCAGGAAATCTCGACCTTCCTCGCGCCCTTTGCTGAGGAGATGCAGGCCCGCGGTGGCAAAGGACTTCAGATCATCAAATGCAATCTCTCCGACCTCGGGCGGGCGCCGCTTGAGGAAGCGCTTGAATATGCCGGCCTGGAAGAGGAGCTTTTTGCGGAACTCCGCAAAACGCGCAGCCTCTTCTTCCGAGACGCCATCGATCGTTTCTCCGTAAGCGCCGCGCAGCACCGCGTGCACTCCGGTTGACGAAAGGGCCACTGTCGGGGCCGCCGTGGGCGTTGTCGAATGGTCAATCTCGAGCGCCGACAACACATCCGGGTCGAGGCGATTGATGACATGGGCAAGGCCGGGACTGACGAAGCCTGGATGGAACTCGAAGCTGCGGGCGGCCCCCCCGAGCGCGTCGTCCGCTTCGATCAGCACCACCTTGCGCCCGGATCGGGCGAGGAGCGTGGCGGCGGTCAGGCCGTTGTGACCGCCGCCGATGACGATGGCATCAAATGACGTCATGGGCCGAACTCATGTGCGAGGGAGTATGCCGCAGATCGCGCAGGATCTCGGCGGCGGCGTTGCGGCCGGGTGCGCCCATGACGCCGCCACCCGGATGGGTGGAGGAGCCGCAGATATAGAGGCCGCGGACGGGGCTTCGATATTGCGCATAGCCGGGCACCGGCCGGTTGAACAGCAACTGGTCGAAGGTCAGTTCGCCCTGGAAGATATTGCCTTCGGTCAGGCCGACTTCCTGCTCGATCTCGCGCGGCGTGCGCACCTCCATGTGCAGGATGCGCTCGCGAAACCCCGGCGAATAGTCGGAGATCTGCTTGATCACGGTCTCGGCGAAGGCGTCGCGGTCCGCATCGGTCCAGTCGTTGCCTTCGACCTTCGGCGGACAGTATTGCACGAAGCAGGAGACGAAGTGCTTGCCGGGCGGCGCCATGGTCGGGTCGAGCGTCGTCGGGATCATCATGTCGACGAAGGGATCGGTCGACCAGTGTCCGGCCTTCCAGTCGTCATAGCCTCTTTCCATGCGCTCGATCGTGTCGGTGAAGTGCAGGTCGCCGCGAATGCAGGAGGATCCTGATGGCAATGCCGGGAATTCCGGCAGGCTGTCGAGGGCGATGTTGAGCTTGCCCGAGGAGCCGCGCATCTTGAAATGGCGCACGCGGTGGACGAAGCGCTCCGGCAGAGCGCTCTCGTCGACGAGCTTCAGGAAGGTCCGCTTGACGTCGGCATTGGAGACGACGAGCTTGCCGAGGACCTCTTCACCATCGGCCAATACCGCGCCTGTCGCCTTGCCGCGATGGGTCATGATCTTGGCGACATCCGCACCGGTCCGAATGGTGCCGCCGGATGCCTTGAAGGAGGAGGCGAGGGCTGAGGTGACCGCCCCCATGCCGCCGCGGGCATAACCCCAGGCGCCGACCGATCCGTCGACCTCGCCCATATAGTGATGCAACAGCACATAAGCCGTTCCCGGCGACATCGGCCCGAGCGCCGTGCCGATGATCCCCGATAGCGCCAGATAGGCCTTGACCACGTCGGTCTCGAAATATTCGTCGAGGAAGTCGGAGATCGACATGGTCCAGAAGCGCAACGTTGCGGCCATTTCCGACGGAGAGAAGTCGCCGAACTTCTTCGCGAGATAGAGCATTTCCTGAAGGTCGCGCGGCTTGAAGCTGAAGGGATCAGGCGCGGTGCGCATCAGCAGCGGCTGGATGAAGCGACATTGCCGCGTCACGTCGCGGGCGTAGCGGTCATAGGCCTCGGCATCGCGTTTGGAAAAGCGGGCGAACTCGCGGCGGTGGGAGTCATGGTCGCGATAGGAGGCGAGGTAGTCGCCATCCCGCGTGAAGACTGCGCCGCCCTCGTAGGAGATGACCTGCAGCCCGTGTTTCGGCAGTTCGAGGTCGCGCATGATCTCCGGCCGAAACAGCGAGCAGACGTAGGAACAGTTGGAGTAGAGAAAGCCGGGGGTCAGCTCCCGGCTGGTGGCGGCGCCACCCACCCAGGCGTTCTTTTCAAGGACGATGACATCGAGTCCTGCCCGTTGGAGATAGCAGGCCGTTACCAGCCCGTTATGGCCGCCTCCGATCATCACCACGTCGTATTGTTTCATGTGGCTCCCCTTGTCGTTGATCAAAAAATGGCATGGAAAGCAGAATGTTGTCCATATATTTTGAATGAGTGTTCAGCAAATATGTTGCAATCCTCTGATAACGCGATAGGATTTCTGTCGAGGTGCAACGCCGGATCGGAGGTCCGATGTCGTCGATCGATGGAGAAGTGCAGCCGCTGGCGGAATATGACGATGCGGCCATCCGCTTTCTCGCCGTGCTCTGGGGAGAAGGGTATCTTTCGCCTGGCGGTGCCGGAGAAGTCGACCGTGTTCTCGAAGGGCTGGAACTTGGCGGCAAGCGTGTCCTTGATCTCGGCTGCGGGGCCGGTGGCGCGACGCTGCACATTGCCAAGACCCACGGTCCGGCGCAGGTGACAGGTTTCGATGTCGAGGTGCCGGTGATAGAGCGCGCCAGGCTTGCCGCGGCGCGTTCGGGACTGGCCAACGTCTCCTTCATCCAGTCGGCGCCCGGTCGCCTGCCGTTCCCTGATGGCAGTTTCGATGTGGTCTTTTCCAAGGATGCACTGGTGCATGTGCCGGACAAGGTTGCGATCTTCCGCGAGATCTCCCGTGTGCTTGTCCCAGGCGGCATCTTTGCCGCCTCCGATTGGCTGATCTCCCATGACGGTGAACCCTCCGCCGACATGCAGGCCTATCTCGCGGCGGAAGGTCTCAGTTTCGGCATGGCGCCGGCGGAGACCTATATCGCAGCCATGACGGCAGCCGGCTTTGTCGATGCGCGTTCGGTCAGTCGGAACGCCTGGTACCGGGATGTCGCCCGGATTGAGCTTTCAAGGCTTGAAGGGGCGCTGCACGCCGATGCTGTGGCCGCCGTCGGCGAAGCCTATGTGGCGAAGAATATCCGGACCTGGACTGCGATGCAGAAGGTGCTTGACAGTGGTGAGCATTGTCCCACTCATCTGCGTGGCATCAAGCCGATGCCGCGCGGAGCATGATATGCACCTGCGCCTCAAGAAGAACAGCACGGCGGTACGGATGAAACTCACCTCTGCGGCACAGGACGCAACGGACACCGAGAAGCGCGGGCGCAAGGCGTCCAAGGAAACCAGACGACAGCAGTTGATCGAGGCGACGATCGATTCGCTCGCCAAGCGCGGCTACTCCGAGACGACGCTGGCCGACGTCGCCGACGGCGCCGGCTTGTCGCGCGGCATCGTCAACTTCCATTTCGAAAGCAAGGAAAAGCTGCTGATCGCCACGCTGCAATACATGGCGGACGAATATGCCGCCAATTGGGGTGCGGCGCTGGATAAGGCCGGCGACGAGGCGGCGGCCCAGCTCTGGGCGCTCGTTGCCTGCGATTTCGATCGAAAGATCTGCACCAAGCGCAAGCTTGCCGCCTGGTGCGCTTTCTGGGGCGAGGCAAAATCGCGCCCGACCTACCAGGCGCTCTGCGGCGCACGCGACGTCAAGTACCAGGAGATCTTTCTGGCGCTTTGCCAGAAGCTCAAGGACGAGGGTGGCTATGCCTACGAGCCTGAGGGGATGACGCTGGCGCTCTGCGCATCGATGGAAGGGCTGTGGCTGCGACTGATGATGGGCGACGGCCTGACGCGCGAGAAGGCGCATGCGGCGGCCGTCGAGTATCTGCTCGTCGCCTTCCCCAGGCATTTCACCCGGGAAGGGCCGAAATAGGGAACAACAACGCCGGAACGGCCGGATAGAGGAGGTTGGCATGATATTGGTGAACGTGTGCAGGCAAATCTTGGGGGGCGTCTTCATCGCCTCGCTTGTCTCGACCACCGCCCTGCCGGCGCTTGCCGCCGAAAATCTGACCGTCTTCGATTGGTCGGGTTACGAGGACCCGGCCTTTCATCCTTCCTATACCGCCAAGTACGGGACAGAACCGGATTTCAGCTTCTTTGGCGACGAGGAGGAGGCCTTCCAGAAGCTGCGCTCCGGTTTCAAGGCTGATCTCGCCCATCCCTGTTCGCAAAGCGTTGCGAAGTGGCGGGAGGCCGGCCTGATCGAACCGCTGGATACATCGAAGCTGACCTACTGGAACGACACCGATCCGGGCATCGTTGCGATGAAGGGGCTGATGACGACGCCTGATGGCAAGGCCTGGCTGTTGCCGTTCGAATGGGGCAACACGGTGCTGACCTATCGCACCGACACGGTGAAGCCCGAGGAGATTTCCTCGCTGAAAGCCTTCGCCGATCCGAAATTCAAGGACAGGGTATCGATCGGCGACAACGTCGATGATGCCTATGCACTTGCGAGCCTTGCGATCGGCGTCAGGGACTGGACGACGATGACCGACGAACAGTTCAGCCAAGCGTCGGATTTCCTGCGCGAGGTGCACAAGAACGTCCGCCTCTACTGGACCGACAACACCGATCTCAGCCAGGCGATCGCCAGCGGCGAGGTCGACCTCGCCTGGGCCTGGAATGAAACGGCGACGACGCTGCAGGCCGACGGCGTGCCGGCTGCGATCAAGAAAGACACCGTCGAGGGGCTGTCGACCTGGGTGTGCGGCTATGTCCGGCTCAAGGGGGCTGCGGCATCGGAAGATCAGCAATATGACTTCCTCAACTCGATCACCGATCCGGCGATCACGTCCTACATGGTGGAATCCTGGGGCTATGGCCATGCCAATGCCCGCGGCATGGCGCAGGTCGATCCGAAGATCCTGGCCGACAAGGGTTATGCGGACGTCTCGAAGTTCCTCGACAACACGCTGTTCCAGGCGCCAATGCCGATGGAACTGCGCCAGAAGATGATTGCCGAATTCGAGAAGATCAAGGCTGGCTACTGACCTGGAATACGGGCAGTCGTTTGTTGCGGCTGCCCCTCATCATCAGTCCGAAAGCGCCACGAGCGCGTCCGGATCATAGGCGAGGCGAACCGCGTCGCCGACCGGAATGTCATCTGCGCCGAAGTTGTTGGTCTCCGAAACGGAGAGCGGTTGCTCCATGCCGGGGACGTCGACGATCAGGTGGGTGATCTCGCCGAAATAGTGGCGGTCGACAACCCGGCCGGCGAGCTCGAAATCGGCCCTGGCGTCGTCCCAAAGCACGCGCAGCCGTTCCGGCCGGATGCCGATCGTCGCGGTGCCGTTGCGCGCGTTGAACCCCAGCGGCTTGTCGAGCGTAACATCGCCGAAGCGCGGGGTTTCCACCGATAGCCGCGTCGCCGTTTCACCAGTAATGCGCGCTTTCATGAAGTTCATGCCGCCGAGGAAGTCGGCGATCTGACGGGTGGTGGGGCGCTGGTAGATTTCCTTCGGTGTTGCCACCTGCGCGATGCGTCCGCCAAACATCACGGCGATCCGATCCGAGAGGGCGAGCGCCTCGTATTGATCATGGGTGACGAGGATGAAGGTGATGCCGACAGCCTTTTGCAACGAGCGCAACTCGACCTGCATTTCCTCCCGCAGTTTCTTGTCGAGCGCCGAAAGCGGTTCATCGAGCAGCAGGACTTTTGGCCGCATGACCAGCGCACGGGCAAGCGCGACGCGCTGGCGCTGGCCGCCGGAAAGCTCATGTGCCCGGCGCTTGCCGAGGTGGCCGAGCCGGACCTGTTCGAGGGCAGCCTCTACGCGCCGTCGCTCCTCAGCTGCATCAAGCTTCAAACGCTTCAGGCCATAGGCGACATTTTCCTCGACATCGAGATGCGGAAAGATCGCGTAGCTCTGGAAGACCATGTTGGTCGGACGGCGGTTCGGCGGCGTGCCGATCACCGATTGCCCGTCGATGCGGATATCGCCGGTGCTCGGCGTGTCGAAACCGGCGATCGAGCGCAGCAGCGTGGTCTTGCCGCAGCCGGACGGGCCGAGCAGCGAGAAAAACTCGCCGGCGGCAATGTCGAGCGAGACGTCGTCGAGCGCCTTGTAGATGCCGTAGAACTTGTTGACCGCCTCGATCGTGATCATCGGTGTGTCAGGCATGCAGCGCTCCCTGCGCCCTCAGCCGATGTTCGGCGCGGCGGCGTATGATTTCCGAAAGGGTGAGAAGCAGGATCGAGATCAGGATCATCACGCTGCCAAGCGCGAGCACTCCGGGCAGCTTGGCGGCGAAACGCAGCTGGCCCCAGATGTAGACCGGCAAGGTCGGCTCGGTGCCGGAGAGAAAGAAGGCGAGGATGAACTCGTCGAGCGAAACGGTGAAGGAAACCAGCAGGCTGGAAACGAGCGCGGGGGCGACGACGGGAAGCGTCACCCGGCGGAACGTGCCGATCGGGGTTTCGCCGAGGTCAAGCGAGGCCTCCTCGAGTGACCGGTCGAAGCCGCCGAAACCGGAGATCAGCACCGACATGGCATAGGGCAGGCAGAAGATCACCTGGCCGAGAATGACGGTCACGAGCGACAGCTCGACCCCGAGCTGCAGGATGATCATCAGCAGCGAAACGGCAAAGATGATTTCCGGCAGGAACAACGGCGCCATGATCAGCCCGGTCGCCGCGCGCTGGCCGCGGAAGCGATAGCGGGTGATGGCGCGGGCCGCACAGATGCCAAGCACGGTGGAGAGAATGGCGACAGAGACGCCGACAATCATGCTGTTGCGGGCGGCTTCGAGGAGCGCGGTGTTGTGCCAGAGCGACGCGTACCACTTGGTGGTGAAGCCGGCGAGCGGGAAGGTGGTGGTGGCGGCGTTGTTGAAGGAGAAGATCGGCAAGAGCAGGATCGGCAGGTAGAGAAACGCCAGATAAATCGCGACATAGGCCGGCAGCCAGCGGGATTTCGGAATGCCATGGCGTCCGCTCATTTCGCCATCCTCACCAGCAGTTTCAGCGCAAGGACAGCGAGGCCCGCCATCGCCGAGACGATGACCATGGTCGTCACCGACAGGGCAGCGCCGAGCGGCCAGTTGGCGCCCTTGCCAAACTGCGCCTGGATCGCGGTCGCGATCATCACGCCATCCTTGCCGCCGACAAGCTTGGGCGTGACGTAGTCGCCGACCGTCGGGATCATCACGATCAGAAAGGCCGAGATCACGCCGGGAAGGGAGAGCGGCAGGGTGACGCGCAGAAAGCTCATAAGCTTGTTGTCGCCGAGATCGTGGGCCGCCTCGATCAGCGAGCGGTCGACTTTTTCAAGGGAAACGAAGATTGGCAGGATGGCGAAGGCCGCCCAGCTATGGACGAGCGTGATGACGACGGCATTGGAGTTGTAGAGCAGCGACGTCAGCGGCTTGTCGATGATACCGATCGAGAGCAGGCCGGTGTTCATGACGCCGCCATAGCCGAGGATCACTTTCCAGGACATCACCCGCAAGAGATAGCTGGTCCAGCAGGGCACTGTGATGAGGAACAGCCAGAGGTTCTTGTGAACTCCGCCATGGAAGGAGATGAACCAGGCGATCGGATAAGAGACGGTGACGGTCACGACGCTGACGACCAGCGAGATGGCGAGCGAGCGTAACAGCAGGTCCTGGTAGATCGGCTCGCCAAGTGCTGTTCGGTAGTTCTGAAGGGTAAAGGTGCGGTCGATCGTCAGGTAGTCCTGGGTCCAGAAGCTGTAGGCGACGACGATCAGGATCGGCAGGAAAAGCAGGGCGACGGCATAGAGCAATGTCGGAGAGATCAGTGCCAGTCCGCTTGCTTCCTCGCTGGCCGTCCAGCGAACCCGGTTCTTTGGTGGATACGCGGGCCTTTGTTCCACCTCGGTGCCCGATAGCACCGCCATCAGCGATACCCCGGCTCATGTAAATGGCGCGCCTGCTCGGGCCAATGATGTCCTGGCTCATGTCGATTGAGTCGACAGTGGAAATGCAGCGAACGCTTCATTCGATCCATCCCATGGCGATTTTCGCCGTTTGCTTCCCTTGAATTAGCAAAACTCAATTCGGCATTGAACGCAAGCGCTATTTCTGCAATATTGATTGAACAGCCATTCAATGAAGTGATGTGTTTCGTAGTTTTATCAAATGGTTGTTTTGCGAATACGGTTTGTATTGGTTGGAGGGATTTGTAATGGCCGCGAAGCTCGATCGTGCAACAGTGCATGAAATCTCCGCAGGAGGAACTTCCGTTCTTGCCGAAAAGCATCTCGTCCAGCCCTGGCCCGTCGCGGGCAGCATCGGTGCCGAGGCGCGCGGGCCGATCGAAAGCGGCGACGGTATCTATGTTGTCGACGGCGAGGGGCGCCGGCTCATCGACGGTCCCGCCGGCATGTGGTGCGTCAATGTCGGCCATCGCCGGACGGAACTCGCCGATGTGTTGCGCGACCAGGCCATGGCGCTGTCCTACAACTCGCCCTGGTACACCACCAATCAACCCTCGGCGCTGCTTGCCGAGCGGCTTGCCGCCCATGCCCCCGGCGATCTCTCTCACGTATTCTACACCACCGGCGGTTCTTCGGCGGTCGAAACGGCGCTGCGCTTCATGCAGTTCCTCAACAATGTGCGCGGCCGCCCGGAAAAAAAGCTGATCGTCTCGCGCCAGGGCGGCTACCACGGCTCCACCTATCTCTCTGCGTCGCTGAACGGTCGCCCGCGCGACCACGACTGGATGGACAGCGCCACCGATCAGGTGACAAAGCTTTCCTGCCCCAACCCGTTCCGGCGCCCGGCTGACCAGTCCGAAGCCGAGTTCTGCGATGCGCTGGTCGAGGAGTTCCGGGCACTGATCGAGGAAAAAGGGACGGGCCGTATCGGCGCCTTCATCGCCGAGCCGATTATGGCATCGGGCGGCGTCATCGTGCCGCCGGAAGGCTATCTGCGCCGCATGCGAGCGCTCTGCAGCGAACACGACATTCTCTTTATTGCCGACGAGGTGGTGACGGCCTTCGGCCGGCTCGGCGAAGTCTTCGCCTCAAAGACGGTGTTCGGGCTGGAACCCGACATGATCACCTTCGCCAAGGGGGTGACGTCGGGCTATTTTCCGTTGGGGGGCGTGATGATCTCCTCGCGCCTGCTGGAGAGCCTGCGGCAATCCAACCATTCCGACGCGATGTTTGCGCATGGGCTGACCTATTCCAGCCATCCGATCGGCTGCGCCGTGGCGCTGCGCAATCTCGACATTCTGGAGGATGGTCTGCTTGACCACGTCAAGGCGATCTCGGGCTATTTCCAGAAAAGGCTGAAGAGCCTGGAGAGTTTGCCGCTGGTTGGCGAAGTGCGCGGGATGGGGCTGATGGCCTGCGTCGAATGCGTCGCCGACCGCGTCAGCAACAATCCTCTGAAGCTCGATCTAGAGGTCGGCAAGCGGATCGACCGCCATTGCCAGGAGCTTGGCCTGCTCGTGCGACCGCTGATCAACATGTGCGTGATGTCGCCACCGCTGACGATCAGCACCGCCCAGATCGACGATATGGTCGCAATTCTCGACGCCAGCATCCGCCGCACCATGGACGAACTCGTGCGCGAGGAACTGTGGAAAGGCTGAACTGATCAACTGATCGACCCTGAAAACGCCTCGGCCCCGCCAGCATTCCCCGGCGGGGCCGTTTTCGAAGGGGCCGGTTTTGCGCCGGCCCCTCTTTTTACGCCTATCGTTTGGAGAGTTCGTCGTTGACTGCCGCCATCTGATCCTCAGACGGGGCCACGTCGAGGGTGACGACGGGCAGCACTGCGCGAATGTGATCGTGATGCGTGCGCACGCCATATTCGAGATTCGACAGATAGAAGCCGTTGAACGCCTTTGATGTCATGGATTCGTTCGACCAGATCGTCAGTTGCACGTCCTCGGCCTGGGTGTCTCGGTCGATGCGGAAGGCGAGATAGCGGGCAAGCCGTTGCTGGCGCGTTTCCTCGGGATAGCGATAGATCGCGCCACGCAACAGCGTCTTGCCGGTCGACAGCGGAAATTCCTGGTAGAACTGTACCGTTTCCGGAGTGACCGCGATGACGGCGTTGGGGAACAGGCCGAAATAGATCCAGGCCTTGCGCAGGCGCTCGGGTAGATGGGTCGCCTCCGGCGCGATGCCCACATATTGCCGGACACTCCAGCGGCGGCCCGCATGCGGATTGTAGGTGGCATAGGATCGGCAGAGACCATTGACGAAGGGCTCGTCGTAGTAGGTTGAGCCATAGAGATCCTGCAGCGCCGGATGCGCCATGGCAACGTGATAACCTTCGTTATCGACATCACGCACCGATTTCCAGTTCACCGCACTTTCCTGCGTCCAGACGCCGCCGGTCGGCAGCATGCGTTCCGAGCCGTAATGGCCGAACTCTTCGGCGAAGGGCTGCATCAGTTCCGCGACCGAAGGCTGCGGGCCTGGCCGGAAACGGATGAACACGAAGCCCATCCAGATTTCCAGTTCAAGCGGCGCCAGGCCGAACTCCTTCTTGTCGAGCGGCGGAAACGAGCGCGGTCGCGCGGCACCTCTTAGCGTGCCGTCGAGATTGTAGACCCAGCCGTGAAACGGACAGACGAGCGCATTGCGGCATGTTCCCTTATCGTCGGCAACGACGCGGGAGCCGCGATGGCGGCAGATGTTGTGAAAGCCGCGGATGATCCCATGCTGGTCGCGCAGGATAAGCGCGCGTTCGCCGACCACATCCATGGTGATGTAGTCGCCTGCCTCAGGAACGTCGGAGATATGACAGGCGATCTGCCAGTGACGGCGGAAGACGTGTTCGCGCTCCAGTTCGAGCAGTGCGTCGCTATGATAGCACCAGCCGGGCAATCCACGGCGGTCCCAATCATTGGGGACGGAAATGTCGCGGATCATTTCGTTCATTCAATGTCTCCATTTTTGCTGAACGTTCATTCAATATAATCTGTTTCGAATGCAGAGACAAGCCGACCAAAGGGGCGGACGACGATCGAAGGCGCACAGCAAAGCACCGCTGACCGCTCAGAGGGTCGTCGGCAATAAGGCGTCTTTAGCGAAGAGTTTGCTTTGCCGGACTACCAGCTGGCGCCGTCGATCAGCCGATGAGGAATGTCCACCCAGACGGCGCGGTCGAACAGGCGCATGTTCACGCCCATGCGTGTCGCATCGGTACCGATCGGCGACCAATGGGTGGTGCAGCCGCAGGTGCCGCAATGGTGGAGCGTCAAGGTGGCGTCGCCTTGGACGTAGCCGACCAGCTTGCCCTGTGGGTCGCTGATCGACACCTCCTCCGCGTTGTAATAGCCCCAAAGCGCGCCCAGTCTTGAGCATAGCGAACAATTACAGCTGCCGAGCGTGTCGGGCCGCACGCGGACGGAAAGACGAACCGACTTGCAGTGGCAATGGCCTTCGATCATTCGGCATTCCTTCCGTTGGCATTCTGCGTTGGACATCCGGCGGTGGATGTTGCCACGCTCAGGACGAAACTGTCACAGCGATGGCCGGACGTGGCAATGGCGAAAATCGCGTGGGGCCACAGCGCTGCGATCCGGTGCTGGACGGCAACGGAGCAGCGACCATTGCCGCCACCTGCCTGCCGACCGTATTCGTATTCGGCTTGTTTGCTGCCCAAGGGTGTCGGGTGGCGGTTGCCCGTGCCGGTCGCGCGTGCTTATACTTCGCTCAAGGCTTCAATTTCCAAGCGAGCCTGCGCCCGCCCGATGGCTGGACCCTTGCCCGCCCGTTGGTGCGAGGTGCCTTCGCGAACTTCGATGCCGCCGCTCTCGACCGAGGGCGCCGTTTGCCAGCCAAACCTCTTGTCGCGGGAGAAAAGCATGCGCACATCCTGCCTGAATGTCCTCACCTTCACCTTGGTTGCCGCACTCAGTTCGGCCTCGTCATCGGCCGTCAGGGCCGCGTCGCCAGAGCCGGTCAAGGCCGAGCACGGCATGGTCGTCACCGCTCAGCATCTGGCGTCGGATATCGGCGTCGATGTCTTGAAAAAAGGCGGCAATGCCGTGGATGCTGCCGTTGCCGTCGGCTATGCGCTTGCGGTCGTCTATCCCACAGCCGGCAATATCGGCGGCGGCGGCTTCATGACCATCCGCTTCAAGGACGGCAAGACCACCTTCCTCGATTTTCGCGAGCGCGCGCCTTCGGCGGCGACCAAGGCAATGTATCTCGACGACAAGGGACAACTGGTCGATGGCCTGAGCACCGAAGGCTATCTGGCCGTCGGCGTTCCCGGGCCGGTGATGGGTTTCGAAGTGGCGCGAAGCCGCTATGGCACGCGGCCGTTGAAAGAGCTGATCGCGCCTGCCATCGCGCTCGCCAAGGATGGCTTTCTGTTGGAACAGGGCGATATCGACTCCTTCGACGGCGAAACCGAGAGGCTGGCGAAGGACCCGGCAGCAGCCGCGATCTTCCTGAACCCCTACGGCAAACCCTTCGCCGTTGGCGAGAAACTGGTCCAGGCGGACCTTGCCGCCTCGCTTTCAAGCATTTCCGAGAAGGGAACCGACGCCTTCTACAAGGGCGCGATCGCCGATGCCATCGTTAAGGCAAGCGCCGACAAGGGCGGCATCCTCGCCAGGACGGATTTCGAGAAGTACACCGTGCGCGAACTGGAGCCGGTCAAGTGCAACTATCGCGGCTATGACATCGTTTCCTCGCCGCCGCCGTCTTCCGGAGGCGTCATCATCTGCGAGATCCTCAACGTACTCGAAGGTTATCCGCTCTCCTATCTCGGTTACGGCTCGGCCGAGACCGTGCATGCGATGATCGAGGCGATGCGCCATGCCTATGTCGACCGCAACACGACCCTCGGCGATCCCGACTTCGTCGAGAACCCGGTCGCCAAGCTGCTCGACAAGGGCTATGCGGCCGAGATCCGCGGCAAGATCGATCCGTTCAAGGCCGGCGTTTCGCAGGCGCTGATGCCGGAGGGGTTCGCAGAAAGCAAGGAGACGACCCACTATTCGATCATCGACGACGAGGGCAATGCGGTTGCGGTGACCTATACGCTCAACGGCTCTTTCGGCGCCGGCGTGGTTGCGCCCGGGACCGGCATTCTGCTCAACAACGAGATGGACGATTTCACTGCCAAGCCCGGCGCTCCCAATCTCTACGGGCTCGTCCAGGGCGAGGCGAACGCGATCGCGCCCGGCAAGACGCCGCTGTCGTCGATGAGCCCGACCATCGTTTCCAAGGACGGCAAGCCGTTCATGGTGATCGGCAGCCCCGGCGGCGCACGCATCATCACGATCACGCTGGAAGCGATCCTCAACGTCATCGATCACGGCATGAACATCCAGGAGGCGGTCGATGCGCCGCGCATCCATCATCAGTGGCTGCCCGACAAGGTGTTCATGGAGCCCTACGCGCTGTCGCCCGATACGCGCAAGCTTCTCTCGGCGATGGGCCATGACGTGCAGATCGACAAGAGCTGGAGCATCTGGGGGCAGGCGACCGGCATTCTCGTCGGCGGTGAAAGCCTCGCCGAAATCGCTGAGGGCGGTGGCGCGCGCTACAATGGTGCGGTCGACAGCCGCATCGGCGCGGGTGCGGCCAGGGGGTACTGATCGGGGCGCGGCTGCCTGTGGCGCAATGCCGACACCGACATCCTGCGCGGCCAGGCGGCAGACGCTTTCGAAGCTGCGCAGCCGCAATCGATAGCTTATTCGCCGGCCGATACGGGCGGAGTCCTGCGGGGGCGCTGCCTTGCGCGAGGCCGACGAACGGGTGGCCGAGCAGATCGGTGAGGCCAATCTGCCGGCAGCTCGCCTACGGCTGCATCATGGCCGGCGACTGGCAGCAGGACGCGCCATGGCGTCGCCGCATGAACAAGCGGTGAGCGTAGAAATCCGAGCGGCATTGGAGTGGCTTCCGGGTCACGGCCGATGCCGGTCGTAACCGATTATTTCCGCGGCTCGAATTTGTGCCCTGAAACTTCGACGCCTGCATCGTGCGGCAGGCTCAGAAAACGCAAGGCCGAGAGGATGCCGATCGTCGCGACCGCGAGAAACGCCCAGCGAAAGTCCGCGAGCGCCGCGGTTTCAGCGCCGCGAAGCGCCTGCGACAGATTGAGAACGGCAGCGGCAACGGCGACGCCCATCAGCATGGCCACCTGCTGCAACATACTGGAGAGCGTCGATGCTGAACTGCGCTGGCTTGCATCGATGTCGGCAAAGCCGAGCGTGTTGAGTGCCGTAAACTGCATCGAGCGGAACAGTCCGGCAGCAAACAGCAGCAGGAGCGTCAGCAACTGCGGCGTATCTGTCGATACCGCTGCACAGCCACCAATCGCCAGCGAGGCGAGCAGGCCGTTGCCGACGAGGATGGTGCGGAAGCCGAAACGGCGCAGCAACGGCGTCGTCGCCGTTTTCATCGCCAGATTGCCGGCGAAGTAGGCGAGCACATAAATCCCGGTCTCGATCGGATCGAGGCCGAACCCGACCTGGAACGTGAGAGGGATCAAAAACGGCGTCGCGTTGATGGCGATGCGGCAGGCGGTGCCGGCCGATAGCGTCGACATCGCAAAGGTCTGGGTTTTCAGAGCAGAGAGATCGAGAAGCGGATCGGGGATCACCCTGAAGTGACGCGTGGCCATGATGCCGATGATTGTGCCCCCTGCCAGCAACAGGCCGATTGCAGGTGCATTGACTGTCCCGTGCACGAAGGCTTCGAGCCCGGCGAGCACCAAAGTGAGGCTGGTTGACGATAGGGCGAAGCCCTTGATGTCGAGACGGCGCGCGTCGTCCTCGCGCTGATCGGGCACGAAGCGCAACACAAGCGCAAGGCCGACGAGGCCGATCGGGATGTTGATGAGAAAGTTCCAGTGCCAGCTCAACCATGTGGTGATCACGCTGCCGAGGATAGGGCCGACGACCGGGGCGATCAGCGCCGGCCAGGTGATGAGCGCGACCGCACCGACAAGCTCCGATTTGCGAGCATTCTTCAAGACGATGATCCGGCCGACCGGCGTCATCAGCGCGCCGCCGATGCCCTGCACGGCGCGTGCCGCGATGAACTCGCCGAGACTGCCTGACAGCCCGCAAAACAGCGAGGCGAACGTGAAAATGCCGATCGCGACCAGGAAGACGTTGCGCGCTCCAAAACGGTCGCCAAGCCAGCCGGAGAGCGGAATGAAGGCCGCCATCGTCAGCATGTAGACGGTGATGCCGATACTCATGGCGACCGGTTGCACACCGAAGCACGCGGCCATCTGCGGCAACGATGTAATGACGATCGTGCCGTCAAGCATCTGCATGAAGAAGGCGATGGCAACGACAAGCGCGACGACACGGGAATTGCGGGCGGGGGAGGCGTCTTCGGCCTGCGTCTCGGTCGGGATCGCTGTCATACCGTCACTGCTGGCCCGCATTGCAATCAAGAATGCGGCTGCCGGCCAAAACGTGAGACGAAAGCTGGATTGCTGTCGGAAACGAATTCATCGGAGCACTTCAGAATGGATCACGGTTTCGCCGACCCGCACGCTTCAGCCGGGATCGGCGATGAAAGCAAGCAAGCCTTGGTGACTGGCCTCAGCGCCTCTATGCGCCTTCAAGCGGACTTGTGTCGATTCCCTTCTTGCGATCGGCGGAGGTTTTGCGAAGCTTTGATGATGGGAAAAGCGCGAAGCGGCTGAAGGGGCGCGCTCAGGTCATGTGCAAGTCGACGGCAACAAGCCGAAAGCCCAGGCGCATTGCGACACTGGCGCGATGCACGTGGGCGCTGGTCCACTGGCCGGCGCCGGTCCTCCGACCGTGCCTTCGAAAAGGTTGTCGCCTGTGAACGCGACGCGTCGACTGGTTGGTCCAATAGATACCGGAATGCGCCTAGACCTCGATCAGACCCTTGCCCACCCCTGACGCTCGAAGCCGGTCGCGGCGGTTGAACACGGCGATGGCAGCAAAGGCGAGTATTCCGGCGGCACCTGTTGCAACGGTTATCCATAGGGAAGGCAGCCCCCCGAGCCAGGCGAAGGCCAAGGCAAGCGAAAATGGCGCTGCGGCGGATGACAGCTGTTTGGAGGCGGTAACCCAGCCAAGACGCGCGCCGTAATTGTGCTTGCCGAAAAGCACGAGCGGCAAGGTGCCGCTGACGATGCTGATCAGGCCCGATCCCTTGCCGAACAGGATGGCGAAGGTGATCGCGCCCGGCAGCCATGGCGCCGTAGCGGTCAGGACGGCAAGCCCGAGAACCAACAGGCAGGCGGCGACGATGGCAAGCGAGGTCTGGGTGATCTGTTTGCCGAAGAGCATGTTGACGAGGCGGCTTGCCACCTGCGCCGGGCCGAACAGGCTGGCCACCAGGAGACCTGACGACCCCAGAACGAGTTCGACCGTCAAGGTCACCATGTGGATCAGAACGGCAGAGAGAACCAGGCCCTCAAGGACAAACCCGAGCAGCATTAAAGTGAAGAGCGCGGTCCCGTGAGCGGGCGGCGTGACGGGCCCGTCGGACGGCCGGGTGTCCACCGGCCCAGCCATGACGTGCCGCGCTCCCTTGAGCCGTTCGCCGACATCGTGTTCTGCGGGACGTCGATCGCCTGTGCGAGTTCACCGGCCGCCAGGCCGTTGGGTTCGTGTTTGACCAGCAGTCGAAAAACATCGAGCCGGGTCGATTGGGCAAGGGCGGCAAGCGCCGTTATCGCTTGTGTAATATCCATATCTCCAGATTAATAGATATTATGACCGCGTCAAGGGATGTGTTCGCTGATGCGGTTCACGACACCGCCCTGCCTCGCCGGCAGGGATGCGCGCGCTACGGATTGCACCTGAAACCGGCGCGCTCGTCCTGTTACCAAGCCCTCAGGAATGCGCCCTCTTTCTCGCATGGCGCGGCGCCTGCGAAGGTGAAATGTATCCGCCTCTGGAAAAATTCGCGATCTTTCCCAATATCAGAAAAATCATCTCAACCTGCTTTGATGTTGGAGGATCAGAGGCAGATGGATCGGTATTTTCGAGACCTTGCAATCGATGAAGATCAACTGAAAATGCTCCAGCGCGTGTTCCGACACGCCTGCTCCAGCAATGACTTGGAGCCGGAGAGCGACGAGGCGGATACGCTCGGCGCCTCGCTTATCCAGATCTATCAGCGCGGTGTTCGCAGCGAGCTTGCGCTCATGCAGATGCTTGGCGGTGACGAACGACGTGTGGGCGCGAACGCGCAGGATGACGTGCCAAGCTGATATCGCTCATGGTTGGCACCTCACGCCGCGACAAGCAGTTTGATCCGCGCGCATGCAGATGCATGTGTCCAATGCTGCGGGATGGACCAACGCAGAAGGGCCACGGACGTTGCCATCCATGGCCCTCGACTTTTTCAACGCGTCAGGCGAACCCGGCAGGCTTACTGATTGGCCTTTGCATAATCCTGCATGTTCTCAGGCGTCACCAGTTCGAAGGGTACCCAGATGTGGCGCTCGGTCTTTTCGCCGCGTGCCAGTGCCACCGCCGCATCCATGGCGGCTGCTCCTTGAGCGACGGCATTCTGGAACACCGTCACGTCGAGATCGCCCTGCGCCATCGAGGCAAGGCCATCCGGCGTCGCATCGATGCCGGCGACGACGACCTTCGACATGTCGACGCCTGTGGACTTCATCGCCTGGATCGCACCGATTGCCATCTCGTCGTTGTTGGCGATGACGGCGTCGAACTTGGTGCCCGCCGACAGCCAGTTCGTCATGATGTTGGTAGCCTCGAGGCGATCCCAGTTTGCACTCTGTTCTTCGATGACCTTCATGCCCTTGCAGTCGTCACTGGCGATGACGTCGTGGATATCCTTGGTGCGGGTCAGCGAGGAATGGTTGTTCAGGGGACCCATGAGGACGAAGAGATCGCCCTTGCCGCCGAGCAGCTTACAGACTTCCTTCGTCTGGATCGTCCCGGAGTCGAGTTCGTTTGAACCGACGAAAGCGGCAGTTTCCGGCAGGCTGTCGACATCGGCGGGCGGATGGTTCGCATAGACGACCGGGATCTTGGCCTCGGTTGCCAGCTTGGTGATAGCCGGCGTGCCGTCGCCGTCAACTGCAACGACGACGATGGCATCGACGCCAGCGGAGATCAGGTTCTGTACCTGATCGAGCTGTCGGCTCGGATCGTTCTGGGCGTCTTCGACCTGCACCGTAACCTTGTCGAGTTCAGCCGCGCGGCTCTCCATGCCGCTGCGCAGGATCGTCAGAAAGGCGCTGTCGGAACGGGCAATGGCGATCCCGATGTTCTCGGCGTGCGCCGTTGTTGCCGCCAATGCGCAAACCGCTGCGGAAATCAAAAACCTCTTCATCTCAATCCTCTCCCATGGTCCGAGCGCAACTGCTGGTCGGAGAACGCATGTTCTGATTTAGGAGTAGATCAAACATTTATTCTGTTTTCAAGGCATTTGGAGCGACACTGGAGACGCTGAATGAACGAAGCTTGCTCAGGCGGCCGTCGGCAGCCGAAAGGGCCGCACGCCGGACGCCGGGCGACCGCCGCGAAAGAAGCCGATGGCATCCGGCAGCCAGACCAGCCCGGCAACGGCTGTACGACCCGTCTCTTCCGGCCGTAAAAAGCGCGCGGACCAAGGGAGCCGGCTCAAACCGTCGTGGGCCGCGCAGGTGCGACGGCCCGGTTGTGTGGATACCGTCAATTCGCGGCGAAGCAGTAAAAGAGCCCGTCGCCGCCCGTTCCCTTGAAGGCTTCCTGGGTGCAGCCGCCGCGCGTCGCGTGCGATGCGTTCCAGGATTTCGCCTCGGCGCTGTCGTTGAGGCCGGTTCGGTCGCTGTGGCCGACGATCGCCGCACCGTCCGTTCCGCTGAGCGTCCAGTTGCCGCAGGTCTCCGGCGCGGCCGTGCCGTCGGCTTTGGAGCCGGTGAGGATATCGTGCCGGTTCGGTGTATCGCCGCGGCCGTTGATCACTTCGCCCTTCTCGTTGAGCGCCGTCTGCTTCGTCAGGTTGTTCTTGTCGCTGTGCAGCGAGGCGACATCGTCGGCGATCTTCTCGCCCTTGGCATTGTACCAGGGGCCGGCCCCGATACGGTCCTTGGCGTTTTCCGAATCGGTGGAAAGGTAGGCCTTCCAGGTCTTGCCCGTGGAACCGCTCGCCGAGGCCAGCGTGCTGCAGTAGGTGTCGGCGCCGGCAAGGCCGCCAAGATCGCCACCCTTGCCCGGATTTGCGCTGGTGACGAAGAAGCTCATCGTCGTCTCCTGGGCGTTGGCCCCGACGGCGGACAAGGCCAGAGCGGCCGCGACAAGTATAAGCCTGCGTTTCATGGCATTTCCTCCCGGTACGGTTTGAACCGGGTGAAGCCTAGGGGCACCCCGAACAGGAGTAAAATCGAAATCTTGTGATCCGCCGAGGGCAAGCGGCGTTCGCCATCGGTCGCAGGTTCGCCGTGAAACCTTCCGACGTTGTCGGCTCCGGCGACTGAGGCGGAAAACCTGGCTCAGGAAGCCGATGGCTTTCGGAAAGCGTCGAACCGATCGCCGGGATGACTTGAAGCAAGATGGGCCAAAGTCGCGCCGCCCATACAATTTCGTCCTTGAACCGGTTCCGGTCCAGGGACGAAATCATGCAAGCGTTTCAAGATGCGATAGCGCCACGCGTGGTATGCGACGTGTAAGCCACGTCGCGATCTTCCAAATGCGCTTCAAACCCCTGTTCTTGCGCATAGCGCGCAAAACTGCCGAACACTTTTGCGCGTCTGCTGTCGTGGATGTCGCCTCAGTTCAGCCTGAGATCGATGCCGGGATGGAGCTTCTTGAGGTTGGGCAAAGACTTTGACTGCCACGGAATCTCGGAGGTTCCACGCACCGTCAATTGCACGTTCGGCCGGTTGCGGGCCTCGATGGTCAGCTTGGCGAGCAGGTTGATCCCCGACGAGTTCAGGAACTGCAGTTCCCCCAGGTCGATCGTCATGCGGTCGGGCTCGGCCTCAAGCACGCCCATGGCCAGGGTGAAGATCGGGGCATAGGCTTCCGTGCCGGGAAGCCGCATGGTTCCTTCGAAGTGGATGTCGTTGCCCTCGGACCAAACGCGGTAGTCCTCGTCCTTGATTTCCATATTCACCTGCTCATCAGTTCGAGATATCGGGGACGGGGATCGAGGCATAAGTCTCAAGCGCGACGTCTCCGCTGTCGCTATTGGGTCCGAAAACCCATGCGAAACGGACGCCATAATCGCTCATCAGTGTTAAAAGACCAAGTCCCGATCCGCTTTTGCCGGTGCCGATTGCATTGGCTTCGATGCGTTCGATCAGAAGGTCGCCCGGGTCACCCGTGGTGATCTCGGACAGCAGATCCTGGAAGCGTGCAGCCGTCTCGCCATCGACGAAGTTCGATACTTTCGCACGGAAGTTGCTGTCGTCGATCGAAGCCTCGACCACGATGCCGCCGGCGGCGCGGAACTTCACCGCGTTTTCGACCAATTCGTTGGTCAAGTAGCCGATATTGTGCCGGACTTCCTTATAGGCGTTGCGCGAGCCGCGGTAGCGCATGGCGATCAGCTCGGCGACAAAATCCGAGGCGATAGCGCAATGTTTCCAACTGAGGTTGAGCTGGCCGTCGTAAAGACGTAACCTCGTCACGCTTTCATTGGCGCCCCTGGTCAGGTCCGCGGTTCCGTACAAAGTCGTCATCTGCTCACCTGTGTCTCATGACCACGAGGGTAATGTCGTCGTGAATTTTCTGCTTGCCGATATGTGCCATCAGGTCCTCGAGTATCCCTGATTTTGCTTCTTCGGCGCTGCGTCCATAAAACTGCCGCGCACTGTCGCAGAGCCGCTGGATGCCGAACAGTTCGCCAGCCGCGTTCTCGGCTTCCGTTACCCCGTCCGTGTGCAGGATGATCATATCACCCTGGGCAAAAGCGACTTCGCGCGTGGCGACGAACCGCGAAATATCGGGCTCCAAGCCGATCGGTAGACCGAGATCCATCGTGTCGATGCGCTCCACCTCTTGGGCGTTGCGAACGACAATCAGTTCCTCGTGCTGCCCCGAAAGCGTCAGGCGGCCACCATCATAGTCGAGAAATGCCAGAGAAAGATGCTTGTCGGTATTGGTGCGCACGATATTTTTGTAGATTGCACGGTTGAGACGGTTGAGGAACTGATTGGGATCCATGTCACCGGCCTCCTGCAAGGCGCGCGCGACCGATTGCACCATCAGCATCAGGACGCCGCTCTCGAGGCCGTGCCCGGTGACGTCGCCGATGCCGATCTTCAACCGCGTGCCGTCACTCAGCACATCGTAGTAGTCCCCGCCCACTTCGTCGGCGGGCCGCATATAGGCGGCGATCTCCAGGTTTGCGATCTCGTCGAGCTCGCCAGCCTTCGGCAATACCATCATCTGGATCTGCCGGGCGACCGCCAGCTCGGCGCCGAGCCGCAGGTTTTCGCTGCGCAGCTGCATGTTGAGTGCGGAGATCTGCTGGTTGGCTTCCTCGATCTGCTTCGTTCGCTCCTCGACGAGATGCTCGAGGTTTTCGGTGTGGAAGCTGATCTCTTCGGCCATCCGGTTGAAGGCCGTGCCGGCTTCGCCCACTTCGTCGCGCGTGGAGATCGGCACCCGGACCGAATAGTCCTTCGCCTGGATGCGCTTGGCGGCACCGGCAAGCGCACTGATGCCGGCGGTCACGCGCTTGGAGATGCCGAACACCGCCGCCGTCACGAACAGCAACGACGCAAGCAGCGCCAGGATCTGATAGGCGAGGATGCGGTTCGTCGCCTGCGAGATGCCGGCTTGCGCGGCAAACAGCGACGCATAGATTTCGCGTTCCGGAACCACGATGCCAAGCGACATCGTTTCCTTGCGCACCGGGCCGGACATCCAGAAATTCTCGGGCTGCAACTGCTTCAGGAGAACGAGATAAGGCACCTTCTCGCCGGCCTCGTCGAGCATGACGCGCTGGATCACTCCATCCTGTCCGAGCGGCAGTTGCGCAATGGCAACCTGGGCGCTCTTGCGAAGCGACCGGTCGGCACCGGTCACGCCTTGCGTGCTGGTATCGCTTGATGTCTGCAGGCCGATCGTCTTTTCGCCGTCCGGGTTGATGGCGAGCACATTGCCATCGGACATTGCCAGGAAGCCGAAGCCGCTTTCGGCGACCTTGACGTTCTGTACCACCTCGGCCAGCTGGTCGAGCGTGATATCGGCGCCGGCAGCCCCTGCCACAGCCTTTCGGTCGCGCGACCATAGCGGCTGGAAGAAGCTGACGATGAGCTTGCCGGTGATCGCATCGGTGTAGGGCGCCGTCTGCGTCACATCGTTCGGCACCGGCCTCAGGCTCGGATCCTTCGCCCATTGCTCCCAGGATTCGTAGATGCCGGGGAAAAAGAACGTCCAGAACTCGGCTTCGTTGTGGCCGGGATAAAGCCGGTCGAAGGTTTGTGCCTGGTCCGTATAGGGTGCTGTCCTGAAAATCGGCCGCTCCTTGGGGCCGATGTAATACATCTGCAGCTTGGACCGGCCGCTCTCCAGCAGGCTCGGCGCAACGAGGTCAAGCACCGCGCTGTTCTCGATCTCGGTCTGGACGTCGGGAAGCGGATGACGCTCCGGCCCGAGAAGATAACCCCAGACGCTGACGACCGAAGGCGGGCCGGGCAGGTTCTGCGCCCATCCGCCTTTCTCGTCGTAGACGACGGTGACAGAACCAGGCGCGCCCCGGGCAAGAGCCTCGCCGACCTGGAACTTGCGCACCGGCCGATCAATCTGCGACTGCAGAACGCCTGCGAGCGTTCCGACGTCGGTGTGGACCTGGCCAAGAAGCAGGTTGACGCGGGCGGCGGTCGATTCTGCGTAGGACCGCATATAGTCCTGGTTGGCCTTCTGCAGGCCCTGGCCGACTTCCGTCGCGGCATCCCGCGACAGTCTTTGCACATTCCAAAGCGCAAGGCCGCCTGTGACAAGCAAATCGAACAGCACGGCGCCGCCGACAACGAGCACGAACTTGGCGCGGAAGGACCTCAAGCCGAGGCGGGAACTTGATGCACTCTGTTCATTCATGTCGGCTTGCGCCCCGATGCGACCCAGATCGGCCAGCCGGCGTAACCCTTGGGATGAAGGGCGGCAAAGATATGGTCCCGGAAGCCCTGTCGGAAGCGCTCGATGAATTCGGGCTTGTCGCCGCGCCGGACAGCCATTTCGCCGGCATAGACGTTTTCCCAGGCGGTGATCACGTCGGCGAAGTCCTGCGGGTCGCCGTCGAGGTTCGTCACCATGAAGGATTCCACCAGGATGTCGTCGAAGCCGGCATCGGCGAGGTAGCGGCGGCTTTTTGGTCCGAGTTCGACGTCCATGTCGAAATGGCTGAACAGCTTGGCGACCTCGTTATAGGTCCACTGGATGCTCTGGGCGCGCGGTTCGCCGAGGCAGTGCGAGTTCTTTTCATTGGTGATGTAGACACGTCCGCCCGGTTTGCAGATCCGGTAGAGTTCCTTCAGGAGAAGCTCGCGTTCGTTGAAGATCTGCAGCGAGTGGCGGCAGCTGACGAAATCGAACTGATTGTCCTCCAGCAGCATTTCCGACGCATCGCCGTAGGTGTACTCGATATCGGTGATGCCGAAGTTGGTCGCCACCTCGCGTGCATAGGCGAGGCTCGCCTTGGAGTGGTCGAGGGCGACGATCCGCGCCGGCTGAAACTCCTTCTGGACGAGAACGGCAAAGTCGCCGATGCCGCAGCAGACGTCGGCCATGGCGATACCTGGCCGCAGGCCGTGCCGCGGCAGGATCGAACGCTCGTGGCGCCAGGTCATCTTCGTCTGGGTTCTCAGAATTGGGATGAAGCTGGTGTCCTCGACGAAGCTCTGCCCGGGATAGAAGGTCGAATCGTAGACCTCGACCGAAATCTGCGGTTCGATCTGGTTGAGATGTCCGAACATCCGTGTGGTCCAGCCGACGACGCTCGACGTCACGATCACCACGCGCAGGTCCGCGCGTGACCGGCATGCGTCGAGGGCAACCCGCACGAAGGCATGGAATGCGGTGTTGTTCATCTGGATCAGGCGTTTCACGTCGACGTAAAGCACGCCGCGAACGTCGTCGATCGCCTGCTTGAGCATGGCGATGCTATCGGCGATCTCGTCAACGGACCGCGGCCGGACGACACCGGCAAGCGAAAACACCTGGCTGTTGGCGTCGAACGCCACCTTGAAGTTGGGGGAAAGGCCTGTGACGCTCAACTCACGAGCCCTTCCAGAGGCAAGTCGACGATCAGCGTGACTGCGGGTGATGTGCTTTCCTCGATGCGGATGCTCGCGTCGAAATTGATGGCGAGATCGAGCAGAATGGATTCGCGGCTCGGCGCCATGTCGGTCGAGATCGAATCGAGATAGCGGGCATGCGCATCGCTGCGATCGATCTTCGACACGGCCTCGCGGTAGAACGGGACCTGTTCGGCCGGGCATGGAAAGGTGATCTGAACCCGCTCGACCGGTCCATGGCGGTAGATCGAAAGACCGATTTGACCGCTGGAGGTGCCGCCGCGAAACGACACTTCGAGCAATTCGTTGAGCGCCGAGGAGAAGAAGTTCGAATGACGGACCGGATCAGCCCTGTTGTGGCTGATCATGCGGGCGAGATAGGTGGAGAGATGGTCGCAATGCTGCCACTCCGAAAGGAACGTCCCCATCTCCATTTCAAACTGGAGCAAGGGCTCGAAGGCCGCTTCCGCTGGCACACTGTTACCGACTTCCATACTTGCTTTGTCCTCCATCTGTGGAACTTTGCCACGGCCCACAGGCACTTTCTAGGCTGATTTATCAGGCACACAAACTGAGGAGAGACCGGCCGCCCTTGCGCCTGCGGCCAACTCCACAGCCTCACTCTCAGCGTTTTTACGAAACTTCCATTGACGATGATTGACGCAAATAGGCGTCGATCGCGTTGGGCGGCATGGGGACGCCGAGGAAATAGCCCTGCAAGCGATCGCAGCCTTCGCGCTCCAGCCACAGGGCCTGGGCCCGCGTTTCGACGCCTTCCGCCGTCACCGCCATCCCCAGTCCGTGCGCGAGCGCGATGATCGAGCGGACGATCACCTGGCTCTTCTCGTCATTCTCAAGATCTTTGATGAAATAGCGGTCGATCTTGATCGTGTCGAACGGGAAGTTCTTGAGATAACTCAGCGAAGAATAATAGGTGCCGAAATCGTCGAGCGAGATCTGAATGCCGAGCACGTTCAGCGTATTGAGCGTGTCGAGATTGTTGGTGGTCTTCTCGAGCAGAACCGATTCGGTGACTTCCAGTTCGAGCCGGTCGGCCCGCAAGCCGACCATATCGAGTGTCTGTGATACGCGGTCGGTGAAGCCGTCGTGAAGGAACTGCGCCGGAGACAGGTTGACGGCCACGGTGAAATGCGCGGGCCATGTGGTCGCCTGACGGCAGGCCTGCTCCAGCACCCATTGGCCGATCTCGCTCATCAACCCATCGGATTCGGCCATCGGCACGAAGACATTGGGCGGAATGATGCCCACTAGCGGATGACGCCAGCGGACCAACGCCTCGAAGCCGACAATGGTGAAAGGGGGCTTTACCAGCGGTTGATACTCGATGGAAAACTGGTTTTCCCTGAGCGCGGTTCGCAGGCTGCGGCGCAGCATTTCCCGTTGTTCCAGCACGATCAGCATCGATCTGCTGAAGGTTTTGGCGCGGCCGCGGCCTTCTTTTTTGGCCGCATAAAGAGCGATGTCGGCCGCCTTCATCAGTTGCTCGCCCTCGTTGCCATCGGGCGGCGCGATGGCAATGCCGATGCTTGCACCGACGAATGCCGATATGCCATCGACCGTGAACGGCTCCTTGAAGGCGTTGACCACCGCATTGGCGAGCCGCTCAGCTTCGGCCGGCTGCTCGGCGTCGCGCTGGATGATCGCGAATTCGTCGCCCGCCAGCCGGTAGGCAACTTCCCCGTCTTGCAAAACGCCGCGTATGCGTTCGGCCGCCATCCGCAGCACCGCGTCTCCGGCCCCATGTCCAAGCGTGTCGTTGATCGGCTTGAAATCGTCGAGGTCGATCTGCATCAGCGCCGGCTTTTTCTCATGAACGGCCGGCAACACGTTTCGCAGGTCGTCGCTGAATTGGCGGCGGTTGGGCAAACCGGTCAGGGCATCGTGGGTCGCCTGATGAAGCAGCAGTGCGCGCTCGTTCTCGCCCTGGCTCGCGACTTCTCTCCTCACCGATGCGCCATCTGTTTCGATGACGCCGACGCCCTGGCCGGCGCGAAAGACCAGCAGGGTTCGCCGTGACCGATTGGGCGCGTCGAAGATTTCGATGCTGCGGGGAACGCCATTGGCAAGAACGGACTCGGCCATCGCCTTCGAGGCCGGCTCAAGCAGTTCGGGGTAGACATGCCAGAGTGTTGCATCGACCAGCCCAGCCACCTCGTAAGCCCGTTGAAGAGCGACCGAGGAAGCGACCAGATGCAGGGCCTCGTCGTAAACCGAAATGACCTCTTCAGTATTGCCAAGGACGGTATCGTCCACGGGAGATGCAGCAGACAACGTCGAGTCAGTGCTTGACATCCTAGCCTTTCCCTTTCCGTTGCGGTTTTGTCTGGACCGCTTGCGAACATTGCCGTGCCCGAACCGCTTGGACTGCAAGCATGGCACCGCCCTCAATTTCAGTCTGTTTTCTTGCACGGTTGCCGTACAAAGCGTCGCCGTAAGTGGTGCGGCCGGCCATCAAGGCCGGCAGTTCGAACCGAGTGTACGAGCACAGGCATCTTCTCTGTTCGGTTGCAATTTTATAGCTCTTTCTATCACTCGCGGGCGAGGCAGGCAATTTTTGAGCGACTCGGTAAGCATAGCGATATCTAGCGATCCGATGGCTTTACTCATCGGTCATGGCTAAAATAGTGTTATCTTGCCGACAGCGCTGATCGCCGGCATTAACCTTTTTTGGTTGGATCGGCGGGTTGCTTCTATCGCCCGAGGCGTTCGGCAAACATTTCAAACCGTAGGCATTCGTCTGGCTTGCATGGCAGGCGCCAAGATCTACCCTCTAAAATCATAACTCCAGGTTATGTCGCCCTGCAATTTTTGTCGTCTGCCGAGCACGTATCGAATCGTTATGGTGATCCACAATAAAAGAACGGGAACGACAGTCGTTCGCCTTGGGGCGCACGGCAGATATCAAACATTTTCAGCGACAGGACGCGGCTTGCCCGGCGTGGAGCCGAGCCGTGCCTGAAATGGGGCGAAATCGTCATGGATGGCGCTGTCTTGCACATGAGGGGTGGCAAACCGACAATGACTGAGGACGATGCTCTGGCCGCCAAAGGAGCGCCTTCCGAAAAGGGTCAGGCGCGAAAACCCCTCATCAAGCTGGACAAGCTGAGCAAACACTACGGCAACCATACGGTGCTCGACGGTATCGACCTTGAGGTGATGCCGGGTGAGGTGCTGGCGATCATCGGTCCGAGCGGATCGGGCAAGAGCACGCTGCTGCGTTGCATCAACTACCTCGAGCCGCCGGATGGCGGTCATGTCACCATCGGCGACATTTCGCTCAACGCTGCAGCACCCGCCGGGCGATCGGAGCTTTCGACCTTGCGCCGCAGCGTTGGCATGGTCTTCCAGTCGTTCAACCTCTTTCCGCATATGACGGTGCTGCGAAATGTCAGCCTGGCGCAGGAGCGCGTTCTCGGACGCAGCCGCAAAAACGCCGACGAACGGTCGATGCAGTTGCTGAGCCGCGTCGGTCTGGCCGACAAGGCGGAGCAGTTTCCCGGCCGCTGTTCCGGCGGCCAGCAACAGCGCATCGCCATTGCGAGGGCGCTTGCGCTCGATCCTGATGTCATGCTCTTCGACGAACCGACTTCGGCGCTCGATCCCGAACTCGGCCTCGAAGTGCTTGCCGTCATGCGCGAACTGGCCGAAACCGGCATGACGATGATCGTGGTCACCCACGAAATGAGCTTTGCCGAGAACGTCTCCGACACGGTGATGATCATGGCCGATGGCAAGATCATCGAGAAGGGGCCGTCGGCCGACGTCATGCGCAATCCGCAGCAGGAGCGCACGAAGCGGTTCCTTCGGGCGGTGCACGACCGATGAGCACGGCAGACCTCTTCGCCATTCTGCGCGGGCTTCCCTGGACCGTTGCCTTGACGCTCGGCGCTTTTCTGGTCGGTGCCGTCCTCGGCGTCCCGCTGGTTGCGGCCAGGCAAAGTCGCATCCTGCCGCTACGGTTCCTCGCCATGATCTTCATCCAGATCGTGCGCGGCATTCCGCCGATCCTCTGGCTATTCATCATCTTCTTCGGCCTTGGAATGAGCGTCTTTCCGATCAGTCCGTTCAATGCGGCGCTGGCCGGGCTCGGATTGATCGCGGCTGCGAACATGGCGGAAATCTACCGTGGCGCGCTGGCCTCGATCCACTTCGGGCAATGGGAGGCGTCGTCGGCGCTGAACCTCGGCCGCTGGTCCACGCTGACGGATGTTGTTGCGCCGCAGGCTTTTCGCGTGGCTTTGCCTTCGGCCGCGAGCTACCTCATCGGCCTGATGAAGGAGACGGCCGTCGCCTCGACCATCGGTGTCAGCGAACTGGCCTTCCAGGGCAACCAGCTGTCGCAGCTCACATTCCGAGGTCTCGAGGTCTTCGCTCTGGTCGGCATGTTCTACATCCTGCTCAGCCTGCCGGTCGCCTGGCTGTCGCGCGTCGCCGACGGCTATCTGCAAGCAAAGGTGGCCCGCTGATGTTGCCGAGCCTTGAAGAACTTTCCGCCTGGCTGCCCGATCTGCTGTCGGGTCTGTCGATCAGCCTGCAGGTGACGGCGCTCAGCCTCTTGATCGGCATTCCGTTCGGGCTCTTGCTTGCCCTTGGGGTCCTTGCCAAAAGCCGGCTGACCAAAATCGTCGCGCTGTTCCTGGTCGAGGTCGGCCGTGGTGCGCCGGCGCTGGTGCTGTTGCAATTCATCTATTTTGGCTTGCCGACGACAGGCCTGACGCTCGGGTCGTTCACGGCAGCCGTCATCGCGCTTGCCTGGAATACCGGCGCCTATACCAGCGAGATCATCCGCGCCAGCCTGCAGTCGATACCGCATGGCCAGCGCGAGGCGGCGGTTGCGATCGGTCTCAATCGACTGGACGCCTTGCGTTATGTCCTGCTGCCGCAGGGGTTGCGTGTCGCCCTTCCGGCGCTGCTCGCTTTCTCGATCCTGATTTTCCAAGGCACGTCGCTGTGTTTCACCATCGCGCTGCCGGAACTCGTTAGCCGCGCCTATGAAATCGGCTCGAACACCTTCCGCTATTTCCCGGCGCTGCTTGCCGCCGGTGTTCTCTACGCCTCGATCTCCATCCCCGCCGCTCTCCTCGTCAGCCATGTCGAAAAGCGCGCCGGTTCCTACGCGCAACGCTGAACCAACACCACGAAAGGGCATTCAGGCATGACCACATTTGCGACCAAAACCCGCCTTCTGCTGACCGGCATCGCCGGCATCCTCGTTTCGAGCCAGGTGGCGCTTGCTCAGGATTGCACCCCGAAACACACCTTCAGCACCATCGAAGAGGGCACGCTGACGGTTGCCGTGACAACCTATGTCCCGCATTCCTACCTTGATGACGCCGGCAACATGAAGGGCATCGACGGCGATATCGCCGCCGAATTCGCCAAGCGCGAATGCCTGAAGGTGAAGGCGGTTGCCGTCGATCCGGCCGCCGCCATCCAGTATGTGCTGTCGGGACAGGCGGATATCGCCACCGGCGACTGGTATCGCACCGCCGAGCGCGCCAAGGTCATGAACCTTTCGGCACCGCTCTATACGGACCAGATGGCGATCTATTCCAAGGATGGCTTTGCCAATGTCGCCGACCTGGAAGACAAGCAGGTCGGAACGGTGCAGGGCTATCTCTGGGTCACCGACCTGAAGGCCATGCTCGGTTCCAAGCTGAAGCTTTACCCGAACTCGGTCAACATGCAGCAGGACCTCTTCGCCGGCCGTATCGACGTCGCCGTGGATGGCTATTCGACGGGCGTCGTTGCTGAAAAGAGCGGCGCTCTCAAGGACGTCAAGGTCAAGGTCGCAGCCTCCGACGATCGGGTCAGGGCCACCAAGGAAGCCGCGCAGGCGGCGTTTCCCTATTCCTTCAACGCCAAGGAACTCGGTGTCGCATTGGATGCGCAGATCGAGGCGATGCACGCCGACGGCACCATCGTCAACGTCCTGAAGTCCTACGGCCTCGATGGGACGGCGGCCGAAACCGGCGCGCCGCGCCTGGTTCAGTAACATCGGCTATGGGAGCCGCAACCGGCTCCCATTCCCCTCGGCGGGCATGCCGATTTGAGAACAATTTCGATATCGGAGACAAGACGATGACTGTCCACACAGTCACGCGGAGGACTCAATCGTGGTACGGGGAGCAGATCGGCATCCTCATCCTCGACGCGGCCTATCCTTGCGTGCCCGGCAATGTCGGCAACGCCACGACCTATGATTTTCCCGTGCGCTTCCAGGAGGTGCGCGGCGCCTCGATCGACCGGCTGCTCAACCAGCGCGATCCGGCCCTTCGCGACGTCTTCATCGAAGCGGCCGTCGAGTTGCAGAACCGCGGCGTCAAGGCGATCACCGGGGCCTGCGGTTTCATGGCCTATTTCCAGGAAGAGGTTGCAGCGGCTGTCGATATCCCGGTGTTCCTGTCGAGCCTGATGCAGATCCCGTTCATGCATGCGGCTGCCGGCGGCAGGGTCGGCATCATCACGGCCAATGCCAGCCGACTGACGCCGCGCCACTTCGAGGCGAGCAACGTGCCAGGGCATATTCCGCTCGCCATCGCAGGCATGGAAGGGCAGACGGAATTCCGCGAAGCCATACTGGAAGAAAAGGGCACGCTCGACAGTGCGAAGATCGAGCGGGAGGTTACCGAGGTCGCCCGCAAGCTCGTCGAGGATAACCCGGACGTTCGCTCCATTCTGCTCGAATGCAGCGATCTTCCGCCCTATGCTCACGCGGTGCAGGCGGCGACCGGTCGTCCGGTCTTCGATTTCATCACGATGATCAACCACGTCCAGCAAGGCGTCGCCCGCAAGAGCTATCACGGCCACATGTGACGGCGGCGCAGGGCAGGACGCGAGACAAATCAGGAATTCCCATGTCCATGGACCACTATTACCTTCTCGGCCGCTCGGGCCTCAGGGTCAGCCGGCTCGCGCTCGGAACGATGACCTTCGGCAATGGCGGCATTCGCGGGATCGGCGGCTCCTGGGGATCGGACGAGGACGCGGCGCGCAAGATCTTCGACCGCTACCTCGATGTCGGAGGTAACTTCATCGATACGGCGGATTCCTATGCGGCCGGCGTCAGCGAGGAACTGATCGGCAAGTTCGTCGCCGATGCGGGCGTTCGCGACCGGGTGGTGATTTCGACCAAGTTTTCCAACAGCCTGCAGCCCGGCAACCCGAATGCTGGTGGCAACGGCCGCAAGAACCTGATGCGCGCCGTCGACGCCTCGCTGCGGCGGCTGAAGACGGATTACATCGACCTCTATCTGCTGCACACCTGGGACCGGATCACGCCGGTGGAAGAGGTCATGCGGACGTTCGACGATCTCGTGCGCGCCGGCAAGATCCGCTATGCCGGACTTTCCGACGTGCCCGGCTGGTATGCGGCGCGCGCCCAGACCTGGGCAGAAGCGCATGCGCTCACGCCGCCGATCTGCCTGCAGCTTCCCTATTCGCTGGCCGAACGCAGCATCGAGAACGAGTTCGTGCCGCTCGCCCAGACGCTCGGTCTCGGCATCACCGCCTGGAGCCCGCTCGCGATGGGACTGCTCTCCGGCAAGTATCGCGCCGGCCGAGAGGCGGCGGGGCGGCTTTCGCTCGACGCCTCCGGCAGCGGGCTCGGCCTCTTTACCGAGCGCAACATGCGGATTGTAGCCGCACTCGAGGCGGTCGGTGCCGAGACCGGCCACAGCATGGCGCAGGTCGCGTTGAATTGGGTGGTGACCCAGCCGGGGGTCGGCGCCGCCATCATCGGCGCCAGCCGGATCGAACAGCTCGACGACAATCTGGCCGCACTGGATTTTTCGATTCCTCTCGAACTGCGCCAACACCTGAATTCGGCAAGCGCTGTCGAACCCGTCTACCCCTATTCGCTTTTTGCCGACGATTACCAGGCCGGCATTCTCAATGCCGGGGTGGCCGTCGGCGAGAAGCCGCGCGGGTACTATAGCGAGACCTTTCTGCCCAGGGTCGCCGACTATGTCTTCGGCCAGCCGAAATCCAAGACCTGAACCGTTACCGCGAAAGGAAAGAGGCATGACCGTGATGCCCGCCAATCTGACATCAACAGGCACTGCCGCCTCGTTCATCCTGACGCTCGCCTGCGATGACCAGCCCGGCATTGTCGCGGCCGTGACGACCGAGCTTGCCGCCATCGGCGGCAACATTGCCGAAAGCAATCAGTTTCGCGATGTGGAGACCAATTGCTTCTTCATGCGCATCGCCTTCACCGGACCCTCCGGCATGTCGCGAGATGGCATCGAGCGGGCGCTGAAACCGGCGATCGATCGCTTCGGCATGAGGGCCGCGGTTGCCGACGCGACCCGTCGGCCGAAAATCATCGTCATGGTCTCGAAGTTCGACCATGCGCTGCTGCATCTTCTCTACCAGATCCGCGTTGGCTGGCTGAATGCCGAGGTCGTTGCAATCGTTTCCAACCACGACGACAGCGCCAGGACCGCCGACCTCGGAGGCATCGCCTATCACCACTGGAAAGTGACGAAGGACAACAAGGCCGAACAGGAGCAGCGGCTGATCGATCTCGCGCGCGAAACGGAGGCTGACCTCGTCATCCTCGCCCGCTACATGCAGGTGCTTTCCGACAATTTGTCGAAGCGGCTCTATGGCCGGATCATCAACATCCACCACTCGTTCCTGCCGTCCTTCAAGGGGGCCAAGCCCTACCACCAGGCGCATGCTCGCGGCGTCAAGCTGATCGGCGCGACCGCCCATTACGTCACGCCTGACCTCGACGAAGGTCCGATCATCGAGCAGGAGACGGAGCGGGTCACCCACGCGATGAGCGCCGAAGATTTCGTCGCCACCGGCCGCGATATCGAAAGCCGTGTTCTCGCCCGAGCGGTAAAGATGCATCTGGAAAACCGCGTCATGCTCAACGGCCACAGGACCGTGGTCTTTACACAGTGACGGCGACGTTATCATTGTCGTGATCGATAGAATCTGCGGGCAGAGACGAAGCCAGGACCCGCACGAAGGACTGGACCGATGCTGAATGATCCCCGCTCCCATGGACTTTGGGAAAAGACCGCGCCGCCGCCGCCGATGACCGGCCCGCTCGCAACGGACGCTTCCGCCGATGTGGTGGTCGTCGGTGGCGGTTTTACGGGTATTTCGGCGGCGCTGCATCTGGCGGAGGCCGGCCGGAGGGTCATCCTGCTTGAGGGGGCGGAGATCGGCTTTGGTGGTGCGGGTCGCAATGTCGGGCTGATCAATGCCGGCATGTGGGTGATGCCCGACGATTTGCCGGGCGAACTCGGGGAGGTTCACGGCGAGCGGCTTCTCGATATGCTCGGCAATGGGCCGCGCGTGGTGATGGAGCTGATCGACAAGCACGCCATCGCCTGTGAACTCGAACGCAACGGCACGCTACACTGCGCCGTCGGTGACGCCGGGCTGAAAGAGATCGCGGACCGGGCGTCGCAATGGCAAAAGCGCGGTGCGCCGGTCGAGCTTCTCGATGCGGCTGAGACGGCTGCGCGCATCGGCACGACAGCCTATGCCGGCGCACTGCTGGACAGGCGGGCGGGCACATTGCAGCCGCTTGCCTATGTCCGCGGTCTGGCGCACGCGGCCCAGCGGGCCGGCGTTACCCTGCATACATCGAGCCGGGTCGTCTCGACGGATCGGGTCGGCAGCCGCTGGAAGGTGGCGACGGACAGGGCGTCGGTGACGGCGGACTGGATCATCGTTGCGACCGATGCCTATAGCACCGGCCCATGGGAACAGGTGCGCACCGAACAGGTCTATCTACCCTATTTCAATCTCGCGACCCGACCGCTTGCGCCTGACTTGCTCTCGAGCATTCTGCCCAACCGCGAGGGTGTCTGGGATACCAAGGAGATCCTGTCGTCCTTTCGCATGGACAAGGCCAGCCGGCTGGTGTTCGGCAGCGTCGGCGCCCTGCGCAATGGCGGTGCCGCCGTCCACAAGGCCTGGGCCCGGCGCTCGCTCGCCCGGCTTTTCCCGCAGCTGGGCAAGGTCGATTTCGAGTGCGAATGGTACGGCCAGATCGGCATGACCACCAATGCGCTGCCGCGCTTCCACCGCTTCGCGCCGAATGTCGTCGGCTTCTCCGGCTATAACGGTCGCGGGATTGCGCCTGGTACGGTGTTCGGCCGTGTTCTGGCGCGCCATATCCTGGGAGAGATCGCCGAGGCGGAGCTGCCGTTACCGCTCAGCGACCCGCGCGATCCGCCGATGCGGCGTTTGAAGGAGGCCTACTACGAGGCCGGAGCCCAGGTCGCCCACTTCGTCGGCGAGCGTTTCTAAACAGCCGCGTCCGCGAAAATATCGGCGTCGGCATTCTGCTCCATCAGCCAGTCGCGGAAGATCTCGGTGCCCCGCTTCGGCGGGCGCTGGGCCGGCATGACGATGTGGATGCTCTGTCCCGTGAGATAGCTTGCCCGGATGGGGCAGACGAGCTTGCCGGCCTTCAGATGGTCGTGCACCAGATGTTTCCAGCCGAGCGCGACCCCCTGGCCGTGCACGGCCGCCTCGATCGAGTTCAGCGCATCGGTAAAGACGAAGTCCTGCGTCAGCTTGGCGGCCGAGACCTCGTTGCGCTCGAGATACTCCCGCCAGCCCACGCGTGAGCGATGCCGTTCCTCGAAATGCAGGAGCGTGTGGTTCAGCAAATCCGCCGGCGTCTCGATCGGACCGTGCTCTTTCAGATAGGCGGGGCTGCAGACCGGCCACACTTCCTCGGTGACGAAATGCCAGGCGTGGATACCCGGCCATTTGCCGGTCCCGAGCCGGGCGGAGAGATCGATGTCTTCTTCCAGCAGGTCCTGATCGTCGCGGCTGCTTTCGGCGATGCGCAAGGCTATGTCGGGATGCTGGGCCTTGAAAGCTTTCAGCCGCGGCAGCAGCCACAGTTGCACGAAAGATGCGGAGAACGAGACGCGCACGATGTCGCGCGAGTGTTTTTGCCTCAGCGACGAGATCACCATGTGCAGGTGATCGAAGGCTTCCTGGGTTTCCTTGTAGAGCCGCTTGCCCTCGGCGGTCAGCTCCAGCCGGGCGTGTTCGCGACGGAAGAGTTTGAGCCCGGTTGCCTCCTCCAAAAGCCGGATCGTCTTGCTGACGGCCGGCTGGCTGACATTCAGCTCCTCTGCCGCGCCGGTAAAGCTCTGCCGCCGGGCGGCGGCCTCGAAAACGAAGAGATAGTTGGCGGAGGGGACGAGCGAGCGAAGTCTATGCATAAACTGAGGTTATGCCCCCGGATAGTTTTTAGCAAGATTACAAGCGCGGCGGCCGTTTGTAAGTTGCTGAAAATTCCACATAAGGGAACCTCTTCATGCAAACTCATGCTCGGGCCGTAGTCATCGGCGGCGGTTGCGTCGGTGCAGCCATTCTCTACGGTCTGACGAAGCGCGGCTGGACAGATGTTGCGCTCTTGGAGCGCACGCAGCTGACCGCCGGCTCGACCTGGCACGCCGCCGGCCTCATCCCGTCCTATGCCCGCTCGATCAATATCGGCCGGATGATCGCCAAGACCATCGAGATCTACGAGGGTCTCGAAGCCGAAACCGGGCAGCACGTCGGCTGGCACAAATGCGGCCAGCTGCGCATCGCCAACACCCGCGACCGCTTCGACGAGTACAAGAGCTACATGAGTGTTGCCGAGGTACAGGGCATTCGGGCCGAACTGGTTTCGCCGGCCGAAGCCCGCGACCTCTGGCCGCTGCTTGAGAACAAAGAGATGCTGGGCGCGCTCTACCATCCTGACGACGGGCACATCGCGCCGGCCGACGTCACCCAGGCGATGGCCAAGGGTGCCCGGGATCGCGGCGCGAAGATCTATCTCAACACGGAAGTGCGCGGTTTCGAGCGCATGCCGAGCGGCGAGTGGAAGATCAAGACCAATCAGGGCGAGATCATCTGCGAGCACATCATTTCGGCGACCGGAAACTATGCCCGACAGACTGGCGCGATGCTCGGCCTCGAAATCCCGGCGATCCCGATCGTCCACCAATACTGGATCACCGATGCCGTTCCCGAGGTGATCGAGCGCAAGCGCCAGGGCCTGCCCGAAATGCCGATCCTGCGTGACGAGGGGTTCGAGGGCTATCTTCGCGAAGAAGGCGACGGCCTGATGTTCGGTCCCTATGAGAAGACCGAGCATCTGAAGCTCTTTGCCGAAAACGGCGTGCCGGAATGGTTCGGCGCCGACCTGCTTGAGGAGGATTTCGATTCCGTTTCCTGGAACTGGGAGCGGGCGATGGATCTCGTGCCGGCGCTCGGCCGCGTCGGCATCAAGGCCAATGTCCGTGGTCCCTTCCAGATGACCGCCGACGAACTGCCGCTGGTGGGGCCGGCCTGGGGTCTCGACAATGTCTGGATCGCCGAAGGCGTGCCAGGCGGCATCCTCTGGGGCGGGGCGATCGGCTATTACCTCTCCGAGCGCATCGTCGAAGGCGGCAACAGCCTCGACACCTCCGAGCTAGACCCGCGCCGCTTCGGCGATTACGCCAACAAGAACTGGACACGCGAAAAGGTGCGCGAGGCCTGGGGCACCCATGCCGAACAGCACTATCCCGGCCAGGATATGCCCGCTGCCCGCCCGCAGAAGACGGCTCCCTCCTATGACCGCCTGACGCAAAAGGGCGCTGTCTGGAGTGTTCTCAACGGTTGGGAAATGCCCAACTGGTTCGCGCCAGAAGGTGTGGAGGCCAAGGACCAGTACAGCTGGCGCTGGACCGAGAAGGGCAAATATGTCGGCGAGGAAGTCCACGCGGTCAGAAATGCCGTCGGTCTCGTCGAAATGACGCCGATGACCAAGTTCGAAGTGAGCGGTGCGGGCGCCGAAGCCTGGCTCGATGGCATCCTTGCCAACCGCCTGCCGAAAACAGGGCGCGTCAACCTCAGCCATCACCTGACGAAGACGGGCGGGGTGCAGGCGGAATATGTGGTCGCCCGTCTCGATGACGGATTGTTCTATCTGATCTCGACGCCGCGGGCCGAGCGCTGGAATTTCGATGATCTGTCGAAGCTGCTGCCTGGGGATGGCAGCGTCCAGCTTCGCAACGTCACCAATGATCGCGGCTGCTTCACCATCGTCGGGCCGAAGGCGCGCGAGGTGCTGCAATCCCTGACGGAAATCGATCTCTCCAACGAGGCTTTCCCCTGGTTCGGCGTGCAGTCGGGCACGGTGGGGCTCGCAAGCGACGTCCGGCTGCTGCGGGTCAACTACGAAGGCGAGCTTGGCTGGGAGCTTTATCATCCGCTCTGCTACCAGCGGCACCTGCTCGATGCGCTGCTTGCCGCCGGTGAGGCACATGGCCTCCGGCTGATCGGGCTGCAGGCGCTGGAATCGCTGCGCCTCGAGAAATCCTACAGGGCGATGTACCGCGACATGAACCCGGAACTCAGCGCCTGGGAAAGCAGCCTCGATCGCTTCGTGCGCCTCGACAAGGGCTGCTTCATCGGTCGCGATGCGCTGGTAAAGGCGAAGGAAGAGGGCATCGCCCGTCGCTCCTTCACCATCGCGATCGACACCGATGGCGCAAGTTCGCTGATCTACGAAGGCGTCTATCATCAGGGCAAGCTTGTCGGGCGCATCACCTCGGGTGGCTACGCCTATACGCTCGGCCACGACGTCGCCTTCGCATTGCTGCCGGTCGAGCTTGGCGTTCCGGGCACGGAACTCGAGGTCCCGATCCTCGGCGTGCGGCGCAAGGCCCGCGTCATCGCGGAATCGCCCTACGATCCCGAAGCCAAGCGCGGCCGCATGTAACGGCCATCAGCAGACAACGAGAATTTCCGGAAAGGGTTGGCCATGAAAATACTTGTGACGGTTAAGCGGGTGGTTGACTACAACGTCAAGATCCGGGTGAAGGCGGACGGCTCGGGCGTCGAGCTGGCGAATGTGAAGATGTCGATGAACCCGTTCGACGAGATCTCGGTGGAAGAGGCGCTGCGGCTGAAGGAAGCCGGCAAGGCCGACGAGGTCGTGGTCGTATCGGTGGGTCCGGCCAAGGCCGAAGAGACGTTGCGCACAGCACTCGCCATGGGCGCCGACCGGGCGATCCTGGTCGAGACCGACGACCAGGTCGAGCCACTCACTGTGGCCAAGATCGTCAAGGGTGTGGCGGAAGTCGAACAACCCGGCCTGATCATCGTCGGCAAGCAGGCGATCGATGACGACTCGAACCAGACCGGCCAGATGCTGTCGGCATTGCTCGGCTGGGCCCAGGGCACCTTCGCCTCCAAGGTCGAGATCGGCGATGGCAAGGCAACGGTAACCCGTGAAGTCGACGGTGGTCTTCAGACGATCGACATCAAGCTGCCGGCAGTGGTCACCACCGACCTGCGCCTCAACGAGCCGCGTTATGCCTCGCTTCCCAACATCATGAAGGCGAAGAAGAAGCCGCTCGACAAGAAGACGCCCGCCGATTTCGGTGTCGACACCACGGCGCGGCTGAAGGTGTTGAAGACCGAGGAGCCGGAAGGCCGCAAGGCCGGCATCAAGGTCAAGTCGGTGGCCGAGCTGGTCGAAAAGCTCAAAACCGAAGCCGGCGTGCTCGGAAATCCGTGAGGTCCGCCTGCAAACGGCGTGTCGCTGCGCTTCCGGTGCTCACGTACTAGAGTACTCTGCGCGCCGGTTCTCACGCCTCCCCGTTTTCAGCAGGCCCTGACGGATTTCGGGAACGAACCATATTTCTAGAGGACAAGATCATGGCTATTCTGCTTCTGGCTGATCACGACGGCAGCCACCTTTCCGACCAGACCGCAAAGACGCTGACAGCGGCCCAGAAAATCGGCGGCGACGTGCATGTGCTGGTCGCCGGTGCCGGTGCCAAGGCGGCCGCCGACCAGGCGGCCAAGCTTTCGGGCGTATCCAAGGTGCTGGTGGCCGAGGATGCCTCGCTTGCCAACAACTTGGCCGAACCGCTGGCAGCGTTGATCGTCTCGCTGGCCGGCAACTACGACACCATCCTTGCCGCCGCCACTTCCGTCGGCAAGAACGTGCTCCCGCGGGTGGCCGCGCTTCTCGATGTCGCCCAGGTCTCGGAAATCACCGAAGTTGTCTCTTCCGACACCTTCAAACGGCCGATCTATGCCGGCAACGCCATCCAGACGGTGCAGACGGCAGAGGCTAAGAGGGTCATCACCGTGCGCACCGCCTCGTTCGCCTCGGCCTCCGAAGGCGGCTCTGCCTCGGTCGAGACGATCGCGGCTGCAGCCAACCCCGGTCTTTCGAGCTTCGTTGCCGATGCGCTGTCGTCGTCGGATCGTCCGGAACTGACGTCGGCCAAGATCATCATCTCGGGCGGGCGTGCACTCGGCTCGGCGGAAAAGTTCAAGGAAGTGATCCTGCCGGTTGCCGACAAGCTCGGTGCTGCCGTCGGTGCATCGCGCGCCGCCGTCGACGCCGGCTATGCCCCGAACGACTGGCAGGTCGGTCAGACCGGCAAGGTGGTCGCCCCCGATCTCTACATCGCCTGCGGCATCTCCGGTGCGATCCAGCATCTGGCCGGCATGAAGGACAGTAAGGTCATCGTCGCCATCAACAAGGACGAGGAGGCACCGATTTTCCAGGTTGCCGACTACGGCCTCGTCGCCGACCTGTTCGAAGCTCTGCCGGAAATGGAACGGGCTTCCTGAACAGACTTCAGAAACGACGGCTGAACGATAACGTTCAGCCGTCGATCTTGATCGTCCGTGCGCCGACATGCAATGCCCGGCCAGCGCCAAAGCCCATGATCGCGGCACCGAGGCCGAGTGCCACGAACAGGATGGCGGCGGCGTCGAAACTTCCCGTCCAGTCGCGAATGAGCCCGACAAGCAGTGGGCCGATCGCGGCCAGCACGTAGCCGACCCCTTGCGCCATGCCCGAGAGATGGGCGGCGACGTGGGAATCGGGCGATCGCAGCACGATCAGCGTCATTGCGACGGCAATCAGACCGCCCTGTCCGAAGCCTTGCAGAATGGCCCAGAAGATCACGGTCGACGGCGGCGCGAAGAGAATGCCGAGGAGCGCGATGACCGCCGCAAGCACGAGCGCGACGTTGATGCCGCGCTGGTCACGGCGCCTGATGGCAAAGGACGGAACCAGCAGGCAGGTGACGACCTGGGTCATGATCGAGACCGAAACGATGGCACCTGCCGTCGCCGGGTCGAAGCCGCGCTCACGGAGGATCGGGGCGAGCCAGCCGAAGATGCAGTAGGCGAGCGCCGACTGCAGGCCCATGAACAGCGTGACCTGCCATGCGAGGCGGTCGCGCAAGAGGCCGACGACGCGGAAACCGGTGTGCCGGACCTGCGCCTTGCTACCCAGCGCCTGAGGCGCCCAGATCAACAAGACGATGAAGGCCGGGAGCGCCCAGATGGCGAGCGCGCCGGCCCAGGAGCCGGTGACGCCGTGTTCGAGCGGCAGGGTGAGGCCCGCCGCGCCGGCGGCCCCGGCGCAGAGCGCCATGGTATAGAGCCCGGTCATGATCGCCGCCTTGTCGGCAAAGTCGCGCTTGACGAGGCCGGGAAGCAGAACGTTGCCGATGGCAATCGCGCCCCCGGCGGCGAATGTCGAAAGGAAGAGCACCGGCACGGATCCGAATCCGCGCAGCACTGTGCCGAGAGCCAGCAGTGCCAAGGCGCCGAGCAAGGTGCGTTCGGCGCCAAAGCGCTGGGCGAGCTTCGGGGCGAGCGGCGCAAACAGCCCGAGGCAGAGCACCGGCAGCGTCGTCAGCAGGCTGGCGCCTGATGTCGACAGGCCGGTGTCGCGCATTACCTCAGGCAGCAGCACCGAGAGGCTGGAAAACAGCGGGCGCAGGTTGAAGGCGATCAGGACGAGGCTGGCGCCGAGCACGAAGCGCGCCGGACCCTGCGGTAAAACCGGCGGCTGCGGTTCGGGCACGCTGTCGGCTTCGGCGTCGATGAGCTGGTCTTCGAGGCCGTTGATGGCTGCGATCTGATGCGCCGAGGAATTGGGATCACGGAAAGTCTGGTTCATTGGGAAAGCAGCCTGTCGAGTTCGCGCAACACCGGTGCCATGAAGGCTCGGACCGAGGCTGCGGCACGGTCGGGATTGCCGGTGGCGATGGCCGCGACGATTGCTGCATGGGCCTCTTCATCCGGTTCCGGGACGTCGCCTTGTAGCGTCGAATGAATGGTTTCGAGGATCGATGAGGTGAAAAAATCGTAGAGGCCGACGATGGCGCGGTTGCCGGAGGCCTCGACGATCGATTTGTGAAAGGCGATGTCGCGCTGGCCGAAGGCCTCATGGCCGCCATCGGCAATCGTGCCGCGTGCCTTGAGCAGCCGGGTCATGCGTTCGAGGTCGGCAGGCGTATGGCGGATAGCGGCAAGCCTTGCAGCTTCGACATCGAGGGCAGCGCGTGCCTCCCACTGGTCGCGCAGTCCGGCGCGTTTGACACGGTCGAGCGCGCCTGCCGGATCGACCGTCGAGCGCACGTAGGTGCCAGAGCCTTGGCGGGTGTCGAGCAGGCCTTGCGAGACCAGTACGCGCACAGCCTCACGCACTGTGCCGCGGCTGACGGACAGCAGCTCGGTCAGAGCGGCTTCGTTGGGGATGCGGTCGCCGATGCCCCAACGGCCGCCGACGATTTCGGCGCGCAGGCTTTCGGCCGCACTCTCGGCAAGATTGGTTCGGTTGACGGGTCGCATGATAAACTCATTAAGTCATCAGATGATTTGATGAGTACGCTTGGATGTTGATGCTGTCAACCGGTCGTGCCAGGGGTCAGCACGATCGGCGTTGCCGGTGCGGGAGAGTGTCGGGCACTGGCCGCACGTCCTGGAGCGCGCCATTTTTCGTGAAGACGCTCTGCCGAACGGCGCAAGGCGCCAGTTGCGGCTCACGCCGGAAGGGCCAAAATGCCGGCGGGTAGAAACTGACAAGTGGCACCCGTCGAGAAACCTCCGGTCCGGTCGTGGAAACGCGTTAGGACCCGGCCCGAAAGCAGAAAGTCCGATGTGGCAGGAGGGGCGGCCCGTGCTTATCCGTCACTCCGACCAGGGCGGCGCTTGGCTGATGCTCAATCTCACTTTTGCGGAATGCCGCCTCAAGCTATTCTGGACACCCGGCGTTGGAGATTTTGCAGTATGGCGAAGCTCGTCTTTGGAATGAACCAGTCTCTGGATGGTTTCGTCGATCACACGGAAATGCAGACAGGCCCGGCGCTCTTTCGTCACTGGATAGAACATGTGGGCGGGCTGACGGGCAGTGTGTATGGCCGCCGCATGTACGATACCATGCGTTATTGGGACGAAGATCGCCCGGAGTGGAGCGCGGAGCTGCGCGAATTTGCGACGGTGTGGCGGCGCCAACCGAAGTGGGTCGTGTCGCGCACCTTGAAGTCGGTCGGTCCCAACGCCACGCTTGTCGTGGGGGATGTCGGGGCGGTGATCCGTGAGCTGAAGGCACGGCTCGCCGGGGAGATTGCGGTTTCCGGGCCAGAGCTGGCACGAAGCCTGACCGATCTCGGCCTTATCGATGAGTATCGGCTGTACTTCCATCCCGTCGTGCTTGGTCACGGCAAGCCATTCTTCGCCGGGCCGCGGCCGCCACTCCGCCATGTTGCCACCGATCGCGTTGGCGAGGACGTGGTGAGGTTGACGTACGTTCCCGCTTGATCGCGCGCCGTCGCGGACAGACTGCGCGACGGGTGAGGTCGCGCCAAGCTTTGGCTTCCGTCACTGGCCGAAGATCGGATATCCGGCGCGGTGATAGCCCAGCGCATCGACAGGTCCAAAGGCGGTCGGATCGAATTGCGCAAGTGGCGGCGGCAGGCGGTCGCGCGAAAGCGGCAAACAGGGCGGTCCGCACCATGCCGCGTTTAGGGACCGGTCATGGTCAAGGCCTGCCACTCGACAGACGCAGACCCGACGGTCCGCGATCGGGCGTGAGGAGGTAGACGGCGATGCCGGTGCGTCTCCTGACGATCCTGCACGCCGGCAAATGTGTGAGAACCCGACGGCGGCTCCGATGTCGCTATCAATCGGCTAGCGATCGGTGGTCTGGCCATCGGTAATGCTGAGCAGGGTCTTTTCCATGTCCGGCTCGTCGCCGGAGCAGACACACAGCATTTCCGCCTCGCCTTCACCGACCGAGAGATAGGCGTGGCCCATGGTCGAATCGATATAAACGCTCTCACCGGCCTTCAGCCGCACCGGGGCATATTGATCCGTATGCAGTTCGATCTCGCCTTTGAGCACGATCAGGAACTCTTCGCCGGCGTGCCGTGTCAGCGGGCCGAACTCCTCCAAAGTGTGCGCCCGGGCATGGGCGAGGATAGGCACCATGCGCTTTCGCACCAGATCGGTGGCGAGATAGTGATAATCGTAGTTGCGCGTCAGTTGCCGCAGCGTCGTGGTTGCCGAGGTTACCGAGCGGCGCGTGCGGGCGGCCGGCTGCTTGCTGTCGCCGCTGAGCAGTTCGGTGACATGCACGCCGAGGCCGGCGCAGATCTGCAGCAGCTTGTCGTAGGTCAGCGACATCTGGTCGTTCTCGACCTTGGATAGTGTGGAGACGGCGACGCCGGTGAGGTGGTTGACATCCTGAAGTGTCCAGCCGTGATGTTTCCTCAGGTTTCGAAGGCAATCGCCGAGGTTTGGCTGTTCCGACATGGTTTTCTCCCGCAAGCGACCTTTCACTAGCTAGTTAAACTCCGGTCGCCTCGCAACAAGCGTCAAGAATTTTCCGATACACTAAATATTGACCGTATAGGAAAATGATTTTACCAATGGCTATGCACTCAGGATCTTCTTCTCCCAAAGTGATTGTCATTGGCGGCGGTATCGCCGGCCTTTCGGCGGCGGCTGCCATCCAAAAATGGGCTTCGGTCACGCTCATCGAGCGCGAAGCGCATCTCGGCTATCATGCGAGCGGCCGCTCGGCGGCGCTGTTTGCCGAAACCTACGGCAACACGGTGGTCCGGGCGCTTTCCGTTGCCAGCCGCCCGGCCATTGTCGACGGCGGCTTTGCCGAGCATGTGCGCGGCGCCTTGCATTTCGGTGGGCGCGATGACGATGCGATGGTCGATGAGCTGGCGCAGAAGTATCAGGCGCTCGTGCCCAGCGTCCGGAGGATTTCGGCAGACGAAGTCAATGGCTTTATCCCCGTCATCCGCACTGATACCACCTGCGGCGGGGTCTACGAGCCCGGCGCTCTCGATATCGACACCGGCAAGATGGTGCAAGCCTCGGCCGCCGCGCTGAAGGTGCTTGGCGGGACTATCATTTCGGGCGAGGAAGTGCTGGAGATCGCCGGTATTTCCGGCGGTTTTCAAGTGGTGACTTCGTCGGGCTCCCACGTGGCCGATATGGTCGTCAACGCGGCGGGCGCCTGGGTCGATGTGATCGCCGAGCGGGCAGGGCTGGCGGGGCTCGGCTTCGCGCCCAAGCGACGCACTGCGTTCATGTTCGATCCGCCCGTGGGGCTCGACGCGCGTCAGTGGCCGCTGGCTGTCGATTTGCACGAGCGCTTCTATTTCAAGCCGGATGCGGGAAAACTGATCGGCTCGCTGGCGGACGAAACGGACTCGCCACCTTGCGACGCATATCCTGAGGATATCGACGTTGCCATCGCCGTCGACCGGATCGAGCAGGCGACGGCGCTTCGCATCGGCCGTCCGCAGCGACCCTGGGCCGGCTTGCGCACCTTCTCGCCCGATCGCACGCCCGTCGTCGGCTTCGATCCGCGTCTGCCGGGCTTCTTCTGGCTCGGCGGCCAGGGCGGCTATGGTTTCCAGGTGTCGCTAACCGTGGCGCGGATCGCCTCGGCGCTGCTGCGCGGTGCCGCGATGCCGGAGGATGTCGCCTCCCTCGGTGTCGATTTCGGTGCGCTTACGCCCGAGCGGTTCATAGAGAAGGCCCGCACGCCATCACTTTCCCCGGTCGCTCAATGAACGGGCAGACCATCAAGATCGAAACGTCGTCGATGCGGTAAGGAGAACCGCGCGGCGACGTCAACACCAAGGCAATCAGGAGCGTTTGCTATGAAATCAACCCGTCTGATCCTGCGCACCGCGCTCGTCGCGTCGACAATTCTGCTTGGCGGGCAGGCCTATGCCAAGACGCTGGTCTACTGCTCGGAGGCGAGCCCTGAGACGTTCAATCCGATGATCGGAACGGCCGATTCCACCATGGATGCGGCTGCCAAGCCGATCTTCAACCGGCTGGTGGAATTCAAACCGGGCACGACGGAAGTGGGACCGGCGCTCGCCGAAAGCTGGGACGTGTCCGAGGACGGCAAGGTCTACACCTTCCATCTGCGACACGGCGTCAAGTTTCATGCCAATGCGCAGTTCACGCCGACGCGCGAGTTCAATGCCGACGACGTGCTCTACACCTTCGACCGCCAGCGCAATGCAGACAACCCGTACCACAAGCTGTCGAACGCCTCCTACGAATATTTCAGCGCGCTTGGGCTCGGGCCGCTGATCGAGAAGATCGAGAAGCTGGACGACCATACGGTGCGCTTCACGCTGACATCGGCAAACGTCACGTTCCTGCCGAGCATTGCGCTCGACTATCTCTCGGTTCTGTCTCTGGAGCAGACCGAGAAGATGGTGGCGGCCGGCACGCCGGAACTGATCGACCAGGCGCCTGTCGGCACCGGGCCGTTCGTGCTCGAAGCCTATGCGCAGGATAGCCAGATCCGCTACTCGGCTAACAAGGACTACTGGAACGGCGCGCCGAAGATCGACACCCTGGTCTTCGCGATCACGCCCGAGCCGACCGTGCGCGTGGCTCGCCTCAAGGCGAACGAATGCCAGGTCGCAGCACCGCCACCTCCGGGCACCGTCGCCGAACTCCGCAACGATCCCGAAGTGACGGTCTACAATCTCGAGGGCCAGAACATCGGCGTTCTCGGCTTCAACGTCGAGCACAAGCCGCTTGGCGATGCGCGTATCCGGCTGGCGCTTGCCAAGGCAGTCAACCGGCAGGCGATCGTGGAAGCGGTGTATCAGGGTGCCGGCAGCGTGGCTGGCAGCGTCGTGCCGCCGGCCCAGCTCGGTGCCGCCAAAGACGCGGGTATCGATTACGATCCGGAGGGCGCCAAGGCGCTGCTGAAGGAGGCGGGCCACGAGGGTGACATTTCGGTCGCGCTCTGGGCGATGCCGGTGTCGCGCCCATACAATCCGAATGCCCGCCGCATGGCGGAGATGATCCAGGCCGACTGGAACGCCATCGGCGTCAAATCCGAGATCGTCAGCTTCGAATGGGCAGAGTATCTGAGCCGCACCGCCAAGGGCGAGCATGACGTATTCCTGCTCGGCGGCAGCAGCGACAACGGCGACCCTGACAATATGCTCAGCTATCTGCTGAGCTGCGACGGTGTGCAGGGCGGCTCCAACCGGGCGCGCTGGTGCAACGCCGATTTCGAGAAGCTGCTTCAGGATGCACGTGTTGCCGCCGACCCCAAGGAGCGCGCCGCGCTTTATGGAAAGGCGCAGGCGATCCTCAAGGCCGAAGTTCCGGTTGCGCCTATCGCCCATTCTGTCGTGTCGATCCCGGTGCGCAAGAGCGTCACGAACTATGTGCTCGACGCATTTGGCCGCCAGAATTTCGCCAGCGTTGATATCACGGAGTGATCAGGATGGATGGGGTGACAGGTCACGATGGCAATAGGGTTGACGATATCAACCGGCTGCTTGGCGGTTACATCGACGATGGCGCCGTCGGCGTTTCCCTTGCTTTTTCGCAGCGAGATGGCGAAACCGTCGCCGTGACGTCGGGGCTCTCCGATCGGGCGCGGGGTTTGCCGGTTTCGCCGACGCAGCTGTTCAAGATCGGCAGTTGTACCAAGACGTTCACCGTCGCAGCTTTGCTGAAGCTCGCCGAAAGCGGTGCCGTGGATCTTGGCGCGCCGATCTCGCGCTGGTTTCCTGATCTGCCCGGAGCAACCGCAATTTCCGTGCGTCAGCTCATCAACCACCGCGGCGGACTGCCGGAGTTCGAGTACGACATTCCGATGACGCCGGATCGTATCTGGACGCCGGCGGAACTCGTGGATCTCGCCTTTCAGGTCGGCGGACAGACGGTGCCCGGCGGTCCTGCCGTTTACAACAACACCGGCTATGTGCTGGCCGGTATGCTGATCGAACAACTGACCGGCCAGTCGCTTGGTGCCTATGTCCGCCGCGAAGTGCTCGAACCGCTCGGCCTCGAAAACACCTGGTCGCCCGCGACCGAAAGCTTCCCGGAAGAGCACATGGTGCGCGGCTATTACCATCGGCCGCCACCGGCGGCCGATGCCGGGGCGGGCATCGCTGCCGGCGCCGAGATGTGGCGCATGGACGGCGTGCTGCCCTATTCCGACGCGCTTCAGGATTCCTCGGATTCGTTTCCTTTCACCGCCGCCTATGCCTGTGGCGACATGGTCTCGACGCCCAGTGACATGGTCGCCTTCATGCGGGCACTGTTCGGCGGCAGGCTTTTGGCGGACGGTATGTTCAGGGAGATGAGCGAAGGCCGCGTCGCCGTCAGCTTTCCCGGCACGCGGATGCGCGAAACGGGCGCTGGCCTGTTCCAGAGCAGCTATGCCGGTCGGCTCGTCTATGGCCACCAGGGCAGTATTCCCGGCTATGTCACCGTCATGCAGCACGAGCCGATTTCGGGCCTGACGATGGCGATGACCAGCAATGTCGGTTCGGGCTACCGCATGTCATTCTACGCCAGCGGTCTGCATGAGGTCCTCGACCGGGCGATCGGTATCATCCTGGACGGCTAGGCTTGCCGAGAACCCGCCGGCAGCATGTTTCAACCTCTAATCTCGACCGCCCGTCCGGGTGGTCGAGTGTTTTGGCTGGGATGGCTACGAAATGACGACGTCGACCTTCTCGAAGGTTCGCACATCGATCAGCCCCTTGTCGGAGATGCGCAGTTCGGGAATGACGACGAGCGCCAGCAGCGAGTGCTGCATGTAGGCGTTGTTCAGTCGGCAGCCGCAGGTGCGCATCGCCTCGACGAGTGCCGCGGCCTTGTCGGCGACGATCTCGGCGCGCTGGTCTGACATCAGCCCCGCCACCGGCAGTTCCACCAGGGCAAGCTCCTTGCCGTCCTTGATCACGACGATGCCACCGCCGACGTCGTGTAGCCGGTTGGCAGCCTGCGCCATGTCGGCCTTGTTGGTGCCGACGACGATCATGTGGTGGCTGTCATGGGCAACGGTGCTGGCAACGGCGCAATCGCTGTCGTAGCCGAAACCGGATACAAACGCGTTGACGACTTCGCCGGTGCCACGATGGCGTTCCACCAGTGCGATCTGGCAGACGTCCTGGGCGCGGTCCATCTCGATGATGCCGCCTGCGGCGGAAAGCTCGGCTTCAAGCGCCCGTGTCGGCGCCTGGTTCTCGACGACGCCGATCACCCGGACGCGCGCGCGATTTTCGGTGGAGTTGAGGCCGATGTCGAAATCGCCGGCCTGGAGGGTCTTGCCGAGATGCACGGTGTTGCGGGCGCTTTCCGGATAAACGAAGGGCGGGATATCGCGCACCAGGGCGCCGGATTCCGCCAGCAGTTCGCCGCGCGCAAACACCATCTCGATCGGCAGGGCGGCAAGATCCGAGGTGATGATCAGGTCGGCGCGCCTTCCCGGCGCGATCGAGCCGAGTTCGCGCTCGACGCCGAAGTGTTGCGCGGTGTTGAGCGTGGCCATCTGGATGGCGGTGATCGGCTTCAGCCCTTGGGCAATGGCGTGGCGAACCACCCGGTTCATATGGCCGTCATGCACAAGCGTGCCGGAGTGGCTGTCGTCGGTGCAGAGCAGGAAATTGCGCGGATCGACGCCTGCCTCGGTGATCGCCTTGACCTGGGCGGCGACGTCGAACCAGGCGGAGCCGAGCCGGAGCATGGCGCGCATGCCCTGCCGGACGCGGGCGATCGCGTCCTCGACCGTCGTACCCTCATGGTCGTCGGCCGGGCCGCCGGCCGCATAGGCGTGAAACTCGCGGCCGAGATGCGGCGAGGCATAGTGCCCGCCGACGGTGAGCCCAGCGTCCTGCGTTGCCGCGATCTCGGCGACCATCTTCGCATCGTTGAAGGCGACACCCGGGAAATTCATCATCTCGCCAAGCCCGATGATATTCGGCCAGCTCAAGGCTTCGGCCACGTCCTTGGCCGAAAGCTCGGCGCCGGCGGTTTCTAGTCCGGGCGCGCTCGGCACGCAGCTCGGCACCTGCACATAGACGTTGATCGGCAGGCTCTGCGCCTCGTCGTTCATCAACTTGACGCCGGCAAGGCCGAGTACGTTGGCGATTTCGTGCGGGTCGATGAACATCGTCGTCGTGCCGTGCGGGATGACGGCGCGGGCAAATTCGGTGACGGTGACGAGGCCGCTTTCCACATGCATATGCGCGTCGCAGAGCCCCGGCACGAGATAGCGGCCGCCAGCATCGACAACCCTGGTGCCTTCGCCGATCGCATGGCTGGCGTCGGCGCCGACATAGGCGAAGCGCCCGGCTTTGACGGCGATGTCGGTGTGCGGGATGATCTCGCCGGAATAGACGTTGACCCACTTGCCGTTGCGGATCACGAGGTCCGCCGGTGTGCGGCCCATGGCGACGTCGACGAGCTCGGGTGCGGTCCTCGACCAGGATTGAAGCATGACAGGTTCCTTCGAATGGAGACGATGCCGGCGCCCTTTTTCCCGTCCGGAGAAAAGGGGCGCCGGGAGACGTTACTGGGTCTGAGCGACGAGCGCTGCCGCGAGCAAAGCGACGAACCACATGACCGGCTTTACATCACCCGCCCGTCCGCAGACCAGCTTGATCAGCACATAGGCGATGATGGCAAGCGACAGGCCGAGCGTGATCGAGAATGTCAGCGGGATCAGCACGATGGCGAGGAAGGCGGGGATCGCCTCGTCGAGGTCGGTCCAGCGGATCTTGCTCATCGGCTCGGACATGAAGAGGCCGGTAAGGATCAGCACCGGCGCGGTTGCCACGGCCGGCACCAGCGACAGGAGCGGCGACAGGAACAGGAACGGCACGAACAGCAGGCCGGCCACAAGGGCGACAAGCCCGGTTCGACCACCCTGGGCAATGCCGGCACCCGATTCCAGATAGACGGTGGCGGGGCTGGTTCCGAGCGGGGCCGAGATCAGCGCAGCGACGGCATCGACATGCATCGACTGCTTGATGTTGCGCGGCAATCCCTGCTCGTCCTTGAGGTCGGCGGCTTCGGCAAGGCCGAGGAAGGTCGAGAGCGCCTCGATGAAGTTGGTGAACAGGAAGACGAAGATGAACGGCACGTAGATCAGGCTCAGGGCACCGACGAGATCGATCTGGCCGACGAAGCTGAAGTCGGGTGCGGCGGAAAAGCCGCTCCAATTGACGAGCGTATGGACATCAGGCGTGTCCGGCCAGAAGGCGCTGCCATCGCCCCACCAGCGGCCGATCGGGATCGACAGGATGGTGGTGAGGATCATGCCCGCCATCATCGCACCGGGAACCCTGCGAACCACCAGGCCAACGGTCAGGATGAAGCCGGCAATGAAGGTAAGGGTAACAGGGTTGAACGTCGTCAACCCGACGATCGTGTCCGGATTGGCGACGATGAACTTGGCGTTTTCGAAGCCGATCAGCGCGATGAACAGGCCGATGCCGCAGGCGATGCCGTAGCGCAGATCGACCGGGATCGCCTCGATGATCGTCTGGCGCAGGTTGAAGAAGGCCATGACAGTGAAGAGCACGCCGGCCCAGAAGACGCAGCCGAGGGCGATTTCGAGCGGTACCTTGGCACCGACCACCATCGTGTAGGCAAAGAGCGCATTGATGCCCATGCCCGGCGCGACGAGGATCGGGCTTCGCGCATAGAGCCCCATGGCGCAGCTGCCGATGAAACTGACGAGCACGGTCGCCGTGACGCCTGCCGAAAACGGAATGCCGGCATGGGACAGGATCGAAGGATTGACGACGATCACGTAGGAGGCGGCAAGAAAGGTCGTCAGCCCGGCAAGGATTTCGGTGCGGATGGTCGAACCGAATTTCGAAATCTGGAAATAGCGATCGAGCAGGCTGGCGAGCCAGGAGGCTTGCGCTGTGCCGGAGGCCGGCTCCACGGCCTTGGGTTGGTAGTTCATTTTGTTCCCCTTTTTTTGAAGTGAGGAAGGGGCCGGCGATGCCGACCCCTTCCAAGGCTTTATTCCGCTGCTGCGGCGCGCTCTTCGTCGCCACCGTTCCCATGAAGCGGCGAGATGACTTTCAACCGAACGCAATCGACGACCCCGAGATCGGTGATGGCATATTCCGGGATCGCCGTGATTTGAAGCACGAACATGTACATGAACGGCCATGGCAGCGTGCAGCCGAGCGCCCGTGCCGCGTCGTCCAGTTCCTCCTCCAGCGCCGCCATTTCCGATGGTTCGATGTCAGAGACGATGCCGCCGATCGGAAGATGCAGGAAGGAGACGACCTTCCCGTCCCTGACCACCACCTGGCCGCCATCGTTGGCGATGAGGTGGTTGATGGCGACCTGCATGTCTTCAGGGTTGGCGCCGATGCAGATGATGTTGTTGTCGTCGGGCGCGGTCGAGCTGGCGATGGCGCCTTCGCGCAATCCAAAGCCAGAGGTGAAGGCAACCGGGCGGTTTTTCGTCTTGCCGTAGCGCTCGACCACGGTGACGTATTGGATGTCCTGGGCCAGGTCGGCGAGCACGCAGCCGTCTTTCACCGGCAGGGTGACATCGCGGCGTGTGCGCACGAAGATCTTCTCCGGCGTGACGGCGATCGCCATGGCTGAAGCACTGTCACCAGCTCCATCATAACGCACTTTCAGATCGTCGAGCTCGATCGGTGCGACCTTCATCGAGGTGAGCAGCGCGGCGCTGCGCGGCGGCGGCACGAGTTCGATCGCCATGCGACCATCGCGCGCGACTTCCTCGCCCTTGGCGATGACGGCAACGATCCGGAACTCGCGCAGGTCGTTGACGAGCAGGATGTCGGCGGCGCGACCCGGCGAGATCGAGCCGACCTTGTCGTCGATGCGAAGCGCGTCGGCGCCGTTGATCGTCGCCATCTGGATGGCGGCCATCGGCGAGATGCCCATGGCGATCGCCATCCGCACCATGTTGTCGAGGTGCCCGCGCTTGAGGATGTCGCTGGCAACGACGTCGTCGGTGCAGAAGCTGATGCGGCGCAGGGCCTTGACGCCCATTTCGGTGACGATGCGCAGATTGTCGGAGAGGAAATGGGAGATCGAGGATTCGCGCACGACGACATGCATGCCGGCCCTGAGCTTCTCCAGCATTTCCTCCGGCGAATAGCTTTCGTGGTCGGCGCGCACGCCGGACTGCTGGTATCCGTTGAGCCGCGCGCCGCGCGTCATCGGGCAGCAGCCGAGCACCGGCAGCCGGCTCTTTTCGGCAAGCTCCAGTGCTGCCAGCACGTCGGGGTCTTCCTCCTGGATGAACTCGCGCACGGTTTCCCAGATACCGACGCATTCCGGCCAGTGATGGGTGGCCTGATGATCGGCCGGGCTGAAGTAGTGCCCGACGGTGGAGCGTGGCATGGTGTAGGGCGTCTTGCACGGTGCGCCCCAGAACACCTTGAGCGGCGTCTCCTTGGCCTCGTCGAGGAATTCGCGTGCGGCGGCCGGCCCGCCGACGACGATGATCTGGTCGAGGCCGGTGACGATCGACGTCGTGCCGAGCGGAACCACTGCCTTGGCAAAGCTGGTCAAGGACATCTTTGAGCATTCGACGTGCAAATGGCCGTCGATCATGCCGGGCGCCAGGTATTTGCCGGTGGCGTTGATGATCTTCGTATCCGGTCCGACATAGTCGGAGATGTCGCCGACGGCGATGATCCGCTCGCCATAAATCGCGACATCGGCCTGATAGATCTCTTCCGAAACGACGTTGACCAAGCGGCCGCCGCGGATCGCCAAAGTGGCCTTGTTGCCGGTGCCCGAGGCTGCCCGGATGAATTCTCTGATATTGCTCACTGAAACCACTCCCTTAGCGTCGATAAAGTGTCCCAGTTTGGTTTCGTTTGTACAATGGGCCGAAATGGCGTATTTCTCGGACATATCATCCAAGATTTTGGACGAAACATGGACCTTTCGCTTCTCGACTGCTTCGTAAAAGTTGCCGATTCCCGTTCGATTTCAGCGGCTTCGCGCCTGCACAGGCTGCCGAAGTCCACACTCAGCCACAAGATCCGCCAGCTGGAGGACGAGTTCGGCATCGAGCTTTTCGTTCGCGAGGGCCATCAGCTGCATGTGACCGACGCCGGAGCCGAGTTCCTGCGCTACGCCCGTCTCATCCAGTCGAATTGCGAGGATGCGGCAACGGCGATGGCCGAGATGCGGCAGGAGGTGGCGGGCACATTGCGTGTCGGCTCGACCGGAGAGTTCGGCACGACGATCACGTCTGAACTGCTCTACGCCTTTCGGCAGCAATACCCGCAGGTCAATCTGGATGTCGTCTTCTTGAGTTCGCGCCAGCCGTTCTCCGACGTCACCGAACAGGCGCTCGACGGCATCTTTCACTGGGGGGAACCGTCTGATGTCGACTACATCAGCCGGCGGCTTTCGGTCTCGTCCTATGGCCTCTTTGCCAGCGCCGATTACATTGACCGGCACGGCCAGCCCTCGACGCCCGACGAACTCGCCGGCCACCGCGGCCTCGTCTTTCGCCAGCCGACGCGGCTGCAGTCCTGGTATCTGACGCGTGAGGGAGCTGCCGAGATCGACCTGCTGCCGGCGGCGACCTGCACCACCAACGACTACTGGACGATCAAATATTTCGCGGTTGCCGGCGAGGGGATCGCCTACCTGCCGGAATTCTTCGTGGAGACGGAGCGGCAGGCGGGATTGCTGCAGCCGGTGCTGGCCGAGTGGTCTTCGCCGAAAACGGCGATCAACCTCATCTATTCGCGTCGCCGGCACGTTTCGAAGCGCTTCCGGGCGTTTGTCGAATTCTGCATCGACTTTTATCGCGATCGCGAGCGCACCGGTATTCCGCGCTACTATGTCGAGAAGGTCAGCATGCCATCGAATGGCGCAATCCGCTGAAGCGGTGCCCCATCTTGATCAACTGGCGGCCGCTAACGCCAAGTGGACATAGGCTGCGATATGCTTCTCCGCGATATCGGACAGAGATTGCATCTTGATGTGGCGGCGCCCCTTGCCTTTACCCATCAGCAGACCATGCGCGTCCGGCAGTGCGGCGCCTTCGCTGAACTCCAGAGTGACATGCGCAGAATAGGGAAAGATGCCGCAGAAAGGCCGGCCAGCGGCAAACAGCAGGCCGCCATATTTGATCTCTTCCGAAATATCAGGGCCGGAGGCCAGCACGATCTCGCGCAGCGCTGAAACGATCGCGAGCTGATTATCGCCACGGTCGCGGATATCGGCCAGAAACGCTTCGATACGCTTTTCCATCGTGGCCGCCTCACGCCTTGTAGAATGATTTGAATTCCGGCGCCGGTTCCCGGTCGGAATAGATGTAGAGGGTGATGCCATTCGGATCCTGAATGGCAAAGCCGCGGTCGCCCCACGGATGATCCTCGATGGCAGCACTCGGTTGCAGTCCCGATGCCGTGATCTCGGCATAATCCGTGTCGACATCGGCGACGCGAAAATTGTAGGTCAGGCCGGCTGGATCGCACAAAGCCTGCCCCTGCTGCGGCTCCATGAACTGCAGGGACTGCCCGCCCTCGAATTCAAGGCTGATGTACCAGTCACAGTCAAAGACAACCTTCGCGCCGAGGTGGTTCGTGTAGAAGTTTCTTGTTTCGTCGATCCGCTGCGTCGTGATGCAGGGGGAGGCGGTCATGGGGTGCATCGTTTCTCCAATTCGTCGTGGCTCATGAAGCGTCTGCGTTCCAGTAAACGGCTCAGGCGGTTACGGCCGAGGCGATTTCGATCAGGCAGCCATTGATGTCGCGGACATATCCGACGATCTGGCGCCAGGGCTTTTCTTCCGGTGGCTTCAACGGGCTCGCGCCCGCAGCGACGGCCCTGCGATAGGCGTCATGAGGATCAGCGAAGATCAGTGCCAACTCAAATCCGGCAGCCAGATCGGTCCTGCGGTTGGCACGAATGGCGAACCCGTTCATCTCGGCCATCGCCTCGCCGGCAAAGGCGAGCGTCGTCTGACCGGTCTCCATCTCGGCATAAAGATTGCTGTCGTGGACGAACTTGCGCCTGAGACCAAACGCGGCCTCATAGAAGGAAACGGTCGCCACCACATCGGCGACGTAGACAATCGAGTACCCAAAGCTTGGCGTCATATCTGTTCCCTCGATGGACTGCACCGCCACGGAAGGGGGGCAGGGATCAGATAGGTGTTCTCCTGAGTTCAATCTTGGACAATTCGGACATTACTCGCCGAGCGTCACGAGTGTGACGTCGGGGAGACGGGCCGGCGAGAAGCCGCCCATTCGGCGAAAGACGCGGTTCATGTGTGCCTGATCCGCATAGCCGGCCTCCAGTGCCGCATCTGCCGGGCTCAGCCGGTGGTCACGCAGGAGACGCAAGGCGCGGTGGAACTGCAGGATGCTTGCGAAAGCCTTGGGTTTGAGACCGATCGCCTTGATGAGAACGCGTTGAACGGTGCGCTCGCTGATGCCATGCATGGCCGCCACCTCGCCGACGCGCAGACGGCCTCCGGCCGCATGGAAGGCGCTGATTATGCTCGCGCTGATCGGGGCGGGAGCGAAGCGGCTGGAGAGACTACGCTGGCGGACGAATGCGGCAAGACGTGCCGCCAATTCGTCATGATCGAGGGCTGGCGCACAAAGCGTTTCGAAATCGGGCAGGGCTGCGAGCGCATCGCCTCCGGTCAAGTTGCCGTCGGCCAACCCGCTCGGCTCGAAACCGAGAATTTTTTCGAAGAAACCGGGGCGCATGCGAATGCCGACAAATCCCATGCCTGGCTGCAGCGCGATGTCATAAAACCGTGTCGTCGGCCCGGTCACCACGACCGTGATTGCCGTGATCGGCGTCAGTCTGGCATCAAACCTGAGAATGATGTCGCAACGCCCATCAGGCAAAACACGGTACGGACCGTTGCGATCGCTGGTCGAAACCCACACGGCTTCGAACCCGCTCGCATGGTCGGCAAGTTCGGGAAGTTCCGTGTAGCGAGCAGATGCCGTCATTCGAAAGCCAAGGTCAGAGTTTTCGCACCGTCTCGCCCGGGTGGCCAGCCGGGCGACAGACAACCGTGCCGCGCCGGAACCCGGCGAAATCCGTCCGCGATCGTAGCACTTCGATACACGTTAAGAGGGTGGACATAAAGGCATCTGAGCACGGCCGGCTGCGCCGCGCGAGGGCGTCGGTCCTGCACTGTACCGATGGCCGGTTTCGCTTCAGGTCATGCGATGAGGTCATTGGGCAGCACGATCCTTGCGGACAGTCCTCCCTCGGCTCGATTTTGCAACGCCAACCCCGCACCGGCGTGTTCGAGCGCGAGCTCGGCGATGCTGAGGCCGAGGCCGCTGCCGACTGCGGCCTTGAACCGGCCGCGGAAGAAGCGCTCGGTGACGTGGGGCAATTCTTCCGGCGGGATGCCAGGACCATCGTCATCGATAGTGATCGTTACGGTGCCGTCATTCCGGACAAGCCGGCAATGGACCGTGCCGCCAGCCGGTGAATGATGCAGTGCGTTTTCCATCAGATTGCGGGCGGCAAGCCGCAGCAGATCCGCATTGATCCTGACCTGCAGCTGGTCGAGGCCGGGATCGATCACAACGGTGGCAGCACTGCGCGTGTGACCGAGCAGTTCGTTTCTGAGCGATGCCAGCACATCGCCGGGATTGACCTCGACAGCGCCACGCGCCGTTTCCGAGGCTTCGACCGAGGCGATGTCGAGCAATTGCCTGACGAGCCGTCCCGTTCGGTCGACGCCAGCTACGATCTGACCAAGGGCCTTTTCGCGGATCTCGGCGTTGCTGCTCGCCAGCGCCACCTGGGCCTGGGTCTTCAGCCCGGCCAGCGGCGTTCTCAGTTCATGGGCGGCAAAGGCAATAAAATTCTGCTCGCGCTGGCGCGCGCCGGCGACGCGGCCAAAAAGGCCGTTGAGTGCGCGAAGCACCGGGCTGATCTCGCTTGGCGTCGCAGTCTCTGCGATCGGATGCAGGTCGGAGGCGTCGCGGGCAGTGAGATCGCCCGCCAGTTTTCTGAGCGGCGCCAGCCCACGCCCGACGCTCAGCCAGATCAGGCTTGCCAGCAGCGGTATGATCAGCAGGGCCGGAACGAGCAGGCCCTTGACCACATCGTTGACCAGCCTGTCGCGGATGCGCAAGTTGTCGCCGACCAGCACGCGCACGCCAAGCTCGGCGTTTTCGACCGCATAAACCCGCCAGGTTTCGCCGTTGATCACCGTCTCGGAAAGCCCGGTCGCATGCGCCGACAGCGTCGTCTCCGGCGCACTTTCCGACTTGCCGATCAGCGTGCCGTCCAGCGACCAGATCTGGCAGGAGAGCTGCCGGTCGTAATGCGGATGGTCGAGCACCGGGATCTTCGCCTTCGTCTGCGCCGGTCTGTCCGGGTCGATCTCCTGGTTGACCACCAGCGAGCTTACCATCTTCGCCGCCTCCATCAGCCGGGCGTCGAGCACCTGTTCGACCTCGGCGCGGGTGCTGAAGAAGATCCACAGCGTGGCCGAAAGCCACATGAGCCCGGTGGTGAGAAGCAGGATGAAGAAGAGGCGCGCGCGGATCGATCGCATCAGCTGTCGCCGCCGAGACGGTAACCGATGCCCCTGACGGTTTCGATCAGGCCGGGGCCGAGCTTGTTGCGCAAATGGTGGATATGCACTTCGACGGCGTTGCTTTCCACCTCTTCCTGCCAGCCGTAGAGCTTGTCCTCCAGCGTCGCCTTGGAAAAGATCGCGCCCGGCTGCGACATCAGCGCATGCAGGATCGAGTATTCACGGCGTGAGAGCCGTACCGGGATGCCGGCCTTTTCGACGGATTGCCGGGCCGGATCGAGCCGGATCGTCGCCCATTCGATAACGGCGGTCGAGCGGCCGGCGGAACGGCGGGCAAGCGCCCGCAGCCGTGCGGCCACTTCATCGAGATCGAAGGGCTTGCCGAGATAGTCGTCGGCGCCCATGTCGAGCCCGCTGACGCGATCGGCGACCGTATCGCGGGCCGTCAGCAGCAGCACCGGCGTATCGTTGCGCGCGTCGCGCAGTTTTTTCAAGACGTCTGTGCCGGAACCATCCGGCAGCATGAGATCAAGCACGACCGCGTCGAAGCTGCCGGCGGCCAGCGCCGCATCGGCGCTCTCGCGCGTGGCGACGGCATCGGTGGTAAAACCTGAAAGTGCCAGCCCGACCTTCAGCCCGTCACGCAAAATGTCATCGTCTTCGACAATCAGTACCCGCACTCAGATCTCCACCAAACGATTGGCCGAGGTTGTTTATCACCTCCCTTAAGGCAGCCTTAAGGTAGCGCCTTCCTTTGGGGCTATTGCAACAAGTCCCCGAGTCGATGAATGCCCGTTAGAGATGAACCGAACCAACTGCCATCTGCCTTACCCGATTTGCGGGCCGGCGGTACACTGACGCGCCGCAGTCTTTTCGTCGGCGCAACCGCGATCCTGCTGTCCGGTTGCGCGGCGACTGTGCGCCCGACACCAAAGCCGGCGGTGGTCGAGATGACGCCACCGCCCAAGGGCGCCGTTCCGCCGATGTACTCAGCGATGCCGAACGAGCCGTTTCCCATTCCGGAGGTGAATATCTCCGAGGTCGATCCTAAGTTCTGGCGCCAGGAGGTCGACTATCCGACGCAGGAGCGCCCGGGCACGATCATCGTCGATACGCCGGCGAAGTACCTCTATCACGTGCTGCCCGGCCAGCGCGCCATGCGCTATGGCATCGGCGTCGGCCGCGAGGGCTTCGCCTGGTCAGGGCGGGCCATCGTCGCCTACAAACGCAAATGGCCGCGCTGGACGCCGCCCGACGAAATGGTTGCGCGGCAACCGAAGCTCGAGCCTTACAGCATCAAGAATGGCGGCATGGGGCCGGGCCTGAAGAACCCGCTCGGCGCACGGGCGCTCTATATCCACCAGGGCGGCAAGGACACGCTTTACCGCATCCACGGCAGTCCCGAGGCGCGCTCGATCGGCAAGGCTGTGTCGTCCGGCTGTATCCGCATGCTCAACCAGGATGTGGTCTATCTGCATGATCAGGTCCGCGACGGCAGCCCGATCGTCGTTATCCCCGATCCTTCGAAGGCGCATCTCGCCACGAGCTGATTGCAACTCATCCGAGTGCCACTCAAGTGAACGCGTGCATCTCTGGTCCGCTTCGTCAGGGCCGGAGATGCACACGGATATCGCGAATGCGCCCAGCCCGAAAGAGGGGCCGCAGGAGCAACTGTCGACGGCGGCAAGAACGGCTGGTCGCGGTCAAGGCGGAGGCTGAAGATGGAAGCTAGCGATAGTTTTGCCAGCCTGCGAGATAGTAATCGAGCAAGACTGGACGATCGAGCGTATTCACCCCGACGTCGCCAGCCGCAGTATCCTTGTCCAGCGAGAAGTGCTTCCCGATGTTTTTCTCATCGAGATAGCGCGTTTCAACTGCAAGGATCGGCTTTGTCATGTTGAGCTTGGCATCGCTGGCCAGGACAAAGCCCCAATCGCCGAACGACGGCACATTGACATGATACGGGTAGAGGTTGGCGAATCCCGAAGCCCCGACGGTCTTCTCTATGCTCTTGTAGGCCTGTGGGGCAAAGTAAGGGCTTGTCGCCTGCGTCACGAAGAGACCACCGGGCAGGAGATTGTCGCGCACCAGGCTGTAAAACTGCTTGCTGTAGAGCCGAGCCAACCCGCTGTTGTTCGGATCGGGCAGATCGGCAATGATGAGGTCGAAGGCTTGCTTGTTGGCTTGCAGAATGTCGCCTCAGCGGCGCGATCGCTTTCCGAGGATCGCAATTGCCGCATACGAATATATCGAGCGCCGCATAGCCGCTTTCTGGCCACGTATGAATGCTGATGTGTGATTCCGCGAGCAGCGCAACTCCTGTCACGCCGCCCCTATCACCGAACTGGTGCAGCTTGGTTTCGATCAGTGTCGCGCCACATGCCTGGGCGGCTTCCCGAAGGGCTTCATCGATGCCTTTCTGATCGGCCAGCTCTTTGGCTCCCCAGAAGTCGAGCAGCAGATGCGTTCCCGCCGGGCGAAAGGTTTGCGTGATTTCGGTCATGGTGAAGACGTGAAAATATGAAAACTTGAAGGAACGGCGAGCTTGCACAGTCTTGCCGTGTGGCATGTGCAAGTCGCGGGCACCTGGCGCGATCAGTGCTTTGCGGGTCTCAGGCGGCTCCAGATCGGGCCGACGATGTTGCCCATGACGGCAATGGTCACGGCACCGACGACGATAGCAAGCAGTGCCTGCTGCGCCGATGTGGCGAACCAGCCGACAAGGCCCGGGGCAACAGCCACTGCGTGGGTCACGACTTCGGAAATGTCGTGGATGACGTGTTCCGGGCCGGCATATCCCATCTGGGCAAGGCCATGGACGAGAATGCTGCCGCCGACCCAGAGCATTGCCGCAGTGCCGATGGCCGCAAGAATTTTCAGAAAGACCGGCATGCCGATGACCAGGCCGCGACCGATGGCGCGTAGCGCCGAAACGGAGGTTTTGGCGAGCGCGACCCCCGCATCGTCGGCTTTGACGATCAGACCGACGACGCCATAGACGGCAAACGTGATAGCGATGCCGACCGCGGCAAGCACGGCACCCTGCATGTAGATGCCCGCATCGGCGACGGTTGAAAGCGTCAGCGCCATGATCTCGGCCGACAGGATGAAATCGGTGCGCACGGCGCCGGCGACCTTCTCGTTTTCGAGCGCGACCGGGTCGGTCTTGTGCCCGAGCACGGCATTTTCGTGTTCGTGGGCAGCGTGCGGAAAGAAGACGCCATAGAGTTTCTCGGCGCCCTCGTAACACAGATAGATGCCGCCCAGCATCAGCAAGGGCGTGATCGCCCAGGGGGCGAAATAGCCGAGCAGCAGCGCGCCGGGCAAAAGGAACAGGAGCTTGTTCTTCAGCGAGCCGAGCGCAATGCGGCCGATGATCGGCAGTTCGCGTTCCGGCGTCAGCCCGACGACATAGCGCGGCGTCACTGCGGCATCGTCGATCACTACGCCCGCCGCCTTGGCGCCAGCCTTTGCGGTCTGCGCGGCGACGTCGTCGAGCGAGGCAGCCGCCATTTTGGCGATGGCCGCGATATCGTCGAGCAGGGCAATGAGACCAGTGGCCATGGAACGCTAAGCCTTTGTGCTGAAATTCGGTTCGAGCGGTTGCTCCTCAAGCGTTCGGCAGTAACCACCGTAGCGTGTCGAGTCAACGACATGCCCAGACCGCCGGTTTCGAACACCACTTCGTGAGGTGAAACGGGCATCTCCTTCATTGACGTTTGACGAATTTCGATTTACGACTGACGAAATACGAAAATCGTCAGTCGTAAATCGAAAGCAAAACTCTATGGACGACAGCATCGATCATTTGAATGTCGCGCATCAGGAAAACGTCTCTCGGATCCTGGAAGCGGCCGAGCGGCTGTTTCGACATTTCGGATATTCCAAGACCAATGTGGCCGATATCGCCCGCGATCTCGGCATGTCGCCGGCCAATATCTACCGCTTCTTCGCCTCCAAGGCCGAGATCCATCAGGCGATCTGCGGACGCCTGCTGGATGCGAGCTACCAGCAGGCTCAGGACATCTGTGGTTTGCCGCTGAGTGCAACAGAGCGTTTGCGGCAATATCTGCGTGCGCAATACCAGCTGACGGTCGAGGTCATGCTCGACGACCAGAAGGTGCACGAAATGGTCGTGATCGCCATGGAGCGCGACTGGCACGTGATCGACATGCACATCGATCGTCTGCATGCCCTTTTCGCCGCGGTGATCCGCGAGGGGATTGCGGCGGGTGAATTCCCGGAGCAGGACGCGGACATCGCCTCCAGATGTTTCGGGGCAGCGACAGTGACCCTCTGTCACCCGCAGATGGTGGCGCAATGTCTCTCGAAGGCCAATCGGGCGACGCCCGAGCAATTGATCGAGTTTGCGATCAAGGCACTGAAAAACTGACGAAACTGCGTACGGCCCTGATGTGACCCGTATGGCTGCTGCCACCCTAGGAGTGCGGAAATGCCTTTGCCCGTTCAAACCCATCGCCGTTTCGCATGGAGCGGAAGGATCGTCCTTCTTGCCGCGATCTCCCTCGTGCTTGCGGCCTGCTCCGAGGAAGCTGAGGAAGCCAAGCCGGTCGTGCGTCCGGTCAAGGTGCTCGAAATCGGCGATGCCGGTCAATCGCGCCAGATGAGCTATTCCGGTATTGTACGCGCTCGTACAGAGATGAATCTCGGCTTTCGCGTCAACGGCAAGATCACCGAGCGGTTGGTCAATGTCGGCGATCGGGTGAAATCAGGCGATCCGCTCGCCCGCATTGATGCGACGGACTATGACCTTTCGGTCAAGAGCGCGGCCGCAAACCTCGAGGTCGCCGAGCGTCAGGTCGAGACGACTGCATTGGTCCGCGCGCGCGCCGAACAGCTCTTTGCCAGGAATGTCGCCTCCAAGGCACAACTGGACCAGGCGACACTCGGCCATAACCAGGCGGTTGCCACGCGTGACGCCGCAAGCTCGGCGCTCTCGCAGGCGAAAAACCAGGTGACCTATACCGAGCTGGTGGCCGATCGCGGCGGCATCGTCGCGTCCATCGCCGCCGATGTCGGCCAGGTGGTCGGCTCCGGCACGCCTGTCGCCACCGTCGCCGTCGATGGCGAAAAGGAAGTGCTGATCGCCGTCCCGGAGATCGATGTTGCCAATTTCAAGCCGGGCATGGCGGTCAAGGCTGGCTTCTGGTCGGACCAGGGCTTGATACTCGGTGGCAAGGTGCGCGAGGTGGCCGGCAGTGCCGAACAGCCGTCGCGAACCTTTGCGGTGCGTGTTAGCCTGCCCAACGATCCGCGCGTCCTGCTCGGCATGACCGCAACGATCCTGGCCTCGGCTGACGACGCCGACCGCCGCATGTCTGTGCCCCTGAGCGCTCTGGCTCAAAAGGATAGCGGGACAACCGTGTGGGTCGTCGATCGCGACAGCCAGACCGTGAAGAGCCGGACGATCACAGTCGCGGACTTTACCGGCGAGGGCGTACGCGTGATTGACGGGCTGCAGCCCGGCGACCTCGTCGTGGCAGCCGGCACGCAGTTCATGACCGAAAACCTCAAGGTCGCGATTTCGGGCGATGTCGTCCGCCAGTCCGCCGAAAACGACAAGACCGCAGCCGCCGAAATCGCGCGCTGAACCAACCCAACCGCGGAATGAAGCCGATGTCCCAGTCCACCGAAGAAAAGCGGCCTTTCAATCTTTCGCGCTGGGCGATCGCCCATCCCAGCATCGCGCGGTTCCTGTTCGGCCTGATCATCATCACCGGTGTGCTCGGTCTGATGCGCATGGGGCAGAAGGAGGACCCCGACTTCACCTTCCGCGTCATGGTGGTGCAGGCTTTCTGGCCGGGCGCCTCTATCCAGGAGATGGAGGACCAGGTCGTCAACAAGATCGAACGCAAGCTGCAGGAGACCCCGCATCTTGATTTCGTCCGCTCCTACACGCGCGCCGGAAGCGCGATCATCACGCTGCAGGTGGAGGGCGACACCGATGCCCAAGAGGTGGCCGACGCGTTCTATCAGGTCCGCAAGAAAGTCGGCGATATCGCCAACGAATTGCCGGAAGGGCTCCTTGGGCCATATTTCAATGACGAGTTCGGCGACACCTTCATCACGCTCAACTCGCTGAGCGGCGACGGTTACAGCTATCCCGAACTGAAGAAGTTCGCGATCCAGGCGCGCGACATGCTCTTGACGACGCCAGGCGTCGAGAAGGCGGTCATTCTCGGCGACCAGCCCGAGAAGATCTACATCGACGTCTCCTCGAACGTGCTGGCCGCGCGTGGGCTGACGCTCAACGATCTCAGAAACACCATCGCCGGCCAGAACAATGTCGATCCGGCAGGTTCGGTCGACACCGGCTCGCGCTCGGTGCGCATTGCCGTCGAGGGGGGCCTCGACAAGGTCGAAGATCTCAGGAACCTGAGCCTTTCGGCCGGCGGGCAGGTGACCCGCCTTGGCGATATCGCCACCGTTTCTTCTGGGCTGGAAGAACCCTATTCACGCAAGTTCCGCTTCAACGGCCAGGACAGCGTGCAGATCGGCGTAGTGATGGCCAAGGGCTTCAATGTCACCGACGTCGGCGCGGCCGTCGAGGAAACCTACAAGCGTTTCGAAGCGGCTCTGCCCTATGGCGTTACCGTGGACCAGATCGCCAACCAGCCTGAAGTCGTCACCGAAGCCGTCGGCGAATTCATGAAGGCACTCGGCGAGGCGCTGGTGATCGTGCTTGTCGTCTCGTTCCTGTCGATCGGCTGGCGCTCCGGCCTGGTGATTGCCATCACCATTCCGCTCGTGCTGGCTGCCACCTTTGCCATCATGTACGAACTTGGCATCGACCTGCAGCGCATCTCGCTTGGCGCGCTCATCATCGCGCTCGGGCTTCTGGTCGACGACGCGATGATCGTTGTCGAAATGATGGAGCGCAAGCTGGAGGAGGGGCTCGTCAAGGTCGAGGCTGCCAGCTTTGCCTATTCTTCGACGGCCTTCCCGATGCTGACGGGCACGCTCATCACCACCGCCGGCTTCATTCCGGTCGGTTTCGCCGCCTCGACGGCGGGCGAATATGTGCGCTCGCTGTTTTATGTCGTTGGCATTGCCCTGGTGGTTTCGTGGTTCGTTGCCGTCTACTTCACGCCGTGGCTCGGCAACATGATCCTGAAGCAGCGCGCCCACGCAGGCGGTCATCACGATGTCTTCGACACCCGCTTCTACCGCCGCCTGCGCTCGACGGTGTCCTGGGCGGTCCATCACCGCGTCATCGTGCTGTCGATGACGCTCGTCGCCTTCTTCATCAGCCTGTGGGCGTTCCAGTTCATTCCGAAGAACTTCTTCCCACAGTCGTCCCGCCCGGAAATCCTCGTCGATCTGTGGCTGCCGGAAGGCACGAGCATCAAGGAGGTCGAGACCCAAGCCAAGGCGCTCGAGGCGCGGATGATGGACGATGCGGACAAGCGCTTTATCGCAACCTATATCGGGGAAGGCGCGCCACGCTTCTTCCTGCCGCTCGACCAGCAGTTGCGCAATCCGAACTTCGCCCAGCTGCTGATCATGGCCAATGACGAGCCGGCGCGCGAGCGGCTGATCGTCAAGCTGCGCAAGATCCTGGCCGAGGATTTTCCCTCGATCCGCTCCAAGGTCGATCGTCTCTTCCTCGGCCCTCCGACCGGCTGGCCGGTGCAGATGCGCGTCATGGGACCGGACCGCCAGGAGGTGCGCCGCATCGCCGACCAGGTGAAGGCGAAGTTCGCGGAAAACCCGCAACTCGGTGCGGTGCATGACGACTGGCTGGAGCCGGTGACGGCGATGAAGCTGGTGATCGACCAGGATCGCGCCCGCGCGCTCGGCGTCACCTCGCAACGCGTCCGGCAGATGCTGCAGGCGACCATGTCCGGGGTGCCGCTCGACAATTTCCGCGATGGCGAAGAAACCGTGTCGATCGTCGCCCGCGAGCCGGATGCGACCCGCGCGCTGCTGTCGTCGGTGGAATCCATCTACATTCCGACCGATTTCGGCAGCTTCGTTCCGCTGTCGCAGGTGGCCAAGGTCGTGCCCGTGCTCGAGCAGGGCATCGAATGGCGCAGGGATCGCCTGCCGACGATCACCGTTCGCGGCACCTTGCCCGATGGTGTTCAGCCGAATGACGTGGCGTTGAAGATGTTTGGCGAGATGCAGACGCTGCGCGACAGCCTTGCCCCCGGCTATAGCGTCAACATCCAGGGTGGGGCGGAAGATGCCGCCGAAAGCCAGGGCTCGATCGCTGCCAAGGCGCCGATCATGCTGGCGGTCATCGTCGTGCTGCTGATGATCCAGCTCCAGCATTTCGGCAAGGCGATGCTGGTTCTGGCAACCGGTCCGCTTGGCATTATCGGGGCTGCGGCAGCCTTGTTGATCAGCGGCGCGCCCTTCGGGTTCGTTGCCATTCTCGGGGTTATCGCGCTGCTCGGCATCATCATGCGCAACTCGATCATCCTCGTGGACCAGATCGACCAGGACATTGCCGCCGGCATGGATCGCTCCGAAGCCATCATCGGCTCGGCCGTGCGCAGGTTCCGTCCGATCATGCTGACGGCACTGACCGCGGTTCTGGCGTTGATCCCGATCTCGCGCGGCGTCTTCTGGGGGCCTTTGGCCTATGCGATGATGGGCGGCATCCTTGTCGCCACCGTTCTGACGATCCTGGTGCTGCCGGCCGGCTACGCACTGTTCTTCGGCCGGGAGCCGAAGCGGCAGGAAACCGAGCTGGAAACCATTGAAGCGGACGATGCCGAACCCGCAGCGGTGATGATCTATCCGCCAGCCGTTGCGGCCGAATAGCGATGACTATGTCTTAAGGAGCTGGTCGCTGTGGCCAGCCCGAGGTGCCCGAGGGCGATGGGACGACAGTGACCGGCGAGGAGATCGGCCGGATGCCGCGCAAGCCCGGCCGCCCTGCAAGATGCCGGTTGAAGGAGGTGGCTTGCAACGCGCGACGCCGGCATACCCTTTTCTCCTTAAGCCGGTGCCGATCAGTGAATTATGCAGTAGGGTCGCCCGAATTGAAGTGCCTTCCGGGGGATTCGGGTGAAGCTAGACGTTCTCTTCTGTAGCATGATGCTCTGCACATTCTCGTTGCCATCCATGGCGCATGCGGAGTGGCAGGCGGTGGAAAAGACCCGCACCTATGCGATCTCCGGTCAGACCGGGGCTGAGCTCTACGCATCGATCGGCGAGCGGGGGCCAAAGGTCGGCGGACTGGTTCGCGCCATCGCCCACACAGATTTCAAGCTGACCTGGACCAGGAAATACGAGCCGCAAGCCAACAACGCCTGCACGCTTGTTACGGCCAAGCCGAAACTCATCATCACCTACACGCTGCCGAAGCCGTCGAAGCCGCTGCAAGGCGCCATGGCGCAGAACTGGGAAACCTTTATCTCAGGCGTTCGCAGCCACGAACTGGTGCACGGCGATTTCATCAAGGATCTGGTGAAGGCAATCGAAATGACATCGGTGGGGCTCTCGGTTGACGCTGATCCCAACTGCCGCAAGATCAGGGCCGAACTGACAAGGCGGCTCGGCGAACTGTCCGTAGCCCAGCGCCAGAGAAGCCGGGACTTCGACCGCGTCGAACTCAGCGATGGTGGCAATATTCACCAGCTCATCCTCAAACTCGTCAATGGTGCCGGAAGCCGTTGACGGAGGCTTGCGCATAACGGACCACGCCGCGCCCTTGGCAAGGCACGTCCAAGCGGAATGCGCCGGTGCGTGTGCCGCAACGGAGCCTCCCCGACACGTTCCTGCCGAGGCGGATAAGACGCACGATGGCGGCATCGCCATACATCTGATGTCGTCCCATACCGGCCGAATTGCCGGATACAGGAGACATGTCAGCCGATCTCGTTCCTATTCAGCGGGCAGCCATCAAGACACACCTGCCGGCGTGTCTGCTGTCGCCAGCCTACTTCATGAATTCGCGGATCTTGTAGGCAACCTCGGTGCGGTTGGTCGCGTTCAGCTTCTTCATGATGTTTCTGATGTGAACCTTCACGGTGCTTTCACACAGATCCATCTCGTAGGCGATGATCTTGTTGGCCTTTCCACGGCGCAAGGCTTCGGCAACCTCGATTTCCCTGGGCGTGAACAGGCTGTCAGAGCATCGGGCGCCGTTCACGACCGAGTTGATTGCCTCCCTCATCGTCAGGATGCTGCTCGCCGGAACGAAGACGCCGCCGGCGCGCGCAAGCGCGATCGCTTCGGCAGCGACATTGATCCCGACATTGCTTGGAATGTAGCCACGGGCACCGCATTCCAGCGCTTTGAGAATCTGGCCGAGTTCGTCCGTTTCGGCGACCACGATCACCGGGCTGTATTTGAACTTCTCAACCAGCGTTTCGATTTTTTCGCAGACTGCAAGGTCACCCACTTTGCCGCCGCCGACGATCAGAAGAACCGCCGAGGGGTCGGTCTGCAACTTTCGGCTGCGCCACTCGTCAAAGGATCCGACGGTAACGATCGTCAGCCCTGGATCGTATCCGGTCAGGCTTTTCGACAGGCATTCCCGGTCGAGGGCGCGAGGGTCGATGAGCAGGATGTAGTCGAAATCCTCTTCCTGATCCGTCATGTCCGAACCGCTCAAGCCTTGGGGGAGGGGCTGTTCCAATGCGCTTGGGAAGGATGTCGGTCGCGTCGTGGAGTTTCTTGCAATTGTCGCTGTACGAATATCCATTGAAATTTCTCCTTTTTATTCTTATTTTGTCAGGTGTAAATATTCTAGATACAAGTATAAGTATTAATATACCTTCGGGTTCCTCTCATGATTTTGTTGTTATATATTGCTAATCAGATCACATATATTGTTGCTCTGCATTAACGTAGGTTAACGTATTCGCAATCAATCAACCGAGGTCCGTGCGGAGATAGCCGGGGTCGAAATCAACCAATTCTGCCAATCGTCGGCGATCGAGAAATTCGACGATGCCATTCCTGAAAGATAACAACCCCTTCAACCTCATCTCCTTCAAAACGCGGTTGATATGTACGGACGAAAGCCCGACAGCGTCGCCGATGTCTGACTGCGTCAGGGGGCATTCGAAACCGTCGAATCCTGATCTGCTCGGTTTGCCGGCTCGCACCGCCAGCTCGAGCAGCAGATGGCCGGTGCGCTCCAGCGCGTCGCGCCGCGCGATGCTTGCCAGCCGCTCGGTCATTCGCACCTGGCGCTTGAGCATCTCGTGCACGAAATTCTCTTGGATCCTCGTCGAAAGATTGGGGCCACTGGCGCCGGGGGGCACGGCAAATTCATAGACGGTCACGTCCGAGAGTGCCTGGATGGTTTCTTGCGTCAACTCGGAAGACAAGGTCCAAACCATGTCTCCGCGCAGCATGAATTCGACGACGATCCGCGTGCCGTTCGCCAGAATCTTGCGACTGACACTCCAGCCGGAGATGAAGAACAGAACGCACGACCTCCCCTCGGGCTCGAACAGAATGGAGCCCGCCGGGAACACCCGCTTTCGCGCAACGGTGAGTTCCGGCCTGTGTTGGTTCGTGTCGAAACTCGACGTTTCACCGCGCTGTTGCGACCCTATAAATGCCCCAAGTTGCCCCACCATAAAGGCGCACTCTCTCTTCGGTCTTTTCGATTGTACTTAAGTATATAGCAAACAACCGGTGGTTAGGAATATCACCCAAGATGGTTAGTAATGGTGGGAAATCACATCGATATCAGCTTAATCCGGCCGGGTGGGTAGGACGGTAAGGGGCTGAAACGCCTGGGCTTTGGGTGTGGGTAGTACCAATTGCCTCACGCCGGGGAGTACGTAACCCCCAACCGTCAGAGACCGTTCGACCAGGCGTAGCCGGCCAAGCCTTGTTCATTCGACACAACCGCAGGATGGGGCTTCCGGTTCGCGCCGCGGTTCTGGTGCTTCTCCAGGCATTCTCGCAGCTGCGAGATGCCGTCGCGGGCCTGATTGAGGATGGAGGCGTGAGTCTCGGGATCGATGCCCCGGCGGGCCGCTTCCTCAAGCAAGGAGGCGACGTGTTGTGCGGAGACGTCGGCTTCACCGGCAAAATACTCCGACCGGCCGACGAACTGGAAGAAGCCGTCGACCTTCGGATCCCAACCGAGTCCGACCTGCGGCACGCCGAGGGAATAGGCGGCGATACAGGCGTGCAGACGATGTGCCAGGATAACCTGCGTCGATGCGATAATGTGGATCAGTTCCTCGGGCGTTTTTGGGCGGGGGGCGAGATAGAGATTGCCGCTGTCAATCTGCCCCGCGAGACCGTCACCGCTTAGAATGCGCCGCGCAAAGGTCTGGTCTTCCTGCGCGCCATTGGTGAAGAGACAGATCCTGTATCCGGCTTCGAGCATCATGCTCAGCAATCGATGATAGTCTTCGATATGCCGAAACGGAATTCCTTGCGACCCGTGGCCCGAATGACGCCGCAGGATCAGCGGATCGGTGACACAGATGCCGATCGCCCGGTCCTCTGCCTTCAGTGGCTCGAGCGCGTGGCTCGAAACGATCTCCCGAACGAGCAATCCGGGGTCGGGCAGTATCCGGGCGTGCGGGCCGGCTGGAAAATGGCCGAACCAGTTGCGGCTGGCGATCGTATCGCGGACCGAGACATGGACCAGTTGGCTCTCCTCGAGCCTGCCGAAGAGCTGTCTTGCCTGTGGCGACCAGTCCCGGCTGGTGCCGACGGCATAGATAGCGAGCGGCTTGCCGCTGCGTTTGACGCAGTCGAGCGCGGCTCCCACCTTCAGCGGGAAGTTCAGGTCATCGTCTTGAAACAGGTTTCCCCCGCCGATCACGACGGCATCTGCAGCCTCGATCTCTTTTTGCCATTCGATCTGCAATCGGCGCAGTGTCGGGGCGAGCGCCTGCTTGACGACCCGCCGACGCGCGAACGCGGGCAGCGCCTGCAGCACCTTCAGCAATTGCCGGCGACGCCCGCCACCGCCTGTGCCGAAAGCCGTCCGGCCGGCGAGATCGATCGTCTTGACCTCCAGCCCTTTCGTCCCGCGCGAGAGCGCGGTCTCAAGGCACTGCGCTAGAATGCCGTCACCGAGGTTCTCGCTGTATTTGACGTTGAAGACGACGACCTTCATCAGGAGCCTCCCATGCGGCGCGGGCTAGCCGCACCGACAAGTCGTGGTCGGCGTGCTGCCGCCTCGGTGATTTGCAGGCATGTCAGCGCCGACACGCTACCGGCAAGGATGTAGAAAAGCAGGCCCAGGTCATAGACGGTGCCGGAAACGAGAGACGTGCTGAGCGCGGCGACAAATCCGGCTTTCGCTGCCCGTAGCGCTGCAAGACCTTCCACACGCTGCTGAGCGGCCGACGGCACGCGAGCGCAAAGGATGGTTGCGACAAAGATGCAGAAGATGACCAGCCCCAGGACACCGACATTCGACAGGAGGACCAGCAGATAGCTGGATGCGCGCGCGCTTCCCAGACCCGCGCCCATGCCGAAAGTGTTGACGAAGGCCTCATAGGCGGCCGCGTTCCACATTGCGCGCTCGCGGCCAGACTGGCTGTCGACCTTTGACAGGAGCATCTCATCGAGAAAGTCGTAAACGGTCGACACCAGCTCCGGAAACATGTTGACGACCGTGAGCAGGACGAGCGGCACGATCAGGAAAAGGGCGGCGAGAAACACGGGGCGTCCGGGATTTTTCCGTTGGAAGACCGTCACGATCGACCGTATCCAGAGAAACGGGAAGACGGCGGCCAACCCGAGCAGCGCTGTCGCAGACGTCGAAAACACCAGGCCGGCGAGCGAGGCAAGGGCCAACGCTGCCGTCACGCGCGAGCGCACCCGGTCGAGCCAGAGGCTGGCCGTCGCGGCGAACAGGACCAGGGTGTAGTCGGCAAAGGCCGATGCTTCGGGGAACGATCCAGAAATCCGTTTCAGCCCGCCTTTTTCCGCCGCTGTCAGAAGGGCGTAGTTTGCCGTTCGCACCACGCTCAGAAGATACTCGGTGCCGGAGAAGTAGGTGACGATGTCGGCGGCGGCGAAGGCGAGATTGACCGCTGCCGCAATGAGGATGGCGCTGACGAGGTGCGACGGAGCCGCCGGGCGACGCAGATAGGCGTGGCAGAATCCGAAACAGGCAAGCCCCCCGAGCGCGTAGACGGCCTGCGTTATGTTGTTGGATGAAGACCTGAGCGGCGACAGCGCTATGAAACTTCTCGCACCGACCGATCGTTCGACCGTCATCACATCGACGGCTCCCTGGAACACGCGAGGCGACAGGATCGCGGTCAGCACGCCGAAAAGCGTGAGCACCATCAGCCAGAAGCCGGAGCCGGCCGGCGCGAAGGCCGCCAGCACCGGACCTTCGCCATAAGCCATCAGGATTCTGACGCCGAAAAACAGCAGGAAGACATTGGGAACAAGGATGGATGCGCCGCCAAGGGCCGGAAGGTCGATTGCCGCCGCCGAGCCGAGCGTGGTGGATACGACCATGAACGTCAAAGCCCAATGGATGGGCGCCATGAGCACGCCCAACCCCACAAGTACGGTAACGAAGCCGATCAGTTCAAAGCTCATGCCACCATTTCCAGTTCATGAAACGATCCTATCAAAGGGGGCATGCCGCGTATTTACGCCTGCGGCTAAGCCTTTCGCATAGCGCCCCGGCCTGAATCGGTAATGGACCCCGGACGGGCTGCCGCGTTAGTTTCCCGCCATGACCCCATCTGTTCGCGAACCGCGCCGTTGCTTGGCCCGCCGCTCTTCAGTTCGGCGCTTCGTCCGGCCTGTCATCGGTTGTCTGTGGATCTTGATGCTCGCATCTGGCGCCTCGGCTGACGGATACACAGGCGGGGACACAGGCGACGCGCTCCCCGTCGACGATATGCGTCTGACCTTCGACGAGAACTTTGACGATCTGAGCGTATCGGCCTGGGGGCCCGGCACCCGATGGATCGCGCACACGCCGTGGTCCGGGGATTTCGGAGGTGCCCGCTTCGCCAATCCCGGCGAGCGCACACCATTCAAGACCGAGAACGGCATCCTGAGGATCGAAGCAAAGCGTGATCCTGAGGGAGACTGGCAGTCCGGGCTGCTTGCGTCGGTGGATACGAAGGGCAACGGCTTTGCCCAGCAATACGGCTATTTCGAAATGCGTGCCCAGCTGCCGGTCGGCCCTGGGGTATGGCCCGCCTTCTGGTTGATCGGCAAGGATCGCTCGACGTCGACGGCGGAAATAGACGTGATGGAATTTTACGGCGACAAGCCGGACGGTTACTCCTCGGTCATCCATGTCTGGCATCGCGACGACAAGAACGATTCCCAATTCAGCCGGATCGAGGTGTTTGACGATGCCGATCCCCGGGACTTTCACACCTATGGGGTGAAGATCGATTCCGAGTTCATCCGGATGTATTTCGACCGGAAACTCGTCTGGAAGGCAGAGACGCGGCCCGAGCACCGGCAGCCGATGTATGTGCTGCTCAACCTCGCTCTGGTCGAAAAGACGGCGGACCAGGCGCCTGATCCCTCCCACATGTTCATCGATTATGTCCGGGCCTACGACCTTCCATAGGTCGTGCGGGGACTGCATGTTTCCTCAAATTCCATCCGGTTCAAGGATGAGAACATTCCGCAATTCGAGGTGCTGCAGCTGCCTTTGTCCGTCTGACAGGACGCGCGGCGCGGTCGATCGTCTTAGCCCCGCTCGATCCTCAAGGTCCAGTGCCGCGGGCGCATCTGGAAGCGCATGAAAACAAAGCGAAAACAAACGGTTCTGTCTGCATGGCATGACGGGTTGTCCGCATATCTCCCCGGGTCGCATCCCCCTAAGGACTAAGGGGAGCTAACCCTTTTGATCGCCGGGTATCGATGCGGCTATCCCAATGATCAGCTGTTCATTTTTCGCCACCATGGAATTCTGGCAGACGACGGCATTGCAGCAAATTTCGCCGGCCGTCTGTTGCCGGGAGGACGTCTGGGTCTTTCCGCCAGGCGGTGAAGCGAGAGGAACAGGAGGCGAAGTATGGCTGAGTTCCAATTTTCCGGAGGCGACGGTTCGGCGGCGATGTCCGGGCGCGCGACGGGTCGCTCCCAGGAAACCGTGTCCTACGATCCGGAGCGCTCGGTTCATGCCATCGTTCATCAGCAGGCCCAGGCGGCGCCGCAGGCAACGGCAATCATCTTCGACGATTACTCGATCACCTATGGCGAACTTGACACTCTGTCCGATGCGCTCGCCGCTTACCTGACCGACCAGGGCGTGACAAAGGGCGACATCGTCTGTCTTTTCGTTCCGCGGTCCCTTGAGACGATCGTCGCCATGCTGGCCATCCTGAAGGCAGGCGCTGCCTATCTGCCGCTGGACACGACCTTTCCTGTCGATCACCTCGACTACGTCGTCGGCGACTGCGAGCCGAAGGTGGTCTTTGTCGATCCCTGCACCCTTGTTACGATGCGCCAGGTTCCGAGCGTCAAAGGCACGATCGCCGACCTCCATGCCCTCGTTGCCGATCTCTCCCGCGCTCAGGCGAAGCCGTTCGAACCCGTGGCTGTCGCCGGCGGCGACATGGCCTACGTCATGTACACGTCGGGTTCGACCGGCCGACCGAAGGGCGTCGCCATTCCGCATCGCGGCATCACCCGGCTCGCGCTCGATCAGAACTATGTCGAGCTCGGCAGCGGCGATGTCGTGCTGCATGCGGCCACCATCGCGTTCGACATCGCCACCTTCGAGGTCTGGGGCACGTTGACGAATGGCGGCACCATTGCCGGTTTGCCGGACGGAAATTTCTCCATCGGCCGGCTTCGGGACGTCATCCGCGACAATGGCGTCACCGTCTCCCTGATCACCACGGGTCTGTTCAACCTGCTCGCCGATTTCTCCTGCGGCGAGCTGCCGACGCTGCGGCACCTGATGTTCGGCGGCGAAGTCGCCTCGGCCGAACATGTCAAACGTTTTCAGAAGGCGCATCCGGAGTGCCGCCTGACCAACGGCTACGGCCCGACGGAAATCACTGTCATCGCCACCGCCTTCGACATCCCCGCCGCGTTCGACGGCAAGGATGTGCCGATTGGCCGCGCCGTCAGCCACACCGGAATATTGATTGTCGACGAGGACCATCGCCCGGTCGGGCGCGGCATGGAGGGGGAGCTTGTTCTCACCGGCGAAGGGGTCGCCATCGGTTACTTCCGGCGTCCCGAACTGACGGCGGAGCGGTTCGTGACGATCCGCACCGATGAGGGCGATGTGCGCGGCTATCTGACGGGCGATCTCTCCGTGCTCGGCAACGACGGCATCCTCCTCTTTCGGGGCCGGCGGGACCGGCAGATCAAGTTGAATGGAAAACGCATCGAGCTTGACGAGATCGAAGCCGCCTTGCGGCGCGATCCCCGGCTCGCCGATGGCGTCGTCATCTGCCAGCATCTGGATCAGTCGCACAAGCGCATCGTCGGTTACCTGTGCCCGCGCGAGGGCACGCGGGCAGATGATGCCGAGCTGATCCGTGGCGTGATGGAGAGGCTGCGCAACAGTCTTCCCGCCTACATGATCCCGAGTGCAGTGATCGTGCTCGATCAATTGCCGCTGCACCAGTCGGGCAAGGTCGACCGTGCCAGGCTGCCGCTGCCGGTGGATGCGTTGCCCGCCGAAAACGCGCCCGTCGCCAGCCGAACCGAGGCGGTCTTGCAAAAACTCTGGTGCAGCGTCCTTGGCCTTCAGGCCGTGGAGTTTGATCGCAACTTCTTCGATTTCGGCGGCACATCGCTGCAGCTGATGCGGGTACACGCGGCGCTGGAGGCAAAGCTTGCCCGACCGATCGATGTGGTCGCGCTGTTCAAGCATACGACCGTTCGCGAACTGGCTGATTTTCTTGACGGAAAGTCGTCTGCCAGTGCCCGCGCGATGACGGCGGCCGAACGTGCGGCGCGCCAGAAAAAGAACATGTCCCACTTCCGCAGGAGCGCCTCATGACGGTTTTCAATGGTGCGGACGACGCGCGTGGTTCCGATCGCAACGACCAGGACGTGACCGGCATTGCGATCGTCGGCATGTCCGGTCGTTTTCCGGGCGCCCCGTCGGTCGAGGCTCTCTGGGATCTGGTGTGCGAGGGGCGGCACGCATTTTCGAAACTGAGACCGGACGAAATCGAGGACGCCTTTACTGACGAGGAACGCGCTGCGGCGAACTATGTCCCGGCGCGACCGCAGCTTCCTGATATCGACATGTTCGACGCCGAGTTCTTCGGCATGTTCCCGCGCGAGGCGGCGGTGACCGACCCGCAGCACAGGGTCTTCCTCGAGGTCTGCTGGGAAGCGCTGGAGCGGGCCGGGTATGATCCCCACCGTTATCCGGGTCTGATCGGCGTTTTCGCCGGCGCGTCAATGCCGACCTATCTCATCAACAATGTCCTGGGCGAACGGGCAAAAGCCGAGGAGTTCACCTCCAACTACCAGATCGGCTGCTTTCAGCAGATCGTCGGTTCGCTGACGGACGTGCTGGCGACAAGGATCGCCTACAAGTTCAATCTGCGCGGACCGGCAATCGCGATCCAGTCAGCCTGCTCGACGTCGCTTCTGGCGGTGTCCCAGGCCTGCCAGAACCTTCTGACCTATAGCTGCGATATGGCGCTTGCGGGCGGGGTATCGATCACCATTCCGCAGCGGCGTGGCTACATCTACCAGGAGGGCGGCATGGTCTCGCCCGATGGCGTCTGCCGGCCGTTCGACGAGCAGGCGGCCGGAACCGTTTTCGGCAGCGGTGCCGGCATCGTGCTGCTGAAACGGCTGGAAGACGCCCTTGAGGATGGAGACCGGATCTTCGCGGTCATCCGCGGCTACGGCATCAACAACGACGGTTCGGACAAGATCGGGTTTACGGCGCCGAGCGTCGAGGGGCAGGCGGATGCGATATCGTCGGCGTTGGCAAATTCCGGCGTCGATCCCCAGACAATCGGTTATGTCGAATGCCACGGCACCGCGACCCCGCTCGGCGACCCCATCGAGTTCGGCGGATTGCGCGCCGCCTTTGCCGATGTTGGCGACATGCGGCAGCATTGCGCATTGGGCTCGGTCAAGGGCAATGTCGGTCACCTCGATGCCGCCGCCGGTGTCTGCGGGTTGATCAAGACGACGCTGGCGCTCTATCACGCCAAAATACCGGGAATGGCGAATTATCAACGGCCAAACCCGCGCATCAATCTCGATGACAGTCCTTTCTACATTCCTGCCAGCACCACCGACTGGCCGGTTACCGAGGGTCCGCGGCGCGCCGGCATCAGCTCGTTCGGCGTCGGAGGTACCAATGTGCACCTCGTGCTGGAGCAGGCGCCGGCATCGCGGGGTGATGCCGACCCTACGGCGCGGGGACCGTATATCCTGCCATTGTCCGCCCGCAACGAGGCAGCACTTGCAGCCATGCGGGCGAACCTGCGCGATCACCTGCAGGCCAACCCGGCATTGCCGCTGGCGCAGGTCGCGCACACGCTGCAAACCGGAAGGCGCGCCTTCAGCCATCGCACCGCGATTGCCGTCAACGATATCGAGCAGGCGATCGAGCGCCTCGGGGATGAACGGGTGGCGAGCGCCGTTGTGACCGACCGTCCGCCGCTCGCCTTCATGTTCCCCGGCCAGGGCTCGCAATATGTCGGCATGGGAGCAGCGCTCTACAGCCGCGAACCGGAATTCACCCGCTGGATCGATCGGGGCGCCGATCTGCTCCGGGCACCGCTGAAGACGGACCTGCGCGATTTCATCTGCCACAGTGGCACCGTCAGCCAGGCCATGGCCGACGAGCAGCGCGAAACCCGCATCGCCCAGCCTTGCCTCTACCTCGTCGAATTCGCGCTGGCGCGCCTGTGGATGAGCCGCGGCTTGAAACCCGACGCGATGATCGGCCACAGCGTTGGCGAATTCGTCGCCGCGACATTGGCCAATGTCATCTCGTTCGAGGACGGATTGCGGCTCGTCGCTGCGCGCGGACGTTTGATGCAGTCGCAGCCTCAGGGCGCGATGGTATCCGTGCGTGCCGATGTGCAGACCGTCTCAGCTTATCTCGGCGACGGGGTCGAGGTCGCCGCAGTCAACGCGCCGAAACTCTGCGTGATTTCCGGAACTTTCGATGCCGTCGATGCGACGTGCGCTGCGATGGAGCGCGCAGGTGTCGCCTTCAGCCGGCTTCACACCTCGCATGCATTTCATTCGGCAATGATGGACGGTGTCACCGATGCCCTGCGCGAGGAGACGGCAAAGGTCACCTACGGCACGGCGATTACGCCTTACATCTCCTGCGTCACCGGCGCCTGGCAGACGGGCGAGCAAGGCATGTCGCCCGACTATTGGGCGAAACATTGCCGTGCCGCCGTCCGGTTTTCCGATGGACTGGCGACCCTTTGCGATGGGCGGAAACCTGTCTTGCTGGAGGTTGGGCCGGGCCGCACCCTGTCGGTCTTCGCCGCACAGACGCTCGGCCGCGATGCGGTCAGCGCCGTCGTCCAGTCGCTGCCGGAACATGACCGTGCGCATGCCGCCGGCAACACGCTCGCCGAAGCCCATGGCAAGCTCTGGATGGCGGGCTGCGACCTCAACTGGCCGGCGTCGGCGGCAGCCGGCAGCGCGCCCCTCATTCTGCCCACCTATCCGTTCCAGCGGCAGCGCCACTGGATCGACGCGCCTGCCTCGGCGCGGCGCGGCGAAAGCCGGCCGGCATCGTCGATCGAGCAGCTCCCTGCCGCCGAGCCGTCTTCCACCGACACTCAAGCGCAACCGTTTGACGGGATGAAAATCATGAATGTTGCTACACCAGCCGTTGCCGCAAGCCGTATCCCTGCATTGCAAACCTCGCTCATCACCTTGCTCAGCGACATGTCGGGAGAGGCGCTTGGACCGGGCGAAGCGGGTGCGACGTTCCTCGAACTCGGCTTCGACTCGCTCTTCATCGGCCAGTTCGCCCAGAGGATCGAGAAGGATTACAAGATCAAGCTCTCGTTCCGGGAACTGCTCAGCAACATTCCGACCATCCAGGATCTGGCTGCACACCTCGATCGGCAGCTGCCGCCCGAGCCGCAGCAGGCGCCGGCGTCAGTGGCTGCCGCAGCTGAAGTCACCCTGCCGCTCCCGACCGCAGCCGCCCCGCCCGTCGCCGCACAGGTTCTCCCGCTTCTTCCGGTTGCCTCCGTCACAATGGCCGCGCCTGCAGCCGGCATCGAGGCCGTCCTGCAGTCGCAACTGCAGATGCTGCAGGCGGTCGTTTCGCAGCAGCTCCAGGTGCTTCAGGCAACGGGCTCCGTCGCCGCGCCGTCCACTACGACCACAGTTGCGACGGCGACCGTTGCGGCGGCAGCGATAGCCAATCCGACGGCGACGAGCGCGCCCCAGCAGGTGCCGAAGGATGCGGCCGATCCCACGGCCGGCGGCGAAATCGGAGCGGGCCGTATCAAGCTCTATCGTCCGGGCGCCAAGAGCCTCGCGCCCGAGATGACCACGGAAAAACAGACGTTCGTCGGCAACCTGATTGCAGCCTACGAGGCACGGAACGGAAAGTCGAAGAGCTTCACCGGCCAGAACCGGAAGTGGCTCGCCGATCCGCGCACTGCTGCCGGCTTCCGTCAGGACTGGAAGGAGATCGTCTTCCCCGTCGTTTCCGATCGGTCGAAGGGGTCGCGCATCTGGGATGTCGATGGCAACGAGTATATCGATCTCGTCAATGGCATGGGCCAGACGGCCTTCGGACATGCGCCGGACTTCGTCGTGGAGGCGGTGAAGGCGCAGGCGGACGCCGGCTTTGCCATCGGCCCGCAAACGCCGCTTGCCGGCGAGGTCGCGGAAATGATCGCGGAGATGACCGGCCACGAGCGCGTGACCTTCTGCAACACCGGTTCAGAAGCGGTGATGGCGGCTATGCGCGTGGCGCGCACGGTCACCGGCCGGGACCGGATCGTGATTTTCGGCAATGATTACCACGGACAGTTCGACGAGGTTCTGGTCAAGGGCCGGAACCGGGCAGGCGCGCCGGTGGCGATACCCGTTGCCGCAGGGATTCCATCCGCCTCCGTCGCCAACATGACGGTGCTTCGCTACGGCGATCCCGAGAGCCTTGACTGGATCAAAGCCAATGCCGGCGATATCGCCGCTGTTATCATCGAGCCGGTTCAGAGCCGTCATCCGGAGTTGCGGCCGGTCGAGTTCGTGCGCGCGCTGCGTGATATCGCAACGAAGTCCGAGTTCGCTCTGGTCTTCGACGAGGTCGTCACCGGCTTCCGCGTCGATCCCGGCGGCATGCAGGCGATCTGGGGCATCAAGGGCGATATGGCGACCTATGGCAAGGTCATCGGCGGCGGCATGCCGATCGGCGTCCTGGTTGGCGACAGCCGCTTCATGGACGCGCTCGACGGCGGCTGCTGGAACTACGGCGACGATAGCGTTCCGATGACGGCGCCGACCTTCTTTGCCGGGACATTCGTGCGCCATCCGCTGGTGCTGGCTGCGGCGCGTGCCGTTCTCCAACACATCAAGGGTGAGGGGGCGGCGCTCTACGGCGCGGTCGCCGAGCGCACGCAGGCTCTGGTCGCCGAGATCAACGCGGATCTCGCCCGGCGCGGGATCGCCAGGTCCGTCAACGGCTACAAGAGCTGGTTCTTCACCGAGTTTGGCAGCGACGATCCGCTCGGTTCACTTCTCTATGCCAAGATGCGCATGCAAGGCGTCCATATCCAGGACGGCTATCCCTGCTTCCTGACGACCGCCCACAGCGAAGCGGATTTCCAGGCGATTGCCGCCGCCTTCCGCACCAGCCTCGATGCACTTCAATCTGTCGGAATTCTCGGCACGCAAAGCCAGCCAGAGGAAATCGCGCCAGCGTCCGCCGGCGTAAAATTTGCCCGGCCGTCGACGGCGCCGCTGACGGAAGCGCAAAAGGAGATCTGGCTTGCCGCCCAGGCTGGCGATGAAGCCTCTTGCTCCTTCAACGAGTCCTTCACGATGGTCTTGGAAGGGCCGCTCGATCGCGAGCGCCTTGGCCGGGCACTCGATGCCGTCGTTGCGAGGCACGACGCATTGCAGATCCGGTTCGGCCGGGCAGGCGATCATTTCGAATTCATTGCCGATTTCGAGCTCGATGTCGCCGAGATTGACCTCGTCGGCGAGAGCGATGGCGAGGCGTTGTTCCGGCAGTTGATCGATGAAGATGCGCGGAGCCCCTTCGACCTTGCCAACGGGCCGCTCGTCAGGGCTTCAATCGTCAGGATGGCTCCCGACAGCCACCGCCTGGTCTTCACAGCGCACCACATCATCTGCGATGGCTGGTCGGTGAATGTCGTGATCGAAGAGCTCGCCGCGATCTATTCGGCCTATGCACGTAACGCCGAGGCCGACCTTGCGTCACCACTGTCCTTTGCCACCTACGCGACCGATCTGGCACCCAATGCGGAGATATCGGGCGCGACCGAACAGTTCTGGCTCGACCAATACAAGGATGTTCCCGATTTGCCGGAAATGCCGCTGGATCGACCGAGGTCGGAACGTCGCAGCTTTGCCGGCGGAACCGTGACCGGAAACATCGAGGCGGAAACCTACAAAGCGCTGAAGAAGGCGGGTGCAAAGTCCGGCGCGACGTTGTTCTCCACCTTGCTGGCGGCACTGCAGATCATGATCTCACGCCTCTCCGGCCAGGATGACATCGTCGTTGCCGTGCCTTCGGCCGGGCAGAGCCTGCTCGACGGACAGACGCTCGTTGGCCACTGCGTCAATCTCTTGCCGCTTCGCCAGACGGTTGCGTCTGACAGACGCTTTGACGAGCATCTCAAGGCCACGCAGCAGCTCGTGCTCGGCGCTTTCGAGCACCAGGACTACACGTACGGCACGCTGGTGCGCAAACTGGGCGTCAAGCGCGACACGCATCGCCTGCCGCTGACCGAGATCCAGTTCAACCTGGAGCGGGTGCCGGACAATCTGGATTTCGGCGGCTTGCAGACCAGAATTTCCTCGAACGCCAAGGCCTTCTCCAACTTCGACATGTTCTTCAACCTGACCGAAAGCCCTGCGGGCGTTCGCATCGACGTCGACTACAATGCGGAAGTCTTCGAACGCAGCACGATCGAACGCTGGATTGGCCACTTCGCGACACTGGTCGCGGCGCTGGCCGCCGATATAACCCGACCGATCCACGATCTGCCGCTTCTGTCTGCAGCCGAACAGACCTGGCTTGCAGAGGAACTGAACGACACGACCGCCGACTACGATCGCGACGCGTTCGTCTTCTCGCTGTTTAGCCGCAAGGCTTCCGAGCAGCCGACGGCGATTGCCGTCGAACTCGACGGCCAGACGATGACCTATGCCGCGCTCGAGACACGATCCAATCAGCTGGCCTGCCGGATCCAGAAGGCCGTCCCGGAACCAGGGCAGCGCATCGCCCTTCTGGTCGAACGGTCGCTTGAAATGGTGGTCGCTCTTCTGGCGATCATGAAATCGGGACACGCCTACGTGCCGCTCGACCCGGCCCACCCGGAGACGCGGCTGTCCCAGACACTGGCGGTTGCAAGCGTTGCCGGCATGATCTGCGACAGCGACGGTGCAGAAGCTCTGGCCGGCAAGGACGTCGCCATCATCCGCATCGACGGCGAACAGGGTGCGGCCGGCCCGGCAACGGCGCTACCGAAAGTGCCGACGGACGCGGCGACGCCCGCCTATATCATCTTCACCTCGGGATCGACCGGAGCACCGAAGGGGGTCGAGGTTTCTCATCGTGCGCTCGTCAACTTCCTCACGTCGATGGCGCGGGAGCCCGGGCTCACCGATCGCGACACCATCGTCGCGGTAACGACGGTCTCCTTCGACATCGCTGGCCTCGAACTCTACCTGCCGCTGGTCACAGGCGCGAAGGTCGTGCTTGCCGGCCGGCACACGGTGCGCGACGGTTTCGCCCTCGTCAGGCTCATCGAAAGCTGCGGTGCGACGGTGCTTCAGGCGACGCCGACACTCTGGCAGATGCTGGTCGAGGCTGGTCTCAGCCGCCCGGGCCTCAAGATGCTGTGCGGTGGCGAGCCGCTCCCCAAGGCACTCGCATCCTCGTTGCTCGGCCTCGGCGGCGAGTTGTGGAACATGTATGGCCCGACCGAGACGACGATCTGGTCGTCCGTCCAGCGGATCGAGGATGGCGAAAAGCCGATCACCATCGGCCATCCCATCGCCAACACGCAACTTCTCATCCTCGATAGGGCCAACCGCGTTGCCGCCATCGGCGTCACCGGTGAGCTGCATATCGGTGGCGAGGGTCTCGCCAACGGCTATTTCGCCAGGCCTGACCTGACCGAGAACGCCTTCGTCGATCTCGACATCGGCACGGGAGCGGTTCAGCGTCTCTACAAGACCGGCGACGTCGGCCGGCGGCTCGCCGATGGTTCGCTGCAATTGCTCGGCCGGCGCGATCAGCAGATCAAGCTGCGTGGCTTCCGCATCGAGCTTGGCGACATCGAGGCTGCGATCTCCAGCGCAGAAGGCGTTCGCCAATGTGCCGTCGTCGCTGCCGAAAACAGCAACGGCAACAAACAGCTCGTCTGCTACGTAATCCCGGAAAACGAGAACAGCAAGCCGACGACATCCATGCTCGCGGCCCATGCTGAGGCCAACCTGCCGGCGCATATGGTTCCCAGTTTCTGGGTGCTGGAAGAGGCTCTTCCCCAGACGGCCAACGGCAAGCTGGACCGCAAGACCCTCGAACAGCGTGGCCTGCCGCAACGGGAGGTCGCGGCCATCCGGGTGCCGCCGCGCACTGCCATGGAAACACGGCTCTGCGAGATCTGGCGCGACGTGCTGAACGCGCAGGAGATCGGCGTCGAGGACAATCTCTACGCGCTTGGTGCAGATTCTTTGATCATCTTCCGCATCGCTGCCCGCATGCTGGACAGTGGCCTGCAGCTGGAGGCCAAACACCTGATGATGCATCCCTCCATCGCGGAACTCGCCACCTTTGCCGAGACCCGCGACGACGGCGAACTGAATGGCACCCAGCCGCAAGTTCCTTCGCTGAGAGATTTCCGCAATGGCGCGCGGCGCCGGTTTGAGCAGGTATCAAGAGCATGAAAGAGACCAACAACACTGCACCTGCCGCCGAACCCACCGTGATTGCGGAGTTCCCCTGTTCCCAGACCCAGTTGCGCTGCTGGATCCTCGACCAATTGAAGCCGGGCAATCCGGCGCTCAACGTCGCGGTCCGCTGGGAGATCCGTGGCGCCTTCCGATCTTCGACACTGGAGGCGGCGTTTCGCACGGTGATCCAGCGCCATGAGATCCTGCGCACCCGGTTCGTCGAGGTGGGCGGCAGGCCCTGCCAGCAGGTCGTCGATCAGGTCGACTTCAGGATGTCGGTGATCGACCTGCGCAATGTGCCCGTCGATCAGCGCGATCAGCGCATCCTGTCGATTGGCGAGGAAACCGCGCGCGCGCCGTTCGACCTCAGCAGCCCCTATCTCTTCCGCGTCTCGCTGCTGATGGTGGAGAACGAGCGGGGCTTTCTGCTGATCACCGCCCACCAGAGCTGCTTCGACGGTTGGTCGATCCGCGTGCTGGGCCGCGAGGTCGGTGAGATCGCATCGGCGCTTGATGCCGGACGGCAGCCGGCCGTACCCGAACTGCCGTTGCAATACGGCGACTTCTCGCTGTGGCAGCAGGAGTACCTGGGCAGCTATGGTTTCGAGACCGAGAAGTCGTTCTGGCGCGAGCAGTTGACCGGCGCACCATATTTCGAGGTTGTTCCGGATACGCCGCGAGGGCCGGTCAAGACCAGTCGCGGCAACATCCTCTCTGTCAACAACACAGGCGATTTCAGCGAGCGGATCGATGCTGCGGCACGCGCTCACCGGGTGTCGCTCTACAGCTTCGGTGCCGCCGTCGTCAGCGCCTTGCTGCAGCGTTACACCGGGAAGAGTACCGTCATGTTCGGCTCGCAGGTCGCCGGGCGTGACGAGACGGACCTGGAGAACCTCATCGGAGTCTTCATCAACAATGTCGTTCTGCGCTTCGACATGGGCAGCGACATCACCTTTGCCGAGCATGTGCGATCGGCAGGCGCAACGGTGACCGCTGCGCTCAACCACCACAGAATGCCGTTCAACAAGCTGGTGGAACTGGTCAATCCGGTCCGCGACCCCTCGCGCAATCCGCTGATCTCAGTGAACTTCAACCTGCAGAAGGCCTTCCTGGAAGATCATCAGTACGGCGGTTTCGAGTTGCTCAGCGCGCCGTCGCAATCCCCTGGCGTCATCTACGATCTGAGCTTCATCATGATCGGCAGGCCGAGCGGATGGCGCATGTCCATCGAATACAATGCCGACCTGTTCGAAAAGGCGACGATCGAATCCCTGCTGCGGCTCTGGCAGGAAGCCTATGAAATGGCGCTGGAGCAGCCCACGGCTGCGCTCTCTGCCCTGACCATCCCCCCGCGGGAGATCAAGACGCAGCCGGTCGAGACGGGGCGTGCGACGGCGATCGAACAGATGCTAGCCGCCCATCCATCTGTTGGTTCGGCTGTGGTCCTGCTCGAAGAGGATGGAAAACGCGCCCATGCCTTCGTCACACCGGCCCCGACGACCACGGAACCGCTCGATCGCCTGCCGGAGCATCTGATGGACTATCTGGGCAGGCAACTGTCCCAATCCGCCATGCCCGGCGGCATCAGCGTACTCCTCAATTTCCCGCGCGATGCCAGCGGTACCGTCGATCGCACCGCGTTGCGCATTCCCGTACCGCCGACCGCTGTTGCCACGGTGGTCGCCGACCGCCTCGATCCGGCGAACGGTCCGGTGCCGGCCCCGGCGCAACCCGACCAGACCAAGGCTCTTGCGGCGATCTGGGCAGAGGTGCTCGGCGTCCCGACGATCGCGCCGGACGATAACTTCTTCGCGCTGGGCGGCCACTCGCTTCTGGCATTGCGCATGCTCTCCGGCGCCCGATCGAAGCTTGGTGCGAAGGCCGACCTGGAGCTGCTCTTCAAGGAGCCGACATTTGGCGGCTTTGCCAAGGCGCTGTTCGGCGAAACGGAACCGAGAGGGACGGAACTGGAAGGCCCGAGTGCAAGCCCCTGGTCCGTCAGTGCCTGCGGGCGCACCGATGCGCCCTATACGCTCTACACCCTCAACCATCCGTTCCTCTACTACAGACTTGCCACCGACCTCGGCGATACCGTGTCGGTCTACAACGCCAACATGTTCCATGCGGACCTCACCGGCGATCTCGCCTCGATGTCACTTGAGGAGATCGCCGGGCACGCCGTCGACAGCATGGGCGCAGACATTCTTAAAGGGCCGGTTGGCGTCATGGGGCTTTGCGTCAACGGCGTGCTGGCGGTCGAAATTGCCCGTCAGCTGCGCCAGCGCGGTGCAGATCTTCGTTTCACGGCCGTCATCGATGCCTGGGCGCCGGGCTATGTCAGGTCGCAGTCCCGGCTGCGGCGCCTGCGTTGGAACGGTGAGCGCCGCCTGAAGCGCATCGGCTACTTCACCCGCAAGCTCTTTTCCGGCCGCCTCGGTTTTGTCGACTATCTCAGGGAGTTCAGCTTCACGCTTGCCTTCCTCCAGCGCCTGGGGCTACCGGCCGGCACCCATTCTCCCGAAGAAGCCGTCAATGCCGATGTTACCGATCTGCTGGTCAACGCAGCCCGTCGCTACCGCCCGGCAGCGACGAACGATAAGTCCGTTCTGCTGTTTAGAAGCGAAGCCACCCACCGCCGGGCCCGCAAGCTGCTCTTCGGCTGGGGTGGTGCAATCGCTGAAGACAGCGAGGTCTTCGACCTTGAGGGCTGGCATGAGGATAGCCTGAACAGCAACAGCATTCAGGCCCTGGCGACGATTGTCATCAACAGATTCCGCTCTCATCAAGAGAGCTGAACGCGGCGTACGAAGGCAACATCCATGCGTGTCACAAGCCTCCCATTGCGTATCGGCATCCTGGTCGAGCAGAACGAGAGCTTCGAGAATTGGCAACTGATGGTCTTTGACCGGATCGTTGCGGATCCAAGATATGCCCTGACTGCCTTGCTCGTTCATCCCGCGCCCTATGGGGCCGGTCGGAGTTCCGTGTTCTTCAAGCTTGCTCATCGGCTGGAGCAGACGGCGTTCGGCCGCCAGGCGGCGTACAATCCGTGCAACTTCGATGCGCATAAGCAACGCATCGTGCCATTGGCATCGGCGGAACCTGGTGCGGCGCAGGCGCAAGTGGCGGAGCTTGGTCTCGATCTGGTGATCCGCATGACGCCGAATGGTCTGCCTGACGACGCCGTGCGCGAGTTGCCCTATGGCGAATGGGCACTGTCCTTCTCCGATCAGAAATCGGGAGCTGGTGAGTGGTTCAGCTACCTCGAGGTGGCAACCGGCGCGCCGTCCGTCGACCTGGCGCTCTATGTTCGGCTCGGCGTGTCTGCCTCGTCCGTTGCGATTGCGTCGTCGTCCTTCAACATCAAGTTCAGCGCGGTCAGGAACATCAACTTCGTCAAGGAGCGTGCGGCTACCCTTCTATTGCGCGAACTCTCGCGGTTGGCCGATACAGGCGAGCTGATCACCACGCCACTGCCGGCGCGCAGCCAAGCCTCGCCGCCGTCGATCGACGAATTGGCTCGATATCTCGGCATCCTGAGTGGTCACCTTGTCGCACGGGTGAAGAAGGCCGTGCAGCACAAGGCCGGGACAGGGGCTGCCGTCTGGACACTCTTTACCGGCAGCGGCCGGATCGACGATTTCGAGCCGGGCGGCTCCGTCGAGATCCCACCGACGGCGACGGATATCAAGGCGGACCCGTTTCTGCTCCAGCATGAGGACCAATGCTACCTGTTCTACGAAGCTTATGCCGATGGCGACCGCAAGGCGCATATCGCGGTCGGTCGTTTTGACGGCGACCGGCTCGAGCCGGTGGGCGTGGCGCTGAATTGCGACTACCATCTGTCCTATCCGTTCGTTTTTCGCGATGGCGACGACATCTTCATGATGCCCGAGACGCATCAATCCAAGCGCATCGAGATCTGGCGCTGCGTCGAATTTCCGTTGAAGTGGGAGCTGCACGCAACGGCACTCAACGGTTTGTCCGCCGCTGACAGCATACTGACACGTCACGAGGGGCGGTGGTGGCTGTTTACGAACCTGTCGGAGTTTCACGCCTACGAGGACCATTGCAGCGAACTCCACGTCTTTGAAGTCGATGGCCCGGGGCTCGCACGCATCACACCGCACAAGCGCAATCCGGTGGTCCTCGGGAGCACGGTTGCACGCAATGCCGGCCGTATTTTCGCGCGGGAAGGACGTGTCTTCCGCCCGTCTCAGCACAATGCGCACGGGATCTACGGCTATGGGCTGAACATCATGGAGATCGAGCAACTGGACCTGGAGAACTACCGCGAACGGTGCATCAGGACGATCAAGCCCGATTTCAAGCCGGGCTTGCTCGGTTGCCACCACTTTGACGCGGCCGGGGATCGTTATGTGCTGGATGCGCGACTGACGCTTTGAGCGCAAGCACATCGTCATTCCAATATCGAAGATGCACGGCGTTGCCGAGGGTGAGCGCCGCCAACGTGCCGGCGAAACCGGGCGGCGTCGCGAGGTCGAACAGACTCCAGTTCAGCGGCGCGTCCCGATCTCCATCGAGCGATTCGAGCTTTGGACGGGAGGCCGCGTCGACGGTGACGTCGAAGGACGCGAGTGGTAGCGACAACCCTGCGCCATGGGCCTTCACGAAGGCTTCCTTGCGCGTCCAGCAGCGATAAAACGCGTGCATATAGTCGTCGCCGTCAAATGCGGCCAGAGCGTCGCACTCGCGCTTCGAGAAGAAATGCCCGGCAATATCCTCCTTCAGTGGCTTGATCGCTTCGACATCGATGCCGACAGGGTAATGGTCGGAAATCGCCAGCATCGCCACGTCGGCGCTGTGGCTGAGATTGAACTGCAGCAATTCCGATGCGCCGGCGATGCGCGGCTTGCCGAAGACGTTGCAGGCGAGACCGATGCGGTGCGGCGGAAGGTGGAGGTAGTGGCCGAGCACCAGGCGCAGGCCGGCGCGGCCGGCAATGAAGCGTTGTCGATGTTGCGGATAGACGAAACGCGAGGCTCGCGCCCTTTCCTCGCCGCTCAATATCGGGAACAGGCGATCGATTTCCCGCTCGGTCTGGTCGAGGTCCCAGCGCCAGATATCGATGAAGTTGGGGCCGATCCGGTCCAGACTAGGTCGCATAGACGAGGCTCCCTTTGGCGGCCGGTCGCTGGCGCGCCATGCGTCGGGCGAAATAGGTCATGAGCGGCAGGGGATAGTTCTCGCCGAGCCCGATGCGGCATGTCCTCTTGAGAATATCGAGCGACCGCGGGCACATATCCGGCGCGTATTCGATCTTGCGGGAGGTCCAGGCATAAGGGTTCATCTTGGGATTTGCCGTGCGCTGTTCGAGCACCGGCAGCCAGTTGCTGTAGACGTGGCGGCTGGAATCGTAGAGGCGGTAGACGCCGCGCTTGTTCTCGGCGGAAAAGGCCTGCGCCTCCTCGGCCGTGTCGAAGATGACATGCAGGCCGGCGGCATTGTCCTGATCGTTGTGCGGACCGATGCGCATCGCGTTGCTGGACGACAGGATTTCGGCAATCGCGTCGTAGCGACGACGCATGCGGCGGATCATCGGATCCAGCTTCTTCAGCTGCACGTTGAGCATGGCGCCCTGGATCTGGCTGGCCTTGAGATTGATGCCGAGCATGGGCGGCTCGTTGGCATTGTCGAGGTGGCCGCGAAACAGCGCGCCGATATCGTGATACATGCGCGCCCTGGCAAAGAGCCTGGCATCGTTGGTCACGACTGCGCCGCCTTCGCCGATGTTGATGTTCTTGAACTGGTTGAAGCTGAAGGCGCCGGCGTCGCCGATCGTGCCGACGCGCACGCCCTTGTAAGGTAGGCCGACCGCCTGGCAGGCGTCCTCGACGACGATGAGCCCGTGGTCGCGGGCGATCTGCATGATGCGCTCCATGTCGCACACCATGTTGGCCATGTGCACGGGAACGATGGCGCGCGTATAGGGGGTTATCTTTCGCAGGATATCTGCCGGATCCATCGTCAGGGTCTCGTCGATGTCGACGATGATGGGGACCGCACCGACGGCAAGTGCCGCGCCCGCCGTTGCAATCCAGGTGTAGGCGGGCACCAGCACCTCATCGCCCGGTCCGACGCCGGCTGCCGCAAGCGCTGCTATGAGCGCGCCTGTGCCACTGCTGACCGTCAGGACATGTTCGACGCCGAACTTGGCGGAAAAATCCGCTTCGAAACGCGTGAGTGGCCCGTTGCCGTCGCTGCTGAAGCGGGCCAGCTTGCCCGATGCAAATACAGGAGCAAGTGCCAGCCATTCTCTCATACCTACACGCGCCATGCCTCAGTCTCCGATCCTTGCCGGCTCTCCGCGCTCGCCGACCATCGGCGTCCGGGGATAAGGACAAATCGCCTGCTGGGTACCGGCCCCAATGATTAAGCCTAGTCGCCTCGCGGCACCGTTTCAAAATGGACATCCGGCCAGCTGCTGAACAAAGTGTGCAGGCTGCAACTAGCCGAAATCAGTAGTTGCCCTACTCCCCTATGCATATTGGGAGATTTCGGTGCGAAAGCGCTGGTGCTACGACCGGTATGTAGCACGCGGGAGTTCTTTTCATGCCGATCCGTGATCTCCGATCAGCCCCCACAGGCACCGAGTTTCGTCCTGATGTGGCCATCGTCGGCGGCGGTCCCGTCGGCCTGACGATCGCGCGCGAGCTGGCCAACAGCCGCTGCCGGGTGCTCGTTATCGAAAGCGGCAGTGCCGACTTCGAGGCAGCGCAGCAGACCTTGAATGCCGTTGAAAATGTCGGCGAGCCGATTGCCCGAGATGGCGTCGAAAGCCCGGGCAGGGGATATAACGGCAGCCTCTCATGGCTGAATGATATAGCGCCCTTCGAGTTGCGCAATCGGGGGCTCGGCGGCAGCACACATACCTGGATCGGCAAATGCGCAAGTTTCGACGAAATCGACTTTGAGCGCCGGTCCTGGCTGCCGGTCTCCGGTTGGCCGATGACCCGCGAAAGTCTGGCGCCGGCGCTCGATCGCGCGGCACGCCTGCTCAATCTCGGCCCCAATCTCTACGATGAGAGGCTCTTTGGCCGGTTGCATTCGCCTCCGGACGAACTCGGCTTCGACCGTGATCTGCTTCGCCCTTTCTTCTGGCAGTTCAGCCATGAACGTGATCAGCACGGCGAACCCATGCGCTTTGCCCATGTGGCAGCCGAGCTGGTCGCCCCGAACATCGATATCCTGACGCATGCCACGGTCACGCAGATTCAACTCGATACGAGCGGCAGGCGCGTCGCGTCGCTCGATCTGCGCAGCGTTGACGGTGGTTGCGCAACGGTATGGCCCGAAACGGTCGTCCTCTGCGCCGGGGGCATCGAAAACGCCCGCCTCCTGCTGGCTTCCAGATCGCTGATGGCGGGCGGCGTCGGCAACGCCAGGGGTGTCGTTGGACGCTACCTTGCCGATCACCCGCGCTCGACACTTCTGCGCTTCGACTGGCAGGGTATCGATGCCGTTGCGAGGCACTTCAATTTCTACGGTCTCGTGGATCACGGCAGGACCCAGTTCTATCTTCACGGCCTGCGCCTCAGTCCAACCGTGCAAAGACGGGAAGAGCTCGTCAATTGCGCGGCCTATCCCGTGCAGATCCATTCGCCCGGCGACCCCTGGGCCGCGCTCAAACGGCTGATGCGAGGCGATCACACGCGGCTGGCTGGCGATCTTGCCGTCGTCGCGCGGTCTCCCGGCTTTCTGGCAAAGGGCGCTTTCCGGCGGATGATACAAAAACGAGGGATGATGCACAGATCCGACGAGCTGCGGTTCGATGTCATGGTCGAGCAGAAGCTCGATGCGGAGAGCCGCGTGACCCTGTCGGATCGGCTTGACCGGTACGGTGTGCCGATGCCCCGCGTCGCCTGGAAAATTGGCTCGACGGAGGTCCGGAGCGTCAAGCGATTGGCGCGTGCACTCGTCTCCGAATTCGGACGCAATGCGCTTCCCCAACCGCACCTGGTTGACTGGATTGCCTGGGACGAAGACGACAGAGCTGCGTTCACAGACATGGCGCACCCGTCCTGCACCACACGCATGGGCAGCGATCCGGCCACAAGCGTCGTCGATCCGGATGCGATGGTGCATGGTGTCGATGGGCTCTTTGTTGCCGGAAGCTCTGTCTTTTCCACGCCAGGTCACGCCAACCCGACCTTGATGATGCTTGGCCTGGCGATGCGTCTTGCCGACCATCTGAAGACGCGATTGGAAAGGCGTTCGGTTTCTGCCGCGACGCCGCGTGTGGTTACTGAGGAAGCAGCTGCCGCCTCCGGAGCGTGACGCCAGACCCCTTCGGCGACAGTGCCGCTCGGAAAATATGACGCGCGGTGCTGTAACGCGTTAAATTTGCTGCATAATTCGTTAAATCGAATCCAGCTTGAGGACTTCGGCAGCAACGCTGCCCGATCGTCATTGCAGCCGGAAATAGAAGCCGGCGCTTTCGCTCGGCCCCAACTCGGGATGTGTCTCGATCACATGTGCGAGTGACGGGATCGACCAGCGGTCGACAAGGCGATAGCCGAGCCTTTCGACGTCACTGCAAAAGACATCTTCGTTGCGCATCTGGTAGGGCACGATCGCCTTGCCGATGCGCTCCAGCGTCACGACGGGGCTTCCCTTTCGCAGCGCCACCTTGTTGAGCAGGAGGTGGCGGGGCAGGGCGGGCATCCGCCCCAGGAGGTCTGACAGCTGAATATCGAGATATTGCAGCAGTCCGGAGCCCAGAAACAACGGCACAGGGCCGGCATCGGCGATACGGTCAACGAAATGCAGATTGTCGAGCTTGTCCTGCTCGGCCCTGCGCCGGCCCGCTTGCACGATGGCCGGTAGATCGTAGACCACCCAGCGGAAAGACCCTTCGAGGGAGAGAAGGTCGCGGAACGCCCGGTATTTCGTGCCCATATGTCCGCCGGCATCGACGAGACCGTCAACCTCACCCATCACCTGCCGCATCCAGAAGAGCACCGGGTAGTCCCAGGGCGCCACCTGGCACATCTTTTCGAAGGCGACCTCAGCGATTTCTTCGTGGTCATAGCCGGCCAGCCCATTGGAGCGGGCCACAGCGATTGCGTCTTCGAACGATCCATAGGCGCCGGTAAAGCGCTGCGGAAAAGGTGAGAGATAGCGCAGCCGCCCGCTCGCCGCCTTCAACGGCGTCAGGGACTTGTTGAGGCTGCGCACGGCGCTGCGCAAAAGTGGATACGCGGTGTTCTTGATGTCGCTGGTCAGCACGATGCATCTCCCCTGATTGTCGCGCTTGTGTTGTCTGGTTTGTCCCTCATCCGTGACGGCCGAACGCGAAGATGGGCCGCAAGGCATCGCTCCATCGCTGCAGGATGGCGAGTGCCGCCACATAGATTGCCGCGCCGGCGAACACTTGCAGGGCGATCGTCGACATCTGCCTCAGCGACGACGCTTCGGCTATCCGGCCGAACAGAAAGACGGCGGCCGCCATGGCGCAGACGGCGATTGCCACCAGGCCGCAGTCGCGAAGGACGCGGTTCCAGGCAAGCCCACCCTCGCGTGACTGCAGCCGCATCGAAATGTTGAACGAGAACACCGCGGCGACGCATTGCCCCAGCGCTGTCGCAACAGCGCCGAACGGCGTCAGCAGAATGATCAGCCCGACGGAGATCGCGCCGTTCAACATGACGGCTTTCGGCATCCTGTGAATGTTGCCGCTCAGCGACAGCAACGGCTCGGTCACATAGCCCGGGATCAGAAGTGTCTGTTTTGCGGCGAGAATTGCGACGAGGATCGCTGCAGGCGCCCATTTGTCGCCCAGGACGACGTCGATGAGTTCTGCCGAAATCAGCGCGAGACCGAGATAGATCGGCGTCGAGATCGCCATCAGCACCGTCATGAAGGTCGTGGCTGTCGCCCCGATCGCCGCCCGGTCGACATCGCCCTTGTCCTTGCCGGCGGCGCGGCCAAACAGGATCCAGGCGAGCATCCGGGCCGGTTCGCCCATGAGCTCGGAGAAGGCGGCAACGATCCGTTCGGCGGCGCGGTAGTAGCCCGCCTCGGCCAGGCCGAGGAAGCTGCCGACCACCAGGGTGCCGGCGTAGGAGCGAAAGAACACCACAAGCCTGTTGGCGACGATATGGCGGGAAAACTCCAGCACTTGTGCGGCATATGCGCGGTGCAGGCGCAGGCGTGGCAGCCACCGTAGCATGATCATCGAGGCCGCAAGGATCGTCAGTTGTTGCGCCAATCGCCCGCAGATGAGCGCCACGATGTTCCACCCCAGCGAAAGCCCGCCGATCGCCACGAACAGCCCGATGATCTCGGCCGCAATCCGGATGATGGATTGGCTCTTCAGGCGCCCTTGCGAAATGAGAATGCCGTCGTAAACCGTCGACAGCGACGCCGGCAGGTACCAGGAACTGAAGAGGGCGACCAGCAGCGCGTTCCAACCGTGCCCCAGCATGAACATGGCTGCAGCGGTGGCAAGGCCGAGGATCGTGGCTAAAAGCCCGGATAGCATCGACAGGGTCGCAAGCTGATCGACGTCCGTCTTGTCGGCGCCGCCTTTCATGATGAACTCGCCCCATCCGCCCTCGGCGACGACAAGGACGAAAATGGCGAAGGAGGATGCGAAGGCAAAGAAGCCGAATTCGGCGGCCGCAAGCACATGCGCCGCAACGATGAAGATCGATAGTTGTGCGGCCTGTGAGATGACTTTGGCGCACAGGGCGGCAAAGCCGTCGCCGATCAGATGCGGTAAGCGCAATGAACTGGGGAAGGCGGAGGACACCCGTCGCAATGGGAGGGTTGCGGTCTCGAACCAGCGGGGCATCATTGCACCACGACTGGCGGTAAGCGACATTGAGGAGGCGGCGCGGCCGTGGGCGGTCCGATCGGGCGGGCGAATGTTTGCCTGCCGACTTTCGGGAAAAAAACCCGGTTGGCTGAAAATTCGAAACTCGTACGGTATGGTGTGCGTTGAAACCGTGATTCGGGTTTTGCCCGGTTTTTACGGTAGGGTGCGCTATGGCACGGACTTTGGCGCCCGCCGTTCGCCTGAATTCGACGGCGTGTTGCAGACGCGGATAAGTCGGGGGTACGTGCGGGAAAGGGGGGCTCGCAGTCGATGTTAAGACGGATCTCGTTGGACAAAGAGGGCGCCATGACCAATCGGTCTTCATGGAACACGAAGCTGGCCATTCGCTGGTCCGTGGTCGTGCTGTGCCTTGTCTTCTGGGCGACCGTGATCTTTTTCATCTGGTAAACGCCCCCGTCAGATCTCGTTTGTTGCAAAGAGGACGACGCCCACCGTTTTTACGATGATCACGATGTCGAGGTAGATGGACCGGGACTGGTAGTAGTCGATGTCGAACTGAACCCGCTCGTCATAGGTGGTTTCCGGCCGTCTTCGGACCTGCCACATGCCTGTGATGCCCGGCTTCAGGCTGGTGTAGTAGTGCAGGTTCGGGCCGTATTTTTCCGTTTCTTCCGGCGAGATCGGGCGAGGTCCGACAAGGCTCATGTCGCCGCGCAGCACGTTGTAGAACTGCGGCAACTCGTCGAGACAGGTCATCCTGAGGATCTTGCCGAGCCAATGGACGCGCGGGTCGCCGACGAGTTTGCGTTTTTCCATCCACTCCCGGTTTCGTTCGGGATCGGTGGCCAGAAGTTCGGCAAGCCTTTCCGCCGCATCGCGGCGCATGGTTCTGAACTTGAGGCACTCGAACATTTTGCCCTGCGCACCGACGCGGGCTTGTCGGAAAATGATCGGCCGGCCATCGACCATGACAAGGGCTATCGCTATCAATGCGAGTGCCGGCGCAAGGAAGACGAGCGCCAGGACCGATACGGTCACGTCGATCAATCGCTTGGACCTGCTGCCGCGTCGTGCTGCGATGGTTCCGCGCGCGGGGTGTCCTTGGCGTGCAGCGCCATCGGAAACAGACAGCATATCTCTCACCCCTCCCAACACCGTTTGCCTCTAACAGGCTGCCAGTGGGCGCCCGGATTTACAATCGATCCTGATGGGCAAGGCCTAGTCCAATGGAGGTACGCGCCGGGCAGGATTAAGGCGCAGCCGGGTAAACCTGCTAATCGCGGGACCGTATGCCCGCCGGTATCACCGGCTGAGCGTGTCCCTTGCCGACCTATGGTTTGCAGTGACGACCGATGCCGTTTCATCGAACGCCTCCATCGTGCAGATCGTGTACGGTCCCAACTGTTGCCAGGCGCCGTCGCACGACATCGCTCGGGCTCCGGTTGGCGCGTTGCAGCACGCGGCCATAGAGAGCGATCAGTTCGTCCGCCCAGCTTTCCGGTGAATGCGCTAGCCCGGCTGCCTCTCTCAGGCAGTTGTCGCTCATCCTGTGCACCAATGCGTCGTCGGCGGCGATGGACCGCATCGCGGTTGCGAGATGCTCCACATCGGCGATCCGGAACTTGAGCCCACACCCCAGCGCGACGATCTCGTCGGCGAGCAATGCCGCGTCAGGCAGGATGACCGGTATTCCGCATGAAACGGCTTCGAGCGCAGCGAGCCCGAACGGTTCCGGCACACGCGAGGAAACCACGACGGCGCGTGCGCTGCGAATGATATCCCGCATCTCGTCCTTGGTCTTCCAACCGTGAACCGTTGCGTCGGGAAACCGTGTTTCGATGAGCGCGCGCCCGGCACCGTCGCCGACGAAGTGAAGTGGCAACCCGGCCAGCTTCGCCGCCTTGGCCGCATCCTCGAAGCCCTTTTCGGGTTCCAGCCGGCCGACGAACACGAAGTTGCGGTTGGTCCAGGGCTGGAGCCCTGGGGCGACAAAGGGAAGGACTGGATTGCGGATCGTTTCGATCCGGGTGCCGTCTATGCCGGCACGCTCGAAGTAAGTGCGCATCCTCTCGTGCACGACGACGATGTTTGCCGCCATTCGCTTGGTTGGAAAGAACTGCTCCCGCAGCATGTGCCGCGCGGTGCGCCAGGCCTTCTCGTGCAGGCCGCGTTTGTCGCATTGAGTCGTCAGGCAACGACCCGACATCGGCTTCAACTCGCAGACACGATGGGTCTGGAAATTGACGAAACCACCATTGGGGCAGGCCAGGAAGTAATCGTGAGCGTGGAGAACGACGCGATCCCGCACGGGCGCGAGCGCCCGAAAGATCGCCGGCGACAGGATCTTCGACCAGCCATGGACATGGTAGATCGTCGACGGCGTGTCACGGCTGGAGATTAACCCGCTCAGTCTCTCAAAGACGGGCGGGTCGTAAAGGCCGAGCCGCAGCGCGTCGCTTCGCCGCCGCTCCAGCAGGGGAACGGCGCCGAGGTTGATCGTATCGGCCGCCGGCTTGTTGGCTGGCGCGCCGTCGCCGGCAAAGAATGTCACCGGTATACCGCGCTGCTGAAGCAGTTCTGCCGACAGGATGGCGAGGTTCGTGGCGCCACCGACCTTGGTGGAGCGATCGTTGATGACGACGACGCGGTCTGGCGGCAGAGAAGCCATGATGTTACTCGAGCCTTTCGACGTTCTGCGGGGCGAGCCGACCGGTCAGCAGATCCACGACCGCGCGGGCATTGCCGCGCAGACGCCCTTTTCGATCGACCCAGGGCTCCGGGTTCCAGACCTTGACCATGTTCGCGATCAGGTTTCGCCCCATCTGGACGGTGGCGTGACGGATGCTCATCGTGTGCTTGCGCATCAGGTAGATGGGGTTGGCGATCTGCGAGTAGCCGAACTTGACGCCAGGGGTGCGGGCCTTCTTCGTTCCAAGGTGGACACCCAGCAGCCGGCTCGACCGAACGACACGGCCATGCTCGGCAACCAGGCGGCTAAAATCGACATCTTCGAGCCAGCCGTAGAGCGGCAGATTTTCGTCAAAGCGCAACCCTGAGCGCCGGATCGCGGCAGTCCTAACAGCCATGTTGCACCCGTAGGCGCTGTAAATCGGCGCGAAGGTCACCGGCAGATCCGGACGAGCCAATCTGGCCTCGATCATCTCAAGGCCATCATCGACTGCGATGCCGGGGCCGATGATGCCATCGGCGATGACAGTGCCGGTGCACATGGCGACGTCGGGCTGGCTGGCGAACAGCGCCACGAGTTCGTTGACATAGGACGGCGCCATCAGGAAATCGTCGTCAAGGAACAGAATGATATCGGTGCTTACTTCCGCCAGTATCCGGTTGCGCTGGCGGCAGAGGCCCCGTTCGGACAGGATCACGGTGACAGGGCAGGCGAGCCCCTCGACACAGCGAGGGTCCATATCCTCCGGCGACGACAGGCAGACATAGATCGCGTCCGGTTGCCGGGACTGCCGGGCGATGAGCGGCAGGACAGCGGAGAGAATGTCGCTTCGCCCGCAACTCGGTATGCCGATGGCAACCGTTGCCGGGCGATCGCCTGGATGCTCGTGCGTTGCCGGCATCATTTCTTGAACTTGCGCCATTGTTTTCGGTCCCAGCGAATGTTGGTCCGGCGAGGGCCGTCGCTTCTGTTGGAAATCACACCGAGCAACGCGACACGCGATTTGCCGAATGTCGACAGGGCCTCGCCGAGCCGTTCGACAGTCATCTTGTCGGATTGTCCGAGAACCACGACGATGCCGTCGAGATAGGTGCAGATCACGCGCGTGTCGGCTGAATCTTCAAAGCCGGACATGTCGACGATGATCACCTTGTAGCGTTGTCTCAGCAGTTCCAGTTCCGATTTCAGCGCCGGCAGGTGGCCGTAGCGTTGATGTCCGACCGCGGCCTTGCGCGTCTGTTCGACGGTCAGAACCGGAACGCAGCGCACCGCCTTGCCGTCGAATTCCTCGACGTGCTGTTGTCCCTCACTCGACCTGCGCCTCGAATATTGGCCGGGAATGCCCAGGATCCGCAGGCTCTCCATGCCGAAGCCCGCGCCGTCTTCAGTGGCGACGCGGCTGAGGCGAGAGCCGATGAAATCCGCGTCGACGAGCAGGACCGATGTGCCTTCGTTCATGTAGAGTTGGGCGAGATTGGCCGCGATCGTGGTTTTGCCTTCCCCGGGGCCGACCGAGGTCACCCCGATGACTGCCGATGCATTGGCGGGGAACGCGGAATCGACCGAATTCTTCACGCCGCGCAAGGCCTCGGAGAACCGCGAATAGGGCATGTCCAGGACCGATCTGAGCGGCAGCATTGTGGAGGCGATCGGAGGCTGATGGGGGCGGGGGCTGCTTCTGAACATCGGTACGTGGCCGAGTGAGGTAATGCCGAGTTCGGCGCGCAGGCGTTCGCTGGAGCTGACGCGGCGGTCGAGGCCGTCACGCAGCACCGACAGCATCAGCCCGGTCGCCAATCCGAACATCAGGGAGAACGGCATGATCGTCGAGGGTTTCGGCCAGGTCTTTCCCAGCGGCGCCGTTGCCGCAGTCACGATACGTGCCTTGCCGAGCGGAAAGGACTGCTTTTGCAGCGCGCCGATGAGCTGCTGAAGAATACCCTCGTACATATTGCGATAGGTCGTCGCGCGGCTTTCCATCTCGGACAGTTCGACGCGAGCAACGTTCTTGCCCGCACCCGTCGCGGTCAGATTTGCAAGCTCGCTTTCGAGCAGCTTTTCGCGGGTCTTGGCGATCTCGACATTCGACTTGTAGAACTGTTCGATGCGCAGGAATTCGTTGCGAAGAGAGGCATCCAGCCGCGCAATGTCGGCCTCGGCGGCAACAATTGCCGGGTTTCCGCTATCGTATCGCGTCTTGAGATTGTCGAGCTTGGCTTTCGCCAGGCGCATTTCTTCGTTGAGTTTCTGGATTTGCGGGTTGTCGAGGCTATCGTTGACACTGCCGATCATCGTGTCCTTCGACATGAGCTGCTGCAGCGTCATCAGCTTGGCCGTATCCGCCGCTGATGCAGCGCGCGCTGCGAGCATCTGGCTGCTGAGTTCGGAAAGCTGCTGCTGGTCGAGCGTCGACGCGGTACCGACCGTCGTGATGTCGTTCTTGGCGCGAAATTCTTCCACGGTCATGGCGGCCGCGCGGGCCTGCGCGCCGACTTCGATCAGGCGACTTTCGAGCCACTTGGCGCCACTTCTTGCGGCGTCAGATCGCTCGTTCATGCCCGTGCGGATGTAGGCGCCGGCAATGGCGTTGGCAGTCTTCGCCGCCTTCTGTGGATCCGTGGACGAATAGCCGATCTCGAGCACGTAGGATTGGCCGACGCGTCGCACGGTAACGCGCGAGAGAAACGCGGCCATGGTGCGCCGCATCAGATATTCGTCGTCGGTTTTATCACTGTCGGAATTCTTGGTGCCCGAGGAGAACAGCGAGCCGATCATGCCGCGGATCGAGACGCCGCCGCCGACAATCTCCGGATCGTTGGTCAGGTCGAGCTGTTCGATGACGGCGCGGGCAATCGCTTCGGATTTGACGATCTCGACCTCGCTGGCGATCTCGGCCGCTTCGATGATGATCGTTCCGGTCGAGGCATCCTGCGAGGCGATGCGGCCCTGTTCGGGGTCGATCACCAGGCGGACGGTCGCAGTAAAGGTCGGTGCCGTGTTGAGGATGTAGAAGGCGCCGAGCGCCATTCCGATGATGCCACAGATCCCGATGCGAACGAGGTGGCGTCGCAGGAAGTCGGAAACATCGCGGAAGGATATACTCTCCTGGCCACCCGAACGCTTGGCCTCGAAATTCTCATCCATCACGATTTTTGAGATGTCATGCACGACCATTGCTGTTCCCCACGAAATACATTGCACTGCAGTCGATCTGCCGATGCTACTGGGACTGTTCGATGCCCACGGATGTCAGAAGCTTGTTGTCGAGCGCTGCCGTCAGCGCCGAGCGCACGTCGAGCACGTCGCCCGGAACCAGCAATGTCGCATCCGTGACCTTCACGGCTGGGTCGGTGCCGCCGTGCGTTATCCAGTACTCCAGCGGCTCCAGATCCATCGCCTTCATGTCGGCAAAGCGGGAGAGGGACGCACCGTTGATCTGCAGCAGTTGCAGCGTCGTGCTGCGCTTCAGCTTCAGATCCTCGATCGCGGCTTCCGTCGTCTGCAGATCGCGGCCGGCCTCCGTGCGGCGCTGCCCCTGCAAGGTCACCGCATCGCGTTCGGTTTCGCTCAGCTTCTGTTTGGCGCGCATGGCGGCAACCTGAAGGTCGAGCTTGTCGCTTTGCAGCTCGGCGACAATGCGCTCGAGCGACGTCTGTCGGGACTTCGTCACGGTCTGGTCATTCACCAGCTTCGAGATGCCCTTGAGCTCATCCTGGGCGATCTCGATCTGACGTTGCTGCACCGCCGTCTTTTCGTCGAGCACGTCGATCTCGTTCTTCAAAAGCGTACCGAGTTCGGCAAGGGAATCGAGCTGGCGGCGCATCGCCTCGACGCGGGCGTCGAAGAGAGTGCTCTCGTCGCGCACGATCTGCTGGATCGCGGCGCCATCGGCAGCTTTGAGCGCCTGGGGAAACTCGACCTTGGTGCTGTCGGTGAACTCTGCCCTCAGCCGAGCCCGGCGGGCGGCGAGCTGCATCATCTCTAGTTCCATCCGGTTCAATTCGCCGGTGTAGCGGATCTGCTCCATGTCCGAGTAGCCGCCGGCAGGGTTCGTGCGGCGTTCGCGTCCGCCGGCCATCGCCACCGCCTGCATCACGGTCATGCCGGGCCGAAATTCGAGTTCGCTCGGCCGATCGACGAGCCCCGTGACGTAGATCATCGGGTAACGGACAACTTCGACGGATGTCTCGGGCGCCTTGCTGAGGCCAGTACGCTCCTTCAGGAGATCGGCGATGGCGGCCGCCAGTTCCGCGGGCGTTCTATCCCTGGCCTTGACTTCGCCGACCAGCGGAACCGAGATCGTGCCGGCGGGGGAGACGACATACTCGCCGTTGAGCGCGGTCCACTCCTTGTATTCTCCTGTCGAGGCGACCCACTCGACAATCGCGACCTTGACCCTCGTTTGAGGTTGCAGGCGGAACACCGGCTCGGCTTGTGCCTGATGGAGTGGAGCAAGCGCGCTCAAGCCGATTGCAAGACACAGGGTCGAGGCACGGCCAAGGCACGACAGGCGATAGGAAAGACTATGGTCGGCATGGGGCATGGGGCCTCGCAGATGTTCCTGCGCGCCGCGGTGCTGGACTTGTCAGCTTGGCGTGGCGCGTCGGATTGATTGTCGGCCCAAAACGTTCGAGGTAAATTCCCTGCGGTCTAATCGCGGCTAATCCCTTTAGGGGAGCAATTCTAAACCGGCGGCACCATCGGATAGGGTTGCCGCGGCCGATGGTTAAACACCGGTCGGCCGGCACCGACCCCTAAACCTTTCGAGTAAGACGATCGTTCCTTCGGATGCACTGCCGGACCGATCTTGGCGCTGTGCACGCGAGGTCCGTCTGCTCCATGCTGCGGCAGGATCGTTGCATTAGGGGAGCGCCATGCGCGTCGCAATCGTTCATTACTGGCTGGTATCGATGCGGGGCGGGGAGAAGGTGATCGAGGCGCTATGCGATCTCTATCCCGAGGCCGACATCTTCACTTTGGTTTATGATGCGGGCCGCGTGTCGGACAAGATCAAGAAGCATAAGGTCACTTCGTCGTTCCTGCAGCGCATTCCCGGTGCTATCGGGCATTATCAGTCGCTGTTGCCGCTGATGCCCTTCGCGCTCGAAAGTCTTGATCTCAGCGGTTACGACCTGATCATTTCGAGCGAATCCGGGCCGGCGAAGGGGATCATTCCGCCACCGCATGCGGCCCATATCTGCTATTGCCACTCGCCCATGCGCTACCTCTGGGATCACTATCACGCCTATCGGTCGAGCGCTGGCCTCCTGTCGCGGATGATGATGCCGGTTCTGGCGCCGATGCTGCGTACCTGGGACGTCAACACCAGCATGCGGGTGGACCGCTTTGTCGCCAACTCGCATCACGTGGCAGCACGCATCAGCAAATACTATCGGCGCCCGGCCACCGTGGTCTATCCGCCCGTCAGCACCGAGGACTTTGCGCCCTCGACCCAGATCGAGGACTTTTACCTCTGTGCCGGCCAGATCGTTCCCTACAAGCGGATCGACCTGGCTGTGGAAGCCTTCACGAAAATGGGCAAGAACCTGGTCGTGATCGGCGACGGCAAGGAACAGGATATCGCCAGGCTCAAGCGCATGGCCGGCCCGACCGTCACGTTCCTAGGTCGCGCACCCTTTGCGGTGCTGAAGGAAAAGCTGGCCCGCTGTCGCGCGCTGGTTTTTCCCGGCGAGGAAGACTTCGGCATCGTGCCTGTCGAAGCTATGGCAAGCGGCCGCCCGGTCATCGCCTTCGGCGCCGGCGGGGCGCTCGAGACCGTCGTGCCCAATCTGACGGGCATGCTTTTCGAACAGCAGAGCGTCGAAGCGCTGATCAAGGCGATCTACGCCTTCGAGGCGCGGGAAGACGCGTTCCGACCCGACGTCATCAGGGCGCACACGGCGCAGTTCAGCGTCAGGAAATTCAAGGCCGGCATGCAGACGGTCATTGACGACGAGCTTCGCCTGCGCCGTGCGCTGCCGTTCGGTGACGGAAAGTTGGCGATCGGCGGATTCCAGATGCGTGAGCCCGAAAGTGCCACGCCGTTGCATTGAGCCCGCGCGGCACCACGCATTGGCCGCCAGCCGGCACGAACGACTGGCGTGCGACGTTCAAACGGGAGTTGCCGACGCGCCGCATGGGCTCGCTGTCGGCCGGAAGAGGTGAGCATGCGTTTCCTTGTTCGTCGATTGGAGGCCTTCAATCGGGATGAGTTGTCCGCGTGGCGTGGCGCTCAGTCGCTGCTGACCAAGGTCGTGCTTTTCGTGCCGCGCCTCATCGAACTCCTGATGATGTATGCCATTGGCTTGGTCGCCCTTGCCGCGATCGTCCTGCTGATGGCGATCGGGTGGGTGGCGGGCCTCGACCGCAAGACCCCCTCGCGCCCTGGCTTTTGAAGCGCGGGGGGAATAACCGCTCATTCCTTTGTCGAGGTCACCGTGCGGTGAGGTTTTCTCGCCGCGCTGGTCCTGCGCATCAGCAATCCTATGTCAACTCTGCCGCAGATGCCTTTGGGCAGGCGTCAATCGCCGGCAGGTGTTCTCCCGGAGCAACAGTCCACTGCAAAATTCCATTGGGTGCCCGGCGTTCGGCGCGGTGCCTTCGAAATGTCCGATCGGCGTTCAACTGTGACGTCTCTGCAGCTCGATTCCTTTGCCGGAAGACCGAATGCTGTTGATCAATAACGACCCGAAAAGGAGCGAACATATGAAAAAGACTCTTGCGATGGCGCTTGCCGCCGCCTCCCTGGCGTCTGCCGGTGCGTGGGCTGTCAATGCTGCCGACCTGCCGACCTACAAGGAAACCTATAGGGAGCCGGACGCGCGCAACGGCGTGAAGATCGGCTACCTCGATTGCAACATTTCCGGCGGTGCCGGCTATGTGCTGGGATCTGCCAAGGAAGTCGAGTGCGTCTTCCGTTCGACCGTCGGTGCCGAAGCCTCCGATCACTATGCGGGCGCGATCCGCAAGCTTGGCGTGGATGTCGGCTTCACCACGCGCAGCCGGCTGATCTGGGCGGTGTTTGCACCGACGGCCGGCTACCACAAGGGTTCGCTCACCGGCATCTACCAGGGTGCGACGGCCGAAGCGACGCTCGGCGCCGGCGTCGGGGCCAACATCCTCATCGGCGGTACGGCTGGTGCCATCCACCTGCAGACGGTCAGCGTGACGGGCCAGCTCGGCCTCAATGTTGCCGCCACCGGCACATCCATGACGCTCACTTCGGTGAACTGATTTTGTTTTTGATTGGCGCGCGGCTCTGCTGCGCGCCGATGCCTGCTCGGCGTCCTTGCATTTCCAGACGGTAACACCCTGGTGCGGCCGGCCTTGAGCGCTGGTCCTCCCATGTACCAAGACATCCCACCCCTTTTGCCAATTTGCGAGCCCTCGGCACTACGAGCGCCTTTGCTGACACAGATCGCGCGTGGCATTCGGTACTTTCGATTGCACGGCGAGGTTGGAAGCGTGGGCGGGTTTTTCTCTCAAGCCGGTGCGAAATAGAAATGCATTTCTTATAATGCATATTATCTATGTGTTTTATAGATTAATGGCGACCGACGGCGGCGCCGAGACAATCTGGAACACGTGGCATGTCTTATCTTCTCAGCCTTCTCGACAAGAGCCCCATCGATCCCGGCAGTACCGCCACCGACGCCCTGCAGGCGACCGCCCGGCTGGCAGCGAAAGCGGAGGAGTGGGGCTATCACCGTTTCTGGCTGGCAGAGCATCACAACATGGCGGGCCTCGCAAGCTCGTCCCCCGAGACGCTGATCGCCTATCTCCTGGCGCGTACGTCCAAGATCCGCATCGGCTCCGGCGGTGTCATGCTGCAGCATTACAGCGCCTACAAGGTCGCCGAAACATTCAACCTCTTGGCGTCGCTTGCACCGGGGCGGGTCGATCTCGGCGTCGGCAAGGCGCCGGGTGGCTTTCCGCTCTCGACGCGGGCGCTGCAGATCGGGAGCGATCCCGAGCGCAAGCCGGGTTTTGCCGAGCAACTGAGCGATCTCAACCACTACCTCGCGCCCGGTAAGATTGACGAGTCGACACTCCTGGCAACACCGTTGCCGGCGCATCCGCCGGAACGCTTCCTGCTCGGCGCCAGTGTCGAAAGCGCCGAACTCGCAGCAGCCAAAGGCTGGCAGCTGGTCTTTGCCGCGCATCTCAACGGCGATCCGGAGAACCTCGAGCGAACGGTTGCAGCTTACGAGCGTGCGACGGGCGGCGGACGCCCGATCCTGGCGGTCGCAGCACTGGCGGCCGAAAGCGAAGAGCGCGCCCGCGAGCGCGTCGCCGGCCTTCGCATCTTCAAGGTTTTCCTCGGCAATGGTCAGAGCGTCAATGTCGGCAGCGAGGAGCAGGCGGCCGAATTCGCCCGTCAGGCCGGTGTCAGCGACTACCGGGTCGAGGAGAAAAGCCCGAGCGTGCTGCACGGGACGCCACGTCAGGTGCGCCAGGAGCTCGATGCGCTTCATCGCCGCTACGGCGTCAAGGAATTCGTGATCGACACGCCGGCCCTTCCGGCCGCCGAACGTTTCGCCTCGATCGAGCTCATCGCCAGAGAGCGGCTGTCGCTCGTCGCCTGAACATCCGCAGAAGGAAATCGTCCATGACCCGCAAAAACGTCACCTTCGGTATCATGCTGCAAGGGCCTGGCGGCCACATGAATGCCTGGAAGCATCCGAGCGGTCCCGCCGATGCCAGCGTCAATTTCGGCTTCTTCGTCGACACAGCACGCAAGGCGGAAGCCGCCGGCATCGCCTTCGCCTTCGTCGCCGACGGCCTCTACATCAACGAACAATCGATCCCGCACTTTCTCAACCGCTTCGAGCCGCTAACCATTCTGTCGGCGCTGGCCGCGTCGACCTCGAAGATCGGGCTGGTCGGCACCGTCTCGACCTCCTACAGCGACCCCTTCACCATCGCCCGGCAATTCGCCTCGCTCGACCTCATCAGCGGCGGGCGTGCCGGCTGGAATGCGGTGACATCGCCGCTCGAGGGATCCGGCCGCAACTACGGACGCGAGCATCCCGAACACGAACTGCGCTACGAGATCGCCGACGAATATCTGGATGCGGCCAAGGGGCTGTGGGACTCCTGGGACGACGATGCCTTCGTGCGCGATCGCCAAGCGGGCGTCTATGTCGACAAGGCAAAGATGCGCCGGTTGAACCACAAGGGCCGTTTCTTCCGCATCGAAGGACCACTCAACATCAGCCGTTCTCCTCAGGGGCAACCGGTGGTTTTCCAGGCGGGAGCCTCCGATTCCGGCATTCGTCTGGCCGGCAAACACGCCGATGCCGTTTTCACCAATGGCGGCCCGGTCGAAGACGCCCGAACCTTCTACAAGCAGATCAAGCAGAGCGCGATCGCGCAGGGGCGAAGAGCGGCCGATATCGGCCTCTTCCCCGGCATCGCTCCGATCGTCGGCGCGACCGCCGAGGAGGCAGAAGCCAAATACCAGGCGATCCGTGCGCTGGTCACGGTCGAGGAGGCGCTGCTCTATCTCGGCCGGTTCTTCGATCATCACGATTTCAGCGTCTATCCGCTGGATGAAGCGTTCCCGGATCTCGGCGACATCGGCAAGAACAGCTTCCGCGCAACGACGGACCGCATCAAGAAGACGGCGCGCGAGACCGGCCAGACACTGCGCGAGATCGCGCTCGATGTGGCGACGCCGCGAACCGCCTTCATCGGCACCGCCGAGCACATTGCCGACGAGATCATCCGTTGGGTCGATACCGATGCGGCAGATGGTTTCATCCTCGGCTTCCCGGTCATTGCCGAAGGCCTGCAGGACTTTGCCGCCCATGTGCTGCCGATCCTCGAGCAGCGTGGCTATTTCGACCCGTACCTGAAGGGCGAGACGCTGCGCGACCATCTGGGGCTGCCTTATCGCGAAAGCCGCTATGCGGCCCCGGAGGAAGACATCGAGCAGGGAAGGGCCGTCGGCGCCTGAGGCGCCGATGGAGCCGCCTATGAACATCAACGTCAAGGACGCACAGCCAGGGGATGCCGTCGAGCGAGGCATTGGCGCCTATCTCGATGAGATCGTCGCGCTGCGGCATGACCTGCACCAGCACCCGGAGCTTTCGTTTCACGAACATCGCACCAGCGACATCGTTGCCACGCGGCTCAAATCCTGGGGCTACGAGGTGGAAACGGGAATTGCCGGGACCGGCGTCGTGGCCACGTTGAACCGGGGCGAGGGATCGCCCCGGGGCGAGGGATCGCGTCAGATCGGCATTCGCGCCGACATGGATGCGCTTCCGATCGAGGAGGCGACGGGCCTTGCCCATGCCAGCACCAATCGCGGCGTCATGCATGCCTGCGGGCACGACGGCCATACGGCGATCCTGCTGGCCGCCGCGCGCTACCTGGCCGAGGCCGGCCGTTTCGATGGCACCCTGCGACTGATCTTCCAGCCGGCCGAGGAGATCGGTGCGGGCGCGCGCAAGATGCTGTCGGAGGGCCTGTTCGAGCGTTTTCCCGTCGATGCCGTCTTCGGCCTGCACAACTGGCCGGGTGTTCCATCAGGGCAGTTCGGCTTTGTCGCCGGCTCGGCCATGGCTTCGGTCGATCAGTGCAACATCAAGATTGTCGGCAAGGGCGGCCATGGCGCGGAACCGCAACGGACCGTCGACCCGGTGCTCGCCACAGCCTCGCTGATCACGGCGCTGCAAAGCGTGGTGTCGCGCAATGTCGATCCGCAGGAAATGGCTGTCGTCACCGTTGGCTCTATCCACGGCGGTTCTGCCTCCAACGTCATTCCCGAAAGCGTGGCGCTGAAGCTGACCCTGCGGGCCTTCAACGAAACCGTTCGCGGATTGTTGGGCGAGCGCGTTCCGGCGCTGGCCCGCGCGCAGGCCGAAAGCTTCGGCGCCACCGCGGAGGTGGATTACCGGCGCGGCTTCCCGGCGCTGATCAATCACCGCGCCGAGACGGATCTTGCCCGCAGCGTTGCGCTCGAAGCCTTCGGCGCGGGCCAGGTCGTCAGCGACTTCAAACCGCGCACGGCGAGCGAGGACTTCGCCTTCATGCTGGAGCAGAAGGCTGGCAGCTATCTCTTCGTCGGCAATGGCGACAGCGCGCCGCTTCACAGCGCCACCTACGACTTCAACGACGCAATCATCGCGCCGGCCGCCCGCTACTGGGTGCGGCTGGTCGAAACCTTCCTCGCAAGATGACGACAACGGGATTGGCGAAACCCATGAGCGATACGTTTTTCTACACCAGCCCCCTCGACCCGCGTGCCAAGCCGCTGATCGATGAGCTGATCATCGAATATGACAGCCGTTACGGCAACTACTTCAGCGACGAGGGCGCGGCGGCAGAACTCAACCGCTATCCGCCGGAGGCTTTCGCGCCGCCGCACGGCAACTTCGTGCTGCTGGTGCGCAATGACGAGACGATCGGCGGCGGCGCCTTCAAGCACTATGACGACTGCACCGCCGAGTTCAAACGCATCTGGACGCGTTCCGATCTGCGCCGTCAGGGGTTGGCGCGCAAGGTTCTGCTCGAACTCGAAGCGCAGGCCGCGCGTCAAGGCTATTCCCGCATCTACCTGACGACCGGTTTCCGGCAGCCAGAGGCTGTCGGCCTCTATCTCGTCAATGGTTACACGGCGCTATTCGACGTCGACGCCGATCCGGAGATCTACAAGACGCTGCCGTTCGAGAAGGACATCACCCATCTCGTCGCATCGCTGGCACTTCTCGGAGACCCGCATCCATCGCATCTGCAGGCTGCCCATCACCCCTAGCGCCAGCGTCCCACGGGCGCACGAACCACTTCCAGAGAGGATGCATCATGGCCATTCTGACCGATTATGCCGGCGTTGCCGGCGCCGGGCGAACGAGCGAACCCAATCCGGGCTATGCCCATTATCGCGTCGTGCCCGCACGCCATCCCGGCCGCGCGCTCGGTACGCTGTTTGCTGCACTCGTCATTGCCGGCGTGCTCTATTCGGTGCTGACCAATCCGCGCTGGGGCTGGCCGGTCTTTGCCGAATGGTTCTTTGCCGAACCGGTGCTCGCGGGCCTCGGACGGACATTGCTGCTGACGGCGCTGGCGACTGTGTCCGGCTCGCTGCTCGGAACGGCGCTGGCTCTGGCGCGGGTATCGAAGTCGCCGCTGCTCGGGGGCCTGTCCTTCGGCTATATCTGGCTGCTGCGCTCGATTCCGCTGATCGTGCTGCTGCTCGTGCTCAACAACCTCGGCTATCTCTACGAGACAATCTCGGTCGGCATTCCCTTTACCGGCACCACCTTCTTCAACTACCCGACCACCCAGCTGTTGACGCCGTTTGCGGCCGCCTTCCTGGGGCTCACGCTCAACCAATCGGCCTTCTTCGCCGAGATCGTGCGCGGCGGCATTCTCTCCGTCGATCATGGGCAGCACGAGGCGGCGGCCGCACTTGGCCTGCCGCGTCATCGCCAGGCTTTCAGAATCGTGCTGCCGCAGGCGATGCGCTCGATCCTGCCGACCGGCTTCAACGAGATCATCGGTCTCGCCAAGAGCACGTCCATGGTCTACGTGCTGGCGCTACCTGAGCTCTTCTACACCGTTCAGGTCATCTACCGCCGCAATCTCGAAGTCATTCCGCTCCTGATGGTTGCGACCGTCTGGTACCTGGTGATCATGACCGGCCTTTCGATCGCCCAGTACTATATCGAGCGGCATTTCTCCAAGGGTGCGGTCCGCAATCCGGTGCCGCTGCCGTTCCAGGCCTTCTTCTCGCGGTTTCGACGTCCGCTGAGCGAGATTGCGGGCAATGGCGCTGTCGTCCGCAAGGCCGGCTTTCATGACGCAACGGCCTTTCGCGCCGGTGGTGCCGTCCGCATCCACGGTATCTCCAAGAGCTTCGGTTCGCTGAAAGTGCTTGACGATGTCGAGCTGAACCTGCCGGCGGGCAGCGTGACGGCGATCCTCGGGCCATCAGGCTCGGGCAAGTCGACGCTGCTGCGTGCCATCAACCATCTGGAGCGGGTCGACGATGGCTTCATCTCGATCGACGGCGATCTCGTCGGCTACAGCCAGAAGGGCAACACGCTTTATGAGCTGAAGGAGAAGGACATTTTGAAGCGCCGCGCCGACATCGGCATGGTGTTCCAGAATTTCAATCTCTTCCCGCATCTGACGGTCCTGGAAAACCTCATCGAGGCGCCGGTCCAGGTTCGCGGCCTGAAGCGCGACGACGCCGTGCGGCTGGCGCAGGATCTGCTGGCGCGGGTGGGCTTGAGCGACAAGATCAACGCCTATCCCCGACAGATCTCGGGCGGCCAGCAGCAGCGCGTGGCGATTGCTCGGGCTCTGGCACTCCGGCCGAAGGTCCTGCTCTTCGACGAGCCGACCTCGGCGCTTGATCCGGAACTGGTCGGCGAAGTGCTCGATGTCATCAAGGAACTGGCGCGCACCGGCACGACGCTGGTGATCGTCACCCACGAGACCGGTTTTGCCCGCGAGGTCGCCGACACCGTCGTCTTCATGGAAGCGGGCCGCATCCTTGAGGCCGGCCCGCCGTCCCGCATCTTCACCGCCGCGGAACATCCTCGCACCCGCGAATTCCTCGCCAAGGTCCTCTGAAAATTCGACGCGTGCATGGGCACCGCGGACACGATCGATAGTAACTACAACCTTAAGATGAGATGGAGATTAAGCACATGGCATTCTTCGACAGAGCAAAACTGCTTTTGGCAGGGGCGGTCGCCATCGCGACGCTCGGTACAGCCTCGGTTCAGGCTGAGGAAAAGTTCGATCTCAGCCCGGATACGTCCAACCGAGTGCGCGCGGAGCGCAACGAAGCGGCGATCAAGGCGATCGCGCCGGACTTCAAGTTCGTCAATCCCGGCAAGTTCACGGTTGCCGTCAACCCGTGGGATCCGCCGATCGCAACCTACGCTTCGGATAGCAAGACCGTTGTCGGTGCCGATCCCGATCTCGCCTCGCTGGTTGCCGACAGCCTCGGCCTTGAACTGGATCTCGTGGCGGTTGCCTGGGCCGACTGGCCGCTCGGCGTTGCCTCGGGCAAGTACGACGCGGTGATCAGCAACGTCACCGTCACCGAGGAGCGCAAGGAGAAGTTCGATTTCTCTACCTACCGGCGTGACGTGCTCGGCTTCTTCGTCAAGTCCGACAGTCCGATCACCTCGATCAAGGAACCCAAGGACGTGGCGGGCCTGAAGGTGATCACTGGGGCCGGCACCAACCAGGAGAAGATCATCCTGGAATGGGACCGGCAGAACGTTGCCGCCGGGCTGAAGCCGATCGAGGTGCAGTATTATGACGATCGCGCTGCTGGTGATCTGGCGCTGCAGTCGGGCCGGGCCGATGTCGAATTCAATCCCAATGCGACGCGCGCCTATGCCGCCTCGATCCGCAACGACACCAAGGTTGTCGGCATTGCCAGCGGCGGCTGGCCGCTGACCGCCGAAATCGCAGTGACGACCCGCAAGGGCGGCGGGCTTGCCGATGCCATCACTCTGGCCGTCAACGACCTGATCAAGAACGGCAAATATGGCGAAGTCTTGAAGCGCTGGAGCCTGACCGACGAGGCCGTCGACGCGTCGCAGACCAATCCTCCCGGCCTGCCGAAGAGCGGCTCGTAACGCTCGCGGAATTGTGGGCCGGCGTGTCGCCGGCCCGCTCCTTCATCATCCCCTCCGGAGACGACAGACATGTTCAGTCCAGCCGCTTTACGCCCAGCAATTTTCGCCGCTTTTGCGGCAGCGCTCCTTCATCTCGGCCCAGTTGCGGCCGCCGACGGCTTCGACTTCAGCCCGGAACAGCCGGGGCGCATCCGCGCCGAACGCAACGATGCGGCAGTTGCGGTGATAGCGCCGGGTTTCAAGTTCGTCACGCCAGGCAAATTCACCGTCGCCGTCAGCCCCGGCGGACCACCGCTTGCGACCTACGCGACCGACGCAAAAACCGTGATCGGCGCGGATCCGGACTATGCGCTTGCGGTCGCCGACAGTCTCGGCTTGACGCTGGAACTCGTGCCGATCGCCTGGATCGACTGGCCTCTCGGCCTGACATCGGGCAAATACGATGCGGTCATCTCCAATGTCGGCGTCACCGAGCAGCGCAAGGAGAAGTTCGATTTTTCGAGCTACCGCCAGGGACTGCACGGCTTCTTCGTCAAGGCGGACAGCGCTGTCACCTCGATCAAGGAACCGAAGGATGCGGCGGGCCTCAGGATCATCGTTGGTGCCGGCACCAACCAGGAGCGCATCCTTCTGAAATGGAACGACGGGAATGTCGCCGCCGGCCTGAAGCCGCTTGAATTGCAATACTATGACGACGAGGCGACGAGCCTTTTGGCGCTGGCGTCCGGCCGCGCCGATGTGATCGTCCAGCCGCATGCGCAGCTTGTTTTCATCGCCGCCCGCGACCGGAACATCAAACGCGTCGGCACCTTGAGCGCCGGCTGGCCGGAACGGTCCGACGTGGCGATCACCACCCGCAAGGGCAGCGGCCTTGCCGATGCGCTGACCGCTGCCACCAATGGCCTCATCGAAAATGGCACCTATGCCAGGATCCTTGACCGTTGGCATCTGGCGGAAGAGGCGCTGCCAAAGTCTGAGACCAATCCTCCCGGCCTGCCGAAAACTTAAGGGCGCGCGACGATGACAGACCACAAGATCGCGATCGACCATATCGGCTTTTTGACGCCGGGAAACTATGCGAGCGACGATCCGCTGGCCGGCCTGGAGCAAACGCTGCGCTTGCTCGAATACGGCGAGAGTCTCGGTTTCGCCAGCGCCTGGGTCAGGCAGCGCCACCTCGAACCCGGCATCTCGTCGGCAGCCGCCTTCCTGGCGGCGGCGACCCAGAGGACCGACCGCATTCAACTCGGCACGGCGGTCATCCCGATCGGCTATGAAAATCCCTACCGGCTCGCCGAAGACCTTTCGACCGTCGACGTGCTCTCGCGCGGTCGCTTGAACGTGGGGCTGAGTGCGGGGCGCCCGCCGCATGTCGACCTGATCGGGCCACTCGCTTTTGATGGAGACTGGTCAGCGTACGATTTCTCGCATCAGCGGGTCTTACGTTTCGCCGACAATCTGCGCAGCGCGTATCTGGGTGACGAACATACGGTGATCAAGACGCCGTTTGGTCCACAGCGCCCGCGATTGCAGCCTCATGCCAAGGGGCTTTCCGACAGGCTCTGGTACGGAGGCGGCTCCTTGCGCTCGGCCCGATGGGCTGGCGAGAATGGTTTCAATCTGCTGATCGGCAACGTCACGACCGGCGAGCAGACCGACGACTTCTTCGAGGCGCAGGCACGCCAGCTCGAAACCTATCGGCAGGCGGGCGGAGCAGGGAAACGCGTCGCACTTGGCCGCGTCATCGTTCCGCTGGATGGCGCGGATGCCGGCACAAGGCGCCGTTACCTCGATTACGCCGCCGGCCGGCACGAGCGCACGCTGACCCCGCAGGGCGAGCGGCGCACGCTCTTTGCCCGCGACCTTGTCGGTACGTCCGAACAGATCCTCGAGCGGTTGCTCGCCGATCCGATCCTGCCGCATGTGCGCGAGCTTCGGCTCGAGCTGCCCTACGAGTTCGAGCACGACGAGTATCGCCAAATCCTCGATAACGTCGTTTCGCGCATCGCCCCGCAGCTTGGCTGGTCGCAGACAAACGACGTGATCGGCGAGGCACCCTCCACAAACCCGGCGGCGGCTTGACGCGCTCGCCCACAATCTCAGACCCCAACTCCATCAAGGCAGTTCAGCAGTGACGAAAAGCATCGACTACTTCTTCTCTATCGGCTCTCCCTGGTCGTTCATCGGGCTTGAAGCCTTCGCTGCTCTTGCACGCCGCCACGAAGCGGAAATCACGCCGTACCTCGCAACCGTGGTCGAGGAGAATGGCGGCATTCTCTCCCGCAACAAGCCGCAGGTGCGACGCGCCTATGGCACGCGCGACCTCAAACGCTGGAGCCGGACGCGGGGCAAGGCCCTTTTTCTCGATGGCCGTCCACCGCTCGCCGATCCGACGCCTGCGTCGCGGCTGGTGATTGCAGCCTCTCTCGACGGCAAGGACTGGCTCGCGTTGACGCAGGTGCTGCAGGAAGCCTACTGGGTCCGTGCCGAGGATATCGGCCAGCCTGACGTGCGCGAGGCGGTGGCCATCCGAGCGGGTTTCGACGGCGCCGCCCTGCGCGCGCGGGAAAATGATGAAGACGTCGCCGGGAAATGGGCCTCCGATCGGGATCATGCCGTCCGGAGCGGCGTTTTCGGCTTCCCGACTTTCGGCTACGACGGCGAGATCTATTGGGGCCAGGACAATCTGGCGTTCCTGGAGCAGCACCTGAAAGGCGACAGGCCGTAGCCATGGGGCAAGCCACGACTGAGTGCTCGCGGCACGCCGCCGGATCACTTTTCCAAGCCTGGCACGATCTTTGGGCCGCGGTTCCTTTAATCTACTGTTTAACTCGATAATTTTTGGAATGCTTGAAGCCGAGCAATCGAACGAAACCTTTTCCGTTGTTTGCGCATTTCTAAACAACGATGGCTTTTGACGAGGTGTGTCATGAGTGTCCTGCGACAATATGAACGCTTGAGCGCGATCCGGGATGTCTTGCAAGGCAAGCTTGAGCTCTACGAAGCAAGGGACTGTTTCGGCATCGACGATTTCGAGGACGGAACAACGAACGACCTTCGTAATCGCATCGCCGAGCTTTCGGACGAGATTTCCAATCTCAAGCTCCGACCGGAGCGTTACGAAGCCTGGTGACGGCGATTGCGGCTGAGAGCAGATACCGAAGCCAACACACAGGAAAACCATGACCATCGAAATCAATTCGCGGATCGCCGGCCACCCGATCAATCCGCTCTTTCTCGAACGCTGGTCGCCACGCGCCTATGCCGGAGCGGACATCGCTGAAGCCGAATTGTTCGGCATTCTGGAGGCGGCGCGCTGGGCACCTTCGGCTTACAATGCCCAGCCCTGGCATTTCATCTATGCCCGTCGCGGCACGGAACATTGGGACAAGCTGTTCGGCATTCTCAACGCCTTCAATCAGAGTTGGGCGAAGGACGCTTCGGCACTGATTTTCGTGCTGTCGAAAACATCGCTGCTGCCGCCGGGCGCGACGGACGAAGTGCCATCCTACACGCATTCGTTCGACACCGGCGCCGCTTGGGGTGCGCTGGCGCTGCAGGCGGCCTATTCCGGCTGGCAGGCGCACGGCATGGCTGGTCTCGACTATGACCGGGCGCGGATCGACCTTGGCGTCCCGTCTGACTACCGCGTCGAGGCCGCGGTCGCGATCGGCAGGATCGGCGACAAGGCGCAACTGCCGGACGGGCTGAGGGAGCGCGAAGTCCCAAGTCCGCGAAAGGCTCTTGCCGAGATCGTCTCCGAAGGCCGGTTCGAACAGGCTTGACGTCAGTCGGCCGGCACGCCTTTGGCAACGGGCGAGCCGGCCGAGTCCCCCTGAAAACGGCCAAGGCCTCATGGCCGCCAGCGCCTTGGCGCTCCTGAGAACTCTGCGCCCCCGCAAGTGATGGCGTGACGACGGCTGCTGCACTTCGTTCAGGCTTGCGCCGCCGGGCCCGCACTTCCGATGTTTTCAGTCTTCATGAATTCGACCGCCGCCGGTGATCCGAGGCGAGCGATGCCGCGTACCTCACAGGGAAGAACCTGATCCGTCCCCCGATGCGGTATGGAGGAGCGTATGCGTCTGCTGCCCGTTTTGCTGTTCATGCTCGTTGCCCAATCAAGTCATGCGGCATCGGATCGCTTCTCGGCCGAAGATATCCGCGACCGGATCGTCGGCAGGACCGTGTTTCTTGCGGTCCCGTTCGGCGGGGAGTTCCCCTTGAACTATCGCCGCGATGGTCGCGTCGATGGTACTGGCGAAGCCTTGGGGCTGGGAAAATTCACCCGCCCACGCGATAGCGGCACCTGGTGGATAGACGGTGACCGGCTCTGCCAGAAGTTCAGCACCTGGTATGACGGTTCGCAGCTCTGTTTTGAACTCTACCGCCTCGATGAAACGCGTATCCGCTGGATCCAGAACAACGGCGACAAGGGAACCGCGCGCATCGGACCGGCGCTATGACGCGGCGCACCGCCTTTCGAGCCAAACCGACTTCAATTCTTGCGACAACCGTCGATCACGGGAGGTTCTTCATGCGTACTGTTGCCATTGCCTTCTTGGCTTCAATCTTCGCATTCCCGATCTTCGCTCAGGCGCGAGACCCCGTCTTCTCGCTTGAACGCTACTTCGTGGGCAGAGCGCAGGCGACGGGCAGCTTCACGGCGATCAACGGTGTGTCGCGACGGTTCTCGGTCGCCTTGCTGGGGCGCTGGAACGGAGAGACGCTGACGCTTCGCGAAGACTTCACATTCGATGATGGTGCGCGGGATACAAAGACCTGGCGGTTTCGCAGGACGGGGCCGGGGGAATATCTCGGCTCGCGCGAGGATGTGGTCGGCAACGTGCCAGTCAGGATCGAAGGCCGCAAGGCGCGGTTCTCATATGTCGTCTATCTCGACGCTGCCCGGAAGAACAAAGTCCGGTTCCACGACCTCATGGTGCTCGGCGATGACGGCGAGGTCCGAAACACGGCGCTTGTGACGAAGTATGGTCTGCCCGTGGCATGGACGAATGTCACGTTTCGGCGTTCCCGGCGATGACGTTTCGTTCCGGCCAGCAGCCGCTGACAAGCCGCTTGTTGCTTGGCTACGCGTTGCCCGCCGTTGTCCTGGCGGCGCTCGCCCTGCCACTCTACATCGTCGTTCCGACCTTTTATGTGAGCGCGCTCGGTTTGCCGCTCGGGGCAGTCGGCTTGGTTCTGCTTGCAATCCGTATGGTCGATGCGGTCGCTGATCCCGCCATCGGCTGGTTGTCGGACCGGATCAGTGCGCGGGCCGGGCGCAGGCGCACACTGTTTCTGGCCTCGGCCGCCCCCACCGCGCTTGGCGCCTTCATGCTGTTTTGGCCGCCGGACAATGCCGGGCTTGCCTATCTCGCTCTTTGGGCGGCCGTTCTGTCGCTTGGATACACGGGCACGCTGCTGCCCTATTCCGCCTGGGGAGCGGAACTGGCGAACGACTATACCGGGCGTCTGCGCGTATCCGCCTGGAGAGAGGGCGCAACGCTGATCGGCACGTTATGCGCGATTGGTCTGCCGTTCGCGGTCGGCGATGGGGCCTTGTCGAGCCCAGCCGGCCTTCAGCCGCTCGCTGTTTTTGTCGCGGTGTTTCTGCCATTTGCGGCCTGCGTCGCATTCCTTTGCGTGCCCGAACCACAGGACAGGTCGAGGCATCGTCTCTCGCTTGGAGATGCTGGGCGGTTTCTTGCTGCAAACAGGCCCTTCAGGCGGCTGATCCTTGCCTTTGTCTTGAACGGTTTTGCAAATGCCATTCCGGCAACGCTGTTCCTCTATTTCGTTGGCCAACGACTGGAGGCGCCGCAATGGAGCGGGCCGTTGCTGCTTGCCTACTTCGTCAGCGGACTTGTCGGCGTTCCGCTTGCGCTTTTCTCGGCCCGTCTGCTCGGCAAGCACCGGGCCTGGTGTATTGCAATGGCCGTCGCTTGCGCCATCTTCGCCGGGGCCGGCTTTCTTGGGACGGGCGATGTTTACCCGTTTGCCGCCATCTGCGTTGCCACGGGCTTGATGCTCGGTTTCGACCTCGTTCTGCCGCCTGCCATCCAGGCGGATGTCATCGATCAGGATACCGCCTCTTCGGGCGAACAGCGATCCGGCGTCTATTTCGCTGCCTGGAGCCTTGCGACGAAACTGTCGCTTGCCGCGGCAGTCGGCATCGTCTTTCCGCTGCTTGCCCTTGCCGGGTTCTCAGGTGAGGACAACAATTCCGCCGGAGCGCTCGATGCGCTTTCGATGCTTTACGCCTGGCTGCCGATCCCTACCAAGCTCGCGGCGATCGCGCTGATGTGGAATTTTCCGATCGGAGAGGCCGAGCAGCGCGCCTTGAGGCAAAAAATCGAGGCGGTGTGAACCAACTGCCGCGCCGCACCGTATCTGCATATGTTGAAACATCTTTCGGATGCTGAAATTGGATATGGAGACAACGAGGCGCAAGACTTCCGGAACGGCCGGGACCGCCTGGGTCACCGGCGCCAGCAGCGGTATCGGGCGCGCGCTGGCCGTGGCGCTGGCACGCGAAGGTTGGGCGGTCGCCATCAGCGCGCGCAGCAGGGACGAATTGCTGGCGCTTGAGGGCGTCGTTCCCGGCCAGATTTTTGCGTTTCCCCTCGACGTCACCAACGCTGCGGCTGTCGCCAAAACCTTCGGCCTGATCGAGGACGGCCTCGGGCCGGTGGATCTCGCGGTGTTTTCGGCCGGCACCTATGCGCGCGATGGTGTCCGGGATTTCAATGCCGCTCGCTTCTCATCGATCGTCAATCTGAACCTTCTCGGCACGGTCCATTGCCTGGAAGCCGCCATGGCGCAGATGCTCGCCCGCGGCAGCGGACACATCGCCGTCGTCGCCTCCACCGCCGGCCTCGTCGGCTTGCCGGGTGCGGCGGCCTACGGCGCGAGCAAGGCAGCACTGATTGCCACGTGCGAGGCGCTGTATCCCGACCTCAGGGCGCAAGGAATCTATCTCAGCCTGATCAATCCCGGTTTCGTCGACACGCCTCTGACGAAGAAGAACGACTTTCCGATGCCGTTTCTGGTCCCGGCGGACAAGGCGGCTGCGATCATCGTGCGCGGACTGAAGGCGCGCCGCTACGAGATCATCTTTCCCTGGCAGATGGCCATAGCGATGAAGGCACTGAGGCTGATGCCCGCCCGCCTGAGATTTGCGATAACGCGACGAATGCTGCGCGATTGAGGTGAGGGATTAACTGGCCCGCGCTTTCGCATGGCTCGACTGAGAGGCGTCTTCCTCGACCACGATGGTGGTGGCGCGCGGCATGTTTGCCGCCGAATGCGGATGAACGGGGACGCCCTTGAGCCACAACCGAAACGCCTCCACATGGATCGCGCCCATGACTTTCAGGGTCATCAGGGGATAGGCGAGCAGCAGCTTCAGCAGCGCCCTGTCGGAAAAGGCAAGGTATTTTCCGGCAAAGCTCGCCGCCAGAAGCGGACCATCGTCGTCCGACTGATTGATGCCGACGAAGACGCGCTCGTGCGGCGGCTCGACGCGAAAGTCATATCGGCTCGTCATGGGTGTGAATGGCGACACGTAGAGCGCCTTGTCGCAACGCTGTCTGATCGATGCGCCGGACGGTTCGCCGACCGGGATGACATAGGTGTGGCGCTCGTGGAAGGTGTTGCAGACTTCATACAGGACTGCGCACAGGCTATCGTCGGGGAGGTAGCAGAAGTAGACCGTCAGCGGGTTGAAGACGTAGCCGAAAATTCGGGGATAGCAGAGCACGCGGACACGCAGGTCTTCCGCCGGCAGTCCGGCTTCCTCCAGCTGTCGCCCGACCCAGTTCCTCAAGCCGCCCCTGCTGCCATCGCCGTGATCCTCGTCGCGAAAACCGAAGATGGCTGGACGATTATAGCCGAACAATCGGCTGCTTCTGTCAACGTGCGGCAGTTCGTCGAGATCGAGCAGCAACGAAAACACACGATAGCGCAGCCGGTGTGAGCGGGGCCGATGGCGGGCATGGGCGACATGCCCGGTATATATCGATGATTTCAGTCTCATTCGGCTGCCAACAATGCTTGCGTGCGGAAAATTCTGCCTGACGGCTCTTGAACCGCCCAGGGTCGATCGACGCCGCCGAGTTCTTCCGCGACCGCGAGACCCGATTGTAGTCCGTCCTCATGAAAGCCGCTGCCGAAATAGGCACCGCAGAACCACGTGTTGCGGCGTCCCTGCAACTGCCAGAGCTGACGCTGCGCAACGAGGGCGACCTGATCGAAGAGCGGATGGGTGTAAGCGAAAGTTCCGAGCGTGCGCTCCGCTGCAACCGGACGGCAGGGGTTCAGGGTCACGAACAGCGGCGCCGACGGATTGATCCCCTGCAGGCGGTTCATCCAATAGGTCACGCAGAGCGGTTTCACCCCTTCGTGCGCGCTGTCGCCGATATAGTTCCAACTCGCCCAGACTTGCTTGCGCCGGGGCATCAGGGCCTCGTCGCAATGGAGCACCGCATCATTGGCCGTGTATTTGAAGGCGGACAGCAAATGGCGCTCCTGGCCGTCGGGATCGTCGAGCATCGCAAGTGCCTGGTCCGCATGGGTGGCGATGACCACATCCGAGAAACGGTCGAGATGACCGCGCCGATCGACGACCTCGACCTCACCTGCGATACGCCGGACGCTGCGCACGGCGCTCGCGAGCCGCACGGAACCGGAAAAGTCCGACATCAGCCGTTGGATGTATTGGCGGCTTCCCCCCTCGACGGTTCGCCAGCGCGGCCGGTTCGAGAGTGAAAGCAGACCATGGCTTTCGAAGAACCGGATGAAGGCGTGCAGCGGATAGGCGCGCATCTCGCTGGCCGTCGTCGACCAGATGGCGGCACCCATCGGCAGCAGGTGATCGTCGACGAATGAGCGGGCGTAGCCGCCGCGGTCGAGATAGTCGCCGAGGCAAACCGCTTCGAACTCCGGTTGCCGAAGCAGGGGCGGCGCCTCGCGGTAGAACCGGACGATCTCCGAAAGCATGCGCCAGAAGCGCGGACGCACCGCATTGCGTCTCTGGCCGAGAAGCCCGCGCAAGCCGGACCCGGAATATTCGAAGGATCCGCCATCCAGAGAGGCTGAGAACGACATATCGGAACCAAGGGTCGGCACATCGAGATGGTCGAAAAGCGCCAGGAGATTGGGGTAGTTGCGATCGTTATAGACGATGAAGCCGGTATCGACCGGCACTGGACCGATCGGGGTGGGCACGGTCACGGTGTTGGCATGCCCTCCGAGGCGGTCGGCTTCTTCATAGAGGACGACGTCCATGCTCTTGCTGAGCAGCCATGCTGCGGAAAGGCCCGATATGCCGGTTCCGATGACCGCAACGCGCCGTTGCTGCCGTTTCTCTCCGTCCCCGACACCCATTCACAAACCTCTCACGTTTTTGCCTGCCCTTCACTACGAAGTCGGGTCGCGATTGGATCGATTGCCCGAAGAATTTTTAGGCGCGGTGATCTGCCCGTTCCGACGATCCGTATCGACCTGCATGACAATCGCTGTTTCCATCCTCGCGCCACCATGCGAAAACGACCGGAAGCCATGTCCGGATCGTCTTGCCAGGGCTTTGCCGAAAAGCGGGAGCAGGCGCGCGCGCATGGATGAAAACGATCAGGAACAGCCCACGGACGAGATGTCTGGCTTGCTTGTTTCGGTCGGGCTGAAACGGGATGTCGAGGCTTTCGAGGTGCTGTTTCGCCACTATGCGCCACGGGTGAAGGCTTACATGGCGCGCCTCTGCAGGGATGGGACTGCCGCCGAGGAACTGATGCAGGAAACGATGATGGTCGTCTGGAACAAGGCAGCCCAGTTCGAGCCTTCGCGTGGCACTGTCTCGACCTGGATCTATACGATCGCCCGCAACGTGCGGATCGATGTCTACCGCCGGACGAAGCGACCGGAGTTCGACCTGAATGATCCTACCTTCGTCCAGGACGACGCGGCGCCGGCAGACAAGGCGTTTGAGGCGTTTCAGGAGGCCGAGCGGCTGCACCGTGCGATGGCGGCATTGCCGGCCGAGCAGCTCGATCTGCTGAAACGTTCCTTCTACGAGGACGCCTCCCACAGTGCCATTGCCGAGGCGCTCTCGATCCCGCTCGGCACGGTGAAGTCGCGTATCCGTCTCGCCTTTGCCAAGCTGCGCGCAGCATTGGAGGAGCGATGATGTCGATCAATCATCACGTCAGTGACGAGTTGCTGCTACGCTATGCTTCCGGCGAACTGGCGGAAGGCTGGAGCCTCGCCGTTGCGACGCATCTTGCGCTTTGCCCGTCCTGTCGCCAACGCCTGGCGAAGATGGAGACGATCGGCGGCGCACTTCTCGAAAACATTTCCATGGGCACGGCATCCGATGATGCCTGGGCACGCATGCGCAGCCGGATCGACAAGATGGAGGCGCCGGTGTCGCGGCCAAAGGAAGACCACCGACAGGTACCGGGCGCCATGCCCATTTTGCCGGAGCCGCTGCGGTCTTATCTCGGCGGCGATATCGACAGCCTCAAATGGCGCTCGCTCGGGATGGGGGCTTACCAGATCCCGATCCGATTGGCCGATGCCAGCACCATCGCAAGGCTGCTGAGGATACCGGCGGGCAAGCCTGTACCTGAGCATGGCCACGCGGGGCAGGAGCTGACCCTTGTGCTCGCCGGAAGTTTCCGCGATGGCAGCGATGTCTTTGCGCGCGGTGATCTGGAGGAGGCGGATGCGAGCCTCACGCATCAGCCGCTGGCAAGCGAAGGCGAGGACTGCATTTGCCTTGCCGTCACCGATGCGCCCTTGAAGTTTAAGAGCTGGTTGGTCCGGCTCATCCAGCCGGTGCTCGGCATATGAGCCGCTGGCCCACCAGAAGGGAGCAGTTTGATGCTGGTGCATGTCGTCGCCTACTTCTCCACCGCCTTCGTGTTCCTGGTGCTGGATTTTCTGTGGCTCACACGTGTCGCATCCGGGTTCTATCGCGAGAGATTGGGCGGGTTGCTGCTTGATCAGCCCAATTTCGCCGCCGCAGGCGCCTTTTACGTGGTTTACGTGGCCGGCATCGTCTACTTCGCCGTATCTCCAGCACTTCAGGCGGGAAGCTGGACCACTGCGATGATGGCAGGGGCCATTCTCGGGCTCGTCGCCTATGGCACATATGACCTCAGCAATCTGGCGACGCTTCGCAACTGGTCGCTGACGCTGACGATCGTCGACATGATCTGGGGCGCGGCCTTGACCGCCACTGCCGCGACCGCCGGATATTGCGCGGCAGCGCGCATCTCTGCCTCCTGAGCGGTTCGGTCGGCTACAAGGGGGTGCCCAATGGCGTTGCCGGGTCTGAGTGCTCTCCCCGGTTCGGCCCGGAGAACAGCTCTGAGCCATAGGCATCCTGTGCCGCAATCGACGGAAATGTGACGTCGCGAACCTCGAATGTCGGCATCAGGTTCATCATCGGCAGAATACGCTCGAACACCGCACCACCGAGCGGCGCCGCGTTCCAGCCGGACGTGCGAAAGCCATAGGTTTCTGGAAGGCCCTTGGGCTCGTCCAGAATGGTCAGGAGCAGATAGCGCGGGTTGTCTGCCGGGACGACGCCCATGAAGGATGTCAGATTGAGATCCTTGGCATAGCGCCCACCGACGACCTTTTCTGCCGTGCCGGTCTTGCCGCCGATGAAGTAGCCCTTGACCTCGGCCTTTCGTGCCGATCCGGTCCTGGCATTGAGGCGAAGCAGAAAGCGCATCGCCTCTCCGGTTTCGGGCTTGATGAGATCAGTGGCAAGCACCCGCTCCTCGACATCGGAACCCTTGATCAGCGTCGGCCTGATCAGGCGGCCGCCGTTGACGAGGGCTGCAACGGCGATGCTTGCCTGCAGTGGCGTTACCGCAATGCCGTGGCCGTAGGATGCGGTTGCTGTGTCGATCTGACCCCAGGAACGCGGCAGCTGCGGATGAGCGCTTTCCGGCAACTCGGTCGTCAGCCGCGACATCTGGCCGAAACGGGAGAGAAAGGCGCGGAAGTTTTCAGGACCGAGCGCGATTGCCATCTTCGCCATAGAGATGTTGGAGGAATAGATGAAGGCTTCCGGCAGGCTGAGCGGTCGGTATTTGCCGAGATAGTCGCGGATACGAAACCGACCGAAGGCGAGCGGCTTGCTGGCATCGATGACCGAGCGGATGTTGAACTGGCCGGAATCGAGCGCCATCGCCGTGGTCAGCGCCTTGAAGGTGGAGCCCATCTCGAAGGTAGCGGCGGCAATGCGGTTGATGCGGTCGGGCTTGAGCGCATCGGCGGGATTGTTCGGGTCGAAGTCCGGAGCGGAGGCAAGCGCCAGCACTTCACCATTGGTGATATCGAGCACCAGCCCGGCGCCGGCCTTCGCCCCGAACTTTTCGATTGCCTTGGCAAGCTCGATCTGCAGAGCGTGCTGGATGCGGATGTCGAGCGTGAGGGTGACGGGTTGCAGGTTCTGATGGGAAAGGTCCATGCCCGTCTGGCGCAGCACGTCGAGCCCTTGCGTCTCGATCCATTTCTCGATGCCGGCAATGCCGATATTGTCGATATCGACGGTGCCGAGCACGTGGGCGGCAAGCGAACCGTTCGGGTAGACGCGCCGCTTTTCCCGCTGGAAGCCGACCGCCGGAATGCCGGCGTCCCAGAGCGCCTGCTCTTGTGCCGGCGTCACCTGCCGTTTGATCCAGGCAAAGGGCGCCTTGCTTTTCAGGCGCTGATGCAGTTCGCGGGTATCGAGATCCGGGAAAATCGTTGTCAGCTTTTCGACCGCTTCGTCGGCGTCGACGATGAAGCGAGGCTCGGCATAGACGCCGGAGCTCGGCACGTCGATCGCCAGGAGGTTGCCATTGCGATCGAGGATCGAGGGGCGGCCGACCGATGGGCGCTTCGGCACGTAGCCGGTGGTCTCGATCTCGGCCGTGCCCAGCTGGATCAAGCGCCCGAGCATCGTCAGGAATACGACGACAAAGGCGGCGATCAGGAAGGCGATGCGCTTGCGGCGATCCGCGCGCGATGACATGCGTTGAGCCATATCAGTAGAGCCCGCCGGTGTTGTTGAGCAGTTTTTCCCGCAGTTCGGGAGAGAGGCCCGCGTCCGCATCATCGCCAGGCAGTTCGGCCATTTCCCTGTCGTCGATGATGGCGCAACTGCCGTCGCAGGGACCCGTCCCCGGTTTGAAGGCTTCGATGATGGCACCCGGAGCGCCTTCCTCAGCCGGCCGTCCCGTCTTGCGATCGACCGGCTGGAAGGTCATGCCGGCCGGCGGGTGGAAGTCGGCCACAGGCCTTCCCTGAAGCGCCACCTTCATGAAGTCGATGAAGATCGGGGCGGCAAGCCCGCCGCCGGTCTCGCCGTAGCCCATCGGTTTCGGCGTGTCGTAGCCGAGGAAGACACCGGTGACGATACCGGGCGTATAGCCGACGAACCAGACATCCTTCTCGTCGTTGGTGGTCCCGGTCTTGCCGGCGATCGGGACGCCGAGGGTGGCGACATTGCGGGCGGTGCCTCGCTCCACGACGCCGCGCATCATCGACGTAATCTGGTAGGCCGTCATCGGGTCGAGCACGTAGTCCCGGTCGTCGACAAGCACCGGCTCCTCCTGGTTTTCCCAGGAGGGCGCGGTGCAGTCCGTGCATTGGCGACTGTCCTGCCGGTAGATCGTCCGGCCATAGCGATCCTGGATACGGTCAATCATCGACGGGGTTACGGCCTTGCCGCCATTGGCGATGACGGCATAGGCGGAAACGAGCCTGAGCAGCGTCGTTTCTCCGGCACCGAGTGCCATCGGCAGATAGCTGCGCAACTCGTCGTAGATGCCGAAGCGCTTGCCGTAGTCGGCGACCAGATCCATGCCCAGATGGCGGGCAAGGCGAACGGTCATCAGGTTGCGGCTGTTCTCAAGGCCCGTGCGCAGGGTTGACGGGCCGCTGAACCGCCCGTCGTAGTTCTTCGGCTGCCATGTCTTGCCGGTGCCGTCGGTAATGGCGATCGGTGCGTCCATGACAAGCGTGGTCGGCGCATAGCCGGTATCGAGCGCTGCGGCGTAGACGAACGGCTTGAACGAAGAGCCGGGCTGGCGATAGGCTTGGGTCGCGCGGTTGAATTCGGATTGGGCGTAGGAAAATCCGCCGGCCACTGCAAGCACCCGCCCGGTGTTCGGATCCATCGAGACCAGCGCGCCTTGCACCTGCGGCGGCTGGCGCAGCACGTAACCGATCTCGAGTTTCTCGACATAGACGATGTCGCCGGGCGACAGCACACCGTCGAGCGAAGGGGTGCAACGGCGCCTGCCTTCGCTAAGGCGGCACAAGGCCCAGCCATTGTCGTCGCGGTCAATCGCAACGGTGTCGGCGGGGGCCGTCGCCTGCGCTTCTGTTCCCGAAGGCCTGAGGCCGAGTTCGGCCGTGTCCTTGGCGGCGGAAAGGACGACGGCCAGCCGCCATTCCGGCACGTCCGAAAGGGGCTGGCGCTTGGCGAGCGCCCGCTGCCACCCATCAAGGGAGGGCAGGCGGGCGATCGGTCCCCTGTAGCCTTTTGCCTGATCGTAGGCGACCAGTCCGTTTCGCAACGCTTGCATGGCCGCTTGCTGCAGCCGCGGATCGAGCGTCGTGCGCACCGAAAGTCCGGCGGTATAAAGGGCAGCTTCGCCATAGCGGCTGCCGAGTTGACGGCGCACCTCCTCGGCAAAATAGTCTGCCTTGTCGGCGGATGCCTCCTGTCGCTTCGGCTTGATGCCGAGCGGCAAGGCGGTCGCTGCGGCCGCAACGTCCCTGTCGATGACGCCGTTGCGGCGCATCTGTTCGATGACCCAGTCGCGCCGGGTAACGGCGCGATCCGGGTGGCGGTACGGGTCATAGTTGTTCGGAGCCTTCGGAAGGGCGGCAAGGTAGGCCGCTTCGGCCACCGTCAGCTGATCAACCGGCTTGTCGAAATAGGTCAGCGCTGCCTGCGCGATCCCGTAGGCGCCAAGACCCAGATAGATGTCGTTGAGATAAAGCTCGAGAATCCGGTCCTTGGAATAGGTCTGGTCGATGCGGATCGACAGGATCGCTTCGCGCAGCTTGCGCTCAAAGGTGCGGTCCGATGACAGGAGAAAATTCTTGGCGATCTGCTGCGTGATCGTCGATCCGCCGATCATGCGCCGGCCGGAGCCGTAGTTGGCGACGTTCGACCAGAGCGCGGTGGCTAGGCTCGTCAGGTCGATGCCGGGATGAAGGTAGAAGTTCTTGTCTTCAGCCGAGAGGAACGCCTGCTTGACCCGCGCAGGCACGGCGCCGATCGGCAGGAACAGCCGGCGTTCGCGCGCATATTGCGCGATCATCGCGCCATCGCCGGCGTAAAGCCGGGTCGAGACCGCCGGTTCCCAGGTCGCCAGCGCCCGATGGTCCGGCAGGTCACGTGTCAGGGCCGCAACGCAGAATGCGAGCCCGACGCCGAGAAGCGTAGCTAGGTTGATCAGCGTCGCGAGCAGGTTTGCAATGAATTTCATGATGGAGATCGGCGACTTTCGAGGGTCGAAAGACATGGCTTCGCCATCCGCTGCAGATGGGAGCGGTTGGCGTGCGCAGGTCTGTTGCGTGAATATGATGCGCCGTGGCGGGCCGGGCTCAGGAGCCCGATGTTTCGCCTATCCCGTCACGGCTGCCTCGCCGCCTCGGTTTCGCCACCAAAGGCTGTGAGATGCGCATTGGTTCGCGGCGGCTGTGGGCACAGATGCGAAGGGGGCAAAATGTGCGGGGCGTGTCCAAAGGAGGTTCAGCTGAGACGACACATGGTTGGATCCTTCACAAGACGTTTGATTGAGGGGCCAAAACCTCGATGTGTTGGCGGCCACGTCCAGTCGAAACGGGGTGCCGAAGTGAGTTCACCGTAAAGGGGTTGTGCCGAAGCGGCAAACCACGTTTATTTGCAGGACCCATAAGCTGAATTAGGGCATCCATGGTCAGGCCGCATCTCCCTCTCAATGCACTGCGTGCTTTCGAGGCATCCGCACGACATCTGAGTTTCACCCGCGCGGCGATCGAACTGTGCGTGACGCAGGCGGCTGTCAGCCACCAGGTCAAGCTGCTCGAAAGCCGGCTGAACGTGACGCTCTTCAAGCGCCTGCCGCGCGGCCTGATGATCACCGCCGAGGGCGAGGCGCTGCTGCCGGTGCTGCAGGATTCCTTTGACCGTATGGCCGATATGCTGGAACGGTTCGAGGGCGGCCACCTGCGCGAAGTCCTGATGATCGGCGCCGTCGGCACCTTTGCCGTCGGCTGGCTGTTGCCCCGGCTTGCGGATTTTCAGGAAAAATACCCCTTCATCGATATCAGGTTGTCGACGAACAACAATCGCGTCGACATGGCGGCCGAGGGCCTCGATTACGCCATACGCTTCGGCAGCGGTTCCTGGCACAATATCGAGGCGACGCGGCTGTTCGAGGCACCGCTTTCGGTGCTTTGCGTGCCTGAGATTGCCGACACACTTCTTCGACCCGCTGACCTTCTGAACCACACGCTGCTCAGGTCTTACCGGGCCGATGAATGGGTGAACTGGTTTGCTGCCGCCGGCATCACGTATCCGGCACCGCTTCTCAAGGGTGTTGTCTTCGATTCGTCGCTTGCCATGATGGAGGCGGCGGCCCAGGGCATCGGCGTGGCCCTTGCGCCGCCACTCATGTTTTCCCGACTGCTGTCGAACGGCACGGTGCGTCAGCCCTTCGACGTCTATACGTCGATGGGAAGCTACTGGCTGACGCGGTTGCGGTCGCGCGCACCGACGCTGGCGATGTCGGCCTTTAACGATTGGCTGATGGCGGCGATGGAAGACAGCTCCCTGCAATCCGATGGACCGGCGGCAAGCAGCTCGGCGTAGGCGGCGTCGCATTTGGGCGGGCGTTCCGCCAGTCGAAGACGGTGTCTCGGCGTCGGTGCGCTGGAGTGGTCAGGCCGGCATCGGCAGCGGGTGGCTATTCGCCGTAAGTGACGATCCATTCCGGCGGCTCTCTTTCAAGGCTGCCATCAACCTGCATGTTCCTGTCCTTCGCCCAACGATAACCCCACATCGGTCCGTATTTCGTCGCATGGGAGAGGGGTCGCCGATAGGCGGCGTCGGCCAGCGCCTTCTCAAGCGTTATGAAACCGTAGCCGCTCTCTTCGAACAGCGACAGGATCGCCTTCATCGCGTCTGCGTTCAGCCGGTTGACATGCAGCAGCATGATCGCTGGCGGTTCGTAGCCAAGGGCCTGCTCGTTGAGACCGGCGTAGTAGGCGATCTGTTGCTGGGTGTGCATCAGATAGGCGGTCCTGATGCGATGGGCCGCTTCCGTGTCGTTCTCGGCAAGGGCGCGTTCATAGGCCCGATCGAAGACATAGTCCGAGGTGTCGATGGTGGAGGCTGCGATCGTGTAACCGTGCTTGGCGGCAAGCGCTGCGATCGCCTTCTGTTTCTCCGCGGTGTCGCCGGTGTGGTTGTAGGGAAACCGCAGGAACCGCAGATCCTTGCCGGCTGCCTTGAGCACTTGCCGCGTGGTTTTCTCGCCGTCGACGATTTCGCGCTTGATGCCGGCGATGTCGAGCGTATTGGTGTCCGCGTGCGAGAAGGTATGATTGCCGAGCGTCAGGCGCGGTCCGGTCCAATCCTTCAGGATGTTTTTTGCGCGCGGCCCGACAGCGCGAACCTTGCTTTCCACGACAAAGCCGATGGCCGGCGCCTTGTGGGCCTTGAGGGCCGCGAGAATGCGGGCGTTCGCCGCCTCGATGCTTTCGGTGGAGGGGTGATCCGTCCCGTCCTCCCCGGCATTTGCGTGGGGCAGGTCGTCGAAAGTAATGGCGACGGATTTCTCGCGCGCGCCGCCCTTGGTTTCGGCATGGGCCTCGACGAGGAAGAAGGCAAGGGCGAGCCAGGGCGTGAAAGCAAGCAGCAGGAAACGCCCGATCGTGCGAACCTTTCGCACGCAAGCCCGAGCCACGCTTTGCCGCGCGCCGCCGTCGCCGTGAAGCCCGGTTCCCTTCACCATCGTCCCTCTTCTGCTGGTGGCAGTGAGAGCGACACTCGGTCTCAAGGGTTGCATGAGCATTGCGTGGTCGAAATTTTCTCGCTGCCGCAATCGTCAGCGGCACGGCGGCCGATGGTGATCGCAGTCGATAGCCGAAATCCAAATTATTCTAATGACTGCCGCAAATTATCGTCGTTTGTCGACACCGTCGCGGCTGCTTAGGCAAGATGCATCCAAAGTTCACGGAAACCAAATTCGAGATGCGGAGGCATGCATGAGAACGTTGATGCTGCGCTGTCTGGCGACGGTGGTCGCCACCTTCTGCCTGGCCAGTGCGGCCATGGCCGACAACGCCGACTGGTCCAGACCGACAAAGCCGTTTCGCGTCGTCGGCAATATTTACTACGTCGGCACCAAGGGGCTGTCAGCCTATCTGATTACCTCGGGGAGAGAGGCCATTCTGCTCGACGGCACGCTGAAGAGCACCGCATCGCTTGTCGAGGACAATATCGCAGCGCTCGGCTTCAAGCTCTCCGATGTCAAGATCATCGTCACGAGCCATGCGCACTATGATCATGTTGCCGGTGTGGCCCAGATCAAGCGCGACAGTGGCGCCAGGCTGTATGCGGTCGCGGCCGATCGCTGGGCGCTGGAAAACGGTCTGCATGACGGTGAGACCAGCTACAGGCGCGGAACGTTTCCGCCTGTCAAGGTCGACCATGTGCTTGCCGATGGCGACGTCGTGACGCTCGGAGATATCAGTATGAAGGCGACGCTGACATCAGGGCACACGCCGGGATGTACCACCTGGTCGACATCGGTGACCGAGGTCGGACGCGCGCTCAAGGTGGTTTTTCCCTGCAGCGTCACCGTTGCCGGCAATAAGCTCTTCGGCAACAGGCGCTACCCCGGTATCGTCGGCGATTTCGAGGTGAGCTTCGACCGGCTTGCCGCCATGAAGGCGGATGTGGTGCTGCCGGCGCATCCGGAATTCGCGGATGTTCTCGGAAGGGCGGCCCGGCGAGACGCAGGCGACAAGAATGCCTTCGTCGATCCGGATCTGCTCGGCCAGATCGTCGAAAAATCCCGCGCCGCCTTCAAGAAGGAACTCGCAAGGCAGAAGTCCAGACAATGACAGAGAGATAGGGCCGCCATGTGCGCTGCCCTTTGTGTCTGCCCAATCAGTCGGAAACGAGGCCGTCAAAAACTTCGAGCATGGCCTCGCTGATGGCCTTGCCGAGTGCTGCCGCAGCGGCACTCAAGGCCGCGTCGTCCATATCGCGGGCTGCCATCGCGAAAGACGCGCCTTCGGTTACGACGATTTCCTGGGCGCGCTGGATTGCCCAGAGGGCAAACTCGCTGCGGTCGGCGATTTCAACGGTTTCCATCGTGATCTCCTGATTTGTTCATGGAAGACCTTATAGCCCGATCGACCACCCTGGGGACTGTCCGCGTGGTCCTTTGGTGTGGACTGCGTGAAATAGTCGTGCGGTCCGAGGGTTTTGTGCTTCGACCCTCTGGGCTGTGCCCATCGAAAAGCCGCCACCGGGGACTTTCGTAGCGGTTTAAAGGTGAGTAATAAGGGAAGGAATAAAGCAAACGAAAACCCCACCTTCCCGAAGACGGGCAACGCGATAATGACGTTTCAGCCGCGGATGCAGAACAAGATTGCCGGTTTCAAAGTCCTGGGCGAGTTGCATCGTCGGGAGTGGAACGGGATTATCGCCGATGTGTGGGATGTCGAGTGCGAACCGCATGCAGGTGGCTACTACGTTTCGAATGATCCGCGGATGTTCATCGTGCTGGATGCGCAGGGTGGGAGCCGCTGCAACGTCAAACTCTCATCCCAGGCGAACGGCACCGTCCAAAGCTACCGAGAACAGGCGATCTCCTACATCCCGGCCGGCATGGAGATCTGGGCCGATGTGGTTGATGTCAAATTTATCCGCCATCTCGATCTGCACTTCAACATCGACATCCTCAGCCGACGGCTGATGGAGGACCTCGATGCCGGTCAGTGCGACGTGCCGCGGCTGATGTTTGAGGACGAGCGGTTTCTTCAGCTCGCCCGGCTGATCGCGTCGGAATGCCTGAACCCGCAGCCGCTTCACGATCTCTATGGCGACGGACTGACGGTCGCTCTTTTCATCGATCTGATGAAGCTCAACCGCAGCAGCGCCCGCAAGCGCAGCCAGCTAGCGTCCTGGCAGCTGCGCCGGGTGATGGACTACATCGAGGAAAACAGCGTTCGCAACATCAGGCTGGAGGAACTGGCCGGTCTTGCCGGCCTTTCGCAATCTCATTTCAGCCACGCCTTCAAGGCCTCGACCGGCGTTGCGCCCCACCAGTGGCAGACAAACGCTCGGATCGAGCGCGCAAAGCAACTGCTCCTGAAAAACGAAGCGTCGCTGACCGAGATCGCTGCCGAAACCGGCTTCTCCGACCAGGCCCATTTCACCCGAGCCTTCCGCAAGGCGGTCGGAGCCACGCCGGCGCTGTGGAAAAGAAGCCGTCTTGTGTGAGCAAATGCCGTCGGTGTTGAACGGTTGCTCGTACATATTTGCCCAAAAGCGTTCAACTTTCAGGAATCGAAACAAGCCGCGCCCAAATACTTGATATAAACGGTCATCTTATCAGCAGTCAGAAAGCCGGGCCCTACGCTGTGGGGATAGCAGGCCGGGCAACCAGGGGCGACGATACGATGCAGCATGACGGTAAGGGTGTGCGTTTGAAGGAACTGCTTGCAAGCGGCGTTGCTGGCGTCGCGTTGCTTATGTCGACGGCGGCTGCGGCCCAGGACGGTAGCGCCACGAAGCTCGAAAAAATCGAAGTACAGGCACAGGGCGGGCGCGACGACGCCACCGGCCCCGTCGAGGGGTACGTCGCCAAAGCCTCGACGACCGGCTCGAAATCGGCCAGGCCGATCAGCGAAATACCGCAATCCGTCTCCGTTATCGGTCGCGAGGAACTCGACGATCGCGGCGTCGTCAACAAGATCGACGAGGCACTGCGCTACACGCCCGGCGTCACCACCGAGCCTTTCGGCGTCGATGCCGATACGGACTGGTACTACATTCGCGGTTTCGACGCGGCGCAGACAGGCGTATTCCTCGACGGCCTGTCACTCTTCAGCTTCGGCTTCGGCGGTTTCCAGATCGACCCCTTCATGCTTGAGCGCGTTGAAGTGCTGAAAGGGCCGGCTTCGGTGCTCTATGGTGGTGCCAACCCTGGCGGCATCATCAGCCTGATCAGCAAGCGACCACGCGATGAGCCGCTCTATTACACAGAGATCGGCATCAACAGCGACGGCAACGCCTTCACCGGCTTCGACGTCAACGACAAACTGACGGACGACGGCACCATCCGGTATCGCGTCACCGGCAAGGTGTCGGGCGGCGACACCTACACCGACTTCTCAAACGATCTGCGTGGCCTGATCGTTCCGCAGATCACCTACGCTCCTGACGATGCGACCAGCCTGACGGTCTATGGCGTTCTGCAGGGCCTCGATCAGGTGCATGTCGGCAACGGCTTCCTTCCCTATGTCGGCACCGTCGTCGACGCACCCTTTGGCAAGATCGATCGCGACGCATTCTTTGGCGAACCCGATCTGGACGAGGGCACCTATGTCCAGCAGATGGTTGGCTATGAATTCAAGCATGAGTTCGAGGGGGGATGGCAATTCAGCCAGAACCTGCGCTACGGCCATCTCTACAAGCATGAGAACGGCCCCTATCCCTACGGATATTACGATCCGAGCCTGCCGTTTCCGTCGTCGACGGTGCCCGCCACCCCGGACAATCTTCTCTATCGTCTAGGATTTGAGGCGACGTCGAAGGTCGATACCTTCGCCGTCGACAACCGCGTCGAAGGAGAATTCGAGACCGGGGCTCTGGACCACACGCTGCTCGTCGGCCTCGACTACAAGTACTACCGGCTGGACCACGTCCAGGCTTCATCGCCTGCAACGCCCATCAGCGCAACGGATCCGATCTATGGGGCGCCGCAGCCCGCCAACGCCACCTATATCAATCAGGTGGTTACGCAGCAGCAACTGGGCGTTTATGCGCAGGATCAGATCCGGTTCGGTAACGGCTGGCTCGTCACGCTCAACGGTCGCTACGACTACGTGGACACCAACACCCGGAACGGCCCGACCTTCTGGGCGCCGACGCAAGACAATACTTTCAGCTACAACGAAGGTGCTTTCAGCGGCCGCGCTGGCCTTGCCTATGAGTTCGACAACGGCGTGACGCCTTATGTCAGCGTTGCGACTTTCTTCAACCCGATCGTGGCGGTGACGGCAACGGGAAATACCAAGCCCCAGGAAGGCGAACAGTTCGAGGTCGGGCTGAAGTACGAGCCGACGTTCTTCGACGGCGTGTTGACGGCATCCCTCTACCAACTGACCAAACGCAATGCTCTCGTGACCAACCCGTTGACGAGCATTTCGACCCAGACGGGTGAAGTGCGGTCCCGCGGCATCGAGCTTGAGGGCAAGGCCAACATCAACGAAGACTGGAAGCTGATCGCCGGCGTTGATTTCATCGATCTAGAGGTGACCGAAGACGCCAACCCGGCGTTGGTGGGAACGACGCCGTACCTTGTTCCCAATGCTCAGGCATCGCTGTGGCTCGACTACACGGTGCCATCCGGAGCGCTCGAGGGTATCAGCCTTGGCGCAGGCGTCAGGTACCAGGGGGAACCCTGGGCGGATGCGGAGAACACGCGCAAGGTCCACTCGGCTGCATTGGTCGACTCGGCAATCCGTTATGAGAAGAATGATTGGGCGGCATCGCTGAATGTCTCCAACCTCTTCGACAAGGAATATGTGAAGGGATGCCAGGGCCTTTCGGTCTGCGGCTATGGCGAAAGCCGGACGTTCACCCTGAAGCTCAGCAAGGAATGGTAACGACGACATCCGTGCCCTAGTTTGTGCGTAAACGACGTCGGCACCGGCTACAGCCGGCTGCCGACGTCGGCTATAGATGATCCTATGAGAATCAACGCAATTACAAACTGGGCCTATGGCGTCACGGTGCTTCTGACCGGATTGTCCGGCGTGGCGTTCATCCTGTCGACGAACAGTGCGATCGAGGAACGGCAGGCGGCCGAGCAGCATCTTGTGCTCGACACGCTCGGCGAGGATCTTGCGCTCGGCGCGGAAGAGCGAAGCGATGCCGCGCGCCTCTATGTGATGCGGGGAGACCTGCGCCATCTCGAACGCTTCCACGGCAAGGAAGAGGAGGAGCGCACTCACGAGGCGGCCATCCGGAATGTGCGCCAACTCGGCGCGTCGCCGGAGGAGCTGGCCGCGCTTCAGGAGGTTGAGCGTGAGGCAGAGGCTCTCGACAAGATTGAGGTGGCCGCAATCGACGCCTATCAGAAGGGCGATCAGGCGGCCGCCCAACAGATGCTTTTTGGCCCCGAGCACGACCGGCTCCAGACCGCCTTGCTTGAAACGGTGGTCCGCTTCCGCGAGCTGACCAAGTCCAGAACCGGTGCGATGCTGGAACAGGCGAAGGAACGGAGCGACTGGTTCGGCCTTGCCGCAAGGACGATGCTTGCGATCACGGCAGCACTCTTTCTCAGCGTTCTCTATTTCGTGCTCAAACGGCGCGTGGCCATGCCGCTCGTGCGCATGACGGGTATCGTCACGCGGCTCGCCAAGCAGGATTACGAAGTGGAAGTGCCGCTCGATCGCCGTCGCGACGAGATCGGCGAGATGAACGAGGCGATCCATATCTTCCGCACCAACGGGCTGGAGCGCGATCGGCTGGATGCCGAACGGCGGCTCGATCAGCAGACCAAGGACCTGATCCTGCAGATGATGCACCGGCTGCAGGCCTGCCAGATCCAGGAGGAGCTGGCAGAAGTCGTGGCGCGGTTCGCGCCGCAGATCTTCCCCAATCTTGCCGGCCATCTCTATGTGCTGAACGATAACCGGACGTCCCTGACGCGTGTCGGCACCTGGCTCGACCCGCAGCATTCGGCAGACAGCTTTCCGTCGAGCGCCTGCTGGGGCCTGCGGCGCGGCAGGCCTCATGTCAGCAATGGCGGCCAGAGCGATATCGCCTGCCAGCATCTGGACGAGAGCGATGTCGCCGGCCTCTGCGTACCGCTGACGGCGCAAGGCGATACGATCGGCCTGCTCTATTTCGAGGAGCGCTCGCCCGAGCAGCCGGCCGTCGAAACGTCGCGACTCTATCTCGAACTCATCGCGGAAAACATCGGCCTCGCCGTCGCCAACCTGCAGCTGCGCGAGAAGCTGACCAACCTCGCGGTCCGCGATGCCTTGACGGGATTGCTCAACCGGCGCTGCCTCGATGAAGCGCTGAACAAGCAATTGCGCGAGCGGGCCGGCCGGCCACTCGTCTGCCTGATGATCGATATCGACCACTTCAAGCGCTTCAACGACGAGTTCGGCCACGACGCCGGTGACGTGGTGATGCAATACGTTGCCCAGATCATGCTCGATGCGGCAGGGGAGCTCGGAACGACCTATCGTTTTGGCGGCGAGGAGTTCACCATACTTCTGCCCGAAATGAGTGAGGCGGCAGGATTCGAGTTTGCCGAGCGCCTGCGCGACAAGATCGGCACGACGCCGCTTTCCCACCGCGGCCGCATCCTCGGTTCCGTGTCGGTGTCGATCGGCATCGCCTCGTCGCCGCGCGAGGGCACGGTGGCAACACTTCTGACGCGGGCGGATGCCGCCTTGCTCGACGCCAAGGCGCGGGGACGGAACATGACGGTCTGCTCTTCGGGCCTGGTCGTCGTCTAACGCGTGTTGTGCCAAGGCGGCGAGTGGTGAATGGCCACGCCGTACTTTGCAGCAGGGCGATGATGCTCCCGTCCGGTAGGCTGTCGGTCAGCTGCTTGCCACCGCAAACGCATTGCTCAGAAACAAGACTGTCTTCAAACCATTCTGACAATACAGGTGCCAGCGACCTGGCGACCGCAAGGTCAAAATACCCTTCCGTCCAAGCAACCGGGCTGGCTGGTTTCCTGTGACAGGCACGGGAACGAGGGCGATTTTGGCCGACCCCGAGCCTGCCGCAGCCAGCAAACTGTCAGGAACGGCCTTGTCAGCAGTCTGACAAACCCCGTCGTGACGGCGGGGCTTGTCTGCATAGAGTATGCGGTTCGCGTTCAGATCCAGACGGTCCGGCCTTCGCCTTCGCAGCCGAGTGCGCGCAGAATGCTGAGCGGAATGCCGATCATGGTTTCACTGCCGGCAGACAGCAGGAAGGATGCCGTCTGCGGTTCGCGATAAGCAAGGATCTCCGCGCGGGAGGCTTTGGTGTAGATGCCGCGCAGGGCGCGCACGCAGCCGCTATGGGTGACCACGACGTGCGTGTTGTCGCGGTCGAGCGTCGTGAGCCAGGCGATAAGGCGGCTGTCGAGGGTGGTCCGGCTTTCGCCGCCGGGCATGGCGTAATCCCATGGCTCTGCGCTCTGCGCTTCGTATTCATGTGGCAGATCCCGTTCGATCTCGTCGTGAGCAAGGCCCTCCCAGGAACCATAGGACCGCTCCACCAACGCTTCGTCATGGGTGAACCGTTCGAAGGGAACCGACCAGGTGTCGGCCAGGATCGACGCTGTCTGGCGTGCTCGTCCGAGCGGGCTGACCCAGAACTTGAGTTTCGTCTCGCCGGCTATTCTTTCCGAAAGCCTGAGGCCGACGGCGAGCGCTTGTCGGACACCGTTGGCCGTCAGCGGCGTGTCCTTTCGCCCCTGTAGCCGACCGGCGACGTTCCATTGGGTTTCGCCGTGGCGGATGAGGATGATGTTTGGCAGTGCGGAGGTCATGGCATGCTCGAAGTTCGCCGGTGCGGTGTCCCGACCGGAAATGAGAAGAGGGGGATACCCGCCGACCATTGGCCGGCGGGTGTCCGCTTGTTTACTCGGCCAGCCACAGCGCCGAGGACGGCTTGAGGCCGAGCGTGGTCGTGGCACCCGTCTCCAGCAGGGCGTCGCCCGAGTGGAACGGCGCGTCGATCAGCACCGTCGCCGTGCCGACCTGAACGCCGTAACGCACGGTGGCGCCCAGGAACTCGCGGTGGGCGATCGTCCCCGTCAGGGCGACGGCACCCGGTTCAAGCGTGCCCAGCGTCGCGTATTGCGGACGGAAGACGAGCTTGGCGCCTGTCGGCACCGTCACGCCGGCCGGGATCGGGATCGAGCCGGCACCCGCCACCTCGAAGGTGCGCTGCGTGCCTGTGCCCTTGACCGCGCCGTCGAGGATGTTGGCCGTGCCGAGGAAGTTGGCGACGAACAGGTTGGCCGGCTTCTCGTAGAGCCCCATCGGCGTGCCCACCTGCTGGATGCGCCCTTCGTTGAAGACGGCGATACGGTCACAGACCGTGTTGGCTTCTTCCTGGTCGTGGGTGACGAAGATCGTCGTCAGCTTCAGCCGCTGCTGCAGGTCGCGCAACTCGCGCCGCACTTCGACGCGCATCTTGGCGTCGAGGTTGGAGAGCGGCTCGTCGAGCAGAAGCACCTTCGGCTCGATGGCGATTGTGCGGGCAAGTGCGACACGCTGCTGCTGTCCGCCGGAAAGCTGCGACGGGCGGCGATCGGCAAGGTGTTTCAGGCCGACGAGTTCGAGGGCGGCCTGTACCCGGCGCTCGACCTCGGCGCGCGGCAGGCGCCGCTCTTCCAGGCCGAAGGCGACATTGGCGGCCACCGTCATATGCGGCCAGAGCGCATAGGACTGAAACACCATGCCGATGTCCCGCTTCCATGGCGGCATGTCGAGCACGTCCTGGCCGCCGATGACGACCTTGCCCTGCCGGGCGTTGTTGAAGCCGGCGATGAGCCGGAGAAGCGTGGTCTTGCCGCAGCCGGACGGGCCGAGAAAGGCGAAGAATTCGCCTGGCTGGATCTCGAGGTTGATGTCCTTCAGCACGTGAAGTGCACCGTAGTAGAGATTGACGTCGCTGATGCTGATCGCCTTGGCGGGGCTCACCGCAAGTGCAGCGCTGTTGATGTTGACAGTCATAATGTTCCTCCCGAATTTCTATTTCGTCATGCCAAGCGCCTTTTGGCGGCGCTCGATGACGTAGTGCGAGAGCAGGGTGCAGAGTGCGACCATGATCACGGCGATGACGCCGAGGGCAGCACCCGGGCCACGACCCGCCGGCGATTGCATGAAGACGTAGAGCCCGTAGGCGATCGGTGCGTCCGAGTTGCTCTGGATCAGCATCAGCGTCGCCGACAGTTCGACGGCAGCCGTCGAGAAGCTGGTGACGAAGCCGGCGAGCAGACCGCCTGTCATCAGCGGCAACACGATGCGGCGGATCGTCCGCTGCTTGGTGGCGCCGAGGTTTTCGGCAGCCTCTTCGAGCGATTCCGACACCTGTTGCAGTGCCGCGTAGCAGGCCCGGAGCGCATAGGGCAGCCGGCGGATGGCGAGCGCCAGCACCACCATGACCCAGAGGGTCGCAAGCGGTGTGCCGTCCGGCAGCGTTACGCCGTAGAATGTGCGGAGGTAGCCGATACCGAGCACGACGCCGGGGATCGCAAGAGCGGATGTTGCCGCCCAGTCGAGCCAGCGGCGGCCGACGACCTTGGTGCGCAGCACCAGATAGGCAATGGCACCGCCGATGACCACGTCGATCAGGCCGGCGAGGCTGGCGTAGATCAGCGTGTTCTTGATGTAGAGCGAGCTTTCGCCGAAGACGCGGCCGTAATGCGCCATGGTGAAACCATCAGGCATCGGGCTGTAGGACCAGACGGTTGCAAGCGACAGCAAGAGTAGGCCGATATGCGGCGACAGCACAAGCAGCAGGATCAGGCCGACGACGCCGTAGGCAATGACGCTTTCGCCGCGGCTGAGCTTGCGCCGGGAAAGACCGCCGCCGCCGCGCTGCGTCGTCGAGTAGTCCTTGCCGCGCATGGCAACGGCGGAGAGCCACATGGCGAAGATCGAGACGGCGATCAGGATGACCGATATGACATAGCCCATCGGATCGGTGAGGCCGACCGAGGTGACGCGCAGGTAAGCCTGGGGCGCAAGCATGTCCTTGACGTTGAGAAGCAGCGGCGTTGCCAGATCGTCGAACACCTTGACGAAGACGAGCGACGCGCCGGCGAGATAGCCGGGCATGGCCAGCGGGAAGACGATGCGGCGGAACAGCCGGACGCCGGACGAACCGAGGTTCTGGGCAGCCTCTTCCATCGAGCGGTCGATGTTGCGCAGGCTTGTCGACAGATTGATGAGGATGAAAGGGAAATAGTGCAGCGACTGCACGAAGATGACGCCGTTCAGCCCTTCCATGAAGGGAATGCGGATGCCGAACCAGTCGTTCAGGATCAGGTTAACGGTGCCATTGCGGCCGAAGAGCAGTTGCATGGCGACCGCGCCGACGAACGGCGGCATGATCAGCGGTATGAAACCGAGCGTCTGGATGATCAGCGAGCCGCGGAAGTCGAAACGCGTGGTTAAAACCGCGAGCGGCAAGGCGATGGCACTTGCCCAGACGACCGACATGCCGGAGACGTAGACGGAGTTGAAGAACGACCGCCGGAACAGATCGGTGTTGAAGAAATCGACGAAGTTGACGATCGTCAGCGCGCCGGTGCCCTTTTCGGTGAACGCCGTGTAGATGACCGTCCCGGCCGGGATGATCAGAAAGATGGCAAGGAAGAGTGCGATCAGCGAGATCGCAAAGATCTGTCCGGGCTTGGCCGAAACGCGTCTTATGGGAATGGATTGAACGAGCGCCATGGGGCAGACTCCGGATTTTGGTCGACAAGCCTGACGCGCTTGCATCACCCTCGCGCCTCTGGATCGCTAGGGTCACTGCAACGTCTTCGACTGCCGCGCAGCCGCTCCAGGATCTGTTCGGATCTCTAGAGACTGGCTGGCGGGCGCGTCAGGCTTGGCGATGGCATAAGTTTTCAGGGACGGCCGCCCGCGGGTAGCAGGCGGCCTCTTGGATCCGTGTCAGTCGACGAGAGCCAGCGCTTCTTCGGCCTTCGCCTTGGCAGCGGCGTACTTCTCACTCGCAAAAGCGGCCCATTTCTGCTCGAGTTCCGCCTGGCGGGCGGTCTTTTCCTCGCCGCCGGTGAAGGCGTCGCGGATCTGCTGGCTGGCAGCTTCTTCGTCCGTGATCGGCATGGCGGCGATCAGCGCGTGGGCTTCCGTCAGCAGTGCGCGTGCGGGCGCCTGTTCGTTGGCGGCAACTGCCTTTTCGGCTTCGTGGATCGCTTTGGTGGCGCCCTTGATGTTGTCGAGCTGGAACGAGATCAACTGGTCGTAAAGCGTGTCCACGACATCGGTGCGCTTCTTCGATACGTCGGCATCAAACGTGATCATCGACTGGAAGCGCGGATCCTTGAACGGGTTCGGGAAGCCTTCCGGTGCCTTCTCGTAGAGAGCAGGGTTGATCGGCAGTCGGCGGATCGCCGGCTCGAGCAGCACGGCCTGGCCCTTCTCCGACAGCAGGTAGTTGACGAAGGCTTCGGCGCCCGCCTGGTTCGGTGCATTGGCGACGATGCCGATGTTGGCCGGAACGACCGTCGTCACCGACGGATAGGCGAAGGAGACCGGGAAGCCGCTTGCCTGTGCCGAGAAGGCGAAGAAGTCGATGACGATACCGATACCGGTCTGGCCGGAGTTGACGGCGTCAGGAACGCCGAACGAACGCTCGGTGACCTGCTGCAGATTGCCGCCGATCCCCTTCAGCGTCGCCCAGCCCTTGTCCCAGCCTTCGCCCTGCAGGATCGTTTCGATCGTCAGGTGGGTCGTTCCCGAACGCGAGGGTGCGGCAATCGCGATGTGGTCGTGGTATTCCGGCTTGGTCAGGTCGCTCCATTCGACCGGCTTCGGCAGGTCGTTGGCTTCAAGGTAGCGGTCATTCGACATGATGCCGTAACCCGAGGCCGCAAAGCCGAAATAGTAGCCGTCCTTGTCGTTGACCGGATAGGAGCCGACCTTCTCGGGAAGGCCCGTGACCGAAGGGGTGAACTTGGCCAGCAGCTCGCGGCTCTTGAGGCTGTCGAACGCGTCCGGAGCCGATGCCCAGAACAGGTCGACCTGGTTGTTCACCTTGGTCTCATCGATGTACTTGACGCCAGAGCTGGTGCTCTTGTTCTGGACGTCGAGGGTAAAGCCGGGGTTTGCGGCCTCAAAACCGGCCTTGAACGGATCGGTCACGTCCTTGGAAAACGACGTCACGATCGTGACTTTTCCGCCGTCCTGGGCGTGAACCGTCACAACGAAGGCAGCCGATATCAGCATCGCCGCAGCAATGGTCTTCAACATAGGTATCTCCTCCCAATAGGGACACCGATTGTTTGGTGTCCGCTCTATTGAGAGCAAGCGCCGTGCCAGATTGAGAAGGGCCGAAAATCAAGGGTTCTGGTGGCCCTATGGGTAAAAGCGGTAACATCCCCACAAAACGACGGGGTCAAACCGGTAACATCAACCGGCCTGGCCATCGCTTTGCGCTGCGATGTCGAATTTGCGCATCTTGAGGTAGAGCGTCTTGCGGGAAATGCCGAGCGCATCGGCGGTCGCGCCGACGCGGCCGTCGTTTCTCGCAAGGCTATCGAGCAGGATGGCACGCTCCAACCGGTCCATCTGTACCTCCAGCGTCTCGCCGTCTGCTGCCGCCCGATCCACATCGGCGCGATCATCGAGCCCGAGCACGAAGCGCTCTGCGACGTTGCGCAGCTCGCGAACGTTGCCCGGCCATGACCGGCCATCGAGTTCGGCAAGGAGCTCGGCGCTCACGCGCGGCGGCGTGCGGCCCTGCCGCTTAGCGGCGAGGCCGAGGAAGTGCTGGAACAGGAGGCCGACGTCGCCCTTGCGTTGGGCCAGTGGCGGCAGCTCCACACGCGCGATGTCGAGGCGGTAGGCAAGGTCCTCGCGGAAATCGCCTTTCTTTGCCGCCGCGTGCAGATCCGCCTTGGTCGCCGCCACGACACGCATGTCGACCGGCAGTTCGACGTTGGAGCCGAGCCGTTCGATGACACGCTCCTGCAGCACGCGCAGCAGCCGCACTTGGGCGGCAAGCGGCATCGATTCGATCTCGTCGAGAAACAATGTGCCGCCGTCGGCATATTCGATCTTGCCGATGCGCTTTTCGCGCGCGCCGGTGAAGGCGCCGGCCTCATGGCCGAAGAGCTCGGATTCCAGCATCGTTTCGGGAATGGCGCCGCAATTGACGGCGACGAAGCGACCCTTGCGCCCGCTGAAATCGTGGATCGCGCGTGCCGTCACTTCCTTGCCGGTACCGGTTTCGCCAAGGATGAGAGCGTCGGTCGCCGCAGCCGCAATGCGCTTCAACTTTTCGCGTAGCGCAACCATGGGCGCGGAATGCCCGATCAGGCGCGTTTCCCAGCCATCGTCGTCGACCGATAGCCGCAGCCGGCGGTTTTCGAGAAGCAGGCGGCGATGGTCGCGGGCGCGGCGAACGGTTTCGATGAGATGCACGGGATCGGCGGGCTTCTCCAGAAAATCCCACGCACCATCGCGCATGGCGCGAAGGGCCATCGGGATGTCGCCATGGCCCGACATCAGGATGATCGGGATGTCCTGGTCGATCTTGCGCACCGCGGCAACCAGATCGAAGCCGTCATGATCCGGCATACGCACGTCGGAAACGATGACGGCTCGGCTGTCGGCGCGAAGGCCGATGAGCGCCGAAGTCACCGATCCGTGCGGCGACACTTTGAAGTCTTCCAGTTCGAGCACCTGACAGCAGGCTTCGAGTACGCTGGCATCGTCGTCGATCAGGATGATATCCGGGTCCAACGTCATTGCGGGCCTTTCAGGGATACGAGGAATTGCGTGCCATGCGCACTGGTCTCAAGGATCGAGATCTCGCCACCGAAGTCCTTGACGATGTTGTAGGAAATGGAAAGCCCGAGCCCGAGGCCGGAACCAACCGGCTTGGTGGTGAAGAACGGGTCGAAGACGGCGGCGACGTCACCAGCGGCAATGCCGCTGCCGGTATCGCCGACGACCAGCCGCGCATCGGCGCCGACCTGCTCGATTGTTGCATGTACCCGGCGCTTGGGCCTGCCTTTGACGGCGTCCAAGGCGTTGCCGATGAGATTGACTGCCACCTGTTCGAGCCGCACCGGCTCGGCCATGACAAGGACAGAGGCATCCTCCGGCAGGCGCAATTGCATTTCGACGGCCTCTTCCTCGAACCTATGTTCAAGTAGACTGAACGCGTCGCGGACGGCAGCGGTCAGATCGACCGGCCGCAACTGCGCGTCGGGCCGGCGGGCAAAGCGGCGGATATGGCTGATCTGGTCGGCCATGCGCCCGGTCAATCCCTTCATCTTATCGAGATTGGTGACCGCCTGCTCCCCCTTGCCGCGTCCGATCAGCGTCGTGGCGCTATGAATATGTGCCCGAAGGGCTGCCAGTGGCTGGTTGAGTTCGTGGCCGATTCCCGCCGCCATCTGTCCGAGAGCGGCGAGCTTTGCCGACTGGATCAATTCGTCGCGGGTCTGGCGGAAGAGCACCAGGGCATGGGCAAGATCGCCGAGTTCGTCTGCCTCTGGTGCGGGGATGGCGGTTGCGGGGCGCCCGCTGCTGATCGCGCCGGCGGCGGCCGAAAGCAGCCGGATGCGCGCCAGCAGATTGCGGTAGACATAGAAGAAGCCGATCGCTGTCGCCAGCAACACCGAGAGAATGGCGATTGCCAGCAGCAGGCTGCGGCCGGTTTCGATTGCCGTGGCGGCGCGCTGCGCGGCGGCGGCGGCGCTCGCCTCGATCGCAACGACTTCGGTTTCGATCCTGCGTCCGAGGTCGTCGACCAGGCGGCCGTTCTGGGCGGCAAGCTCGGAGAGCTTTGCCGCCTCGATCATTTCCGAGCGCTTGCGATTGGGGATTCCTGTCGAGACGTCCGACTGGTCGAGAATGCGGCGTGCCAGCTGGCGGACGGTGATGCTATCCGGCCAGTTTTCGAGGCTGGCGATGCGGCTTGCAAGGTCGTCGGCGCTGTCGCCGAGAAAGGCGTTGGTTTCTTGAATTTCCTCTTGCGTGGTGGCGTTGACGAGGCGGCCGATCAGCCCGGTGGCGAGGTTTGCCTGCGACACCGCCGTCAACAGGGCCTCGCTCTTTTGCTGTTCCGCAAGCGCTGCAGCGCCGTGGCCGTTGCGGGTCTCGGCTTCAATGTTGAAGCGAATATCGTCTACGAGCGGATCAGCCTCCTCGAGCAGGTCCGCCTGAACCCAACGCAACTCGTCGATATCGGAGCGCATCGCCTCTCTGAGCGTGAAGCGCTTGCCGGCCGCAAGGTCGATCTTGTCGAGGTTTTCGCCGATCGCTTCGGCCAGCGGTAAGAGGTCGGTCGCATCCGATTTCGTGCCGCTTTCCTTGAGCAGCGCGCGCAACGTGGTAAGGCGTGCGGCGTAGCTGCTGCGGATCTCGTTATATTCGGCGCGTGTTTCGGCTCCAGCGAGAACCGTCGTCACCGAACCGATGTCGGCGCCCGCCTTCGACAGCCGAGAGGCGAAGGCGAGCTGCGGCATCTGGTCTTCGGCAATTCGAGACAGTTCACCCGACAGGCGCTCGTAGGAAAGCCAGCCGACGAGGCACGCGCCAACGGCAAGGCCAACGATGGCAACGAAGGCGAGGATAAGGCGCGCACCGATGCCGAAACGCCAGGGCGATGCGCCGGCGTCGTGATCGATCGATTGTCCCATTATTGCCGCCATGGCGTGAGGTCTGTCGCCGGGCGCCCGACGGAGGCAAGCAGCAATTCGGCCGTTGCCAGATTCCGCTCGATGGTGGCGCGCACTCTTTGCGTCAGCGCGGTATGTGCCGGCGAGCGGGCGATGCTGCGCGGCCAATCGGCCTTCAGCGTTTCGTCGGCGTTTTCGACGTCGTTTGCCGAAAGCGGCGGCGTGGCCAGCAGGCGCTTGGCTCTCGCAAGCACGCTACGCTGCTGCGCGTCGTCGATCTCTAGTGCTTCCAGGTCCGCCACCCTTTTCCAGAGCCGGGCAAGCGTCGCCCGGCGGCGCACGATATAGTCGTCGAAGATCAGGTTGACGAGACCGTATCTTCGCGCCGAAAGCGCCGCGTCGAAGCCGCTGTACTTCAGCAGGCCGTCACCGCTTTCCTGTGGCAGCAGGCCCTTGTTGAGCGCTGGGTTGAGAGGAATGCGAGCGACGGCCGGCAGCAACAGGACCTTCTGGCCGTCCTCTGACAGGACGAAATCGATGAAGCGCTCGGCGGCGGACACATTGCGCGCTCGTGACAGGATCGCGATGCTTGCCGGCACGAACACAGTATCGGGCGGCAGGATGAACACATTGCCGGCGTCCGCGAACTCTGGCGCATTGGCAAGGAAATCGATGGTGATGCCGATACTGAAGCGCCTCTGGGCGACACCGGATGCAACGCCGAAACTGCGGGCGGTAACCGTCGACAGATTGCCGCCGAGCTGGGAGAGCATCGCCCAGCCTTTTTCCCATCCGTAGGTCTGAAGCAACGCTTCGACGATCAGATGAGTGGTGCCTGAGCGCGACGGCGTCGTGATGCCGATCTGGCCGGAATAGACAGGGTTCAAAAGATCTTGCCAGTCTCGGGGCACCGGCAGCTTGTTCTGGGCGAGGTAGGACTGATTGTAGACGAAGCCGTATCCGGACAGCGCAAAGCCCAGGTAATAGCCCGCGGGATCGTTGACGGGGTAGCCGAAGACCTTCTCCGCGGCGCCTGTCTGGCGCGGTGCAATGGGCCGCAGTTCGCCGCTGCGCTTCAACAGTTCGAAAGCATCGGTCGCCGAGGCCCAGAAGATGTCGGCCGGCACATCGGCCTTCTCCATGACGAAGCGCGTGGCACTTGCCGTGTTGCGCTGGATGATCGACAGGCGGATATCAGGGTTTGCAGTCTCGAATGCACGTCGAAACGGCTCGAAGAAGGATGGCGGGTAGGAGGTGACGATCACCAGATCCTGTTTTTCGGCGGCACGCGCGGCGGTCGCGAACATGGCGAGGCCGGCAAAAGCCAGCAGCTGCAACGCCGCAAGAATGACGAACCGAAACTTCAGCACTTTACGTCACCACGACCGACGCCAGCTCTTTCTGGAAAAAGCCCGCGCGGTCCCTCCCTCTTTGTCGGCGTCCCGGCGGGTTGATCCCGCCATCGGTCGGCGGTCTACTTTTCTACCAAGACCGTCCCGCCGTAAACCCCGACAGGCCTCCATACACTGTTGCAATCGGGCCGCACCGGTTGCACTTTGGCCGCATGGCTAGATTTCCTCGCTTGGCGGTTGCGGGCGGATCGCCTATAACCCGACTTCCGGCAACAGATCAGGGAGGTTTCAGATGCCAGCTTATTCTTTCTCCCTACGGGGCGGCGTACAGTTCTGACATAGGCGCTGGAGAGCCTCGCTCTTTGGTCGTTTCAAGTCAGGGCCCGTTTCGCTGACTTTGGTCTTCCCTCTATGCGGAAGCTACCAATCCATTGGTGCCGATCGGAAAACAGTTTCCCTTTCTCGGCATGTTTCATTGACTAGAATTTTGAGGCCAATGCTCAAGGCATTGGGCAATCGTTATGGCTTTTACTCGTTTCGCCTTGCGCGGCGGTGCGTTCCGCAGCGTTCTCGGTTTCACCTGGGTTCATTGGAAGCGCCAGCCGCTTCGCCTTTCCTTCATCCTCGGCGCCGTCATGTTGTCGACGGTCGCGGATGTGCTGACGCCGCTTTACTCCGGTCGGCTGGTCGACGCTGTCGTCACTGGGGCTGCCTCCGATCAGGTGGCCTGGGATGCGGCGCTTGCGGCCTTCTGGACGATGACGGCGCTGTCGCTCGGCGCCATCATCTTCCGGCATTTCACCTTCATGGGCGTCGTCGATCTGACGCTCAAGATGATGTCCGACATCGCCTCAGCCGCCTTCTTCCGCATCCAGCGGTTCTCGTCCGACTGGCACGCCAACAGCTTTGCCGGCTCGACGGTGCGCAAGGTGACGCGCGGCATGTGGGCGCTCGACCTGCTCAACGACACGTTGCTGATCGCGCTGTTTCCATCGGTCATCATGCTGGTCGGTTCCACCGCGCTGATGGCGTGGTACTGGCCGATGATGGGTGTCATCATCGGGGTGGGCTCGCTCGTCTTCATCGCCGCGACGGTCGTGTTGTCGCTCGGCTATGTCGCGCCGATGGCGCGCCTGGCCAACAGCTGGGATACCAAGCTCGGCGGCTCGCTTGCCGATGCCGTCAGCTGCAACAATGTCGTCAAGGGCTTCGGCGCGGAGGCGCGCGAGGACGCGCGGCTGGTCAAGGTGATCACCAAATGGCGCGACCGCACGAGCCGCACCTGGGTGCGCGGGACGGTGAACGGCACGACTCAAGGTGCGTTGCTGCTCATCCTCAGGGCAGCCGTCATCGGTTTTGCCTTGTTTCTCTGGTCTAAGGGACAGGCAACGGCCGGCGATATCACCTTCGTGCTGACCTCCTTCTTCATCCTGCAGGGCTACCTGCGTGAAGTCGGCATGCACATCCGCAACCTGCAGCGTTCGGTCAACGATATGGAAGAGCTGGTGGACATCCACGCCCAGCCGCTCGGTATCGAAGACAAGGCCGATGCAAAGCCGATCCGCATCACCGATGGCCGCATTGAATTCAACGATGTGACCTTCCACTACGGTGCCCATCGCAAGCCGCTCTATGACCGGTTCTCGGTGACGATCCCGGCGGGCGAACGTGTCGGCCTTGTCGGGCACTCCGGCTCGGGCAAGACGACCTTCGTCAAGCTGATCCAGCGCCTGCATGACCTGAAGTCCGGCCAGATCCGGATCGACGGCCAGGATATCGCAGGCGTTGCCCAGGCGTCGCTGCGCCAGCAGATCGCAATCGTCCAGCAGGAGCCGATCCTGTTCCACCGCTCGCTGGCGGAGAACATCGCCTATGCGAGGCCGACGGCCACGCAAGCGGAGATCGAGAAGGCGGCAAAGCTTGCGAGCGCCCACGACTTCATCACCGGCCTGCCAAAAGGCTATGGCACGCTGGTGGGTGAACGCGGCGTCAAGCTGTCGGGTGGCGAGCGCCAGCGCATCGCGATTGCCCGGGCCTTCCTGGCGGATGCACCGATCCTCATTCTGGACGAGGCGACGTCGAGCCTCGATTCGGAATCGGAAGTGCTGATCCAGCAGGCGATGGAGCGGCTGATGCTCGGGCGCACCACCCTGGTGATCGCACACCGGCTGTCGACGGTGCGCGCGCTCGATCGGTTGCTGGTGTTCAGCCACGGCCGGATCGCGGAGGAAGGCACGCACGAGGCACTCATCCGCCTTGACGGCGGCATCTACCGCGGCCTGTTCGAGCGGCAAGCGCTGGAACTGACCAAGGGGCTGGTGCTCAACGACAGTTGAGGCTTGCCGCCCGGCGGCCAGACAAACGTCGGAACGCCGCTATCTCCAGGTAGCGGCGTTGTCGTTTCCGATTGCCCCGGTATTGCCTGGTGCAAGGCGCAGGCCTCGATGGCGCTACGGTCGCTTCAGCCAAACGTCGATACCGTGCGCTGCGGCGCGGCCGACGGCAAAGCAGGCGGTCAGCAGGTAGCCGCCGGTCGGCGCTTCCCAATCGATCATCTCGCCGGCGACGAAAATGCCCGGCAGCGCCTTCAGCATGTAGGCGCCATCCATGGCGGTCCAACGCACGCCGCCTGCCGATGAAATCGCCTCGACGATCGGGCGGGGCCGCACGATAGTGATCGGCAACGCCTTGATGCGTTCCGCAAGGAAGCTCGCGTCGCTGCGCGCCACCTCGGGAACAATTTCGCGCAGCAGCGCCGATTTGACACCCTCCAACCCCGCGCCTTTGCGCAGGCGATTGGAAAAACTCATCTTGCCGTCCTGGCGCGCCAGGTCCTTGGCCAACCGGTCCATCGTTCGCCCTGGAGCAAGATCGATCGTCAAGGTCGCAGAGCCCTGGGTGTGCAGGCGGTCGCGCAACTGTGCCGCATGCGCATAGACCAGGCTGCCTTCGATGCCGTGGCGAGTGATGACGAATTCGCCCGGGATTGTGCCGGCTTCAGAACGCGCAGTCACTGATTTTAGCGCTTCGCCGGCGAAACGCGCACGAAACGGATCGCTCCAGTCGACATCGAAACCGCAGTTGGCGGGGCGGAAATCGGCGATATCGACACCCTTGTCTTTGAGTGTCGCCACCCAGCCGGCATCGGATCCGAGCCTTGGATAGCTGGCGCCACCGAGCGCCAGCAACGCGGCGTCGCAATGGACAATCTTGCGCCCGTCGGGCGTGTCGAAGGTCAGGGACTGCCCGTCAAAACCTGTCCATCGGTGCCGTGTCAGGATCCGCACCCCCTGCGTCTCGAGCCTCCTGATCCAGGCGCGCAGCAGCGGCGAAGCCTTCATCGCCTTCGGAAAAACACGACCCGACGAGCCGATAAAGGTTTCGGTCCCGAGATCAGCTGCCCAGGTTCGGACATCCGTCGGGGTGAACGCGTCGAGCGCAGTTCGCAAGCGCTTCGATGAGGCGCCGTAACGACCGGAAAAGCGTTCATAATCTTCGGAATGGGTGATGTTCAGCCCGGATTTGCCGGCGAGCAGAAACTTGCGGGCAACGGTCGGCATGCTGTCGTAGACCGTCACCGAATGGTCCTGCCGAGACAGGATCTCAGCCGCCATCAGCCCGCTCGGCCCGCCGCCGATGATCGCGATTTCGCTTCGTTTCATGCACCCGTCCGGCATCCGATTCCGTTGCCGCCACTCTTGGCCCGTCGGCGCCTCGCGCGCAAGGTGGAGTGAAGGGCCGCCTCAATGCCGGACGGCGGCGCCAAGGCGTTTCTCAAGCCAGATGCTGTAGCGTGAGCCGGTAAAGCAGATGGCGAAATAGACCAAGGCAGCAAAGACATAGGCCTCCGTGTAGAAGCCGAGCCAGGTCGGATCCGTGGCCGAGGTCCGCGCCGCATTCAGGAGGTCGTAGATGCCGATCACCGCCAGCAGCGACGTGTTGAGGACGATGCCGATCGAAAGATTGACGATCGCCGGGATGACGGCGCGAAGCGCCTGGGGAAGGACGACGAGCCGGATGGTCTGGATATAGCCAAGGCCAAGCGAGAGCGCCGCTTCCCGCTGTCCCCACGGCACGACCTGCAGCCCGGCGCGGATGACTTCGGCGAGGTAGGCCGAGAAGAACAGAGTGACGCCGATCTGCGCGCGCAAAAGCTTGTCGATGGCTGCGCCGCTCGGCAGCGCGAGTGGCACGATCAGCATCGCCACATAAAGCACCGCGATCATCGGCACGCCACGCAGTGTCTCGATGAAGGCGATTGCGAGTGTGCGGACGATGCCCATGCTCGATTGCCGTGCAAGCGCCAGCAGGAGCGCAATTGGAAACGCGAACGCAAGACCGGCGATCGAGGCGACCAGGGTAATCGGCAGCCCACCCCAATTGTTGGTCGACACCTGAGGAGGCGTCAGCGTTCCTGCCATCAGCAGCCAGCTCAAGACGAGCGCAGCAATCCATAACGGGACGAGCCGGAAACTCCAGAAACGCGGCAATGCCGACAGAACCAGCAAGGCGATCACCAGCGCGACGACAAGAGCGGGGCGCCATTGCAGGTCCGGCGGATAGAACGCGAACAGGATGAAACGCAGCTTGGCGCCGATGAAAGCCCAGCAGGCGCCGGCGCCGTCAACCGCGCACTCCTTGGCCGTACCCGTCCACACCGCGTCGAAGATTGACCAGCGGAGGAACGGTTGCAGGAGCCAGACGAAGACGCCGAGCGCGGCTAGCGTAACGAGACTGTTGCCCCAGCCGCCGAAAAGGCCGCTTCGCCAGCGATGCCAGTCCGGGGCCGTCGGTGGCGGCAGTTCGATATGGCTCATCGCCGTGTCTCCCCGCGAAGCACGACGCGCCGGTTATAGAGGTTCATCAGCGCGGACACCGAAAGGCTGAGTGTGAGATAGACCGCGGCGATGATGCAGATCGCTTCGAGCGCCTGGCCGGTGGTGTTGGCAGTGGTATTGGCGACGCTGACGATGTCGGGATAGCCGATGGCGACGGCGAGGCTCGAATTCTTCGTCAGGTCGAGAAAGCTCGAGATCATCAGTGGCGTGATGACGCGCAGCGCCTGCGGCAGGACGACGAGGCGCAGGATTTGCGCGGGGCTCAGCCCAAGCGCGCGAGCGGCTTCCCATTGGCCCGATTTCACCGACTGTATGCCGCTGCGCACGATTTCGGAAATCGAAGCCGAGGCGTTGACGACAAGACCGATCAGAAGCGCGAAGAACTCCGGCGTCAGCGAAAGGCCTCCCTTGATGTTGAAGCCACCCTTGGCCGGCAGATCGATCGTGGCGGCAAGACCGAAGGAGGTGAGGGCGAGCGTGCAGACGGTGAGCGAGCCGAGGACAGTCATGGTGGCCTTCGGCATGTAGAAGGTGGTGCCTGTCAGCAAGCGGCGTGCGAGCGACAACGAGGCATAGCCAGTCAGCAGGATCGCCGGCAGCCAGATCGCCCAGGAAAGCCCCTGCAGCGAAACGGAGGGGACATAGACGCCGCGATTGCTGAGATAGATGCTGCCAAGGAAGGCGTAAGCGCCGCGCGGCGGCGGAAGCGCATGGATGATCGCGCTCCAGAGAAAGAGCTGAAGCAAGAGCGGCGTGTTGCGCAGCAGTTCCACATAACCGTGCACGAAGGTCGCCAGCAGCAGGTTGCCGGACAGTCGGGCGATGCCAAGCGCAACGCCGAGCACAGTCGCAAGCACGCAGCCGACAGCGGCGACCTTGATGGTGTTGGCAAGGCCCGCCGCAAGCGCGCGGGCATAGGTGTCACCGGCCGAATAGGGGAGCACACTCTCACCGATTTCGAAATTCGCCTGATGAAGGAGAAAGTCGAAGCCCGGCGTCAGCCCCATGCGGTGCATGCTGTCGGCGGTGTTGGAGCCGAAGAGTGCAAAGATCGCGAGCACGCCGGCAAACAGCAGAACCTGTTGTAGCGGCAGCGGGCCGAGCCATGTGCGCAGGCGGGAGGGAAATCCGGGCCCTTGCGGGCCCGGTTGAAGAGTGGATGTCATCGCAGATACCGGCAAAGGCTCAACGGAACGGCGGCGAATAGAGCAGGCCGCCGGCGGTCCAGGGCTGGTTGTAGCCGCGGTCGAAGTTGAGCGGGGTGCCCTTGCCGACATTGCGGTCGAAGATCTCTCCGTAGTTTCCGACGGCCTTGACGATGTTGTAGGCAAACTTCGGATCAAGCCCGATGGCTTCGCCGAGCGACGGATCGACGCCGAGGAAGCGCTTGATGCCCGGGTCTTCGCTGGTCAGGAAGCTGTCGACATTCTTCTGGGTGATGCCGAATTCTTCGGCCTGGATCGTGGCGTAAACGGTCCAGTTGACGATTTCGAGCCATTGGTCGTCGCCGGCGCGGATGGCCGGTGCCAGCGGTTCCTTCGACAGGCGCTCGGGCAGGAGAACGTAGTCGTCCGGCTTGGAGAGCTGGGTGCGCTTGGCGGCAAGGTCGGTGGCGTCCTGAGTGAGCGCATCGACGCGACCGGAATCGAGCGCCTTCAGGAATTCGCCGGTTTCCTCGATCGTCACAGGTGTGAAGGTTTTGCCGGTCTTGCGGAAGAAATCAGCGATGTTGAGTTCGCCGGTCGTGCCGCTCTGGACCCCGATCGTCGCACCGTCGAGCTCCTCGCCCTTGCCGACGCCGAGATCCTTGCGCACCAGCAGGCCCTGGCCGTCATAAAAGACCACCGGGCCGAAATGGAAGCCGAGCTTGAATGCCCTGGTAACGGTCTGGGTCACGCCAGAGAGCAGAATGTCGAATTCGCCCGACTGCAAAGCGGGAAGCCGCTGCTGCGGCGAGGAGTTGGTGAACTCAACCTTCTCGGCATCGTTGAAGACAGTGACGGCGAGTGCGCGGCCGAAATCGACAAAGAAACCCTGCCAGCGGCCGCTGCTGTCGGGCGTGAAGAAGCCAGGCGTGGTGCCGACGCCGACCTTGATGAGGCCGCGTGCCTTGATCTTGTCGAGGGTTTCGCCTGCGAGCGCGGAGGAGGCGACCAGCGCGGCCGTCAGGGCCGCCGTCGCGGCAAATGCCTTTGTGAAAAATCGGCTTCGGATAGAATTTCGCTGCATGAAGAGGCTCCTGGCCATGATGTATGTCCGTCGCGCCGCCCGTCACATTCAGGGCCGCAACTGTTTTATGTTTTAAATCTATAGAAAATATAGAATAGGGATGGTTGTGCGGAATCTCCGCCGTTGCGGGAAGAAATTTCTGATCTGAAAGAAAAATGGCGGTGACGTCGGCTCCGGCGCGAAACTGACGCCAGCTCGCACAATGGACGCTAAGGGCGGAGAGGCGGCGCCGGTTTCGCTTTTCGCAGCCTTTTCGAGAGGGGCTTCCTCGACCCTTTGGTCGCGGCGACGCAGGCGAAGATGCCCGGAACGAAGAGCAAGAGAACAGGAGCTTCTCCGTAGCAATACGTCGCACCGACGATCGTCATTCCGACAATTCCGAGAAGCGGACGCTTTACGACGCAGATCAGCCACAGAATGCCAAACAAGGCGAGCGCGATGACCGGAACGCCCACGAGCAAAACAAAAAACAGCTGTCCCGTTTCCACCTTGGCCTCCCGCCCACTACACGCGGGCATTTGCTACATTCCAATGCATGGGCAAATGCATGGGCCGACCATGCAATAATTCCGTCAGATTTTGCAGGCACCTAGCTTCCGTCCCTGAGGTCCATTATCTCGTAGGCAATGCAGCTGTTTTCCGAAAAATGGTGGGAGAAGATCAGATGGGGCACACCGATCTCGGTGGGCTTGCACCTGCTTGTCATCGCCCTGCTTCTGATCCAGCTGCCGCAGGAGACGCCGAAGCCTGAGGGCGAGCAGAGCGTCAACGTCGAACTCGTCCCTCCACCGCAGCCAAAGCAGCAGGAAAAACCCAAGCAGCAAGCCCAACAGAAGAAGGAACAACCGAAGAAGGAGCAGCCGAAGCCCCAGCCGGCACCTGCCCGTCGGCAGCCTCAGGCCTTCGAATCGGCCGCTGCCAAGACAAAACAGGACGCCAAGGTTGCGCAGCTTCCGCCCACGGCAAAGGCTGAGAAGAAGGACGTGGTGAACCAGCCGAAGAAGGCAGAAGCGACGACTGCCGCGACGGAGAAGGTGGAAAAGAAAGAGGAGCCGAAGGCGCAGGAGCAACCGGAGACGGAAAAGCCGGCTCAGCAGCAAGTTGCCGTCCTGTCGAGCACTGCCAGCGGCGACAAAAGTGCTGCGGAGGAAAAAGCGGCTGCCACGACCGAGGCGGCAAAGGCGGTGGCCAAAACGGACCCGGTGCCCGTGCGCAAATCCGACGCCGACAAGGAGAAGAGCGACGCAACGGACGGCAAGGCCGAAGCGACGGCGAAGCTGCTGTCCGACCGGTTCGTCAAGGCCGAGGAGCTGTTCTCGGCAAAGTCGATCGCGGATCCGCGCGTCAAGCAGGCGATGGGTCAGCTGCCGGTCAAGAAGCGAATCCTCCAGCTCTGCAACATCGAAGCCCTGGAGCAGATCCGCCATCAGCGACCGGAAGACTTTCCCGATATGCTCGTGCCCTTCGGGCCATCCGGCGGGTTTATCGGCAAGGAGCAGATCGACGCGAGCGGTGGTGCCTATCGCAGCAAGGGCAACTGGTACGATGTCGACTTCAAGTGCAAGGTCAATCTCGAAACGGTTGCGGTCACGTCCTTCAGCTTCGCCATCGGCGCGATCATTCCGCAAACGGCTTGGAAAAGCCGCCGCCTGCCGCCCAACTGAGCCGGTTCCCGCGAACCGCTCTTCTCCGGGGAGACGAGCCGTCCGGTCGTCTTGCGGAGTTCTCATAGAACTATTCCATTTTTGCGATGCCGTTTTGTCGCGGGGAAGAGTAGCTTCCAGCCAAACAAGGCGACGGTCGTTAGCGGCGGATCGCCCTCTGGCAGATGGGGAAAAGGCTACATGTCAGCAATCACGCGTCAAAGACTCCGCGATCTCGGTTTCTGCCCGGGCGTCCATGAAACCGGGCCTTTGAACGCGATCACCGACGTTGCCGGTGTGGCAGTCGGCCATGCGACGGTCGTCGAGGGCGACAGGATCCGCACTGGCGCCACCGCCATCCTTCCCCACCACGGCAATCTGTTCCAGGACAAGGTGCCGGCAGCGTTGGCGGTGCTCAACGGCTTCGGCAAGTTCGTCGGTTCCACCCAGATCGCCGAGCTCGGCGAACTTGAAACACCCATCGTTCTGACAAACACACTTGCGACCGGGCGGGCGATCGAGGCGATCATCGGATGGACACTCGCCCAGCCGGGCAACGAAAAGGTGGTGTCGCTCAATGCCGCCGTCGGCGAGACGAATGACAGCCGATTGAACGATATCCGTGCCGGTCGCCCGACGATCGACGAGATCGGAACGGCGCTTGCTACGGCAAAGCCCGGCCCGGTCGAAGAGGGCGCCATCGGCGCCGGCACCGGCACGGTCGCCTTCGGTCTCAAGGGCGGGATCGGCACCAGTTCGCGTCGCGTCAAGGCGGCGGGTGAGATCTTCACCGTCGGCGTGCTGGTTCAGTCCAATTATGGCGGCCGCCTGATGATCTGCGGCCAGCCTTATGATGCGCCTTCCGGCCATGATCGCGACGGCTCGATCGTCATCGTCGTTGCCACCGACGCGCCGCTGTCGGCGCGCAACCTGAAACGTCTGGCCGAGCGCGCCTTTGGTGGCCTTGCCCGCACCGGTGCTGCCCTCAGCAACGGCTCCGGCGATTATGCCCTGGCATTTTCGACAGCCGAATCCCTCCGCCGCACGCGCGAAAGACGCGCGGGGATCGCCAGCTATCCCGATCTGCCGAACGACCTGATCTCGCCGCTGTTCGAAGCGACGATCGAGGCGAGCGAAGAGGCGATCCTCAATTCGCTGGTCACGGCGCAATCCACGACCGGCTTCAACGCCGCTACCGGCAAAGCGAGTTCGGTCGAGGCGATCTCGCTCGACCGGCTTGAAGCACTCAAGGCCTAATTCTCTTCCCCCAGACGGAGTTACCATGTCCAACCCGACCGGTCGTATCGTTTATCTGAACGGCGAGTTCGTTTCCGAGCACGCGGCGCATCTTTCGGTCTTCGACCGAGGCTTCCTGTTCGGCGACGGCATTTATGAAGTGACCGCGGTGCTGGAAGGCAAGCTGATCGACAGCGCCCTGCATATGGCGCGGCTCGAACGCTCCGCCCGCGAAATCGATGTTCCGCTCCCGGTGTCCGTTGCCGAGATCGTCGAGATCGAGCGGCGGCTGGTGCGCGACAACAACCTGGTCGAGGGCGTCGTCTACCTGCAGCTGACGCGTGGTGCCGAGGATCGCAACTTCCTGTTCTCAGGTGAAATCAAGCCGACGCTGCTGCTCTTCACCCAGATCAAGACGCTTGAGCACGTGGCGGCTGTCGACAAGGGCGTTTCCGTCAAGTCGGTTGCCGACCAGCGCTGGGCGCGACGCGATATCAAGAGCGTTTGTCTCCTGCCGCAGGTGATGGCCAAGCGCATCGCCAAGGCCGAAGGCTGCGACGAAGCCTGGATGATCGAGGACGGGTTCGTGACCGAAGGCGCGTCTTCGACCGCCTATATCGTCACGGATGACGGCAGGATCGTGACCCGCGGCAACAGCAACGCGACGCTGCCCGGCTGCACCCGGCTTGCCGCGCTGGAGTTGGCGCGCGAACAGGGGCTGACGGTCGAAGAGCGCCCGTTTTCACTCGACGAAGCGCTCGACGCACGCGAGGCATGCCTGACGAGCGCATCGAACTTCGTCGTGCCGGTGACGCGCATCGACGGCAAGCCCGTCGGTGACGGCAAGCCCGGGCCGATGGTCAAGCGGTTGCGTGAACTTTATCTGGAAAATGCCCGCCGCACGGCGATCTAACGGTCGGCGAGAGGGGTAACCTTTAAGACGACGGTATGAAGTGCTTCCTGACAGGAGCCCTTCATACCTCTTTCAAGCGGCAACGGTCTCCTGCGACTGCCAGATGCGTCCGACGACCGGGCGCCGGTTGTCCTTGGCGCGGTAAACCCGGATTTCGACGCTGATATCCCAGCGCGGATCGGCGGCGCGCACCAGAGCGCCGGAGGCAAGCTCGGCCACCATCAGGCTTTCCGGCACCCAGGCGATGCCCCATCCGGCCTGCGCCATCGCCTTCAGACCGACCGACATGCTGCCCTCATGCACCCGTTGGAACGGCGGCAAGTCGGCGCCGACCAGTTCCCCCAGCAACTGCCCGAAGAACGACGACTTCTCATAGCTGATATGGGGAAAGGGCTTGGTACCGCCTTCCAAAAGGTGGGCGGCGGATCCGGCCTCGTTGGGCGCCGAGACCGGAATGATCTTTTCGTGGCCGAGCGAGCGGTGTTCGAACGCTTGCGGGTCGAGGAGCAGCGGCACCTGGGTATGTGCATAGGTCAAAAGGAAATCGCACGAGCCGTCGACCAGCGAATTGAGGTTCTCTTCCATGCTGCCGGAGTCCGGGCGCAGCCGCGAGAACACCGGGCCGGCCTTCTTGTTGATCCGGTTCATCCAGTCGGGAAAGAAGGTGAAGGAGAGCGTGTGGAGGGCCGTCACCTTGATCGTCTTGGCGTCCGAGCCCTCTTCCTTTTGCAGGTTGCGCCGGGACTGGTAGAGGTGCTGAAGGGTCTCCTGCGCCACTGGCACGAATTTCTGGCCCGCTTCGGTCAACCGCGAAGGGTAGGTGGCGCGGTCGACGAGACTGGCGCCGACCCATGCTTCGAGCTGCTTGATCCGGCGGCTGAAGGCGGATTGGGTGACGTGCCGTTCGTCGGCCGCCTTTGAAAAATTGAGCGTGCTCGCCAGCGCCAGAAAGTCTTCGAGCCACTTGATTTCCAAAGCATGCACTCCTGAAAAGCGTCACTTCCCGCCTTGCAGCAGGAGCCTGACCCCTTTTAGGCACTGTTCGACGGGCTTCAAGAAAAATCAGCCCTGACGGGTGTATTCCATCATCCGGGCGCGGTTGAGCACGAGCTCCACCCTGTTGTCGTCGAGAACATGCAGGCAGACGCGCTTCGTCCACGGACCATCGTGAAGCGTGAAAAGGAAGCGGCCGTTACCAAGCGCCGTCAGCGGCATGACGTGGCGCACCGGACCGACGCCCATCACCACCGCACCATCGCGGACTTCGAACTCGGCCCCTTCCGTCGACCGCCACGTTGCGGCAAGCGATTGCGGCACCCTTTGCTCGGCGGCAACAGGCAGGAAGCGCCTCGCCGCATGGCCCGCCTCGCCGACAAGCGCCGATCCCTCCAGCCGCAACCGCATCGGCGAAGAGGCCGAGCGCGACGATGCCCAACCGTCGCCGTCGTCGTAAAGCGTGTCGTCGGCATCGAGATAGGTGCAGACGCTGCTCTTGATCTCAAGCCACCACGGACCCTGTTCCGTCACATAGAGGCCGTCGGGTATACCCGTTGCCGGCGTTGGCAGTGGCAGGCCGATCAGTGCCGCCATGCTTTCGAGCGCGATCTTGTTGCCGTTCGTGTCTTCGCGATTGGAGACGACGGCGAAGCCCGAACGGCTTTCCGGGTCGAGGAGGAAATAGGTCTTGTAGCCGGGATGCGATCCGCCATGACCGACGAAGCTGCGATCGCCGAGCGTCGACAGGCGTAGGCCTAGGCTATAGCCGCTCGCCCGTCCGTCTGCCAGGAAGCGTGTCGCTTGCAACTTTTCCAGCACGCCTTCGAAATGTCCCTGGCCACGCATCAATGCCTGAAGCCAGGCGGTCAACGCATTGGCGCTCCCCGTCAGACTGCCGGAGGCGGAGATATGCAGACCGGCGGCGGAAAGCTGCCAGCGCTCGCCGTTATGCCAATAGCCGGGCACCAGGCTCGCCACGGGATCGTTCCAGACGTCGGGCGCCTTGAACGTGACGCCGAGCGGTCCGGCAACGGCGCTCTGGATGAAGTCGTCGAAAGCAAAACCGTTGCGCTCCAGCGCCGCCTCGACGAGGCGATAGCCAGTGTTGGAATAGGAGACTTCGCTGCCGGCGTCGAAATTCAGCCTTTGCAACCGAGCCAGAAACTCAAGAAGCGGTGCGGCCTCGGTTTCGGTGTAGACGGAAAGGCCAAGCAGCGACAGGCATTCGCGCGTGTCCGGCAAGCCGCCGCTCATGTCGAGCGCCTGACCGACCGTCACGTCAGCAAGCGGCGGGGCGAGTTCAGGCAGATGCTGGCCAAGCCGGTCGTCGAGCTTGATGATGTCCTCATGTTGAAGAACCATGGCGCAGAAGAAGTGCTTGGTGACCGAGGCATAGCGAACGACGCTTTCGGTCGAAAACGGCGCAAGCGTCGACAGGCTCTCGACGCCGTGCGCATGCGAAAAGCGGATGCCGCTGTCGTCGAAGCCGATGATCGCGCCGCCCGGTTCGTTTTCTGCCCACTGCGCGGCAAATGCCTTTGCGGTGGAGGATGCTGCGTGCCAATCGAGATGTGCCGGCATGGTGTCTTCCATTGTGCTTGTTGCCACGACAGGGCCGAGGTCAGGCGGGCTCTTCCAGCCCGACGCTCAGCGTGCGCAGTTCCGTCGTATGGGCGTGGCTTGTCTTGCCTGCCCGCAGATCCTCTGCGCTCAGTTGTTCCACCATTTCGCCGTTCAACATCACCCCCACCTGCCCGCAGAGATGGGCAATAACGGCGAGGTTGTGGCTGACGAGAATGTAGGTGAGACCGCGCGCCTCGCGAAGGTCGGACAGGAGATTGAGGATTTCCGCCTGCACCGAGACGTCAAGCGCGCTCGTCGGCTCGTCGAGCAGCAACACCTGCGGGTCGGCAATCAGTGCGCGAGCGATCGCCACGCGCTGGCGCTGGCCGCCGGAAAGCTGGTGTGGAAAGCGGAAGCGCGCCGCCTGCGGCAGCGCCACGTCGGAAAGGGCCTGGACGATGCGCTTGTCGATATTGTCCATGCCGTGCACCAGCGGCAACTCGCTGAGAATGCGGTCGATCGTCTGGCGCGGGTGCAGCGAACCATAGGGGTCCTGGAATACCATCTGGACCCGACGGAAGAAGCCGGGCGGGCGCTTCAGCGCAGCAGGCTCGCCGCCGAAGGCTATGCGGCCTTCCCAGCTTTCGTTGAGCCCGGCCATCGCCCGGAGGATCGTGGACTTGCCCGAGCCGCTTTCGCCGACGATGCCGAAGCTGTCGCCCTTCTTCACCGAAAACGAGACACCTTTGACGACCTCGCGGTCGCCGAACCTGATGCGGAGATTTTCAACGTCGATCATGCGGTGAGCCACGAAGCATCACGGTTGAGAACAGGCAGCCGGTCCCTGGGATGCGTAAGAGAGGGCATGCAGTTGAGGAGCCCCTTGGTGTAGGGGTGGCGCGCATTCAGCAGTTCCGAAGCCTTCAGTTCCTCCATGACCCGTCCCGAATACATCACCGCGACGCGGTCGCAGAAATGCGAGACGAGCGGCAGGTCGTGGCTGATGAGGATGAGGCCCATGTTGCGCTCGGACACAAGTTCCTCGATCAACCGCAGGATTTCCGCCTGCACGGTCGCATCGAGCGCGCTCGTCGGTTCGTCGGCGATCAGCAATTCCGGATCGGGTGCCAGCATCATCGCGATCATCACCCGCTGGCCCATGCCGCCCGAGACCTCATGCGGATAGGAGGCGGCAACTTCGCGCGGGTTGCGGATCTTGACCTGGTCGAGAAGGTGGATCGCTGCCTCCAGTGCCTGCTTCTTGCTGCCGCCCTTGTGGGTGCGCCAGGCTTCAGACACTTGCCGGCCGATGTTCATCACCGGGTTCAGCGAGTATTTCGGATCCTGAAGGATGAAGCCCGCCCGCTTGCCGCGGATCTGGCGCATCTGCTTTTCCGAGGCAGAGAGTACATCGATGCCGTCGAAGGAGAGGCGGTCGGCGGTGATGGCGGCATTGGAGGGTAGCAGCTTCATCAGCGCGCGGGCCGTCAGGCTCTTGCCCGAGCCGGACTCGCCGACGATGCCGAGCTTCTCCGCGCCGAGCGAGAGCGAGATGCCGCGCACTGCCTCGAAGCGCGAGGAGCGGCTTTCGAAGGCAATGCGGAGGTTCTGGATATCAACGAGCATGCTCAGTCTCCCTTCGGATCGAGCACGTCGCGCAATCCATCACCGAGGAAGTTGAAGGCGAGCGACACGAGGAAGATCGCGATGCCGGGCACGGTTGCAACCCACCATTGATCAAAGATGAAGCGCTTGGCGGTGGCGATCATCGCGCCCCATTCCGGCGACGGCGGCTGCGCCCCCATGCCGAGGAAGCCGAGGCTTGCGGCGGTGATGATGATCGAGCTCATGTCGAGCGTGATGCGCACGATCAGGCTCGGCACGCACAGCGGTGCGGCATGACGCATGATGATGCGCCAGGGTGAAGCGCCGGTCAGCCGGCAGGCGGCGATGAAATCGCTGCGGCGCACTGTCATGGTTTCGGCGCGGGCAAGACGCGCATAGGGCGGCCAGGCGGTGAGCGCGATGGCGAGAACGGCGCTTTCGACGCCGGGCTTCAGGGCCGCGACGAAGGCCAGCGCCAGAATGAGGCGCGGGAAGGCGAGGAAGACGTCGGTAACACGCATCAGCACTGTATCGACGATGCCACCGAAATAGCCGGCGATGCAGCCGACGGCAAGGCCGATCGGTGCCACCAGAACGACCACGGAAACGACCATGCCGAGGGTCACCCGGCCGCCAAAAAGGATGCGTGAGAAGATGTCACGTCCGAGCTCGTCGGTGCCGAGCCAATGGGCGGCACTTGGAGCGGCGAGCCGGTTGGCCAGGTTCTGGATCGCCGGGTCGTGCGGCGCCAGAACCGGAGCAAGCAAAGCAAGCAGCGAAAAGACGAGGATGATCGCAAGCCCGATCATCGCCAGCGGGTTGGACCTGAGCTTCAGCCAGATGCGATAGCGATGGCCCCAGGAGGCCTGGGTGCGGGAGGCGGGCGTTTCATCCAGCGCCCAGTTTCGAAAGGTCGTAAGCATCATCGGACGCGGGGATCCAGTACACGATAGAGAAGGTCGGCTATGAGGTTGAGGCCGACATAGATGAGGCCGATCAGTAAGGTCGCTCCGACCACCGGGTTCATGTCGGCGTTCATCAGCGACACTGTCAGATATTGGCCGAGGCCCGGCCAGCTGAACACCGTTTCGGTGACGACGGCGCCCTCGAGAAGGCCGGCATAGGTGAGCGCCAGCACCGTCACCAGCTGCACGGCACCCGTCGGGAAGGCATGGCTCCAGATAACGGTCGAGGCGGACAGTCCCTTGGCGCGCGCCGTGATGACGAACTCGCCCTTCAGCGCATCGACCATGAAGGCCCGGGTCATGCGGGTGATATAGGCCATGCTGAAATAGGCGAGAATGCAGACCGGCTGCGCCATGTGGGCGACGGCATCACGGAAGGCATCCCAGTCGCCGGCAATCAGCGTGTCGATCGTCAGGAGGCCGGTGACCGGATCGATCATGCCGTCGAAGATCACGTCCTGGCGGCCGGGTCCCGGCGCCAGGCCAAGCGTGGCGTAGAAGATCAGCAGCGAGATCAGCGACAACATGAAGACGGGAACGGAGTGACCGGCGAGGCACACGACCCGGATCGCCTGGTCGACGAACTTGCCCTGACGGACGGCCGCCCAGACGCCGAGCGGAATGCCGATTGCCGCCGACAGAAGCAGTGCTGCCGTTGCCAGCTCCAGCGTTGCCGGGAAGAACCGGGCGATATCGGTGGAAACCGGGTTGCGGGTCAGGATCGACATGCCGAGATCGCCATGCAGCAACTGCCAGAGATAGCGGAAGAACTGCACGATCAACGGCTGGTCGAGCCCCATCTCGATGCGGGCTTGGGCGATCACTGACTCGGACGCGTTGTCGCCGACCGCGGCGATCACCGGGTCGACCGGCATGACACGCCCGATCATGAAGGTGACGATCGTCAGGCCGAGCAGCGTCAGGAAGACGCTGCTCAACGTTGCGGAAAAGCTTCGAATACGCTTGTTCAAGCCTTGGACGCCTCTGCATAGGAGTGGGCGTCAGAGAGCGTGCCGAGCCGGATGCCGGCAACCGACTTGCGGCAGGCGGCAGTGGTCGTCGTCTGCAGCATGAAGATGAAGGGGCTGTGCTCCATGTGGGCGCGCTGCAGCTCCTCGTAAAGCGCGATGCGCTTTGCCGGATCCTTCTCGTCGCGGGCGGCCTCGGCCTTCTTCGCCATCTCGGCATCCTGCCACGACGAGCGCCACAGGAAGGGTCGCGACTTGGCATCATCCGAATTGTCGGGGTTGATGTTGAACACGTCGGCATTGGCGTGCGGGTCGAAGTAGTCCGAACCCCAGGCCGAAAGCGCCATCTGGTGCTCGCGGGCGCGCATCTTCGTCAGAACCTGGCGGTTTTCGGCCGCCTGCAACTGGACGCGAATGCCGATCTCGGCGAGATTTGCCTGGATCGCCTGCGCCAGATCCGGATAGGGCTGTGCCGAATAGTGATCCATGACGATGTCGAAACCGGCTTCGAGGCCAGCCTCGGCCATCAGTGCCTTGGCCTTGGCCACGTCTTTCACGAACGGCGTATCGTTGACGACACCAGGATAGCCCTCGGGCAGGAAGCTCTGGTGGATCTTGTGGGTGAGGGGCACGATGTTTTCCTGCATGCCCTTGTAGTCGAGCGCGTGCTTGACCGCTTGCCAGACTTCAGGCTTTGCCAGGTTCGTCTGCTTCTGGTTGAGCGAGATCAGCACGAGCGAGGCCACACCCTTGCGAACGAGCGTGTAGTTCTCATCGCCCTGCAGGGTGCGCAGCTGCTCGGAGCTGAGGTTGCGGGCGATATCGGCGTCACCCTTCTGCAGCATCAGGAGCTGCGACGATGGGTCGGCGACATGGCGCAGGATGATGCGCTTGATATTGCCCTTGTAGGGTCCGTTCGGATTGACCGTCAGCGCGACGCTCTCGCTCGGCTTCCAGGATTGCAGTGCGAATTCGCCCGAACCGGCGGTGTTCTTCTGCAGCCAGGCATTGCCCAGGTCGCCGTCGACTTCGTTTTCGAGCGCGACCTTCTTCTCGAGGATGCTGCCGACATTGGCCGACAGGCAGTAGAGCAGGAAGGCGAGCGAGGCCGGCTGCTCGAGCGTGAGGCGAAGGGTCGAGCCGTCGACGGCGACGATGCGCTCTTCGACATTCTCCGGCGTAAAGCCGAACTGGGCGATGATGAAGGCCGGGCCCTTGTTCATCTTGATGGCGCGCTGCAGCGAGAAGGCTGCATCTTCGGCTGTCACTGTTGCGCCGCTGGCAAAGGTTGCGTCGGCGCGGAGCTTGAAGGTGAAGACCTTGCTGTCGGCATCCGCTTCCCAGGATTCGGCCAAGGTCGGGTCGACCTTGTTGGCGTCGTCGAGGTTGGGGTGAACCAGCTTTTGGTAGATATTGCCGCAGATTTCGCTGCCGACCGCTTCGAAGCTCTCGTGCGGATCGAGGCTCGTCATATTATCGAGCTGCTGGGCGACAACCAGGATGTCTTTCGGGGTTTCGGCAAAGGCCGGCACCAGGCTGACATAGGACAGAAACGGCACGGCAGCGCCGCCGATCAACAGGTTGCGTCTGGAAATCATCGGAAATATCCCCTTCTCGGACTTGACGTCATGCGAACGGCTGGCGTGAGGTTTTTGCAGATAACCTCGATGTCAGCCGTTTGCCCTTGTTAGGGGGCGGATTAAGCACAACATGGCTGGGGGCGACCAATTCCGATTTCGGCAAGGCCTATGCATGGTTTGCATTTGCGCCGATGGATGGCTTTCCCCTACGGCTGGCGGATGATTATGCTCGCGCACGACGATGCGATGAGTCGCGCGCAACCGGCCGGCGTGGCCGGCAAACAGGTTGAAGGGCGATCCCCAATTGGCAACACAGGCGAAAATCCCGGTCTTCGATGGACATAACGATGTGCTGTCGCGCTTGTGGCACTCGCAGCAGCCAGGCGCTGAGGCCCGCTTTATAGACGGCGGCAGCTCCGGCCACATTGACCTCATCAAGGCCGAGAACGGCGGGCTCGCCGGCGGTCTTTGCGCCGTTTATGTCTCTTCTCCCAGCATGCAGAAGGACCCCAATGGTGACTTCGCAACGCCGGAGCAAGGGGATGCGCTGAAGAGCACGCTCGGTATGGCGAGCCTGCTGATGCGTCTTGAGCGCCAGGCTGGCGGCCGTCTGAAGATCTGCCGGTCGGCAGCCGACATCCGCCAGGCCATCGCCGACGGCGTGTTTGCGTCGGTGCTCCACATTGAAGGCGTCGAAGCCTTCGACGCTGGTCTCGATGCGCTTTATGTGCTGCACGCTGCCGGCCTGCGCACGCTTGGGCCTGTCTGGAGCCGGCCGAACATCTTTGCCTATGGCGTTCCGTTCCGTTTCCCGTCGTCGCCGGATATCGGTCCGGGCTTGACGGAGAGCGGCAAGGACCTGATCCGGGCCTGTAACGAGTTGAAGATCATGGTCGACCTGTCGCACATGAACGAGCAGGGTTTCTGGGACATCGCCGCGCTTTCAAACGCGCCGCTGGTCGCCTCCCATTCCAATGTGCATGCGCTCTGCCCGCACAGCCGTAACCTCACGGATCGCCAGCTCGACGCGATCAAGGATACTGGTGGACTTGCCGGCATCAATTTCGGCGTCCTGTTCCTGCGGTCCGATGGCATCAGGAACCCGGACACCAGCCTCGACCTTTTGGCCGATCACATCGACTATATCGCCAACCGCGTCGGACTCGATCACGTCGCGCTCGGCTCTGATTTCGACGGCACCACGATCCCCGCGACGATGCGGGACGCGGCCGATCTGCAGCTGCTCGTCGACCTCTTGCGCAAGCGCGGTTACGACAAAGCAGCGCTGGCGAAAATCTGCCACGGCAACTGGATCCGGGTGCTGGAAACGACCTGGGGCTTGTGAGTTAGAGCGCCGCGATGATCTCCCGCGGTCGGACGGATCGATAATGAGGACCAACCGCACCGCCGATATCAAGATCGAGATAAAGATCGGGATAAAGAATGACTAATAGGTTGGCGTATTGTGCGCCTGCCTTGTGGAGCGAAATCGTTGCCATAGCTCGTCCTGGATTTTGATCGGCCCTTCACCTTGCATGGCATTGCTTTACGACAAATTTTACCAGCTTAACCAAGCCAGAGTGGGTCGGCCCTTATCAAGGCCAAGCTTAGCGCCTGGCTTGAGGTGCCTGCACGATCGCGCCAACGATGACGCGCACCAGGGGCAGCACAAGCAACAGGCTTGGAAACGCCACCAGCCACGAGATGCCCCAGGCTTTCATCCATAGGGCGAAGAGGCCGGCGCTGAAGCCGGTACTGGCTGCGGTCGAGACCGCCGAGACGAGGCAGGACATCAGCACCGACAGCACCAGCGGCATCGCGACGGCGTTATAGCGGGGAGGGAGTTTCTTCGACATCGAGGTGATGCTCCAGTTTGGAAGGTGTCACGCTTGGAAGTGAGGGCGGGGAGTGGCAGCGGTCGCCAGTTCTTCTATGAAAGCCCGCAGGCTTCGCGGTTCCCGCCCGAGCGCCGCTCTCAGCGACAGGCTGTTGCCGCCAAGGCCGACTGCCGCGTAATGCTCGTAAACCTTGGCGAGCAGGCTGAGCTGGTGCTCGGTGTATCTGGCTCGGGCCGGCGCGGCCCATTCGTGGAAACCGATTTCGCCCGCCTCGATGGGGCGGCCGAGCGCGCTCGCCATCATCCCGGCAATCTCCTCTCTGTCGTGGCGGCTCTCGGCACAGAGTTCGAGGGTGGCGTAGGCGAGCCGGTCTTCCGTCAACGCGATCGCCGCCACTTCGGCGACGTCGCGGTAGTCGACGCGCGCAAGGCGCGCGTTTCTCGGAAAGGGTTCGGAAAATACGCCGCGCTCGACGACGCCTGGCCAGGCCGCGTGGATGTTCTGCATGAAGTTTGCCGGATGAAGGACGGTGTATTCTAGAGGGGACGAATAGAGCGCATCCTCCACCGGTATCTTGGCGGCGTGATTCTTCAGTCGCGTATTCGTCGGCTGGATGACCGACGAGAACACGAATTTTCGCACACCCGCGCGCACCGAAGCCTCGACCATGGCGATGCCCATCGCGGCTTCGTCGGGCGCAAATGCCGGCCCAAGATGAAAGACGCCGTCGATACCTTCCAACGCAACGTCGAGGCTTTCGCGATCCCTGAGATCGCCGACCGCAACTTGCGCGGCGCCAAGCTGCTGCGCCAGCCTGGTATTGGACTGCTCCCTGACCAGCGCGCGCACGATCGCCCCTCGGCGGACCAGTTCAGGCACGACGAGGCCGGCAAACCGCCCGGTCGCGCCGACGACGAGTATTCTCTTTCCCGTGGTTCTTTTCGCTACCGCTGCCATGCGAATTTGCCTTCCTGACGTTCGTCTCACAAATCTGAACCGAAGGTATCGCTCGGCTGGAATGCAGACAATTGGCCGCAAATGTGATTTATTCTCTCCAAAATCGGGATAATGAAATGAGCCGCATCGAAGACCTCGAAATGTTCGTTGCCGTGGTGGAGCTCGGCAGCCTGACGGCGGCTGCCAACCGTCTCGCCCGGCCGCTGCAGGCCGTCAGCCGGGCGCTTGCCGCCCTTGAAGACGATATCGGGGTGGAACTCGTTCACCGCACGACACGGCGCTCTTCGCCGAGCGAGGCCGGCGAGATCTTCTATCGGCGCATCAAGCCGGCCATCGATGAAATCCGCGAAGCCCGGCTCGAGGCGGCGCAGCGTCGGCTGGAGCCTTCAGGCGTGCTGCGCATCGGCGCACCGGCGCTGTTCGCTCCACGCTTCCTGATGCCGATCGTCGCCGAGTACATGCAGCAGTATCCAGAAGTCGAGGTCGCACTCGATCTTTCGGACGCCTTCGTCGATCTGGCAGAGGGTGGGCTCGACATGGTGGTACGGATCGGCGACCTGGCCGACTCGAGCCTGACGGGCAAGCGGCTTGGCGGCTTGCGTCGTGTCGTCTTCGGCGCACCCTCCTATCTCGCGATGCGCGGTCGGCCAGCGCACCCGCAGGATCTGAGGCATCACGACTGCGTCACCCGCCTGGGCGACGACCGGCAGGGCACTTGGATGTTTACGATCGACGGCAGGCCGCGTGGCGTAAAGGTCGGCGGCCCCTTGCGGGTAAACGCCATGGCGGCGATCTATGCGGCCGTCGGCGAGGGGCTAGGGCTCGGCTATTCGCCGCTCTGGCAGATCGAACATCTGATCGCAGGCGGCAGGGTCGAGGTGGTGCTTGAGGAATTCGAGCCGGCGCCTGTCCCGATCCACATCCTGTGGCGCGAGGGCAGGACGCCCACGGCCAAGGTGCGGACATTCATCGAACTTGTGAGCAAACGCCTAAAGCTCGATCATCTCTGACGACGGTAGAGCTTGCCACCTATTTTGCGAACTTCTTGGCCCCGGCGACGCAAAGCACGATGGCGCCGGTCACGGCCAGCATCGCTCCGCTCACCGGTTCATGGAGAAGGACTGCCGCCAGCGCCAGGCCGAAGAACGGCTGCAGCAGTTGCAATTGCCCGACGCCCGCGACGCCGCCGAGGGCCAGCCCGCGATACCAGAAGACGAAGCCGATCAGCATGCTGAAGACGGAGACATAGGCAAGTCCTGCCCATGCAGGGCCATTCACCATCTCAACGGTTGGTGCGTTGGTGAAAAGACCGATGCCGATCATGACGGGCAGCGACAGCACCAGGGCCCAGCAGATCACCTGCCAGCCGCCGAGCTTGCGCGACAGGGCAGCACCTTCGGCATAGCCAAGGCCGCAGACGATGATGGCCGCGAGCATCAGGAGGTCGCCGACCGGCGAGGCGGAAAAGCCCTGCGTCAGCGCAAAACCGGCAACAAGCGCGCTGCCGAGGCAGGAAAACAGCCAGAAGGCAGGATGCGGCCGTTCGCCGCCGCGAAGCACCCCGAAGAGGGCGGTGGCCAAGGGCAGCAAGCCGACGAAGACGATCGAGTGGGCCGATGTCACATGCTCAAGCGCCAGTGCGGTCAAAAGCGGGAAGCCAAGGACGACGCCAAAGGCGACGATTGCCAGTGACATGAGATCGGCGCGCGTCGGCTTGGGTTGGCGAAAGACGAGGAGCAGGCAGAGCGCAAGGGCGCCGGCGATCGCCGCGCGTGCGACGGTCAGGAATACCGGGTCGAAGTCCATGACGGCAGCGCGTGTGGCCGGCAGCGAGCCGCTGAAAATCAATACTCCGAGGAAGCCGTTTAACCAGCCGGTGGTCGTTCTGTCCATTGTCACCTCCTTTTCTACATGTATCGGTTGGAGACAGTGGTTCTTCCAGAGACAATGCGGTACAGTTTCGCCAAACTGTGCTGCATTAAGGTCCAATACAGATGGCATTTCAGCAAACGGCGTCCGGTAGCGAGACGCTGCTCGAGGGCGTCATGGGTACGATCCGGCAACGCATTGCCGGGCGATCGTTGACGCCGGGTGCCAAGCTTCCTTCCATTCGGGCGCTCGCGACGACGATGCGGGTTTCCAAGTCGACGGTCGTGGAAGCCTATGAGCGTCTTGCCGCCGAGGGCACGATCCGCTCGCGGCCCGGTTCCGGCTTTTTCGTGTCTGCACCCCTGGCGCCGTTGTCGCTGGCCGAGGTCGGTCCGCGGGTCGATCGCGCGATTGATCCGCTCTGGGTTTCGCGTCAGGCGCTTGAAACAGATGCCGAGGTGCTGAAGCCCGGCTGCGGCTGGCTGCCGGCGTCGTGGATGCCAGAGGCAGCACTCAGGCGGACGCTGCGCTCGATCGCGCGCGCGGAGACGGCGAGCCTGACGGAATACGGCACGCCGCTCGGCTTGCAGCCCTTGCGGCAGCTGCTGGCGCGGCGCCTCGCCGAACGTGGTGTCGAGGCATCGCCCGATCAGATCATCCTGACAGAGTCAGGCACCCAGGCGATCGATCTGCTTTGCCGGTTTCTGCTCGAACCCGGCGACACCGTCATGGTCGACGATCCCTGCTACTTCAATTTCCAGGCGCTGTTGCGAGCGCACCGCGTCAATGTCGTCAGCGTGCCCTACACGCCTGTCGGTCCCGATCTCGATCGGTTCTCTGAAGTGCTGGAAGCCCATCGCCCCCGCCTCTACATCACCAATTCCGCCGTCCACAATCCGACTGGCGCCACGCTCTCTCCCGTGGTTGGGCATCGCCTGTTACGGCTGGCCGAACAGGCGGGCTTGACCATCGTCGAGGACGATATCTTTGCCGATTTCGAGCATGAGCCGGCGCCGCGGCTGGCCGCTTTCGATGGCCTCGACCGCGTGGTGCAGATTGGCAGTTTTTCCAAGACGTTGTCCGCATCCATGCGCTGCGGCTACATCGCAGCTCCCCGGAGTTGGATCGAGGGGCTGATCGACCTCAAGATCGCCACCACATTCGGCGGCCCGAACCTCGCCGCCGAGTTGGTGCTGACCTTGTTGCGGGATGGCAGCTATCGAAAGCATATGGAGGCGCTGCGTCTGCGCCTGACGCGGACGATGACCGAGACGGCCACGCGGCTGGCTGCAGTTGGGATCACGCCCTGGATCGAGCCGCAGGCCGGCATGTTCCTCTGGTGCAGGCTCCCGGACGGTCTCGACGCGTCGGAACTGGCGCAGAAGGCGCTGGCGCACGATGTCGTGCTGGCACCCGGCAATGCCTTCAGCCATTCCGGCGCGGCATCAGGATTTCTGCGCTTCAACGTCGCCCAGTCGACCGACGAGCGGCTCTATCGCGTGCTGACGATGATTACCCGGTAGCCACGCGTCTGGCGGCGTCGTTTCTGTCTGGCTTGCGACGGGCGCTTGTTTTTCGAGCAGTGTCTTTGACGGTCCTTGTTGACGGGGCGGTAACGCCCCGGCGGCCGCCTTGCCGCCCCACGCCTTCTTTGGCAGCGGTTTGCTCGCGGCCGTGCCTCAAAGCGTGGCTGATGGTGCCTATTTTCTGTGCAGTCCGCTTCATCCTTAGTCTTGCGCCGCCGCTCGCGCTGTGATGGCGGATGCCGCGGGCATTGATTTTTCGTGTTTTGGCCAGGCAAAGCGAACTGGCACGATTAATGCTTTCTGATGTCTAACGGTCATCGGGCAGCCATCTGGATTGCCCAGCCGCTTCGGAACCAAGCCATTCCTGGCGTCATGTGAGAGAAAGAAATGACAAAGTTTAAGCTCGAATACATCTGGCTCGACGGTTACCAGCCGACCCCCAACCTACGCGGCAAGACCCTGGTCAAGGAATTCGACGCTTTTCCGCATCTTGAACAGCTTCCACTCTGGGGCTTCGACGGTTCCTCGACGATGCAGGCCGAAGGCAGCAGCTCCGACTGCGTGCTGAAGCCGGTTGCCGTCTATCCGGACCCGGAGCGCAAGAACGGCGTGCTCGTTCTCTGCGAAGTCATGATGCCCGATGCCAAGACGCCGCATCCGTCGAACACCCGCGCTTCGATCGCTGATGACGATGGCGCCTGGTTTGGCTTCGAGCAGGAATATTTCTTCTATCAGAACGGCCGCCCGCTCGGGTTCCCGGAAGCTGGCTTCCCCGCGCCGCAGGGACCCTACTACTGCGGCGTCGGCTACAGCAATGTCGGCGACATCGGCCGCAAAATCGTCGAAGAGCATCTGGACATCTGCCTGGCCGCCGGCATCAACCATGAAGGCATCAACGCCGAAGTCGCCAAGGGCCAGTGGGAATTCCAGGTCTTCGGCAAGGGCTCGCGTAAGGCCGCCGACGAAATCTGGCTTGCCCGCTACCTCTTGCAGCGCCTGACCGAAAAATACGGCATCGACGTCGAATACCACTGCAAGCCGCTCGGCGACACCGACTGGAACGGTTCGGGCATGCACGCCAACTTCTCGACCACCTACATGCGCGAAGTCGGCGGCAAGGCGTATTTCGAAACCCTGATGGCGGCCTTCGCCGAAGCCCGCGCCGACCACATCGCCGTCTATGGTCCCGACAACCACATGCGCCTGACCGGCAAGCACGAAACCGCCTCGATCCACCAGTTCAGCTACGGCATTGCTGACCGCGGTGCCTCGATCCGCGTTCCGCACAGCTTCGTCAACAACGACTACAAGGGCTATCTTGAGGACCGCCGCCCGAACTCCAAGGGTGACCCCTACCAGATCGCTGCGCAGATCCTGAAGACGATCTCCACGGTTCCGACCGACGTCGAAAAGCAGATGAAGGCGGCCTGAGCATGGCTTGTGGCGTGCCCTAGCGGCACGCCACAACCGGCTTCGCTGCCAGGAATGCGCGATCGGTAACGATTGCCCAAACACAACGCCCCGCTCTAAAGCGGGGCGTTGTGTTTTTAAGTCCTGGGAGGAAGCCCGGTCGGCAGGCTGGAAGTCGGAGCTGCTTCAGGCGGCGCGGACGAAATGATCGGGGTCGACCTCGACAATCCTATCCTGGGTCATGGCCGATTGGCGGCGGATGTCTTCCACATCCTCCGGGCGCAGCCGCACGCTCGGGTCGTCGAAGCGGACGTCCGGGTCGGGGACCGCGGAAAGCAGGAGCTTGGTATAGGGGTGGGCGGGGCTGTCGATCACCTTGCCGACATTGCCCCACTCGACGATCTGGCCGGCATACATGACTGCGATATCCTCGGCGACATAGCGGGCGGTGGCGATGTCATGAGTGATGTAGAGCAGGCCAAGCTTCATCTCCTGCTTCATCTCACTCAGAAGATTGAGCACGCCGAGGCGAACGGAGACGTCGAGCATCGACGTCGGCTCGTCGGCGACGATCACTTCCGGCTTGGCGGCGAGCGCACGGGCGATGTTGACACGCTGGCGCTGGCCGCCGGAAAGCTCGTGCGGGTATTTCGGCGCGACAAGGTCGGGATCTAGCTTCACCTGCTGCAGCAGCGCACGCACCGTCGCGTCGATCTCTGACCGCTTGACGTCAGGGCGGTGCAGCAGCAGCGGCCGCTTCAGATGATAGGCGATGGTGTGGGCGGGATTGAGCGAGGCGAACGGATCCTGGAAAATCATCTGCACCGCGCGTCGGTAGTGGGCCGCCTCTGCGGCGTTGGCGGCTTCGACCGCCTTGCCCTTGAACAGGATTTTTCCGTCCGTTGGCAGGTATTCGCGCATCGCCATGCGGGCGCACGTGGTCTTGCCGCTACCGGACTCGCCGACAAGTGCCAGCGCCCGGCCGGCATGCAGGGAGAACGAGATCGAACGCGCCGCATGAACAGCGCCCGGTCCGTGGCCGAATGTCTTGGTGACCCTGTCGAGGGCAAGGATAGGCTGGCCGGTCATAGCAGGACGCCTCCATGGAGCGACGGGAAAGAAGCCCAGAGTTGCTTGGTGTAGTCGTGCTCAGGCGATCCGTAGATCGCTTCCGCCGTGTTCTGCTCGACGAGTTTGCCGGCGAGCATGATGCCGATGCGGTCGCAGAACTGCACCATCAGGCCGAGATCGTGGGTGATGAACAGGACGGCAAAGCCGAGGCTGCGGCGCAGCTCGTTGATCCGCTGCAGGATTTCTCGCTGGACGACGACGTCGAGCGCCGTTGTCGGCTCGTCCATGACCACCAGCCGCGGGTCGAGCGCCAGGCAGATGGCGATGACGATGCGCTGGCGCATGCCGCCGGAAAACTGATGCGGGTAGTCGCGCATGCGATCCGGCGCGATATCGACGAGCTTCAGCATTTCGGCAGTGCGGTCGCGCGCCTGCGCGCGGCTCATGCCCTTGTGGGTTTTCAAAACGTCGTAGAACTGCTGCTCGATGCGCAATACCGGATTGAGCGAGTTCATCGCGCTCTGGAACACCATGGCGACCTCGCGCCAGCGGAAATCGCGCAAGGCTTTGTCATCGAGGTCGAGCACGTCGCGGCCGTTCAGTAGGATGGTGCTTTCGCGCCGGATCAGTGCCGGTGGCTTGTGCAGTCGGCTGATGGCAAAGGCGATGGTGCTCTTGCCGCAGCCGGATTCGCCGGCAAGGCCGAAGACTTCGCCCGGCGCAACGTCGAAGGAGACATTGTCGACGGCGCGAAAGTCCTTTTCCTCGCCGATGTAATCAATCGTCAGGTTTTTCACCGATAGCAATGGCGCGGTCACAGGCGACCCTCCCCGGAGCGAATGAGTGCTGACCAGCCCCCGAGCCGGTTGCCGGTCCGCAGCCGCGGATTGGCGATTTCGTCGACGGCGAAATTCAGAAGCGACAGGCCGATGCCGAGGAACGCGAGCGCGAAGCAGGGCGTGAGAATGTCCCACCACGCGCCGACCGAAAGCGCCGAGGCTTTCTGGGCAGCGTAGAGCATGGTACCCCAGGAGACGACCTTCGGATCGCCAAGGCCGAGAAACTCCAGCGTCGCCTGAGTGATGATCGCGAAAATGACGCTTCCGATGAAGTTGATGCCGACGATCGAGATCAGGTTGGGAAAGATCTCGAAGGTCATGATGCGCCAGCGCGGCTCCCCCATCATCTCCGCCGATTTGACGTAGTCCTTCTGCTTGACGGAAAGCGTCTCGGCGCGGGTGACGCGCGCGCCCCAGGCCCAGGACGTTCCGCCAAGGATCAGCGCGATGACCCAGGGGCTGGCCTGACCGATGAAGGCGGCGAGCACCAGGAGCAGCGGCAGGTTGGGAACGACCAGCACCATGTTGGTGAAAAAGCTGATGACTTCGTCGACCTTGCCGCCACGATAGCCGGCGAGAATGCCGAGTGCCGTGCCGACGATGGTGATGAGCAGGCCGGCGCCGAAGCCGACGGCAAGCGAGGTGCGCGCGCCATAGATCAGCCGTGTGAACACATCCTGGCCGATGCGGGTGGTGCCGAGCCAGTGGGCAAGCGAGGGCGCCTGATGCGGCCGTCCGACGCGCGCGCCCGGATCGTAGGGGGTGAGGAGCGGTGCGGCGATCGCCACGAGAAGGATGAAGGCGATGATGCCGACGCCGACCAGAGCCTTGCGATTGCGGATCAATCCGAAGGGGTTGGTCTTCATCTCAAGCCTTCTTCAGTCGGGGGTCGAGCAGCACATAGCTGACGTCGACGATGAAATTGGCAACCAGCATAGTCGCGGTCATGATCAAGAGCTGTCCCTGGATAACCGGGTAGTCGCGGGCAAGGATCGCCTGGTAGAGGATGTTGCCGAGGCCCGGATAGTTGAACACGACTTCGGTCACCAGCGAGCCGCCGAGAACAGTGCCGATGGCGATGGCCAGGCTCGACACGGTCGGCAGCAGCGCGTTGCGCGCCGCGTACCAGAGCATCACGTGGCCGTCCGAAAGGCCCTTCGCCCGGGCCATGACGATATAGTCCTCGCCGAGCAGGTTGATCATGTTGTTGCGCATGGTGACGGCGAAGCCGCCGGTCAGCACTGTGCAGAGCGTCAGCATCGGCAGGAGGCCGTGGTAGAGCACGCTGCCGATATATTGCAGCGTGAAGGCCGGATCGAGCGCCGGGTCGGCGGCATAACCCGTCGGGAACCAGTTCAGCGTAAAGCCGAAGAAGAACACAACGATCAGCGAGGTGACGACGGCTGGAACCGAGGTCGCGAAGATCGCGCCCACCGAAACGATGACGTCGAAAAGGCTGCCGCGGCGCCAGGCGGCGAGGATGCCGAGGAAGGTGCCGAGCGTGAAGCTGATGATCGTCGCCGTGCCCATCAGGCCAACAGTCCAGACCAGCGCATTGCCCAGAACCGTCGACACCGGCAGCGGGAAATACTTGATCGAGCGGCCGAGATCGCCGCTGAAGATGCTGCCGAGATAGGTCAGGTATTGCTGCCAGAGCGGGCCGTCGACGAAGCCGAAGGTCAGTTTCAGCGCTTGCAGGCTTTCAGGCGGAAGTTCCGCGCCTGCGCTCGAAAACATGATCTGCACTGGGTCGCCGGGCATCAGCCGCGGCAGGAAAAAGTTGATCGTCGCCGCCGCGACGAAGGCTGCCAGATAGAAGCATAGGCGGCGAAGCAGGAAAGCCATGGGGACTCCATCGACTGCGCCTTGATCCTGTTACCGGCAGGATTGGCGGCAGAAACGCTTTGAAACGGCGCAGGCACTTGATCGCGGAGCGGGTCTGCTCTCGAGGCCGGCGCGGAGGCGGGAGCAGCCCGATCGTGAGCCGCTCCCGCCAGTCCTGGGATGTTTAGTTGACCGGCTTAAGTGCCAGCAAGTGCAGCAGTCGCGCCGGGTTGTTACGGGTGATCGACGGGTTGACGAAGGGGGTCTCCGCCGTCACCCAGCCTTCGAAGCGCTTGGTGTTGTACTGGTACCAGTTCGGATTGTTGAACACCGGCATCATCGGCATGTTTTCGGCAACGATCCGCTGGGCCTTGTTCATGGCTTCCTTCTGCTTGGCGAGGTCGGCCGTGTGGGTGAACTCGGTCACGAGCTTTTCCACGTCGGCGTTGAACCAGCGCTGCGCGGTAAAGCGCGTCTTGCCCTTGTCCGAGGCGCTGAAGGCGCGCTTGTAGGGGTAATAGGGCGAGGCGGATGCCGGCAGGCTGTTGATCGCGGCGTCGAACGTGCCGTTGATGAGGTTGCCGGTCCAGACAGCTTCTTCCGGCGTTTCGATCTTGGCATCGAGGCCGACGGCCTGTAGGCCTTCGACAGCGATCGTCACCGTGTCGATCCAGTCGGTCCAGGAGCTCGGCACGATGATCGAGAAGGCGATCTTGCTGCCGTCCGGATTGTCCCGGAAACCGTCGCCGTCCTTGTCGACATAACCGGCTTCGTCAAGCAGCGCCTTGGAGGCATCGGCGTCATACTTGCCGTAGGTGCCGAAATCGGTTGCGACCGACGGATCGGCCCAGGTCTTGTAGAGTTCGCCCATGCCGGCCGGATCTTCGTTCAGCGTCGGATAGCCGTAGCCTGCAACGTCGACCATGGTGCCGCGGTCGAGCGCCATCGAGGCCGCGCGACGGAATTTTACGTCGTTGAAGGCCTTGCGGTTGTTCTCGTTGGCGGTTTCCTGGTTGAAGAGGAATGCCACCATGCTGCTCGGCGAGTACCAGAAATGGAAGTGCTCCGGATCTTTGGCAACGTAGACGTTCTCGATATCCGGGATGAAGGAAACACCCCAGTCGAGCGTGCCCGACGCGGTCGCAGTCAGGATCTGGTTGTTGTCGGCGAGCTGTGGGAAGCGCATGCAGTCGACCTTCAGGGTCGCTGCATCCCAGTAGTGCGGGTTGCGGCACTGGTCATAGGTCTGGCCGGTGAAGCGCGGGATTTCCGTCATCGGGCCGCTGCCGACAGGTGTCTCGTTGGCGAAGGTCACCGGCTCGGCGATATCCTTCCAGACATGCTCCGGCACGATCGGCAACTGAGCCAGCTGCTCGGCGGCAAGCGAACTCGGATTGGCAAGCGTGAAGCGCACGGTCTGGCCGTCGACGGCCTCGACACCGGTGATGAACGTCCAGATGCTGACGAAATCGAGCGCCGGGAATTTCTTCAGGTAATCGTAGGTGAACTTGACGTCGGCAGCCGTCAGCGGCTTGCCGTCAGACCATTTCAGGTTCGGGCGCAGCTTGAACTCGATGCTCTTCAGATCGTCGGAAAGCGTGAAGCTCTCCGCGAGGCGGAACACCGGCTTGTTGTCGTCGAAGCGATTGAAGACGATCAGCGGCTCATAGATGAAATCGAGCGTGCTCTGGCGCGCCGATGTCTGGTTGAACGGGTTGAAGTTGCGAACCCAGGTGGTGGCCGGCTCGATGTTGACGGTCAGGACCGACTGCGCCGTCGCCGGTGCAGCGAAAAGGGTCAGCGCGGTGGCTGCCCAGAGAATGGATTTTTTCATGGTTTCTCCCCCCTTGATTGGTGAAAGGCGTTCCCGTCAGGCGACGAGAACGCTGTTGAACATGTCTTCGACTTCGGCATGCGCCGTGCGAACATCGACCTTGAGCTTGCCGAGCCGGCTCTGCCCGGCGGCGATCCGCTTCTGGGCAGCCTCCGTCAGCGGGCGGGCGGCCCTGGCGGCAGCCTCGCTCTCGGCCAGGTCGCCGTGGCTGTGGAGTGCGATGTCGGAGCCTGCGTCGAGCACCTGCTTCACGCGCTCCGGCAAGGTGCCGCGCAGCGATTCCATGAAGATGCAGTCGGAGACCAGCACGCCCTCATAGCCCATGTCCTTGCGGATCACGTCGTGCATGGTCGGCGAGATCGAGGCCGGCAGCTCGCTGTCATAGGCGGAGTAGACGACGTGGGCGACCATCGCCCAGGGCGTATCCTTGAGGGCAACGAAAGGCTTGAAATCAGTCGCTTCGAGCGTTTCGCGCGATGCGTCGACGACAGGGCGCTCCTTGTGGGAATCGCGCGTCGCGCGGCCATGGCCGGGGATGTGCTTCATCACGGGCATGTTGCCGGTCTCGAGCAGGCCGTCGACCACTTCGCGGCCAAGGGCTGCGATGAAATCGGGATCCGAACCGAAGGAGCGCGCACCGATGACGGAGCTGGTCGTTTCGAAGACGAGGTCGAGAACCGGCGAGCAGCCGCTGGTAAGCCCGAGTTCGGTCATCATCGTGCCCATGGCCTGCGATGACAGGCGAAGCGCCCTGCGGCCGAGGTCAAGGTCATGGCGGGCCAATTCGGCAAACTGGCCGAAGCTGCGGAACAGCGGCCAGGGGCCGGCGTCGAGGTGCTGGACGCGGCCGCCTTCCTGGTCGGTAAAGACAGGCGCGTCTTCACGGCCGACAGCCTCGCGGAAGCGCTCGATCAGGACCTTGACCTGGCCGGGCTCGCGCAGGTTGCGGCGGCCGACGAAGAGGCCGAGCGGATTGGTTTCGCGAAACAGCGCGAACTCGTCGTCCGAGAGTGTGGGATTCGGAAGTCCGACGAAAAGGGCAAGCGGCGTCGATGCCATGGGAAAGCTCCGATGTTCAGATGATTATTTGGATGGGCTACGAAGCATGCCTTCGTAGATGCCCTTGTCGGTGGCGGGGATGGCGACCGCGCCGATGGTTTTGGCGTAGAAATCGACAGGACCGGCATCGCCGATGAAGGCATAGGCGTGTCCGAGCGTCTTCATGGTCTCGAGCGACGCGGCCAGCAGATCGACGCCGATACCGCGGCCACGACTTTCGCTCGACACCCCGGTCGGGCCGAAGAAGCCGCGTGCCGTCGTGTCGTAACAGGCAAAGCCGAGCAGCTTTACGCCTTCCACCGCAATCAGGCAGGCAATCGGCTGGCGGGAAAACGCGACGGAAACCTCGCTCGCCCAATTGTCACTGAAGTTTTGCCTTACCCATTCGACGACAACATGCATTTCGGGCGGAAGCGCCGGGCGAATGCGAATGCCGGTCGTGTCGGTTTTCCGCTTGAGATTGGCGAGCGTCGGCGAATACAAGCTCACAAGCAAGTCCGGCACCCCTAGTCCTCCGTATATTCCCTTATTAAGGAATTGATCCCTTTGTAATGCAATATGTGTCCTGATCTCATGCGGGTTGTCAACCGGCAATCGCGGGGAAGGTGGCACGGCCGACGTGTCGTTCGGGGAGGAAGAAAAACCGCTGGGCGGCGCACAGTATTGTCGTGCGACAACCTGTTCGCTACGGCAAATCTACGATCGGTGAACCGGCGAATCGCCAAGTTCTCTTCAAAATCCAATGCCTTCGACGTCACCAAGCTGCGCACGGCTGACGCTTTCACCGATGCCCTGCGGTGGGCTGTCGTTCTTTCATTGTTCCCTTCATATGGTGATTTACGAAAATACGAAGTGTGGCTCTTGCTCCTGATTTGCAAAGAACCACTGGAATTGTTGGGGTAAATATCTCTTTGAATTGACAGATGTTATTTTTGTACATGAATATTATTGTATAGTTTGTTCCGCTTTATTTTCCGTCACGGGTTGTTAATATGCTTCCGGATCAACGAGCCCGGGAGCCTGACGTGTCAGAAGTACCTCCACAGCACTTCACCGAGCAGGAGCCGCGCTCGCGCCGGCGCCAGGAACTCCTGACGTTTCTTGTGCTGGCTTTCGGCATCTGGCCGATCGTTGCCGTTGGCACGGTCGCCGGTTACGGTTTCCTGGTCTGGTTCTATCAAATGATCTTTGGCCCTCCGGGCCCGCTCGGGCATTGAGGTAATCGATGGGGGCGGTGACAACCAGACGTGGATTGTTTCTCGGTCGGCAGGCAGTGCGAAAACGCGTTCTGCCGCCGGGCGTCACGCTTGAAAGCCTGACGGCGTGCACGGGGTGCGGCCGGTGCGTGGAACACTGTCCCACCCACATCATTTCATTACGGGACGAACGTCCGACGCTCGACTTTTCCGGCGGCGAATGCACGTTCTGCGGCGATTGTGCGCGGGTCTGTCCGGAGCCGGTATTCGCCGTGTTGGGCTCGACGCGGCTCGCCCATGTCGTTGCCATCGGCGATGGCTGTCTCGCACGCAACAATGTCGCCTGCCAATCCTGCCGCGATGCCTGCCCTGAGGAGGCGATCCGCTTCCGCCCTCGGGCCGGCGGCCCATTCCTGCCTAATGTGAACGTCGACAGCTGCAGTGGATGCGGCGCCTGTATCGGCGTCTGTCCGGTGAGCGCCATCGGCATCGTCGAGCGGCACGAGGAGGACATCCATGCCTGATCGTTCCCGGCAATATCATGTCTCAAGCGCTGTCGTCGTCGCTCTTCCGGCGATGGCGGACGCAGTCCTTGCCGCGCTGGCGCGCATGGAAAATGTCGAGGTTTACGGACACGAGGGCGGCAAGATTGTCGTCGTCATCGAGGGAACGAGTACCGGCATGCTTGGCGAAGCCCTGTCGACGATCTCCACGCTTGACGGCGTGGTGGCCGCCAACATGGTTTTCGAACATGTCGAAACGGAAGGAGTGACGGACGATGACCACCGAACTGACGCGGCGTGACATCTTGAAGGCACACGCGGCCGGCATCGCCGCCGCCACCGCCGGCATTGCGCTGCCTGCCGCCGCCCAACCCGTGCCCGGCGGCATCAGCGCGCTCGAAATCAAATGGTCGAAGGCGCCCTGTCGCTTCTGCGGCACTGGCTGCGGCGTGATGGTCGGCGTCAAGGAAGGGCAGGTCGTCGCCACCCATGGCGACATGCAGGCCGAGGTCAATCGCGGCCTCAACTGCATCAAGGGCTATTTCCTCTCCAAGATCATGTATGGCACCGACCGGCTGAAGACGCCGATGCTGCGCAAGCTAAACGGCGCCTATAGCAAGGACGGCGAGTTCGAGGCGGTTAGCTGGGACGAAGCCTTCGACGTCATGGCCGAACAGTGCAAGAAGGTGCTGAAGGAGAAAGGGCCGACTGCCGTCGGCATGTTCGGCTCCGGCCAGTGGACGATCTTCGAAGGCTATGCGGCGACCAAGCTGATGCGCGCCGGCTTCCGCTCCAACAACCTCGACCCCAATGCCCGCCATTGCATGGCCTCGGCTGCCTACGCCTTCATGCGCACCTTCGGCATGGACGAGCCGATGGGCTGCTACGACGACTTCGAGCATGCGGACGCCTTCGTCCTCTGGGGCTCGAACATGGCGGAGATGCATCCGATCCTGTGGACCCGGCTTGCCGATCGCCGGCTTGGCCAGCCGCATGTGAAGGTGGCGGTGCTGTCGACCTTCACTCATCGCAGCATGGACCTCGCCGACATCCCGATGGTGTTCAAACCCGGCACCGATCTGGCGATCCTCAACTACATCGCCAATTACATCATCGAGAAGGGCCGGGTGAACGAGGACTTCGTCCAGAAGCACACGACCTTCATGCGCGGCGTCACCGATATCGGCTACGGCCTGCGGCCGGACAACCCGGTCGAGGTGAAGGCCGCCAATTCGTCCGACCCCGGCAAGATGGAGCCGATGGACTACGAGGCGTTCAAAACCTTCGTGTCGGAATACACCTTGAAGAAGACCGCCGAACTAACCGGCGTCGATCCGGCTTTCCTTGAGGAACTGGCCGAGCTTTACGCCGATCCGCAGCGCAAGGTGATGTCGCTGTGGACCATGGGCTTCAACCAGCATGTGCGCGGCGTCTGGGCCAACCAGATGGTCTACAACATCCACCTCCTGACCGGAAAGATCTCGGAGCCCGGCAACAGCCCGTTCTCGCTGACCGGCCAGCCTTCCGCCTGCGGCACGGCGCGCGAGGTCGGCACGTTTGCCCATCGCCTGCCTGCCGACATGACCGTGACCAATCCGGAACATCGCAAGCACGCCGAGGAGATCTGGCGCATTCCGCACGGGATTATCCCGGAAAAGCCGGGCTATCACGCTGTCGAGCAGGATCGGATGCTGAAAGACGGCAAGCTCAGCTTCTACTGGGTCCAGGTCAACAACAACATCCAGGCCGCTCCCAACACCAGCAATGAAACCTGGCAGGGCTACCGAAACCCGGAGAATTTCATCGTCGTCTCCGATGCCTATCCGACGATCACGGCGATGAGCGCCGACCTGATCCTGCCGGCTGCCATGTGGGTGGAAAAGGAAGGCGCCTACGGCAATGCCGAGCGCCGCACCCATGTCTGGCACCAGCTGGTGCAGGCACCGGGCGAGGCGCGCTCGGACCTCTGGCAGCTGGTCGAGTTCTCCAAGCGCTTCATCACCGACGAAGTCTGGCCGGCCGAAATCCTTGCGGCCAATCCGGAGTTCAAGGGCAAGACCCTGCATGACGTCCTGTTCCAGAACGGCGAGGTCAATCGCTTCCCCTTGAGCGAAGTCAGCGGAGACTATGCCAACAACGAGGCCCAAGCCTTCGGCTTCTACCTCCAGAAGGGACTGTTCGAGGAGTATGCCACCTTCGGTCGCGGTCATGGCCACGATCTGGCGCCCTATGACCGCTACCACGAGGAGCGCGGGTTGCGCTGGCCGGTGGTCGACGGCAAGGAGACACGTTGGCGCTACCGTGAGGGCTACGATCCCTATGTGAAGGCCGGTGAAGGCGTCAAATTCTACGGTCGCCCGGATGGCAAGGCGGTCATTCTCGCGGTGCCTTATGAGCCGCCGGCAGAATCGCCCGACGAGGAATTCGATCTCTGGCTGGTGACGGGCCGCGTGCTCGAACACTGGCACTCGGGCTCGATGACCATGCGCGTTCCGGAGCTTTACCGCGCGTTCCCTGGTGCCCGCTGCTTCATGAACGCGGACGACGCGCGCAAACGCGGTATCAACCAGGGCGCGGAAGTGCGGATCCTGTCGCGGCGCGGCGAGATCCGCTCGCGCATCGACACGCGCGGCCGCAACCGCATGCCGCCCGGCGTGATCTTCGTGCCCTGGTTCGATGCGAGCCAGCTGATCAACAAGGTGACACTCGACGCAACGGATCCCATCTCCAAACAGACGGATTTCAAAAAATGCGCAGTCAAGATCGTCTCCGTCGCTTGAAGCGACCCGAATGGATGGTCGTTGCCATCGGCCTCGCCCTGTTTGCAGCGACGACGGCGATTGCCCAGGTCGTCCAGCAAATGGTGCCACAGCTTGAAGGCCCGACGCCGCAGATGGAAACCGGGGCGGCCGCGACCTTGCCGAAATGGGTGGTCGACGACAAACGCAAGATGCGCGCCTATCCGGACCAGCCGCCGATCATCCCGCATTCGATCGAGGGCTATCAGCTCTCGGTCAATACCAATCGCTGCCTCTCCTGCCACAAACGCGAGTTCACGCAGGATAGCGGCGCGCCGATGATCAGCGTGACGCATTACATGACCCGCGACGGGCAGATGATCGCCGACGTTTCGCCGAGGCGCTATTTCTGCACCGCATGCCATGTGCCGCAGGCGGATGTTCGCCCGCTGGTCGACAATGGTTTCAAGGACATGAGCGAACTCGGCGTCAAGCCGGCCGGAAGCGAGTGAGCCCATGGAGCGGATTAAGAGACTTATCCTGTGGGCGTGGCGGCTTGTCAGCACGCCGGCGGGCACGCTGAGCCTCGGGTTTCTGACGCTCGGCGGCTTCGTCGGTGGCGTGATGTTCTGGGGGGCCTTCAATACGGCACTCGAGATCACCAACACCGAAAAATTCTGCACCTCCTGTCACGAGATGAAGGACAACGTCTATGAGGAGCTGACGCGCACGATCCACTTCTCCAATCGTTCCGGCGTGCGTGCGTCTTGTCCAGACTGTCATGTACCGCACCAGTGGACCGACAAGATCGCCCGCAAGATGCAGGCGTCGAAGGAGGTCTGGGGCAAGATCTTCGGGACCATCAGCACGCGGCCCAAATTTCTCGAAAAGCGCCTCGAACTCGCCCAGCACGAATGGGCGCGCCTGAAGGCCAATGACAGCCTGGAATGCCGCAATTGCCATTCGTCCGTGGCCATGGACCTGCAGAAACAGACGGAACGCGCCGCCACCATTCACACGCGCTACCTGCTGTCCGGCAAGGCAACCTGTATCGATTGCCACAAGGGCATCGCCCATGAATTGCCCAACATGCAGGGCATAGATCCCGGCTGGAAGATGCCGAAGGAGCTGGAAGGCACAACGACATCGGGCATGACGCCGATCGACGACCTCCGACGCGCGATGATGGAGCTTCACGCCAGCAACTTTTGATGGGGCCTAAGCGCCAAGGGTCAGAGATCGGATCGACGCAGCGAGTGGCCGTGGCCGCCTTTCAATGTTTGCGAACCGACAAAGATTGGTGCCCAATAGCCTGCTAGCGTCTCGATTGTCGGCGGCGGGTGACCGTTGCCGGGCGTCGTGATGGCTGACAGGATCAGGGAAGCAACGATATGGGATCTTTTAGCATCTGGCATTGGGTGATCGTGCTGGCAGTCGCGCTGTTGTTGTTCGGCCGCGGCAAGATCCCGGAGTTGATGGGTGACGTCGCCAAAGGCATTCGCAGTTTCAAGAGCGGCTTGAACGACGACACCACTGATCCGGGTGACAAGAGGATTGAAGCTGGACCCGGCGAATAATCGGTTGCGTCGGGCCGACGACCTCTTTGTGTTTGCGTGCCTGTCGCCAGCCCGAGCCCTCAGGCGCTCGGCCGAGTGATGATGAATAGGGCCGGTAGCAGCATCGCACCTGCTACGGCGGCCGCGAGGAGCAGGCTCGGCTTGCTGACAGCGTAGAAGAAGACGAAGCTTACCGCCATCAGGGCGAGGGCTATCTTTTTTGCTCGCGCGGGTATCGCGCCGCTTTCGCGCCAGAGGCGCAACGAAGGGCCGAATGTCGGATGCTCCAGCAGCCAGCGCTCGAGCCGTGGCGAGGCGCGGGCAAACAGGCCCGCCGCCAGCAACAGAAACGGCGTGGTTGGCAGGATCGGCAGGAAGATGCCTGCGACGGCGAAGCCGACCATCAGCCAGCCGAGGCCAAGACAGAGCAGCCGAAGGGGAAGGTTCATCTGTGCTCTCCGCGCCAGTTCAGTCTTCGGACGCTGTTGCCATTGTCTCGGTCTCTGACGTGCCCGAAACAGGACCTTGCGGCCAGCGCCGAAGCGCTTCCGCTCCGACTTCAGTGAGCGCATAGACACCGCGATCGACCCGTTCGAACCAGCCATAGACATTGCCTTGCAGGATCTTGGCGGCGTCAGGGGCGGCTTCGCGCAGATCGCGCGGACGCAGCTGTCCGCTCTGCAAGGCGGCGGCGCAGGCAAGCGCCTGCTGGCGGTAGGCCGTCATGATCGGGGAGCGCGTGCTGCCGCCGAGCGTCGGGTCGCCCTTGCGACGGTGGTGCTCCTTGATGAGGCGCGCCCGCTTCTTCAGGTTCTTGCGCGGCATGGCGGCGGACGCAGCGACGATGACGTCGACCGTGCCGTTGTCGGCGACCGCGAGCATGCCGAGCCCGATCCGGCGGCAGAGATCGCGAAAGCGCCGGTCGCTCTCGCGCCCCTTGCCCTTGGCCGAGACGCGTGCTGCGATCCAGACCTCGTCACCTGCATTGGCCCGATCCACCGCCTGCAAGACCAACTCCAGATTGAACGTCAGCTTCAATTCGCAGATCACGACGAGCGGTGGCTCGTCGTCGCTGAGCGCAAGGATATCGCAGCCGCCGATCTCGCCCTTGACGGAATATCCGGCCTCTTCGAGGAAGCGCTTGATCGGCAGATAGAGTGTTGTCTCCAAGCGGGCGGGTTTCCTCTAGAGGTCGAAGGCGGCTCGTGTCGGCAAGCACGCCATGGCGTTCATTTCTGCGAAGCAATGCGGTTGTCCTGACATGCAGATAGCCCCGATGCGGGACTTTGTCATCCTGCTCACCGTCCGGAGAGCGGTGGTGTGTTGTGCTTCGTCTTAACTTTATGGTGTGCTAATATTGCCTCCGCGGGACGTCTTCGCCGAAGGCGCCCGCAATACGAGGCTTTGACGACGGATGTTGCGAATCCTCAGCCTGTTGCTTGCCCTGATATCGACATGCGTGTTTCCAGCAGCGTCCGCGCCAGAAACCGAGCGGGTTGCCTTGGTGCTCAATCTGAAGGGGGCAATCGGTCCGGCAACGGCTGAATACGTCAAACGCGGTTTGCAGCGGGCCAACGACCGGCACCTGCCGCTTGTCGTTTTGCAAATGGACACGCCCGGTGGTCTCGATACGTCGATGCGCGAGATCATCCAGGCGATCCTCGCCTCGTCGGTTCCCGTTGCCAGTTTCGTCGCGCCGAGCGGAGCGCGGGCTGCCAGTGCCGGCACCTATATCCTCTATGCAAGCCATATCGCCGCCATGGCGCCGGGAACCAATCTCGGGGCGGCAACGCCGATCGCCATTGGTGGAGACATGTTTGGCGGACAAGAGGATGAGCATCCAGGCGAAAACGACAAGGACACCGCAGGCCAACCGCAGCCAACCCAGTCGGCAAGTGAGGCAAAGCTGGTGAACGATGCCGTCGCCTATATCCGCGGATTGGCCGAGTTGCGTGGGCGCAATGCCGATTGGGCCGAGCGGGCGGTACGCGAGGCTGCGAGCCTGTCGGCAGTGGCGGCCGTTCAACAGAAAGTCGTCGATTTCACTGCCGTTTCCATCGACGACCTGCTGAAGCAGGCGCAGGGGCGGACTGTCCGTGTCGGGCAGGCGGATATCACGCTTGAAACGTCACGGCTTGGCGTGGAGGCTTTTGTACCCGACTGGCGCACGCGTCTGCTTGCGGTCATCACCGACCCAAACATCGCGATCATTCTGATGATGATCGGCATTTATGGACTGATCTTCGAGTTCCTGACGCCCGGATCCGTCGTGCCGGGTACCGTCGGCGGGATCAGTCTGCTGCTTGGCCTCTACGCATTGGCCGTTCTGCCGGTCAGCTATGCCGGCGTCGGCCTGATCCTGCTCGGCATCGGCCTGCTGGTTGCAGAGGCACATTCGCCTTCGTTCGGCGTGCTCGGGACGGGCGGTGCCCTGGCGATCGTTCTTGGCGCCGCGATCCTTTTCGATACGGACACGCCGGGGCTGGGGGTATCCTGGCAGTTGCTTGCCGGTGTCGGCATCGCCAGCCTCGGCTTCAGTCTGCTCGTCGGGCGCCTCGCCTTCGGTTCCCGCCGCCGTGCCGTCGCCACCGGATCTGAGCAGATGATCGGGATCGCCGGCAAGGTCGATAGTTGGGCCGGTGCCAAGGGCTATGTCATTGCCCACGGCGAGCGCTGGCAGGCCGTCAGCAGCGAGGCGCTTACAACCGGAGAGACCGTGAAGGTGGTTGGCCGCAACGGGCTGACGCTTGAGGTCGCGCGCGACCAGGCGAAGGCCTGACGCCTGCGGTAGAAGGAGTAGAGATCATGGACATGCTTGGGAGCCTCGCTCCCTATCTGGCGATCCTGTTTTTTGTCCTCATCGTGATCGCCTATGCGATCAGGATCCTGCGCGAATATGAACGCGGCGTCGTCTTCACCCTCGGTCGCTTCACCGGCGTGAAAGGGCCGGGACTGATCTTGCTCTTTCCCTATGTTCAGCAGATGGTGCGGGTCGATCTCAGAACCCGTGTGCTCGACGTTCCAAGCCAGGATGTCATCTCGCACGACAATGTGTCGGTCCGTGTCAGCGCGGTCCTCTACTTCAGGGTGATCGATGCCGAAAAATCGACGATCCAGGTCGAGGATTTCATGATGGCGACGAGCCAGCTCGCCCAGACGACATTGCGCTCGGTGCTTGGCAAGCATGATCTCGACGAAATGCTGGCGGAGCGCGACCGGTTGAACGAGGATATCCAGAAGATTCTCGACAGCCAGACAGATGCCTGGGGCATCAAGGTTGCGACCGTCGAGATCAAGCATGTCGACATCAACGAAAGCATGGTCCGTGCCATCGCCCGCCAGGCCGAGGCTGAGCGCGAACGCCGCGCCAAGGTCATCAATGCCGAGGGCGAACAGCAAGCGGCGGCAAAACTGCTCGAGGCTGCCGAGATCCTTGCCCGGCAGCCTGAAGCCATGCAGTTGCGCTATTTGAGCACCTTGAACGTGATCGCCGGCGAAAAGAACTCGACGATCGTCTTTCCGTTCCCGATGGAGCTCGTCAACCTGCTGGCGGCCAAGACCGACAAGCAGGCGCGCTGATCGCGTTCGGCGTCGTAAAGCTTCAGGCTGCCTTGCGTTCCAGCTGCGCGACCTTGAGCAGGTCGTCGATCGCGCCAGGTGCTGCGACCAGAACGGCGCTTCCCCGGGTCAAGGCGTCGCCCTGTGTCGGGAAAGGCAGCGACCAGCCGCCCGCCTCGTTGACAAGGCAATAGCCGGCCAAGCAATCCCAGGCGTGCATGTAGGGCTCATAGTAGCCGACGAGCCTGCCAGCGGCCACATAGGCGATCATCAGCGCGCCCGAACCGTTGCGCATGAAGTTGCCGCCGGCCTCAAGAAGGCGCTCGACGATCCCGGCGACTTCGGCCGGTGTCACGTGATTGTTGGCGCCAAGACCGGTCACCGCATCGCGGATCGTCCGCGTCGCATCGAGCCGCAGGGTCTTGCCGTTGAGCGTCGCACCGTGACCGGCCGCGGCCGCATAGAGCTCGTCGTGGCAGGGCGACTGGATCACGCCGATCACCGGTTTGTCCGCATGAAGCACGGCGATCGAGATGCACCAGTTGGGCATACCGTTGACGAAGGGCGTCGTGCCGTCGATCGGGTCGATCACCCAGGTGAAGCCCGACGTGCCACTGACAAGGCCGTGTTCCTCGCCAAGCGCGCCATCGTCAGGAAATGCGGCACTGATGCGGTCGCGGATCAGTGTCTCGACGTTGCGGTCAGCGATTGAGACGACGTCATGGGCGTCAGCCTTGGTCTCGATCACCAGTGTTTCGCGCTGGACGAAGTAGTCATGGGCAAGCCGTCCGGCTTCACCGGCAACGGTCTTGGCGAGCGCGAAGCGGGCTTCAAGGCCCGCGATTGGCGAAGTCATGCGAAAAGTCCTTCCTGTGTCGGTCTCGAAAATTATGCCGTAATCAAAGCAAGGCCGCGATCGCGGAAGCCGATGGCGACTTCGGTCGCAGGAGATAGCATCTGCTCGATCGCATCATCAACCACGAATAGCAATCCATTCTGAGTTTCAACTTCATACTCGATATGACCGCCGAGGTAGGCAGCCGTGCTGATGGTCCCCGGAAGTGCCGCGCCGGTCGCTGGCGTCAGCGTCACGGCATTTGGCCGCACGGCGAGTTTCGACGGGCCCGGCCGGGCGTTGCGCGACGGCAGCCGATGTTCGAGCCCGCCGACACGGATGGTGGCAAGGCCGGCATCGGACGCAGTGATTTCGCAGGGCAGCACATTAGCCTCGCCCATGAAGTCGGCGATGAAGGCGGATGCCGGTGCCTCGTAGAGTTCGCGGGGCGCGCCTTCCTGGGCAATCTCGCCATCCTTCATCACGATGATCCGGTCGGAGACCGCAAGCGCCTCGTCCTGGTCGTGGGTGACGTAGACCGCGGTAAAGCCAAGCCGCTGCTGCAGCTCGCGGATTTCCGTTCGCACCCGCCGGCGCAGCCGCGCGTCGAGGTTGGAGAGCGGTTCGTCGAGCAGCAGCACCTGCGGTTCGAGCACCAGTGCGCGCGCCACGGCGACGCGCTGCTGCTGGCCGCCGGAGAGTTCGGCCGGGAGCCGTTGACCCAGGCCGCCGAGGCCGACGAGCTTAAGCCCTTCCTCGGCCCGGTCGCGCGCCTCCTTCTTCTTCATGCCGGAGGATTCGAGACCATAGGCGACGTTGTCGAGCGAGGTCATATGCGGGAACAGCGCGTAGGACTGGAACACCATCGACACGTCGCGTTCGTTTGCCGGCAGCATGGTGACGTCCTTGCCGCCGATCAGGATCCGGCCGGCGGACGGGTGTTCCAGGCCCGCGAGCATGCGCAGCGTGGTGGTCTTCCCGCAACCGGATGGGCCGAGCAGGGTGACGAGGGTGCCGGGTTCGATGGTGAGCGAAAGGTCGTGGATGGCGGTGAAGGCGCCGAACTGCTTGCGCACGTTCTGGAAGACGACCGAGCCGGTGCGTGGGGTGCTCATGCGGGGTTCTCCTGGGTAAGGGTCTTGGCGGCGGCGCGGGCCGGAGCCGCGCCGAAGACGCGGTTCTCCCGTCGGAGCTTGCGCTCGCCGACAAGCAGTTGCAGGCCGGTGATGACGGTGATCATCACCACGATGAGGGCCGATGAGTAGGCGATCGCCACGCCGAACTCGCCGTTTTCAACAAGGCCGACGATGTAGGACGTTGCCATGTTGTATTCGGCACTGACGAGGAAGACGACGGCGCTGATCGACGTGATCGCCCGGACGAAGGAATACACGAGGGCAGCGACGATGGCCGGCCGCAACAACGGCAGGATCACCTTGCGCAGCGTGCGGAAGCTGGTTGCCCTGAGCGTCAGAGAAGCTTCGTCAAGGCTCTTGTCGAGCTGGCTCATCGCCGCGATGCCACCGCGCACGCCGACCGGCATGTTTCGGAACACGAAGCAGGCAACCAGGATCAGCGCAGTGCCGGTCATTTCGAGCGGCGGCAGGTTGAAGGCGATGATGTAGCTGATGCCGATGACGGTGCCGGGAATGGCGAAACTCAACATCAGCGCGAATTCGAACACATCCCGTCCGGCAAATCGCTGCCGAACGATCAAGTAGGCGGTCAGCAGCCCGACAAGGGCCGTCAAGGGCGCCGAGATCAGCGCGATCTCCATCGTGGTCCAGAACGAGTTCCAGGCAACGCCGGTCCACGCGATCACGCCGTCGGTCATCGAGACCGAGAAGGCCTTGATGTAGTGTTCAAACGTCAGCGAGTTATCGAGACCCCAGGTTTTCACGAAGCCGCCGAACAGGATCATGCCGTAGACGACGACTGTGAAGATCATCCAGGGGATCACCACCGCGTGCACGCCGATCGACAGCGAGCGGGGCAAGGCGATATGCGAGCCGCTGTCGCCCTTACCGGTGACAGTCGAATAATTCTTGCCCGCCAGCCAGTAGCGTTGGGCAAGGAAGGCCGACAGGGTGAAGCACAACAGGATGATGGCGAGCACTGCGGCGCGCGACGGATCGTTTTGCGCCCCGACGACGGCAAAGAAGATTTCCGTCGACAGCACGCCATGGCTGCCGCCAAGCACGAGCGGATTGCCGAAATCGGCCATGCTCTCGATGAAGCCAATCAGGAAGGCGTTGGCGAGGCCCGGCTTCATCAGTGGCAGCGAGACGTGCCAGAATGTCCGCCAGCGGTCGGCGCGAAGCGTCTGCGACGCTTCCTCCATCGACGGGCTGACGCCCTCGACGACACCGATCAGCACCAGGAATGAGATCGGGGTGAAGGACAGGACCTGGGCGATCCAGATGCCGGTGAGGCCATAGAGCCAGCGTCCGGGCTCGATGCCAAAGGCGTCGGACAGAAACTCGGTTATGACGCCGGCGCGACCGAAGAGCAGGGTCAGCGCGAGGCCGATGACGAAGGGCGGCGTGATGATCGGCAGGACCGTCAACAGGCGCATGCCCTTCTTGAAGGGAAAGCGGGTCCGGGTTGCGACCAGCGCAAAAGCAAGACCGAGCAACGTCGAGCCGGACGCGGTCATCAGCGCCAGCCACAGCGTGCGCCAGGCGACACCGCAACGCTCGCCCCCGGTGACGCAGCCGAGGCTCCAGATCGAACCGTCCTGAATGTTGCGCAGGAAGCCATCCGGCTTGAACGAGCCGTCGAAATCCTGGACGGAGGCCGCAAACATGCTGCCGACGGGATAGAACACGAAGACGACGACGAGGCAGACGAGCAGCGAAATTGACGCGACGATGAAGGCATCGCCCTTCATGACGCCGCGCTCGGCCAGCCCGAATGCAAAGATCAGGATGAAGGCGAGGGCAGCGAGCACGGCGCCGGCGCCCATAGAAGGTTGGCCGTCGGCAAGCGGGCCGAAGAGGGTCTCGCTGATGGTCCAGGTCCAGCCGGTAAAGCCGATCGCCAGACCTTGGAGAGCAATGAACAGGAGGCCGGCTGCACCGGCCACCGCCAACACCAGACCGCGGCGATCCGGGTCCCGGACAAACCGGGCGGCGGCGCAGGCGCCGAGAAGCAGGAGCGCGACGACGAGCCACGAATGTCCGTGGGCAAAGATCTGCGCAAGGCCGGGTGCCACGGCAGCATCGGAGGGAAAGCTGGAAAGCCAGCCAAGGCCGAAGAAGCCTCCCTCGATGCGGTACCAGGGCACAGCCAAAAATGCGGCCAGCCCAAGCCCGAGCGTGAGGTCGAGCCTATGGTTGCGATGTTCCATCACGGTCCTCGCGTCTCTTCACTATTGGAATGTCGATCATGGTGCAGGGCCGGCTGGCGAGAGCCGGAGGCACCTGCGGTCTTTCGAGGTGCGGTCGACCGGATCCTTCGATCCGGCCGCTCGCAAACCGAAGGGCGTCAGTTGGCGTTGGCGCCAACCTCGCGGTCCCAGCGCTCGAGCAGAGCCTTGCGCTTTTCGGAATCGCCATAGGTGGCGAAGTCGTAGTCGATCAGCTTGATATCCTCGAACTTCGGTGCTTCCTTCGGCACTTCCGCGCTCTTGTTGGATGGCAGCTGGAAGGACTTGGCATCCTTCATCCGCGACTGCACCTCAGGCTTCAGCGCCCAGTCGTACCAGGCCTTGGCATTGTCGAGGTTCTTGGCGCCGCGGATGATCGACATCGAGCCGATCTCGTAGCCGGTGCCTTCGCACGGCGCGATTGCCTTGATCGGGAAGCCTTCGGCTGTCTGCGCGACGGCGTCGTGCATGAAGACGATGCCGAGGCCGGCCTCGCCGCGGGCGGCCGATTTGACCGGTGCCGAGCCCGATTTGGTATACTGCGCGACGTTGGCGTTGAGTTTCTTCAGGTAGTCGAACGCCTGATCTTCACCCATGATCTGCACCAGCGAGGCGAGCGCCGTATAGGCCGTGCCCGACGAGTTCGGGTTTGCCATCTGGATCTCGCCCTTGAGCGAGGCGTCCAGCAGGTCGGCCCAGCATTTCGGCTCCTTGAAGCCTTTCTTCTGGAAGATCTCGGTGTTGTAGCCCCAGCCGAGCGCGCCGGCATAGACGCCGACGGTGCGGTAGCCCGAGCCTTCGGCCTGCTTCTTCGCCCAATCCTGCAGCTGATCCAGCATCGGCGACTTGTATTCGAGCGTCAGGCCGTCGGATGCAGCCTGCAGATGCGGGTCGCCGGTGCCGGCCCACCAGATATCGGTCTTGGGGTTGCGCGCTTCTGCGCGCACTTTGGCATAGGTCTCGCCCGAAGACAGGCGAACCATGTTGACCTTGATCCCGCTTTCCTTCTCGAAATCGGCGGTCATCTGCTCGCATATGACGACGTCCGCCGAGCAAATCAGATTGAGACTGCCTGCCGCCTGCGCCTGAGACGCTGCGAATGCTAGGCCCGTTGCGGCAAGCGCAACCGAAATGGATACAGCTTTCATAATTTCCTCCCAATGGTGCGATGCCTCCACATCGCAGTAATGCAAGCGCGTGCAAAGTGTCACAGGGATCGGAATGTTGTCAATCCGACTTCGGCCGAAAGTGGAAAGTTTAATCGATTGGGTTTGTGCAAGCTTGCACAGGCCTGATATTTGTTGCAAGAAGTTTGCAAAGCCGTGCAATGGTGGGTCACGATGAGCGACAAGATATTCGTCAGTGCAGAGGAAGTGGCAAGGAAGGCCGGCGTTTCCCGCTCCGCCGTTTCGCGCGCGTTCACAGCGGGCGCCAGCATCGCGCCGGAGACGCGCCGCAAGGTCATGGAGGCGGCCGAAGCGCTCGGTTATCACGTCAACCATCTGGCCCGCGGATTGATGCGCAACGAAAGCGGCATTGTCTGCCTCGTCGTGTCCGACATGGGCACGCCCTACCGTTCGGCGCTGATCAAGGCGCTGACGCAGCAGCTGCAGAATGCCGGCAAAATCGCGATGATCGTCAACACGGATCGATCCGACGAACGCGTCGACATGGCGTTGCGCCAGGCGATCCGGTACCGCGCCGACGCCTCGATCGTGCTATCTGGCATGCCCGACAAGTCGCTCGTCGATCTCTGCGTCAGAAACGGCCAGCGGCTGGTTCTGATCAATCGCGACGACGAGCACCAAGGCCCGCTCAGAATTAACCTCGACGACGATGATACGGCGCAAAGTGTCGTGACAGCGTTCCTGCGGGCCGGCTGTCGCCGGCTTGCCTTTGCCAATTCGGAGGCCGGGACACCGAGCCTCATGACGCGAGAAGCGGGTTTTGTCGCAGCGGCGCGGGACCAGGGGCTCGATGTGACCGTCGAGCGCTTCGGCCCGACGGGTTATGAAAGCGGCAAGGTCCTGGCGCAGCGGCTGATGACCCGTCGCGAGCGCCCGGATGCTGTCTTTTGCGTTACCGATCTTGTCGCGCTCGGTTTCATGGATGCGGCCCGGCATCAGTTTTCGCTGTCGATCCCGGAGGATCTCTGTGTCGTCGGCTTCGACGACATTCCGCAGGCCGCCTGGAGTTCCTACGACCTGACCACGTTCTCCCAGCCGATCGAGGAGATCGCGGCGGCGGCGGTTGCGTGGCTGATGAGCGAGGACGTCGGGCAATCGCAATCATTGCGGCTTAACGCCCCCTTCGTCTGGCGCCGGTCGGTGCGCAGCGCCTGATCAAAAGCCAAGCGGCCGGCGGCAAGGTCGGCGTCGATGTCAGGCTGCAATGGGGTATCGGCCACGCGTTAGCGCGGCATCGATGCGTGCGCCATTGCCTGCAAACACGGACCACAGCCACAGCATGATCCAGAGCATCAGCAGCCAGGCGAGCACGACATCCGAGAGGAAATGCGCGCCGAAGGCGATACGGTTGAGCGAGAAGACGAGCACGACAGGCACCAGGGCGACAACCGCCTTCCAACGCCAAGCCAGGGGCAGGAAGAATGCCAAGGCGATCAAGGCAATCGCCGTCGCCGATTCGCCAGACGCAAACGAACAACTGCGCGAGCACGCGCCGGAAACCTGCCAGGCGGGCGTAAACGGCAGGGTTCCGCCGAACTCGACGATCTCGGAAGGGCGGGCGCGGCCGACCAACCTTTTCAGTAGTTGGATGACGAGCCCTGGGCCGAGCGCATAGAAAGTCAGGAAGAACAATATTTTATGCGGACGTGGCAGCCACGCGCGCGGCCGGGCCATCTGTACGGCAAGCATGACCGCAAGCGCGGGCAGGAGCAAGATCGGGATCACGCGGTTGAAATCACGCAGCAGACGCAGCGTGTGCTCCCGCGACAACGGAAAGTCTGCGTTGCCTGCGGTCGCCCAGCGTGACACGGCCAGATCGATGCCGGGAAAAGCCATGAACACGAAGCCTGCAAACATCGTTGCCGAGGCGGCCGCCTGAACAGGGTGGTGGTAGATCTGGGCCTGCAGTCGGGCGGGCCATGTCCGGGGATTGGCAAGCCGCCGCCAATGGCCGGCAGCAGGTGTCGTGGTGGGTTGCAGGATGCTGGACATTCCGAATGCTCGCGATAGGGAAAATAGGAGGAGGGCGAGCGCGAGAATTGCTGGTGACTGTCAAGGATGGGCGGGCAACTGGAGAAGGCTCGGAGCGGAAGACGCATCAGCATTCGCTGTGCGGCGGCAGGCTGCCGGGCAGAGTTTTTCGCCCGGTCATCGTTGTGGGCCCGGAAACGAAGGAGGCGCGATGCGGCACCTTTCGCGGAGGAGAAGAGCGGATGACTGTTCGGATCGCTGCCTGCCGCGGGCAATGAACGTTCAAGCCGCGGCGTCGGACCGCTGTTTCTCCGTCTCGAGGTATGCCGAGATCTCGGCCTGCGCAATGCATGCGCCATCGACGCGTGCCTCGGCGCTATAGCGCCAGACATTGCGGCGATAGGCCAGCTTCGTCAGGTGATACTCGATGACGTCACCCGGCCGAACGGGCTTGCGAAACCGCGCCTTGTCCACCGTCAGCATGTAGATGATCTTTGGCGTCAAGCCCTCGGCAAGTTTGGCGGCGGCGCACATGACACCGGCAGTTTGCGCCATGCCCTCGATGATGAGCACTCCCGGAAAGACCGGATTGCCAGGGAAGTGCCCCTGGAATTGCGGTTCGTTCATCGAAACGTTCTTGATCCCGATGCAGCCTTCTTCGCCGCGGATCGAAACGAGCCTGTCGACCAGCAGAAAGGGATAACGATGCGGGATACATTGCAAGATCTTGCCGATGGCGGCTGACGTCAGTTCGCTCGTTTCTACAGGCATGAGAATTCCCCCTTGGGTTTGGTGGTGGCCCTGAGCGAGCCTTCGAGCGGGAAGCGGCAGCGCCGCTTGCTTGGCCGGGATCCCTAGGGCGTTCCGGGTCTTTTGTTACGTGGGTCGGTGGAACGGGATGAGGCCGCAAAATCGGCATTCGTGGGCACGTTCACCGTGCGTGCGACACTGGATCCGACGGTGCCAGGGGGACACTCGGCGTAATTTGTCAAGAAATGGCGGAGAAACGAAGAACGCTTGATGCGGAACGCCCGGCGACGGTGTCGAGCGCTGCCAGGATGAATTGCAACCCGAATTTTTTCATCCCATAAGCTCATTGCCACAACACATGCGCGAGGAGTTTGCAGATGGTCGACAAGGGTCTCATCCTTTTGGTCGAGGACGAGCCGGAGATCGCGCAGATCCTCGATGCTTACCTCGTGCGTGACGGCTTCCGGACGGTGCGGGCGGCGGACGGAGAAACCGCGCTCACCCATCATTCCGTGCTTTCGCCTGACCTCGTTCTCCTCGACGTCCGCATCCCGCGGCTCGACGGTTTCGAGGTGCTGGCGCGCATCCGCCGCGAGAGCAACACGCCGACGATCATGGTCACGGCCCTTGCCGAGGATCTGGATCGGCTGACGGGGTTGAGGCTTGGTGCGGACGACTATGTCGTCAAGCCGTTCAACCCGCAGGAGGTCGTGGCCCGCGTCAACGCAGTGCTGCGGCGGACACGAAACGGCGCTGGCGCCACGGTGTTGCGCTTCGAAAATGTCGAGGTCGACCTTGATGCCCACGCGGCCTTTGTAGAAACCACCGGCAAGCGACAGTCCCTGCCGCTGACGCTCAGCGAGTTTCGAATCCTCGCGCACATGATCCGCCGCCCGACGCACGCGTTCGACCGGGCCGACATTCTCGACGCCTGCCTTCCCGACAGCGACGCGCTGGCGCGCACCGTCGATACCCATATCGCCAACCTTCGCCGCAAGCTCGAAGATCTCGGTGCCTGCGGTTTCTTCACCGCGGTGCGTGGCGTCGGCTACCGGTTCGTGGAGCCGAGATGAGAATCAGAATATCGCGGTTGCCGCTCAGCGTTCTCACCGCAATGCTGCAGGCGATCCTGCTCGTGGTTAGTGTTTGTATTGTCTATTTCGGCGTCAGTTGGAGCGAGTCGGATCTTGAGGAACGGATGCTCGAGAATATGCCGCGCAGCGCGGCGCAAGCCTATAACGATATCAATGCCGGCCGCATGCCTCAGGACGGACATCTTCAAGCGCTCATCAAGGAAATTCCGCGAATCAACGAATGGGGCGACAGCGAGATCGATCTGTCGATCATCACCTTTGGCGCACTCGCGGCGGCAACCTGCAGCCTCATCGGCTATTGGCTCGCTCGCAAAATCAGCCGCCCGCTGGAACTCCTTGCCCAGGCGACCGAAGGTCTGCGCGCCGGCGATTTCGCAGTCCGTGTCGGCTCCGTTGGGAAGGGGGCGAAAGAAGTGGCGACGTTGATCAGGACTTTCGATGAACTGGCGGCGGAACTCGAAAGCATGGAAAGCCGTCTGCGTTTCAACACGATGGCGGTGGCCCACGAGCTGCGCACACCATTGACGATCCTGCAGGGCAACCTCCAGGGCATGGCTGACGGTGTCTTCCCGCTCGAACAGGAGCGCGTGCGGCAGTTGCTCGTGCAGGTCGAAGGGCTGTCCGCGCTGGTTGAGGACCTGCGCACGCTCTCGCTCGCCGCTGGCCAGAAGCTCGTAACACAGCGCGGCGCCGTCGATCTCGCTGCCGAGGCGACGCAGGTGCTCGGCGCATCCCGTACCATCCTTGCGTCCGCCGGTCTCTCGCTGGAGGTGGCGCTTGTCCCGGCTGTCGTGTCGGGTGATTCCCAGCGTCTGCGCCAGGCGTTGCTAGCGCTCGTCGAAAATGCTTGCCGCTATGCGGCGTCCGGCGGCGTGCTGCGCTGCGAAACCGGCGCACGTGGCGCGGATGAGGCTTTCATTCGCGTGCTCGATCGTGGACCGGGCTTGCCGGACGATGTCTCGACACACTCGATCGACCTGTTCTGGCGCGGGGACGCGTCCCGCTCGCGGGCAACCGGTGGGACGGGACTTGGGCTTTCCGTGGTACAGGCCATTGCCAAGGCACATGGCGGCCGGCTGGAATTTGGAGCACGCCCAGGTGGCGGGGCGATGATCACCATCATGTTGCCGCGCGAGAGCCTCGCCTGAACACCATCGGCATCCGCTTGAACAGGGCCTGATTGCCATTCGTTCCGCCGCGTTCGGCGTAAGCCGCGCGCCGGCCTGGCGCATGCCGATGGCTAACCCCGCCAACAGGCGCTCGATTCCCGATCACTTCTCCGCATTCCCTTGACAAACAGCAGGCAAACCCAGCGGCGCCGGATATCCCGGCGATGCTTGGACAAGCATTTGCTTTCAAGGAATTACATCATGTCCCTGGAAGGTCGTTTGCAGGAATGTAACGCTCGATCGGACTTGCCATCGCCCTCAGACGTCAGCGGTGGCAGGGCGGAAACCCAGTCATCCTCCGTCGGCTTTGTCGCCGCCGCCAATATGCCTGAACGCGGTCGGTCGGGCCGGCAGATCCTATGGCAGGTTCTCAAACTCGGCGGGCGGCTGACATTGAAGCGTGCGGTCGTCTTCTCGATGCGCCTTGCCCGCCACCCTGTCTTGACGACGCGCTGGCTCGCCTTTCTCGGCGCGTTCGGCGATCGCTACAAATTGGGCCTTCCGCACGACGATCTCATCCGAAAGTCTGTGCCGACATTTCTGTTGCACGGTGCGCGTTCAAGCCAGCGTCTTGAACTGTTGATGAACCACTTCGATGTCGCGAGCGAAGTTCTGTCGCGCCGATCGTTGATGGCGCTGTGGCGTGGCACATCGATGGAGATGGGAACGGTCGGCGGACGTGGCGAAAATTACCGCGTCCAGTTGCTGCTCGCCGATCATTGCGGCGGCCGCCACGAGGGTGCCTTTGCGATCAGGCTCAGCCGGCAAAGTGATCGCTACGCGCTTTGTACCGTCAGTTTTGCCTTCGTGCGCTGTGGGGACGATGCCTATAGCCTGGTGATCGGCGGCATGCAGGGGCCGCGCGGCGGCGACGGAAAACGGGCGCTGATTACCGCGACCCGCGACCTCGGTGGCTTACGGCCAAAGGATGCCGTTCTGCTCACGCTCCAGGGACTCGCCTCCGAGGGCAACGCTTCGCACCTCTATGCCGTCTCCAACGAAAGGCACGTGATCAATCGCCGGCGGCGCAAACGTCGGCGGATGATGGTCGCCGATCTCGATGCCTACTGGGCAGACAGGGGCGGCGAACCGTCCGAGCCCTTCGGCTTCAGCCTGCCGATCGGCGATGGCCAGACTGCGCGGGACGGAAACAGGCGCGACCAGAGCAAACGCGCGTTTCGCGACATCGGTCAATGGTTCTATTGAGCGCGGTGCGTGATCGGCGCCAGCAAGGTCAGGAGCGGAGGGTCACCGCAAGACGCACGGCCGTTGCCACGTTCATTGGATTTTTGTGAAATCGACGCTTAAGGGGCCGTTGACCATCCGCCCCTTCAGCGTCGGGCCGGTATCATCGATATGGAACACTCTGTCGCGTGAAAGGATGAAGTATGCGTCTGGCGACATTGCGTAGAGCGGTTCGCTGATGCCTTGCTTCAGCGAAACCGACAGCTGCCCGGCGCTTGCGGCGATCGAGAACGTGCCCCGGTCCTGAACCTGATATTCGCCGGCCAGCTTTGCGGCCTTGTCCGCGGAAACCGGAATGCTTGGCCGCTCGATGCTGCGATAGCCGGGCCAGCCGTAGGCGACCGCAACGCTGTGAACCAGTTCACCGATCAACTCGCCGCCCTGTTGTCCGTTGGCCATGATCACGACGCCGTCACCACTTCCGGAAAACGCGACGAGCATGCTTTCGTAGCCGGCATTGCTGCCGCTGTGCGAGAAGCTATGGACACCCGACGTGACGCGGATGCTGAAGCCGAGGGCATAATCGGATTTCACGGGTGTCAACATTGCGTCGGCAAGCGCGGGTGGCAACAATCCGTCTGGCGCGTGGATGGCCGCACGGCGCACCGCGAGTGCGAAGCGGGCAAGGTCGCTCGGCGTCGTCCAAAGCCCCGCTGCGGCGAGTTCGGGGTAGGTATGCGGGCCGCCTGGGATCGGATCGCCTGCGGCATCATGTGGCCACGCCGCGGTCTGTAGCGCCGTTTCGCCGAGCGGTTGGGCAAAGCTGCTGCGCGCCATGCCAACGGGATCGAGAACCGTCTCGCGCAAAACGTCGGCGAAGGTTCGGCTGGTTGCATCGCCGACCAGCTTCTGGACGACCGTTGTGCCCCCGCCGGAATAGCGCCAAACGGTTCCCGGTTGCGTGTCAACGAGGATGGGTTTCGTTATCGCCGGCGACCGGCCGAGGAGAACGTCTTCGATGCTCGGGACCGGCTTTCCGGCCGAATAGCCGGGAAAGCCGGACACCGTCGTTCCGGCGGTATGTGAGAGCAGATTGCGCAAGGTGACATGGCTTCCCGCAGGCGCAGCGAGTTTCCAGCCCTGAAGCTGCTCGTTGACGTCGCGGTCGAGATCGAGCTTGCCTTGATTGACCAGCCGCAACGCTGCAAGGGCCGTGACGGGCTTGCTGATCGATGCCGCCTGAAAGATCGTATCCGGCGTGATCGGCGGGCCGCCGGCGCGGGTCACGCCATAGCCCTTCGCCCAGGCGATCTTGCCATCGTCCAGCACCGCAATGCTGACGCCCGGGACGTGAAGCCGCGCCATTTCGTCTTCCAGGGTCCGCGTCTTTGCGGCCTCTCCGGCAATCGAGACCGCCTGCACGAGACCGTTTTCCACTGCAGCTATGGTCGCCGCCAGACTTGCGGGCGATCGAGGGTCTTCGTCAGCCATTGCCGGCGCCGTGATGCAGCTACCGAAGATCAGGGTCGATATCGCTAACAGCATACGCATGGATGCCCTCATGGAGTGTGTCTTTGCGCGGCTACACGAAACTGCTTTTCGCAAGTTATGCTGCGGTTGATTCGAAACTGCAACTGGAGGTAACCAATGGCGAAAGCCGTGACCAAGAAGATCAAGCCTCACACGGGTGGGTGCATATGTGGGGCCATCCGCTTCGAGGCGCAGGGGCGTGCTGGAAAGCCGCACACTTGCTCCTGCAAGCTGTGCCAAAAGCATTCCGGCGCGCTGACCGTTGCCTGGGTCGAATTCCCAAGCGAAGCCGTGGCCTGGACCGGGCCTGGAGGAGCGCCCGCAACCTACCGCTCCTCCGATTACTCCAGCCGGGCCTTCTGCGGCACCTGCGGCAGCACGATCGGAGCGATCGACGATGCGCCCGTCGTCGCATTGATGCTGGGCTGTTTCGACAAGACCAACGCGGTCGACCTCATCCCGGTCTCGCACAGCTATGGAGGCGGGCGCCCGAAATGGTGGCATGTCGAATGCACCCGGCCTGCGGCTGAATAGCCACCGGCGGCGTGGCCTCCTTCGGGTGTTACCTTAGAAGAGGCTTACCACGACCGAGCCGATGGCGATTGCGCCGAAGGCAATCAACACCAAGCCTGAAAGGCGCGAGACCCAGGTGACGAAACTGTCGGGCAGGCGGGTTCGGGCTAGGGAAATCCCGCCGCTCAAGAGCATCCACCAGGCGAGCGAGCCGAGGAAGACGCCGGCAACGACGACGGTGGCGTTTGCAAGTCCGCCGGCTTTCGCCAGACCAAGGACCGCAAAGAACGCGGCAAAAGACAGGATCGTCAGCGGATTGGCGATCGTCAGCAGGAAGGTCGCTGCGGTCGTCTGGATGAGATCGCGCGCTCCGACCTTGGCTGTGGCTACGACCGGGCTCGGTTGCAGCCCTCGCCAGCCGAGCCAGATCATGAACGCGCCACCGGCAAGGCTGAGCGGCGTCGACACCGTGGCGAGAACGGTCGCGAATGCGGCAAAGCCGGCGGCTGCCAGCAGCGCGTAGCTGGCGTCGGCAAGCGCTGTTCCCAATCCACCGGCGACACCGGCCCAGAAGCCGCGTTCGAGCGTGCGATTGATGCACAAGACGCCGATCGGGCCGAGGGGAGCGGCAATGGCGAGGCCGAGCAGCAGGCCTTTTGCGAACAACAATGCAGACATCGCTCAGCGCTCCGGGCTGGTGAACTGGGTTTCCCTGACGGTCGAAAGAGCAATCACGGTCTCGCTGCGAGCGAGAAACCGGCGACGCTTGAGCTCGGCCAGGAAAGGCTCGATATCGCCAAGCGACGGCATGCGTACCTTGACGCAATAGGACCAGGCGCCGGTGACGTGGTGACATTCCGCAACGGAAGGGTGGTCGGCCATGAAGGTGCGAAACGCTTCCTCATCCGCATCCGGGGACAGCCCGACCCAGACGAAGGCGAGTACGTCAAGTCCGAGCGCGCGATGGTCGGCGTCGATGGTGAAACGGCGGACAACTCCGCTTGTGACGAGCCGGCGGATGCGCTCATTGACCGAGGAGGGCGACAACTCCACCGCCGCACCGATATCGGTCAGCGACCTGCGGGAGTCCTGCGCGAGAATTCCAATGATTTTTCTGTCAATCTCATCCATTTCCAAAAAATACGTGGAATTTCGATATATGTACAGATGAATCGTTGGCAAATATGCGAATTGGCCGAAAATTCAGTGGCGCACTGTGTCAGCCGATATCCTTAAGCGCGTCGAGCGGTCCGGTCAGCGCGGTGCGCGGCTGGACGAGCTCGGGACTGATCAGGTGAATACGCGGCTGTGGCCGCCCTTCCTCGATCACCTCGAATGCCTTGGTGATCATGCCCTCGACATCCTGGCGGATCATGATGACGGGGAAGGGCAGGAACGAGGCGAAGGGGTCGTAGTCGTAGCAGCCGACGGTCAGGTCGGCGAAGTTCTCGTGCGGGTGGCCCGCCATGAAACGCAATAGGCCCTCGAAGTTGATCGAGGAGTTGATGAACACGCCGCGCGGCAGCTTGCCGTGTTTTTCGTAGAAGGCTTCGAAGGCGAGCCTGGCGTTGTTGGGGGCGTAGCCGGTCGGCTGGATGCAGCCGTCCGGATCGTCACCCAATAGTTCGCGCTTCACTGCGCGGAACCCGCGGATACGCTCGCGGCTGGCGTGGTCGTCGCGACCGCCGAAGAGGTAGAGTTCGTCCGGGCGAAGCGGCTGATCCGCTGGGAAGTGGCGGATGATCGCCTCCGTCAGCATGCGCCCGCCTTGGTAGTTGTCGCTGATGACGGACGGAACCTTGGTCCCGGGCAGGTCGATGTTGATGTGCCTCAGGCCCACGGTTTCGCAGACTTCGTGCACGCCATCCGGGTCGGTCGCGCCGCAGATGAACAGTTCGTCGATCGAGTAGGAGATCAGCGTTTCGGCCGTCTTGCGTTCCTCTTCCGGGTCACGGCTGGCGCTGACGACGATCGGGCATTGCCCCTTGCTTCTGACATGCGCTTCGAAGGTCTGCGCCATCGAGGAAAAGTAGCGGTTGTCATGGACGGGCAGCAGGAGGCCGATGAGGCCGGAGCGCGAACTGCGCAAGCCGCGTGCCTGGCGGTTGGCGGTATATTGGTGGGTCTCCGCCAGATCCCGGATCAGTGCCGCCGTGCTCTCCTTGATCCGCCGCTTCTGCCAGGTTCCGTTCAGAACCGCACTCACGGTTGAAGGTGAGCTGCCTGACAGCACCGATAAGTCGTAGATCGTCGCCTTCTTCTTGCTGGTCTTCGTCATCGTGGGCCTCCCTCATCGTCTTAGTGCCGATTTCCTCTTGACGAAAGATTAAGTCTGCACAATAGTCTTTGCACCATCGATTGTGCAAACAAGAAATATCGATTGTGCAAAATGATGGGCCGTCTGAGGAGGCGGCGATCAGGGAGGCGGGAATTCGTTCCCAGCCAGTTGCGATTTGAAACTGGAGGCCGGCGCTTTTGCAGCCGGGCGTGTTCCCCATGGGGAACGGTGGAGGAGAGACATGATCAAGAAAATTCTGGTCGCCGCTCTGGCGACATCGCTTTCGCTTGCCGGTGCGGCTGCCGCATTCGCCCAGGAGGCCGGCAAGGTCGGCGTCGTGGTCAAGATCGGCGGCATCCCGTGGTTCAACGCCATGGAGGCCGGTATCAAGGAACGGGGCCAAAAGCTCGGTATCGACGCCTTCATGGTCGGCCCGACCAGCGCCGACCCGGCGCTGCAGGTGCGCGCCATCGAGGATCTGATCGCCCAGGGCGTGAAGGTCATCGGCGTCGTGCCCAACGATGCCAAGGTTCTGGAACCGGTTCTGACCAAGGCCAAGGAAAAGGGCATCATCGTCATTACCCATGAATCGCCGAGCCAGAAGGGCGCCGACTGGGACTTCGAGCTGGCGTCTTCGACCGGTTTCGGTGAGGCGCACGGCAAGCTGCTCGCCGAGAAGATGGGTGGCAAGGGCGAATATGCCGTCTTCGTCGGCTCGCTGACCGTGCCGTTGCACAATGCCTGGGCCGATGCGGCGATCGCCTATATCAAGAAGAACCACCCTGACATGACGCTGGTCGGCGAACGCTACGGCGTCGCCGAGGACGTCGACAAGAGCCGCTCGACCGCACTCGACCTGATCTCGGCCCACCCGAACCTTAAAGGCTTCCTCGCCTTCGGCAGCCAGGGACCGATCGGGGCAGGCCGTGCCGTCGAAGAGCGCCGCAAGGTCGGTGAGATCTTCGTGTTCGGCCCGTTCTCGCCAGGCCAGGGTCAGAAGCTGGTGAAATCGGATGCGATCTCCGGCGGCTTCATGTGGAATCCGAAGCAGGCGGGCGAGGTGTTCGTGACGCTCGCCGACAAGCTGATGAAGGGTGAAGAGGTCAAGGACGGCGACGAGATCGAAGGTCTCGGCAAGGTCAAGCCGGACTTCGAAAACCGCAACATCATCGTCGATCAGCTCGTGCCGATCAACAAGGATACGGTCGCCGACCTCGCGGCGATGGGGCTCTGATCTGCCCCAGTGGCCGGCCCGCATCAGACGCGCACCGGCCGCTGCCGCACCTTGAATTGTTGCATGTCTTAATCCCCGGGGCGACCAAGCCTCAGGGGAGCATGCACCGGGTTCTCCCGGCTGCTGGGCCGGCTTCGGCCGGCCTGGCACGTCCTTCAAAAACGGTCCTTAGGGCACACGTTCATGCAACAGCTTGCGATCACGGGAGGCAGCGAAAAGCCGCTTCTGTCCCTGCACGACATCAACATGACCTTCGGTGGCGTCAAGGCCCTCAAGAATGTGAGCTTCGACGTTCGCCCGGGCGAGGTCCATTGCCTTGCCGGCGAAAACGGCTGCGGCAAGAGCACCCTGATCAAGATCATCACCGGTGTTTATCGTCCGGCCGACGGCGCCTCGATCGACTATGACGGCGAAACCTACTCGCACATGTCGCCGGTGACTGCCCAGGATCGCGGCATTCAGGTGATCTGGCAGGATCTGGCACTTTTCCCCGAAATGAGCGTTGCCGAAAACATCGCCTTCCAGACCGTTCTCGGCCGCTGGCCGAAGCTTGTCGACTACGGCCGCATGCGCAAGATCGCGACGGATGCACTTGAGCGTCTCGGCATCACGCTCGACGTCGATCTGCCGCTCAAGGAATATGCCATTGCCCAGCGCCAGATCGTGGCCATTGCCCGCGCGCTCGTCGGCGAAGCGAAGCTGGTCTTCATGGACGAGCCGACCGCATCGCTGACGCAATCGGAAACCGACCACCTGCTCGACATCGTGCGCGGCCTTTCGGCCTCCGGCGTCGCCGTCGTCTTCGTCAGCCACCGCCTGGCGGAAGTGCTGGAAATTTCAAGCCGCATTACCGTGTTGCGCGATGGCGCGCTGGTCGGCGTTTATCCCGCCGCCGGCATGACGCAGTCGCGCATCACCGAGCTGATGACCGGCAAGACGTTCGACCAGCAGGTTCGCGCCAAATCCAGGCCGGATCAGCCGGTCGTCCTCGAAGTAAAGGGCCTGAGCCGCCCGGGCCAGTTCGACGACATATCGCTGACGGTCCAGCGCGGCGAGACGCTGGGTATCACCGGCCTTCTCGGCGCCGGGCGAACCGAGCTTGCGCAAACACTGTTCGGCATGCTGCAGCCGGCCACGGGTACAATCACCCTTGAGGGCAAGCCGGTCCATTTCTCCTCCAACCGCGATGCGATCAAGGCGGGTGTCGCCTATCTCTCGGAGGATCGCCTGTCGCTCGGCCTCATCCAACCGCAGTCGATCGCCGACAATCTCGTCATCAGTTCGCTTGGCAAGATCGTTTCCGGCGGCTTCCTGTCGGATGAGCGCAAGCGCAAGCTCGTTGCCGGCTGGATCGCCGATCTCGGCGTGAAGATCGGCCTGCAAAGCGATGCGATCTCGACGCTATCAGGCGGCAACCAGCAGCGCATCGCCATTGCCAAGTGGCTGGCAACCGATCCGAAGCTGTTGATCCTCGACGCGCCCACGGTTGGTGTCGATGTCGGCGCGCGCGCCGGCATCTTCGACATCGTCGCCAAACTTGCCGAAACGGGTCTCGCGATCATTCTGATTTCTGACGAGGTCCCCGAAGTCTATTTCAACGCCGATCGCGTCCTGCATATGGCGCAGGGCCGCATCGTCGGCAGTTATGATCCGCGCAGCGTTCCGCTCGCCGAGATCGAGGGGGCGGTCTATGCATAGTTTCGCCCGCACCCATGCGACCGAGGTCGCGCTCATCGCCGTGATTGCCGTCATCTGCACGGTGCTGTCGTTTGCCACGACGAATTTCTTCTCGATCGGCAACGCCTTCGATCTCTTGAACACCAGTTCGGTCAACATCATCTTCGCCGTCGGACTGCTGGTCGTGCTGATCGCCGGCGGCATCGACATCTCTTTCGCGGTCGCCGCCTCGGTCGTGCAGTACGGCACTGCGATCGCGCTCGGCTGGATCGGAGGCGGGGGTTGGATCTCCGGTCTTGTGATTGCCGGATCGATCGGCATCTGCCTCGGCGCGGTCAATGCGCTCCTGATCCATCGCTTCCGCATCATCTCGATCGTTGCGACGATATCCACCTTCAACATCTACTTCGGCCTCCTGATGTTCTTCACCAAGGGCGTGTCGATCTACGACCTGCCGGAATGGCTGACGGATCGCGTCGTGCTGTTCGAGCATGAAACGGCCGATGGCAGTTGGATCGAGATCACGCTTCCGGTGCTGGTGATGGTGCTGTGCGTCGTCGCCACCTGGGTGCTGATCACCCGCACGACCACCGGCCGGCAGCTCTACGCTTTCGGCGATAATCCGGAAGGCGCGCGCCGCTTCGGCATCAACATCGGCGCCATGCAGTTCATCGCTTTCGGCTGGCTCGGCCTTATGGCCGGCATCGGCGGGCTGGTGCAGGCGCATTACGCCCAGGAAGTTGTGCCGAACGCACTTTATGGGCGCGAACTCGATGTACTCGCTGCCGTCGTTCTCGGTGGCGCCAGGCTCGGCGGCGGCAAGGGCTCGGTGCTCGGCTGCGTGCTCGGCGTGCTTCTCATCGCCATCACCCAGAACGGTTTGAACCTGATGGGCGTTTCTCCCTTCGCCTTCAAGATGATCGTCGGCGCCATCATCCTGATCGCCATCACCCTTTCCAACACCAGCATCGAACGGCTTCTGCCCTTCGCCAGCCAGAAAGGTGCACGCCGATGACCTCCTTTTCGGAACGCCTGAAGGCATGGTTCGGCCCGGAGATGGCGGGTCCCGGCCTGGCGCTGGTCGCGGTCATCCTGGTGTTCGGCCTTGCCTCGCCGCAGTTCCTGAGCGCTGCGACCTTCGGCTCGGTTGCGTTCCAGCTTCCCGAGCTCGGGTTGCTGACGCTGGCGATGCTGCTGCCGATCCTCACCGGCGGCCTGAACCTTGCCGTGACCTTCACCGCCAATATTGCCGGGCTGACGCTTGCCTGGGTGCTGCAGGCAAATGGCGGAGCCGATGCCGGTGCCGGCGCCTTCGCGCTTGGTTGCATCCTTGCCGTCATGGTCGGTGCCGCAAGCGGCGTTGTCATGGGCCTGGTGATCGCGTTTACCCGCGCGCATCCGATCCTCGTCTCGCTGTCGATGATGATCTTCCTGCGCGGTCTCGGCGAGTTTTTGACGCGCGGCGGCGACGTATCGGGTTTCCCGGCTTTCATCGGGCCGCTGGGGCACGGTTCTATCGCCGGCATACCGATACCGCTGATCGTCTTCATTGGCTGCGTGCTGGCCTGGCATCTGCTTCTGACCCGCACCAAGCTCGGCTTCAACACCTATATGATCGGCTCCAATCTCGAGGCGACACGCTACTCCGGCATCAACACCCGCAAGGTGATCGTGCTCGTTTACACGCTCTCCGGGGCGATGTGTGCCGTTGCCGGTATCATCATGCTGGCGCGGTTCAACTCGGTGCGCATCGGCCACGGCGAATCCTACCTGCTGATCACGGTGCTCGCCTGCTTCCTCGGCGGCGTCAATCCGTTCGGCGGCTTCGGCCGGGTGATCCCGGTGTTCGTGGCGCTCGTCGTGCTGCAGTTGCTGTCGTCAGGGCTCAACCTGATCGGCGCCAACCAGCATCTCGCCACCGCGGTCTGGGGCCTGTTGCTCGTCGGCGTCATGGTGCTGCGCTTCGCCGCCTCCAAGTTCAAAATTTCATTTGTCAGAAAAGGAACGTGATCATGCAGGGTTTTGGCGTCCATACGAGCATGTGGACCATGAATTGGGATCGGCCGGGTGCCGAGCGTGCGGTCGCAGCCGCGGTCAAGTACAAGGTCGATTTCATCGAGATTCCGATGCTCAATCCGCCGGCGGTCGACACCGCCCACACCAAGGCGCTCCTGGAAAAGAACAAGCTGCGCGCCGTCTGCTCGCTCGGTCTTCCCGAGCGCGCCTGGGCGTCGGTCCGGCCCGACGCGGCGATCGAGCACCTGAAGATCGCGATCGACAAGACGGCCGATCTCGGCGGCGAAGCATTGTCCGGCGTCATCTATGGCGGCATCGGCGAGCGCACCGGCGTTCCGCCGACCGAGGCCGAATACGACAACATCGCCCGCGTGCTGCAGGCCGCGGCAAAACACGCGAAGTCGCGCGGCATCGAGCTCGGCGTCGAGGCGGTCAACCGCTACGAAAACCATCTCATCAACACGGGCTGGCAGGCCGTCGACATGATCAGGCGCGTCGGCGCCGACAATGTGTTCGTGCATCTCGACACCTACCACATGAACATCGAGGAAAAGGGCATCGGCACCGGCATTCTCGATGCGCGTGAGCATATCAAATACATCCATCTTTCGGAGAGCGACCGCGGCACGCCGGGCTACGGCAACTGCGCCTGGGACGAGATCTTCGCGACGCTTTCGGCGATCGGCTTCAAGGGGGGGCTTGCCATGGAGAGCTTCATCAACATGCCGCCGGAAGTGGCTTACGGCCTCGCTGTCTGGCGGCCGGTCGCCAAGGACGAGGAGGAAGTGATGGGCAACGGCCTGCCATTCCTGCGCAACAAGGCCAAACAATACGGCCTGATCTAGTAGGCAGGTCGGTCTCTGGCGGTCCGGACATCTGAGGGGAGGTGCTGCATCATGCCAACACCATCACTGAGCGAGCAGGGCACTATCGCCGTGCTCGACGTCGGCAAGACCAACGTCAAGCTCAATGCCGTCACGGCGGATGGTGTCGTGCTTGAGACGCTCAGCATCCCCAATCCGGTGTTGCCTGGGCCGCCCTGGCGTCATCATGATCTTGTTGCGATCGGCGAGTGGGTCTTTTCCGGCCTCGCACAGCTTGCCCGGCGCCACCCGCTTTCGACCTTCGACGCCTCCGGGCATGGTTCCGGCGGCCTGCTGGTCGGAGACGATCCGGATAGCGGTGACGGCGCGGCCCTGCCGATGATCGATTATGAACAGGCGCCGCCCGAGGTTATCCGGGCGGGCTATGCTCCGCTCTCCGGTTCTTTCTTCGATCGCGGCAGTGCAACGATGCATGCCGCGACCCATCAGGCCCGGCAGCTCTACTGGATGCAGGAGTGTGAACCGCAGGCGTTTTCGCGGGCGCGATGGTATCTCGGCCTGCCGCAATACTGGGCGTGGCGTCTCTCCGGTGTGGCGAGCGCGGAGACAAGCCTGCTCGGCGCCCAGTCCCATCTCTGGAACGTGGCGGAGAGGCATTTCGCCCCGATCGTCGATCAGCGCGGCTGGGGCCGGCTGATGCCACCCTTTGCCGACGCCTGGCAGGATCTCGGGCCGGTGCGCGTGGAACTGGCACGCCGTCATGGCTTGCCGCAGGATCTTCGTATCCTTACCGGCGCGCACGACAGCAGCCTCAATCACTACCGCTACCATGCTGCGGGACTGCGCGATTTCACCGTCATTTCCACCGGCACCTGGATTGTCGGTTTCTGCGGGCAGACGCCCCTCGACCGGCTCGATGAAGACAGGGGCATGACGCTCAACAGCGACGTTTTCGGCAATGCGCTCGGCGGCGTGCTGACCATGGGCGGGCGCGAATTCTCACATGTGGCAGGTGGCGGGCAGCCGGATGGACCTGTGCCTGAACAAATCGTTCGGCAATTGATCGCGTTGAAGACCATGGCGCTGCCATCCTTCGGCGACGATAACGGCCTGTTTCCCGGTAGCGCCGGTCACGGTCATATCACCGGGCCGGAACCCAAAACCGCGATGGAGCGCAAGGCTCTGGCCCTCATCTACTGCGCGCTGTTGACCGCCGAATGCGTCGAGGCTCTGGGGGCGGGACCGCTCGTCGTTCTCGACGGCAGCTTCCTGCGCGACCCGCTTTACGTGCGTCTCGTCGCGGCATTGCTGCCGGGCCGGCAGGTCCGGTTCAATCTCGATGCTTACGGCGTTGCGTCCGGTGCTGCTCTGCTTGCCGGTCAACGCACTCGGGCACGGCCGGCACCGCTATCCCTGGCCGAGCCCCCGGATGTCCCGCCCCTCACGGCCGCCATTTCCGATTACGCCGCAGAGTGGCGCGCCGTTGCGCGCCTTCAAACCGAACCCGTTTTTCAATGACACTTCGAAAGGAAACACCGATGAGCCAGCCCGATATTCTTTCCCTCCGCCGCGAGATGGTGGACATCTGCCGCCGGATGAATTCGAGCGGCATCAACCAGGGCACGGCCGGCAACCTTTCGGTCCGCACCCCCGACGGTTTCCTCGTCACGCCGTCCTCGCTCGCCTATGACACGATGCAGCCGGAAGATCTGGTCGAGATGGATTTTCAGGGCAACTACACCGGCCCCCGGCCATCGTCCGAATGGCGCTTTCACCGCGACATCCTGCGCGAACGCACGGATATCAACGTGGTTCTTCATTGCCATTCGATCTATGCGACCACGCTTGCCTGCCATCACAGGACCATTCCCAGCTTCCACTACATGACGGGCATTGCCGGCGGGACGACGATCCGCTGCGCTGAATATGCGACCTTCGGCACCCAGGCGCTCTCCAACAATGCGCTCGTGGCGCTCAGGGATCGCACGGCCTGCCTGCTCGGCCAGCACGGGCAGATCTCGCTCGGCAAGACGCTGGAATCGGCGTTGTGGATGGCGATCGAGATCGAGACGCTCTCGCGCATGTACGTCCAGGCCCTGACGCTCGGCGACCCGCCGGTTCTGCCCGATGACGAGATGGAGCGGGTGATCGCCCAGATGCGCCGGATGAGCTACGGCCAGGCGCCGGACGACGAGGGCGTCAACGACATCGCCCGGCCGCGTGTCGCCAGCTAGGACATTCCGAGGAAAGCCGCGAACCGGTTTCTCTGAGGAAATGCAAAAAGCCGGCGCGCTCTTGTCCGAGGCGGAAGCGGTTTCGCGGCAAGTCGGCTTGTCTCGGTACCGGTGCGGCGCTATCAGCAAACGGCGTCGCAATCACGAACCGGAGAGACGAACGATCCATGGCGAGCCCCGACACATCCTCCCTTGGCAACGTGGACAAGTTCCCCGGCTCGATCGTCGTCATGGGCGTCTCCGGCAGCGGCAAGACCTCCGTCGGCGAGGCGGTGGCGCGGGCTTTTGGTTATGCTTTCATCGAGGGTGATGCCCTGCATCCGCAAACCAATATCGCCAAGATGTCGGCCGGTATCCCGCTCACCGATGAGGACCGATGGCCCTGGCTTGGCGAGATCGGCCGGCAGCTTTCCGGACGTACCGACCCGCTTGTCGTTTCCTGTTCGGCATTGAAGCGGAGCTATCGCGCCTTGTTGCGTGAGGGTGCCGGTGGCGATCTGGTCTTTGTCTATCTCCAAGGCAGCCGCGACGTCCTCGCCGGCCGAATGCAACACCGCGAAGGCCATTTCATGCCGGCATCGCTGCTCGAAACGCAGTTGGCGACACTGGAGGAGCCGATCGGCGAACCCCGGACCGTCGTCATCGATGTCGATCAATCCGCAGCCGATGTGATCAAGGCAACGCTTGCAGCACTCCGCGGCCTGGGTTTGTCGGGCGAGGCGGCGCCGCGGGATGCCGGTTTAGGCGCGCGTTAGGGCGCTTTTGCCATTGCGGCCCTGATCGCCGACAATTGCTGCGTCAGCCCCGGCCGCGATACCGGAAAGACGCCGTCGAGTGCAGCGGTGCCGACCGTAAAGCCGGCAGCTTCGCTGCCGAGAACGGCCCGGATTCGGGCGGCACTGTCGATCGATCCGGCAACGATCACCGGTTTGTTCACCGCGGCGCAGACGGACTTGATCAGCGCCGGAACGTCGGTTTGAGAGCGAAAGGCAAGCAGGTCCAGCCCATGGACATCGTCGTGGCTTGCCAGATCGATGGCGCTGGCCGTGATGTCGGCGATCGAGCCTCCCAAGACGCTTGGGTGGCCGGTGATCCTGCCGGCGAAGGGATAGTATTTGATGCCGGTTCCTTCAAGAAGCGGAAGCACGTCGGCAACACGGGTGCCGCCCAACAGATAATCGACGCCCAACTTGACCGCTGCCCGGAAGGAGACGATTTCGCTGTCGCCATCAAGCGACACCACTTCGAGGTAACTGCGCGCGCCACCGTCCTTGATCGTCCGGTTGAGGGCGGCGAGTTCGGCAAAGGGCAGCCCGATATCCTTGAAGCCGATATGCCTCACGCCTGCTGCAAGCGCCGTCTGCACGTGGACGGCAGCATCCGGAACGGTGCGATCATTGCGCGTCAGCATGAAGATGAAGTCTGGTTCGGACATGTTATCGCTCCTGTTCGGATGCCGCGTCCGCAAGGCGGAGGGCATAGTCGATTGCGGTTTCGAGGCTTGCCGGGTCTGCGATCCCGCGCCCGGCAATGTCGAACGCGGTTCCATGGTCGGGGCTCGTGCGGACGAACGGCAGGCCCAACGTAATGTTCACGCCTTTCTCCAGTCCCAGGTACTTCACGGGGATGAGCCCCTGGTCGTGATATTGCGCCACCACCACATCGAACCGACCGTGTCGCGCCTGCATGAAAACGGTATCGCCCGGCCATGGGCCGCTGGCATCGATGCCCTCTCGCCGCGCCGCCTCGATTGCCGGTGCAATGACGGTGATCTCCTCGACGCCGAACAGGCCACCTTCGCCGGCATGCGGGTTGAGGCCAGCGACCGCGATCCGCGGCGCTTCTATGCCGAGCGCGCGGCCACCTGCATGTGCGAGCCGGATGGCCGATAGCTCGGCATCGAAATCCACACGTCGTATCGCTTCCAGCAGGGAGCAATGGATGGTGACGAGAACCGTTCGAATATCCTCGTTGGCAAGCATCATCGCGACACGCGACGCTCCCGCTCGCTCTGCGAGGATTTCCGTATGCCCGGGATGGCAAACGCCGGCGGCTGCAAGGGCCTCCTTGTGGATCGGCGCGGTGACGATGCCAGCCACTGCGCCCACAAGGGCAAGATCAATTGCAGTCGTGATCGCGTCAAAGCCGGCCTTGCCGCTGGCCGGATCGACGACCCCGACCGGTGGCAGAACGTCGAGTGAAGAAGATGCGAGCAGGTTTACGGATCCGCCCGCCAATCGGGATGCCTTGATGTCCCGGATCGTATTGACGCGGACCGCGACGTCGATCTGCGAGAAGGCGTGCTGCACGACGAGCGGGTCGCCGATGACGACGCATCGTCGACGGATCTGCCTGTCGAGCATTGCCTTGGCAACGATTTCCGGGCCTATGCCTGAAGGGTCGCCCATGGTTATGGCGATGGGGCGCTCTGGGTCAATCATGGTTGGTTTATCCGTTCTGTGCCGAAACAAGGTGCCGCGCAGCGTTCAGGAGCGTCGTCGGTGCACCGAAGCCTCCAGCTTTCAATGCGATGACGAGCGATTGTCCCGTTTCGCGCGTGGCGTATCCCATGGGAAATCCGGGTTCGAGTTCTCCGATCAGAGCGAAGCTTTTGACCGACAGCCGCTGTAACAGAGCGTCCATGGTTTCTCCGCCGGTTGCGATCACGGCGTCGAAGCGTTGTTGCTGGAGCACCGCACAGGCCTCGTCGACGAGCGTCGAAAGCACGTTCGTGGCATCGGGCTCGCGTGATGCTGGCGCACTGAGGCAGGCGATCTGAGTTTCATCGGTTATGTCGGAGGCTCGATTGGCGACGGCGGCGCCAGCCGAACAAAGCGCTCGGCTTTGCTCGTGGCTGACCCTGTTGGCGCTGCCCACGACGACAAGAACGCGTCGGACTGAAAGCGCCGGCGTTGCGGGTCCGCTGCAAGTGGCGGGCGCCGTCAGCGTGGCGAGCGCCTGGGCCATGCCGGGTGAGCCGACCCACAGCGCCGGCCCCATCTGCGCAAGACATGCCACTCTGTCGTTCAGCTTTTCCTGGCTGTCCGCATCGACAATGACGATGCGGTTGCTTGAGGCAACCGTGCGAACCTCAGCGTCGCTCATCGCGATCGTGACGAGCGCAGGGACGCCTAGGCTCGGATCGACGAGGTCACGGATGTCGGATGTGCGTGTAGCGTGAACCGGATCCTGCGCGTAGAGAGTGTCGGCAACAGGCCTTCCATCAAGCCACTGGATAGCGTTGATCGTCGTGCGCCCTGCAGCGGGGAAGGCCGGTGCGATCACCAGACGCTGTCGTCGGCTTGCCTGGAATGCTGCAAGAATCTCTGCCCTGACATGGCCGCGCAAGGTCGAGTCCATGGTTTTGTAGAGGGTATGATCTCTGGCGAACGCCGAGACGGCTGTCCTCGCCGCGTCCACCGCGTCCGTCTCCGGCATGCCGCGGCTGCCGGTATCGACCGATACGATAGCCGTTTCGGCATCCGCCACAGTCCGGCGATGGATGCAGGGTCTGTGGCCCCGTGCCAGGAAGGGGCCAGCCCCGTCCGCCGCACTCGTAAGGTCGTCGGCAACGATGCCGATGCGATTGAATATGTCACCAATGTTTTCCATGACAGTGAAGATACCGCCCGGATAAGTCGACAAAAAGCGATATGATCTGCCCTATATTGGTGATACTTAATCACCAATGAGACGCTCGGATATTCCCTCTCTTGACGACCTGCGCGCCTTCGAAGTCGTGGCGAGGCTGGGCTCGGTGCGCGCGGCCGCCACAGTGCTGAACCTCACCCACGGCGCCGTCAGTCGCCGTGTGTCCAAGCTTGCCGGTGATATTGGTCTTGAGCTTCTCGAAGCGCATGGCCGAGGATTGCGCCTGACCGCAGATGGCGAGAAGCTGGCCCAGGCGACGACCAGGGCGTTGGCCGTCGTTTCCACGACCCTTGATGAACTGCGTAGCGCAACGTCGGCGCAGCCGGTTCTGGTCTCCTGCGAACGATCGCTGGCGATGCGCTGGCTGATCCCGCGGTTGGCAGAGTTTCAGGACCGGTATCCCGACGTCGATCTGCACCTTGCTGTCGGTGGCGGAGCATTCGACTTCACCCGTGACCGCGTGACCCTTGCCATCCGGCGGCTGGATTTTGCCATCGACTCGCGTTGTGCGATCACGACCCTCACGAGGGAGGAGATGGGGCCTGTGATGCAGGCCTGTATGGTCCAGAGGTTTTGGGCCGGTGATTATGTCGCATTGGCGTCAAAGACGAGGCCCGATGCCTGGGATAACTGGCAGCGGACAAACCCAGGCGCGCCAATGCCACGCGCCACGCGCTACATGGATCATCATTTCCTCATGGCCGAAGCCGCTGCCGCTGGCCTCGGTGTGGCGATGTGCCCAAGGATCATCGCTTTGGATGATATCCGCAACCAACGGCTGGTCGCTCCGATGGGGTTCGCGCCCGACGGCTCCGAATACGGCCTCATCCAATCGGCGTTGAAACCCGAGACGCCGCATGCCTTGCTGTTCAAGACCTGGCTGCAGACGCAGGTCGCATAAGCAAAGCTCCTGCTTGCGCCCTCGGGAAGCTCACGGACATCGCGGCCAACGCCGGAGCGTCCTTGGTGCGTGCTTCTGAACGGGCCGCGATCTAAAGAATGCGGCCGAACAAGGAGCCATAGGCGATGATGGCGATCGCAAGCGTAAACCCGGCGCCCACGAAAATGGGGCTGAAATCGTAATCCTGGAAACGGGCAGGAAGTAGGCTTCTCATAACGAACTCCAATTTCACTCTGCTTGCGACGGCAGCCAACCATAGCTGACAGCACGCTGCGATGACGAGACGGTCTCAAAGGAACCCGCTGGCAGAGGCTTTGGCTCGCTCAAGAATTCGATCAGGCAGATCGAATCTATCTCCAGCCTAAAGCTCAATGCGACCCGTTCTTCTGCGAAGAAGGCGTCAAAATTCTTTGGCTAGAAAGTTTTGCTATTCTGCGCGCCGGATTTTGAGAAGTAAATGCACAGAGAAGATAAATCTATCTTGGTGATAGCATTTAACCGTTAATCACGAAGTCGGCCTGAAATATTAACAAGCCGAAGTCGTATATGGCAGACATATTTCCTGCGCCCGAACTTGTTCTCTATCTGATGGAGTCGCGGCTTCCGTTGGTGTCTCGGTGGTGGCCGCAGCAGAACTGCCTCGCATCCAACGACGAAAGCGCCACCTGGCGCCAGGACGGGCAGGAATTCTTCCAACGGGTCGCGACGCTTCCTGGCGCTTTCGTCGCTGCGCCAGATGTCTATCCAGCCCCCTGCATGACCCGCGATAGGCAGCAGGTGGATGCTGAAGCGTGATTGCAACGCCTCCTCTTGCGTTCTCGATGGGCTATGAGAACGCGGATGGTCGGACGTGGCGGTATCCCAGCCAGACCGGCCCTGGCGTTGTCGTGCTCCTACCGGCCAAGCCCTGTCGGACGATGAAGGCAACCGGTCAAAGCAGGGCGGCCGCCGGCACGTTTTGCAGCTTGTTGAAAATTGCCGTCGTCACGGAGCCACCCAAGGGGCGGTGGTCGTCATCCAAGGTATTGAGCACTGCCGTGGCAGGGCCGGCGCGCGCCTTGCCAGGATCGGCACCCATCAGGGACTTCACCAATGATGCGCCAAACCGAGGCCCGAGAGATGTCGCCCATGTGTCGTAAGCAGAGGCTGTCTCTGCGTGTCGTGCCACGCCGTTCCTTTCGGCAATGAGCAGGCCGCGGCGAATGTGAAGCAAGCGCCCGTATTGGCGCGGCAGCACGAAGGGGGCAAGCCATCTGCGAACCTTGAACTTGAAGCCCCTTTCGACACGCCACAACTCGATGAAGAGGCTTTGAAAATCTCTTTGGTTTTCTCCGAGCCATGCGCGCAGGTTCGTGGCGAAGCTCGCCCTGCTCCATTCCTTCACGCACACATTCATGTGAAGCATGCCGCCGCTTTTGAGGTGCTTGCTCAGCGCGCTGAAGAACCGGATCAAGATCTGCTCCCCGGACTCCAGCGCGTTGCGCGGCAGGAGTTCCATGCCAACCGGCGCATTGAAAACGATCCGATCGAAGGTCGCTCCCTCCACAGCCGAGAAGAGGTCGGACTCCAGGACTTCGACATTGTCGACACCGTTCAGCGCCATGTTGAAGCGCGCGAGCATGAGCGCCCGTGGGTTCATGTCCAGCGCCACGACCCTCCTGCAATAGGTGGACATCGCCAGGGCGATGACGCCGCAGCCACATCCCATGTCCAGACCACTTTCCGCGGGTTCCCTCACGAGCAGATTGGAGAGGGTTGGCCCCTCCCACATCGGATCGACGTAGGCGTTCCGCTCCTCCGTCTTGCGCACCACGCGCATGGACTGGCGCAGGTCCGAGAAGACGAGATGTGGACCTATAAGTTGCGCCTGAAATCGTGGGCGTAGAAGGTTCTCCGTCTGCTCGGCAACGCCGAAGCGCAAGAGGTCATCGACCTCAGTCGGTTCCAGGTCTCGCTCGATTGCCCGGCGAGGCTGCGGGTCGCCATTCAGAAACGTTCTCAACGGGCTCTTCTCGTCTGCGAGCGCGGTCTTCAAGGCCTGACCCAATTGCGCAATCGCGACGCGATCCTCTGGTTTCGATGTGACAGCAGGCAGCGCCATTTCGTCCCTCTTCCACTCGACTGGTGTAGATGGGAAAGTCTAAGTGGCAGCTTCATCGTCCGTCGATCTGCAAAAATGGCGTACATCAAGGAGCAAAGGGAGTAGCGATACCTCTGGCGGCCTGTTTTTCGGTCCAGGCGCCGCTGGCGGTCCGACGACCATTGACCGGATGCGCAATGGCGATCCGGTTCAGCCACGTGCGATAACGTCCGGCATCAGATCTGTCCCCGGGGTGAACGTCGAAATGTTATCCCCTATCCTTCACGGGTTTGCGAATTTACCTGAATCAACTAATGCTCCGGTATGGCAGGACGATTTTTCAGCAAGCGATTCGGCGCACAGAGCGAACGTCCCGCGGCCGCTGTCTGGCTGCGAGGCATGGTCTCGATCGCGGCTGCGTTCGCCGCAGGCGCCCTGGTTTCCGGCTGCGCGACGCATAACGACGTCGGCACGCCGACCAATGCAACGATAGTTCCAGCCGAGAATGCACTGATCCTTCCGCCGCCCGGCGGCCCTGCCGTCCTGAATGTGGTCGAACGCCGAAGGACCAACGCAATCGAGCAGGATATCTACCTCTACACATCCGCTTCGACGCCGGGTCAGAATTTCCTGCGCGCGCAATTCTTCGGGCCGATGGAGACTAGGTTCGACCAGCAGAAGTCCAGCGGCTATGTCGCGGTCAGAAGCTCCGAGATGATGCGGCAGGCGCGACGCGCTCTCCCTGGCGTGTCATTGGCACAGTCGTCGGATTTTCTGCAGAACAACTACGGCCCGTTCGGCTACGCCTTTGGTCCGGGTCGCGGCGGCGATGCCTGTATCTTCGCCTGGCAGCAGATCCGTGGGGCAGAGAACCATCGCTCGCCGCTCAGGGGCTACGGCACCATTCAGATCCGCCTGCGCTATTGCGCTGTCGGCGCGAGCGAAAGCGAGCTCCTGGCGCCCGTCTATGGATATACGATTACCGGTACGTTCGGCGATCCCGCCTGGAATCCTTTCGGCGCGCCGCCGCCGCTGGAGGCAGGCATCGGCAGGGTTGGAAACCCGATTTACCGCAGGGAACCGGCGCCATCCGACACTCGGCCTGCAAGCGTGATGACGGCACCTGCGCCGGTCAGGCGCGCGGTCCGCGTCGAGCAACCGGTGCTTCAGCAGCCAGTCGCCGTGCCGGCGACGGCGAACTCGGTCCTGCTGCCGGAACCGGGTGGAGCGGCAAAGGCTGGAGCGACCGTGATTGTGCCATTGCCGGCTTGTGACGGGCAGGCGGGGGGCAATTGCCCTTAATCAGCTCCTAACCATCATTTGGTATGGGCTGATATCGGGCTTGCAGAAGCCCAGGTGAAATCAGGTCAAGCGATACCAGTGGCATGATGCCGAATGCTGGAAGGCAGAATGAATGAGCAAGATCGGTCCCGTTGCGGCATGGGCGTTTTTCTCCCTTTGCGTCATTGCAGTCATCACGTTGCCGGTCAATCTTCAGACCCAGCTGATCGTGAGCGTGCTGGTCGTCACATTCATGGCGATCCTGAAGCTCATCAAGGCCGAAGGTCGCTGGCGCCTGATCGCGCTCGCCTTCGGTACGGCCATCGTGCTGCGCTATGTCTATTGGCGCACCACCAGCACGCTGCCGCCGCTGAACCAGCTTGAGAATTTCATCCCCGGCTTCCTGCTCTATCTCGCCGAAATGTACAGCGTCATGATGCTGTCGCTGAGCTTGTTCGTCGTTGCGATGCCGCTGCCGCCGCGCAAGGCAAAGGCCGTTTCACCCGGCGCGTTTCCGAAGGTCGACGTCTTCGTGCCATCCTACAACGAGGATGCGGGGCTGCTGGCCAACACGCTTGCCGCGGCCAAGGGCATGGACTACCCGGCTGACAAGTTGACGGTCTGGCTGCTCGATGATGGCGGCACGCAGCAAAAGCGCTACTCGATGAATCTGGTTGAGGCGCAGCGTGCCTCTGCCCGGCATGTCGAGCTGCAGGCGCTCTGCGACGATCTTGGCGTGCGCTATCTGACCCGAGAGCGCAATGAGCACGCCAAGGCCGGCAACCTCAACAACGGCATGCTGCATTCGGATGGCGAACTGATCGCGGTCTTTGACGCCGACCACGCGCCGGCGCGCGATTTCCTGCTGGAAACGGTCGGCTATTTCGAGAGCGACCCGAAGCTTTTCCTGGTGCAGACACCGCACTTCTTCCTCAACCCCGATCCGCTTGAGCGCAACCTGCGGACCTTCGAGAAGATGCCGAGCGAGAACGAGATGTTCTACGGCATCATCCAGCGCGGCCTCGACAAATGGAACGCGGCCTTTTTCTGTGGTTCGGCAGCGGTGCTGCGGCGCAAGGCGCTTGAGGATACCGAAGGCTTCAGCGGCATGAGCATCACCGAGGACTGTGAAACGGCACTCGCGCTGCACGGCCGCGGCTGGAACAGCATCTATGTCGACCGGCCATTGATTGCCGGACTGCAGCCGGCAACCTTTGCCAGCTTCATCGGCCAGCGCAGCCGCTGGGCCCAGGGCATGATGCAGATCCTCCTGTTCCGGTTTCCGCTGTTCAAGCGCGGACTGTCGATCCCGCAGCGGCTTTGCTACATGTCATCGACGCTGTTCTGGCTCTTTCCGGTGTCGCGCACGATCTTCCTGTTTGCGCCGCTTTTCTACCTGTTCTTCGATCTGGAAATTTTCACCGCATCCGGCGGCGAGTTCCTCGCCTATACGCTCGCCTATATGATGGTGAACCTGATGATGCAGAACTATCTCTACGGCGCCTTCCGCTGGCCGTGGATATCGGAGCTGTACGAATATGCCCAGACCGTGCACCTGCTGCCGGCGGTCATCTCGGTGCTGATGCGCCCGAGCCGGCCGACGTTCAAGGTGACTGCCAAGGACGAGTCGATCCAGGAAAGCCGCCTGTCGGAAATCAGCCGACCGTTCTTCGTCATCTTCGCGGTGCTTTTTGTCGCGCTTCTGATGACGGTCTACCGGGTCTATACCGAGCCCTACAAGGCCGACGTCACCCTGGTCGTGGGGGGATGGAACCTGCTCAACCTGATCATGGCAGGCTGCGCGCTCGGCGTCGTTTCCGAGCGTGGGGAAAAGGCGGCCTCACGGCGCGTAAAGGTCAGCCGGCGTTGCGAATTCGGCGTCGCGGACCAATGGTACCCGGCGACCATCGAAGACGTATCGGCCAACGGCGCCCGCGTTCAGGTCTATGGCGTCGATGCAGCGACGCTTCCCGTTGACACGGACGGTCTCATCCGCTTCGAGCCCTATAGCGGCGACGGCACCTCCGAGACCTTGCCGGTCGCGGTCAAGAACAAGGAAATCGCCGGCGACATCACCACGCTCGGTTGCCGCTATCTGCCGGAGGTGGCGCGCCACCACAGCCTGGTGGCGGATCTGATCTTTGCGAACTCCCAGCAATGGAGCGAATTCCAGAAGGCGCGGCGCGGAAATCCGGGTCTGGTCGGCGGCACGGTCTGGTTCCTGTGGCTGGCTCTGTATCAGATGAGCCGCGGCCTGATCTATTTCGCCCGCAGCTTACGCTCGTCCGACCAAGCGGAGGCGACGCGATGAACCGGACGCTTGCCGCCCTTCTTGTCGTGCTTCTTGCCGCGACCACGCAAACCTTCGCTCAATCGAACCCGTTCGACATGTCGGGCGAACGTCCGGCGACGGAGCCGCCGGTCGACATGCCAAAGCAAGAGGAGGGTGGGGGCCAGCCGGCAAGCCAGCCAGACGCCGGCGCAGACACGCTCGGTGGCGGCGAGCGCGACGATTTCAGGCGGTATATCGTGCCCTTTGACGCGCTGTCGCTCAGCGGCGAGGTCGATGAACGCACCTGGTCGATGTACTTGACGCCGGCCCAGGCGCAATCGCCCGCAACGCTGAATTTCGGTTACCAGAATGCGATCGTGATTGCACCGGAGGTCTCGTCCCTTTCGGTTTTTGTCAATGGAGAGCTGGTTGGCGAAGGGCCGATCAAGGCGTCGGATACCCCCGAGCAACGGAGCTACGAGCTGCGTGCCGGTTTGCTGCGCCCCGGTTCCAATGACATCCGGTTCCGGGTGCAACAACGCCACCGCACCGACTGTACCATCGAATCCACCTATGAATTGTGGACCGAAATTGCGCCGGACACGGCTTTCATCAGTTTTGCCGATGCCGAGAGCGCTGTCTTTGCGAGCGTCGACGACATCCGTGCCGTTGGCGTCGACGGCAAGGGCCGCACGCGGTTCAATCTCGTCGTTCCGGGAATGGCGCAGCCGAGCCGGGCTGCCGATATGATGCGGCTTGCCCAGGGGTTGGCGCTGCGCGGTCACATGCCGGCGCAGAGGGTCATCCTCAGCCAGGGCCTGCCGGCGTTGGGAAAGCCCGGCGAATTGACCGTGGTTGCGGGTACCGTCGACGAGGTGTCACCGCTGCTTGCCGCGCTGCCCGATGGCGCCGCCGGCGGATCGATCGCCGCTTTTGTCCGCGACGATAAGACAAATGCACCGGTTCTGGTTCTGAGTGGTCCTGACTGGCCGGCCGTGCGGGCCGCTATCGAGGCTGTTGCCGAACCGATGGACCGACCGAGCGATGTTCCCCGCGACGTCATCAATACGGAGCGCTGGCTCTTGCCCGAAACGCCGGTGGTCGCAGGCAACACGCGCCTGCGTTTCTCGGAACTGGGTGTCGCAACAAGTGAATTTACCGGGCGCCGTTTCCGGTCGAAGTTTTCGGTGGCTGTGCCGTCGGACTTCTATGCGGACGCCTATGGCGAGGCGACGATCCTGCTGGACGCCGCCTATACCGAGACGGTTCTCCCAGGCAGCCGGATCGACATTTACGTCAACGGCAACATCGCATCGACCGTACCGTTCGATTCGGCGACCGGCGGCATTCTGCGCCATCTGCCGATCAACGTGACGATGCGCCATTTCCGGCCCGGACCGAACCTGATCGAGCTTGAGGCAGTGCTCTTGACGGAACAGGACAAGGTTTGCGCACCGGGCGCACCAGCGTCGACGGATTCGCGTTTTGCACTGTTCGATACGTCCGAGCTCCATATGCCCAACTTTGCACGGATCGGTCTTCGGCCCAATCTTGCTGCGTTGTCCGGCGCGGCGGCACCCTATCGCAACAGTGCCGGAACGATCCCGCTCTTCATCGACCGGTCGGACGCCGACACGCTGTCGGCCGCAGCGACGTTCCTTGCACGGCTTGCGGTTGCCGGCGGGCGGCCGATCGCCGTGGAGATGATCGCTTCGCCTTTGGCCGCGGGCACGCGCAACGCACTCTTCGTTGGTACCTTGCCTGAATTGCCGAAAACGGTACTCACCCAGGTCGGCATCGATCCCGGCCGCCAGATGTCCTGGGGCAGTGCGCATTCCACCGGTCGCAGCGAAGATACGCAGAAGGCGATCGATGAATGGCAGACGCGCTTGAGCGGTGGCGCCTGGCGCACCCAGATCACGGCGCTTCAGAACTGGGTGAAGCAGGAGTTCGACATCTCACTCAGTTCGCTGCGTATCCTGCCACAGGAACAGGCCGAGTTCGCGCCGCCGGAAACGGCAACATTGCTCATCGCCCAAGGGGCAAATCCGACGGATGACGCCACATGGACATTGGTCGCTGCGCCGACCGCCAAGCTTTTGAACGATGGCGTGTCGGCGGTTTCCGACATCCATCAATGGCAACGGATCGCCGGGCACATCTCGACCTACGAGCCGGCCAGTAGCGCCATCAACGTGGTGCCGGTGACCAATTTCGAGTTCGTGGAGACAAGGCCTGCATCGATCGGCAACTATCGACTGATCATCGCCAACTGGCTTTCGAGCAACATCCTCTTTTATGCCGTGGCGCTGGTTGCATTGTCGGTGCTGCTCGGGCTTGCCACGTCATCCATGCTCAGCCGGCTCGGGCGCCGGCCATGAGCTTGCGCACGGTTCTCATGCTCGCCCTGGCTCTTGTCGCTGCTCTACCGCAGGCGCCCGCGATAGCCCAGGGCCGGAGCGGAACCGTGAGTGCCGAGGATTGGCAAACGTACAAGACCAAGTTCGTCGATGCCGGCGGGCGCATCATCGACGACGGCAACGGCGGCATCAGCCACAGCGAGGGTCAAGGCTACGGCCTCTTGCTGGCGGTGCTTGCGGACAACGCTGCCGATTTCGAGCTGATCTGGTCCTTCACGCTACGGGAACTGCTCCTTCGCGACGACGGACTTGCCGCCTGGAAATGGAGCCCGGCTGAAAAACCCCATGTGATCGATGTCAACAATGCGACCGATGGCGATATCCTGATCGCCTATGCGCTGACACTGGCCGGCGAACGCTGGAAACGGCAGGACTATCTCGCGGCGGCGGCCAAGATCGCCCAGGCAGTCCTCGACAGGGCCGTGATCGACTATGGCGGTCGGACGTTGTTGCTGCCGGGCGTTGCCGGGTTTTCTGCCGCCGATCGAGACGATGGCCCTGTCATAAACCCCTCCTATTGGATCTTCGAGGCTTTCCCCGTCCTCAACCGTGTGGCACCTTCGCCGAAATGGGAATCCCTGCGAGACGATGGTGAGAGCATGCTCGACGCATTGCAGCTCGGGCCGCGCAAGTTGCCGGCCGATTGGGTCAGTGCCAGGACGCGCCTCAAGGCGGCGCAGGGCTTTCCGGCGGAGTTCGGCTACAACGCGCTGCGCATCCCTCTCTATCTCGTTCGCGCAGGCAGCGATGATGCCGAACTGCTTTCAAGATTGCGGCGGGGCATGGCTGGCGACAATGGTGATTTACTCATCAGTGACGTCGCTACGGGGACCGTCCGGTCGGCCTTGACGGACCCCGGTTATCAATTTGTTAACCATATTCTGGCCTGTGTCTTGGAGCGGGTACCGTTGCCCGACAGCGTCAAGGTGTTCAGCCCGACGCAATACTATCCTTCGACACTGCACCTTCTCGGGTTGTCTTATGCGAAGGAGAAGCGTCCGGAGTGTCTATGAAGTCCTCAACCGTTGTCATCGCCGGCATTATGTTCACGGCGGCCGGGATTGCCGGTTTTGCCGACGAAGGGCTTCTGCGTAAGAATTGGAGCGGCGTCGCCGGTGCGCCGATCAACGGCGAGCAGGGAAGCGGGCTTCCCGACGAGGCGTCGTTCGGCGTAGTCGACAAAGCGTCGAGACGGGCCGCGCCTGAGTTTCGTCAGGTGGCGCAGAACACGCAGCCTGTCGCGGAGGCAACGCGGCCACAGGCGACGGCGCCGGTGGTCGACGAATCGGCGCTGCGCTATTTCGCAAGCAAGGGCGATACGGCCCGGCTGCAGGCCGAGATATCACGGCTGAGGGCGCTTTATCCCGATTGGACGCCTCCCGAGGATCCACTTGCCGTTCCGCGCAACAAGGACATCCAGCTCGAAACGATGTGGCAGCTCTATTCGGAGGGGCGCTATGCGGAGGTTCGAAAGGCGATCGCCGAGCGACAGGCAGGCGAGGCCGCGTGGAAGCCGCCGGCGGATCTGCTCGAGCGGCTGAATGTTGCCGAAGCCCGAGCGCGGTTGGTGAACGCCTCCGATCTCAAGCAGTACGAGACCGTCATCGAAGTGGCGGCGAGTACGCCGAGCCTGCTGACGTGTTCTGAAGTGGACGTGCTCTGGCGGGTGGCTGACGCGTTCGCGCAAACCAAGCGGCCGGATCGGGCTCGAGACGCCTATCTCTACGTGCTGAAGAATTGCGACAGCGCCCCGGAACGGCTGGCGACCGTGCAGAAGGCGGTATCCGGACTGCCCTACGACATTGCCCAGGAACTGCTGTCTTTTGAGCGAACCGCACCCGGCGGCGTTGCCGAGTTTGAAAGCATTGGCGACGATCTGGCCCGACGCTTCGTCGCCGAAGGCGATGCGGATGGTAAGCTGGCCGTCGACCCGAAATATATCCTGCGCCTCGAACGTCTGGTTGAAACCGATGGCTTGGCGAGCGACGCCCTCCTGCTCGGCTGGTACCAGCTGCGCCGCGACAACATGAGCGCGGCCGAGCAATGGTTCCGTCGTGCCCATGACAAGGAGAATTCCGCTTCTGCTTCGCAAGGACTGGCGCTGACGTTGATTGCGCGCAAGGCGCACGAAGACGCGGAGAAGGTGCTCTATCCCTGGCGCGACGCGTCGGAGGATGCCAAGGCCACCTATTTTGCCGCAACGGCAAACCTGCTGGCGATCGAGCCACCGGTGACGCTCAGCGAAGAAGTCCTGAGCCGCATCGCGCAGGAGACGACAAAGGGGCGTGATCCGGCCACCGCCCAGCAGTTCGGCTGGTATGCCCGTGCCATGGAACAGCCGGCGACGGCTGCACAATGGTTCACAACAGCGCTTCGCTGGAAGCCGGATGATGAGCCTTCGGCCTATGGCCTGGCGCTGAGCCGCAACCAGCTCGGTGATACCGCCGGCGTCGCGGAGATCCAGAGGCTTTGGGCGGGGCGCTCCGAGCGCATCGCGCGGCTGGGTGAGACCGAGGAGGAACGGCGCGACGCCGTTGCCCGGCAACAACAGCCGCTGGCGCGAGAGCAGGCACCCATATCCGCTGGGCAACAAAGGTCACCTGCGGTCGTGACACAGGCAGCGCCGCGAACGGCGACGCGCTATGTGGTCGAGCAGCCTGTTGCGGTTGCGCGGCAAACACAAACGGCCGGAAGGAATGCAACGGGATGCCGGACAACCGTCAACCCGGTGCGGCTTTCGCCGCAGGCGGCGCTGACGCGCGGCTGGTGCCTGATGGACCTCAACCGTCCACTTGAAGCAGCCGAGGCCTTCGAGGTTGCCTTGCGGGCACCGGCATCGCAGATGCGCGAAGATGCTGCCTATGGCCAAAGCCTAGCCTATCTCAGGGCAGGGCTGACCAACAGGGCTGCGGTGGCCGCGACGCAATCAACCCAGAGCCGTCGCCGCGCCGAAGAATTGCAGAGCGCCATTCTCTCCGACAGGGCGATTGCCGCCTTCGATGCGAAACGGTATCGCGAGGCGTTGCTTTTCCTCGATCAGCTTGGGCAGATCTCGACGCAGCGATCAGACCTGATGGTGCTGCGCGGCTACGCCTATCTCAATCTCAAGCGCTACGCCGATGCCCGGCGCATCTTTGAGGCGGTTGCTGCCACCGGCAATCGTGACGCGCAGCGCGGCCTCGCCGATGTCGGCAAGGCGCAGGAAATCTGGCCGAACAAGTAAACGTTTCGAAAGCGATTCCATGGCGACGCCACTGTTGTCGCCAGCCTGATTGGCTGAAGCGCGCTTCGCGCAGCGGATGCATCGCCAAACGCTCCTAAACTTTGCAGATCGTGCTTCGCGGATTTCCTCTTTGGAAGGAAATTAGCGGGACGCGGTGTTATCGTCGCTCGACATCGCGGCGTTGATATCATTGCAATCGCCGCGTTGCGCGTAGAGGATGGAGCGCAGACGACCCTTTTGGTGGTGAGGAGATCGCCGACAGGGCCGAGGGGAGGAGACGAGAGATGTTTCAGGGCGGATTGAGCTTCGCGCTCGGCGAGGACATTGACGCGCTACGCGACAGCGTGCGCCGTTTCGCGGCCGAGCGTATCGCGCCGCTGGCGGCAGAAACCGATCGCAGCAACGCTTTCCCGACGCCGCTCTGGCGCGAGATGGGCGATCTCGGCCTGCTCGGCATTACCGCCGACGAGGCCTATGGCGGTGCGGGCATGGGCTATGTCGCTCATTGCGTCGCCATGGAAGAAATCAGCCGTGCATCCGCTTCCGTCGGCCTGAGCTACGGCGCCCATTCCAATCTCTGCGTCAACCAGATCAGCCGCAATGGCAGCGAAGCGCAGAAAGCGCGCTACCTGCCGAAGCTGATCTCCGGCGAACATGTGGGCGCACTCGCCATGTCCGAACCGGGTGCTGGCTCCGATGTCGTTTCCATGACACTTCGGGCCGAAAAACGCGGCGACGCTTATGTCCTCAACGGCGGCAAGATGTGGATCACCAACGGGCCGGATGCGGATGTGCTGGTGGTCTACGCCAAGACAGACCCGAGTGCCGGTCCGCGCGGGATTACCGCCTTCCTGGTCGAAAAGGGTTTCGCCGGCTTTTCCACCGGTCAGAAGCTCGACAAGCTTGGTATGCGCGGCTCCAACACCTGCGAGCTGATTTTTCGCGATTGCGAGGTGCCGGCGGAAAACATCCTTGGCAACGAGGGCGGCGGCGTGCGTGTGCTGATGTCCGGTCTCGACTATGAACGTGTCGTCTTGTCCGCCGGACCGCTCGGCATCATGTCCGCTTGCCTTGATGTCGTCGTCCCCTATCTCCACGAGCGCAAGCAGTTCGGTCAGGCGATCGGCGAGTTCCAGCTGATGCAGGGCAAGCTTGCCGACATGTATGTGACGGCGAACGCGGCGCGCGCCTATGTCTATGCGGTGGCGGCGGCCTGCGACCGCGGCGAGACCACCCGCAAGGATGCGGCCGGCTGCATTCTCTATGCTGCCGAGAAGGCAACGGTGCTGGCGCTGGAGGCGATCCAGGCGCTTGGCGGCAATGGCTACACCAACGACTATCCGGCGGGGCGGCTGCTGCGTGACGCCAAACTCTACGAGATCGGCGCGGGAACCAGCGAAATCCGCCGCATGCTGATCGGCCGAGAGCTGTTCACCGAGACCAGATAGACGCCCCATACGGACTGACGAAGCCGCAATCAGCCTCGATCCAATGAGGACTTCATGACTGTTCTGAAATCCCACATCTCCCCCTCGTCCGACGTGTTCAAGGCCAATCAGGTTGCGATGGCGGAGGCGATTGCGACCGTGGAAGAGGCCGTCAAGATTGCGGCCGGTGGTGGTGGCGACACGGCCCGTGAGCGCCACGTCAGCCGCGGCAAACTTCTGCCGCGCGACCGGGTCGCGACGCTGATAGACACGGCGACACCCTTCCTCGAAATCGGCTCGACGGCCGCCCACGGAATGTACAACGGCGATGCGCCGTCAGCAGGGTTGATCACTGGCATCGGCCGGGTGTCCGGCCGTGAATGCATGATCGTCTGCAACGACCCGACCGTCAAAGGCGGGACCTACTATCCGATGACGGTCAAGAAGCATCTGCGTGCGCAGGAGATCGCCGCCGAAAACCAGCTGCCGTGTATCTACCTGGTTGATTCCGGCGGTGCCAACCTGCCGAACCAGGACGAGGTCTTTCCCGACAGGGAGCATTTCGGCCGGATCTTCTACAACCAGGCCAACATGTCGGCGGCCGGAATTCCGCAGATCGCCGTGGTCATGGGATCATGCACGGCGGGCGGCGCCTATGTGCCGGCAATGTCGGATGAAACCATCATCGTCGAAGGCCAGGGCACGATTTTCCTGGCCGGCCCACCGCTGGTGCGTGCTGCGACCGGCGAAGTGGTCTCGGCGGAGGATCTTGGCGGCGCCGATGTGCACACGCGCCTCTCCGGTGTCGCTGACCATATGGCGCGCGACGATGCCCACGCGCTGGCGCTTGCCCGTCGTGCGGTCGCTGCCCTTAACCGTCGCAAACCGGCGTCGGTGGAATTGCAGAGCCCGGAGCCGCCGCTTTACGACCCGCAGGAGATCGCCGGCATTGTCCCGGCCGACCTGCGCACGCCTTACGATATCCGCGAAGTCATCGCGCGCCTGGTCGACGGCTCGCGCTTCGACGAGTTCAAGGCGCGCTACGGCACCACGCTCGTCTGCGGTTTCGCGCATGTCTACGGCGTCCCCGTCGGCATCATCGCCAACAATGGTGTGCTGTTTTCGGAATCGGCCTTGAAGGGAGCGCACTTTGTCGAGCTTTGCGCCCAGCGCAAGATCCCGCTGGTGTTCCTGCAAAACATCACCGGCTTCATGGTCGGCCGCAAATATGAAACCGAAGGTATCGCCAAGCACGGCGCCAAGCTGGTGACAGCGGTGGCGACGGCGCAGGTGCCGAAGATCACCATGCTCGTCGGCGGATCGTTCGGTGCCGGCAACTATGGCATGTGCGGCCGGGCTTTTTCGCCACGGTTCCTGTGGACCTGGCCCAACAGCCGGATTTCGGTGATGGGCGGCGAACAGGCGGCAGGCGTGCTTTCGACGGTGCGCGGCGAGGCGCTGAAGCGCGCGGGCACGCCCTGGAACGAGGAGGAGGAGGCCAAGTTCCGGCAGCCGGTTCTCGATCTCTTCGAGCGTCAGAGCCATCCGCTCTATGCCTCGGCCCGGCTCTGGGACGACGGCGTGGTCGACCCGCGCAAGAGCCGCGACGTGCTGGCATTATCGCTATCGGCGGCGCTCAATGCGCCGATCGAAGAGACGCGTTTCGGCCTGTTCAGAATGTAGGAGATCGCGATGAAGCGCGAAAACGTCAACGCCAAGAATGCGCCGCAACCGCGCGGTGGCTACTCGCAAGCCGTGAGGCTCGAAAATTTCGAGCGTCTGGTCTTTGTCAGCGGCCAGGTGCCGCTGAATTCGGACGACGAACTGCCCGACAGTTTCGAGGCGCAGGCCCGCCAGGTCTGGCTGAACATCGACGCGCAATTGAAGGCGGCCGGCATGAGCAAGGCGGATATCGTCAAGGTGACGGCCTTTCTCGCCGATCGCAATCACACCATGGCCAATCGTGCTGCCCGGGCGGAATATCTCGGTCCGCTTGCGCCGGCGATGACGGTGGTGATCGCCGGTATCTTCGACGCCGGTTGGTTGCTCGAAGTCGAAGTCATAGCGGCGCAATAGGGCGGGCCATATGCCGATGTTTTCCAAGATTCTGATTGCCAATCGCGGTGAAATCGCCTGCCGTGTTATCCGCACGGCCCGACGCCTCGGCGTCCGCACCGTCGCCGTTTACTCCGACGCCGATGTCGATGCCTTGCATGTGACGTTGGCCGACGAGGCGATCCGCATCGGACCGGCGACGGCATCCGAAAGCTATCTGTCGATCGAGCGGATCATCGCCGCGGCGAGAAGCGTCGGCGCCGATGCTATTCACCCGGGCTACGGCTTCCTGTCGGAAAACGCCAATTTTGCCGAGGCTGTCGAAGCGGCCGGCATGACCTTCATCGGTCCGTCGCCGACGGCCATTCGCGCCATGGGGTTGAAGGATGCGGCCAAGGCGCTGATGGAACAGGCGGGCGTTCCCGTCGTGCCCGGTTATCACGGCGATGAGCAGGAGCCGACCTTTCTGGCGGAACGGGCAGCGGAGGTCGGCTTTCCCGTACTGATCAAGGCGCGCGCCGGCGGTGGCGGCAAGGGCATGCGCAAGGTCGAGCAACCGCACGAATTCGGCGCTGCCCTTGAAGCGGCGCGCCGTGAAGCCGAAGCCGCCTTCGGCGACGGCGCGGTGCTGATCGAGAAATACCTGACCAAGCCGCGTCATATCGAAGTCCAGGTCTTCGGCGACCGCCACGGCAACATCCTGCATCTGTTCGAACGCGACTGCTCGCTGCAGCGCCGTCACCAGAAGGTGATCGAAGAGGCGCCGGCCCCAGGCATGACGGCAGAGGTTCGCCGCGCGATGGGCGATGCCGCCGTCAAGGCGGCGCGCGCCATCGGCTATGTCGGTGCCGGCACGGTCGAGTTCATTGCCGATGTCACCAACGGGCTCTGGCCGGACCAGTTCTATTTCATGGAGATGAACACCCGGCTTCAGGTGGAGCATCCGGTGACCGAAGCGATCACCGGCATCGACCTCGTCGAATGGCAATTGCGCGCCGCCGTCGGCGAGGCACTGCCCAAACGACAGAATGAAATCGCCATCGACGGCTGGGCGTTCGAGGCGCGCATCTATGCGGAGGATCCGGCGCGCGGTTTTCTGCCGGCCACCGGACGATTGGCGACGCTCGATTTTCCTGCCGATGGCGTGCGCGTCGACGCCGGGGTCCGGCAGGGCGACGTCATCACCCCATATTATGACCCGCTGATCGCCAAGCTGATCGTGCATGGGCCGAGCCGCTCGTCGGCGCTTGCGCGACTGGAGAGCGCGCTCAAGGCCTGCCGCATCGGCGGCACGATCACCAACCTCGATTTCCTCGCCCGGCTCGCTGCCGAGCCCGAGTTTCGCGCCGGACGGCCGGATACGGGTCTTATCGATCGTTCGATCGACCAGTTGACGACGCCCGTCGTGCCGGGAGACGAAGCCTTGGCGCTGGCCGCGATCGCCACGACCGGCGTGCTGCAACCGGTCAGATCCGATGATCCCTGGTCGTCGCTGGGTCATTGGCAGATCTGGGGCGATGCGCATAGAAGCGTCGCCGTCGAGCATGCCGGCGGGCGATCGATCGTCACGCTTGCTGCCCGCGGGCGCGATCAGTTTGCGGTGCGGGCGGGCGAAAGCACCTTTCCGGTGCTGGTGCTTGATCGGTTTGATGATGGCGCCCGAGTGGAGATCTCAGGCGAGCAACGGGTCTTCCGCTTTCTGCGCGAAGGGGAAACCATTACCCTTTTTGTCGGAGGTGAGACGTTCGTTCTTCGCCTTCCCGATCCACTCGCCGCGGCCCATTCGGGCGAGGCGGCGGCGGACGAACTCGCGGCCCCGATGCCGGGTATCGTCAAACTCATCCATGTTCGCGTCGGCGACACGGTCGCAAAAGGCCAGCCGCTGGTGGTGATGGAGGCGATGAAGATGGAGCTGACGCTGGCGGCGTCGCGCGATGGCATCATCGATACTGTGTTGATCTCGTCTGGCGAGCAAGTCAGCGCCGGGGCACTTCTCGTCGCGTTGAAGCCGGAGAGCGGCGAATGAGCCAGTCGGCGCCTGAGCATGTGACGCTTGTCGAAATGGCGCCGCGCGACGGCCTCCAGAACGAAAAGCGGCTTGTCGATACAACCGACAAGATCCGACTTGTCAATCTCCTGTCGGACTGCGGCTATCAGCGCATCGAGGTCACGAGCTTCGTCAGCCCGAAATGGGTGCCGCAGATGGCGGACGCCGCGGCTGTCATGGCCGGAATCCGGCGTCGGGCGGGCACGCGCTACACAGTACTGACACCGAACATGCAGGGCTTCGTGGCGGCCCTTGCGGCGAAGGCCGACGAGATGGCGATCTTCGCCTCGGCATCGGAGACGTTTTCGCAGAAGAACATCAATTGCTCGATTGCTGAAAGCATCAAACGTTTTCGTCCGGTCGCCGAAGCCTGCCGCACGAACGCGGTGCCGCTGCGGGGCTATGTCAGCTGCGTTGTCGAGTGCCCCTTTGAGGGCGCGATTGCCCCGGAGAGTGTTGCTCAAGTCGCCGCCGCCTTGATGGCGCTTGGCTGTTACGAGATCAGCCTTGGCGATACGATCGGACGCGGCACGCCGGATGCGGTCGACGCGATGCTTGTAAGCGTGCTGGCGGATGTGTCGGCCGGACAATTGGCGGGCCATTTTCACGACACATCCGGACGGGCACTCGACAATATCGGCGTCGCGCTCGATCGTGGCTTGCGCGTCTTCGACGCCTCGGCCGGCGGCCTTGGCGGCTGCCCTTATGCGCCGGGTGCCGCCGGCAATGTCGATACGCTTGCGGTCAACGCCTTTGTCACCGGCCGTGGGTTTTCGACGGGGTTGGATGCGGTGCGGCTAGAAGAGGCTGCTGCGTTCGCGAAATCGCTGAGGAGTACCGGCTGATGTTCGAGACGATCCGATACGCCGTCGATGCGAAAGGCGTCGCCCGCCTGACGCTGGCGCAGCCGCAGAAACACAATGCGCTTTCCGCAATCATGATCGGCGAATTGACTGCGGCGGCCGAGCGCCTGTCTGTCGATAAAGCCGTGCGCGTCGTGGTTCTCGATGCCGAAGGCCGCAGCTTCTGCGCTGGCGGCGATCTGGGTTGGATGCGCGAGCAGTTCGATGCGGATCGGCCGACGCGTATTGCCGAAGCAACGCGTCTGGCGCTGATGTTCAAGGCGCTGAACGAAATAGCCAAACCGGTCATTGCCCGTGTGCACGGCAATGCCTTCGGTGGTGGCGTTGGCCTCATGAGCGTCTGCGATGCTGTCATTGCATCGTCCGATGCGCGCTTCGGCCTCACCGAAACCCGGCTAGGCCTCATTCCGGCGACCATCAGCCCCTATGTCGTGGCCCGCATCGGCGAGGGTAGGGCGCGACCTCTGTTCATGTCGGCGCGCCTTTTTGGCGCCGAAGAGGCAAGGGATGCCGGCCTGGTGACGGCTATTGCCGCGCCCGATGCGCTGGACGCGGCAATAGCGGCAGAAGTCGAGCCCTATCTCCAGACGGCGCCGGGCGCGACAGGACGGGCGAAGCGACTTGCCCGTTCGCTCGGCCAGCCGATCACGGAGGAGACGATCGCCGCGACCATCGAGCAGCTCGCCGATTGCTGGGAAAGCGACGAGGCGCGCGAAGGCGTTGCCGCCTTCTTCGAGCGCCGCGAACCTTCCTGGCGACATCAGCCGCCTCCTTGATCTGAGCGAATTTAGAACCTGGTGCCCGTTGCTCCCATCTGGAGGCGGAGGTAGTCGGCGGTGGTTTCCATGGCCAGGTCCATCGGTCCTTCTTGCCCCGCGGTAAGCTGCGTCATGACTCAACGATGGAATGCCGGCGAAATGGAGCTGACGGTAGCCGATCGCGAAAGCCGCCCGGCAGAATACACCGGATTGTTGGCCGGGATGCCGGCGTCAGATCACCTTGCCGGGGTTGAGGATACCCTTGGGGTCAAGCGCGTGCTTGATCCGCCGCATCACCTCAAGTTCGGCGACACTTCGGGAGTGGCCGAGGAACTCCCGCTTCAAGGTGCCGATGCCGTGTTCGGCGGAGATCGAGCCGCGATAGCGGCGAACGATGTCATAGACGATGTCATCGACCACATGCTGGGTGTGTTGGTCGCTTCCCGGCGTTGAAAAGGCGATGTGCAGATTGCTGTCGGCAACATGGCCGAAGAAGGAGATGTGCGCCTGCGGGAAACGCGCGGCGAGCGCCACGCCGCACTCCGCCGCGAAACGTCCGATTTCGCCGATCGGCAGGCTGACGTCGAGATTGATCAGTCCCGGCAGCAGGCGGTCCATCGCATGTCCCTCGCGCACCTGCCAGAACAGCCGGCTTTCCTTCTCCGACTGCGCGATCAACGCGTTGGCGATCACATCGTCTTCGAGAGCGGCGCCGAGAAAATTCTCGAAATCCTCGCCTTCTTCGTCATGGCCCTGCACATCCTGCTCGACGATCACTGCAAAGGCGGGGGGCGTCTCGAAGAAGCGCTGTCCTTCCGCTTCGCAATTGAAGCGGAAGTAGCCATCCCACATGGCCTCGAAGGCCGAGAGGCCGGGCAGTCCCCTTTGCGTCCGCGCCAGGAAAGCGACAACCTGATCATAACTGTCGAGCGCACAAAGCGCCGTCAAGCGGCCTGCAGGGCGCGGTTTCAATCGCAGGACGGCGCGGGTGATGACACCGAGCGTGCCTTCGGAGCCGATGAAATACTGGCGCAGGTCGTAGCCGGTGTTGTTCTTGATCATCTTGCTGAGCGACGAGAGGATCGTGCCGTCGGCAAGCACGGCTTCCAGCCCAAGCACATTGTCGCGGGTGACGCCGTGAGCGATGACGCGGATGCCGCCGGCATTGGTGGCGAGATTGCCGCCGATCTGGCAGGAGCCACGGGCGCCGAGGTCGATCGGCAGCAGGAAGCCCGCGTAGTCGGCAGCCCGCTGCGCGCCTTCGAGTGGCGTGCCGGCAAGAACGGTCATGGTTGCAGAAAGCGAATCGATTTCCTCGATGCCGACAAGGCGTTCGAGCGAAAGCGAAACCGAGTCCTCATCCGGGTTGGCGCCACCGGCAAGACCGGTCAGGCCACCCTGCACGACAACGGCTTGCTCGTGGGCGTTGCAGATGCGAAGGGCGGTTGCGACCTCTTCCGTGTTTGCGGGGCGAATGACGGCCTTGGGCAGGTCGCGTCCGGTGAGGCTGGCGTCGCTGCGATAGCGCTCGCCGATCTCAGTGCCCGTCAGCACGGCATCGCCGAGTGCCTGTTTCAGATCGTCAATGACGGACATGCGCCTGGTCTCCCGCTTATCTCACCGCATATGACGCTGTAGCGCATCTCGGCAGAAACGGGAATTGGCTGGACCGGGCCGTGGAGAAGCGATCAGGTCCCCGTGCGTGCCAGTTCGAATGGCTGCGCCTGCGCGTCGACCTCGGCCCCCGGTCCTTCCACTTGGGCGACGGCGGCGTGATCCCTGAACAGTTTCCACTTTGTCGGACGGAATGCGACCCTTGCGCGATCCTGTGTGGTGGTGCGTTCGGGCGGCAGTTCGATTTCGGCATGCGGGTGGTTGCGTCCGAGGTCGAGTTCGAGATGGCGGGTGCCGGCAACGCGGCGGCTGGCGGTGACGAGGCCGGCAAGACAGCCGCCGCAGCCGTCGATCAGTTCAATGTCATGCGGGCGGAAGTAGAGCGTGGCCGCACCGTCGGGCTCGGTCGGGGCACGCAAGCCGATCGGCCGGTCCTCGAACCAGATTTCGCCGTTTTGAAGGGTGACGGAGAGCGCGTTCGACTGGC
>NZ_MUNW01000047.1 GCF_002002725.1 Sinorhizobium sp. A49 | reverse complement strand
CCCAAAGGGACGTCACCGATTGTCCAGCTAGCTCGCACGCGCAAGAACGCGCACCATTCATTCGCGGTTACCCCGTCTGCCACACGGTATCGCTGGCACCGAACCGCTGAGAGAACACGGGGGTCAAGATACGTAGAGGAGCAACGCTATGCCTATTCCGCAAGCATCTGACACGATCAATCTCAGCAACTCCGACGCTGGCGACGCGAATGCCGGCAACGGCGGTGACGGCTTCAACTATGGTGATATCAACTACAACCCGGTGGCTTATGTCGCCAACTCACAGACCGTCGAAGGCGCATACACCAAGCTCTACAACGGCGACGATGTGTGGCAAAGCGCTGGTTGGGGGACGGGTGACGGTGGCACCGGTGGGTTGGCTCAGGCCCGTGACGGCTTCCTCGCCTCGCTGACCAACAGCGGCTCCGGTGGAGCTGGTGGCGATGCCACCTCCAGTGGCGATCAGGGCAACACCAGCGGCGGCAACGTCGCAGCGGTTGCGGCAGACACCACGGCAACGCAGAACACGCAGTTCCTGGCCGACCAGAGCGCCACCATTCTCGCCGGCGTCGGCGGCAACGGCGGCAATGGCAACCAGGCATTGGGTGGCGACATTTCTTCGGCCCTGGTTCACACAAATCCGTTCACGGAAACCAACACCTCGACCGAAACCAATACATCCACAGACACCACGACCGAAACCACAACGGTCTCGAATGCGCTCGACAATTTCATCAACGCGTTCGGATCGATCGACCTTAGCGATCTCGGTTCGTGAACTTGCAATGAGGATCGTCGGCTTCGGCCAACGATCCTCATCCTTGTCTGTACCGTGCCAAGCCCCTGCCTTGTCAGAGTCGATTGCACCGAGATCTGATAATGACAACAAACTCGCAACCCTCGCCGCGCGAACCGACGCATCTGGTCATGGCCCTCAGAGCCTCGGCCGGAGCCTTCGGCTTGGTCTTCCTTTACAGCTGCGGCTACAACCTGTTTCTGCTCGCCCCCTCCATCTATCTGCTGCAGATCTACGATCGCGTGCTATCGAGCCGCAGCGCCGACACACTGGTGATGCTGACGCTGATTATCGCCGTCGCCGTGGTGGTCGGGTCGCTGCTCGATATCGTGCGTCGGGCGGCCCTTTCGCGCATCGGCAGCTGGCTCGACCATCGGCTGCGCCCGGTGGTTCTCACCGCCTCGTTCGAATATGGCGCACGCACCAGCTCCGCGGTTGCGACGGATTGCTACAAGGACCTGTCGACGCTCAGGCAGTTTCTGGATTCGCCCGCAAGTTCGCTGCTCTTCGACGTGCCCTGGGCGCCCGTGTTCCTGCTGCTGCTGTTTCTCGTCCATCCGCTGCTCGGCGTCATCGGTCTGCTGAGCGCCCTCTCCCTGCTGCTCCTGGCGATCCTCACCGAACTGTCGACGCGACGTCCCCTTGCCCATGCCAACCGTGCGCTTGCGCGCAGCTACCTGCGCTTTGCGACCGCCCTCAAATACATTCAGGTCATCCGCGCGATGGGCATGCAGGACGGCGCCGCCCAGATCGTCTACCGCGACGCCGAAGCGGCGAGAAAGGCACAGGACGCCGCGATGCAGCGCACTGAGGTCATTCTCGGCCTGTCGAAATCCGTGAGAACGCTGACGCAAATTCTGATGATGGGCGCTGCCACCTGGCTGGTACTCGAGGAAAACAGCAGCCCCGGCATCATCTTCGTCGCCAGTCTTCTGCTCGGCCGCGGACTGGCGCCGGTCGAAGGGGCGATCGGCGCATGGCGCTCCGTCGCCTTTGCCCGCAATGCCTTCAATCGGCTCAATCAGATGCTGATTGCCGTGGCAGCCGACGGCGATGCGCGCATGGTTCCCGTGCCCGAGCCGAGCGGCCTTATCCTCGATAGCGTTGGCTACACCCTGCCCTATCCTGACAGGCAGATCTTGCAGGGCGTTACCCTGCGACTGGTGCCGGGCGACTGCGTCGCCCTGATCGGGCCATCGGGGTCGGGAAAATCAACGCTCGGACGGATCATTGCCGGCGTCGAGCCGGCCACGAGTGGCTGTGCCCTTCTTGGCGGTGTCGACATCGCCGCCCTGCGCCTGTGCGCGGGCATACGTCATGTCGGCTACCTGCCGCAGGACATCGAACTCTTCGGCGGCGCGGTCAAGGACGTGATCGGCCGGCTGGATGGCGCTGACCCCGGCAAGGCGATCGAGGCGGCGAAGCTCGTCGGCCTGCATGAGACGATCATGCGGCTGCCCAAGGGCTATGACACCGATATCGGCGAAGGCGGCGGTCTGCTCCTGAGGGCGCAGCGCCAGCAGCTTGGATTGGCGCGCGCTGCCTACGGCAATCCATCACTGGTGGTGCTCGACGATCCGAACTCGAGCCTTGACTACGACGGCGAACGCAAGCTGTTCACGGCCATATCGCGGATGAGAGCGCGCGGCATGATCGTCGTCATCATCACCCATCGCATGGGCATCCTGCCCGTGACCAACAAGATCGCCATTCTGCGCAATGGCACGGTCGATGCCTTCGGAGACAGCGAACAGATCTTCGAGGCGCATCTTCAGCCTCCCGCGCGAACCGGAACGTAGGAGGAGGGCGACACGATGCATCTCGTTCAGATCGAACCGCCTCCAGCACGGATCATTGGCGCTGCCGATGCAGCCCACCGCACGATAAAGCCGCAGGGCCCGATCGGAAAACTGCTGACCTATTTGCCGCAGGACGGCATCAGCCCGATCGAACTCGCGGCCGCCTCGCCGATGTCACGGCTGCGTTCCGTCGCCTGGACCGGCAATCTGCTGATCGGCTTCTTCGTCATCGGCCTTGGCACTTGGTCGGCACTGGCGCCACTCAGCAGCGCGGCGATCGCCTCAGGCGTCGTCGAACCGGAAAACAGCCGCAAGACCATTCAGCATCTCGAAGGCGGCATCATCCGGCAGATCCGCGTCAAGAATGGCGACACCGTCACCGCCGGCCAGGTGCTGATCGAACTGGACGATACCAAATTCCGCTCGGAGCGCGACAGCCTCCGGGGACAGCTGTGGGATGCGGATGCCAGACGCGCGCGCCTGCTTGCCGAGCAGGATGACGCGGACAGCATAACCTACCCGCCCGATATGCTGGCCGTGATGGTCGGCAATCCGGCGATCAGGGCGATCGTCACCGGTCAGCAGCGGATCTTCGAGACCCGTCGCCAGGTCATGCGGTCGGAGATCGCGATCACGCAAGAAAGAATGAAACAGGTGCAGCAGGAAGTCGTCGGCCTTATCGCGCAGAAGTCAGCGCTGAGCGAACGGGTCGAAATTTCAAGGCAGGAGCTTGAGAGCGTCACGACGCTGACGGCCAAGGGCCTGGAAAAGAAAAGCCGCGTTCTCAACCTGCAACGGGAAAAGGCGGATATCAGCGGGCGTCTGGGCGAAATCTCGGCGCAGATCTCCCGCGCCGACCAGGTGATCAGCGAAGCCCAGGCCTATCTCGTCAAACTTCGAAGCGATCGGCTGAACGAAGTCGCCCAGGCCATGCGCGAAACGGAAACCCAGATCCTGCAGCTGAGCGAAAGGTTGCGGGCGATCGACGACCAATTGGCCAGAACCGAGATCCGGGCGCCGGAAGACGGTGTGATCATGGATTTGCGCATCCATACCAGCGGTGGTGTTATCGGCGCCGGCGAACCGCTTGTCGACCTCGTCCCGCGCAAAGGACGCCTGATCGTCTCGGCCAGAGTGCGACCCGAGGACATCAATCTGGTGCATCCCGGTCTCGAGGCGCAGGTCCATCTGCTGCCTTACAATCAACACCGGGTACCGCTTCTGAAGGGAAAGGTCGAATATGTCTCGGCGGATCGTCTGGTCGACAAGCAAACCGGGCAATCCTACTATGCCGCGACGATCCATGTGGTCGATGAGCGGTTGGCGAAGATGAACGAAGTCGAGCTGGTGCCCGGCATGCCGGCCCAGACGCTGATCGAAACGGGCACGAACAGCGTCGCCCTCTATGCGTTGAGGCCGCTGTTGGACAGTTTCAACAGGGCATTTCGTGAGGACTGAAACATGCTGTAGCCGGCTGCTCTGTGCGCGACGCGAATGGAGGTACGTGCTCCGTTGCCGCCCCATGCCCCTTGCATCCCTGGCTTGGTTCCACTGAAGGACACCATGATGGGCAAGCGAAAATTCGATGACGACGAGATCATGGACATCCTCAGGGAGCATCAGGCCGGCGCGACGGTGGCAGATGTTTGCCAGCGCTATGGTGTCAGCGAACCGACCTTTTACCGCTGGCAATCCTCGCAGCTTCGAACCGTTGGCTTCGATGTCAAGCGCATAAGGGCCCTGGAACAGGAGAACCAAAAGCTGAAGAAGCTCCTGGCCGAGGCCATGCTGACGGCCGCGACACTGAGCGAGATGCTGGAGAAAACGTCGAAATAGCGGCGGCTACGTGACCGCCGCTCCATCGCCGGGCGACGGTCTGCCTCCGAGCCGTGCGACCACCTCCGTGCGGTTCTGCACCTGCAGCTTGCGCATGATGTGCTGGAGATGCATCTTCACGGTATGGCCCGACAGATTGAGCTTGCCGGCGATGACTTTGTTCGACGAGCCGCACTGCAATTCGGCCAGCACATCAGCCTCGCGTGGCGTGAAATCGGCCAGGATAAGATCGTCGTGGCGCAGCCGCTTGGGCTCGCGCTGCGCGTCCTCCGGCACCACATGCAACGCCGGGTCGTCGGCGAACGCACCCAGCGGATGCGGACAGAACACGCCGCCGGCAAGCACCAGCCTCAAACCGGCAAGCGCAATCTCGATGGGCAGCGCGGTGGTGAAGAAGCCGCGAATCCCCATCTGCAGCGCCTGTGTCGCGATCGATATATCGTCCGTATCCGACAGCAAGGCTATCGGCGCTTCGGGAAAGCGCGCGGCCACGGCGGCCAGATCGTCGAGCAAGCTGCTGCTTCTGACGCCCCTCCCCGCCAGATCGAGCGTGATCAAACGCACGTCCATGCCGAGAGCCTTGTCCAAACTCGCAGTCGAGATCATATCGATGAAGTTCCACCCCGCGAGTTCGCGCTCGAGCAGCGTGACGATGGCGGTACGGGCAAGCGTGTGCGGTTCTATGACGATGCCGGTCGGTGCATTGCGCGCTTTGCGGCGCACCGCTCCTGAACTGATGGACACAGGTCAACCCCCAGGATGTTTGCAACCTCTAAGGGGTGCATACTAGGCTCGAAGATGCATCATGTCATGAGAAAATCAGGATTAATCCGATTGGACCAATTGCGGCATACCACTGAAAGATAAAGGCTTTTTTGACAGAGTTTTCCACACCGGCTCGTTGTAACATATCTTGAGTAGCGAAATCCGCGTTGTTCGACGAGACAGTGATGCGAGGCGCGTCGATCACGCGAGCCTGTATTTACAACTGAATCTGGTGATACGCACCGGCCGCGGCGAAACGTTTGGCAAACAGCCTCTGCTCGTCGCCCGTGAGCATCGGACGCTTTCGGTTGACTATTTCAGTTCCACGGACCCATCGGGCTTAATGGAGCCGGTTGCGCACCGCTTTGCGATCCGGGGAGTTTCAGGCGGTGGAGTTGAGCCCGCGCGGGGCTTGGCGGCCTCCACGTTCGGCCGATCACCATCCCATCGCACGCCTCGCCGCAAGCAAACACATCTCATATTTCGCGCGCCACGGGTTTTTCTGGATTTTGTTTTTCTTGCGGTTTTTGTTTCGCATTTGCCTGGCTCCGGAACGACAAAAAGCCCGCCGGTTTTCACCATGCGGGCTTTTTTTGATTTGGTTGCGGGGGCAGGATTTGAACCTGCGGCCTTCAGGTTATGAGCCTGACGAGCTACCGGGCTGCTCCACCCCGCGCCAAGCGTAAACCGCTAAGCGGTTTATCGCGGTTGCGTAACCGCTTTAGCGGTTATGCTTTCCTTCGGTCCGGGTTTTGCTTTGGCAAAATCCCGTTGTCTGTCTCGATCTTAGCCTAGCAAAACAAAAGGGCCGCTTGAGGGCGGCCCGTGTTCGGCTGGGCCGAGGGATGAAGAGAAGAAGATCGTTTTGATTTCGGTTTTTTTATCTTGCGTTTTGCAGACCTGGCAGCGACCTACTCTCCCGCGTCTTAAGACGAAGTACCATCGGCGCTGGGGCGTTTCACGGCCGTGTTCGGAATGGGAACGGGTGCAGCCACCCCGCCAGAA
>NZ_MUNW01000060.1 GCF_002002725.1 Sinorhizobium sp. A49 | reverse complement strand
CCTCTATGAGCCAGTTTCGCGCCCGCCCGCCCGCCGTACCCAGCATTCTTGTCGATGACGCGGTGGTGCGCATTACCCGGTGGGACTTCGAGCCCGGCGCGGATACCGGCCACCATGTCCATGGCCTCGGCTACGTGGTCGTGCCGATGACCGATTGCCAGTTCCTGCTGGAGGAGGAAGGCGGCAGCCGCCGGGTGGATATCGCCAAGGGCGCGGCCTACCGCCGCGAGGCCGGCATGGCGCACAATGTCGTCAATGCCGGCAGCGAACCGATGGCCTTCATCGAGATCGAATACAAGTGAAGACCAGGAAAAGACGCATGCAAGGCCCCGACTTCGATCTCGACTTCAAGCCGGCGCATGGTGAGGCTGTGACCGTTGCCGACGGGGTGCAGCGCATCACCGTCAACAATCCTGGGCCTTTCACTTTTCACGGCACCAACAGCTATATCGTCGGCGACCGCTCGGTGGTCGTGATCGATCCCGGGCCGGACGACGAGGCGCATTTCCAGGCGCTGATGGCGGCGCTCAAGGGACGCGAGGTCACCCACATCGCCGTCAGCCACACCCATCGCGACCACTCGCCGCTGGCTGGGCGGCTGAAGGCTGCGACAGGGGCGAGCATCGTCGGCGAAGGGCCGCATCGCGCCGCCCGCCCTCTACATGAAGGCGAGGTCAACCCCTTTGCCGAGAGCTCCGACATGACGTTTTCACCCGACGTCGTTCTTGCCGATGGCGGGCGGATTGAAGGCGACGGCTGGACGCTGACGGGGCTTGCCACCCCCGGCCACACCGCCAACCACATGGCCTTTGCGCTCGAGGGTACCGGCACGGTGTTTTCTGCCGATCACGTCATGGCCTGGGCGACGACGATCGTCGCGCCACCGGACGGCGCCATGGCGGACTACATGGCGTCGCTGGAAAAACTGCTTGCGCGCGACGATCGGCTCTATTTGCCGGGCCATGGCGGCCCCGTCATCGAACCGGCCTCGTTCCTGAGGGGGCTGCGCGCCCACCGCCGGATGCGCGAACGTGCGGTGCTGGAGCGCGTGCGCGCCGGCGACGGCAAGATCGCGGATATGGTCAAGGTGATCTATGCCTCCACCGACATCCGATTGCACGGCGCGGCCGCCCTCTCCGTGCTGGCGCATCTCGAAGACCTCGTCGAACAGGGGCGCGTCGATACCGACGGGCCGCCCTCCCTTTTTGGCGACTACCGGCTGGCGCCCGGAGGGGCCGTCTGACGATGCGGCAGCAACCCCACGGCTACCGCAACGATCCGTCGGTGCCGGACTTTCCCGACGACCGCCCGGTGATCGTCTTTGACGGCGAATGCATCTTCTGCTCGGGCTGGGTACGCTTCATGCTGCGCCATGACCACCGGGCGCGTTATCGCTACCTGACGGCGCAGTCGACGCTCGGCCGGGCGCTCTACCGGCATTACGGCCTCGATGACCACAACTATGAGAGCAATATCCTGATCGAGAACGGCATCGCGCGCTTCAAGTCCGACGGATCGATCCGCACGCTTGCAGGTCTTGGCCTGCCGTGGTCGCTGGTAAACATCTGCCGTATCCTACCGGCCGCCCTTCGCGATCCGCTTTACGATCTCGTTGCGAGAAACCGTTACCGGATCGCCGGCCGCCGCCAGACCTGCATGGTGCCGACAGCGGAAGAGCGTGGACGCTTCATCGCATGACGCAACGTTTGGTCGATCACCAAAGCCTCTACCGACAGGTGCTTGGCCCACGATGGGATCGCCTGCCCGAGGCGATCCGCGCCTTGCATGAGATGTCGGAGGGAACCGCGACCTTCAGGGGATGCGCGGTCGTCGAGCGTGGCCGGTGGCCACTGGCGCGTCTCGCAGCCTTCCTCGCCGGCTTTCCCACCGCGGCGCAGGGTGTGCCGGTCGAGATCCGCTTTGCATGCACCGATGGTCGCGAGGTGTGGACCCGGCGCTTCGGCGATAAGGTTCTGCGCAGCTCCCAGCAGAAAGCGGAAGATCGGAAAGAACGATTGCTTGCCGAGAATTTCGGGCCGTTTCGTATCCTGTGCAGCTTGGCGCCTGAAGAAAACCGCCTGCACCTCAAGGTTCGCGGCTGGTCCGTTCTCGGCCTCCCGCTCCCGCTGTTTCTGGCGCCGGGCGGTCGGACGTACGAGGAGGATCGCGACGGTCTGTTTCACTTCAATGTCGAAGTCGAAAGCCCCTTGACCGGCTTGATCGTGCGCTATCGCGGCTGGCTCAAGCCCGCGGACGAGCCGACAGCGCCGATCGCGAGGGAAACGCTTCGCAAATCCGATAATGTCGGCGCCCTCGTGCACGACTGAGGCGTTCGGCCGGTCCTCTCCTGATCAATCGCCGGCAATGCCAAGCAGCTCGGCATCGAGAGCCCGCAAGAACTGGTCGGCGAAGGCGGCGCCGATGCCGAGGTCGTGTTGACCGTAGCGGGACGCGACACGCAGGTCGACGAAGGTCGTCTCCGCCTCTTCGCGCAGTCGGATCAGCACGTCGAAACGAAAACCGGCAATCAGTGTACGCCACTCGCCCTGAAGCACGACATCGCTGGAGCGCCGTCCCGGAATGGCGCCTTCGAGCGCGATTTCCGGCCGCGATTCCGGCACGGGGACATTCTCCGGCTCGACAGAGGCGTCCGCCCCGGCATTTGGCCGGACGGCCAGATCCTCGAGGTCGGCGCGGGTATTTTCGACGCCGAGTTCCTGCGTGATGCCGACGCGCGTTTTCTCGACAACATTGCGCACACCCTGGAACACGCGGTCGAGCGCGCCGTCATACCGTCTCCCGGTCAGGCCGGGATAGGCGACGATCTGCGCTTCACGATCTTCGGGAGTGACGGCCGGCTTGCGCTTCAACCAGCTTTCCTCCGTCTGCGGTACTTTCAGCCAGGGTGGCGGCGTCACCGTATCGGTGCTGACATCATAGATCGCTGGCCGGCTCAGGTAGTGCGCTACGCCAAAGCCGATAAAACCGAGGGTCGGCGCGGCATAGACAAGGGCCGAAGCCGAGGCGAGCCCGCCGATCGCGGCGACCTGCCAAAGCCGCGCGAGCCCGACTACGGCAAGCAGGACGCCAAGCAGAGCGAAAGCACCGGAAAGGCCGACCAGGCCGAGGAAGTGCGGTGTCGTCAACGGGCCGAACCGGTGCGCAGCCAAGGACAGGACGAAGATCGCAAAGGCGATGCGGGCAAAGCGGCGCGCCCAATGGGCGGCATGGGAATAGGGGCGCTCGTACCGGACCATCATGTAACGGAATCAATCCCCTGCATCGAAACAGATCCGCATTCTTAGACCATGGCCGGGGCCGTGAAAACAGGCAATAGAATCGAGATGGAGGCATGGGGTGGGCGCGCCGGGAGCCTTGCCGCAAAATCGCCATTCTCGTTAACCACCTATCAGACATTAGGAATATGCCCGCACGGCGGCAAAGGCCGCAGGGAACAGTCAACCGGAGGCAATGGCCGTCGTCTGGGAAGTGATCCAGCACGGCAAGACGGAGAGACATCATGGTCGCATCGCAAGCAGCCGTGGCAACTGCCACCCACGCAGCACCGCCCCCACCGGCTGACACCGGTATACCAATGGCGCTGCTGGAGCTTGAGCTTTCCCTCGACGGTTTCTCCGGCAGCAAGGATGATTTCACCGCTTTCATCCGGACGGTCGCCGACAATGTCGGCGGCGAGTTTCTCTTTGCCTTGCCGGCTTCCGGCCTGATCGAGGACTGCCTGAGCATCGCCGTCCTGCGCCTCGGCGAGACCGAGGGCGATACCTCGCCGATCCTGTTCGTCTGCCTCGAGGAAGAAGGCTCGACGATCCGGCTTGAGCATCCCGACGAGAACACCCAGGACCTGAAAAGCTTTGCCGAATCCTTTGTCGGCGTGCTCGAGCGGATGTAAACACCGAGGCGTACGGAAACGGATTGACGGCTGCCCGCCGGCAGGCCCATCATGCTTCCATGCGATTGAATCGTGAATACAAAAGCCTTGTGGCGCGCGCATGCCTGAACGACGGCGTTTGGCCTAGCGTTGCGGCGACCCCTCGGCCGGCGATTGCACGATCCGCCCTGCCGGTCTTCATGGCAATACCCGAAAAAATCAGGGTGGACACGACAGCCCGCCATGCGGCAGAGCTCTGTCCTGCAGGCGGCGGTAAAGAGCTGAGCGATGCGGCGTGTCCGACCTCCTGACAAGGATGAGGTTGGGGCACAAGCAAAGACGGTCTTTCGCCAAGCCGATCTGCATCCGCTCAGGAGGCATGAATACGATGAAGACCAAACTGCTGACCCTTTGCGCCGTCGGGCTTTTGCTTGCGGCCTGCCAGACGATGACCCCGGAGGAGCGGCGCGCCGCCGATGGCAATACCTGCGCCTCCTACGGCTTCCGTCGAGGAACAGACGCATTTGCCACCTGCCTGCAGCGCATCGAGCTTGACCGCCGCGCCGAGTCGCGCGCCTTCCGCTACAACAACGATGCGATGATGTGGGGCTGGAACCGCCCGGTCGTCATCGCGCGCCCGGTGATCGTGCAGGCGAACTGAACTGCGGCGGCCGCATGTCGATAGCTGCAGACGCGCGCCCCGGACGCTCGGCGCCCGGGCCGCGCAATCGCACGGCTAGAGCGCTTCATCTTTAAACGGAGGCATTCTGCCGGAAGGAATTTCGGCCAGGACCAAGGCGGTTGGCGAAGAGCGCAGCTGACGCTGCGGTCGAGACGGCCACCGCCGGCAATGGCCAAAATTCATCCGGCCCTTCGGGTTGGCTGAAAACGGCCGCCCACTGTGTCGGATGGCCTGCTCGATGGATCGACATCGCTCAGCGCCATCCTTCGTGTGGAGCGGCCGTTTTGAGCCAACAGAATTGCTTCCGTTTAGAGATGAAGCGCTCTAGAGCCGGAACGTCTTCACCGCATTGCCACGCTCCAACTGTTTGCTGGCGACGAACAAGGCTGCTTTTTCCTGCTCTTCGTGATCGGCGGCGATGAGTTCCAGAATGCTCTGAAGCCGGCGGATTGCGGTCGCCTTGTTGCGATGCTGCGATCGCTCCTCCCGGCAGACAACGGTGATGCCGCTCGGCACATGCGTCGCCTTGACCGCGCTGTCGGTGGTGTTTTGATGCTGGCCACCAGGTCCACCGGCCCGCAACGTCTCGAAGCGCAAGTCCTTGTGCTCGATCGTCGGCACCACGGCCGCATCGGCGCAAGGTTCGAGGCGCCGAACGCCGACAAACCAGTTCTGACGTTGGTGGCCCTTGCGCACCGGGCTCTTGAAGACAAACCGGACCGTGCCGCAATAGGCCCCGGCCATTTCCTCCGCCTTTTCACCAGACAGCGTCACCACGGCCGACTTCGGACCGAACGCATCGGGTTGACCGCCACGGGTCTCCTCGAAGCTGCAACCGCTCGTCTTTGCTTCCCTGGAAAGAATGTCGATGAGCGCGGCAAGGGCGATGCGGCACTCGACTGGACCGTTGCCCGCAGTCAGAAAGAGCATCACCTCACCCACGGCGCATCCTCCTCATCGTCATCCGCTCCCGTTTTGCCTTGTCCCGGTCGATCGCCTGCCGCTGGACGTTCTTGTAGGTCACCAGCGGCTTCATGGCGGCGAGCGGTTCTACGAGCCCGAATGCCTGGAGATCGCCGACGACTTTCGCGGCATCCTTGTAGGCACTCGCGGCCTCCTCGATCAGCAGGTCGCGATCGTCACAGATGGCAACGCCGCCCCAGCCGTTGAGACGAAGAGCATCACGCTCGGATCGGTGCGCACCGGCGCGGCCATGCATGGCCTTCCGGTCATACTTGCGCCCGGCGCCGTGCGAAATGCCCCAATGGGACGCCTCTGCGCCGGCCAAGGCCCGCACGAGATAACTTCTCGTTGCGCGCGAGCCGGCGATCGGTGCAACGGTGCCTTCGCCGATGGCCGCCGCACCCTTGTAGTGCAGAAAGCCGGCCGATGTGCTTCGCACCAGATTGTGCGGCACGTCGGCAACAAGCGTCACGTCGGCACGCAACGCCTGGGCCGCACGCTCGGCGACCATCTGCCTGTTGAGCGACGCCCACCACACGCAGTCGGCGCTTCTTGCCAGCCACTGCCTGGTGGCCAGCGAATCTGCAGCCATACCGTCGCGCAGCGGTGTGGCTGCATCGAGCGTTTGACCGAAGAGATCGGCGCCAACCGAACGCGAACCGGAATGAACCAGCAGATAAAGCTTCTGACGATCAACGAGGCCTCCAGCATCTTCACTCAGCATGTCGTCGACAGCCTGTATCTCGCAGAAATGATTGCCTCCGCCGATCGTGCCGAGCGAATGGGGGCACATATCTGGTGAGAGATCATGTCCCGCGAGCCGTCCGGCCAGGTCGCCCGGATCGATCTGCTCCATGCCGCGCAACTGTTCGGCCGCCTTTTCGACCTTGAACTTGCGCAGCGGCAGGGAAAGCTCGAAGAACGACATGCCGCAACCGATATCGTTGCCGATCAATTGCGGGTAAAGCCGCTCACAAAGAGCGACCATGCCGACCGGCCCGTATTTGCCCGGATGAAGATCCGGAAAACCGGCGACGGAAATCATGCCCGCGAGCGCCGAAACCTCTCGCAGTTGGTGAATTGCCGCGCCTTCTATCCAGCTGCCGGCGGTGAAATAATGTGTGACGGTCGCATTGCGCGTGCCGCCCTCGGGGACGGTGTCCCCAAGATGAGTGCCCATGAAAATAATTCCAGAACAGGGTCAAGCAACCGGCGTGATGGCCGGCAGGACGGGTCTCACCAGCGTATCAACGCTGATCAGCCACGAAGCCCCAAGGGGCGTAAGGAAATGCTCTGCGTCATTTTCCGCTCCCGTTCTGAACAAACGGCCATGTCATGCATGACCGACACCTGCCCGCCCAACAATATGCCGTGCGAACGGTGTGCGTCATGAACCGCTGGCCCGCACTTTGCAACCAGGAAATGCCGAGACAATACTGAAGACGTCTTCTCGTTGCACGACGGCAACAGCGCGAGCCGTTGCCGCCTTGGTGCCTCACGCCTTGCCGTTGATTGCCGCCTGGGCGGCTGCCAGCCGGGCGATCGGAACGCGGAAGGGCGAACAGGAGACGTAGTCAAGGCCCGTTTCTTCGCAGAAACGGATCGAGGCCGGATCGCCGCCGTGCTCGCCGCAGATGCCGAGCTTCAGGCCGTTCTTGGTCCGCCGTCCGCGCTCGGCGGCAATCTGGATCAGTTCGCCGACCCCGTCGAAATCGAGCGAGACGAACGGGTCCTGCTCGATGATGCCCTTCTGCTGATAGGTCGCCAGGAATTGCGAGGCGTCGTCGCGCGAAATGCCGAAGGTCGTCTGGGTCAGGTCGTTGGTGCCGAACGAGAAGAAATCGGCCGCTTCGGCAATCACATGCGCGCGAAGTGCCGCACGCGGCAGCTCGATCATCGTGCCGACCAGATAGTCGATGTCGATGCCGGCTTCGCCGATCACCGCCTTTGCCACCGCATCGATGCGCTCCTTAACGTAGTCGAGTTCGGCGCGCAGGCCGACGAGCGGCACCATGATTTCAGGCACGACGGGAGCACCGGTTTCGCGTGCGGCTACGACCGCTGCCTCGAAAATGGCTCGGGCCTGCATTTCGGCGATCTCCGGATAGGAGATGGCGAGGCGGCAACCACGATGGCCGAGCATCGGATTGAACTCGTGCAGCTGGTCGACGCGCTGGCGCAGGGCTGACGGATCGAGCGACAGGACGCCGGCGACATCGGCGATCTCTACATCCGTCTTCGGCAAGAATTCGTGCAGCGGCGGGTCGAGCAGGCGGATCGTCACCGGCAGACCGTGCATGATGGAAAACAGCTCGACGAAGTCCGATCGCTGCATCGGCAGGAGCTTGGCAAGCGCGAGGCGTCGACCAGCCTCGTCTTCCGCCAGGATCATTTCACGCATGACGTTGATGCGCCCGTCTTCGAAAAACATGTGCTCGGTGCGGCACAGGCCGATGCCCTCGGCGCCGAAGGAGCGCGCGGCGCGCGCATCGGCCGGCGTCTCGGCATTGGTGCGCACGGTCATGCGACGGCTGGCGTCGGCCCAGGCCATGATCTTACCAAAATCGCCCGAAAGCTCGGGCTGAAGCATGGCGATCGCGCCTTTCAGCACCTGGCCGGACGAGCCGTCGATGGTGATGATGTCGCCCTTCTTCAGCGTCACGCTCGGGGTGATCAGCAATTCGTTGCGCAGATCGACGCGGATGCCGCCGGCGCCGGAAACGCACGGCGTGCCCATGCCGCGCGCCACTACCGCGGCATGGCTGGTCATGCCGCCACGAGTGGTCAAAATGCCTTCGGCGGCGTGCATGCCGTGAATGTCTTCCGGGCTGGTCTCGATGCGCACGAGGATGACCTTGCGGCCCTCCTTGTCGGCCTGAACGGCCTCTTCCGAGGTGAAGACCATCTCGCCTGTCGCCGCCCCCGGCGACGCCGGCAGGCCGGAGCCGATGATATCGCGGCGCGCGTGCGGATCGATCGTCGGGTGCAGCAATTGGTCGAGCGAGGCGGGATCGATGCGAGCGACCGCTTCGTTCTTCGAGATCATCCCCTCCTCGGCCATATCGACGGCAATCTTGAGCGCGGCCTTGGCCGTGCGCTTGCCGGAGCGCGTCTGCAGCATCCAGAGCGTACCGCGCTCGATGGTGAATTCGAGGTCCTGCATGTCGCGATAGTGGCGCTCGAGCTTGTCGCAGATGGCGCGGAACTCGGCGAAGGCCTCCGGCATCAGCTTTTCCAGCGACGGCTTGTCGGAGCCGGAGGCAATACGGGCAGCCTCGGTGATGTTCTGAGGCGTGCGGATGCCGGCAACGACATCTTCCCCTTGAGCATTGACGAGGAACTCGCCGTAAAGCTCGTTCTCGCCGGTCGACGGATTGCGGGTAAAGGCGACACCGGTCGCCGACGAATTGCCGAGATTGCCGAAGACCATCGCCTGGACGTTGACGGCCGTGCCCCAGGCCGCGGGGATGCTGTGCAGATGACGGTAGGTGATGGCGCGCGGGTTCATCCAGCTGGAGAACACGGCGCCGATGGCGCCCCAGAGCTGGATTTCCGGATCCTGCGGAAACGGCTCACCGAGGGCTTCCTCGATCGCTTCCTTGTAGCGGCTGATGACATGCTGCCATTCGACCGCGGAAAGCTCGGTATCCTGCTCGTGGCCGAGGCGGGCCTTCTCGTCTTCGAGGATCTCTTCGAAAACATCATGGTCTACGCCCATGACGACATCGCCATACATCTGGATGAAGCGGCGGTAGCTGTCCCAGGCAAAACGCGCGTCGCCGGCGTCGTGACCGAGCGCATGCACCGACTGATCGTTGAGGCCGAGATTGAGAACAGTATCCATCATCCCCGGCATCGAGGCGCGCGCGCCGGAACGCACCGAAAGCAGCAGCGGAC
>NZ_MUNW01000053.1 GCF_002002725.1 Sinorhizobium sp. A49 | reverse complement strand
ACGCCTCGGTATGCGAATACGTGCCGCTTATCGGCGCCGAATGCGACCGGCGGCTGAAGGAAGGACCGGACATGGTCTCCGCCAACTTCGTCATTCCCTATCCGCCCGGATTCCCGATCATGGTGCCAGGGCAGGTGCTGACGCAGGAGACGATCGACTTCATGCGCAAACTGGATGTGAAAGAAATCCATGGCTACGAGAAGGCGCGAGGACTGAAACTGGTCAAGCCCGACGCCGTTGCCGCCAGGACGAAGCGAAAACCGGCGGCGCGTTAGCCCCGGGATGTCTGGGCGCTTGAGGGTCGAAGTGCCTATCCCGTCGGTGGTCGCGGTCCGGTCCGCGGCGGTGGCATCTGCGACTTACTGGTATGCATGAGCGTATGGGGCCGACAATGAAGGCGTCGTCGCCTCGGATCGGGGGGATAGGGGAGCTAGTCTGGACATGGTTTGGGTCGAGCAATTCCTGAGCAAGTACCCGGAGCTTTCGGTATTCCTTGCAATCAGCATCGGATATCTGATCGGAGGTTTTAAGTTCGGGGGCTTCAGCCTCGGGCCCGTGACCGGCTCGCTGTTTGCGGGCATCCTGATCGGGCAGTTCGCCCATGTGCCGATTGCCGGAATGGCGAAATCGCTGTTGTTCCTGCTGTTTCTCTTCGGTATCGGCTACTCGGTCGGACCACAGTTCCTGCAAGCGCTGAAGCGGGACGGAATGAAGCCGGTCCTGCTTTCAGTCGTCGTCTGCGTGACCGGGCTGATTATGGCTGTCTTGGTTGCCAAGATCCTGGATCTCGATCCCGGTTTTGCGGCGGGACTTCTCTCCGGGGCCCTCACCGAAAGCCCGGCGATGGGCACGGCAACAGAGGCGATCAATGCGCTGCCACTGCCTGAGGCGGATCGCGCGCGGTTTGTCGCGCACATCGCTGTGGCAGACGCTGTTTGCTACGTCTTCGGCGCGGTTGGCGTCATTCTGTTTTGCAGTGTCGCCGGCCCCAGGCTGCTTGGCATCGACCTCGTCGCCGAGGCGCTGAAGCTGGAAAAGGAGTACGGAATTACCCGCAAGGTGGCCGGCGTCTCCTCCGCCTGGCACAGGTTCGAGATTCGCGCCTATGAGGTAGCGGACGGCGCGCCAGTCGCCGGCTTGTCGATAGCCGCCGCCGAGGCGAAATTTCCAGAGCACAGACTTTTCATTCAGCGCCTGCGTCGGGGGGGCATGATCATCGAGGCCGCCCCGGAGGTTGTGATCAAGTCCGGTGACATCGTCGCGGTCTCCGGGACGAGGGAGGTTCTGGTCAGCGTCCTTGGGCCGCGCGCCGAAGAGATCGAGGACCGCGAACTGCTCGATGTCCCGGTATCGGTTTCCGATGTGCTGCTGACGAGCCCCGATCTCAACGGACGATGCATCGCAGAGGTCGCCAAGGAGGATTGGACACGCAGCGTCTATCTGCGCGCTATTACCCGTGGCGGCCAGGATATTCCCATCGCGCCAGGGATCACGGTGGAACGCGGCGACATTCTGCGCCTGGTGGGGCCGGAGGCCATCGTGTCGAGTGCCGCAAAGCGCATTGGCGTCGTGGTCGCTCCGACAACTGCGACAGACTTTTTGGTCCTCGGTCTTGCGATATTCCTTGGTGGACTAGTCGGCGTTCTCGTCACGTTTCCCATCGGTGACATGCGGATCTCGCTCAGCACCAGTGTCGGCACGCTCCTGGCAGGGTTGCTGGTCGGGCATCTGCGCACACGCTTCCCGCTCTTCGGCCGAATACCGGATGCCGCGGTGTCGCTCATGACATCGCTTGGTCTTGCCGCCTTCGTCGCCATGACCGGTCTTCATGCCGGACCTGTGTTTGCTTCCGCCATCGCCGAAGCGGGTATCGGGCTTCTGTTCGGCGGCATAATCGTCACCATGGTTCCAATGATTGTTGGCCTGTATTTCGGGCGCTACGTGCTTGGCATGAACCCGATCCTGCTGCTGGGAGGGCTCGCCGGGGCGCAGACCATGACAGCCGGCATGGCGGCCGTTCAGGACAGGTCGGGGAGCACTGTTGCCGTCCTTGGCTACACGCCGGCGGTCCCTATCGGCCATATCCTGCTCACGACCTGGGGAACGGTGATCGTCGGTATCGTCGCCGGATGAAAGACTGAAATTTCAATCAATCAGCGGCGACGCTGCGATAGGGCTAGAATTCGTAACAGACTTCCACAGTAAAGTGGCGAATACTGGCCGCGAATCAACAATGCGAATCGCCAATGATCTGAAAGGTGCCTTTGATGCGACAGACACAATACATTGTTCCGCCTGCACTTCTCATTGCTGCACTGGCGGTCGCAGGACCAGTGGCGGCGCAGGAGCCGGTAAAACCGGCGGCGCAACCTGCCGAGGCCAGCAAGGCACCGGAGCATTGGATCCCCAAGCTGCGCCTTGGCGACGACAATGCCTATTTCGAATTCTACGGCCAGATCAACAAGGGCCTGCTGATCTACGATGACGGCGGACAAACGGATAATTATTTTCCGGTCGACAACGGCAACTCGTCCTCACGCGCGGGATTCCGCATCTACACCCTCATGGAAAAGGGCTGGTCATTCGGTGCCAATCTCGAATGGGAATGGAACCCCTACTCAACCACCAATGTGAACCAGTTGAACGAGGATCACTTTGATTGGGGGACTGACCTTCTGCGCAAGGCGGAAATTTACCTCGACTCGAAGGAATACGGAAAGTTCTGGTTCGGCCAAGGCAGCATGGCATCGGACACGACCGCTGAGGTCGATCTGTCCGGCACGGGCGTGGTCGGCTATTCGCTGGTTTCCGATATGGCCGGTGGACCGTTTTTCCGCAACAGTGACGGGACGCTCTCAACGGTCCATGTCAAGGACGCCTTCACCAACTATGACGGCCTCAGCCGCAAGCTCCGCGTCCGGTACGACACGCCTTCGTTCGGTGGGTTCAGCTTTGCGACATCGGTCGGCACGCAGGTCGTGCCGGAAACGACCGACGTCACCGTGTGGGACCTGGCGGCTCGATACGACGAGACCTACGATGCCTTCAAGGTTGGTGCGGCGATTGCTTTTTCCAGGCCAGGGGACGGCAACTCGATTTACGACGCGTCCGTTTCCGTCCTGCATCTGGATACCGGCCTCAGCCTCACCCTTGCAGCTGCCTATTCCGACAAGGAGACAGTTGATGGACATTATGGCTACGTGAAGGTCGGTTATCAGACCGATATTTTCGATGTCGGCAAGACCGCGTTTTCGGTCGATGCCTATTTCGGCAAGGACATTGCGGGCAAGGGCAGCAAGAGCGATTCCTTCGGGGCGCAGATCGTCCAAAACCTCGACTACCTGCAGACGGAACTCTACCTCGGAGCACGAACCCACTCCCTCGACCAGGAGACCGCCGATCTTCAGGATAGCTTCGCTGTTCTGGGCGGCGCCAGAATAAAGTTCTGAAGCATCTGCCGGCAGCAGGCTGCCGGCCGTGCCACATGATCATCGTGCATTCGTTCACTTTTGTTTCGACTTGGCCGCTTCGGCGGACCTTGCAGTTCACAGGGAGGAATGAGTTATGCCAGAGATCGACTATCGCGAATACGAGAAGATGAGCCCGTTCGAAATCAAGGACGGTCTCATGAAGCTTGCCAAGCGCAGCGCGCAGAAATCCACGAATGCCCTGCTCAATGCCGGCCGAGGAAATCCGAACTGGATCGCGACCACGCCGCGCGAGGGGTTCTTCCTCTTCGGTCAGTTCGCCCTGTCCGAAAGCCGGCGCACCATGGACAACCCGGCTGCGGGCCTCGGCGGCATGCCCCAGATGAAGGGCATCGCCGCGCGCCTCGACGCGTGGCTGGCAAAGCATGCCGATGACCCAGGCGCCGACTTCCTGTCGAGGATGGTCGAGCACGGCGTCAAGATGTTCGGTTTCGATGCCGACGCCTTCGTTTTCGAACTGACGGACTCAATCATCGGCGACAACTATCCCGTTCCGGACCGGATGCTGGTGCATGCCGAGCAGGTCGCGCACCGATATCTGATGTGGGCGATGGGCGCGAATGCGCCGGTCGGCAAGTTCGATCTCTACGCCGTGGAAGGCGGCACCGCGGCGATGTGCTACATCTTCAAGTCGTTGATCGCCAATCGCATCCTCAAGAAGGGTGACACGATCGCGATGGGAACGCCGATCTTTACGCCCTATATCGAGATTGCGGAACTTGAGGACTATGCGTTCAAGGCCGTCCATGTCAGGGCGACGCAGGAGCACCGCTTCCAGTATTCCGACGAGGAGATCCGCAAGCTCGAGGACCCGAAGATCAAGGCATTCTTCGTCGTCAATCCGGGCAACCCGACGTCGATGGCAATCGATCCCCAGACGATGAAAAAGCTGGTCAACCTTGTCAAAACCAAGCGGCCGGACCTCATCCTTCTGACCGACGACGTCTACGGGACGTTCGTGCCGGATTTCCGCTCGCTGATGTGCGAGCTGCCTTACAACACCATCTGCGTCTATTCCTATTCGAAGTATTTCGGCTGCACCGGCTGGCGTCTCGGCGTCATCGGCATCAACGAGAAGAACATTCTCGACGATCTCTTGACCAAGCTCCCGGCAAAGGAGCTGGAGGCGCTGGACGATCGATACCGCTCGATCACGCTCGAGCCGCGCAAGCTGAAGATGATCGACCGTATCGTTGCCGATAGCCGCGACGTCGCTCTCAATCACACCGCGGGGCTGTCGCTGCCGCAACAGGTGATGATGACCCTGTTCTCCATCAGCGAGCTGATGGACACCGACAAGGCTTACCAGAAGGCGTGCATGGCGATCTGTCATGATCGGGTCAACATGCTGCTTGAGGGACTACCGCTCGACCTGCAGCCGAATGCAAATTTTGCCGGCTACTATGGAACGATCGATTTCGAGTTCTGGCTGCGCAAATATGTCGGCGAGGACATGGTGACCTGGCTGAAGGCGAATGTGCACCCGCTCGATCTGGTCTACCGGCTGGCGGAGGATCATTCGATCGTACTGCTCAATGGCGGTGGCTTCGATGCGCCGAACTGGAGTGTGCGCGTTTCCTTCGCCAATCTTCCCGACGACGCTTACGACGACATTGGTCGCGGCGTCCGCGCGGTCGGACGCGGCTACGTGGATACGTTCAACGCGCTGAAAGGCAAGTAAGCCACTCCTTTCGGCATGAGGCAGATCTGCCAACTGCGGTTCGCAAAAGGATGCGAACCGCTCTCGCTGCGCGAGTCACAGCCTCGGCTCGCGTCGGCGCAAGACATCCGACGAGGTATCTACAGTCAGACGTAGATGTTGTTCGAACCGGCAGGCAGTGCGCGATAGTCAAATTCACACGTTTGGGAGAAGGATTCATTCGATGCTCAGCACATCCACAAAGATGCACGAACACAAGGGAAACAAAGGGAGCGGGCACACAGCCGGTGGGGTCACGTCGTGGCACCGCGGGATGGTCAGACCAATGCTCCTGACGATTGCCCTTCTGGCGGCCGCCCCCAGCTTCGCTCAGACCATGCAGGATCCGCCCAGGCAATACAGCAGAGAAGCGATGGAACAGGCTCTGCAGACAAGAGAACAGTACGACGTTCACGGTTTGCGCTTCGCCATATCGAATGCGACACTGCGACCTGGAGCGGACGGTCTTCTTGATGACATCGCAACCGCGCTCAAGAATTTCCCCGAATGGGGCCTGAGAATTGTCGGCCATACCGATTCCAGCGGGAATGAGGAGACCAACCTGCGCCTGTCCACCGAGCGTGCAGAAGTCATCAAGGCGGCTCTCGTCGAGCGCGGCATCGATGCTGCCAGGCTGACGGCGGGAGGCGTTGGGCAGGCCCGGCCGATCGCCAGCAATGAAACCGCCAACGGCCGGGCTCTCAACCGTCGCGTCGAGCTCGTCCGGATCACCGACTCGGCCGAAGCCAAGAAACTGCTCAAGGCCATGACCGACTACCTGGCGTCTCAGAATGCCCTGTCGTTCGCCTATGATTCCAATTTCCAGGTCGTTACCAACAGCGATCAGAAACTCGGACTGGCAAGCTCGGGGACGGTGACCCTCAGTCGGCCCGACAAGGTACACACGACCCGTTCGGGCGGTTTTGTCGATAGCGAGGCGCTCTTCGATGGAAAGACGCTGACACTCCTGGGCAAGAACCTCAACAAATATACGCAGGTCGAAATTCCAGGCACGGTCGATCATCTGATCGACGAGCTGAAGGACAAGTATGATTTGCCCTTGCCGGCCGCCGACCTGTTGTTGACCGGCGCATATGACGCGTTGATGGAAGGGGTGTATGATTCCAAGGACCTGGGAAGCGGTGTCATCAATGGCACGGAGTGCGATTCTCTCGCCTTCCGCAAGGACGATGTCGATTTCCAGATCTGGATCGCTCACGGTGCACAGCCCTACCCCTGCCGGCTGGTCATAACCTCCGGGCAGGTGAAGGGCGGGCCTGAGTACAGCGTCCAGATCAGGGATTGGAAATCCGGGGATGCCGTTGCGCCCGGTGATTTCGGCTTCAAGAATGCGACGAATGCCGAAAAAATCGATGTGAACGACCTCAAACACAGCCTGGGTGAATTGCCAGAGAACTTCATGGTAGGAGACAAGAAATGACCGTCCTTAAGCGCGCAGGAATCATCTGTCTTGTTTGGGCAGCCTTACTTGGTGTCGGCGATCTGGCGAAGGAGGCGCCAATGCTGGCGATCCCAACCTTCACTTCGGATGCCGTTGCCAAAGTCGGCCGGCCGCTCACCCCGGTCAGCGTGGCCGGTGCCGCGCGGCGCACGACCCGACGTTGTGCCACAGGTGTCTATAATTGCTAGAAGGTCGTGTGGTTGCACGGTAGATCTGGCCGACCTTGGGCAGCATCCGGACGTCGACACCATTCGTTCCGGAAAGTCTCAAGGTCGGTCAGTGCGTTTCCGACAGTCTTGCCGTCACGGGCGGCGGGCGCAGCATAGCGCGCATTTTCAGGAGACGTGCGAAGCGGGGTTCCCTCGGGAAATGCCTGGAAACAAAGAGATGGAGCGCGTCTGCGGCCTCATTCAAACCGAGCGAAGCTAGATGTCATGAGCCTGGTCGACGATCGCCTGGTAGAAAATGTTTGCGGCCTGCTGCGGGGTCCTTGCCTCAAACCAGATTGGCTTTGTCGCTGCGTTCGATGATCGGCGTGACAGCGGCCGGCTCAAGCGTTTGGCCTCATAGATTGCGCAAGCGCGTTTTGCGTTGGGGTTCAGAGCGATTTCCAGAATCCCTGACGGCGGGGACGATACGTCGTCGAAGATTTGCACCAGGTAGCCCTTGAATGCACCGCTATCATTGCGCCCTTCGATCTCTCGAAGCAGCGAGGGATGCAGCTCAATCTGGTAGATGGGCTGGGGCTGTGTCCAATACGGTCCGGTGCCGGTAATGCCGCCGCTGATGCTGGTCATTTGCGGTCCTCGCGTTCCCGTAGGCCGGTCAGCTTGGCCTTGCAGCTATCGCAAGCTTTGCTCAATCTCTGAAGCCAGGCTTTCAATCATGCCTTCGAACTCGGCTCGACGTTCGTCACGCAGATGGAGAGGTAGTCTGTCAACGCACGCAAGGGCGTCTTCGACTGCCGCCAGGTCGGCGCAGATCCCGCGAAAGTTCTCGTCCCTGAGCAGCAGCCTCCTGATTTCCAGCGATCGTGACGGAAAGCGGCGTGTCACTGCCGCCAAACCCTGCAAATCTTCTACTGCGCGAGAACTCTTGTCCATCCCGGTCCTCCGATTGAAGCGGTGACCCGATACGTGTGTACATCCTTGTATTGTGATATTGTTTCCTGGGGCACGTAAATTACCGGAGCATACGAGAAGCCGTAGCGGTTGCCTGCCCAACCTGACACAGGGGGAGGAGATGACGCTTGCCATCAGACCGGCTGCCGCTGATGAAGCCGAAACTATTCCGAGTGCGGATGAGATACGGGCGCAACTCGATCGAATAAGGTCCAGTGCCGAGTTCGACACGCCCGAACGCGCCCGCAAATTTCTGGGCTACGTCATTGAAGAGGCGATCGCAGGCAGGTCCGGGCGAATTAAGGCGTACACGATCGCCACAGAGGTTTTCGGGAGAGAGGCTTCGTTCGATGCGCAAGCCGATCCCGCCGTACGCATCGAGGCCGGGCGGGTGCGCCGCGCGCTCGAACGCTATTATCTGGTCGCTGGTCGTGAGGACCCGGTCGTCATATCGATGCCGAAGGGCGGATATGTCCCCACATTTGCCCGACGCATCCCGACAAAGTCGGACAGCGGCGGTGAGCCTGGCGCCGAGCGGCGACTGCTGTGGCTCGATTCACGCTGGGTGACCTTCGGCGTTGCCGTATTTGCGTTGATCACATTGATCGTTGCCATCGTGCCGAGGCTGACGGCCTTGCCGGCGGTTGAGGTCGAAAGTTCTGCACTGACGCAATCCAAAATACGGCCGGACATCCCGCGCCTGTTGGTCGAGCCTTTTGAGGACCTGTCCGGTGGCCAGCTTTCATCCACAATCGCCCGCGGGCTGACGGATGAGGTTATCGCTCAGATTGCCAAATTTAAAGAGATTGTGGTTGTGGCGCAGCGCGGATCCGTACTGCCGGATATAAGCGCTCCTGGTTCGAAGCCACCTGCCTATGCCTTGCAAGGCACCGTGCGGCTCGACGACACCAAATTGAGATTGGGCGTTCGGCTGGTTCAACGGTCCGATCAGTCAATCATCTGGGCAAGCAATTACGACGAGGCTCTTGATGTCGGCAACCTCCTGACAATTGAAGCGGAGGTCGCTCGGTCGGTGGCAACGGCATTGGCCCAACCTTACGGAATCATTTTCCAGGCAGATGCGACGGGCCTGGCCCAATCACCGCCTCAGGATTGGGAGGCCTATGCCTGCACGCTTGCCTATTACGGTTATCGGGCAGACCTCGATCCACAAACGCACGCCTCCGTCCAGACTTGCTTGCAGAAGGCGGTCGCGCGGTTTCCGAACTATGCGACCGCGTGGGCACTTCTTTCCTTGACCTACATCGACGAGCTTCGCTTTCGCTACCGCTTCGAACGGGCGTCGCCGGTCTCGCTCGATCGTGCCGTCGAGGCGGCCGCGCGGGCAGTTGAACTCGATCCGCAGAATGTACGGGCTCTGCAGGCAGAGATGCTCGGGCTTTTCTTCCGAGGGCAAATCGAACCGGCACTGAAGGTCGGTGCACGCGCGATGACCATCAATCCGAACGATACCGAGCTTGCCGGTGAGTACGGCTTCCGCCTTGCCCTATCGGGTCAATGGCCGGAAGGCTGCAAGTTGGTCGGCGCAGCTGTCGAGCGAAATCCGGGTCCCCTCGGTTACTTCGAAACGGCCTTGGCGGTCTGTTCGTACATTTCAGGCGACTATCGAGCGGCCGAACGATGGGCGAGGCTCGCAAATTTGCAGGCGAATCCAATCTATCATCTGATCCTGCTCGCGATCCTTGGCCGGGCCGGGCAGGCCGAGGAAGCGGCCGTGGAATTAAAATGGCTCCACACCAATGCGCCGGAACTCCTGCGGGATATCCGCCGTGAGATAGCCATGCGGGTCTACCGTCCCAGCGACCAGGCGAAATTCGTCGAGGGCCTGCGTGAGGCGGGTTTAGCAGTGGCTGAGCAGTAGGTTAGCGAGGTTGCTATGACGAATGTGTCCGGGAACACTCGATACTACACGATGCTACAAGCACGCCCATGCGTTGGGCGATATGTTTGACGCGTCGGCAAAATCCCGCGGGCTCGATAGGTCGCAGTAGCTCGAATGCATATCGTTTGACCTGTGAGGGAGTGCGCAATGAGCAATCGCTTTCACGTGCCGGTCTTCTCCGGGTTCGGTGGCTTCCGCGCCGCTTGGTTCCCTAGCGACATTTCGGCCGGGTTGGCGATAGCGGCGGTGGGGCTTCCCAGCGCCATTGCTTATCCGGCGATTGCCGGCTTGCCCCCCGAGACCGGGCTTTATGCCAGCATCGCTGCCCCGGTCGCTTACGCCGTCTTCGGGCCGTCGCATCGAATGATCGTCGGGCCTGACGCCGGCACCATGACGGTGCTTGCAGCCGCGACGGCGTCGGTTATTGCCGCGATGCCGGCAGCCGCATCATATGATCGTGCCGCTATCGCCGCTGTGTTGGCCCTGGCGGTTGGCGGGTGCTGTCTCGCCGCGCGTCTCTTACGCCTCGGCGTGCTTGCAACTTTCCTGTCCAGGCCAATTCTGGTCGGCTTCTTCGCAGGCATTTCTCTTTCCATACTTGTCGGTCAGATCGGCCGTTTCACAGGCGTCTCCATCGAAGCCGATGGCCTTTTCCAGCCGTTCCTCGAACTCCTGCAAAAGAGTGCGGACATCCATTGGCCGTCGCTCATACTTGCGGGGGCGATGTTCCTGCTGTTGCAGATGGCGACGGCGCTGCGCCTTCCGGTACCCGGCCCCGTCATTGCAATTGTCGTTTCGGTGGTCCTGTCGGCCGTGCTCGATCTCAAGGGCATGGGCGTCGCGGTGGTCGGTGATATTCCCTCGACCGTCCCACATCTTTCAATGCCGTCGATTTCGGTGTTTCCCTTGGGCGAGGTTCTGCTCGGTGCAGCGGCGATCTTTCTCGTTAGCTTCGGCTCGGGCATCGTGGCCGCGCGCAGCTTTGCAACACGCACCGGGGAGCACGTGGATGCAAACCGGGAACTTGTGGGGCTGGGTGCCGCCAATGTGGCAGCGGCGGTGTTCGGTGCGTTCCCAGTCAGCATGTCCGACTCGCGAACCGCCATCAATTTGTCGGTGGGCGGCAAGTCACAATTGGCTGGTCTTATCTCGGCAGCCGCCCTTCTGGTGACGTTGCTGTATCTCAGTCGCGCGCTCAACATACTGCCAACCCCGACACTCGGCGCAATCCTGGCTGCCGCTGCCATCAGCCTGATCGACGTCCGGGAACTACGCCAGATCTGGCGCGTAAGCCGCGCGGAGTTCGTTTTCGCACTTGTCACCATGTGGGGTGCAATCAGCTTGGGCGTCCTGAACGGTGTGGTCATCGCCATCGCGGCCACCTTGGCCTATCTTTTGCTCAAGATGATGTTTCCACGCGATGCGCTCCTTGGCAGACGTCAAGGACGTGATGGCTTCTACAAGCTTCACCGCACGCCCGATGCCAGGCCCGTGCCGGGGTTTGCTGTCTGCATGATTCAAGGCAGCCTGCTGTTTTTCAATGCCGACTACGTCCAGTCGCGCATACGAACAATTGTTGACGAACTGCCAGAGGACACCCGCTGGTTCGTGCTCGACGCCAGTGCTGTCGTTCAAATCGACAGCACTGCCGCCGTCATGCTGGACGGCGTTCGCGATGATCTCGCCCGACGGGGCACGACATTGGTCCTCGCCGAGCTTCACGCGGAAGTCAGGGATCTGCTGGAACGAGCCGGCGTACTCGAAGGGATCGGCAAGGCATTTGTTTTCGATGACCTCGACGACGCTCTTCGCGCCTTTGAGACAGAGCAATCGAGAATGATTCCACAGGAGACGACCGGCACGGCAGGCTTGCGAACTCAACATCAGGAGGAATGAACAATGGACAAAAAGATCGACAAGGCCATGCACAAGAATGGCGAAAGCAAGAAGCAGAAGACGGCACGTTACGAAAAGGAGCTGGCGCACCTGCAGGTCGAGCTCGCGCATCTGCAGGCCTGGGTGGTAAAATCGGGCGCGCGGATTGTGATCATCTTCGAGGGGCGGGATGCCGCCGGCAAGGGTGGCACCATCCGGCGTCTCACCGAACACGTCAGTCCGCGCGTCTTTCGCGTGGTCGCGTTGCCAGCGCCGACGGATCGTGAGAAAACCCAGATGTATATGCAGCGTTACATTGCCCTTTTGCCTGCTGCCGGCGAGATTCTCATTCTGGATCGTAGTTGGTACAACAGACCGGGCGTCGAACGTGTGATGGGATTCTGCACCGAGAAACAGGCGCGCAGGTTCCTCGAACTCGCCTCGCGTTTCGAGACTGCGATCGTCGAAAGCGGCGTGACTCTGCTCAAGTATTTTCTAACAGTCAGCGAGGAAGAGCAGGAACGACGTTTCCGTCGCAGGATCGAAGACCCGCTGCGGCAATGGAAACTAAGCCCGATGGATATCGAATCCTATCAACGCTGGTGGGACTACACGCGGGCGTACGATGAGATGATCCGAATGACGGACAGTCGGCACGCACCCTGGTGGATCGTGCCGTCGGACGACAAGAAGCGCGCGCGCATCAACTGCATCAGTCACATTCTGAAGTCTATCCCCTATGAGAAGGTCAAGTTCAAAGAGCCGGACCTCGGCAAACGGCAGAAGAGACCTGACGGATTTGTCGAGGACGCCTCTCCTCGCAACTACGTGCCCGAGGTATTCGACGTGCAGTCATGAGCCTTTTCATGGAGGGGCTTCGGCTGGAGGAGGCCCAAGGTTATGCCTTGGGCTCCTGCTGTTGCGCTTCGCCTCCGGCCCGCAGCCAGACCAGCAGCAGATCATAAAAGACGCTGAGCACGATCGGTCCAAGGAACAGGCCTATAAGCCCGTAGGACAGCGTGCCGCCAAGCACGCCGATTAGGATAACCAGCATTGGAGTGGACAGGCCACGAGCCACCAGAATCGGCTTCATGATGTTGTCGATCAATGCGATGGGCACGAGCAGAAGCGTGAGGATAAGCGCTGGGCCAACTTCGAGCTTGAACCAGCCCCAGATGATGAGTGGCAGAAGCACGGGCGCCGGGCCAATTTGGACGATGCAGAGGATGAGGACGGCAAAGGCAATCAGGCCGGTCATCGGTACATCGAATAGACGCAGCACGATGGCGCACAGGAATGCCTGGATGAGTGCGACCCCGATGACCCCTCTCGCTACGTTTCTGATGGTAGAGGTCGTCATCTTGACGAACCCGAGGCCCCTTTGGCCGGCAATGCGCTCTGCAAACGTCTTTACCGTCTCGGCGATACGGGGGCCGGGCCGGAACAGGAAGCCTGAAACAAGCACCGCCACCACAAAGCTCAACAGGCCGGCGCCGATGCTTGCCAAAAGCCCGACTGCGGTCCCGCTCATTTGCAGAAGGGACGGCTCGAGTTGCTTGATCAGGGCGTCGAGATTGTTCGAGGCAAGCATCCAATTTGCATAAACCCGTTCGCCGATCAGCGGCCAGTCGCGGACGCTTTCGGCCGGCGATGGCACAACGATACCGCCCGCCTCGAATTTTGTGAAAAGCGCCTGCGCTGCCTCCGCCGAGCCGAAGAGGATGGCAGCAAGCGGACCGATGATGATGGCCAGGTTGATCAGGGTAATGAGAAGTGCGGCAAGCCGACCACGACCGCCCAGCATGGCGCGAAGCCGTGCATAGGCGGGAAAGAGTGCGACGGTGAGAATGCTCGCCCAGACTGCGATGATTGCAAAGGGCGCAACGAGCGTGAACGACCAATAGGCGAAAAGCCCGACGATCCCCAGCCTGACAAAATCCGTGATCCGCGTCTCGATCGCGGGGAGCGTGCTTTTCGTCTCCTCGACGCGCTCGTCATTGCGAGTTCTGTCTTCGTCCATTCTCGCGCCCCCGCGGCTGATCGTGCTTGATCGGAAATCTGCGTCTGCATTGCGCTGCCGGTAAACGTTGCCTGCTAGAGAGGGAGCACTGTTGTGGTTGGTGCTAGGCGATAGGCTGTTCCCAGTTCAGGATGAAGCCGATGTCGCCAGGTACGCCGCCCGGGAAACTGATGACCATCGCCTTCAAGCGGTAGCCCTGCGGCTGCAGGTTCAGTTTGAAGCCGTCGTACAATTCCTTTGCCTTGCCTTGCAGCGTCTCAGGCCAATCCGGTTGGCTGTTGTTGATCGCGCGACCGCTGTCGGTGCAGAAATCCGACGAAAAACTGTAGACGAGCGCCTCCATCTTTCCATCGGCGACTGCCCTCATGACGACCTTTCGGATAATTGCCCGCTCTTCTTCGCTGACATGCGACTTGAAGAATTCGTCGGTGACCTTGGCATATTCCTCCCGCTGCCGCGCCCTGATCGCGTCTTCACGATCCATCTCGGCCAGTTGCTTCTCCAACAGCTGCTTCCGCAAATCTGATGCACTTGGCACGGGGGCATTGGGGTTCGGCCCTTTTGCTTCGCTCATTTCGTCACTCCCTTGCGCGTTTGAACATTGAGAGGATAGGCTCGGCGTCGGTGAAGGCAGAGTAAGATACCGTAGTATACCCGCGGATCGACCAACTCGTCTTCCGGCTTTTACGTTCGTAATGGTCGTACGCCGGGCAGTCTTGGCGAAGTTCCTTGACGATCATGCGACGCTGAACGTCGAGACGCGTCTTCTTCCACACCATCTAAAATCTTCAGGCTCAAAGCAGCCAAGTATCAGCTCGTTACAGGCTTCCTCGGACGGTTCAGAGGCACAAGTCATCCCAAAGCCGGATGTACCGACGATAGTCTCGCGACCGGCACGGCGATACCCTGCCGGAGACGATCCTTGGGGACCGTCTGTGACGCTCCTGCCTGCCCGGAAAGCTTAACACACGGTGGCACCACCACTCCATTGCGATCACACTGGAACAGAAGAGCGAACCGGCAGCAAGTACGTAACAGTTACATACTTCCATTCGGGACCGGAACGCCGGTAAAGTCGAGGGGGGTGAGAACGCCGCTTTCGACGGCCTTGGCCGGATCCGGCAGGTTGTGCCAAACGTGATCGGTGATATGGCAAGTAAAGACTTTGCTTTACAAGCGTCAATTGTATGCTCAATGTCTGAAATAGTGTTTATTATCTGATCTGCGTGGGGAGACGGAGATGGCGGAGTTGATGCATCCGAAAGCGATAGAGCATCTACCGATGTTCATCACCGCTCCCGGACAGAGCGATATCCTCTTCAATGTCGTCCTGGTTTTCCTGTTGCTGGCGATCTTCATGATCGGCACCTTCTACCTGCGCCTGCACGCTCTGCCGGAGCAGATGGCCCATGGAGGGAGCAAGGCGAAGTTCGAGGTCGTGGCGGTGCTGGCGCTGATCGCGCTGTTCACTCACAACCATCTCTTCTGGATCGCGGGTCTGCTCTTGGCACTGGTTGATCTGCCCGACTTCTGGTCGCCGTTGAAGTCGATCGCGCGCTCGCTGGAGAAAATGTCGGGCCGCGAGCCGGAGCCGGAGCTGGACGTCCATGGGCATCTCATGCCCGCTCACCCCGCTGTTGCCGCGCCGGTGACACCCGTTGTCGAAACCAGCGTCGTTTCGACCTCGACCGACGGAAGGGCATGATCCATGTTCGAATTCCTGCTCTGCTCGATGCTGACCATCCTTCCCGACTATCTCTATCGCCGTTAT
>NZ_MUNW01000068.1 GCF_002002725.1 Sinorhizobium sp. A49 | reverse complement strand
CTGCTGGATTCGAGATCGACTGGAACAAGGTGATCTTCAAGATGCTCAACCTCAAGGGCATCTATGGCCGCGAGATGTTCGAGACCTGGTACAAGATGATCGCCTTCGTCCAGGGCGGGCTCGACCTCTCGCCCGTCATCACCCACCGCATCGGCATCGACGACTTCCCCGACGGCTTCGAGGCCATGCGCTCGGGCAATTCCGGCAAGGTCGTCATGGATTGGTAAACGGGAACGGGTGAGGATTGACTGTGCCCGGGCGCAGTCGATGGGGAAATATTAAAGAGGGGCGAGAATGATGTCTAGGCAGACCAATGCGATCGCGGGCTTCATTCAAGCGGAGCCCTGCAAGCGATGAACATTTCGCCACCTGCGGAGCTGCAGGAAAACTGGAACCGCCGCATGGTCATGCTGGCGCTGCCGATCATCCTCGCCAATCTGGCGCAACCGGTGTTGTCGCTGGTCGACACCATGGTGGCGGGGCATCTTCCGGGTTCCTGGTATCTCGGCGGCGTCGCGCTCAGCGGCGTTCTTTTCAATTTCCTGTTCTGGAGTTTCAGTTTCCTGCGTATGGCGACCACCGGCCTCGTTGCCCAGGCCTCAGGCGCAGACGATGACGCGCTGATGCGCAAGCACCTTCTGCGGGCGCTTTTGATTGCCGCGGCCGCCGGCGCGATCATCATCGTGTTGCAGACGCCCATCATCGAGATCGGGCTGACGCTGCTCGGCGGCAGCCAGGCGGTCTACGAGAGTGCGGTGGCCTATGCGTCGGCCCGAATCTGGTCAGCACCGGCCGCGCTCGGGAACTTCGTTCTGCTCGGGTATCTGCTCGGCCGGCAGCGGGTGATGATTTCGCTGGCGCTGCAGATCGCGCTGAACGTGATTAACCTCGCCGCGACCGTGACACTGGTCTTCGTGTTCGACTGGGGCGTCGCCGGTATCGGCGCCGGTACTGCGATGGCCGAATGGATGGCCTTCATTGCCGGTCTGCTGATCGTCCGGCCCTTCAGTGCAGGTCCGCCGCTGGTCCTGCGCGAGCTTCTGGAAGGCGCCGCTTTTAGAAGCCTGATTGCCGTCAATCGCGACATATTCCTGCGCAGCCTCTTCCTGCTCGTGTGTTTCGGCTGGTTTGCGCGAAGCGGCGCGGCAGAAGGCGATGCGATCCTGGCGGCCAATGCGGTGCTCTTGAACCTTCACGGCATCACCTCCTATGGCCTCGATGGCTTTGCCCATGCGACCGAGACCCTTGTCGGCTCGGTGATCGGTGCCCGTCGGAAAGACGCGCTGCGACGGGTGATCAAGGCTGCCTTCCTGTGGTCAGGTCTGGTGGCGTTGTTGTTCTCCCTTTGTTATGCCCTCGCGGGTCCCGCGATCATCTCGCTGTTGACCAACCAGGAGGATGTTCGCAGTACAGCCGTTCACTTCCTCCCCTACGTCGTCGTGTTGCCGCTCATCTCGGTGACGAGCTATATGCTCGACGGTGTGTTCATCGGCGCAATCCGGACTCGAGAACTGCGCAACAGCATGTTTGTCTCCACGCTTGTCTTCCTTGCGACGGCCTACATCTTCCAGCAGATCTGGGGCAACCACGGGCTCTGGCTCGGGATGATGGTGCTGATGCTGGCCCGCGCGGCGACATTGGGCCTCAAATTGAAGCACTTGTTCGCGCAGCCTTGAGCGGACAGTTGTGGCGTCCGCGCCACTATCTGTGTCTTAGCCGAGACGAATGAGACATCGACACCACGGTATGGGTGTTCATTCGGGGTTGTCTTGGCCGGACAAGGCAGCGCACCGCCACTGGACGACCAGCGCCGCAGCCTTAATTAACGGGTCCGCAGTTCGGTTCCTTTCAAGGCGAGCAATGCGCGAAAGGCCATACCTCTCAAGTCCGCGCAAATTCCAACAGTGGCGCGAGATCATGATTGTCCGCTGCGCGTAGGGCTGCGACGTAGCGGTTTCGCAGTTCGCCTACATCAGCCAGAGTTCCGCCGCCCCAACTGAAACGTTCGCCACCCAGGCGTTCGATTAGAAGGTCGGCTGCTAATCGGGCGTGGCGGCCATTTCCGTTTGGAAAAGGGTGAATGGCGACCAGACGATGGTGAAACCTCATCGCAATCTCATCCGCCGTAAATGTCTGGTGCTCGATCCAATAGCGAACGTCGCTCAATAGGCTCGCGAGCTCCATTCCGATGCGGTAGGCTTGGACGCCGATGTGGCGTTCCGTCATTCGGAAGGCGCCGGCCCATTCCCAGACGTCACCGAGCATCCGCTTGTGCAGCGTTCTCATGAAGTCCTCGCTGAGCATTCGCTCAAGCGGCGCGCGTCGGCGACCCCGCGCCCAGGCCGCGCCCTCGACGATATTCTCCTGCTCCGCTTCGTTGAGATCACGGCGGTGCGTAATCCATGTCTGCAGGAGTCCCTCACGCTCATGGGGTTCGAGGGGTGTCGCGTCTTCAGGCTCCTGAAACAGGTCTGTCATGGGGCGTTCCAGAGGTCGCGGTCGGAGAGCCTGTCGCGGATGTACGCCTGGACGCGGGATTCGAAGGCTGCATCGTCGGTGCCCTGGGCTTCGAGCCGCATTGTATGCGCGACGCGCTGAAGCTCGCGTGTTGCGATTTTCCGCGCGCGTGCCTCGACAGCCGCCTCGAGTGAGCTGTTGGGAACGAGTGCGTAGACGAGCGTGCAATCGAGCGCCTCGGCTGCGCGACGCAAGGTGTTCAACTGAATCGTGCCGGCGGCTTCCGACTTCTCTATGGCTTCTACGGTTTGGGGTCGCACGCCAATGCGGGTGCCAAGCTGTGCACCCGTCATCCCGAGCGCGTCACGCAGTGCGCGCACCCATCCTTTCGGCGGCGCCTTGAACCGGTCGATTGGTTGAAGCGCCCCAAGTCGTTCATCTAGCCGGAGGCGTCCCCTTTTTCGACTATCGCTTTTCATCCAGAATTCTCAGTTTGTGAGCTGATCCTGCAGTGACCAGATATCAGAACGCAGTCTGATATTCAAGATCTTCACTCAGGCTATGATGTGATGTGGCGACGCAAATATCAGGCTATAGACTGTGATTACAAAGTATATTTCAGCCTGTCGTATGAGTGCGGAGCTGCGAGCTCCATATGTTCAGGATGGGCGGCCAGGATCGCATAATGTATCAAGGGGAACGCCCTCTATTCGTGCAGAATTAGCTACACGACTTTGCAGCAACGACCGCTTCTGCCTGAATCACGCACATCTCTATTTCGTGCTTAGTCATGCCGTTGGCCGCGTTTGCGAACCGCTCGATATAGGCCGATTCATAGGTGTCCGTGACATAGTAATAGGTCACGGCAATCGCCTCGATTGGTCGGCGTCGCCTTCTCCAGCGCGGTGAGATAGTCCTCCCAGGCGGTTGGTCCGGTGAACTGGTTGTTCATCGTCGTGCCGGGTGCATGGATATGCGGTTTCCCAACGCCACCATTCCGAACGCCAGTTCAATTCCACCTCAGCAGCCAAACCTACCTCCCCCGGCGCACTGCATGCCATATCGCCATATCTGACAGATAAAGCTTTATAACTCGTCAGATATGACTAGATTTCGAGCGCTGTCGCCGTCTGATCATTGACGAATGCCGGCTCATAGTCGCGGGCAAGCGCGCCAGAGACGCCCACCTGGCGGAGAGCTTCGCGCCACCCCTCCGAAATACGCTGCGCCGTGGTGCGGATCATCTCCCGCGCCTCGGGCTCGGGAATCTCGAAAAACTCGCAGGCTTCCAGCACGAGGTTGATCGACCGATCATGAGCGCCGCCCTCCAGGATTGCGGTCTCAAGATGAGGGTTGCGATCCGGCGCCGGGTTCACGTCAAACACCGGCGATAGCCGCCATCGGCCCGATCCCACATAGAGGAAGCCATGGTTCTTCAGCTGATCGTCCTTGTTGGACACCAGGATGGTGAAGATCAAACGCTGATAGAGTTCGCGGAAGTCGGCCATGGGGTCGGATGAATAAGACCGCATGAAATCGACGATCTCGGTATAAGAACCCAGCTCTGCCCCCGTCTTGCCGAGTGCGGTGCGCGCGGAGATGTAGGGAATCCGTGTGGCCCCGCGCCGGTCGAACCGCTGGATCAGTGCAACCGGGAACGGCGTGTCCGCCAGCTCCAACCGTGTCGCGGGCGTGCGGATACCGCAGGCCGCCGCCAAGCGAAGGGTCGCGACCTCCACGCGTTCGATCGGCTGTTGATCGTGGACCGAGGTGAACTTCGCCAACCACAGCGCATCGCCGTCCCTGACATTGGCCTTGGGGCGAGCGCCGCCCGAGCCGCCGGCCAGCGCCTGCATCTCCTCGGGCGCCTTGCTCGTAGGCTCGCGCGATCGCTGTGATGGTTTCGAGATCGACCAGCCGCGGGACGGCGTCGGCCGCGTTGCCGCGAACAACCTCGCCCTTGTCATCTAGAAAGCGCAACGCGCCCTGCCGGCAGCTGTCGTTGGAAAGCGTCAGGTACTCGAATTCGTTGAGACCATACCATAGGCGCGTTCGAGCAGCCTGCGCCCCCAACTGTCCGGAGCCGCATCAGCGAAAACGCCCGCCAACGCGTCGTGCATATTGCCGGGTTGGCCCGACGTATGAAAAGGGCCGGCTTCAAGTGAAAAATCCGGTTGTATGGCGAAGCCGCGGCGGTTCTCGATCCAAACAGGGGCATAGGTGAATGTCGAAAACTGCCGTGGCCCCACATGCGTGAAACGCAACTGACCCACGGATGTTAGGCTCTCGCCAAGTGCGACATGGGCGACGAAATCAACCATCAGAAGGAAGCCCCGTCAGGGTCCACTACGTCCTGTTGATCCTGCGCTCCTGCCGATTGGGCCTTCTGCTTTCGGAGCCTCGCCGCAAAGGAGCGCCCTCGGCGCGGCCCATGTTCTGTTGTCAGCGCCAGCCCCAGATCGTCCTTACGGATGTCAACCAGATCGGCCAGCCGTTCCAGAAGGCCCAGGACAACCAGCACATCGGCAAGTGTCCCGATGGCAACGCCGGGATCGCCCCGTTCTAGGCGGGCGATGGAACTCGGCGAGGTTCCGGCGCGCACGGCGAGATCCGCTACGGCGATACCACGCCGCAGACGCGCATTTCGGACGTCCTGACCCAGCCTTTTAAGGGCTGACTTCGCTTTAGGCGATCCCATCTCAATCTACCATATCTGACGCACTATCGCACTTAATGTGTCATATATGATCGATTACGGCTTTGGTCAAGGAATTCTAGCTGCACCCCTGTACGCAACTCAGTGCGTGGATCTTGGATGGTCGAATGGCATTAACCAATCGCCGATCAACGTCGTGATGCTCCGCCGCTATCTCAATCGTCGCGCTTAGTCTTCATGATGCCGCATAGATAGCCGCGGTATGCTGGCGCTTTATTCTCAGGTCGATTAAAGGGAACGAAAACTCGCATCCGCCTTTGTCTGGCAATTCCCAACTTGCCCAGAGAGGAAATAGCTGAGCTATTCAACTCCGTTGGCACTGCGCATTTGGTCAGTATCCCGCCGGGTAGCCTTCTAATGATGCCCTCAATTGGTCGAGGCCGCTGTAAGAATTCAGGCGGTACCGATGTTTGGCGGGTCGCGAGTTCGACAAGGTTCAACGCGGTGGTGCGATTTCGACCCGCTTACGACCAGCGGCGGGCGTCCATTTGAGGGTCCGGTGAGAGTTTGGTGCCATAGGTGCTACTGGCGCGTAAGTGTGCTAGTGACCGTCCCGCCCTCTCCAACGCCGGTATAAGACAGGGAATTTTGCCCCTTTTTGGTCAGCGTGATGTTCATGCGCTCCAAGTCGGTGTAGCTGTATCGTAGTGAGTTGCCTTGGATTGTACCATCGACCTGCTCGCTCGTTCCATCGCCCGGAAAATAGGTCGATCCCACCGCGCGGTTGCCGTCCACGCTATCGATTGTCACCTCAACCGGGCCGCGAAACAACAGTATGCCGGCATATCCTTTCCAATGACCGCGGAAGAATTCAGCGGTGGCTGCGACATCTCCCCCGGCTTTTTTTCCAGCAAGGGTGCCGTTGGCGTAGGCGGTGCATTTCTGGATCGCGATATTCTTCCTCGATACCGGTTTCGTGCCGAAGAGGCTTTCTCGATCTGAGTTCGTATTTTTGAGGATCGTTAAGTGCGGCGTCTGGTCAAGAAAGTACTCTACCTTGGAGGCTATTCGCACGGGGAAATCGCTGGACGGCTGCGTATTCCGCTCGGGACGACAAAATCCTGGATCAGGCGCGCTCTCGGCTCTTCGGGAGTGCATGGCATGATATACGAGCGAAGAGACATTTCACGGATTGCAGATGAATACGTGCTCGGCCTGGTTGAGGCCGCTGAAGCGACTGAAATAGAGGCCGAAATGGAACGGGACACCGAATTGAGGAGTGCCGTTGCGGTAAGCCTTGAACGGTTTTTGCCGCTGATGAGGTCCTGAAGGAGTTGCTTGTGACCGCCGGCATCGATTTCGGCTGCTGGGCGGCAAAGATACCGAAGACGAGCCTGCTGGCCGTGGTGGTGGTGGTGGTGTCGACGTCGCCGGTTAGCACCTTGAGCCCGATCCCCCGCCGTTCGCGGTTGGGCCGCAAAGTCCCGAAAGCGGTCGTTTATGGACACTATGGCGCGGTGATCACCAACCCTCCATATGAGCAGCGTTCAACCATCCAGCCACGTGGCGAGGCCGTCCAGCGTCTGCAACCCATACTCCACCGCGCCGAAACCGACGACCACCTGGCGACGTTCGCGGCTCGGGTGAAGCTGGCGCATGGTCAGCACGGTCTTGCCGTCGGTCTGCTCATCGAAGGTAATCGTCATGTAGAAGCGCTCCGGGTCGTTGGGGTCCGCGGTACCATAGTCCGCCACGATGAGTTCGTTCGGGACGACCTTCAGGAAGCGCATGAGATTGGGGAAGCGCTGCTTTTTGCCTCCGAATACGCCCACCATGTCGAAGCGCCATTCCCCGCCCTCGCGGATATCGGCTTTGTGGTTCTCGATGCTGAGGCCAGCCGGGCCATACCATTGCGCCAGCGCTTCCGGGTCCATCCAGGCGGCGAAGACTTTATGCCGCGGGTGCTTCAGCACCTTGACCAGCACGATCTCACGGTCGAGCGACCAGGTCTCAAACAGCTTTTCCATCGTCGTTCTCTTCCATCTTGTCCAAGTAGTCTTCCAGCCGGCCGAGCCGCTCGTCCCAGCGTCGGCGCTCCGCTTCCATCCAGTTTGCCGCCTCGGCGAAGCGTGCCCGCTCCAACCTGCACCAGCGGCTGCGCCCGCGCTTCTCGCTGACGATCAATCCGCAATCCTCCAGCACTTTGAGATGCTGGGCGAAGGAGGGCAGCGCCATGTCGAATGGCTCGGCCAGGGCGGTCACCGGCAGCTCGCCCTCGGCCAGCCGCGACACCACCGCGCGGCGGGTCGGGTCGCTGAGTGCGTGAAAGGCAAGATCGAGTGGGGCAGAATGGTGCGGCATATGACTCAGCTAGAACGGATCAGCAATTGGGTCAAGGACAGTTAGGTGCTTGCCTTTCTATTCGGCGTAAAATACAGAGGTAATTACCTTAGTATCGCCGCCAGATATCGAGGCGGCTTCAAACCTTCAGAAGGAGCGTTCTAATGGCCGTTCGTGTAGATCTTGTCGTTTCGCTTGATGGCTTCGCGACAACCACTGACCAAACTCCCGAAAAGCCATTTGGCGAAGACTGGACGCGCCTTGTCGATGCCTATGTCGCGACCAGGACATTCCAGGAGCGCGTGCTCAAGGACGCTAGCGGCAAAGGCACCACTGGCATAGACGATAGGTATGCGCAGGAATACTTCGACAATATCGGCGCTGAAATCATGGGAGCCGGTAAATTCGGCCTGCATAACTTCCCTGATGACCCGAACTGGAAAGGGTGGTGGGGCGATGAGCCGCCATTCCACTGCCCGGTCTTCGTGCTGACGCACACGCTGCGCCCTTCCATCGAGATGGCTGGAGGCACCACGTTCCACTTCCTCGCGGCGGACCCGGTTGATGCGCTGCAGCAGGCCGTGACAGCGGCAAACGGCAAGGATGTGCGGATAGGTGGCGGACCAACCATGGTTCGCGACTATCTCAAGGCCGGGCTTGTGGACCGCCTGCATGTTGCCATTACCCCAATTCTTCTGGGGCGGGGCATACGCCTCTGGGACGAGTTACGCGGGCTGGAAGCCGACTACACCGTCAAGTCGGAAACGGCCGGAAGCGGCACTGTCCACCTCACGTTTCAGCGCTAACCGTCAGCCCGTGACTTAAGGCGATCATGCCGTGCTTGGAAATGGAATGTACCAGCGATTTCTGCGGAGCGAGCTACGCAATCCTTGCCAATCCGGCTCGGATGTCGAGATCAGGCAGCGTTCCATTCGATGACGAGTGCCGCCCGATATGGCGTCTCACCATACCAGCTCATTTTCTCTAGCATCGCATCCCGGATCGGCAGATCGACAACGTCCACAGGTGTCTCGAGCGCGTCAGGCTCGAACCAAGGATCGTTGACGAGGAAATGATCGTCGCCTGCCGCGTGAACGGCGACCCAATGTGGTGCCGTGCGACCATGCGTTTCCCTTTGATCGACGAGCACCACGGCGATCGAGCCGTCCGTCAGGGCATCCCGCAACTCGGCTATATCGAAAGCACGCTCTTTAACCGTGATGCCAGCCTCGAAGACGCGGGTCTTGAAGTCGGACTGAACAAATTTCATTAGATCGCGCTTTGGCTCGGTGTTCCCACGATCGATGAGGATCGGCTCGCTGGTGCTCATGAACACGTGCGTTCCATAGCCACGGGACGCTGCGGCGAGAGCAAGGCCGTATGGGTCGCAGCCACCGGGGCCATCCATTGATACGATCGTCGTTGCCTCTCGCCAGAGCGCCACTTCCAGCGATCGGTCCATGCCTGCCTTGGGATCTAATCCGGCAAATGCCATCATCAAACATGCGGGTCCACAGGTGAACCCCGTCGATTGGGTGTAGATTGGTGTTATCGAATGTGGTGTCGATCCGTCATTGCGCAGTCGGCGCTGTGTGTATCTTGCGCCTGGTGGGGGCGGGGCGATACCTGCAAGTTCCCGAAAGCTGTCTGGAACGTCGTCTTGGCTGGCATCTGCGCTTAGGCGCCAAGTCAAAACATCGGTGTCCAGCGACCACTGCTCGAGTGCCGCTACCAGTGCGCGGCCAATGGTGCCGACGTCGGTTCGATCGGAATCAATCCAGACATTGGCGATACGCACCATCGTCGTGGTCCGACGTCTGCATCCGATCAGCAGGCCGACGACTGTTGCGCCCTGGTGTGCCAACAAAACGACGCGACTGCGTGCTGACAGGATTAACGCCAGTCGTTCACCAATGGGCTCCGGCAATCCGGCAGGCACTTCCTGGTCATCGAGAAGGTGTTTGATAGCAATAGGTTCCATGTCAGGTCCTTGGTGTTGCGAGATGGGCAAGGCAGTCCCCGCGTTCTACCAACGACGGATGTCGCTGGCACACGACGATGCCGGGAATTTCGAAATGCTGGGGTGTGGCGGGGCGTGCCGGATCGTGCACGGCGTGGATCACGCCACACGCTGCGCCGGCCTCGACCTGCTGGCCGAGGTCGGTCATCGGTTCGAATACGCCGTCTTCCGTTGCGTAGACGTAATAGTCCCTGCCCAAAACCTCTAGTTCGATGGCGGGCCGCGGTGGTTCACAATCGCGGTCCTCTTCAATCAAGCCAAAGTGCGCGAGAAGTCGCCGCAGGCCACCTTCGACGATCGCCAGTCCTTGGCGCGAGACCGTTCCGCCTCCGCCGAACTCGCCGCCGAGCGAGACAATTCCCTGGCGATTTGATTCCGATGTGGAGAGGCGCGGATCCGGACTGTATCCCCATACCTGCAGGTATGGGGCACCAAAGGCGCGTGCTGCCGCCAGTGCGCGACCATCCAACTCGGCGTTACCGCTGAGCCGTGTCGATACAAACGGAAGATAATTCAACGACGATCCACCGGCGTGGAAGTCCTGGTAAAAGTCGGCCAGGGGCAGAAGTACAGTGCTGACATAGTGGGCGATAGCAGCGGTCGGCCCGCCCAGCGGATCGCCGGGATAAGCGCGGTTGAGGTTGCCGCCGTCGAGCGGCGAGACGCGGCATCCGGCTTTGGCGGCCGGGGCGTTGAGCGTCGGCAGCACGATCAGCCGACCATTGATTGAGGCGGGATCGACCGTGCGCAGCAGCTTTGTAAGGGCGATCTGACCTTCATACTCATCGCCATGAGTGCCAGCCGTCAGCAGGATCGTCGGGCCTGTGCCGCCAGCGACGATCCCCATAGGGATTGTAATCGTGCCATAGGCCGAGCGATGCACGGAATGCGGCAGATGGAGATTACCCAACTGCTTTCCAGCTCGTGCGTAGTCGAGTGGTGTCCAGATTTGCGTCGTCATGTTCAAACAGCATTCGTGTGGGAATTGGAGCGAGTTGCGGCGTCGCGGTAGAGCGCGAGCAGGCGTTTGGTTGCCGGAGAGTGCTGCGCGGCGGATGCGTTAGCCTGAAATGCGGGTATCTCCTGCCAACGGTGACACGCCACCAGCCGCCCACCCTCCGCATGTGAAAGGACCGGGACTTCGCGCTTGCAGCGTTCAACCGCGAGCGGGCAGCGGGGATGGAAGCGGCAGCCGGCGGGCGGCGCGAGCGGGCTCGGCATATCGCCGGTTAGCGGGGTGCCGGCTCGGCGCGCACCTGGTCGCGCGACGGGCGCCGCCGCGAGAAGCGCCCGGGTGTAGGGATGCAGTGGCCGATCGAAGATCGCTGTCTTGGGACCGATCTCGACGATATTGCCCAGATACATCACCGCGACCCGGTTACTGATATGCCGTACGACAGACAGGCCGTGCGAAATAAAGAGATAGCTGAGCCCGAGGCGGTCCTGAAGGCTTTGCAGCAGGTTGACGATCTGTGCCTGCACGGACACGTCGAGGGCGGAAACGGGCTCGTCGCAGACGATCAGTTGTGGTTCGACGGCCAATGCGCGGGCTATGCCGATACGCTGACGTTGCCCACCGGAGAATTCGTGCGGGTAGCGACCGGCGTGCCGGTCGCCGAGGCCAACAAGGTTGAGCAGTTCGGCGACCCTGTCTCTCGCTCCGCCTCGATCCACCAAGCCGTGCAACAGCGCCGGTTCGGCAATGAGTTCGCCGACGGTCATGCGCGGATTGAGCGATCCGTACGGATCCTGGAAGATCAATTGGATGCGCCGGCGGACAGCACGCCGTTCGGCCGCAGACATCCCGCCGATATCCTGTCCTTCAAATTGGATGCGCCCGGTGCTCGGTGTGCTGAGCCCCACCAGCATTCTGCCGGCTGTCGACTTTCCGCAACCGCTCTCGCCGACCAGCGACAGGGTTTCTCCAGCGGCAATCTCGAAGCTGATGTCATTGACGGCACTGAGCTTTCGACGCTGCCACGGCCAGGAGCCGGCAACGTTGAAATTCTTGCTCAATCCCTCGACGCGCAAAAGCGGCTCGCTTGTGGTCTTAAGCAGCATCATTTCTGTCCTTCGCGTGTGAGGGTCTTGAGAAGTGGCGTCCTCCAGCAGGCGGAGAGATGACCGGGCCTGACAGCTCGCAACGGCGGAGGCTCCAAGCCGCAAACTTCGATGGCAAAGGGGCAGCGCGGCTGGAACCGGCAACCTGGCAAGATCGCCGATGGATCGGGCATGTTGCCTTCGATGGGGATCAACGCGTCTTGGGTGCCGTCGATCGCCGGCATGGAGCTCAGCAGTCCGACCGTGTAGGGATGCTCGGGAGCATTGAAGAGATCGCGGACCGCTGCAATCTCGACGATCCGGCCGGCATACATCACGGCGACGCGGTCGGCCATTTCCGCAACGACACCAAGGTCGTGCGTGATCAGGATGATGGCGGCGCCGATGCTCGATTTGAGTTTGCGCATCAAATCAAGAATCTGAGCCTGTACGGTGACGTCGAGTGCGGTCGTCGGTTCATCGGCAATCAACAATTCCGGTCGGCACGCAAGCGCCATGGCAATCATGGCACGCTGGCGCATGCCGCCGCTGAGCTCATGCGGATAGCTCTTCAGACGAACTTCCGGTGATGGGATCCCGGTTAGTTTGAGGACCTCGATTGCCCTTTTCCTTGCGGCCGTTTTGCTTACTCTGGCATGCAGCCTGATGGCCTCGACGATCTGGTCTCCTATCCGTTGCACCGGGTTGAGCGAGGTGTTTGGCTCCTGGAAGATCATCCCGATACGGCCACCGCGGATGCGGCGCATGGCATGGGAAGGCTTGGTCAGAAGGTTTTCGCCATCAAACAGGATCTCGCCGCTGACCACTGCGGGTGGAGTGGGGACGAGGCGCAACAGCGACATGGACATGACGCTCTTGCCCGAGCCGGATTCGCCGACAATCGCCAGCGTCTCGCCGGCCCCGACGGTGAAATCGACATCATCGACGGCGACGGCCGTCCCGCCGTCGGTCGGAAAGCAGACCCGCAATCCGCGGACCTCGATCAGGGAGGAGCTCGCATTCATGGCAACAGCCTCGGGTCGGTGAGGTCGCGGAAAGCATCCCCCAGAAGGTTACAGGAAAGGACAATCGTGAAGATCAGCAGGCTTGCTGCCGTGGAGACATGCGGCGCGAGGAAGATGAAGCTGCGTCCCTCCGCCGCGATACTGCCGAGTTCGGCGATAGGGGGCTGCAATCCGAGGCCAAGGAAGCCGAGAGCTGCGGCGAGAAGGATCGTCTCGCCGAATTGTAAGGAGCAATAGACCACAATGGGTGCGGCGCAGTTGCGCAGGAGGTACCGTCTGATCAGCGTGGCGTCGGAAAGCCCGATTACCCGACCACCGTCCATGTATTCCGTCTGCATGACCGTGGTTGCGGTGGCTCTGGCAACACGGGCAATCGGCGGGGCCGTGGACAGTCCAAGCGCAATCACGAGGCTCTCCATCCCCACTCCGAGCATGGCCGCCAAGGCCAATCCGAACAGGATCGATGGAAAGGAAAGCATGATGTCGACCAGGCGCATCAATGGTCCTTCGAGCCTTCGGTAGAAAGCTGCAGCCAACCCGATGCTCGTGCCGATCAGGCTGCCGACCATGATACTGGCGAAGCCGAGAGCGAGTGTCGTACGTGCCCCGAAAAGCAGGCGGGTCAAGAGATCCCGCCCCTGGGTATCGGTGCCCAGGAGATGATCACCGCCCGGTGGTCTTAGCCGCATCCTGAGATTGGTGTCATAGGGGTCGAAGGGGGCCAATAGCGGCGCGAGGACCGCAGCTGCGACGATCACGATGAGAAAGAGGAGAGCCACCAGCGCCACGGGGTCACGGGCAAGGCGTCTGAACAGACCTGAACGGGCGGAACCAGCCGACTTGGTGGGGTGAGGAACAGATGCTTTCGTGTTCATCGAATCCTGCTCCGGATACGGGGGTCAAGGATGCCGTAGAGGGCATCGACGAGGAAATTGACCATGATGAAGCCGCAGGCCAGGACGAGAATGCAGCCTTGCGCCATTGGAAAGTCACTGGAGACGATGGAGCCGACGGCCAGCCGGCCGATGCCCGGCCAGCCGAAGATCGTTTCCGCGATGACCGCTCCGCCGAGTAGCGATCCGATCTGCAGTCCAATCAGCGTTACCACCGGGATCAATGCGGTTCGCAGCGCATGCCTGGTGATCACGCGAAACTCTGATGCGCCTTTGGCTCGGGCAGTGCGGATAAAGTCTGCGCCGAGGACCTCGACGACGGCAGTACGGGTCATCCGTGCGACCGGTCCAACGAAGATGATCCCGAGCGTCAGTGCGGGTAGGGCGACGTGATGCAATCCGTTGAGCGTCCACAGCGGTCCGCCGCGTCCTTGCAATGGAAACAGCTGCCAGCGAAAAGCGGCAAACTGCAGCAAGAGCAGTCCGACCCAGAAAGCCGGGACGGAGACACCAGCAACAGACAGCGCTGTTACGCTGCGGTCGAAAACCTGCCCGCGGCGCATCGCGGCGAGTGTACCGAGAAGGATACCAAGCGGAACCGCCCAGATCAGGCTTGCCACCATTAACTCGATCGTCGGCCCCAGCGCTGTCGCAAGCTCGCTTGCAACAGGGGCATTGTTGATGATCGAACGGCCGAGATCGCCGTGCAACACACGAAGCAGATAGAGCCAGAATTGCATCCAGATCGGCGCGTCAAGGCCGAGTTGGTGGCGGATCGCCTCTATTTCGGCAGCCGTTCCGCTTGGTCCGGCGATGATGGTTGCCGGATCGGTAGGAATGACCTGAAGCATCAGGAAGCCGACCAGAAGGACGCCCAGCAAAACCGGTATCGAGGTTAGCAGGCGCCAGAATAGTTGTTGTGTCACTTTGCTGTCTCCCAGACAGGCAGAATTTGAAGCAGTCCGGAGTGGCTCCGAACTGCTCTTCGTCCGACCGAAACCCCACGGCAGTCGGCAATTATTTTGCCAGTTCGAGATCCAGTCCGTTGTAAAGAGGCGCGCCGCTGACACCGTGCGGCTTGAATGGCTTGAGCCGTGGCCCAGCAACAACGACCAGGTTTTCGTTGACAAGCGGCTTCCACAGCACGGCATCGTGAATGATCGCACCGGCTTCAGCGAAGGCCGCATAGCGGGCGTCGGGCGTGATGGCGCGGTTGCCCGCGTCAATCAGCTGGTCGGTCTTCGGATCGGCCCAGTTCATCCGGTTCGGCGTCGGCATGTTCGACGACAGGAAGTAGAGGTTCATGGCTTCGCCGGCGCTGAGATAGGGATAGCTCATCTGATACAGATCGAAATCCTGTGTCTTGAGCTTGCCCCAGACGATGGTTGGATCGTAAAGCTCGACCTTGAGCTCGACGCCGATCTTGCGCAGATCGCCCTGGACGGCCTCGGCCATCTGTCTTTCCGATTCGCTGGTGAAGCCATAGAATACGAGCGACAACGGATTGCCGTCTTTCATGCGGGTGCCGTCTGCCTGTGCAATCCACCCGGCTTCATCGAGCAGTGACTTTGCCCGTTCAGGATCATAGCCAAATGCGTCCAGGTTCATCTGCGGATTGAAATCGCGCGCTTGCTTGGAATAGTAGGCATGAGCGGCCTCCGCCTCGCCGAAGAAGATCGCATCGGCGATCGCAGCCTGATCGACCGCCAGGCTGAGCGCCTCTCGAACGCGCCTGTCAGTCAGATCCGGACGCGTGATTTTCATTCCGATGTAATGTGTGCGAAACCCCGCCTGCGGGCGCAGCAACTGCATCGATGGCGCTGACTGCAGTTGGGCCAGCGCCCACGGCGGCACGGCGAAAGATACGTCGCCCTCGCCAGTTTGCAGGGCAGCCGCCAGAGTTGCCTCCTCCGGGACGATCTTCCAGACGATCCGGCCGACCTTGGCAGGCCCGGAATTCGTCATGAAGGCTGGCCCCCAGCGATAGGCCTCGTGGCGGGTCAGCACGGTTTCGGTGCGTGGTGTCCATGACTGAAAACAGAACGGTCCCGTGCCGTTGAACGCGGCCACACCGAAATCGTCTTTCAGTGCTGTCGCCTGATCCGGGTCGATGATGATGAAATTGAATTGCGTCATCTGATAAAGGAGCTCGGAGTAAGGCTGCTTGAGGCGATACTCGACCGTGTAGTCGTCGAGTGCCTTGACGCTCTCCACCTTGCCTGCCTTCCACTTGCTTACGCCTGGAAAATCCGGATCAAGCCAGCGATCCATCGTGCCGACGACAGCCTTGGCGGTGAAGGGTTTCGCGTCGCAGAAGCTGACGTCGCGGCGCAGATGAAATGTGTAGGTCAGACCGTCGGGGCTGACTTCCCAGCGTTCGGCCAAACCTGGGCGAACGGTTTTCAAGTCATGGTCCAGCGTGACCAGGGTTTCGCCGACCATGTACAAAACTTCGGCTGCGGCCAGTGCGGTCGAACGCTGGGGGTCGTAGCGATCCGTATCGCTGACACGCAATGCAACCACATTGTCCGCCTCCTGGGTCGCCGCGGGCGCCGCTACCATGAGCGCCAGGATGAAGCTGGCAGATCGTGTTCCAATCATTCCCGTCAAGCTATTTCTCCCCCTTTTTCCAACGAGATCAGACAGGTCTTCCGCTCGCGGCCTCGCCTCGCTCCTGCTTCGGGTGCGAGCCTCGTCACATTCGGCGTCAGATTGTCAGTATCGTCAGGTGGCAGAGTAGAGTGGCAAACGGCGAACCTTCAAACGATAAGACCGCTTCAATTCATTCCTCCAGGGAATGATGGCTTGCACATTCTCGGGCGCGAGGGCTCACACTTGCGTGTGTTGCCTGGATGTTGCCAGTTCTTCGAGCACCCATTGCCGGAAGGCGCGAACCGCAGGCAGCTCGCTTTTTCGCTCTGGACAGACCAGAAAATAGGACTCCGGACTTTTCATCGGCTGGCCGAATGGAGCAATCAGGATGCCGCTGGCCAATTCAGCCTCGATCATGAATATCGGAACGATTGCCATGCCCATGCCGCTGATGGTCGCTTGAATGATCATCTCGAACTGCTCAAGGCGGGCTCCGTGGAATGGGTTGACCGAAGTTTCGCCGGCAGCCTGCAGCCAATCCTTCCATGCTCGCGGTCGGGCCCTGTGGTGGAGCAGCGCAACCTGACCGAGATCTGCCGTCCCCCGTATCGGGCCGTGGGGCGCGATCAGCGACGGAGCGCAGACCGGAATGACTTCTTCTTCCATCAACTGGTCCGACGGTCCGCCGGGCCATGGGCGTTCGCCAAAGTAGATGGCGACGTCGATGTTTTCCTCGACCAGATCGAAGGGCCAGGTCCGTGCCGTCAGGTTGAGCGCGATCCGCGGGTGGCGGGCGCGAAAGCGGCCTATTCGTGGCGCCAGCCATCGTGAACCGAACGTCGGCAGCGTCGCTATGTTGAGCATGCCGCCACCACCCTGGTGGGCTAGTGCCTCCATGGTTGCCGATTCCAGGATTTCGAGCGCCTCACGAACCCGGGCTAGATAAAGTTGACCAGCCTCTGTCAGAACGATGCGCTGACGAATACGCTCGAACAAGCGTAGCCGCAGGAACGATTCGAGTGACTGAATCTGCTTGCTGACTGCGCTTTGTGTAAGGTTCAGTTCCTCGGCTGCACGTGTAAAGCTGGAGTGGCGCGCCGCGGCCTCAAAAATCGTGAGGGACGGGAGCGAAGGCAGAACACGGCGCATGACTTCTCCGAATGTGTTGCTGGCCGGTTGGGAGCGTTTTGAGGCCGTCGTTGGAACGCTGCAATCAATGAAACGGCGCGTGTCTCGAAATCTCAGGCCTTCTGCGATCGAGCTGCGGTAATGTGTTCAGCGCTGATTATTCCGAGCTCAGTTCAGTTTCCTTTTGTAGAATCAATGCCGTCGGTATTGCGCCAACGCGGTTACAATGCCAACGGTGAAGCCTGAAGCCTGAAGCCTGAAGCCTGAAGCCTGAAGCCGCGCTCCGCGATTCCGCCTAAATGAAGCTAGATCGAGGAGTTGTAACGGCTGGTGCGGTGCGCCTACATCCTCCCGCTCCCTAGATCGACATCTGTTCCCCGATCTCTACCACCCGATTTGCCGGAAGCTTGAAGTAAGCCGAAGGATCGATACCAAGCCCGGTCAGCGCGATGTAGAGATTGTCCTGCCAGCCCGGCAGCCCCGAGTTCGGATCGCTGATCAGCGTGCGGCGTCCAAGATAGAACGACGTCTGCATGATCTCGAACTTGAAGCCCGCCTTCTTGCAGAGCGCCAGTGTTTTCGAGACATTCGGCTCGTCCATGAACCCGAATGTAATCTCGATCCGCGCGAACCGTTCGGAAAGCTTGGTCATCTGCACACGCTCGGCCTCGGGGACGTAGGGCCTTTGCGACGTCTTGACCGTGAGAATGACGTTGTTTTCGTGCAGGACGTGATTGTGCTTGATGTTGTGTAGCAATACGGCCGGCGTCCTGTCACCGACGCTTGTCAGGAACACTGCCGTTCCCCTTACCTTGACAGGAGCATGGGGCGATTGCCTTTCAATGGATGCGATAAACGTCTTTAGCGGGACATCGTTTCTCGCCGTCTTCTCACGAAGCAATCGAGATCCGCGCGTCCACGTCCACATCACAAGCATGATGGTAGTCGCAAGCAGTACAGGCACCCAGCCGCCGTCATGGATCTTGATTAGGTTGGCTCCGAGGAAAACGCTTTCCAGGGCGAGGAGCGGTATAAGCACGGCGGCGGCCGCCGCGGTCGACCATCGCCAGATCGAGCGCAGGAACTGGAACGCCATCAGTGTCGTGACGACCATGGCGCCCGTGACGGAGATACCATAGGCGGTCGCCAGCGATTCAGAGTCTCCGAACGCGAAGATCAGTACGATGACCCCAACAAAGAGAAGGCCGTTCACAGCCGGAACGTAGATCTGACCGGTGTTCGTCTCGGAAGTGAAGGTGATCTGCAAGTGCGGAAGGAAGCCGAGGTGAACCGCTTGTCTCGCAAGCGAGAACGCGCCGGTAATGACCGCCTGGCTCGCAATGATGGTGGCGAGTGTTGCAAGTATGACGACCGGGAGGAGGGCCCACTCTGGATACATGAGATAGAACGGGTTTTCAGCAGCCTCGGGGTTTGTCAGGACGAGAGCGCCTTGACCGAGGTAGTTGAGTGCGAGCGACGGGAACACCAGGACAAACCAGGCCGTCTGAATCGGCTTACGGCCAAAATGACCGAGGTCGGCGTAAAGCGCTTCCGCTCCCGTCACGGTCAGGAACACGGCCCCCAGGACGATGAGGCCGGCAAATCCGGCGTGGGTAATGAACCAAAGTGCGTTCATCGGGTTGAGCGCTGCCAAAATCGTGTAGTCGTCGCCGATGTGAATGAGGCCGCCCCAGGCCATCGCCAGGAACCAAACGACGGTAATCGGCCCGAAAAATTTAGACACGGCGGCCGTGCCGTGCGACTGGACCGCAAAAAGCGCCGCCATGATCACGGCTGAGATCGGCAACACATAGTCGGAGAGGGCAGGGGTGACGAGCTTGAGACCTTCGAGGGCAGACATCACCGACAGGGCAGGCGTGATCATGGCGTCGCCGATGAAGAGGGCCGCCCCCACGATGCCGGCAAAGAAGAGGACGGGCATGTAGCGCCCGGTCTTCTTCATGAGCAGCGCCAAGAGTGAGAGTGTTCCGCCTTCGCCGTCGTTGTCGGCACGCAGAAGGAATAGGACGTATTTGAAGGTGACGATGATCGTCAGCGTCCATACCATGAGTGAAATGAGGCCAACGACGTTTTCACGGCTGATGCCGCCATGGGAAAATGGCCTTAGCGCCTCACGAAATGCGTAAAGTGGGCTCGTCCCTATATCGCCGTAAACGACACCGATCGAACCGAGGAGGAGAGCAAGGAATCCTTGAGGTTGGAGAGTCTCATGCGGCGTGCCGTCCTGTGATGCACTCATGCTGGCTCCGGTCCCACGGTTGTCGTCGGTCGGCGCCGAACTTGGTTCTCCGCCCTATGCCCGGAATATCGACATCCCGTACAGGGTCGCAGAGTTAGTTACCTTACTCGCTTCGAGCAAGGTCAAAGGCCTTGTACCGCCGAAATTACGTCGCCCAGTCGCCATCATATGCCCTGCCTCCCAAAATACTGGATTGTTGTTGACGAGAGTTTCCGCCCTAGTTTCCCGGTTCGGAGCAGCTGCGCAAGACGTTGGCCGAGCCGGCGATCATCGTGCGATCAAGCGGCAGGTAGCAGGTTCCCTGATCTGGCCTTGATCCAGCGAGGGCTGCGCCTCGAAGTCGAAGCCCTCCAGTTCACGCACGAAGGGGAATTGCACCAGCTTGCTCGACATGGAGATACGCCGCTCGTCGCGCCGGGCGATCTCGCGCGACACAAGGAAAGCCAATGCCTCGCGCAGGGTCATCTTCGATCGAGCCGCCTCGTCCAGCAGCGTATCGAGTTGGTCGCGGATCGCCGTCAGCTTCAGCCAGTCGAGCGTCGCAATCAGCACGTCGTGATCAACGGTCGTCATCACCATCCTCCTCCGATAACCGCTTCGTATTCCGCATGCGGGCGCAACAGGGCGGGAGGGGGGAGCTCGATG
>NZ_MUNW01000081.1 GCF_002002725.1 Sinorhizobium sp. A49 | reverse complement strand
GCCATCGCCTGCCCCAGCCCTCCCCGAGCGCCGGTGACCAGCGCCCACTTGCCGGAAAGGTCGAACAGATCCGCAATCTCGTTCATCGCAGGGTCTCCATTGGCACAAAATCCATGTCGGCGAAGGACTGATTATCGCCCGCCATCGCCCAGACGAAGGCATAGGATCCCGTGCCGCTGCCGCTATGGATCGACCACGGGGGCGAGATGACCGCCTGCTCGTTGCGAACGATCAGGTGACGTGTCGCCTCGGGCCGCCCCATGAGATGGACGACCATACGATCATCGGGCATCTCGAAGTAGAGGTAGGCTTCCATGCGCCGATCGTGAAGGTGTGCAGGCATGGTGTTCCAGACGCTTCCGGGTTCGAAGCGCGTGATGCCAAGCATGAGCTGGCAGGTCGGCAACAGGCCGTCATGGACATACTTGTAGATGGTGCGCTTGTTAGCGGCCTCGCTCGTCCCTAGCGCCTGCGGCGAAGCTTCATCCTGGGTGATCTTGCGGGTGGGATGGCTGACATGCGCGGGCGCCGAGACGCCATAGAGTTTTGGCGGCGATGCCGCGTCCGCGGCGGCAAAGGAAACGCCTTTCGCCGCCTTGCCAATGTATAGCGCCTCGAAAGGCGCAATGACATGATCCGCACCATCGACAGATATTTTCGCGGCACCGCCGCCAAGGTTGACGACGGCCAGTTCCCGGCGCTCTAGAAAATCGGCAACGCCAGCGGATTTCGCCAGCTCGGCGCCGAAGGCGAGCGGCGCAGCTTCCGGCCGGATGCCGAGCAGAACCAGGCGGTCATAGTGGCTGTAGGCGGCGCGCATTTCGCCGGCAACGAAGAGATCCTCGATGAGGAAATGGCGCCGTAGCCCTTCGGTGTCGAGTGTCTCGGCCTGTTCGAAATGTATCGCTTGGCGAATATCCATCAGTTCTTGTCCTCAGCTTTCAAAATTGGCCGACATCAGCAGCCGGTCAGGCACTCGTACTTCTGCTCATGAGCGTGACCTGCCGGCCCTTTGCCCTGATCAGGGCTTCAAGCGTCGGCAGGTCGGGGGTCGGTGGCAGGCGCGTCAGCGTGCTGCGGCCGGCAGCCGGATCGGTGCTCGCCAGGACGGCAGCAAAAAGCGTGCTCTCTCCAGGAGGAAGCTCGGCCATCAGCTGTGGCACCAGCGTCTGTGCGGCAATCAGGTTGGTGTTCGGCTGAGCGATATGCGCCTTGCCGATGCGAGCGACCGACGAGCCGAGATCGACGATCGCCGAGAGGTCTCGCGGGGTCGCAACGACCGCCTTGCCAGCTTCACTTTCGAGTGCCTCGGCAAGCCTGTCGTGTCTGGCGATCGCAAAGCCCCCTTCCTTCGTGGTAACGGCTCGTTCGGTTCTCACGCGATGGGCGCGGACATGGAATTCCTCATGCCAGTAGAGCCAGGTTTCGACCAGGATGCCGTCATTGGGCCGCCAGCGCGCGTAGAGGACGTCGGCGGCGATCAACACCTCCTCATTGGCCTGGCGGACCTGAAACTGGAGACCGTCGCTGCTGAAACCCAGCATGCCATCCAGGACTGCATCGGCGAAGCGATTGGGGTCGCTCTCCACGCTGAAACCGTAGCGGGCGGAATAGACGAACTTGCTGTATTTCTCGGCACCGAACCGTGCCCAGGTGTTTTGCGGCCCCGTCTGCTGGCCGCCGCAAAGCGCGACGGCATCGCCCGGAGGGTTCTTGATGAGCATGCCCGTGTGCCGGTGTACGGCGACGTGATCGCGCGGCGGACAATCCGCCTCCTCAGCGCTCCAGAAGGGGTGTTGCTGCGGCAAGGCCAGCGGCAGAAACGCCTTCAAGGCCCAATAGGGCGACTGAGGCGAATTGTAGGTCTCGCACATCAAAAGGTTCGGGTAGGCGTAGCCAACCGGCAGGATACCGTCCCGCGACGCCATCGGCTGCTTGGCCCACCAGCGCAGATTGCGCAGGTAGAAGCCCTTGAGTTGCCCCCAGGGCAGCGCCTCTTCGCCGGCAAATGCCAAAGCACCGAAGAAACCGGCGATGGCAAAGCGATAGGTCATCGACCGACCGAACGCCAATGCGGCGCCGTCGTCGGCAAACCATCGCGTCATATCGCCGGCGGCGAGACGCGCACGCTCGCGATAGGGCTGCGTGTAGGTGCTACCGTCGAGCACGGCAAGAATGAGCCCGTAGAAGTGAAAGGCGAAGGGGATGTAGTGGTCGGCACGGCGCGCGTCGCCATCGCTGTACCACCCATCGCCGAAATAGAACGTTTCAAGCTCGTCGATATAGGCTTGGTCCAACTCCCGATCGTGATCGGCACCGACGGAATCCAGCCCCAAGCCGATCAGCAACCGGAAGAACTTCCAGTTGTTCTCGGAAAACCGGCAGGCATGCCCTGCCTTCAGATAGGCGACGACGTTCTCGCGTTCATGTGGCTCCAAGGGAGCCCAGAGCTTCTCGGGCACGAGACGCAACGCAAAGCCGATGGCCGCGAGTTCGACGAGGCGCTGGTTGCGATCCGTCGGTTGCCCCCAGTATTCGGCATGGTGCGGATCCGTGCCGGACGCAAGGCCGCGCGCGATCGGAGCCCAGTCGATCCAGTCGGCCCCGCCGACTTCAGCCGGCACCAAGCCCCACAACAGCCGCGAGAAGCCCTCCAGATCGGCTGCCGCCTGATCGAAATGCGCTGCGGTCGCGTCGAACCGCAACCGCGCGCCACCGGCCGACCGATAGGTGTCGGCTGGGTCGCAGAGCGATTTCAGAGCGCGCTCGACGTCGGCGCGCGTGCGCAATTCATTGCCCGACCATGGATGGAACAGGCTGTCGAGGTATATGCCGTCTGTCATTGGCCATTCCTGTCTTGGGAGGCTTTTGGTGCAGGGCCCTGGGCGAGCCGTTGGAAACGTCAGCTCCTGAGGATGCGGTTTGCCTGCGCGACCAGCTCCTCGCCGGCTGCAGCAACAGTCAACTGGCCGAAGGCGACCTGGTCGGCAATCGGGCGGAACACGCGCTCTTCAAGCTCGGAGGCTCCGATCGGAACCTGGGGCGGAAACGCGCCCACCCGTCCCGCTATCGAGGAAATGTAGTCCACGGATCGTTTCGAGACATCGTCGACAAGAGGCGCCACCAGCTCCCTGACATCAAGGTTGATCGGCACGCCGCGTTCCACCCCGAGAATTTTCCCGGCCGCGAGGTCGTTGATGAAGAAATCGAGGAACCGGGCTGCAAGCTCCGGCTGCCTCGAGGTGCTTGCAATCCCGAAATGCAGGCTTGCCTTGTAGAACAGGCCGGAAGGTCCCGCCGCATCGGCGATCGGGAGCGAGGTGATCCCCAGCCTGTTCTTGGCGAGCGCCTGATAGCCGAGCAACTGGTTGGAAAAGGCAATCGCCATCACCGCATGTCCGGTCGACAGCGGGTTGGAATCGATCTGCAGCTTGTCCATTGCCTGGACCTCGGCCGACACGCAGCCGCCATTCATCGCCAGACTTTCCCAATAGCCGTACCAGTCGCTGGCATCGGCAGCATCGAAGCCGATCCGGCCATCATCGCCGTACAATCGCTTGCCGCGCTGAACGAGAAACGCCTCGAAGGCATAGCTGTAGCGCGCGCCGTTGCCGACCGCCCAGACATTCTTCCGCCCGATCGCCTTGGTGATATCTATGCAGAGCCGGGCAAAGTCGTCCCAGGTGGTCGTCGGTCCGGGCGGCGCAATGGCGGCCTTTTCGAAGGCGACACTGTCGTAAAGCAGAGCAAACGCATTCAATGACAGAGGCATGCCGACGACCTTGCCGTCGACCGCCCCGAGATCAAGGACGCCGGGCATCAATTTGTCGGTGCGGATCGTGCTTCCCAGGTAATCGCCGAGAGGAAGCATGGTGTTGCGGCGCGCATAGTCGGCAAAGCGGCTTGGCGCGAGCTGGAAAATGTCGGGCGCATTGCCGCCAGCCAGCATCGTCGTCAGCTTCGACCAGTAGTCGTTGCCGCCGACCTCGCCATTGATCTTCACGCCGGGATTTGCGGCCTCGAACAACCGGGCAACACCGAGGGTGCGCTCGGCGCGTGCGGGCGAGCCAAACCAGAAGAGGCGCATCGTTGCGCTATCCGCCAGGGCCGAACGCAACGGCGATTGCAAAAACGTTGCCGCACCTCCGAAAAACAACCCCAACTGCAAAAGTTCGCGTCTGCCAAGCATGGTTCTCTCCCGAAAGCTTCGATTTCCGTGCGCCGCCGACCTCCTTCGGCGGCGCACCTGGGCGCATGGGCTATTTCGACAAGCGAAGGGCCATCGATCGTCCGAGACGATCAGCCCTTGAGAATTCGGCCACCTTCCGCCACCAGCTGATCGGCCGCCTCTGCGGGCGTCACCTGGCCGAAGGCCACCTTATCGGCCAGCGGCCGGAAGGCGCGGGTGTCGAATTCGGAGGCGCCGACAGGCACCGGTGGCGGATAGGCGCCGACCCGGCCGGCAATCGACGAGATGTAATCGACCGTGCGCTTCGACACGTCGTCGATCAGCGGAACGACCGCGTCCTTGACATCGGTGTTGACGGGAACCCCGCGCTCGACACCGAGAACCTTGCCGGCAGCCATGTCGTTGACGAAGAAGTCGATGAACCGGGCAGCAAGCTCCGGATTTTCGCAGGTGCTTGCAATGCCGAAATGCAGGCCCGGCCGATAGAACAGGCCTGATGGTCCCGAGGGCTCAGATACCGGCAAGGTGGTGATCCCGAGCGGGTTCTTCACGGCCGACTGGTAGCCGAGAAGCTGGTTCGAGAACGCGATGGCCATGGCGGCCTTGCCGGTTGCGAGTGGGTTCGAATCCACCTGAATCTGGTCCATCGACTGGACTTCGGCCGACACGCAGCCGCCGTTCTTGGCGAGGTTCTCCCAGTAGCCATACCAGTCCTTGGCATCGTTGACATCGAAGCCGATCTTGCCGTCCTCGCCGTACAATCGCTTGCCGCGTTGGTTCAGGAAGGCATCGAACGCGTAGGTGTAGCGCGATGCATTGCCGACGGCCCAGACGTTCTTGCGATCGATCGCCTTGGTCAGATCGACGCAAAGCCTGGCGAAATCGTCCCACGTGGTCGCAGCCCCCGGCGGATTGAGCCCGGCCTGCTTGAAGGCCTCCGTGTCATAAAACAATGCGAAGGCGTTGAGCGACAGCGGCATGCCTGCCACCTTGCCGTCGACGGTTCCAAGATCCAGCACACCCGGCGCGAGCTTGTCGGTGCGAATGGACTTGCCGAGGAAATCGTTGAGCGGAAGCGTGGTGTTGCGACGCGCATAGTCGGCAAACCGGCCAGGCTCGAGCTGGAAGATGTCAGGCGCGTTGCCGCCGACAAGCATCGTCGTCAGTTTCGACCAGTAATCGTTGCCGCCGACTTCGCCGTTGATCTTGACATCCGGATTGGCGGCTTCAAACAGCCGAGCGACGCCGAGCGTGCGCTCGGCACGCGCAGGCGTGCCCCACCAATAGAGCCGCATCGTGGCGCTGTCGGCAAATGCGGTCCGTAGCGGAAGCTGCGAGAATGCAGCCGCTCCGCCGAGCAGCAGGCCGTTGCGTAGAAGTTCGCGTCGATTGATCATGAATTCCTCCCTTTGGTTCCGTTTTTTCCTGAGCCTAGTCGGCAAGCCTGCGCCCATCGGCGTCGAAGAGATGGCAATGTTCCGGCGCGATGCTGACGCTCAGCGTTTCGCCGGTGTTGAGCAGCGTCTGGCCTTCCATTGCGACGATGAGCGCCTGCTTGTCGGGCAGGCGCCCATAGACGATGGTCTGGCCGCCGAGATGCTCGATATGGGTGATCGTCAAGGTCCCGAGATGGGTGCCGCCCGCGCCGTTGGCCCTGATATGTTCCGGGCGAACGCCAAGGCCGAGCGTCGCCCCGATCTTGGCTCTCTCGACCAGCGGCACGGCGACATCGGCGCCGGCAAGACCGATGACAACCCCGTCGTCTCGACGACCCACCACGGAAACATCAAGGAAATTCATCTTCGGCGAACCGATGAAGCCGGCGACAAAGCGGTTGACCGGCTTGTTGTAGATTTCGAGCGGCGATCCCTGCTGCTCAATCCGGCCGGCGCGCAGCACCACGATCCTGTCGGCGAGGGTCATCGCTTCGACCTGGTCATGGGTGACGTAGATCATCGTGGCACCGATGTCGGCGTGGAGCTTTGCGATCTCAACACGGGTCTGCACGCGAAGCTCGGCGTCCAGATTGGACAAGGGTTCGTCGAACAGGAAGATCTTCGGATCGCGCACGATGGCGCGGCCGATGGCGACGCGCTGGCGCTGACCGCCGGACAGTTGCTTTGGCTTGCGTTCCAGCAGCGGGGTGATCTGCAGGATTTCGGCGGCCTTGCGCACCCGCTTGTCGATTTCGGGCTTGGGCATGCGCATGGTTTCAAGGCCGAACGACATATTCTTGTAGACGCTCATATGCGGATAGAGCGCATAGGACTGAAAGACCATGGCGATGCCGCGTTCGGAGGCCGCCTTCTCGTTCATCCTGGCGCCGCCGATCGCCAGCTCGCCGCCGGAGATGGGTTCCAGTCCGGCAATCATGCGCAAGAGCGTGGACTTGCCGCACCCCGACGGGCCGACGAAAACGACGAACTCGCCGCTGCCGATCTGGAGGTCGACGCCGCGGATGACCTCGACGGCACCGTAGCGCTTCTGGACTTGCTTCAAAGCGAGCGTCGTCATGGGGCTCCCCTTTCCTGTTTCTTGTTCTGTGGTTCTTGTTCGTGGCGCTACCGCTTCATGCCCGTCGTCGCGATGCCTTCGATCAGCAGCCGCTGGAACAGGAGGAAGAGGATGAAGATCGGCAATACGGTCAAGGTCGACATCGCAAGCAGCGCGCCCCAATCCGATTGCGCCGTGGCATCGACGAAGGTTCGAAGGCCAAGCTGGGCCGTGTATTTCTCGATGTCGTTCAGATAGATCAGCGGCGCGAAGAAATCGTCCCAGGTCCATATGAACGAGAAGACTGCGGCGGTCGCCAGAACAGGCGTCGAAAGCGGCAGGATCACCTTGAGGAAGATGCGCAATGGTCCGGCGCCGTCCATGATGGCCGCCTCGTCGAGCTCGCGCGGGATGCCACGGAAGAACTGAACCATCAGGAAGATGAAGAAGGCATCGATGGCGAAGAACTTCGGCACGACAAGCGGCATGATGGTGTTGACCCAGCCGAACTTCAGAAACATTAGATATTGCGGGATCAGCACCGCATGCTGAGGCATCATCAGCGTCCCGAGCATCAGCGCGAACCAGAACCCGCGCCCCTTGAACTGCAGCCGTGTGAAGGCGTAGGCGGCCATCGAGCACGATATCAGATTGCCGATGACGACCAGGACCGAGATCAACAGCGAGTTGAGGAACATGTAGCCGAAGCTGACGCTCAGCCCATTCCAGCCGCGTCGATAGGCATCGAGCGTAAACTCCTGCGGTATCAGCGATGTCGTCGCGAAGATCTCGTTTTCGGGCTTGAAGGAGCTGGAGACCATCCACAACAGCGGATAGAGCATGATGAAGCTGACCGCGGTCAGGAGCGCGTAGACCAGCGCCCGCTTCAGCGGCGAGGATTTCGCTCCTTCGGGCATGGCGGCTGCCTCGACGACGTTCGACGCATAGACGGTATCAGTCATCGTAGTGCACCCAATATTTGGCCGACATGAAGGACAGCGCCGTGAAAATGGCGATGATGACCACCAGCACCCAGGCAAGGGCTGACGCATATCCGAAGCGGAAGTTGGTGAAGGCTTCCTGGTAGAGGTAGAGTGTGTAGAACAGCGTTGTATCGATGGGGCCACCGCTGCCGTCGCTGACGACGAAAGCCGAGGTGAAGGCCTTGAAGGCGTCGATCGTCAGGATCACCGCATTGAAGAAGATCACCGGCGTCAGCAGCGGTAGCGTGATCTTGAAGAACTGGCGGGAGCGGCTTGCGCCGTCGATGCTGGCTGCCTCGTACATATCCTGCGGGATCTGACGCAGACCGGCCAGGAAGATAATCATCGAAGAGCCGAACTGCCAGGCTGCGAGCAGGACCAGGGTGTAGAGCGACGTGGACGGGTTCGAGATCCAGCTCGGGCCTTCGTAGCCGAAAAGCGCCGCCAGAACCTGGTTTAGCACCCCGTCGCCCGCAAAGACCTGCCGCCAGAGCACCGCGATTGCAACGCTGCCACCGACCAGTGACGGAAGATAGAAGATCGCGCGAAACACCGTCAGGCCGCGCAGCCCCTTGTTCAGCGCGACCGCGATCGCCAGTGCGAACATCAGCTTGAGCGGAACCGACAGCAGGACAAATGTGAACGTAACCCGCATCGCCGTCCAGAAACGGGGATCATCGCTGGCAATCCGCACATAGTTCTCGGCGCCGACCCAGTTGGCCGGACCCATCAGGCCGAAGTCGGTGAGCGAGAGATAGAACGACGAAACGGCCGGCCCCAAGGTCAGCACGACAAACCCCAGCAGCCAGGGCAGCAGAAAACCGTAGCCGCCCAACTGGCTGCGCAGTCGCACGCTCAGAGGCGGCCCTGCATTCGATGCGTCCGTAATGGACATTCCCTCACCCTCCCTTATCGGCGCCGTGGACATCACGAAGGACGCCCAGACTAGACGCAAGAATGAAACCGAAAACATTCTTCGTCAAGCGAAAGTTTCGCTATTGACGAAAATTACGTAATGAGCAAAAAGATTTCCATACTCAGGAGCACTCACATGAAAATCGAAACCAGTAGCTACTTCGCAGCCTCCGTGCCGGCAGCCGCCACCTCTCATGTTGATCGCCACCAGGCAGCACTCGTGCGCAGCGTCGAGAAATTGCGCACGACCATGCCGATCATCGGCATCCGCAACCCAAAGATCGGCTTGAGCGACAATGGCTGGGCCTATTGCAGCCCCTACGACTGGGTCGTGAGCTTTCATGCCGGCCAATTGTGGCTTGCCTCGCAGTTGACAGGAGATCCGGCATTCCTGAACGCAGCCCGCGCCCGCCGCTCGATCTTTCGGGGCATTCTGGCGCATCGCCGCGCCCAGGACCATGATCTTGGCTTCCAGTTCTCGCTCAGCTGTGTGGCCGAATGGCTGATGACCGGCGAAAAGGAAGCCCGCTCCCTCGCTCTTGAGGCCGCCAATCTGCTGCTCGGCCGGTACCGACCGGAGGGGCGCTATCTTCAGGCGTGGAACGCGCAACCGGCGCACGGCTCCATGCGCGCAGACTTCGCCAACGGGCGGATCATCGCCGATACGATGCAGAACCTTGCGCTGCTATATTGGGCGCACGGCGAAACCGGACGCGCCGACTTTCGCGAGGCCGCCGATGGCCATGCCGACACCACATTGAAGCACCTGGTGCGCGACGACGACACCAGCTTCCACACCTTCCTGTTCGACCCGAGCACCGGCGAGGCACTGCGCGGAGAGACCCACCAGGGTCATGCCGACGGCTCATGCTGGTCGCGCGGCCAGGCCTGGCTGATCCACGGCTTTGCGCAATGCGCGCGCGTCACCGGCAACAGGATCTATCTGGATGCGGCCCGCAGGCTCGCCGCCAAGGCCGAGCAACTGATGGGCAGCGACTTTGTGCCGGTGTGGGACTATGACGTGCCCGAACCCAAGACTGCGCCGCGTGACAGCTCCGCCGGCGCCATCATGGCAGCCGGCATCTACATGCTCGCCGATCAATGTGCCGCCGAAGAAGCTCAAGTCTGGCGCGGGTTTGCCGACCGCCTGATCGCGGGCCTGCTCGACACCTGCGACCTGACTGGTGACCCAGCGGCACTCGGCCTTCTCGCCCATGGTGCGGCCCATGTCGGATCAGGCTACTCCGACACCATGCTTCCCTATGGCGACTACTATTTCATGGAGGCCCTTATGCGGTCGCTCGGGCATACGCAATTCTTCTGGTAAGCAGACGAAAAGCCCGCCGCCGCGACTCCCAAAACGCGCAGGAATCTGATGGAGTGCATTTCCAATGACCGATGATCAACTCGCCACACTGACACTGCGCGACATCGCCGATGCAGCCGGCGTTTCGGTCGCATCCGTGTCGAAGGTTCTGAACAATCGCGGCGGCGTCAGCGGCGAGAGCCGCAAGAAGATCCTGGCTCTCGCCGAAGAGCTCGGCTACCTCGGGCGCAGCGCCCGTTCGCTGCACAAGGCCGGCATCGGAAGCACCGCCTTGATCGTTCCAGCCGAGTACTACTCCGGTTCGCAGTTCTACGAGGATGTGATCCGCGGCGCGCTGGACGAGGCGGCGGCGCACTCGCTGAAGGTCGACGTGCAGTTGCTGACGCTCGACGCGCAACAGAACGCAATGGAAATCGACGAATATCTGCGCGGCGCGGAACCGAGCACAGTCATCGCGGTCGGCCTGGATGACCGGGCCGCGATCGACCGGCTCGCCGCAAGCGGTGTGCCGACCGTTCTGATCAACGGCATGGATCGCTCGATGCGCATGGACAGTGTTCTGCCCGACAACTGGTCTGCGGGCTGGCTTGCGACGCGGCGCCTGCTTGAGGCCGGGCACCGAGAGATCGTGCACGTAACCCTGCCACGACGATTGTCGATGCAGCGCCGCCTTGAAGGTTTCCGTCTGGCGCTCGAAGAAGCCGGAATTGCCTTCGACCCGGACAAGCACCTTATTGATCTCGGCAAGATGGGGTTCCTGGAAACCCAGGCGCAACTGGCCACGCGCCAGGCGCTAGAGAGCGGCAGGCTCAACAAGGCGACGGCCCTTTTCTGCAGCATGGACGTGGTCGCGCTCGGCGTCATGCAGGCACTTCAGAGCCAGGGGCTTTCGGTGCCCGACGACTATTCGATCATCGGGCTCGACGACGTGGCGATTGCCATGCACAGCCGGCCGCCGCTGACGACGATCAGCATCGATCGCGTGGAGCTCGGCCGTATCGGTGTTCAACTGCTGATGAAGCGGATCGCCAACGCCGAAGAGAGCATCACCCGCGTCAACATGGGCGTGAAGCTGATCGAGAGGGCGACCGTTGGGCCGCCCAGACAGCGCCCCGCCCGCTGACGGCATGGAGACTTGTCGGCATCACCGCCGCCGGCACGTCCCTTCGCTACCGCCTGCCCAGCTCCGATGTCCGAAACCGCCTGACCATGTAACACGCGGCAAGCGCCGGACGATCGCGCGATCTTTTCTCCCCGGACCATCGAGGATGCCTCCATGAAGAAACCCAACGTCGTCGTCATCATGGCCGACCAGCTTCGCTACGATTTCATCGGCACATCCTACATGCCGCATCTGCAGGCGCTTCAGGCCGACAGCTGTCTTTTCCCGAACGCCTATTGCGCTTCCCCGCTCTGTGTTCCCTCGCGTGGCGGGTTTTTCACCGGACGCTATCCCAATTCGACCGGTTGCCTGATCAATCCCTGGGTCGAGGCGGACAGGCAACGTGGCTTCATCGCGGATGGCATCGCCAATCTGTACGACCTCCTGTCAGCCGACTGGGATGGGTGGCATTCGGGAAAACAACACCTTATGTACCAACCGCTGCTGGAAACACGCGAAGGCACCAGGACCAAGTGGAACGCCCTTGACGACAGTTATGGCGCGTTTCTGCAGGCCAGAGGGCATCGGCCACCCGGAGGTGCGCGCTTTCGTGGCATCGTTCCGGAGCTGACCTCCGGCGCCGTTACCTCAGTCGGGAACTATTCGCTACCGGCGACTGGTTGCTACGAGCCGGGCTTCGACAGTTTCTTCGACGGCTACATCCTGCGATCGGCGACCGACGCCATCGAGAACCGCGATCGGTCCCGCCCGTTCTTCCTCAGCGCGATGTTCCTGGCGCCGCATCCTCCATTCGATGTCCCCGAACCTTGGTTTTCGCTGGCGCGTGAATTTGATCCTCCAGACAATGTCGGCGTTTGGTTCTCCGGCCAAAGCCCGCTGCAGCTCTACAATCTGCCCGGCTTCCTCGGCGCCCGCTACAGCCGCGACGATTGGAAGGAGATCTGGCGCGTCTATGCTGGCCTGGTCGCACTTCTCGATCATTGCATCGGTGAACTCGTAAGCAGGCTGAAGGCCGAAGGCATCTACGATGAAACGCTGATCGTGTTTACGAGCGATCATGGCGAGATGCTCGGCTCGCACCGGCTCTGGCAGAAGATGTGCATGTATGAAGAATCCGTCAGGACACCCCTCATCTTCAAGCTGCCTGCGGGGATGGTGGGCATGGGCATCTGTGAGCAGCCTGTGAGCCACATCGATGTGCTTCCCACGATCTGCGAGCTCCTCGGTATCGAACGCCCGGCTGATCTTCCCGGGACCTCCTTGCTGCCGGCGATGAGGGGCGGGATGACGCGCGAGCACCGGGACATCTTCATCCAGTATGACGGCAATGGCGCATTTGGCAATTTCTCGCGATGCATCATCTGCAAATCGCACAAGCTCATCGTCGACATATTCAAGGATGAAATCTTCTTCGAACTCTATGCGCTGGCAAGCGACGCGCAGGAAACGACCAACCTGGTTGTGGAACGCGCAGATTTGGCCGCGGAGTTGTTTTCCAAACTGGTCGAGCACATGCGAGTGACGGGAGACCATGTCGCGCTTGCTCCCGATGCGCTCCAACAATTCATTCTGCGAATGGATAGTGTGCACTCCGCTTAGGTTTCAACTTGTCCCGGACACCAAATGCCGGGCAGGTACCGCACACGCCTACGCTGATGTCGTGCAGAAACGAGTTACGAGAATCCGCTCCTGACGTTCCTCGCGCGTTCAGATCAGTCGCGAACTCTCCACTCGACAACCGGAAGCCGGCAGCACGGATGCCTCCAATCCCCCGCCTTGATGGGAATGTACCCGAGGCTTCTGGAGGGAGAGGACAACGTGGAAGCGTGGACCAGATGCCACTGAATCTTCATCCAGCGGCGACTAGTGGTGCACTCTCCGGCAAAACTGAAGCCCATGGGGTCGAACGAACCCAAGACTTTCGGCTTCAGTCGATGCATTATTCGACTGTCGAGGCACATAGCGGAAACTGACCCCGATAATGAAGCGTCCGGCGCTTGTTGCTGACCAACCGAGAGCCGGCGAGCCCATTTTCGATTGAGGGCGATGTCGCGATCGTTGTGATGTTACACTTGCAGAAATACACATTCGTGTGTATCATTCTGAAGATGAAAAGCGGTGAGATCATTGCGGCCTTGCAAAAGGATGGCTGGTACGAAGTTGCCACCAAGGGCAGCCATGTTCAATTCAAGCATCCCGAAAAGCCTGGCCGCGTCACTGTTCCACATCCGAAAAGGGACATTCCGATCGGAACGTTGAAGAGCATCGAGAAACAAGCCGGACTCAAGCTGAGGTAACGAACATGCGCAATTATATCGGATTGATCCATAAGGATGCCGACAGTGATTACGGCGTGTCCTTTCCCGACTTTCCTGGCCTGATCACAGCTGGAACCGACCTCGACGATGCTCGAGCTATGGCCGAGGAAGCCTTGTCCCTACACATTGAAGGTCTAGCCGAAGACGGCGAAGCAATTCCCGAACCTTCCACACTAGAAGCGGTGATGGCAGACGCGGGTAACCTGGACGGTGTTGCAATTCTTGTTGGCGTCAAGACCGAAGCCAAAAGAGCGGTTCGCGTAAACATCACCCTGCCAGAAGACGTCCTAAAGGCGATCGATGCTTTCGCCGAAGCCCATGGGCTGACGCGATCAGGCTTCCTTGTTCGAGCCGCCAGGCATGAGATCGGACACGCAAACGACGATTACAACGATCGCCATGCAGAGACGCGGCTAGGGGCCTGAACAGAACTCTGTCCGTGCCTGCCTCACCCTTCTAAGACGTTGAGGGTCTGGTGATCACAAGGCCCTCTATTCGATCCGCCTTATCTCGCCCTTCACCGCCGCCCGGGATCAAGAGCTCCGGGCGATCCAGCATTCTCCGCCATGAGCCATGCAGTACGCCTCATCGTTCCTTCATCGCGCCGGATGCGACCTCGGCCAGCGGCGAGAACAGATATTCGAGAATGCGGCGCTGACCGCTCTTGATCTCGATGGTCACCGTCATTCCCGGCGTAAGCGGAACCGCTTTGCCGTCGACCTGAATGTCGGTCTCAATTGGCTCGATGACGACGGGATAGATGAGGTTCTGGACGCGCTGGGCGTTGCTGACGGGAACCGCCGATTGCAGATTTCCGGACGACTTTCCCTAAGCTGGCGAGCATCATGTTTGGGAATTGCGTCGACTGCGACACGAATGACCTTACCGAAGCCGTACCGGTAGGTCTCATCAGGCCAACGTTAAATGCGTGCCCACTGCCGAAACGCGGGCACCAACCTAAGGAAATGGCCTGCGCGCCAGATTTCGACAAGTGAACCACATATAAATGCTGCGTCTTCGGAGGCCAGAAAGGCTACTAACGCTGCGACCTTCACCGGTGATCCGCGACTAAAGTGCACGCGCTTATAGACCAGATAGGCAATGGTGCGCCCGGATCGCTTTACTCCGGCTTCCAGCATGGGGGTGTCGATCGCGACGGGGCACTCGGCGTTGACGCGGATCTTGTCCGGCGCGTCGTCGCGCGCATGGTCTGCGTGAAGCGAGCCACCGCTGCCTTCGGATAATGGATCACCAGACTCTTCGAGAGCGATCCAGATTGAGGGAGGCTCTGAACTCTATCGTCGTGAAGGCAATGTTTGTATCGCCGATATTAGTCAGGTCGTGGACCATTGTCTCGTTGTCCGCGAATGCAAACACCTTGCAGTCGCCAGGCAGGTAGTCTGTGTCCACTGTCTTGCCGTCGAGGTACATTGAGCGGGAGCGACCCGCTGTCAGCGCAATCCAGCAATAGTCGAGCTCATGCCGGTGAAAGCCGAGGCGCTCGCCGGGCGCGAGAATGATATGCCAGACCCGTACGATGTCCGTTTCCAACACCAGCAACTGGCCGACCTGCGTGCTTGCATTTGCCATTTCATCGCGAAGTGCTTTCGATGCTTCATGTCCAACCATCGATGCCATCCTGATTTTCATTGTCACGTAGTGGGTGTAACGCCGCCATCGATGTTGATCACGTCGCCGCTGATGAACTCCGCCATGTCAGAGGCAAGGTAAAGGACGGCAGTTGCGACGTCCTTCGCCGTCCCCAGCCGTCCGGCCGGCAATTTCGATTCCGCGAGGAACGCATCGACCGCACCGTCGATCGTCGTGCCATAACGCTCGGCAAGCGCATGCAAGAAGCCGCCGGGCCGGTCCCACAGTTCGGTGCGAATATGAGCGGGCGCAACGACATTCGAACGGATGCCCTTCTGAGTGAACTCTCGGGCCAGCGCCTTGGAAAGCAGCGTGATCGCCGCCTTGGAGGTGCTGTAGTCCGGAAGCAGCGGATGCGGCATGCGGCCGGCTTCCGAACCACAATGGATGAGGACACCCTTTTTCTGCGCGAGCATGACCGGCAACACTGACCGCGCCATTCGGACATAGCCCATGAGATTTATGTTTAGCGTCTGTGCCCAATCCTCATCGCTCACATCGAGAAACCCGCCACGTGTTGGGCAGATGCCGGCATTATTGAAGAGGACGTCGATGCGGCCGAACGCCATCAAAGCGGCGTTCGCTACGGCTTCTCCCGCCCCTCTCTCCCCAAGATCGGCCTCGAATCTCAGCCATTGGTCTGGCGGTCCCAGATCGGCAGCCGATGACATATAGCGGCTGACGCCGACCACGCGGGATCCCTCCGCAAGGAACATCTTCGCAGTCTCCAACCCGATGCCGGAACTCGCACCGGTAACAATGACAACTTTGCCTTTCAGATCGAGGTTCATGGCTGCTACCCTTCACGCGCTTCTCGTTTGCGACAAGGATGCCACAAAAAGCGCGGAACACGTCAAGGCTCCATCTTCTGTCATCCACGCTCTGCGCTTCGTCAAAGGAGCTTCAGCTTCGTCGTGCGAGAGACCACCGATACCGCGATGACGATGATGATGCCCTTGACGATGCTCTGCACATAAGTGTCCATGCCCACTAGGTTGAGACCGTTGTTCATGATGCCGATCAGCAGCGCTCCAAAGAACGTGCCCATGACGGTCGCAGTGCCGGGGCGAAGCATCGTCATGCCGATGAACACGGCCGCAAGACCGTCCAGGAGGTAGGTCTCTCCCCCGTTCGGCTGGCCGGAACCGAGGCGCGCTGAAAGAATGATCCCGGAGATCGCTGCGAAAAGCGAACTCAACGCTAGTCCATAAACACGGTAGGAACGCACCTTGATGCCGGACAGCTCGGCGGCGCGCGCATTGCCGCCCACGGCATAGAGGTAGCGGCCGAATGTCGTGCGCTCCATGACGAACCAGGAAGTGGCAACGACCGCCAGCATAATAAGAGCCGGATACGGTAAGATGCCACCGACTTTGCCTTGGCCGATGCTGAGGTACTCAGCTGGGATGCCCCCGTAGATCGCGCGGCCGCCGGAGATCATGAAATTGATGCCCCACAGGATCGAGCCGGCAGCAAGCGTTGCGATCAGCGAAGGGACGCCCACCCCGACGACCAAGGCGGAATTGATGAGGCCGACACCGAGGCCCGCGCCGAGTGCGGCAAGGACAGCAAGCGGGATAGGCACGCCCGCCACCATCAGCAGAGGCGCGAGCAGACCGGCAAGACCGACGACATAGCCGACGGACAGATCCATTTCCTTGGCGGCGAAGCCGAAAGTCAGCCCGACGGCCACGATGGTCAGCATCGATATCTGCTGGAGGATGTTGACGAGGTTGGTGCCCGTGAAGAACCGGTCCGTGCCGATCGCGAACGCCAGAAAGAGTACGATAAGCACGGCAAGCGTGCTGTATTTCTGGATAAGCGTCCCAAGGCGTATCGGGCGGGATGGCTTTTCCGGAACGATAGTTGTTGTCATGGTCATTGGGTCACCCCCGCTATTGCATTGATGAAAACAGCCTCGCTAAAGTCGCAGCGAGCGATCTGGTCGGCATCACGGCCATTCCTGAAGGCCACGACACGATCGGCGACATGGGCGATTTCCAGAAGATCGCTTGAAGCGACGATTACGGCAGCACCCTTTTCGGCGAGCGAGGTGATGAGGTCATGGATCTCGCGCTTGGCACCCACATCCACGCCTTCAGTGGGCTCGAGAAAGACAAAGAGCTTGTATTTTCCCTCTGAGGCGAACTGCCATTTGGCGACGGAGACTTTCTGCTTGTTGCCGCCACTTAGCTCGACGACCTTCGTCTCCGTGCTCGAGGTCTTGATGTTCAACCGCTTGATCAGGCGGCGCGTCTCGGTGCGTTCGCGCCCGGCATGGACAATGCCCAACGGGCTCGCTTCCTGGATGCCGGCCATCGACATGTTTTCCCGGACGGTCCAATCCCCGATCATCGCGTTGATCATGCGATGATCGGGGATGAGGGCAGCCCCGTATCTTTTCATGTCACGCACACTGGCCCGCCCGACATCCCTGCCCTTGAACCGATAGTGGCCTTCGCCGGCAAGGCGCGGTTCGAAGAGCGACTGGGCGAACTCGAAATGGCCGGAACCGGTAAGTCCGATCAGCCCGAGGATTTCCCCGCTGCGGACCGTCAGGCCGTCCATATGGAACCGTGCGCCCTGCCAACTTCGGACATCGACGACGATCTCCGCATCATCTGCCAGCGTGCGTTCCGTCGGCGCACTGTTCAGTGAGCGATGCTGCTCGCTCGCCTGCCCGCGGTTCAGCATGAGATCGATCAATTGCCGCTCGGTCACCTGGTGGTGCTCGGCGGAAAGATGGCTCACCTTGCGACCGTCCTGCAGCACGGTTATCTCGTCGCATAGATCGATCACCTCCTGAAGGAAATGACTGATCAGGACGACGGCCATCCCGGCATCGGACAATTGGCGGATCAGGGTCCAGAGGCTCTGCTTCTCCTTGGCCGGCAGCGTTGCCGTTGGCTCGTCGAGGATCAGAACCTTTGGGCGCGAATGCAGTGCTCGCAGGATTTCGATGACCTTTTGGTCCGCGTAGGCAAGTTCGTCGACCTTGCGATTGAGTTCAATCGCCGTGTCCGGAAACCAGTGTTTCGCCAAGGTTTCCGCCTGCCGCTGGACTTCGCGTCGGTTGATGAAGAAGCGACTTTTCACCGGCTCAAAGCCTAGACAGATGTTCTCCGCCCCAGTCAGATGGGGCACGAGGCTGCCTTCCTGCGAAACGAGCGAAACACCGTTGGCAACGGCTGCTGCCGGGTTTTCGAAAGCCACCGACTGCCCCGCCATGCTGAGCGTTCCGGCCGTCGGTTGCACAGCGCCGCTCAGAATGCTGACGAGCGTCGTTTTGCCGGCACCATTCTCGCCGACAATGCCGTGCACCCGCCCCTCGACGACCTCAATGGACACGCCGTCAAGAGCCAGTGTCCCCGGCCATTGCTTCGTGATGTTCTCAAGAACAATCGACATGTTGAACCTCCGAAGTGGACGGGCGGAAACGCCGCCCGTCCGACCCGTTCACTTGCAGTTGTCCTTGGTGAAAAGCGTGGCACCGTAGTAGACGATGTCCTTGCCATTCGTGACTTCCTTCGGGTGGGCTCCATCCACCAGGACACGCTTGGCGTAACTTGCCAGGTTGACGCCCCATTCCTCGAACTGCTGCCGTCCGGTCGCAACAAACATGGAGTTCGGCTCACATATCGCCTTGATCGCTTCGGGATGTCCGTCCATGCCGGAGACAGGCACAGTCAATCCAGCCCCCTGGAGCGCAGTGATCGCTGCCTGTGCCGGTTCGTCCCATGGGGTCCAGACAGCCGTGATTTCATCGCCATAGCGGGTTGCGAAGTCCTGCACCGCGTTCACGGTTTCCTGGTAGAAGTTCGCCACGTCGAAGTTGTACTCACCGATGATCTTGACCTCGGGATACTCCTTCAGAATCGCGCGCAGCGTGTCGGTGCGCTCGCGGACCGGTTTGATCTTGTCGGTGGTGATGATGATGAGGTTGCCCTTGCCTTTCATCTGACTGATCAGGCTGAGCGATACTTCGGCAGACATTTGCCAATTGTTCGTCGTGATGTCCGCAGTCGAGCCCGGGATCCAGCCGGAATCGACCGTGTAGACAGGAATATGCGCCGCTTCTGCGCCCTTGAGGGCGTTGCTGGAAGCACGAAGGTCTGCGTAGGTCACGTAGATGACGTCGACGCCGCGGTTGATGGCATCCTCGATGTTGTTGGCGACCTTCTCCGCAGACCCTGCGGAGTCGAGATACGTAACCTCCCAGTCCGTGATCTTGTTGTCGTCCAGATATTTCTTGAAGCCGTCCTGGGTGCGCTGTTCGGCCTGGAACGCCGCGTTGCCCTGGACCCAGCCGACCTTGACCGGTTTGGCCAGCACCGGCGATGCTGCCCACAGCGCGATCATCGCAACACCGGTGAATTTCAGAACTGTCGACATGATTTCTCCTCCACTTTGTCGTCAGATTGATAGAAAGCCGCCGTCGATATTGAGATCGACACCGGTGCAGTAGCTGGCCGCCTCGCTGGACAGGAAGACCGCCGGCCCGCCTACCTCATGCGGCTGCCCCATTCGTTTCATCGGCGTCATGCCGGCGAACTTGCGGACGTTCTCGGCCACTTCCGGTCGACTGTTCATGGGGGTCGCCATGAAGCCAGGGCTCAGGCAGTTGACACGGACGCCCCGCCCGGCCCATTCGGCGGCAAGGCTTTTTGTCAGGCGGATCACCGCTGCTTTCGTCGCGTCATAATGCGCCTGCTCCAGACCGGGAATTGCGGTCGAACCGCAGATCGATGCCATGTTGAGGATGGAGCCTCTTCCACGGGCCAGCATCCGGCGCCCCTCGACCTGGCATGACCAGAAAAGCCCGTTGAGGTTGATGTCCATCATCTGCAAGAACTGCGCTTGCGGCATCGCCTCGGCGGCACCGACATTGGCAATGCCGGCGCTATTGACGGCAATATCGATCTCCCCGAGGTCGCGCTCGGCACGGTCGAATGCGGTCTCGATCGAGACGGGATTCGTAACGTCTCCCGCAAGCGCCAGCATTTGCCGGCCGGAAGTAGCGATCGCAGCCGACGTCTCACCCTGACCGGCAGCGCCAGGCATATCAAAGCAGGCAACATCTGCACCTGCCTCGGCGAGCGCAATGGCGATCGCCTGACCAAGGCCACTCGCAGCGCCGGTGACGAAGGCTCGCTTCCCACTGAGATCAAATCTGTTCACCTGCACCTCCCGAAACCTGCTGATTTTATTGATAAACCGATTGGCGCTTGGGATTGAGGACGTTGCCGTGAATTCACTCTTCAGCACTGCTGAAGAAGGCTCACAGAATGGCCCGGATTGTCCCGCCTTCCGCCCGCATCGCCATGCCATTGAGATGCGGACTGGCCGCAAGGTGCACGACGCTGCGCGCCACCTCCTCCGGCTCGATCATCCGCCGGATGAGCGACGTCGGCTCGGTTTCATCGAAGTAGTCGGAGACGACGGTGTCGCGGGTCGTCCCCTTCTCGTCGGCGATTTCCTGATGGTAGCGTCGAACAGCTTCTGTGTTCGTCGGACCGGGCAGGATGGTGTTGACCCTGACCCGGGTGCCTTTCGTCAACTCGGCAAGCGACCGCGACAGACCGAGCAGGCAGGTCTTCATGGCGCCGTAGTGGGCCATCCAGGGCTGCGGTTTGACCGCACTTTCGCTGCTTATGAACACCACGCTGCCCTCGCCGCGCGCCAACATGTCTTTTAAGACCAGCCGCGACATCCGCACGCCAGTCATGACGTTCACGTCGAAATAGCGGAACCAGTGCTCGTCCGTCGTCTCGAAGAAATCGCGAACCTCGAAGATGCCGATGTTGTTGATGAGGATGTCGACGGTCCGGTGCGACTTGGCAAAGGCATAGAGCCGCTCGGCCTCACCGTCGGCCGTCAGATCACCCGCAATCCCCCGGCAGCGCGTGCCGAGAATGGCGATTGCATCCTCGACCTCTGAGGCGCTGATGCCGCTCACGGTGACATCTGCTCCCTCCGCGAGAAAGACGGAGGCGATCGCGCGCCCGATCCCCGTGGCACCACCTGTGATCAGCACCTGTTTGCCAGCAAGACCATAGTCCATTGAAAAATCTCCATGCGTCGTCGTTCGGTGGCCGGAAAGACGCACCGTCGGAGTGAGGGCGATGTGAAACGGGATCAGGCGGCGCCGCGCAGCCTTGGATACTCGGTCCTGCAGAGCTCTGCGCTGCGGCTCAGGCGCTTCACCCGCTGCAGGAGAAAATCGATGAACTCGGCCGTCCGCAAAGGCAGGCGGTGTCGCGGTTCGGACAGGAGATGGATGATCTCGGGGTCGCAGTCGAAGTCTTTGAGGACCGCGATCAACGTCCCTTCTTCCAATTCGCGAGCGACGTCCCAGGACGACACGCGAATGAGCCCTTGGCCGGCCTTCGCGAGGTCGATCAGCGCCTGCCGGTCGGAGACGATGCGGTTGCCGCTGACGCGAACAATGATCGGTTCGCCGTCAACGGCGAACACCCATTTATCAGCAATGACCTTGCCGTCGAGATAGATGAGACAGTTATGTACCGCCAGATCGCAAGGCGCGTCCGGCGCGCCGCTGCGCGCCAGGTAGTCGGGTGCGGCGCAGATGACCATCGGATTCTCGCCCAGCTTGCGGGTGGTGAGCGCACTGTCGGGCACCGCACCGAAGCGGATGACGATATCGCAGTCGTCATCAACCAGATTGACGTCGTCATCGCCGAGGATGAGGCGAAAGCCGATTTCCGGATGTGCAGAGCCGAACTCATTGGTCAGTGGGATCAGATATTTCCGCCCGAACTCCGAGGGCGCGGCAATGGTCACCGTACCGTTCGGGTTCTTCTTGCGTTGGCGCATCGTCTTGTCGAGGCGCTCGAAATCCTCAAGGATCGCCTGTGATGTCTCGAACAGATACCGTCCCTCCTCCGTCAGGCAGAGAGAACGCGTCGTCCGCTTGAGGAGCGCGACGCCGAAATGACATTCAAGCGCCTTAAGCCGCCCGCTCATCGTTGCCGGCGACAGGCCGAGTTTCGAGGCCGCGAGCGAAAAGCTGTTCGACTTGACGATCTCCGAAAAGACGCGGAGGTCCTGGATGCTGTTCATCGGCCCACCTCCGTTTCCGGCAGGAACTGCCCGAGATGGGGCATGCTCTCGACAAGACCGGCAACGAAGACTTCCACACGCGCCCGGATGATGGGATCGAGGTCATCCGGTATCTTGTTGCGGTAGATGTACTTGCGCACGCCCATGTAGAAGAAGCTCGAGTGGAAGCCCCAGACAATCTCGAGTGCCAGTTCGTCGGCCTGCGGCCCCGATGGAACGGGAACACCGGCTTCCACTGCAATCTCGGCAAAGATCAGCGGAAAGGTCGTTTCGTGCAAAAGGCCCAGATATTTCTTTGTAATCTGAGGGTCTTCCAGCGCCGAAGCGATGAAGATGCGGATCCAGCGCTCATCCAGTATGGCCTCCGTGTAGGCGGTCAGGTAGCGAACGAGGCGTTCCCGGATCGAGAGCGAGCGATCCGCAAGCAGTTCGTTCCAGCCAGGATCCCAGCGTTTCAGATAGACTTCGTCGTAGATCTTCTGAAGCAGGTCATCACGGTTCTTGAAATAGCGGTATAGCAGAGGCTGGGAAACGCCCAGCGCATCGGCGAGCTCCCGTGTCGTAAATCGAAGCCCTCTCTGGGCGACGAAATCGATCGCAAACTCCAGGATTTGCTGTTCGCGGTCGGCCGCATCAAGGTATTTTCGTGCTGCTTTTGCCATAGCCTATCGTTCCGACACACGGGTGGTGTCAGCCCTTCATGCTTTTGAAAATCAGACTTGGCTCCGACCTGAATAGCGGCCGGGAACCTCCCATGCTCTCTCCCTGAGCTGACATAAGAATTACCACCGCCACCGGAACTGATCAAGTGATAATTTATCATTTGATAATTTCCGTGTCAGATGGACCGCACCAGGAAATCCAGAAACCTACGGATTCTTTGCGGCACATGCGTCTGGGCCGAGTAGATTGCCGAAATCGGTTCGCTCTCCCCTGCATCCCATGGCTCGAGCAGCCGCACGAGCCGTCCTTCGGAAAGATCACGGTCGATGTGAAACCCGGAAAGCCGCCCGATGCCAGCCCCTGCAAGCGCGAAGTGCCTGATGGATTCGCCATTGTTGACGAACAGCCGCCCACTCACATCGACATAAACCAACGTCCCGTCGGCAGGATCTCTGAACTGCCAGGTATTGAGGTGTGGGCGCCCGCCAAAAGTCAGGCACGCATGCTGGCGCAACTCCTCGGGACGCACCGGCTCACCGTGCCGGGCCAGATACTCCGGTGCGGCAACGACGTGCCTGGGTGATTCCAGCAACCGTCGGGATCGGAGCGAAGAATCGCGGAGGGAACCGGTCCGGATCGCGATGTCGGTCTTCTCGGCGATCAGGTCGACCGGCTCGTCGCTGAACTCGATATCGATGCGCATGCCTGGGTTTTCGTCGAGAAACCGGACGACGAGAGGTGACAGCACGTGCGTGCCGAAAGGCAGGTTGGTGCTGACTTTCAAGAGCCCGCCGACGGCCTCCGCCTTGCGGGCAATCTTTGCTTCGGCCTCGTCAATTTCTTGCACGATTGCGCGTGAGGTCTTGTAGAAATCGGTTCCCTCAGTGGTCAGGCGGAAACTGCGGGTCGAGCGTACGACCAACTGGACGCCCAAACGTTTTTCAAGCCGCGTGACCAGCTTGCTGACGGCCGATGGCGACATAGAGAAGAGCCGGGCGGCCGCCGAGAAACTGCCAGCATCGACAATCGCCACGAAGACTTCCATCTCAAGAGCGCGGTTCTGCATTGCGGCGACCTTCATGAATTATGTTCACTTCAGTTATTCCCCAAAGCCACCTAGCTGACCAGAGGGCAAACCGTCATCCTCTCGCCCACACGTCTCAAAGGGAGGAATCCATGTATCAAAAACGCGCATTGATCGTCGGTGCGACGGGTATCGTCGGGCTGAACGTCGCAGAACATCTCAGAGACCTCGGCGGCTGGGAAATCCACGGCGCCTCACGCCGGCCACCGCTTGGATCGTCCTATATCAAGCCGCACGCCGTTGATCTGTTGAAGCGGGACGAGGCGATTACCGCCCTCTCCCACTTGGCGCCGACGCACGTCTTCTACTGCTCCTGGACGCTTGGGGCGAACGAAGACGAGAACATTCGCTTCAACGGCGACATGCTGAAGAATGTGCTCGACGCCTTCAAGGACAAGGGCTGCCTGCAGCACGTCGGCGTTGTCACAGGCACGAAGCATTATCTCGGGCCTTTCGAGGACTACGGCAAGGTCCAGCCGATCACGCCGTTCCGCGAAACGGCGCCCCGGCTGCCGAAGAAGAACTTCTACTACGAGCTCGAAGACATCGTAATGGCCTATGCCGCCGAGCACAGGTTCGGCTGGTCGGTCCATCGCTCCCATACGATCATCGGCTATGCGGTCGGCAACCTCATGAACATCGGCGCGACGCTTGCCACGCACGCCTCGATCTGCAAGGCGACCGGCCGGCCATTCCGTTTCCCTGGAAGCCCGACTGCCTATCGCGGCCTCAATGACATCACCGATGCACGGATCCTCGCCAAGCAGATCGTCTGGGCTGGCACCGAGCCGAACGCCCGCAACGAAGCGTTCAACGCGGTCAATGGCGATGTCTTCCGTTGGGAACAGCTGTGGCAGACGATCGCCGACTACTTCGAGATCCCGGTGGCGGACTACCCCGGGCAGTACAACTCCCTTGCCGAACAGATGAAAGATCTCGGCAACGATTGGGCTCGCCTTGTCGGCGACCATGGCCTTCAGCCGAACAAGCTCGATCGTCTCGCCTCGGCCTGGCACACCGATCTCGACCTCGGGCGCCCGATGGAATGCGTGCACTCGATGGCAAAGGCGAGAGCGCTCGGCTTTGCCGAGACGCAGGATACCGAACGCTCCTTCATCGATGTGTTCGACCGGCTCAGGGCGGAACGCATTATTCCCTGATCTGAACAGACATTAGCTGCACAGACGGTCGTTGGGTGGTCGCACTTGCCCACTCGGCGACCACTTGCATTTTCCCGCAAGCACCACCGAACGATGTGTAGTGCAAAAGGGCGGTTAGTGCCGCCCTTGTTTTGCTATGCCGCCTTTGAACGCGCCGAGGTCTTGTTAATCGACGTGACGGCCAAGTTGGTGAGCTTGTTGTTGGTCGCCTTCTCCTGGTCGAGGATCTCGCTCAAAAGCTTGTGCGCTTCATCATGGCCGAGGTCCTTGGCCCATTCGCGAAGCGAGCCATAGCGGGCGATCTCATAGTGCTCGACAGCTTGGCAGGCGGCCAGAAGACCGGCGTCCAGCGCTGTCCCTTCGGCCTCTTTCATCAAACCGTCGGCCTCCTTGATCAGGCCCTCGATGGCATCGCACTTTTCGCCGGATGCCGTCTTGCCGATTGACTTGAAGACCTGCTCCAACTTCTTGATCTGCTCTTTCGTTTCCGAAAGATGCTCCTCGGCCGCCTTCTTCAGTTCAGCGCTTTTCGCGGCCTTGGCGACCTTTGGAAGCGCCTTCGTGATGGCGTTCTCAGCGAAATAGACATCCTGCAGCGTGTGTTCGAAGATATCAGCCAGCGATTTCATAAACTCTCTCCTTGGCAAATGATTGCAGGGGAGAAAGCATCCAACGGCGGAATCGTTCCGGCTCGTATGTCTGAAACACAGGACGCCCTAGGCATCGCTTCGTCGAAATCGATGTGCGTCAAGGGAGTTTTGGTGGGTGATCACGGGCTCAACCGTGGACCCGCTGATTAAGAGTCAGCTGCTCTACCAACTGAGCTAATCACCCGTCCAGACTGCTTCGGAGCAGCGTTGGCTGATTAAGGCGCCTGGACGGGTTTGTCTAGCCGCCTTTTCTCTAGCCGGCGATAAGAGGTCTCGACCCCAACCGTCGAGCTAGGCGATCGAGTGTCTTGAGGCTCGCATTGACCTGCTCGCACCGGACCTCCGCCACGCCATCAACCTCCATCAGATAGGTGCGGATGGGGCCGACATAGGTCATGGCTATGTTCGGGCAAGCCTTGCATGCACCGACGAGCTTGACGCTGACAACGCCCTCCGGGCTGATGTCGGCGATTTCGATATCGCCGCCATGGCCGAGGATCAGGGGCCGGATGCGCGCAAAGGCAGCTTCGAGCGCATCCAGCGATATGTCCACCCGGGCCGTCATGCCGCCAGCCCCAGTTCGATCTTCTTGGCTTCGATATCGATGCCCATACCGCGGGCAAAGGCCTTGCCGAGGATGTTTTCCTTCATCTCGCGGGTGATTTCCGGATAGCCGTAGCGCTCCTGGAGTTCCTCGGGCATCTCGAGATTGGCGAGCGTATCGATATAGGTCTGCACGTGCGGCCAGATAAAAGCCTCCGAGCCGTAGCAGATGCGATCGGACCCGACATAGAGCAACGCCTCACCGAGCCGCTCCAGCATCTTCCACGGCTGAAGGTAGTACTGATTAAACCAGAGCGGCAGGATCAGGTAGATGTTGTCGAACCGACTGGCAATCGAGATTGTCTCGTCTACATAGGGATCGCCGAGGTGATGGATGCCGAAATTCAGTTCGGGGAAATCGGCCGCGGCGTACTGGATATCATTGGGCTTAAAGGCCTCGACGGGCCCCAGTTCCAGTGGAAAGCCCTTGTGGAACTGCACCATTTTGATGCCGAGTTCGATCGCCTTCTCCCACAGCGGATAGGCGATGTCGCGATCATCCGCACGCCAGGAACAGCCGCGACGCTGATACTGATAGAACTTCATGCTGACAGCACCAAGCTCCTTGACCTGGCGCTCCATCTCCTCGAGCGCAAAATCGAGCCCGTGATAGGCCGGGTCGACGCCACCGGTCAGCACCACGCGCTTCGGGTTTGATCTGGCGAATGCATCGCTAAGTTCAACCGGACCGAGCCCGGCCCGCCAGTGCGAGAACAGCGGTACGGAGCAGGCGCTCGCCATGTCCGTATCCGAGTTCTCGAAAAGCATCTTGTTGCCCCAGTCGAGATCAGGGTTCGAGAAGGTCTCGGTTTCCGGCGGCGGCCCGCGGCGGCCCGTCAGGTTGATGAAACCAGCGATCTGCGAGCGCAGAAGCTTCACACGCCTGCCATCGCTTCCCGACTTGATCTGGTTGTCGCCGAAGTCCTGTGTATGGACCGCTGCGTCAAAAACAAACATCCCGTCTTTCATAGCTTACCTCCTTGAAGCAGATCGCCGCTTTCACTTGCGTCCTCCTCTAGTTAGCATGAGGTAACCCGTTCATTTCTTTGGAATAGTTGAAGATTGTTTTCAGGCAATCGTGGGAGCGGTCGCACGTTTCTGCAGGTAAAACAGGCCTCGTGATCAAGCATCCCGTGGGTAAAGTCCCACGGCTGAGGACGAGGACAGGACGTGACCCAACCAGGCAAGATCGAAACAACCAGGGGCCGAAACAGCCTCAAACCAAGTGACGAGGAGATTGCTTTTCTCAAGGACCGCGCGAAATTCTGTCGCCTTGAGACAATCAGGCTCATCGAGATCGCAAAGGTCGGGCACTACACCTCCGTCTTTTCTGCGGCGGAGTTGTTCTCGGCACTCTACTACGACGCCATGAACCTGAGGCGCGGCGAACCGAAATGGGAAGATCGCGACCGTTTCATGATGGGTAAGGGTCACGCCGCCGTCGGGATCTTCCCGATCCTCGCTGACCTCGACTTCATAGATAGCGGCCTACTCGACGGCTATACGCGCCTTGGCAGCCCGCTCGGCGACCATCCGGACATGACTAAGGTGCCGGGCATTGATTTCAGCTCCGGCTCGATTGGTCACGCCCTTTCGGCCGGGTGCGGCATGGCATTGGCCGGCCGGATGTCGGACAAGGAGTTCTTCACATTCGTGATGATCGGCGACGGTGAGCTGCAGGAAGGGCAGGTTTGGGAGGCGGCCCTTTTCGGAGCGCACAACAAACTCGGGAAACTGATCGGCATCATCGATCGCAACGGCTATCAGCTCGACGGCTCGGTGGACGACATCATCGGCGTCGAACCAATCGTCGAGAAATGGCAGGCGTTCGGTTGGGAAACCCATGTTGTCGACGGCCATGACGTCGCCGCCGTCGCGACACTGCTGCGTACCCTGAAGGCGAACGACGAACGCACCCGGCCGGTGATGATCGTCGCCCAGACGGTCAAGGGTAAAGGCGTCTCCTACATGGAGACCGAACCCGGCTGGCACCTAGGCTATCTCGATCCTTCGGATGCCGCACGGGCAATTGCCGAAATCGAAGCGATGGAGATCTGAAATGAGCAAGCCGCTTTCCGACAAATCCTGGCAATACCGCCAACTCAATGCCGTGACGCCGGGTCTCGATGCACTTTCAGACGCGCTTATCGAACTCGTCGCCGCGGGAGAACCCATCGTGGCGGGCACGGCCGACCTGCAGTATTCGAACGGCCTTGCGAAGTTCCACGCCCACCATCCCGATCGCTTCGTTCAGTTTGGAATATCCGAGCAGAACATGGTGTCGGCGGCGGCCGGCATGGCTGCTGTCGGCATGAAACCCTATGTCGCAACCTTCGCTTCGTTCCTGGCCCTTCTCTGCTGCGAGCAGATCCGCATGGATGTCGCCTATTCCAAGCTGCCGGTTCGGCTCATCGGCCATCACGCCGGTATCTCGCTCGGCTTTTACGGCACGTCGCACCACGCGACGGAAGATCTCGCCATCATGCGCTCGATCGCCAACCTGACTGTGATTGCGCCTGCCGACGGCAACCAGCTCATGGAGGTCATCAAGGCCGCGAACGACTATCCGCATCCGATCTATATCCGCATCCAGCGCGGACGCGATCCTGAGGTCTATGCCGACCGCCAGCCCTTCAAGATTGGCAAGGCCATCTCCCACTATGCGGGAACCGATCTCACGATCATTGCCACGGGCTCCACGGTCCACCCCGCGCTCGAGGCAACGCGGGCGCTGCGGGCCGCGGGCGCCAGCATCGGCTTCCTCGACATGGCGACGGTAAAACCGATCGACGGCGACGCCATTCTCGAAGCTGCCGCGCAAAGCCCACGGATCCTGACGGTAGAAGAGCACAATGTTCTTGGAGGGCTGGGTGGTGCTGTCGCCGAGGTCCTGGCGAGTGAAGGGCTGCCCGTGAAGCTAACAAGGCACGGGATCTACGACGAATACAGCCTGATTGCGCCGCCGACCCACCTCTATGCGCACTATGAACTTGATTCGAAAGGTATCGAGGCTCGTGCCGTGAGGCTCCTCGAAGAGCGTGTGTGATAGAACTGCTGCTCGCCGTTGTGCCGCGAAGACCACTTGTTCGAAAGACCGCGGAGCTTAGCCCCGCGGTTTTTTTTGCCGCCTGCGTCAGGCGATGCCGCCGAGGCAGACATATTTGATCTCGGTGAATTCCTCGATGCCATATCTGGAGCCTTCGCGGCCGAGGCCGGAGAGCTTGACGCCGCCGAACGGCGCTTCCGCCGTCGAGAT
>NZ_MUNW01000090.1 GCF_002002725.1 Sinorhizobium sp. A49 | reverse complement strand
CCCCCTCGCCGACCCCGTCACAGGCGAGGACGCAGACGCAGACGCCGACCCCATATGGCCTGCCGGAAAAACCTTCGATCGCCGTGCTCGCCTTCGACAACATGAGCGGCGATGCCGAGCAGGCCTATTTCTCCGACGGCATCAGCGAGGACATCATCACCGATCTCTCCCGGCTGTCGGAGCTGCACGTCATCGCCCGCAACTCCTCCTTCGTCTACAAGAACGCCGCCGTCGCCGTGCCGGAGATCGCCAGGGCGCTCGGCGTGCGCTACGTGCTCGAAGGCAGCGTCCGCAAGGCCGGAAATCGCGTGCGCGTCACCGCGCAATTGATCGACGCCAACGATGGCGGCCACGTCTGGGCCAATCGCTTCGACCGCGATCTCACCGACATCTTTGCCGTTCAGGACGAACTGACGCGCGAGATCGTGACCGCGCTGAAAGTCCAGCTGACGGGCAGAAACCAGAGCCCGCTTGCCGGCGGCCGCCCGGTCGACGTCAGGGCCTACGAGCTGCTGCTGCGCGGCCGCGAGCAGGCGTCGGCGCACACGCGCCTTGCCAATGCCGCCGGCCGCAACCTCGCCGAGGCCGCTGTTGCCATCGAACCGGATTATGCCGCCGCCCACGCGCTCATCGCGTTTACCCACGTGCTCGACTACATCAACGACTGGAGCACGGATCCCGAACAGTCGCTGCGCACCGGCCGCGCGCTTGCCGAACGGGCCGTCGCCATGGCGCCCGACCAGCCCGAAGGCCACTGCGCGCTCAGCATCGCCTGCATGTGGATGAGGGAGCTCGACCGGGCGCAGGACGAGGCGCATCTGGGGCTGGCGCTGGCGCCCAATTCGGTGCAGCTCCACATGGCGCTCGCCCACGCGCTGATCTTCTCCGGCGACCCGAAGGCAGCACTCGCCGAACTTGATATCTCCATGCGGCTCGACCCGCTCTATCCCGAACTGCTTTTGCAGTTCCTCGCCGACGCCCACTTCTCGCTCGGCGCCTTTGAGACGGCGATCCTGGCGATAGAAGCGCGGCTGATGCGAAACCCGCAATCCGAAACCGCGTTCGCGCTGCTCGCCTCCTGCCACGGCCATCTCGGCCATCAGGACCAGAGCCGCCAGGCCTGGAACCGCGCGCTGGAGCTCAACCCCAACTTCTCCATCCCCCGCCGTCGCCGCATCCTGCCCTTCCGCAACCCTGAGGATTTTGAACGGCGGGTGGACGGGTTGCGCAAGGCGGGGTTGGTGGAGTGAGGTTTGGGGAGGCATATTGTCGGCTTGGCCCACATCGCATGCCAGTTCCATTCAAGATGCACAGACCGAACGCGAACGGAGCGGGCCGTTCGGGTCAACGCCCTGTGACGGCCATCTCTTAAGCACGCCGAACAGTGGGAGTGCGTCAGGAGTGGTCGTCATTCACTTCCGGTGCGCCTCGGCGATCATCCACGCAACCACCATGTCGATGGAGCTGGAGTTGCGATAGCGCGGCCATACCAAATAGAAATGGGACGGTCCGAAGAGCGATCCCTCCAGCGCGAGAATGAGGCGACCTTCCTCCAGGTCCTGTTGGACGAAATCCCGGTTCGCGAGAACAATGCCCTGTCCCGCGATCGCTGCCTCGATCGCATGGGATGTCTGGCTGAAGCTGATCCCCTTGAACGACGTCAGCTCCAGTTTTCCGAGATGTTTTTCGATGAACTCCGGCCAAAAATTGTGGGCATCGTGCAGGAGCGTGTAGCCGGAAAACGCGCCTGACGTCTTTGGCGGCGGCCGCCCGGACAGCAGCATCGGGCTGCCAACGGCGACAATCTCCTGTTCGAACAGCAACTCGGTCGCCAACCCCGGCCCGAAGGGCGGCCGCCCGTATCGGACAGCAAGATCGACACCATCAGCCTGGAAGCTGGACATGCGTTCGGTGGCGAGAATATGCAGGTCGAGTTCCGGATGTCGGGCCGTGAAGTCGGGCAGACGGGGGATCAACCATTTGGACGCGAATGTCGGGGTGGTGCTGATCGTAAGACGGACCGGCTGCGGTGTCAGCGCATCCGTCGCTCTTGCGATAATCTCGAAGGCCCGTCGGATATCTGCGATATAGGCACGCCCTTCGCCCGTCAGCGCCAATGTCCGCGGCAGCCGCTCGAACAGCTTCACACCGAGTTCGCCTTCAAGTCCCCGAACCTGCTGCGCGACCGCGCCCTGGGTGACGCCGAGCTCTTCGGCAGCAAGCCTGAAATTCAGATGTCGCGCCGCAGCCTCAAATGCCTTGAGGGCGTTCAGTGACGGAAGCTTTCCGGGAGCGTCGAGCATTCAATAGTTTTTCTACTGCCAGATAAAAGTTGAACTGTTTCGTAAGCCCACCGAAGAAATGGTATGGCAATGCACAGGAATAGGCAATTCGTGTGATAATTCCGTGTGAGAGGAGCAAAAGATGTCAGTAGAAAAAGTGGCTATCGTTACAGCTGGCGGCAGTGGCATGGGCGCCGAGTGCGCCAGGCGTCTGGCTGCCGATGGATACAGAGTGGCCGTGCTTTCTTCTTCAGGCAAAGGCGAAGCGCTTGCGGCTGAACTGGGAGGCCTCGGCATCACGGGCTCCAATCAATCCAACGACGATCTCAAGCGCCTGGTCGACGCGACCGTGGAGAAATGGGGTCGGATCGATGTCCTGGTCAACAGCGCCGGACACGGCCCGCGAGCCTCCATCCTCGATATCACCGACGAGCAGTGGCACACCGGCCTGGACGTCTACCTGATGAATGTCATTCGCCCGGTGCGGCTCGTCACGCCGATCATGCAGGCACAGAAGTCCGGCGCGATCATCAATATCTCCACCGCTTGGGCGTTCGAGCCTTCGGCAATGTTCCCGACATCGGCTGTATTCCGCGCTGGCCTGGCTGCCTATACGAAGATTTTTGCCGACACCTACGCTGGCGACAACGTCCGCATGAACAACGTTCTGCCCGGCTGGATCGACAGTCTTCCGACCACGGAAGAGCGGCGCGAGGCGGTACCGATGAAGCGCTACGGCACAAGCGCCGAAATCGCTGCAACCGTTGCCTTCCTCGCTTCGCAGGGTGCGGGCTACATCACGGGACAGAACCTCAAGGTCGATGGTGGCCTGACACGATCCGTGTGACGTGAAAAAGCTGGCCTAACTCGCCTTTGCGCTTCGGGGCCTCATCTGGTGAAGCAACGTCATCTTCGTCAAGCGGGCTCGACGGCAACCGCCTCCGCCACCGCCAGCTCCGCCATGGCCAGCGCCGCCTCACGGCTCTTGGCGGCGGCGATGAAGCGCCCGTTGTGGCAGAAGGTGGCGCCCGCGACGCCGCAGGCGGCCTCCAGGTCGCCGTTGGTGAGGCCGGCCCAGGCGGCCGGCAGGTCGGCGCGCAGCTCAAAACCTTCGTCGGCGCGGCGGATGCCGGTCAGGCACCAGTCCTTGTCGCGCGGGTGGACGACGAACAGCAGGTGATCGGCGCCGGCTTTGACGATGGCGGGGCGGAACGGCATGCCCATCGGCAGCTCCAGCACGCGGCCTTCGCCGGTCGCAACGATCGCCTGGTGCACGACGGCTTCCGCGCGCAGTTTTGCGGCGCTGCGGCCGATGCTCGCCTCGACGAAGCTGCGGGCGATGGCAAGGGCTGCATGGAAGGCGCGGTCATCGGCGCCGGGATCGGTCTCGTCGAAGACAGGCTTCAGGGTTTCAAGCAGCGCCGGCAGCGTCAGGCCGGCGAGCGGCCCGGCGACGGAAGGGCTGAGCGCGCCGTTGTCGACCAGATCGACCGGCAGCACGAAGCTCCGGTCGAAGGAGGCGTGCACCGCCTCGACATGCTCTTGCGGGACATTGGAGGCCACGAGATAGTCGCGGCCATAATGCTTCCAGATCAGGCCGAACGAGCTGTAGGGCTGGCCGTCGTCACGCAGCGGCGCGCCGCGCTGGTGGTGATCGAAAATCCGGGTTTCGGCATCATAGGCGCCGCCGACATCGTAGATGATGCGGTCGCCACCGGGCGTGATCCACTCCGGCGCGCGGCTGCGCACGATCTTCGCCTCGGGGAACAGCCGGGTCAGGATGACGCTCGACATCAGCTCATCGGCATGGAAGCCACCGGAATGGGTGACGAGGAAATCTGGGGTCATGCCGGGATGCGCCTTGTGGTTTTTTGATGGGTGTCCGCCCGAGGGGCGTCAGTGGTTGGCACCAGATAACCCTTGCCCGGCGCCATCTCAACCCATCAAACGCGTATTCCGGCGTGTTCGCCCTCACCCCGGCGGGTCCGCGCCTCGCACAGAGGCGTTTTCGTTGCCAATGCGCAGCACCATCCGGCGGGTCGATCCGGCGAAGGCGGTTGCGACCGGATAGGCCATCGCCTGCCCCCCGAAAGGGCCTACCGCCGGTTCGGAACGTGCCGCCAATCCTCCCTGCGGATCGAGGGATCGGAACCGTCTGGCGCCAAAGGACGGCAGCCGGCTATCGGCTGCGAGCCGCTTGCCGTTTCACGCCTGCCCGAGGTCGAGCGACCAGGTCTGGCCCACCAGATCCTTGCCGAAGGAATGATGCGGGGCTTCCTCGGTCAGCGTGAAGCCGGCGCGCTCGTAGATACGGCGGGCGGAGGTCAGCACGCTGTTGGTCCACAGCACGAGCGTCTCGTAGCCGACCGCGCGGGCGCGCTCGATGCAGGCGGCAACGAGCGCCGCCCCGACGCCGCGGCCGCGCGTATCCGGCTCCACGTAGAGCAACCTGAGCTTGGCGACGCCGGACTTGTCGCTTTCAACGAGGAAGATCGAACCGACGATCCGCCCGTCGATCTCGGCAATCCAGGCGGCCTCGCGGGCCGGGTCGAAGGATTTGACGAAATCCGCCAGGATGCCGGCGGCCAGCGCCTCATACTCCTGGTTCCAGCCATATTCCTCGACATAGAGAACCGTCTGGCGGTGGATGATCCAGCCGAGATCGCCCGGCTTCAGATCGCGCAGCAGCAGCGCCCCTCCGGCCTTTTCCCCCAGGACTTCACTGACGATGTCGGTGGCCGCGATCAGCCGCCTGCGCTCGGTCGGGGCCAGTGTATCGAGCAGCGCGCCAATGGCCGTGCAGGTGTTCTGCTCCAGCGCCGCGAAGGTCGTGCGCCCGACGGGGGTGAGCGAAATCGGCTGGCGGCGGCCACCCTCCGGATGCTCGGACTTCTCAACCAGCCCACGATCGGCAAACCGCTTCAGCGTGCGGCTCAGTTGGGCACGATCCACTTGAAGCGTCCGCATGAGGTCGGCCGCGGTCGGCTCGTCGCGATGAGCAAGCTCATAGAGGATGCGCGCTTCGGTGAGCGTGAACGGGCTCTGGTCGAGATGGGCGTTCAACAGGCCGAGGCGGTTGGTATAGAGCCGGTTGAAGGCGCGCAGCGCCGCCACGTCGGGGTGGTCGTTGGTGAGTGTCATCGCGGCGATCCAGCCTTAAGTTGACTCAATCAACAACGATTTGTTGATTGAGTCAACATGGAATGTGATCTGACTTAGGCGTACTAATTCCTGGCGCCGAGCGCCAGCCGGCAGGCGAGCCCGGCAAAAACGCCGGCGAGCAGATATTGCGGCAGCCTCTTGAACCGGCCTGGTGCGGAAAGCCGGCTGCGGATCTGCCCGCCGAGCAGGATCACTGCTCCGTTGACGATAAAGCCGATGCCGTTCAGCACGGTTGCCAGCACCAGCGTCTGCACGATGATCGCGCCGTTTTCCGGCCGGATGAACTGCGGGAACAGCGCCAGCACGAACAGCGCCATCTTCGGGTTGAGCAGGTTGGTGAGCAGCCCCTCGCCAAAAATCCGCCGAAGCGACAACCGTTTCAGCGACGAGGAAGGGGAAAAATCGATCGCCTGCGACCGCAGGGTTTTAAAGGCGAGATAGAGCAGATAGGCGCAGCCGGCCCAGCGCACGATCTCATAGGCGATCGGCACGGTGGCAATCAGTTGCGACAGCCCCAGCGCTGCGGCAAGCGCATGGCAATAGGTGCCAAGCGCAATGCCGGCATAGGTGAGAAACCCCGCCCCCTGCCCCTGGCTGACGCTGCGTGACGCAATCAGCAACATATCGGGACCGGGCGTCGCGGTCAGCACCAGCGAGGCGGCGGCAAAAAGTGCGAGTGTGGAAAAATCCGGCATGACATCTCCCTTTGAGGTGGCCGGAATTTCGGTTTAGCCGGATTCGTGCGAATGGCAAGGCCGGAGCGAAGAACAACGCGACATGCCATTTCCTCAAGGAAGCGTCGGCGCGAAAGACCACAGATTGACGGACTGCAGGATCGGCAAAAACAGGCGCGTCAAGCGGTTGCGCGCAGGCGCCAGCGTTGCGGAAAGTGTACCGGCATTGTCACGATCGTGCTTGTCGCCACCGCCTACCCCCTCGCTTCGTTGCCGCGTGACCGCAGAACCAATCGCCCAAGCCGTTTTCAGCGTTAAGCAACGCGACAAATCCAAGTTGCGCTCACCATCGCCGGAACGTAGAGCAGGTTGCATACTATAATCAGGGGTTGAAATTTTATGTCCATTTCAGTCAAGACATTGCTCGCCGCCGCGGTCATCGGCTTTGCCCTCATGCCGGGCCTGGCCCACGCGGAATCCTTGGCCCAGCTCGAAAAGCAGGGCTACAAGGTCAGCAAACTCACGAAAAACAAGGCCGGCTCGCAGGGCTGGGTGGCGTCGAACGGCGACAAGCGGTTTTTCTGCCGCATGAATGTCAGCATAGCCGTTGTCAGCAAGAAAGAGTTGGTCAGCATCACCACGGCCGGGCGCCTGGTCAAGCTGGATCGGGCTACCTTCGAAGCGACATTGGGCGGTCCCGATCCGTCGCTGCCGCTCTGGAGCGACCTTCAGGCCGGCCGCGTCAAGGCGCCTCACGTCAAGGGTTGCACGCCGCTTCGCTGATCGACATAGGCGGGCCTGCGCCTTGTCTTAGACGCAGGACTCCCGGTCGCAAACGACCTCAGCCTCAGCGATAATCCACCCAGATGCCGCCGGCATCGGCCGAGCGCACGCAGTTTTCCACCCAGCGCACGCCCTCGAGCCCAGCGTCGATACCGGGAAAGACGAGATTTTCGAGCCCTTCGGGCGCAAGGGCGTGCGTGCCGCTGATCGCCAGCCCGAAACGGCGATAGAGATTGGCCCAGGCCTCGAACAGGCCTTCCGGATGGCCGCCGCCGATGCGGTCGTCGATACGCGCCTCGGGGTAGAGATAGTCCATGCCGCGCTCGAGGATGCGCACCGGCTCGCCCTGGACCTCATAGGAAAGCTGGTTCGGCCGCTCGTCCCACCATTCGATACTGGCCTTTGAGCCGACGATGCGCAGCTTCTGGCCGTGCATCGAGCCGGCATTGACGGCGCTCGACCAGATGTTGGCGATGGCGCCGTTGTCGTATTCCATCAAGGTCACGGCATTGTCTTCGAGCGGCGCCCGGCTCTTGACGAAGCTCTGGCGGGCGCACATCAGCCGCTTGATCTTCAGGTGCGGCAGGATCACCTCGGAGAGGTAAAGCGGGTGCGTTCCGACATCGCCGAGCACGTAGCTCGGCCCTGCAAATTTCGGATCGACGCGCCAGCGGGTCGACGGGTTCTGCTCCTCGACGGCGGCACTGTGGAAGCCATGGGCGAACTGCAGGTTGACGATGCGGATCTCCCCGAGATCGCCGTGCCGCACCATGGCGCGGGCCTGCTCGATCATCTGGTGGCCGGCATAACCATAGGTGACGCCGACGATGCGGCCGCGCGCCGCAGACAGCGATTTCAATTCCTCGGCTTCTGCCACAGTAAAGCAGAGCGGCTTTTCGCAGACCACATGCAGGTCGTGCTCCAGCGCCGCCTTGCAGATCGCAAAATGCGTGTTGTTCGGCGTGGCGATCGACACCGCCTCGATGCCGTCGGGCCGCGCGGCCTCGGCGGCAAACATCGCCGCATAGTCCGCATAGCTGCGCGCCGCATCGAGGCCAAGGTCGACGCCGAAGGCGCGGCCCCGCTCGGCATCGATATCGAAGGCGCCAGCCACCAGCTCGAACATGCTGTCCCTGAGCGCTGCCGATCGGTGGATCGAGCCGATCTGGCTGCCGCGCCCGCCACCGACCATCGCCCAGCGGATCGGCCTTCTCTTCGTGTCCGTCATGGTCTCGTTTCCTGTTCAAAGGGGCATGGCGTGCGAGGGCAGCAAAGTGCCAGCGGCAACGACATGCGCAAAATCAGATGCGTGCGCCGCGATCGCGTACTGATTACAAATCAGAAGCCGACCGAGCGGAGGTAATCGCGGCTTTCCTTGACGTCGGCCAGGCTGCCCGCCACGCTTCGCGGATCGCGCTCCTGCTCGACCGTGATGAAGCCGTGGTAGCCGATGTCGGCCAGCGCTTGTCTGATGGCGGGATAGTCGAGCACCCCTCGCCCGATCGGGCACATCACGCCTTGAGCGCAGGCCTCGAAGAAGCGGATCCTTTCGCCCATCACACGGTCGAACACCGCCTGGTCGATATCCTTGAAATGGACGTAATCGAGCCGGTCGGCATAGCGTCTCAGCGTCTCCACCGGGTCCATGCCGGCATAATAGGCGTGGCCGGTGTCGAGGCAGAAGCCGGCGATCTCCTGCGGCACGTCGCGGGCGATCCGTTCGATCTCGTCGGCAAATTCGATGTAGCCGCCGACATGGGGGTGGATCACGGCGCGCACGCCATAGGTGCCGGCGCGCTCGGCGATCGCCTTGATATTGGCGACCATGGCGGCCCAGGCCTCAACCGAAAGCCGCGGCGCGCGGTCGAAATGCCCGGCCGCATAATCCCGTTCGTCGTGCCCCCAGTCCATGACGGTCAGATAGGGCGTTGCAAACCTCTGGCCGGCCACCTGTGGTGGCTGCGGCAGCCTGGTGATCACGGCGCAGATCTCGTCCGTCTGGCGCAGCAGGCTGTCGCGATTATCGGGTGAAACCAGATCGTCGAAGATCGTGCCGGCGACGATGAAGAGGTTGCGCTCGGCAAGCGCTGCAGCAACCAGCCGGTCGTCGAGCGGAACATAGCCGTATGGCCCAAGTTCGAGCCCGCCATAACCGGCAGCCGCCGCCTCGTCGAATACGCGGCTCCAGGCCGGCAGGTTGGGATTGTTGACGTCGTCCACGCCCCAGCAGCAGGGGGCGGTCGTGATCGTGATGCTCACGGCTTCATTCCTCAATCGATGGGGTGTTGGCAGGCTTCGGCTCAGCCGCGCTTCCAGTATTTGTCGACGTATTTCTGGATCTCGGCGCGCATGAAGCGGCCGGACTGGTCGGCCCTTTCCTCCCAGCCGAAAACGCAGGCCGTGACGATGCCGTCGAAGCCGACGTCTGCGAGCGAGGAGAAGAACACGTCCCAGTCGATCTCGCCCTGGTACATGTCCATGTGCTGGTGGATCGTCACCTTGGCGCCCGGTGGATTGACGATGTAGCGCAGGCCCGAGGAAGCCTTGTGATTATAGGTATCGGCCACGTGCACGTGGTTGATCAAAGGCCCGGCGTCGCGGATCATCTTCGCCATGTCGTCGCCGAAGTAGAAGGTGTGCGGCGCGCAGTAGAGGAATTTGACGTTGTCGGAGCCGATGGTCTTCAGCATGTCGATCGCCGGATGCAGCGTCTCGCACCAGTCTTCCGGGTGCGGCTCCATGTTGAGCGTCACCCCCTCCTTTTCGAACACCGGCACAAGCTCCTCGATCGAGCGCCACCACGCCGCCTCGCTGTGCTCGTGGCTGTGCATGCCGCCGCAGCAGCTCGACCGATGGCCGCGATCCGGCGAAGGCCCGCGGCCGAACTCCGAATTCATCGTGTCGCAATCCATCTCGACGGCGATGCGGATCGCTTCCTTCCAGTAGCGCACTGCCGCCTGTCGCTCGTCCTCATGCGGGCTTGCCCAGCGGTACATCGGCAACAGCGAGGCGAGCTTGACGCCGTGGTCGGCCAGCGCCTTCTTGAATTCACGGATGCGCTCCTTGTGCGCCCTCGGCCGCACCCACCAGGGCAAAAAATCGTCGCGCGGCGATAGCTCGATATGGTCGTAGCCAAGGTCCGCCGCCTTGCGGCAAAGCTGATCCAGCGGCAGGTGGCGATGCATATGGGGGTCGAGTGCGATTTTCATGGGGGCTCCTCCATCATCCCTTGGCCATGAGCGCGGCGGGATGATCCTTCGCGGGATCGTTTCGAACTTCGGTGTCTCCTCCCGAATTGCCAACACGATAGCCCTGCCCCACAGCCCGATTCCAATGCTTCGATGATCAAATTTGATCATTGACCGCGCGCGCCGCGGGTGCTGATCTGACATTGCGGATCTGGAGGTGAAGGTGGCGAAGAAGACGTTGAAGGATGTGGCTGATGCAGCCGGCGTCGGCACGGCCACGGTCGAGCGCGTGCTGAACGGCCGCGGCGGCGTGCGGCCGGAAACGGTCGAGAAGGTCCTCGTTGCCGTCAGAAAACTCGGCTATGGCCGCACCCTGCCCGAACCCCATCGCGGCGTCATCCGCATCGAGGTCATTCTCGTTCGCCCGGAAACCAGCTTCTACTCGCGCATGAATGAGGCCTTCGAGCGTATCGCCGCATCGCTCGACCACAGCATCGCCGTTCACCGCACCTTTGCCCGCGAAAACGACCCGGCGGACTTCGCCCGCATCGTCGCCAATCCGAAGCTGCGGCGCTCGGCGCTGATCGTGGTGGCGCCGGATCACCCCGACGTGGTCGAGAGTGTCAGGAAGGCAGCAAGCCTCGGTATTCCCGTCGTCCAGATCATGACCCGCCCCGCACCGGAACTGCCCTATGTCGGCATCGACAATTACGCCGCCGGGCGCACCGCCGCCCACTACATGTCGCAGATGCTGTCGGCGCGCGCCGGCGCCTTCGTCGCGCTTTGCCACAGCGGCGCCTACGAGAACCACAAGGAGCGCATCCGCGGTTTTTCCACTTACCTCGCCGAACAGGGAAACCCCGCTCACCGCTTCACCGAAGTGATGTTCGACCGCGATGACGAACACGATGCGATGGAGCTTCTGGGCAAGGCCCTTGCCCGCGACCCCGACACTATCGGCGTCTACAGCGCCGGCGGCGACAACAAGGGTGTCGCCAAGGTGTTGAGCGGCAGGGTCAGAGACAGAATCTTCTGGGTCGGCCATGAACTGACCGACCAGACGCGGCGCTATCTGCGCCAGCGGCTGATGGCAATCGTGCTTGATCAGGCGCCGGAGATCCAGGCCCGGCGCTCGATCGACCTGACCTTGAAATGTCTCGGCCTCATGGATGTAGAGGTCAGCACCGAGCCTGTGCGCTTCCTCACCGTGACATCTGAAAATCTTTGATCGTAGAGCCGCTTACCGGTGGCATTTTTTTTCGGAACAGGCGCTATTTTCCATCCAGATCGGGCCCTCAGCATCACTTTTTTTCGGGTGCGCCCGTCTCGCCCGGCAGCCTGTATCGTAAGGTTTACAAACGATTTTTCCTCGGGTTGACCGCCCCCTTACTGGCCGGTGACGCCGCTCTATCCACTCAAAAATGCTCTGGCCAACTTGCCTTGACGATCGCCCTGGCTATATTAGCGAAGCCTGAACGCCACTCATTGTTCGAGTCGCACGATATTTTCGGGCCCCCTTCACCCGACAAAACTCCTTGTCGGTGGACCAACGAAGGAGACACTTCATGTCCTTTAAGAAAAATCTGAATAAGGCTACCGACGCCACCGTATCTCGCGTCAGCATCGGAGCCGCTGTAAAGCGTTCGCGTGAATCCCACGGCTACACTGTCGATGAAATGTCGGTGACCACAGGCCTGACGGAAACCGAAATTTCCAAGGTCGAACTCGGCGCAGATACCGATCCCGTCAAGCTGCAGCGCATCGCCGCTGCCTTGCAAGTACCGCCTACCACCTTCACAGCCATGCGATAACGGCAGTGCCGGGCGCACATTGCCCAAACCGGGCGCACTGCCCACCCCGAAATGCAGACTTCGAAAGACCATCCTCTTGCAGCAAGGCGTAAGCGCTGCTGCTTCAAGCCAAGAGTCTGGACTGAAATCTGGCCTTCACGGCCATTGGCTCAAAAGGGAAAGCCGGGGCGGACGCCCCGGCTTCCTTCGTTTCTGCGGTGGTCGCCCCGTGGGCGGCGCTCGTTGCCGCGACAGATACACCTTCATTTTCGCCGCCATATCCTCGACCGCGGTGACATCGACCAGCGCCTTCTTCACCGTGCCGGTGAACGGATATGCAGTTGGATCCCTAGTACCAAGTCTCGATGATAGAAACCTATAGGTTCCTATCATCGAGACTTGGTATAAGAGAACAGAACCGAAGCGGGGTATGGCAATGCGAGCGGCGGCATCTGATCGCGCGCAAAATATCGCAGTGATCGCGTCTCGTCGTCTGTCCACGCTCCTCCGTCTTCGACAACCCGGCACCCGAACAGCGTGACGACATACTCGACCTGATCGCCATTCGGGTAGGTATAGCGAAATTCCCGCCCGCCGAAGACGCCGAGAATGACGGCAGGAGTGACGGCCAGGCCTGTCTCCTCCATCACCTCTCGAATGACGGCCTCCGCCGGCGTCTCGCCGGGTTCGATTGCGCCGGCAGGCAGGCTCCATCCCTCGCCGGAAGCTTTCTCCTGCAGAAGCAGATTGCCCGCGTGGTCATGGATGACGGCGGCGACGGAGGGAAGCAGGAGCAAACGGTTTCCGATCAGACCGCGCAGCTCCGTCAGATAGGATTTCATCAAGGCTCTCCCTCGGCGTGGAAGCCTCTGTTGAATACCGGGAAGAATGGCGTCTGTGAGGCGCAGCCGCTTGCCGGTGGATGTTCCCGCGACGATCACCGGATACACCTTGCCTCAAACAGAAAAGCCGGGGCTTTCGCCCCGGCTCCTTCATTCGACTGTCCGCTACAGCGCCGCGCGTCAAAGATGACGCGCAAAGGACGCTGTAACACTTTGGACTTGCTGCATAATTCTCTCCTTAAATCGATTCCGATTTAAGGAATGATGCAGTAAGGCTTAGTTCTTCGCCTTGTCGACCAGCTTGTTCTTGCCGATCCACGGCATCATGCCGCGGAGCTTGGCGCCGACTTCTTCGATCTGGTGGTTGTCGTTGACGCGGCGGATGCCCTTGAAGCGGGCGGCACCCGACTTGTATTCCTGCATCCATTCCGAGGTGAACTTGCCGGTCTGGATGTCGGTGAGGACGCGCTTCATCTCGGCCTTGGTTTCTGCCGTGATGATCCGCGGGCCGGTGACGTATTCGCCCCACTCTGCCGTGTTGGAGATCGAGTAGTTCATGTTGGCGATGCCGCCTTCATAGATCAGGTCGACGATCAGCTTCACTTCGTGCAGGCATTCGAAATAGGCCATCTCAGGTGCGTAACCACCTTCGACCAGCGTTTCGAAGCCGGCGCGGATGAGCTCGACGAGACCGCCGCAGAGAACGGCCTGTTCGCCGAAGAGGTCGGTTTCGCACTCTTCCTTGAAGTTGGTTTCGATGATGCCCGAACGGCCGCCGCCGACGCCGCAGGCGTAGGAGAGCGCGAGGTCAAGGGCGTTGCCCGAAGCGTCCTGGTGAACGGCAACGAGGCAGGGAACGCCGCCGCCCTTCTGGTATTCGCCGCGAACCGTGTGGCCCGGGCCCTTCGGCGCGATCATGACGACGTCGAGCGTCGCCTTCGGCTCGATCAGGCCGAAGTGAACGTTGAGGCCGTGGGCAAATGCGATGGCAGCGCCGTCGCGGATGTTGCCGGCGATGTCGGCCTTGTAGATTTCGGCCTGCAGTTCGTCAGGCGTCGCCATCATGATCAGGTCTGCCCACTTGGCAGCTTCAGCGACCGAGAGAACGGAAAGGCCATCGGCCTCGACCTTGGCAGCGGTTGCCGAACCCGGCTTCAGCGCGACGCGGATTTCCTTGGCGCCGGAATCCTTCAGGTTCAGCGCGTGGGCGCGGCCCTGGCTGCCGTAGCCGACGATGGCGACCTTCTTGGACTTGATGAGGTTGATGTCGGCATCACGATCGTAATAGACGCGCATTTGAATGGTCCTTCCCGTTAGTTGTCTGTTGTTTCCGCTGTATGGCGCCTGAACCGCAATCGGTCCATGCGCCATACAGCAATTCCTTGTTCTGCAGCACTGCGCCTCTTCGGCACGCGGCGCTGCAATTCCAGTGCTGCAGCGACCTTTGCGCGTCCTCGACACGCGGCGCTGCGGGTGAGGTCTTCCCCCGCCGTTAAACCGTCTTGCCGTAGAGCGTGAGGAAGGCGCTGACCGCCTGCTCCGCCTTGCGGCCGAAACCCTTCTTCATCTCGCCGGCTTCTTCGCCGAGCAGCATCTTCAGATGCCAGTCGGAAACGACCAGCCCGTAGAGCGCGCCATAGGCCTCGTCGGCATCATCGAACGCCAGAAGCCCTGCCTTGCGGCCGGCTTCCAGCAGTGCGGCAGCGCGCCGCCCGATCTGCCGGCGGCCGCGCTCCTGCAGCATGTGGCCGAGCTTGGAGCCTTCGCGGCTCGCCTGGCCGATTGCCAGCCGGTTCAGCGCCAGCGACACGTCGCCGGAGAGAACCTCGAGCAGATCCTTGGCAAAGACCACCAGATGCCGGCTCAGGCTTTCGGCGTCGAGCGCGCTCGCGGCCACATCCAGCGTGCGAACCTTGCTCGCCTGGAAGCCGATCATCGCCGACAGGAGCCCGTCGCGATCGCCGAACCACTTGTAGAGGCTTTCCTTCGAACAGTTGGCAGCCCGTGCGACGCCAGCCGTCGTCAGCGCCTTCTCGCCGCCATCGACCAGCAGACGCAACGCCTCCTCGAGAACGACGCCCTGACGCTCGGTCAGGCCGTTCCCGGCATTCGTCTCTCTTGTCGCAGCAACGCTTTGCACTTGGCTCCACCCAATTCAGTACCGTACGGTACGGTTCGCATTCTTCTAGTCAAGCGCGGCGGAAGCGTCAAGGCGATTTTGACGGATGGTTGAAATTTTAACGGAGATGGATGCGGAGCCTGCACCACGGCTGCGAGCCGGACCGGGTCGATGTTGCTGCCGCATCAAAAGGCACAGGTCCGGCGATCGCGTGCACCGTCATCGCTCAACGCTTCAAAGGCGTTCGGCACATCCGGCGCGAAGAAGATGCATTAGCCGCGTCGGGCTGCTGATTTGGCGGCGTCGGCACGATGGCCGCCTGCGTCGAAAGCGGCCATCCGGGGACCGGCCAGGGTCGCCAAATCCGCCAGCGACCGAGGATAGATCCGGAACTTTGGCCCGACACGCATCACACAACGTCCGTTCGGATGTCGCGATGCGCGTCGGGTGAGCGTTGGACGACTGGTCAGTCGCCTCTACTTGCTGCCTCCGATTGACTGCGTCAGCGCCTCCATCGCCTGATCAACCGTGAAGCTCGCAGGCTTCTGGCGGGGCGGGAAATCCTTGAAGGTCGCCAGGGTCTGCCCGACCACCGTTTGAGCCGGAACTGCATAGAATGCCCTGCGATACCACCAGTCGTTATATCCCATCCCCTCCTGGCCGCGTTCTCCCGGATCGATGCTGAGATCGAAGAAAATGGGCGCGCGCAACGTTGTAAAGGGGTGACGCCAGACATCGATGCCCGTCGCCTCCTGGATCATGAAGTGTATTTTCATGTTCTCGTAGCGAAGGGCCAGCAGGTCACCGTCATCGCTGAAGTAGAAAAACGACTTGCGTGCGGTCTCCGGGCTTTTTCCAGACAGATAATCCATCTGATTGTGGCCATCGAGATGAACCTTGAAGCTTTTGTTGCCCGCATCGTGGCCGGCGAGGAGCTTCTCCTTGATATCAGGGACGCCGGCCGCAGCGAGGAACGTCGGCAACCAGTCTTCCCCGGCAAAGAGACCGTTGAAGACCGTGCCCGGTTCGACCGTGCCCGGCCAGCGCACCAAGGCCGGCACGCGCCAGCCCCCGTCCCAATTGGTGTTCTTTTCGCCTCGAAACGGGGTGGTGCCGGAATCCGGAAACAGGCAGACCATCGGCCCATTGTCGGTCGTATAGATCACGATCGTGTTCTCGGTGAGTCCTAGCTGATCGACGGTGTCCAGCAGTTTCCCCACCAGCGCATCATGCTCGACCATGCCGTCCGCATAGAAACCAAGCCCGGTCTTGCCGAGGTTGGCTTCCTTGACATGGGTAAAGTTGTGCATGCGCGTCGTGTTGAACCATACGAAGAACGGCTTGTCTTCCTGCTTGGCGCGGGTGAGGAAATCCTGGGTGACCGCGAGCGTTTCCTCGTCAATCGTTTCCATTCGCTTCGTCGTGAGCGGCCCCGTATCTTCTATCTTGCCATCCGCCGTGGCCCTGATCACCCCACGTGGTCCGTACTTCTTTCTAAAGTCGGGATTTTTTGGATAGTCGGGGTTTTCCGGCTCTTCTTCGGCGTTGAGATGATAGAGATTGCCGAAGAACTCATCGAAGCCGTGATTGGTTGGCAGGAACTCGTCCTTGTCGCCAAGGTGGTTCTTGCCGAACTGCCCGGTCATGTAGCCCAACGGCTTCAGCAGTTCCGCGATGGTCGGGTCTTCCTTCTGCAAGCCCAAATCCGCGCCCGGCAGCCCGACCTTGCTCAGACCCGTGCGGAACGGCATCTGCCCCGTAATAAAGGCGGATCGCCCCGCCGTGCAGCTTTGCTGTGCGTAGTAGCTCGTCAGTTGCCCGCCTTCCTTGGCCAGGCGATCGATGTTGGGGGTGTTGTAGCCCATCACCCCACGGTGAAAGGCGCTGATGTTCCAGTAACCGACATCATCCCCCATGATGACGAGAATGTTTGGTTTGGCTCCGGGTGTTGCCGAGGACTGCGTTTGCGCCTCCGCGCGCTGGCCTGGCGCGACGGCACCGAGGGCCGAAGCCGTCGCCAGGGCCACGCCGTTGAGCAGCACGCCGCGCCGGGTCAGCTTCGCCCGACTTGCCAGATTCTGGTCAGAGCACGATGTCGCTTCGCCTGGGGCTGCTGTGGACGGCTGGTCTGCTGAATTGCAGGGCTTATCGGCATCCATCATGGCTTTCCTTTGCTAGGTTGAACAGAAATGATCCCCGGCCCACACGCGTGAACGTGCGCCTCACCAAAACTGGCATCCATGACCGGGAATTTGCTTGACGGCGGCGCACGCCTGTCCGGGCGTTTCGCTCACGGCCTGTCCGAAGTGCCAATTGAAAGCAGGCACCGACAAGAGATGGCGCAAACCATCCGCAATTTCAGATTGCATACGACCCTGATCTCCCGAACTGAAATGTCTGGAGTTCACGTTACGACGTTGAGGCATTGCTTTGATCTGTGGGCGATACCGTCTCACAACTTGCTACGCTCGACAAGCCAAGATTGCAGCTACGCCACCCGACCTGATTTTTCGATCAGAACGTTCCGAGTTGCCCTTTTTGAAGAATGGCCCATCGCTGCCGAGGGCAAAGCGCATGGGAGTTTGGTGCTTTCACAGAGGGCGCTGCACCTCGGCCGTTCAACCGGAATGAAGCTGCCAGGCACACCGCACACCAGGATGCGCGCCGCCTGCGCCCGTCCCTCGTCATCCGCCGAAGGTTCCAGAAGCTGAAGCGGCGACAGCCCCTCCAGACCAGCGAGCAAGGCTTGCGCGTGGGTGCCCGCCTACCCTTCGAAAAGGCGTTGCGTCGGGCGCGCCGTGTTGGCACGACCCAGACTGAACACTTGAACAGACCGGAGATGTTCCGATCAGCGTATGCTTTCGGTGTTTGCGCTGGCGCTATCAGCCGGCAATGGCCAAACCTCCGTACCGGCCAGTCTCCCTCTCAATCTCGCCGACAAGGCTATCCAGCGCCGGGTTCCTCGATTTCCTTGCGCGGCGGACGATATAGGCCAGGGATGGCGGCGGCGGCAGTCGGTCGGTCATGATCTGCATCTCTCCACCGATATGGCGGTCACTCACCAATGCCACGCCCATGGCCGCGTTGACGGCCGAGACGATCCCGGCGGCACTCGAGCACTCGAAGACGGTTTCGAGAACCGCATCATCCTGGCCGATGTCGAGCGCCCACTGGCGGTAGAAGCACTCGTCGTCGAACGACAGAAACGGGATCGGGCCGTCCTGTGGGAGCGCCAGATCCGGATGCTTCACCCAGTGAAGGCCCTCACGGTAAAGAACGACGTCGGCGGGGCGTACCTCGTGGCTGAAGACTTGCACGATTGCGGCGTCGAGCTCGCCGCGTTCGAGCATGGCGCGCAGTACCAGGCTCATGCGCACCTTGGTGCGGACCGAGACATTCGGATGCAGACGCCGAAACCGCCCCAGAATGCGGGCAAGATCTGTACACGCCGTATCTTCGGTAAGGCCGAGGGCGAGCCTGCCCGCCAGCGGAGTCTTCGAGAGGCTGAGCAGCGCCTCGTCGTGCAATCCGAGGATACGGCTGGCGTAGTCGAGCAGGTCTTCACCCGCAGCCGTGAACGTCCCAGCCTCCGACTTCCGGCTGAGCAGATCGCAGTCGAGGCTGACTTCCAGCCTTTTGATCTTGTGGCTGACGGCGGACTGCGAGAGGCCGAGAGCGTTGGCCGCGCGGGTCACGCCCCCATGTTGGCGGATCGCGCAGAGCGCACGCAATGCGTCGATCTCGAGGCGGCGACTGTTGAGTTCGGTCATGGCCATCTCCGTTCCAATCTCTTCCGAAAGGGACTTATCACGAACGCCGCTGACCATGACACCAATTTGCGGAAAGTCATGCCTTCATCGAAATTTGTCATGTGCGCGTCCCGTGCGATCCGCCTATTGGTTTCGCATATTCCTCCCAGCAGAGCGCCTGATGACCGACATCTCCCTTCCTTCCGCCACCGCGAACCGCCACCCTTTGTTATGGCCGTTGCTCGCCACGCTCCTGATCATCGGATGGAGTTCGGGCTTCGTCGGTATCCGGTTTGCAAACCAGGAGGCGAGCGTCATGCTTCTCCTGTTCTGGCGGACGCTGCTTTCGGGATTGATCCTTCTGCCTTTCGCCTTGGCCATCGGGCCGCGCATAACCATCCGTGCGGTCAGGGATCAGGCCCTGTTCGGTATCATGGCCGTGTTCCTGTATCTGGGCGGCTTCGCGCTGGCGATCGAGCAGAAGGTGCCGACGGGCCTGGTCGCGCTCATCGCCGACCTGTTGCCGCTGGCGATCGCAGCCCTTTCACAGCCCGTCCTCGGCGAACGGCTGACCCGACGGCAATGGCTGGGAACCGCGATTGCCGTCATCGGCGTGTTGATCGTGTCCTTCGACAGCCTCAGTTTCGGCACCGCCCCGGTCTGGGCTTACGGGCTGACCGTCGGTTCGATGCTGATCTTCGCCGTCGCCTCGGTGCTCCACCGGAAACGCAAGACACAAGCCATGCCCGTCCATCAAAGCCTATGCATCCATACACTGACGGGTTCGGTTCTCTTCGGCCTGTGCGCGTTGACACAGGGCAGCCTTGCGCCGCCGATGACCCGCGATTTCGCGGTGGGGATGATCTGGCTGGTGCTGATCGCGACGTTTCTCGCCTACGCCGTCTACTACACCAGCCTGCGGCTGTTCCCGGTCGCCAAGGTGAGTGCTGCGATCTACCTCAGCCCACCCGTAACGATGCTGTGGGCCTGGATGCTGTTTTCAGAACCGCTGACAGGCGCGATGTTCGCGGGGCTCGCGGTGACGCTGGTTGGCGTGTGGATGACGTCGCGCGGCTGAGCACACCCGCGGGCACCGGTGTCCACTGAGCAAGCTGGGCTGCGGGCAGCATGTCGCCTGCCCGCAGCCAAAACATTACAATAATATAATGATCTCAATGCTTCCCGCTCGGGCCATTTGTGCCTATTTGCTGCTAGGATGAAGTGCGCCTTCCACGTTGGCGCTGGCAAGGCCGGGAACGGGAATGAACAAGACAGGCAAGACGGCACGCACCGAGACGACCGCACGCGAGGAAGCGACCCCCAACGTCACCTTCATTCCCGGTGCTGCACCCATCAAGCGCAAGCGCCGCACGCGCGCCTGGCTGTGGATCCCCGTTGTCCTTACGGTCATCGGCGCCGGCTATTACGGCTGGACGCGTTATGCGACGAACCCGACCGCTGCCGCCATGGTCACAGAGGTCGTCGCGCGCGGCGATATCGAAAACAGCGTCACCGCCGTCGGCAAGCTGGATGCGATCAAGTCGGTCGATGCCGGCGCCCAGGTTTCCGGCCAGCTGAAGGCGCTGCACGTCGATATCGGTGACAAGGTCGAGCAGAACCAGCTCGTTGCCGAAATCGACCCCGCCACCATCGAAAACCGCATCGAGATCGACCAGGCCGAGTTGGCCAACCTTCAGGCGCAGTTGATCTCGAAAAAGGCCCAGCAGGTGCTGAAGCAGGCCAATATCGACCGCCAGCGCAACCTGGTCGCCGCCAACAGCATTGCCCAGTCGACGCTCGACCAGGCGGTGGCCGATCTCGCCGCTGCCGAGGCCGACGTCAACGCCATCGGGGCACAGATCCGCAAGCAGCAGGCGACGCTTGCCGGCGACAAGGTCGATCTCGGCTACACCAAGATCTTCGCCCCGATGGGCGGCACCATCGTGGCCAACCCGGCCAAGGAAGGCCAGACGCTGAATGCCAACCAGACGACGCCAACCATCGTCACCATCGCCGACCTCTCCACCATGACCGTCAAGGCCCAGGTGTCGGAGGCCGATGTCGGCAAGCTCAAGGTCGGCATGGACGCCTATTTCACCCTGCTCGGCCAGCCGGGCAAGCGCTTCGAAGGCAAGCTGCGCCAGATCCAGCCGATGCCGGACACCGCAAACAACGTCGTGCTCTATTACGCCCTCTTCGACGTTCCCAATCCGGATGGCGAGCTGATGATGTCGATGAGCGCCCAGGTGTTCTTCGTTCAATCATCAGCCACGGACGTGCTGGTCGTGCCGAGCGCGGCGCTGCGGATGGCCGGCGAAAAAGGCGCGGGCCAGCGCTCCGCCCAAGGTGGTGGAAAACGCGGCGACCAAACCGGCGCTGCCGGCGGCAAGGCCAGCGCTACCGGCGGTAGCGCCGAGGTGACCGTTGTCACCGCCTCCGGCGTGCTTGAAACCCGCACCGTCGACGTCGGCATCCGCAACCGCGTTTATGCCGAAATCAAAAGCGGCTTGAACGAGGGCGACACCATCGTCGTCGCCACAGGTTCCGATACCCCGGCGGCGAACACCCGTGGTGGCCAGCGCGGCATGCGCATGCCGCCGATGTTCTGAGGCAGGTCATGGCCCCGCTCCTCTCGCTCCGGCACGTCAGCAAGACCTATTTCAACGGCGATCTCGCCGTCGAAGTGCTGCACGGCGTCTCGCTCGACATCGAGGCCGGCGAATTCGTCGCGATCATCGGCCAGTCCGGTTCGGGCAAGTCGACGCTGATGAACATTCTCGGCTGCCTCGACCAGCCGACCGAGGGGGACTATCTCATCGACGGCGAGCGTGTCTCGGGCTTCGATACCGACGAACTGGCAGCGCTCAGGCGCCGCACCTTCGGCTTCGTCTTCCAGAGCTACAATCTCATTGCGACCGCAAGCGCACAGGAAAATGTCGAGGTGCCGGCCGTCTATGCCGGCATGTCGGCGCGCGACCGCCACGACCGCGCGGAAGCCCTGCTGCACCAGCTGAAGCTCGGCGAGCGGCTCGACCATCGCCCGAACCAGCTTTCCGGCGGCCAGCAGCAGCGCGTGTCGATTGCGCGCGCGCTGATGAACGGCGGCCGCGTGGTGCTGGCCGACGAGCCGACCGGCGCGCTCGACAGCCAGAGCGGCTCCGACGTCATGGCGCTCCTGCGCGACATGAACGACAAGGGCCACACGGTCATCGTCATCACCCACTCGCGCGAGGTCGCCGAACAGGCCGACCGGCTGATCGAGATCCATGACGGCCGCATCGTTGCCGACCGCACCAAGAAAGGCCGCGCCAATCCCGAGGCCGCGCGGGCGCTGAGCCAGACGGTGAGCGAAGGCTCGGCGGCGATCGCCGACGTGACCGAAGCGATCAAGATGGCGCTCAGGGCGCTGCGCGCCAATCTCTTCCGCACCATCCTGACACTGCTCGGCATCGTCATCGGCGTCGGCTCTGTCGTCGCCATGCTGGCGATCGGCACCGGCGCGCAGGATTCCGTGCTCAACCGCATTTCGTCCATGGGCTCCGACCTGCTGGTGGTCAGGCCGAGCATGGCCAATTTCCGCGGCAGCGCGGGGGGAAGCAACGTCACCCTTGTGCCTGCCGATGCCGACGCCATTCTCGAGGTGCCGAACGTCGCCTTCGCCGTGCCCGAGTTGACCAGCAACGTCACGGTCCGGCGCGGCAATGTCGACTACCAGACCAGCGCCAACGGCACCGTGCCGCAGTTCACCACCGCCAAATCCTGGAAGATGCAGCAGGGCGAGTTCCTCACCCAGGACGACATGGATACCTATGCCCCGGTGGCAGTCCTCGGCCAGACGGTGGTCAAGACGCTGTTTCCCGACGGCGATAGCCCGCTCGGGCAGTATGTGCTGGTCAACAAGATCCCCTTCCAGGTCATCGGCGTGATGGCCGAGATGGGCGCTACCTCCTTCGGCAACGACCAGGACGACGTGGTGCTCGTGCCGCTGACGACGGGCAGCATGCGCCTCTTCGGCCAGCGCAACGTGCGCACCATCACCGTGCAGGTGAAGGACGCCGCCGCCATCGACATCACGCAGCAGACGATCCAGGCGCTGCTCGACCAGCGCCACAAGCGCCAGGACACCCAGATCACCAACATGTCGTCGGTGCGCGAGGCCTTCACTGAAACCTCCAATACGATGAAGCTGTTTCTCGGCTCGGTCGCCGCCATCTCGCTGCTGGTGGGCGGCATCGGCGTGATGAACATCATGCTGGTCTCGGTCAGCGAACGCACCCGCGAAATCGGCGTGCGCATGGCAACCGGCGCGCGCCAGCGCGATATCCTGCTGCAGTTCATCATCGAGGCACTGGTCGTCTCCGCAATCGGCGGCACGCTCGGCGTCGTGCTCGGGCTTGGTGTCGGCGCGCTCGCCGGCCAGTTCGGCATGCCCGTCGCCTTCACGCTCGGCCCCGTGGCGCTTGCCTTCGCCTGCGCCTTCCTCACCGGCCTCGTCTTCGGTTTCCTGCCCGCCCGCAACGCCTCGCGGCTGCAGCCGGCGGTGGCGCTGAGCGCCGATTGAGGCAACACACGGCGGCCAATGGACAAAGCGCACAGCGCCACCCAAGATGGCATTTTTCAGCCTGTGGGTGTGATTCTCCATGTGGAAGGTGTTTGCGGTTCTCTATAGTCTACTTGTTGCTTTCGGCATGGTATTTGTCGGCTACCTCATAGCGACCGGCGCGTTGTCTCGTCTGACACCTGTCGGCTGGGCGACGGTTTACACGAGCTTCTTCATGGTGCTCGGCACGACAATTGGCCTCGTTGCCTACGCCTTCAACCTGAACGTCCCTCCAATCGCACTCTGGCGGCCGTTCAGCTGGCTTGCCGGCGCTTGGGCGCTCTATGCGTCCTACACCACCTTCGCGAAGGTTGTGTCGGTGGTTGCGGGTTCATCCGGCGACGCTATCATCACCAATATTCTCTGGCTGTCCTTCGCCCTTGCCGTCAATTACTTCAGTTGGCTCGGCGTCTGGCGTTATGGCCGCCGTGTGTCGGCCGCCGCCTGATATGGTCGTGGATGGTTACAAAGCTCTCTGCACAGCGTGATGGCGAATCGGCGCAAATCGGACGGCGCCCCGACGCAAGAGGCCAAGTTGCTCAACCTCATCCTCTACAGCGATCAGATTTTCCCCGGCTGTTCGGCAATTGACCGCAGGCTTGCGGACATACTGAAGGTGCGAGGAATCGGAAATCGGCTTGCCTATGTGGCCTCTGGCCCGAAGCCGGATCACACCTTTTTCGTCAACGCTCAGGCCTATTACCGACGGTTCGGCCTCGATCTCGCGCTGTTCTTCGATCTCGACGAACCGCATTCTGCCGAAGACATCGCCGCACTCTTCGCCTGCGACGCCATCCACCTGTCGGGCGGCCATACCGGCAGCTTCCTCGATCGGCTGAGACGAAGCGGCATGATCGGGCCGCTGCGGGATTGGGCGCTGTCCGGTGGCATCCTGATCGGCGTCAGCGCCGGCGCCATCCTCATGACACCGACGATCGCGACGGACGCCCTCTTTATCGGACGAAGACCGGAGGACGTAACCGATGGCGATGCTCTCGATCTCGTGCCGTTCGAGTTCTTCCCGCATCTCGGTGACGACGCGACGTACCTGCCCGAACTGCTGCGCTACAGCACGCATACGGCACATCCGATCGTCGCCTGCAACGACAGCGACGGCATCGTCGTGACAGGCCGGCGGATCGAGTGCGTGGGAAATCCACTATGGATCTGCGGTGGCGTCGTGCGCGCACCAGGCGAAATCGAGCTTGGCGGGTTTTCGGTCGTTTAGCCCCGAGCGCGATGCATGCCCTGGCCCCCGGCGCTACGATGGGTCTCTCAGCACCGGGCGGCGAGAAAGTCATGGAAACCGCCGCGCCCTTTAACGCCAGAGCGATCTTCGGCGGCGCCTCCGTCGGCTACATCGCTCCGGCCCGCGCCGCTTCGGCATATCGCGCGGTCGCCGCGGTTTCTCGCGACAATGTCGGCGCGCTTTCCCCGCGCCTTCCCTGCGACGCCTCGGCAGGGGTGACGCCAATGTCTGATAGACGTTCCGCGTCCAGTGCACGCAGTTGCTGCAACTGCCAATACCGCGAGCGCGGCGAGGCGGCGAGATAGAGGCCGAATTCCCTGATCATGTCGAACACCCATGTCTTGTTGCTAACCATGGGCACAGTCTGCGCCTCGACATTTCATAAAAGAAGATTAGCCTTCATATCCAACGCATAAGAGAAACTTTGATATGAGTGCTCTCAATCTCGATTACCTCAAGACCTTCACGCTGGTCGCCGAACTCGGCAGTTTTTCTGCCGCCGCCGAGCGCCTGGGGCTGACGCAGCCGGCCATCAGCCTGCAGGTGCGGGCGCTCGAAAAACAGTTCGGCGTGCGCCTGGTCGAGCGCGTCGGCCGCACGGCCAGGCCAAGTGCTGCCGGCGACGAATTGCTAGCGCATGCCGGCCGCATCGAGGCGGCAACCAACCAGGCCGTTGAAGCGGTGGCGCGTCATGCGAAGGGCGTTCTCGGCCGCGTGCGGCTCGGCACCGGCGCCACCCCTTGCGCCTTCCTGCTGCCGCCGCTTCTCGCCGATCTCAAGCGCCGCTTTCCCGACCTCGACATCACCGTGACGACGGGCAACAGCGCCGATATCGTCAGGGCTGTTGATGACAATCTCCTCGACATCGGGCTGGTCAGCCTGCCCGTGTCCGGTCGCATGTTCGACATCACGCCGCTCTTCGACGAGCGTTTCGTCGCCATCGCCCCGCCGGAAACCGCCCTGCCCGACACCGTCACGCCCGAGACCTTGGCGCAGCGACCGCTGATCCTTTACGAACCCGGCGCCAATACCCGCCGGATCACCGATGAGTGGCTGGCTTGCGGCGGCACAACGGTCAAGCCGGTCATGGCGCTCGGCAGTGTCGATGCGATCAAGGAAATGGTCGCCGTCGGCCTCGGCGCAGCCCTCGTTCCGGAAATCGCGCTCCGCCCGAATGATCGTGAGCGGCTGGTCGTGCGCCCGCTGTCGCCGCCGCTCTCACGCCGTTTCGCCCTCGTGCTTCGGCGCGACAAGCGCCTCGACCGGGCGCTACGCGAAACGCTCAATGCCCTGAAGACGTTGGAGGCGCTGGAACCTGGCCGTTAAGCCGAAAGGCCCGAGAGATCAGAGATGGCGCACCTCTGTTGGCGTCGAGCCCCAATCATCGTTCCGTCCGTCGAAGTAGGTGACGGGCGCGGCGACCAGTTCGTCGATATCGATGCCATCGAGGCACGCCACGTTGATGTTGTAGTAGATGTGACCCGTCATGTTCGGCGTGTCGATGCGCTCGAACGGACGCACGCCGCAATGGTGGCAAAAGAAATGGTGGGCGACCTCGTTGCGCCCGCGATAATCCGTCAGCGCCTCCTCGCCGGCAACAAGGCGAAAGGCCTCCGGCCTCACCTCCACCGACCAGAGCCGCATCTTGGTGCAGAGCGTGCAGTTGCACTTGCCCGTGCCGGCGCTCAAGTCCACATCCGCCTCGATGCGAACCGCGCCGCAATGGCAGCTGCCAGTATAGGTCTTCAGCACGTCATCCCTCCCGTCTCGCCTGAAACGAACCAGAATTCAAGGTCCTGCAGCGTGTGTGCGTCCTGTCTGACGCGACCGCGCGACTATGCCACCGGCTGCAGCGCTTGAACATCGCGGAACTGCGCAGCAAAAGGCACCTGGCCGGCACGATGCGGCTAGGTCCGTGACCGCGATGTCGTGAACCAAATGGCACCGATGACTGTTCGACCTCGCTCGTGCAAACGCTGGCGCGATGCTACATTGCCGCGCCTTGGAAAATCCTCTCACGACCCGAGGCCACCGCGCGTAATGGAGGTTTCTCGTGGTCAATCCTGCACCGGCACCAGCTTCACTGCGCATCCCGACCTTCGACGATGTCCAGACCGCCCGCGCACGCATCTCCGGCGCGGCGCATCGGACACCCGTTTTGACATCGCGAACTGCAGACGCACGAACCCAAGCGACCATTTTCTTCAAGGCGGAGAACCTGCAGCGTGCTGGCGCTTTCAAATTCCGTGGCGCCTACAACGCCATCGCGGCGCTGGACGCACGCTCCCGGCAAAATGGCGTCGTCGCCTTTTCCTCGGGCAATCACGCCCAGGCACTCGCCTATGCCGCAAGACTCCAGGGCGTTTCGGCGACGGTGGTGATGCCGCGCGACGCGCCGGAGATAAAGGTGGCGGCGACCAGGGGCTATGGAGCGGAGATCGTCTTTTATGATCGGTATACGGAGGATCGGACGGAAATCAGCCTGCGGCTTGCCGCCGAACGGGGCGCAGTGCTCATACCTCCCTATGACCATCCGGATGTCATCGCCGGACAGGGTACCGCAGCATTGGAGCTGATCGAGGAGGTCGGGGAGATCGACTTGCTCGTCGTTCCGCTGGGCGGCGGCGGTCTTCTTGCCGGCAGCGCGCTCAGCGCCCGGGCGCTTTCGCCCGCCTGCACCATTGTCGGTGTCGAGCCCGAGGCAGGTAGCGACGGCCAGCAATCATTGCGAAAGGGCCAAGTTGTCCAGATCCCGGTGCCGAAGTCGATCGCCGATGGCGCGCTCGTCACTCATGTCGGCGACCACAACTTCGCTATCTTGAAAGATGCGGTCGATGACATCGTCACGGTCACCGATGCGCAACTGGTCGAGACGATGCGGTTCTTTGCCGAGCGCATGAAGATCATCGTGGAGCCGACCGGTTGCCTGGCGGCGGCGGCCGTCCTGCATGGCGCAATCGCCTGTGGCGGAAAGCGGGTGGGTATTCTGCTCAGCGGCGGCAACATCGATCTCAAAACCTTCAGCGCGCTCCTGGACGGGCGCTGAAGATCACCCTTCGCTTGCATCAATGCTAATATAGCGGCGAATGGGGAGCGTCTTCATGGTCGAGGGGCAAGCATTCTACTATGTCCTGATCTGGATCCTGGCCTTTGCCGCCTGGTTCCTCTTCTTCCGATGACGGTGAAGGATAGCCGGCCTTGGCGCGCAGGTGGTTGAGCCGCTTTCTTGGCCACGCGGAGCGTTCCTGAATGCACCGCAAGCACGAGATCGGGGCAGAGGCTATGTTTCGCTCCGACTTTCTGTGCCGCCTGGCGTTCAATTCGGCCCAGCCCGTCAAATCCTCGATCCCCGCCCACCGTTCAACTGCACCCTATCGGAAATCGGGTGGGCGCTGCGCCTCGCCGTCGATACGCAAGGGGCCTCAACCAAGAGGAGCAAGTCCATGTCCATGCTGCAAGACAAGATCGTTATCGTCACCGGCGCATCATCGGGGATCGGCCGTGCGGTCGCCACGCTTTTCGCCGCCGAAGGCGCGAAGCTGGTTCTGAATGCGCGCACCGAAGCACCGCTCGACGCGGTGGTCGAGGCGATCCGTGCCGAAGGCGGCGAAGCGATCGCGGTCAGCGGCGATGTCGCCGACGAAGACACGCATGCCCGGCTGGTCGACGCCGCCGTCACCCGGTTCGGCGGCCTCGACATCGCCATCAACAATGCCGGCGCCGTCGGCGCGATGCGACCGCTCGCCGAGATCACCGCGGACGAATGGCGCGAAACGCTTGCCACCAACCTCACCTCCGCCTTCCTCGGCGCCCGCCACCAGATCCCGGCGATGCTTAAGCGTGGCGGCGGATCGCTGGTCTTCACCTCCACCTTCGTCGGCACCAGTGCCGGCATCCCCGGCATGGCCGCCTACGGCGCTTCCAAGGCCGGGCTAATGGGGCTGGTCAAGGGCATCACCGCCGACTATGGCGCAAGCGGCGTCCGCGCCAACGCCCTGCTTCCCGGCGGCGTCGATACCCCAGCGGGCGGCAGCAAGGAGCAGAAGGAATGGGCAGCCGGCCTGCACGCAATGAAGCGCATCGCCCAGCCCGACGAGATCGCCCGGGCGGCGCTGTTCCTGGCAAGCCCGATGGCAAGCTTCGTCGCCGGCTCGGCGCTTTACGCCGATGGAGGCAATGCCGCGGTCAAATGACGCCGGCGGCAACGCGGTCTTCAAGCGCCGGGGTGGACCGCCCCGGGGCCTCCCGCACATTCCCTTTGGACCGGGATCACGCGCAGCAAGGCCGCCTGACCGTCACGCATCACAGCGGTATCTCCGTCGTGTCCTTGCCCGTGCGAATGACGAATGTCGTGTAGTATCGGGCAACGTTGCTCTCCTCGCGGAAGAGCCGCTCGGTGAGCGCGTCGAGTTCCTCCATGTCCTTCAACCGCAGCATCAGCAGGGCGTCGGTCGCGCCGCTGACGCTGTAGGCCTGGGTGACGGTCGGCTCCTTGGCGACCATGTCGAGGAACCGGCGCACATATTGTTCGCCGTGGCGCTCCAGCTCGACGGTGATGATGGCCTTCACCGACCGACCGGCCTTGGCCGGGTTGAGAACCGCGACGACGCGGTCGATCACGCCCGCCGCATTCAGCCGCCTGATGCGGCGCAGGCAGCTCGACGGAGACAGCCCGACTTCAGCCGCAAGATCGGCGTTGGTTCGCGATGCGTCCTGCTGCAGCAGCGTGAGCAGCTTTCTGTCGATCCGGTCCATTCGATCCCCCAATTCGTGCCCGTGCAATTATATTGCACGAACTCGCATATTTTGACCACAACTGCGAATGACCTCGCGCTAGTCCTTGGACAACACATTCAAGGAGGCATCGCCATGACCGTTCACATCATCCTCTACCGCAAGACGCTGGATACGCTTGAAGTCTATTGGGACCTCGTGCGCATCATCGTGCCCGTGACCATCGCCACGCATATCCTGCAGGAGTTCGGCGTGATCCGGGCTGTCGCCCCGGCCTTCGAGCCGCTGATGACCCTGGTCGGGCTGCCGCCCGAGCTTGCTTTCGCCTGGCTGACAGGACTGCTGGTCGGCATCTGGGGCGCGGTGGTGGTCGTGTTCACGCTCGTGCCGGTGTCGGAGCTGACCAGCGCCGACATGACCGTGCTTTCGGCGCTGCTGCTGGTGGCGCATGCCATTCCGATCGAGCAGCGGATCATCCAGAAGGCCGGTCCGAGCTTCGTGGTCACCGCAGCGCTTCGCATTGGCGGCGGCCTGATCTTCGCAGCACTGCTCAATCAGATCTTCGCCGCCACCGGCTGGCTCTCCACCCCGCTGCAACCGACATGGATACCGGCAAACCAGAGCGCCGATTGGATCGGTTTCGCTCTGAGCACGCTGAAGACGCTCGGCACCATGCTCGTGGTGCTGCTGGCGCTCAGCTGGCTGATCGAGATCCTCAAGATGGTCGGCATCCTCGGCTGGCTCAATCGGGGCATGGCGCCGCTCTTTCGCCTCGCCGGCATCCGTTCGCAGACCGTCCCCTTCACCGCGGTCGGCGTGCTCTTGGGGGTCTCCTATGGCGGCGCGCTATTGATCCGCGAGGCGCGCACGGCGAGCGTCGAGCCCCGCCAGGTCTTCCTCGCCTGCGTCTTCATGGGGTTTACCCACAGCCTGGTAGAGGACACCCTGGTCGTTGTCGCACTCGGGGCCGATTTTACCAGCGTGTTCTTCGGCCGGCTGATCTTTGCGATCGTCGCGACAGCCCTGATCACCAAAGCCATCGGTTCGGCACCCGACAGGGTGTTCTTCACACGGTGCTTCCGAAAGGAGCGTGTGACACTCGCGCCGTCGGAAGCCTGACTCTTGGCTCACGGCCCGGCGGCGCGGTTCGCGCCGCCCTGAAGCCTTATCTCATCCGACGAACCGGCGGAGCTGCGCAGGCGCATTGATGGTGATCGTGCGGTATCCGAGCGAAACAAGGCCACGCGCGCCCAGCTCTTCCTGTGTGAGATTGGCACTCGCGGGAGCATCGCCCGGCACCCGGCAACGCACAACGGCACGGCGTTGCCCTTCCCGCCTTCGAAGCCGCATCGTAACTGTTACATCCTTGCCTAATTTTAGCATTCTGTAATTCTCCCCGTTTCAGCGGAGGAGAAGCGACAATGTTAAGACTTGGAACGCTGTTTCTTGCTACCTTGAGTTTGACGGCAACTGCGAACTTCAACGCCAATGCGCAAGAAACCACTGGCGAGCCTGGCTCGCCCAGTGCAACAACGACGATCGATGGCCGATACTTGCCGAACCCGCCAGCGGCCTTCGGTGGAGAAATCGGTCTCGACGCGAAAACCTCGAAACACTATTGGCCAGCACAGATCGTACCCCCAAAGGGCGCTCCAAACATCCTGCTGATCATGACGGACGACGCCGGCTACGGTGTTGCGGGTACGTTCGGAGGCGTCATACCGACGCCAGCACTCGACCGTGTTGCAAACGCCGGCTTGCGCTTTACGCAATTCCATTCCACCGCGCTCTGTTCCCCATCGCGCGCCGCGCTTATCACCGGCCGTAACCATCACTCGGCGGGCTTCGGCGTCATCTCCGAGCAGGCGACCGGTTATCCCGGATATGACTCCATCATCGGCATAGAGAACGGTACGATCGGCGAGATCCTGAAGCAGAACGGCTACGCCACGTCCTGGTTCGGAAAGAACCATAACACTCCCGCTTTTCAGTACAGCGCCGCTGGTCCGTTCGATCAATGGCCGACGGGTATGGGCTTCGATTACTTCTATGGCTTCATGGGTGGCGATACCAATCAGTGGGAGCCGTACCTGTTCCAGAACACGACCCAGATTTTCCCGTGGATCGGCAAGCCCGGCTACAATCTCGTAACGGACACGGCCGACAACGCCATTGATCACATCAAGCAGCTAAATGCGGCGGCACCTGACAAGCCGTTCTTCGTTTACTACGTGCCCGGTGCCACTCATGCGCCCCACCATCCAACCAAGGAGTGGATCGACAAATTCAAGGGCAAGTTTGACATGGGTTGGAATGAACTGCGCGAGCAGATTTTCGCCAACCAGAAAAAACTCGGCGTCATTCCCGCCAATACCCAGCTAACCGAATGGCCGGACAGCCTGCCGAAATGGGACGCCCTGGACGCAGAAAGCAAGAAGCTGTTTGCCCACCAGGCTGAGGTGTTTGCTGCCTACGTGGCCTACTCGGACCACGAGATCGGGCGGGTGATCCAAGCGGTCGACGATCTGGGAAAACTCGACAATACCCTCGTCATATACATTGAAGGTGATAACGGCACCAGCGCCGAAGGAAGCGTGCTCGGAACGCCAAACGAGCTCATCACGATCGAAGGCATGCAGATGCCGGTTGCGGCTCAGATGAAGTTCTTTGATAGCTGGGGCTCGAACCAGACCTATCCGCACATGTCTGTTGCGTGGTCATGGGCCTTTGACACGCCGTTCAAGTGGACAAAGCAGGTTGCTTCGCACTTTGGCGGCACGCGTCAGGGCATGGCGATGTCCTGGCCGGCACGGATCAAGCAGGCCGGTGGCGTTCGGACCCAGTTCCACCACATGATCGATATCGTCCCGACCATCCTCGAAGCGACGGGCATTCCTGCGCCAGTGATGGTCGATGGCGTTGCGCAAAAACCGATCGAAGGCGTCAGCATGGCCTATAGCTGGGACAACGCCCAGGCTCCATCCGCCCGCAAAACCCAATACTTTGAAATGTTCGGCAACCGCGGCATCTACAACGATGGCTGGTATGCCTGCACGACACCGCCCGCAGCGCCGTGGTTGATGGGTACGACAGCGATGCCGGACGTCATCGATGGCTATAAATGGGAACTGTACAACCTCACGGAGGATTATTCGCAGAACAACGACCTTGCAGCAAAAATGCCGGAAAAGTTGCATCAGATGCAGGAACTGTTTCTGATGGAGGCGGCAAAATACGATGTCTTCCCATTGGACAACTCGATCCTGGAGCGACTTACGACGCCACGACCGAGCGCCACTGCCGGACGGAAGGAGTTCAGTTACGGCGGCGTGATGTCAGGTATCCCGACGAGCAATGCGCCGAACGTCGTCAACAAGTCCTATACGATCACCGCCGAGATAACCGTTCCTGAAACCGGCGGCGAAGGTATGCTCGTCACCACAGGCGGGCGTTTCGGAGGGTACGGGTTCTATCTGCTCAAGGGCAAACCCGTGTTTCTGTATAACTTCGTCAATATGGAGCGCTTCCGTTGGGAAGGCCAGGACACCCTTTCTGCCGGCAAGCACACACTGGTCTTCGATTTCAAATCTGACGGACCCGGCATGGGCAAGGGCGGCAGTGGCGTTCTGAAGGTGGACGGCAAGGAGGTTGCGAACGCGAAAATACCGCACACGATCCCAGCACTCATGCCTTGGGACGAGACCTTCGATGTGGGCGTCGATACGCGGACAGGCGTGGAAGAAACGGATTATCAGGTACCGTTCGCCTTCAACGGTGAAATCGCAAAGCTGACCGTCAATCTGCAGCCGTAAATCCAACCAAGGGCTCCGGGAGCGTGAACCCGGAGCCCAACATATGATGGTCCCGCGGGGCCTGCGAAGAAACGGAAAATCGATAGGCCGCCGGATGGGTTTGCCAACCACGTTGGGCGATTGGTCCCGATTCACCGTTCGCCTGCTTGGCGCGCATCTGAAGACACTGATCGACTTCCCACCCGCCCAGGGCGGCACACCTTCGATGCCCCGTCGACCATCAAGGCTGAAATCGCAAAAGAGGAGCAGTGAGGACAGCTTGATCGCCGTATCCGGTGATCAATCGACAGGTCCTGGTGGCAGCGTTGCACAACAGTCTGCCACCGGGATCGTCACGCCGAGGGAGCAAAGGTGCACTTGCACATCGCCTGTCCCCTTGAGAGCAAAGCTATGCATTCCTCGATCAATTCCGGCAGAAGCGCAGCGATTTTTCGGCAGGATTTACGTAAAAACAAACAGATAGAGCGTTTCGATGGTTCCGTTTCCGAAGGAAGCGCTCCGGCAACGCGGTCGTTGACGGATCACTCCGCGCTGGCGTCCGCAAGCGCGCTTGCCGGCGTCGGCGGCCGCCCGAACATGGCCCGATACGCGGCCGGCGTCGTCGAAAGCTGCTGACGGAAGTGATGGCGCAGCGTCTGGGTCGAGCCGAAGCCCGAGGTTTCGGCCACCTGCTCCATGCCGAGCGTGCTTTCCTCCAGCAATTGCCGGGCGCGCGCCAGCCGTTCGCCCAGCAGCCAGCGTGCCGGCGTCGTTCCGGTCGCCGCCTCGAACCGGCGCAGGAAGGTGCGCTCGCTCATGCCCACGGATCTGGCCAGCGCGGCGATCGAAAAATCCTCGCCGAGCTGCGCGCGCATCCGGTCGATCAGCGGCCCGAGGCGCGCGCTCTCGTGCACCTCGGGCACCGCCTTTTCGATATATTGCGCCTGCCCGCCATCGCGGTGTGGCGGGACAACGAGACGGCGGGCCACCCGGTTGGCCGCCTCGCTGCCGAAATCGCGGCGGATGAGATGCAGGCAGAGATCGATGCCGGCGGCACTGCCGGCAGACGTCAGCACCGTGCCGCTGTCGACATAGAGCACGTCGGGCACCACCTCGACATCGGGATAGGCCGCCTTCAGCTTGTCGGTGTAGCGCCAGTGGGTCGTTGCCCTCAGCCCCGAGAGCAAGCCGGCTGCCGCCAGCACGAAGACGCCGGAGCAGATGGAAAGCACCCGCGCACCGCCGGCATGCGCAGCGCGCAGCGCCTGGCACAGGGCTTCGGGCACCGGCGTATCGGAGCCGCGCCAGCCGGGAACGATGATCGTGCCTGCTTCAGCCAGGAGATCGAGCCCGCCATCGGCCATCATCCGGATGCCGCCGGTCGCCCTCAGTTCCCCCGGCCCGATCGCCGCGACGGCGAAGCGATACCAGCCCTCGCCCATCTCCGGCCGCGGCAGGCCGAACATTTCGACGGCCACGCCGAACTCGAAGGTGCAGAGACCATCATAGGCAAGAGCGACGACAAGCGGGTTGGCGGGCGACTTTGGTGTGGCGGACGGTTTTGGCATGATCTTGAGCATATATGGCAAACCTGCCATCTGCCAGCCCCTCTCCGACGTTGCTACAACCATCCTCGCCAACCGCAGAAGACCAGAGCCACAGGAGAGCCAGATGAGCTACGTCACCGAAACCCCAGCCGCCGCCCCAGAAATCGCCATCACCCATTTCGCCGGGCGGCTGAGCGTCGAGACCGATTGTGCCGATGTCGCCCATGCCCTGAAGAGCGGCGAACAGGATTTCGTGCTGCTGCATGCCGTCGGCACCGAGGCTGCCTATGCCCGCCGCCATGTGCCAGGCGCGATCCATTTGCCCCACCGGGAGATCACCGCAGAACGTTTGGCCGAATGGCCTGATGACACCCTGTTCGTCGCCTACTGTGCCGGGCCGCATTGCAACGGCGCCGACCAGGCGGCGCTGAAGATCGCCCGGCTCGGACGGCCGGTAAAGATCATGATCGGCGGCATCACCGGCTGGGAAGACGAGGGTCTGGCTTTCGCATCGGGTGCAGCCCCAGGCGAACCGAAGCGCCTGCTGGCCGCCTGAAGTCCGCGCTGACGAGACAGTTGGCCCGCCGATACCATCTCGGCGGGCCATCGCATGGCGTCGCAGAGCGGGCCCGACGACGCGAACTGATACGACTGGAGAACGGCAGTCTTGGCGGATCGGCGCAGACACGCCAAGATGGCCGGCAGGACCATCCCTTCCAGCTTCCTTCCAGCCCCCCCCTTGAGGAACCCGATGACGAACGCCCTTTCCACCCGCCCGTTCGAGCATCGCGATGTGCCCACGGTGCTCGCTCTGATGCGCGGCCTTGCGATCTTCGAAGGCTACATCGACAAGTTCGCCGTCACGGAAAAGGACCTCGTCGACAATGGCCTTGGCGATGCCCCGCGCTTCGGCGTTCTCGTCGCCGAGCTCGACGGTCGCGTCATCGGGATCGCTGTGCACTATGTCATTCCCTGGACCTACGACCTGAAACCGACGGTCGTGCTGAAGGAACTGTTCGTCGAGGAAGGTGCCCGGTCTTCGGGTGCGGGCGCGGCCCTCATCGCCGCCCTGAAGCGCCACGCCACCGCCATCGGCGCGCCACGCGTCAACTGGACCGTGCTTGCCGGCAACGAGCCTGCCAAACGCTTCTACCGTCGCCAGGGCGGCGCGCCCGACGAGCTCTGGGAGCCGTGGACGATGGCGGTGCCATCGTGCGACGGGAGCTGAAGGAACGGCACGAGCGAAGGCGCAATTTTGGCTTGAGCATTGCGCAGCGTCGGTCCCTTGGTCGATGCTCGCCAGCCCGCGTGTCCCCGATGGCGATATCGATCGTTTCCCGTGCGGGAATGCCACTGCCCTTGGCGCGGCCGACATCCTCGTTCGAAAGGCGATGGGCCTGCGCCCTATCGCGGGGCAAACCGGAAAATGCGCGACGCGCCGCTTTCAGCGCGGCGGGACGACAGTGCCGCGTCCGACTCCAACGCGCTGCAACGCATTAATCCGGCTGCACAACACCTTGAATCGATTCCGATTTGAGGCATTGTGCGGTGGCTATTGCGCCGCCCTTGGAACGATCGACGGGGACCGCGGTCCGTCCGCGATCAAGCCAGGCGACGCCAATGCTACCGAACGAGACGGAGCCGGGAACCGGAGGATCGAGCCCCAATGAATGCATCTGATCATATCGACCAGCTGATCGCCGACACTGACGACTGGCGCGGCAGGACGCTCGCCAATCTGCGCAAGATCATCCTCGGGGTCGACAAGGATATCGTCGAGGAATGGAAGTGGATGGGAAGCCCGGTGTGGTCTCGTGACGGCATCGTCGCCGTCGGCAACGCCCACAAGGACAAGGTGAAGCTGACCTTTTCCCACGGCGCCAGCCTGCCGGACCCTGAAAACCTGTTCAACAACGGCTTGAACGGCAAGGTGTGGCGGGCAATCGACCTGTTCGAGGGCGACGAGATCGACGAGCGCGCGTTCCAAAGCCTCATCCGCGCTGCCATCGAGTACAATCAGGCCAAGGCAAAGAAGAAAGTGGCTTCGGGAACGCGCGCAAGAACAGCGAAAAGCAAGGACGCATGAGGCAAGACAGCGCCGTGCGTCAGATATGACGCGCAAAGGGGGCTGTATCGCTTTAAACTTGTCATCGGCTTTGGGCGATTTCGAACCGCCGGCACTCAATCGATCTTCAGCGCCGGTCCAATGCCGTCGGCAAGCGCCTACGAATTGAACTCGTTAATCCGACGGACCAGAACGTGCGGTTCACCTTGCCCAGCCCCTGTAGAAAGCCGTATTTGTCGTCGGTCCGGCCGCCTTTCGAGAAGGCGAAGTTCACGCCGGTCCTGTTCCGGGGCTGATGCGATGATATCGCGTTTGAGCCGCTAGACCGGAACGCCGGAATAGGCCTGGGCGCCGGCCCGAATTTCCTCCAGGCCGCGCCGTCCTGCCCTCGAGACCGGCTGACCCGTCAGTGCCCGCCGAGTACCAGCGTCTGCACCGGCAGCATCACCGCCTGCATGCGCAGGATCATTGCATGCACCAGGCCGACCGCGTCGACCGCGTGCAGATAGAACCAGCGCAGCGAGCTGATATCAGGCGATTCCAGCTCGTCGTGGCTGTTGGTATAGGCGTTGGCGATGCAGCTGCTGCCCGGCGGAATGCCGTCGAGACCACCGGCATAGAGCGGCTCCAGATAGACCGTGAGCGTTCCGGGCTTTGCCAGTTGCGTCACGTCGACCAGCTGGTCACTCGCCCTCACCTGCCCGCCGGCAATGACGTCCTGTATCTCGGTCACCACCATGGGAATGATGGTGAAGGGTTTGCCGACGCAGGTGGCCTCGGCAATCATGCCCACCTTCAGCACCTGCGCCTCGATCTGGCCGAAACCGGCGATCAGCGCCACCTTGCCGGCCTCGCTCGGCACCAGGA
>NZ_MUNW01000094.1 GCF_002002725.1 Sinorhizobium sp. A49 | reverse complement strand
TGCCGGCTCCAACGCTGCACAAGATGAAAGCTTCGCGTTTCCGCCGGTTGCTCACACCGCGCCACTTGGCGTATTCAGAACCGCCGGGGCTCTAGTCGCTGCTGGGTGAAAGTTCCGTGGCAGGTCAATAGAGCGCTTCCTTGTCCGGGTTTCCTCCCCATCCAAGTGCCGCTCCAATCAGATGCCGGACCGGATCTACCTCGTCACGCGATCCGAACATCTGCGCGGTGTCCGGGAGCAACGCGCCGAGATCCTGCAGCGCGCGGCGGGTCTTGTCCCGGCTCTTTGCGTCCCACTCGGGAATCTCGAAACTCCCCTTTGCTACCTGCTTGACCGTGACCGCATCCTGAAGCGCATGAACCTTCTTCATGTCTTCCGAGTTGTTGGGATCAGCAAAGAAACGGAAGGCAGCCACCACATAGCGGGCACCTATGTCCTTGCGCGTCAAGGTGTATGAACCAGCCCCATAGTATACGCCATGGGCATAGTGGTCCTCGTCAATTACAAGAAGGGACACGAAGCGGCTGCCGGTATCCGGCACGGTGATCGTAACCGGTCCCGCATCCAGATCGAACACGGCGGAAGAATAAAGAGTGTCCCGGTTCAGGCGAATGATTGTCTGCTTGTCGAGCGGCGCCATTTCCCGTGTATGGTCGAATTTAGCAAAGCCACCGTTCGCGGCGATGCCGGAGAAGTAAAGGTCGCTCTCGGCACGCACGAAGTTGTCGCTGTTGACTAGGACCGGTTCGGCTGCAGCCGAATGACCGGCGAGCAACGCCGCGATGGTGATCGCCGAAATAGACAATCTAGCAAGAAACATGGAAGCTCTCCAAAGTTGAACTTATAAAAGACGCCGGCTGGCCGACAAATGGTCAGAAGCGCAGGACCAGGCCGAGGGCCGGCCCCTGCTGCACCACGTCGAAGACAAAACCGTCGTTGCTGTAGTCGACACCGAGTGCGCGATAGCCGGCCACGGCCGAGATCTTGTCGTTGAACTCGTAGCCGACGCCGGCGGCGAGATCCCAGTCGAGGTCCGCCTGTCCGGCCCCGACCAGGCTCCAGGCGCTGAGATAGAGGCTGTCCGTCAGGAAATACCGTCCGCGAAACCCCGCCATGGCGTCCACCCACGTGGCGCCGTCGCTGCCCGAAACTCCGTCCAGAAGGCCGCCGGAAAAGGAGATTTCCGTGCTTGCGTGCCAGAGGCGCGCGCCGGCCACGACGTCGATGGTGCTGCGGCCATCCTGGAAGACGGCATATCCCGCACCGACAAGTCCGGCGAATGTCTCCGACGTGGCGTCGACCCGTCCCGCGACAATGCCCAGCGGTGTGGCCGTCTCCGACGACACCTTGGTGTAGATGACGTCGCCGAAGACGCTGAACCGATCGTGACGCGCTTCGCCAACCGCCATGAACCCGAAGTCGAGATCCTTCAGAATGTCGCCGAAATCGGAGTCAAGATGAACTGGGGGTAGACCAAACTGCCCGACATCGCCGGAGATGCCGGCGCCCCAGAAATAAGGGCTCGCCGCAAAGGTCCAGCCATCACTCGAAGCCGGTTTGGCTTCGGGGACAATGAATGGCTGCTTAAGGTCCGCAGCGTTCGCGGGCGAATCCGCCACAACACTGATCAACACCCCCACCGCCAATACATGGGCTTTCATCGACTGGTCCCTGCCATCAAATACAAATCTCGATCCGGTTCGGGCGCAATTGAAGAGTTTCAACCTGTGTAACCACCGTTGCCAATCATCACCGATGGGACGACTCTTTGCATATGCGGCGGCGCCAGATTGTCCGAATCCGGACAATCTGTGAAATTTTAGGTTAGTATGTAATCAATCCAGTATCCCCGGTTGCTGTTTTTGCGACCGTGACAGGAGCGTGCATATGCGTGACCGCATTGTATTCGATTGGCGAACGACGTTCTGTCCGGATTTTGACAATGTGGAGGAACCATGTTGGATTTGACGCGAGAAAAGGCAGAAGAGGTCATGAGCCAAGGCCCTTGGCTCATGAATATGACCGAGCCCTTCCGGACGGAACTGCTGCGTCACGCGCATATGCAGAGGTTCGCTCCTGATCAGATCATCTACCGGTATGGTGATCCGGTCGGCGGAATGTATGGGCTTGTCGCTGGCTCCCTTACCATCAATTCGGCGCCGCCTGACGCCGCCTCCCGCTTGATCCACCTTGGTATGCCAGGAGCATGGACCGGCGAAGGTCCGTTTTTGACCGGCCAACCACGTAGGGTCGAATTGAGGGCCCTTGGAAGCGCCTGGATGATGCACGTGCCGCTCGACGCCCTGGAGCAGATGGCGGCACGTGACCCTGGCGTATCGCGTGCGATCGCACTGAACACCGTATTCACCGTAGACGTTCTTCTCCGGATTATTCACGATTTGCAGAAACGCGATGTCGGACGCAGAATCGCGTCCGTACTTCAACGGGCGAGCTGGCTCGGCGATATGCCTATCCCGTTGTCTCAAACAGACCTCGGTATCATGGCGAACGCTTCACGGCAGCAGGTCAACATGGCAATGCAGCGTTTCGTTGCAGCCGGTTGGGTGAACTACACTTATCGATCTGTCACCGTTACCAACCCGCAGGCGCTACGACGGTTCTCCGAAGGAGACGGTTCGGAATGACAGAACAAGAGAAAGCGTCGGGGGCCGCCTTGGACCTTGAAACCCCGACATCCAGGACACAATTGGCACTCTTTCTATGCCTGGCGGTTTTCACCACCGGGCAATCCTTTCTTCTTATCGTCCTTCCGTAATGGGCCAGCGCCTGGGTTTCTCGGAAATCCATATCCGCGGCATCCTCAGCCTGGCGGCTCTGCTGATGATGGTATCGGCACCCGCGTGGGGTTCGCGTAGGCCGGTCCGAATTTCCGACACCATCGCCGGATCGTTTCATACGAGACGACAATTCCGCGCTCCAATAGCATTTCCTCGACAAGGCGTAGGCTGAGCGGAAACCTGAAATACAGCCAGACCGCATTCGAGATGATCTGTCGCGGGAAACGGTGGCGCTTGTAGCTAACGGCAGGACTCTTCATCCCACCGTCTCTATGCCCAATTCCCTGACGCCGCGTTTATGTGACAACACCGGGTGGACATATCGGCTTGGCGAGATCAATACCCGCCGCATCGTGATGATTGCCTTCGCCGCCTCGGGCGGGCTCTCGGCCTTCGGCGGCGTCCTGCTGGCAGGCTATGCTTTCAAGGCCTCGCAATCGATGGGCGATGCCTATCTGCTTCCTGCCATAGCGGCTGTTGTTCTTGGCGGAACCTCGATCCTAGGCGGCCGGGGATCCTATCTCGGCACTGTCGCCGGCGTCATCCTAATCACACTCCTGCAGTCAATCCTCTCCGTCACGCAGATGCCAGAGGCCGGGCGCCAGATCATCTACGGCGTGACGATCATACTCCTGCTCCTGCTCCTGCTCCTGCTCTATGGTCGTGCGCCAGCCAGCCGTTAAGCTTGCGGAGAACAGAGGAAGCGCCACACGCATCCATCTGGCTTCTCGCCAAGACGGCAGTCGATCCGGCAATGGGCTCGAAAGGCCAACCCGCGGGTTGGATGATACATGGGCCGTCAAAGCCTTTCGCCGGTCCTCACCTCGCTCTATTTCGGATCGTACGGACCTACCGTCCACCAAGCGCTCGCGGCAGAAACGTCACGGGATGATCTACCCTCGGCGACCTGTCCTCGTGGGTCGTGCCGCAAACGATTCACACGCGCGAGGACGGGTACCTGTTGGAAGAGCAACTGTGAAGGCCGCAGAAGCATGGAGGCGCTGCCGGAGCGGGCGAAGCGGTCCCTTGATATGTTTTGCTTGGACGGCGAACACTCGCCGAGATCAAAGTCAGTCAGCACAACCGGACGGCCAGATCGCACAATGTCATCGTCGCCATCAACAAGGACGAGGAGGCGCCGATCTTCCAGGTCGCCGACTACGGTCTCGTCGCCGACCTGTTCGAAGCCCTGCCTAATCTAACCGCAACAGTTTTGAGACCCTGAGGCACAGCCGGTAGAAAAGATCCATCTCCTCAAGGTACAATGGTCATCAAAGGCACCGACTTGAGGCATCAAACGGTGCTCGTGGAATAACAGGCGCTCGAAGCCGCTTGGACAGCGGACTTGGACCCGGAGTCGGGTTATGCCCTCAGTCGCATAATGTATCGGCTGGAACTGCTCATCAGTCGGGCATTGCCAATCACGAAGATGGGCCGTTGCGGATAATCTGAAGCTCGGCGAGGAAGCAGGCTGCTTCCCGTGCAGCTTGCGATACGTCCGCGGGAGCGACGTCGAGACCGACCGTGACCTTTCAGCGGCGCAAACGCCGTTTGATCCGGTATATAGCAAACAGCTGTAAAAGCCGGCGATTACTCCAGTGACCACACCTCGACGACACGTAGGCCACCGCACACGGAACGAGCGAGACCTTTTTGATGGCCTCGTTGGATTCGAAGTTGTACCGGAAACTCTCCGAATGCCGTGGTATCCGCGCGCCGCACACGAACTATGGCACGTGTTGCATTATGATTTGCGCGTGCAGCATCGGCGCTTCGCCTCCAAAATAGGTCTCCAGCAGCGGCAGAAACTCATCCGACAGATAGAAGTCTGTCAGCGCGCGGTCCGCCAATAGACGGAAGTCGGCGTCGTTGCGACGCAACGCGATCGCATAGGGTTCATGCGTGATCAGGCGATCTCCGACCGCGAGCGAGGATGGATCGCGCGCCCGCTTGGCAAGGTTGATGAGCAGAACCTGATCGGCGATGTAGGCATCGATCCGGCGGTCCTCTAGCGCCCTGAGCCCAGCCTCATGCGTGTTGAAATCGGCAATTCTCGTCGTCGATTCCTGGACTGCGAGTTGCTCGCGAAGCGTGCCTGCGGTCGTCGTGTTGGCGCGCATACCGATCACGTTTGTAGCAGCGCGCTCGCTGACGGTGTGAACGGTCGGTCCGGTGCGGAAGAGCCCCTGCAGGTAGCTGGGCGAATCCTTGCGCAGCAGCGCGCTCGCGCCGGTGAGGAAGATCGGTTGTGAGAAATCGACGATTTCCCGCCTCTTCAAGTTCACGGTGATGGAACCGCAAAGCAAATCGATATCTTCATTCTCAACCGCATCGAAGCCGCCGGCGAGGGTCATCTCGACAAACTCGCGTTTCAGTTGCGGAGATTGATGTTCGATCTCGTCAGCAATCTTGCGGCACAGGTCGATGGCATATCCCACCGGCTCGGTTCCTGGCTGGGCGGAGGAAAATGGCGCTTGACCAGAGATGTAACCGATACGCACGGTTCCACGCTCCGTAATGGTTTCGAGCGTTGCGGCGGCGGTCGCCAAAGCCGAAAAGCAAAGGGCGAGGCTTACCAGCAGAAACCGTCTCATGCGAATGGCCGTGGTGGTCTGAGGGGCACCTGCATGATCATTATCTCCCGGAAAACGGTATCGATCTCAAAGGCGTATATCCAGCTTATGGACTGCCCCTCATATGTCAACCAATGACGCAAGGTGTCGCTCGGCGGCATCGCCGATTGGCCACGACTGCGAGTGGTTCAGTAATCTGGTGGACACGGCAGGACTCGAACCTGCGACCAATCAGGTCTCAGCCGACGGCTCTAACGTCAGGAAGACCACCTCGACTACTGCCTCGACGATGCCAAAGCTCGCCGCAAATTCGTCTCGACGCTCGTTCGTGAGGCTGGCTTGCCGGAACCGGATCGTTTTACCGGTGATGTCGTCGAAGCTCTTGCCAATGCCGGAATCTTCCGCCTGCGGGCCTGCCTCGTTGGATCGGTCGCCTTCTCGACCTACGCGGGACACCTTGGTGTCCGTCTGCCTGCTGCCTCATTCCAGACCGGAGATGCGGACTTCGCCCAGGACTATGCGATCTCGGCCGACGTAGGGGACAGCCTTCCACCTATTCTCGATATCCTGAAGGGCCTCGATCCGACATTCCGGCCGGTCATGCATCGCTCGGGGTCACCGCGTGTGACCGGCTTCATCAATCGCAGTGGCTACAAGGTCGAGTTCCTGACCGGAAACAGGGGATCTGATGACCACATGGACAAACCGGCCGACATGCCCGCCCTTGGTGGAGCCTCGGCAGAACCCCTGAGGTTCTTGGACTTCCTGATCTATGAGCCGATCAGGGCCGTCATGCTGCACAAGTCAGGCATCAGCGTAATCGTACCAGCTCCGGAGCGCTACGCGGTCCACAAGCTGATCGTCGCCAGCCGCCACGCCGTTGACACGCTTGGTTCCGCGAAACGAGACAAGGACTTGAGGCAAGCCGGTCTCCTGTTCGAAGCACTAAATGTCGCCAATCGGCTCAATGAGCTGTCGGACGCATTGCACGAGGCATGCGAGAGGGGAGTGGCCTGGCGCTCGGCGATCAGGACCGGGGTCGGCCACATGAGCCGGGCTGATCGGGCGAAGACGGAGGCGTTGTTCAAAGAACTCGGCGTCGATCCATTTAAGGAAGATAGGTGAGGCTCCACCGAATTATTATTAGCAGCTCGTTTCTGACCAAAAACCCGCGCCGATGCCGATCTTTGGATCGCGGAACCAATGGCTCAATTACGGTCGACGCTTACCTTGCCAAGTAGTGACTGGAGCTCTGCTCGGGCGCAGCGGGTTTGTGCGTTCAGGGTCGCATAACGTATCGAGTGGAATGCCAGCCTTGTGGGGAACAGAATGGCCGAATGGAGTCTGCGGCCATCCTGCACCCAATGGACGCGCTACGCTGAAAGACGAGCTTCAGAGAAGTGCGCCGCGGCCTCTTCCAGTGCCTCCTCGGCCCACTGATTGAGGCTTTTTCCCGAAAGTTCGGCCGCCAAAGCAGCCCGGCGATGCACTTCAGGAGCAACACGAAACATCATCTTGCCTGAATAGGGCTTTTGAGGCTCTTTGCCGATGCTCGTGCAGGCCTCAAGGTAATCGTCGACAGCCTCGTGGAATGCCTTCTTCAGCTCACCAACGCTGTCCCCGTGAAACCCGACTACGTCAGAAATGCCTGCAATCTTACCGAAGAACAGTTCATCCTCCGCGTCGAACTCTATGCGAGCGTGATAACCGTTGTAAGTCATGGTGTTCATGGTTCTACTCCAATTTGCGTCAGGAACTCGCGAGCATCGCGAACCTGGTAACGCTTTGCCTCCTTGTTGGGATGGGGACGATGGAAGCTCGCGATTATGCCGTCCTTTTCAAACTTAACGCGAGAGCCGTTTCCTTCGATGACGTTCGCGTCGGCAGCGACAAGCAGGTTTTCTAAAGCGGCCCACTCGATGGTTCCCGAGACCGGATCTTTGAAAACCGCCACGAGAGTCTTTTTCTGCTTGCTGTTCATGCTAGCAAATATAGGGGTGCTTGCTATTTCTGCAAGCGTTATTTCTCAGCAAATACGAGCCGCGTGTCTAGAGCCTACTAGGTGCGAGTCGCTCGATGGGTCCGATCGCTACCTTGCATGCCCGTGCACCCGTGACGTTGCGAGGATCCGTGCGCTCGTGACTTTTGGCATAGTTATTTGTGAGCCGCACGCCCGGAAAGAAAACGGACGGCGGGTTCGATTCTCTTCAAGGCGTGAGACGGTGCAGGCAGCTGAATCGCTTTAGCAGTCTGTCCTTTTGCTCACCTATACGGTCGTCCCCACAAGGGCACCAATACCTGCGGTGAGTGCCATGGCAGCTGCTCCCCAGAATGTTACACGTGCGGTCGCCTTGAGCATGTTCGCACCGCCCGCTTTGGCGCCGATGGCACCGAGGAGCGCGAGGAAGAGGAGCGACGCGATCGAGACCGCAGGGACAAGCGTATCTTTTGGCCAAACGAACACCAGTGCCAAGGGTAGCGCCGCACCGATTGCAAAGGTCATAGCTGACGTCAGTGCCGCCTCGATCGGGCGGGCGGTCATATGCTCGACAATGCCCAGTTCATCGCGGGCATGCGCGTCAAGCGCATTGTCGGCGGTCAGTTGCTCGGCAACCTGCAGGGCAAGGTCGAGGGTAAGACCGCGTGTCACGTAAATCTGGGTTAGTTCCTCCAGCTCAGCTTCCGGCATGGTTTCAAGTTCTCGGCGTTCACGAGCCATGTCGGCCGCCTCGGTGTCGGCCTGTGAACTGACGGAGACATATTCGCCAGCGGCCATCGACATTGCGCCAGCAACCATACCGGCAATGGCCGCCACAAGGACATCGGAGGATGCTGCGGAAGCGGAGGCGACCCCGACGATCAGGCTTGCCGTCGAGACGATCCCGTCATTGGCTCCGAGCACTGCAGCCCGCAGCCAGCCGATGCGCGAGACGAGATGATTTTCCGTGTGCAGACGGGACATGGCATGGTTCCATTCAGAGGCTTGGCTGTGATTGAGGAGTGTGGAAAAACAATGATGCGGGGGCTGTCACGGGACATGTCAGGGCGCAAACAGGCCGCACCCGGCAGCCTCTGCAGACCCATGGTACAGGAACAGGACGGAAAGCCCGAGCTTTTCGGCGAGCGGCAGACCGCGGTCCTTGCCAAGAACCATCATCGCCGTTGCCCAGGCGTCGGCGCTCATGCAATCGTTCGCGATGACGGTCACTGAGGCGGGCGACTGGGTGAGCGGCATGCCGAGACGTGGGTCCATGGTATGCGACAGGCGCCGGTTGTCGACATCTATCCAGTGGCGGTAGTCACCCGATGTGGCGACGGCCGCATCGCGCAACTCCAGGATCGAGTGTGGGGCACGGGTGTCGAAAGCGGGTTCCTCTATGGCGATGGTCCAGGCGTGCCCATCTGGCTGGGTGCCGAGCGCTCGCAGTTCGCCGTCTATGGCAAAGAGGCCTGCGCTGATCCCGTGCTCGCGCGCCACCTCCGTCAGCCGGTCGACACCATAACCCTTGGCAATGCCGTTCAGATCAAATTGCAGTTCAGCATGTTTTCGGCCCCGTCCTCCGGCACTGTCTAGTTCCAGCCCTTCATGTGAGGCGAGCCGTTCCATGACGCGGGCGGCCTTGATCCGCTGCTGATCGGCTGCATCTGGTCCGAAGCCCCAGGCGGTGACGGCATCGCCCATGCCGATATCGAAAGCGCCACCCGAGGCGTGGCCGATAGCAAGTCCGGCGGACAAAACAGCGAGCAACCGATCCGGCAGCGTGATCCACTCGCCCGGACGTGCAGCGTTTAGCCGGTTGAGATCGCTGCCCGGTTTCCAGGTCGACATCTGCCCATCGACCTCGTCGACGGCGGCCGCCATGGCCGTTTGCACGGGTGCGATGTCAACGTCAGCCGGCATGTGGAAGAGTGCCGACCAGCGCGTGCCCATGGTTGGTCCGTTCAGAGCGTGACGGGTCAGTTCAGTAAACGTCTTCGGCATAACGACCCTCTGCTTTCAAAGTGGCAAGGGTCATACCTTGCAGGGCGAGACTTTCGGCAAGAGCGGCGGCCACGCCTGAAGCCATTTCCCGTCCACCGCAGACGAGAACCTGCCCACCGGCGGCGATCAGCATGCCGAGCCTTGCCGCGTCCTTGCGCACGATATACTGCACATAGGCAGGCGTCGCTGTCCGCGAATAGGCCATCGAAACCGATGCAAGGCGGCCGTCCTCCTTCCAGCCAGAAAGCTCTTCTGCGTAGAGTGCATCGCTGGCGGGGTGACGGGCGCCGAAGTAAAGATGCATGGGCTGTTTCGCCTGATTGGCCCGCGCGAAGCCCGCCAATGGGCCGATCCCGGTGCCAGCTCCAATGAGGATGACCGGCTTGCGACCCCGCACGGGGCGGAAAGCCGGGTTCGGTCGGACGAAGGCGGTCATCGTGTCGCCCGGCTCCAGGGCGGTCAGTTGGCCGGAACAGAGGCCGCCTGCCTGCTTGCGCACGCAGATTTCGATAAAGCCGTCCCTGGTACCTGATGCCAGTGAGTAGAGGCGCGGCAGGTCGGAGCCTTGTGGCACTACGCCGATCAGGTCTCCAGCCTCAAAATGCGGCAGCCCTTGACCCGTCAGGCGTTGCCAAAGAGAAGTTTTTGGCAGGGCAAAGCGCAGGATTGTGGTCAGCGCCTGCACGTCGGCACCGTAGTCGCGGCGCGATATCAGCGCGAATTGCGAGGTCTTCTGCGCAACCGGTTGATGGTTCAGCTCGAAATCGAGGCCGAGCGTCTGCGCAAGATTGCGTCCCCAGCGGGCGAAATCCTGGGGTGACTGGCGATCCACCGTGGCAAATGGGAGAAGCTGCGACCAGCCCTTTTCGTCAGCGGTCCGCGCGATCTCTGCCGCAAAGCCACAGAAGGCCGGGAAGCTGCGATCACCAAAGCCGAGGACGGCAAGTGACAGGCCGGGTTTTGCCGGAGATCCTTTGAAGTCGCGGAGAAAACCACTTGCCGAAGCGGGTGCCGCGCCATCGCCATAGGTCGCGGCAAGAAGGATGATCCGCGTTGCCTTCGGCCACAAGCTGGCATCGAATCCCGACATCGATCCGACATGCACTCGAAGTCCCTGTGCTGAAAGTGCGGTCTGAAGTGTGGCTGTAAAGCCGCGCGTCGTTCCGCCCTCGCTGGCGACGAGGAGAATAGTGTCTGCGTTGCCGGCGGGCACGGATGTGGCCTTGCCCGTCCGCCGGCCGGCAAGCCAGACCGAGAAGCCGCTCCAGCCAAGCACCGGTACGCCAAGCGCCGACAAGCCCAGCAGCAGGCCAAGCCAGGCCATGCCTTGGCCGGTATGCAGCATTGTGACGAGATGGGAGACGCTATCGATCCAGCCGGCATCAGTCCAGCCGAGAAGCGCGCCTGTCCCTTGGTCGAGATAGCCTTCGCCGGAAGCCGTCTTCAGTGTGAAGACATCGGTCGCATCGCCAGCCGCCGGGAAGCTCAAGGAACGCAGTTCATCCATGGGGATGGCTTGTAGTGTGGGAACTGCGGAAGGGACTACGCCGGTCTGTCCGCTCACCTGTGCTGGAAAGACGGGCGCTGAAGAGCCTTCCGGCAGAAGGCCGAAGGTCGTCGCGGTCATCCACAGTGCCGTCAACGAAGAGAGGAAAAGACCGGGTAGGGCAAGCCGTGAGACGACGGCGTGAAGCTTCCCATTGCCGGTGCCGCGCATCGGCGCGAAGAAGAACCGCCATCCGCCGGCGCGCCGTGCCAGCAGGAAGAGACCGGATATGGATAGCGCAAGCATCGCCGCGGCCCCACCTGCTGTGATCAGGCGCCCTGTATCGTCCAGCATCAGCGATCGATGGAAATTGGTCATCCAGCGTTGGAGAGGCGTTGTGTCGGCGCTGCCGGCAGGCTTTCCCGTGGCGGGATCGATGACAGCAGAGGCAGGCTGGTCACCCTCGAAATAGTAGGCGGTGATGCGACCCGATGGAGACCGTCTGATCTGCTCCACCGTAGGTTCCGCCGACTGGACGCGGGCCGCGAGTTCCGCAACGCTGATCGCCTGCGGCGCAGGCCGGGTCAGTGCCTCGGCTGTCGGAAAGATCGATAGGACCATGCCGCTCAGCGCGACCGTGATCAGAAGCACAGCGGCAATCAGCCCGAACCAACGGTGGAGTGACCGGATCATGACACGCGTCCTTCCTGTTCAGCGGGCGTAGGTGAAGTCGGCGATGTAACGGGTGCCGCTCACAGGCTTTCCGACCCCATCCGCTGTCAGCGGCACGACAATCTCGTTCGGGGCGTCGCGCATGTCTTCGACAGCGGAATCAATGTGCAACTGGTAACCGGCATCAAACAGCGTATCGGCGAGATCCAGCGTGATGCTCAGCGACCGCCCGGCACCGACACTGGCGCCGGTAATGCCGTTGATCTCCACCGTGTTTCCGGCCGTCGCCCGGGTCCAGCCGCTCAGATGCTGGTAGTACTTTGCTTTTCCGCCCGCCATCCAAAGGCTGCCTGCATATTTGCCACTGGCATCGGTGACGTAATAGGCGAGGTAGGCGCCAGGGCCGCCGTAATCACGCATTGTGGTGGTGAATGTCACCTGGCCGGCGCTGGCAATGCCGGGAAGGGTGAGGGCCGTGGTGACGGCGAGCATGGCAAGAAGGGACTTCATTTCATTCTCCTTCGCAGGCGGACAGGGTCAGTTCATCTGCACGGTTGGCTTCGTACCTGGCGCAAACAAGCCGTTGGCCGGCGGGGTCGCGCTTTGCGGCTGCTGCATGGCGCCGCCGTTGGCACCACAGTCGTCATCATCATCGTCGCCGCCGCAGTCGTCCGATGCCTCCCGCTGACCGTCATCGTCGTCGCCATCGTCGTCGATCAGGGTGATTGCGGATTTTGCATTCCGCTCGAAAGCGTCGAACGGCATCGCCATGCTGCCGAATGCGACCAGAATGGCAGTGCCTGCGCAGGCGGCCAAAAGTAGATTGCGGTATGTCATCAAGAATCTCCTGTGTAGGTTGAGAGAGAGGTTAGGCGCTAGGGAGTGAGACGCAGGCGCGATCAGCGCTCTTCGTCCTCATTTTCGATTTCGATGATCTCGAGGGTGGCGGGATCAATTTTCGCCTCGAAGCGCTGGCCCTGCCTGTCAGTGCCGTAGACTTCGTAACAGCCATCGTCGATCTTGATCCGCTTCAGCCTCCAGCCGCGATCCTCAGCCATGGCGCGCACGGCTTCGCGTGGCTGCCACGTGGCAATCGCACTGTCGCAATCGTCCCTTGCCTGAGTGGACGTGGCAGCCATGAGGGCTAGAGCAACTGTGGGCAGGAGGACGGTTTTCATCATCTGTTCCTCGGTTCGTTGGAACAATGAATGGTCCCGCAATCTGACTGGCACCTTACAAAGGGTGAGAGATTGCTTCAGCTTCCCGTAAGCTGGCGGGCGCACAGCGGGATTGAGCCAGGAGGAAAAAATGCGGGTACTGCTTGTCGAAGACGATACGGCGCTGGGTGCCGCGATCCGTGACCAGATCGCTGCTGATGGCCATTCTGTCGATTGGGTGGTCAGGCTGGACCGGGCGGGAGACGCGCTTTCCTCAGCCGCCTACGATCTGCTTCTCCTGGATCTGATGTTGCCTGACGGCTTGGGCGTTCCCTTTCTCAAAGCGCTGCGTGGCCGTGGCGATGTCACGCCCGTGATGATCCTGACAGCGCTCGACCAGGTTTCCGACCGGATTGCCGGGCTCAATGCCGGTGCTGACGACTACATGGTGAAGCCCTTCGATCTCGCCGAACTTTCAGCGCGTATCGGCTCCGTGGCTCGTCGTTACACGGGCAACCCCAATCCCATCCTCACGCTCGGCCCGCTTACAATCGATCTTGCTGCGCGAAGTGTGGCCCTTAGCGGCAAGTCGGTCATTCTGACCGCGCGCGAATGGGTTCTGTTCGAAGCCTTCCTGCAGCGTCCCGGGCAACTCTTTTCCAAGGCGCAGCTTGAGGAAAGGCTCTATTCCTTCGATACGGAGATCGACAGCAATGCGATCGAAGTGCATGTCAGCCGGCTGCGCAAGAAGCTCGGAGCGCATGTGATCGAGACCGAACGCGGCCTTGGCTACCGGTTGGTGCGTGCATGAGCACCGGCACTTCACTTCAGAAGCGCCTGGCGATTGCGGTCGGGCTTTCGGTCACGCTGCTGTGGTTGGCCGCAGCAGCAGTAACGGCACATCGTCTCGACGGTGAGATGCAGAAAGTCTTCGACGACGGGTTGAAGGCGACTGCCCAGCGTATCCTGCCCATTGCCCGCCACGATATACGGGAAGACCACAGCAACGGTGGTTCCGTCGAGCATGATGACGACGAAGAGGGAGAGCAGGACGACGATCGGACCGGCCCCAACCGCGAGGCGCGATACGGCGAGGATGTCACTTTTGTCGTGCGCGATGGCAATGGACGTATCCTGCTCGCATCACGCGGTGCCGATGCCGCGATTTTTCCTCCCTTTGTCAGGCAGGGTTTTGTCAGGACTGAAACGCACCAGCTCTACTATGACATGAACCCCTCCAGGAGCCTGACGATTGCTGTTGCCGAACCACTTGACCGTCGACTGGAGCTGTCGCGCCAGATGCTGCTGGGCCTCGTAACGCCCTTGATCGTGGTTGTCCCGCTCAGCTTGCTGGCGATCCTTCTGGTGGTGCGCCGTTCCCTGCGTCCGATACGAGGGCTCAAAGAGGAACTTGCCCATCGTGGCGCACGGGACTTGTCGCCCTTGCCAGCCAGTAGTTTGCCGAGCGAGCTTCGCCCGATTTCTGCCGGCATCAACCAGTTGCTGGACAGGCTGACGGCAGCGTTCAATGCCGAGCGTGCCTTTGCTGCCAATGCGGCGCATGAGTTGCGCACGCCCGTGGCTGGCGCCATCGCCCAGGCGCAGCGTATTCGATCCGAAACCAAGGAAGAGCAGACCGGCCAGCGGGCAACCGAGATCGAGATGACGCTGAAGCGGCTGATGCGCATGTCGGAGAAACTGATGCAGCTTGCTCGCGCTGAAGGCGGGCGCCTGCAAAGCGACGAGCCTTCCGACCTCAGACCTGTCCTGGAGATGATCGCGCAAGATTTCACCCGCGCCGGAGAGGGGCGGATCGTCCTGACCCTTCCGCAAGATCCAGTGCTGTCCAAGCTGGACCTGGACGCTGTTGGCATTCTGTTCCGCAACCTGATCGAGAATGCGCTCAAGCACGGCGCGCAGGATGGTCTGGTCGACGCGGTTCTGAAAGCGGATGGATCGCTGTGCGTCGCCAATGATGGCCCGGTCCTGCCGGTTGAAACCATGGAGAGACTGATGCAGCGTTTCGAGCGGGGAGATGCAAAGATCGGTGGCAGCGGCCTTGGTCTTTCCATCATTAAGGCGATCGCCGACCGCACCGGTATGACCTTGGAAGTGATCTCCCCGAGGCCAATCAAGCGTGAAGGGGTCGAGGTCCAGGTGAAGTTGCCGATCGCTTGAGCGTCTTGCTCTTGCGACATTGGGGAAAGCTTCGGTCGCGAAGACGACGTTCGGATCAAGATCAAATCTACCGGTGGCAAAGAGCGGTAAGGTGCAGTGGCAGGTCCAGAGGACGTCACGCTGCCCTTTGGGCAAAAGGAGACGCAATGACGCGCCCTATTGGAGAAATCCTCCATCGCCAGCAGTCCCGGATATTGATCGGAATTGCCGCGACGGGGTTGGTGGTCGGTGGCTTGCTGTACTGGTTTGCCCAGCCAGTGGAGGCTGGCTGGGTCTGGTCCGCAGCGACCGCACCTGTCCTGCTGGGATTGTTTGTTCAGATCGTCATCTCTCTGCGAAAGGGTGATATCGGGCTGGATATTGTGGCCGCCCTTTCGATGTCCGCAGCCTTGGCGTTTGGTGAACCGCTTGCGGCAAATGTCGTGGCAATGATGTATGCGGGCGGGCAGCTTCTCGAGGATTTTGCGCAGGGTCGCGCAAAGAGGGAGATGAAGGCGCTGATGGGCCGCGTCGCGCAAACCGCCATGCGGTTTGAAGGTGACGCCCTGCAACAGGTGCTGATCGCCGATATCAAGCCTGGAGATCGGCTTCTCATTCGCCAGGGCGACGTCCTGCCTGTCGATGGCGGCGTGGCGAGTGCTGTCGCCGTGCTCGACCTGTCGGCTCTCACGGGCGAATCCCTTCCGCAGAACATCCTGAAAGGCAGCGAAGCGCTCAGCGGGTCGGCCTCTGCCGGTGCCGCGTTCGAGCTTGTTGCAATCCGCCCGGCTGCCGAGAGCACGTATGCGGGCATCGTGCGACTGGTCGAGGCCGCTCAATCCGGCAAGGCGCCAATGGTGCGCATGGCTGACCGCTACGCGATCGGCTTTCTGGCGCTGACGGTCGCGATCGCCGCGATCACCTGGTTTCTCACGCAGGACACGATCCGCGTACTCTCCGTGCTTGTTGTCGCGACACCCTGTCCGCTTATCCTCGCCGTTCCGGTCGCGCTGATCTCGGGAATGTCGCGCTCGGCCCGCATGGGGGGTCTGGTCAAGGGCGGTGGTGTGCTGGAGGCGCTGTCGCGGGTGCGGACCGTGATCCTCGACAAGACCGGAACTGTCACGCACGGGCAGGCGGTCATCACCGAGATCAGGGCGCGCGCTGGCTTTGCAGAGGCGGATATCCTCAAAGCCGCAGCCAGTCTCGACCTGGCATCGGGCCATGTCGTTGCAACGGCCCTGATCAAGGCCGCACAGGCAGGTGGGCTGCTCCTATCCGTCCCGGTTGCGGTGGTGGAAACACCCGGAACTGGTATCGAGGGACTTGTGGATGGTCGTCAGATCGTTGTTGGCGGGAATGGGTTCGTTGCTGGTAAGAGCGGCAATGTTCGGGCGGATGATGATCTGCTGCAGGATTTTGATCCGGCTGCGATGACCGTGGCGGTTGGCATAGATGGCAAGGTGGCAGGCATCATCGTGCTGCAGGATCAGGTCCGTGCCGATGCGAAGCCCATGCTGGACGAATTGCGGCGGGCAGGGGGCCCGCGGTTGGTGCTCGCATCCGGGGACCGCAGCGACATCGCTTCGAAAGTGGGCAAGCAACTCGGGTTCGATCTCGTGCTGGGCGATCTGTCGCCGGAGGCCAAGGTTGCCGCTGTGCGCAGCGAGATCGTCAACGGCCCGGTCATGATGGTGGGGGACGGCGTCAACGATGCCCCAGCGCTGGCCGCCGCCGATGTCGGCGTCGCGATGGGCGCGCACGGAACGGCTTCGTCCTCGGAAGCGGCCGGTGTGGTTCTGCTGGTGGATGAACTCGCGCCGCTGGTGAAGGCTATGGCCGTTGCGCGCCGCAGCCGGTCTATCGCCGTCCAAAGCGTCGTGGTTGGCCTTGGACTTTCGCTATATGCCATGGCATTTGCCAGCTTTGGCTATCTGCCGCCGGTTCAGGGGGCGTTGACGCAGGAAGTGATCGACGTTGCGGTTATTCTGAACGCCTTGAGAGCGCTTCGATGACAATTGGTATTCAAGGCTTTGGCGATAGCGAATGGTGACCTGGTGCCGGTACCGGCGAACCGGCCACGTCAAGCGGCCGCCATCCGCGCCCGGTATGCGCGACTCCTTCGGAGTATTGGTATCTTCGCCACTCCGAGCGGTCATGTTTGTTGCGGACGCGCTCGCATTCCGTGGCGCAGAGAATACTGCGCAAAAAAAAAAGCTGCGCCTCATTCATACTGATTGAGGTCGATCAAGGACGGTTCGGCCTCGATAATCTAGGCCTATCTAAAAGTGAGATCGTCATGGCCGAGACGCAGCAGATGTTTACCAACCCGACGCGCTACCTATTCTTCACCGGCAAGGGCGGGGTCGGCAAGACGTCCCTAAGCTGTGCGAGCGCGATCACGCTCTGCGACGGCGGAAAGCGGGTGCTGCTGGTCAGCACTGACCCCGCCTCCAATCTGGACGAAATGCTTGCGACGCCGCTCCGGGATATCCCAACCCCAGTACCATCCGTGCCCGGCCTCTACGCCATGAACATCAATCCGGAAGCGGCCGCCGAAGACTATCGCGAACGTGTATTGGCACAGATGGCAGCCAACGCTTCCGAGAGCGAACGGAACACGGTTCGGGAACAGCTTTCCGGAGCATGTACGACTGAGATTGCGGCGTTCGACGCCTTCGTCGGACTCCTTGCAGACGACATGTCGACGTTCGACCATATCATTTTCGACACCGCACCCACGGGTCACACATTACGGCTTCTCAGTCTTCCAAAGGCATGGACGGGTTTTCTCGAGGGAAATGATCGGGGCGCATCGTGCCTGGGTCCGCACTCGGGCCTGAAGATGCAGGAGGCGCGGTTCCAGAAGGCGCTTGCATGCCTGGGAGATGAGAAGCGCACCCGGATCGTCCTGGTCGCCCGTCCGGACTTGAGTGCTCTTCGCGAGGCTTCACGCACGTCGGGCGAACTGGCGGCCCTCGGGCTGAAGAACCAACTGCTCGCGATCAACGGGCGGTTTCGTGCGACTAAGCGCGACGATCCGATTGCAGTCGGGATTGAGCGATCACAGGATGCCGCGCTCTCAACGATGCCGGTTGAACTGTCCCAGCTGCCGAGCGACGAGCTTCCGATGCTTCCCTTCGATATGGTGGGTCTTGATGCACTGAGGGCCTTGTTCGCACCTCAGTCGCATGCGTCGATGATCCAGGAACCGGTGGCAACCGTCCAGACCACCCTGCCGTCGCTTGCGAAATTGATTGACGAGATCGCCGGTGGCCGCAAAGGCCTGGTGATAGTGATGGGAAAGGGCGGCGTCGGAAAGACGACGGTAGCTGCGGCCCTTGCGATCGGCCTGGTCGAACGCGGCCATGCCGTGCATTTAACGACCACTGATCCGGCAGCTCACCTGTCATTGATCGTCGAGGGAAGCATGAGCGGTCTGACGGTTGACAGGATTGATCCGGCTGCCGAAACCAAACGCTACATCGAGAAAGTCATGTCCTCACGCGGACGCGATCTCGACGAGGAAGGTAAGGCGCTTCTCCGGGAAGACCTTGAATCTCCCTGCACGGAGGAAGTCGCTGTCTTCCACGCCTTCTCACGGATCGTGGCAGAAGCCCGCGACGCCTTTGTGGTCATCGACACTGCTCCAACAGGACACACGCTTCTCTTGCTGGATGCGACGGGCGCCTATCATCGTCAGATGACGCGCCAGATGGAGGCGGTCGGCCCTGGCCGGATAGTCACGCCACTGATGCGCCTTCAGGACCCGGAATACACGCGCGTCATCCTCGTTTCCCTTCCTGAAAAGACGCCGGTCTCCGAAGCGGCGATGCTGCAGGAAGATCTGCGCCGAGCAAAGATTGAGCCATACGGTTGGGTGGTCAACAGGACCATGGCGGCGAGTGGCACGCATGATCCGCTTTTGCAGTCGCGCCTTGCGGGAGAACGGGTGCAGATCGACCGGATCACACGCAAACTGGCGAAACGAGCCTATATTCTGCCGTTCCAAGCCGTTCCTCCGGTTGGCATCGACGCTTTGAAACGACTCTCCGGCCGGGAGTGAGACGACGAACGCCAAACTCGAATTGGGAAGCCGCGTCGAAGCGATGGCGGCTCTCGTTACATCCCTTCCCGCGGCGGGCCGGAAGCCCTTGCGCGCTGAGGCTTTGCCTACCCAAAAAACAAAATTAATATGTCCGCAGTTGGCCGACCTGGGACCACATCGCTCAATGTTTGGATGTCAGCGCTCATCTGTCAGCGCTCATCCTTCGGCACCCCATCGTCGGACAGTCCCTCCCGGCCCCATACTGACCGTTGCGAAAGCCAACGGCTTAGCCTACCAAGGAAGCCGGATATAGGGGCCCAGAATAGCTGGGCCGTTAGTTCGAATCCCTTCAAGGCGATAGTTTTTTCATTACTTTACAGAGCCAATTTGCGGCTGTGTGAACGCGAGATAGGACTGCCGGTGCGTGCTGACATCCTCCTTGGAATGTCGTTGCTTTGAGGTTCGCCTGTTCCTTGCCTTAGTCAATATGCTTAAAATCCGGCATATTGAACGATTTGATGTAAAGAGGGTCGGTCGCGCCGTAAGTACGCGGAACTAAGAACGTGGAGGGCAATGACAACTGGCCGGCGGCAGGGCAACGATTACGCTCCTACCAGAACACTGCGCTATTCCACGTTCACAGAAAAGCCAGAAGGGCGCCAATGAAAAAGGCAAGCACCTTTTCACCGATGCTGAGATCGTAGGAAAACTGTGGCAGAATATTCGCAAACAGGGCGCCGAGGCAGGTCAAGCCAACCAGGCTGAGAGCGAGCCGCCACGCAAGCGACTTCATGCCATGCATGTAGACGGTCACTCCGTATTCACGCAGTTCCAGCATCGCAAAACCAACTTTTCCCATAAGGAGTCCGGTCGCCAAGAGAAATGTTATGACGAGATTGACGTTCTCGTTCCAAAAAACGGAACTCAGGATCCAGGTGGCAACGGCTGCCGCACATGGTGCGAAGAAACCATCACCGAATTTGTTGAGTTTCCCCTGATGCCAGTTGGCGATCTTCGATTTGGTTTCGAGAGGCTGGTAGAGATTGAAGGCCTGACCGATCGCCAGTCCGAGCGCGAAATCGCCGAGGATCGAGGCCCAGTAGTCTTTGCCGCTTTCTTTCATCGACATAGCGAGGAAGAGCGCGAAAGCGACCTTCAGCGCATGCGCGAAGCACGTCAGCGCTCCGGGAAATCGCGGCATCTTGAGGGGGTTCACATCAAGAGCAAAGTTAGCCAAACCTGCAGCGACGAAGACTGTGACAATCAGTTCAATTTGCAATGAAGGAAAGATGAACGCGGCTCAGCACGAGATGAATTCGTAACGACATCATCTTTACGGGTATTGTAAAGATGATGTCGTTACGTTATTTGTTGGGGCAGATAGGAGTTTTCCATGCCCACCTCTCACACACGTAAAAGTCCGGACACAAGCGTGCCATTAAATATGCGTATAAAGCCCGCGACACGCAACTTGATCGACCGCGCCGCCGAGTTGCTTGGCAAGACGCGCACGGATTTCATGCTTGAGGCTTCCGAGCGCCGCGCCGAAGAGGTGCTGATTGACCGTTCTGTATTCACGGTCAGCCCAGAAATCTATGCCGAGTACCTTGCTCGGCTCGATGCGCCCGCGCAACCCAACGAGCGTCTGAAGCGTACCATGTCGACCAAAGCGCCGTGGGACGAGGCGTGACTCTCAGTGCGCCGACGCCATTGGCCGACCATCACGAACTGGCCGACTTCAATTCCGGCGTGCTCGAACTGGACGACTGGCTGCGCCGTCGCGCGCGTACCAATCAGATAGGGGGCGCATCTCGAACGTTCGTGGTGTGTGAAGAAAACCGCGTCATCGCCTATTACGCACTCGCTTCCGGCGCGGTGAAGCAGCCGGAAGCACCTGGCCGTTTTCGGCGCAATATGCCGGATCCAATTCCAGTTGCTGTGCTTGGTCGCCTCGCCATTGATGGAGCCCATCGGGGACGTGGTATCGGTAGAGCTTTGGTTCGCGACGCAGGTTTACGACTGCTCAACGCCGCAGAAATCCTGGGCATTCGCGGCGTGCTGGTGCATGCAATTTCCGATGACGCGCGGGGCTTCTATGAGGCGGTTGGCTTCCTGCCTTCGCCATCGGACCCTATGATGTTGATGGTCGGCTTGCATGATCTTAAAAGCGCGTTGAACTTCTAACTGTAGCCTGAAACAATTTTGATCGCGCGCATGCATCAGCGCATGTCCATTGCTGGGGCGTGTTCGGGGACTGCTTTGATCGCATAATGTATCTACGGGAGTAGGTCTCGGCATTGCCTTGCCCTGCAACTGGTTGTTGTTCCGTATCGGTAGTGATTTCCGTGCGTGTTAGGCTGCTCCTGGGAAATGACGCTCTCTCAGTAGCTCATTATCCTTGGATCACCATTCCCGCCTTGAGCATGGCATTTTCTACTGCGCGGATCAGCTCATTCTCGCGGCGCTGCCACTCATTGAGGGTTTTGGGCGTTTTTTCGAACCGAAGAACCCGGGAGGCGAAACTATGGATCTCATCGCTGAGGTTGGTCCGCTCGTGGAGAGCGTTTGACATGCTCAACGCCGCATGTCGCCTAGCGAGGATTCCGTTCTTGTCGAGGCTAGATTCGTTGCGAGTGTCGAAGAGTGCTTTTGCCGCGTCCCGATAATCTTTGGCTGCCGCGTGAACTGGATCGTTTGGATTGAAAGCCGTCATTCGCCGCCTCTTTTCCTCTTTGTTGTAACAGAGTAGGAAGAACGTTTGCAATCTGCAAGGCAATCCTAATTGAACTTACAACTCCTGTAGGTCGACGTTTGCGTGCTCAAGTGCAGGCTTGAAAATAGAATGTACCGGCCCGTTACAGAAGATCGCATAATGTATCGAGCGGAACGTTAGCGATCGTTTCGCTCAACGCTCAAGCGCAGAAAGCCGGTCGAGAGCCTCGTTGGGGTTGAACCGGAGGATCGCTGCGATTTCGAGAAGCTCTACGACATCGACCCGGCGTTGGCCACTTTCGAGGCGGGCGACGAACGACTGATACTCACCCATTTTGGCAGCGAGTTCCGTTTGCGTCAGGCCCGCGGCCTCGCGCTTTTCTGCGCATTCCGATGAAGCCGGCCATCGATTCCGACTTCTGACCACGCAGCTCCCGTTGCAGCTTTTCGATATAGACCTTCTGGCGAAGAATGATGGCCTGATTGTCGGCCTCCTTGGCCTTGGCAACAGCCAATTCGGCCAAAGCAGTAGCCCGTTCCGACCGCACAACCGCCAGCTCTGCTTCTAGGGCAGCAGCATGATCACGGTGATTTTCCGAGCCGGTTTCCATGCTCGAAGGGAATCACAAAGCCACTGATTTGCATAGCTTTTCTTGGTGCCACCGCCCACAATCCCGCCCAAAGAAACGCTATCCCGCGCTCGTCGGCCGCCATGTCTGCTGCGGGTTTCGCCAGTCAATTCCCTCAAGCAAATACGACATCTGGCCAGCCGTCAGCGCAATCGCTCCGCCCTCCGTCGCCGGCCAAAGAAAACGGCCGCGCTCGAGCCGCCTTGCGTATAGCGAAAGCCCAATTCCGTCATGCCAAAGAGCCTTGATCAGCCGACCACTTTTCCCGCGGAAGACAAAAACGTCACCCTTGAATGGATCACGACCCAGACCTTCCTGCACAATCAGAGCGAGACCCTGCATCCCCTTGCGCATATCGCAATGGCCGCTCGCAATCCAAACGCGCACGCTCGAACTGATCGGGATCATTTGAGCGCTCGCATCACTGCTGCGGCAAGATCACAAGGTGCCCCGGACGCAATCCTCACCTTGGTACCGTTCGCAAAGTCCACAACGATGGTCGCCACACCACCATCGCCACCGCCGGCGGCACCCAAGACCGTCGCGGGCACGAAGGCAGGGCCATCCGTCACCGCAACCGCAAGCGCTTGGCGGCGCCACGTGTAGAGCAGCCCCGTCGAAACATCAAAACGACGCGCTACCTCCGAGACATTTGCCCCCGGCGCAAATGCTGCCTCCAGAATTTCCAGCCGATCATCTGCCGACCAACGACGACGCCGATCTTGACCCGTCAGCAAAATGGCCTGTGCCATAGTCCCTTATTGCGCTCTTAAATCCACTCTCAAGAGTGCAAAATCACAATCTCGGCAAATCCCCGCAAGGCGGTCCACGCCGGAGGGATACCAAGAAGCGTCGCTGCTCGTGGTTTTGACCGTCTTCACGAATAGGGTGCCCGGATCTTCGGCACCGGCAAGCAGCAAGGCGAGGTGCCGCTCGATGTAGGCGCTCAGATCAGGGTACAGGTCCTGGAGGTTGGGGAGAGCCAGACGGAACGGCTTCCCAAAGAATGAAGCGTTCGCATTCTTGAAGCCGTTGGAGGGGATCAGAACTTTCTGGCCGCCATCTCGCTCGCTCCTGAAATCAAGAAATCGCCTAGGGTTCTTCTGGCGGAGACCGAGATGGAGGCTGAGGCGAAGCATGAGGAAGGACCGGCGGCTTCAACAGTTGGTCGGGGATAGCGATACTCGTCCGGCATCCGCCTGATGATTTCGTCGGTGCTTTTGTGCTGGTAGTGCGACGCGATTATTCTTCGATACGACGCTTCTCTCCCGGGGGAAGCCCATGCTCGATCAGCCTGTCGAGGTAGTCGCAGTAAGGACTGCCTTCATAGAATGGGTGGGCCGCCTCTCGGACGTATTCCGCATTCAGGTTTGGAAACTTCTTCAAAGCATCAGAGATCCACATCTTTACTTCATCGGTCTTGCCCGACTTGAGGGCGAGCAACGCTGCCCCAATGAATGGATAGTAGGTTGTGCGTTCGAAGGTCGCGCCTTCCCGTAGATGCATCCGGGCCGTTGAGAGGTCATCGGGCTCGCCTCTCAGCATCAAGCCAATACCGAGTAGTGTCTTGAACGCAAAGGTAGACGGATCGTGAGGACTGAGATCGATGGCATTTTGTGCAGCTCTAATCGTCGTATCGGCGTCCCTGAGCCGCACGGCTGCCATTCCATGTGCGAAGTGAAGAAACGCGTAGTTGCGATTTAATGCAAGGCCCTGTTCAGCGACAGGCATGGCCTCAGCCGCTCGCCCGGCAACCGTAAGAAGGAGCGACATCATCGCGTATGCGATATCGCTCCGCCTGTCGATTTCTAATGCCTTCGTGGCGAACGATAATCCTTCCTTGACAGCGACAGGCACGTCAGCGGCACGTCCCCAAAGGACGAGTGCGTATCGGTGGCGAGCTAAATAGGCGTAGGGAAGTGCGAAATTCGGATCGTGTTCAAGCGCTTGTCGAAGGAATTTCTCGGCAGTGGCTTGAGAACCTGCTTCGAAGGAAAGCAATTCAGCAAGGCCGCGGTGACAAAGTTCCCAAGCAGTAAGGTTGTCGGTCGATTTGGCGAGGGCGAGACCCCGTTCGTGCGCTCCCAGTTCTGGTTCGATGCCCGCGATAATTCGGCGCGTTATCTCATCCTGCACATCAAAAAAATCGGCGATCGGACGATCCCACCGCTCGGCCCAGATGTGTGCTCCGGACAGCGCGTCGATTAGCTGTACCGTGATCCTCAACCGATCACCTGACCGCCGAACCGATCCTTCCACGACATAGCGCACACCAAGTTCTCGGGCGATCTTGCGTACGTCCTTGGCTGTTCCCTTGTAGGCGAAAGTCGAGTTGCGAGCGATCACGAACAACCATCGAAAGCGACCTAGTTCCGTGATGACGTCTTCGACCAGTCCGTCGACGAAGAAGTCCTGATCGGGCGTGGCAGAAAAATTCTGAAATGGGAGAACCGCGATCGAAGCCCGTTCCTGCCCAGAGAGCCGAACCGGGCTCGGCGCCGTGCCGTCCACCTCGACCTGCCACACGTCAATCGGTTCGGGGATATTCTTAACGGACTGCGGCCCGAGCCACGTCATCCCAGCCTCTATCTTGCCTCGCACATGATCGTAGATTGCACGAGATATGCAGATGCCTCCTTCGGGTGCGATGGTTTCCAAACGCGCAGTGATGTTGACGCAGTCGCCGAGGATGTCGTCCCCATCGATCACCACGTCTCCCAGATGAAGACCGATCCGGAAACGCAGACGTCGGTCGTCCCCTTGAGGAGACTCGCGCGAGATCAAGGTACGCTGCATTAGAAGAGCCGTTCTTACTGCCAACACTGGCGATGGAAAATCGACTAGAAGCCCGTCGCCCATTGTTTTGACGATGCGGCCACCACCTTCCACAATCGCCGGGTCAATCACATAGGTTCGCGCATCGCGCAGCCGCGAAATGGTGCCTTCCTCGTCCGCCGCCATAAGGCGAGAATAGCCGACCAAATCGGCAGCCATTATTGTGGTAAGGCGACGTTCCACGCTTTCCCCTCCGCCAAGGAAATACAGTATCGCCTGATAAGCAAATGCGAAAGCGCTCCTGAACCGCGCCAATCAGTTGTCGGTTTTAGAAATAATGTCCATCCGGTAGAAGGCCGCTCCCGACTTGTGACCTGAGTCGTTGCAACTTCATTCGCTCGCCTGTGTTTCTGCAGAGGATCTGATCCCACCATAGGCGCGCAACGTTGACCCCGGCAGCAATCCGGAATTCTGAACAATGACCATCCGTTAGCCCAAACGTAGTGGGGGTCAAGGTTCGGCGCCGAAGGGGGGCAAAGTTCCATGCCTAAACACACAAAGCAGGAGTTGGGTAGGCTTCCCCTTCATGCCGCGCTGTTGGCAGAGCTGAAGCCCCGCGTGTCTTCCCCCATGCAGGCGGTGACCTTATGGCGTCACGACACGGAAGTGCCGGAGGATTTGCTATCCGTCTGAATTTAATGGCTTGTGCTCAAGATGCACCCGCGGTTCGAATCTCATCAAGAGCCCCATTCAGATGGGCCTGACACCCCTTCATTAGGAAAGACCGTACCAGGCGCCGCGGCCGGCACCGTGCAGGACGAGGTGCCCTTGATCCACGAGTGCCTTGAGATGATCCTTGATAGTGTGACGGCTTGCATCGGTGATCCGTGCAGCCTCCGCGACCGTGATCCGCCCGTGCTCGCGCGCCAACTCGAGCAATATAACGGATAATTCCGGCATGTCGGCGAGGACAATACGCTCGCGCTCCATTTTTTTCTCAAGCCGCGTTTTCTGCCGATGCAGGGCTCTCAAAAAGAACTCGATCCAGGGATTCCAGTCGGGATCGGAACTGCGGATCGTTCCCTGCGTGCGCCGAAGCGAGATGTAATAGCTTTCCTTGGTTTGCTCGATGATGCTTTCGAGCGAGCTGTAGGGGACGTAAGCGTAGCCGGCCCGCAGGAGCAACAAGGTGGTCAGAATACGCGATAGGCGGCCATTGCCATCTTGGAATGGATGGATTTCGAGGTAAACGACAACGAAGATCGCGACAACCAAAAGTGGATGGAGCCGCTTTTCTCGCCCTTGCTCATCCAGCCAGGCGATCAGTTCTTCAATTCGACGCGGGGTATCGAACGGCGATGCCGTTTCGAAAACTATGCCGACGCTCTCACCCTGTTCGTTAAACGCTTCCACGTTGTTGGAGAGGGTTTTGTAGGCGCCGCGATGCCGCTCGTCCTTTGTCGAATGTGCAAGAAGGTCGCGGTGGAGCTGACGGATATGATTCTCGGTGAACGAAATAGCTTCGTGAGCACTGAAGATGGTTTCCATCACCTCCGCATAGCCGGCAACCTCTTGCTCGTCACGTGTCGTAAACGACCCCAGGCGAATGTTTGCCAGCAGCTTTTCGACCTCTCGATCGGTGAGGCGTGCCCCTTCGATACGGGTGGAGGAACCGACGCTTTCGATCGTGGCGACACGCCGGAGGCTGGACAGCCGCTCAGGCGCGATCCGGCCGATCGCACGCCAAGCACCCTTGAATTCGTCGATTTCGGCGATCAGCGACAGGATTTCGGGCGTGATCCGGACGGTCGCCGTATTTAGAAATTCCATTTGCGCATCCATTCCCATCCAATTCCCGAGACGCTGTCATGCACTATTTATCCATCCATTTCCATCCAATTTTCACGAGGGAGTTCGTCAGATCTGCAGTCATGAGCTAGATGACTGGCCATTCCTCACTCGAGCGGATCCAGACTTTTGCAGCGAGACGAGAGACGATGTCCGAGGACGACAGCTATCAGCAACCCGAGACGGCCCTCCTATGTCATTGGCAAGGCACCGGCGACCGAGGACTGGGATTTCTAAGTCTCTGACGTCTCAAAGAGTTCGGATGAGATCGACGCGGAACAACAGCCGGGTCGTAGGTTCGACCCCGCTCGAGGCGAGGGCTAGGAGACATCCGGACTGGGCGGCATGTCAGCCGGCTTCCGATAGTGTCAATCGGGTGGAGAGTTCGCGTTAATGCCCTTGATCTGAACGCCTCGGAAACATCAGGAGCGGATACTTGGCCAGTGCGACCCGAGCGTCCCAATTGGGGCCAGTTGCAGACCGTCCGGTCCTGGATGCCGGGGTGACATAGCTGCCATAGAGCGCGGGCGACTGTATGAGCGCTTCTGACCCCATTGCGGCCGTTCGATGACAGCATACGAAGACGACTTAAGCGGACCCTGTAGGTCCCTGTCATCTTGAATCATATCTGTCGTAGGTTTCGGAATTCTTGCGACAAATTACCGGCAGCCTTACAGCTTGGCTGGCTGAAAGCCGAAACCACCAATCTCAGCCGTCACGTTTTGTTAAGTACGAATCCGTCGATAAAATTTTAGTCTTAATGCCGCGCGTCTACGCCATTAGTGGTCGACACCATAGTAATCCTACGCGCGGAGACTTCACATGCGACGATGTTTTCTGAATACCCTGCTGATAGCTGTCATCGTCGGCTTCAGTGTCCCTAGTGGTCCGACACACACATACGCCCAGTCGGCTCCAAAAGCTCAGTTGGGAGAGGGGCGTGCATACGAGATCATCGATAGTGAAGTCTGGGATGTGCCCGATCCGGTTTCCGGTCGCGGTTACCAAGTCTTCGTCGCCTTACCGCCGTCCTATGCGAAGGAACCACAGCGGCGCTACCCCGTGCTTTACGTCACCGATGCTGACTACGCTTTTCCGATCATCCGGCAGATCGGCCGCCGCCTGAACGTCGAAGGGCCCCGGATCGAGGAATTCATTCTTGTCGGGTTGTCTTATGGAAAGGGTGAGGATGGCAAGGTCAGCCGTCAGCGCGACTACACCCCTACGTCGAACGGTCCAAGGAGCGCACCAGCTAATGCGATCCATGGGCAGGGACGGGCCTATCAGCGATATTTGGGTGATCAGGTGAAGCCATTCATCGCCGCCCGCTATCGGACCGATCCCGCCAGATCGCTCTTCCTTGGCCACTCCTACGGGGCTTTGCTTGGCGCACAGATCCTGTTCACAGACCCTGGCTTGTTTAGCGGCTATATCCTCGGTAGCCCCTCTCTCTGGTACGACAAGCGCCACACCTTGAAGCTCGAAACGGATTACGCCACGCAGAACAATGACCTGTCGGCGAAGGTCTATCTTTATGTCGGCGCCTATGAGGCGCAGCGCAAAGGCAACCCGCGCTACAACCAGACGGTAGATATGGTCGCCGATAACCGGGCTTTAGAAGTAGCGTTGCAGAGTCGAAAGTATCCGAACCTGCAATTGAAGTCGGCGGTCTTGGACGGCGAGGATCACCTCACGGTCGCGCCGCGTGGCTTCACGCAGGGCCTGGAGTACCTTCTGAAAGTGCGCTGACAAATCGCATCGAAAATTGGAATGAAGCTGTCGCACAATTCCTAAGTTTTGCGAGCAGACAAGCCGCGCTGAATATTCAGTGGAATTTCCCTCGCAAAGGTCAGGTGCAAAAGTCGGTCCAACGCGACCGACCTTTGCGATGGCCGCTCCATCCTCCGTCAGCCTGAAAGCGGTTAGGCCGCTTCAATTGCGACATTCAGCCCAAACAGGCCGAGCGGCTGCTTTGGAGAAATTTGCGGCCCGCGTGAACGGCCGGAATGGCGGCGCAATGCTGCAGTTCACATACTTAAGCGTGGGCGTCGCTTTGGAGGCGGACAAAATCGCGCTCCCACGAGCCCTGCACCGCTTGTTGCTGTGATGTACCATTTGTGCGTACTGAATTGCATAATGTATCGCCAGGAACGACGCGAAATCGTCTCCTCCACGAGGGGGCGGTGTAGATTTCTCTATCTCGCTTTGCCCGTCATGGACAGTTCCGGTTTCCCACGCATTGATCAATTCGGCTGGAGCACCATGCAGATCAGGTGAGGATCGCTAATGCCGTCTGACCATGATCTGGCCCATTGTCGAGTTGCTTCTTGCCGCAGTGCAGCAATTACTTTCCTGTAAATGGCCGCTTGACAATGATCCAGTATAGAGGTCAATTCCTGTTTAGCGGAAACAAAGTTCGATATATCGGACGCAGGCGGGGAGGCCTTTTCGTCAAATCGCGCCAAAGCAGCCGTGTTGCCGATGGATGAATGCGTCCAGAGGGTGCCTCGACATTCCAAAATTTCTGCTCTCACAAGTCAAAACTAAAAAAGGGGGACTTAAATGAGTGAAATTCTAAAGATCAACCGTAGAGCCGCGCTGAAACTGCTTGGCGCCGGTGGAGCTATTCTTGCAGCGCCTCACATCATCCGCCCGCGTCCGGCCTGGGCTGACAACGGCGTCCTGAATATCACCACCTATGACAAGTTTCTGCCGCAGGAATTCATCGACAAGTTCCAGAAGGATACCGGTATTGAAGTCCGCATCCGTCTGACCGATGACCAGGGCAAGCAGTATAACCTGCTGACGGCCGAAGGTGCCAACCCTTCGACCGATATCGTCACCGTTGCCGGTCACCGCTATTCGCAGTTCATCAGCTCGAAGCTCCTTCAGCCCCTCGACACCGGCAAGATTGCCAACTGGAAGAACCTCAACACTGCCTATCAGGATGCTCCCTGGGCGCGCGTCGACGGCAATCTGTGGGGCCTGCCGATTCTCGCCGGCTATGAGGGTCTCGCCCGCAACATCGACTACGTGAAGGAAGCGCCGAGCTGGGAGATCATGTTCGATCCGCAGTACAAGGGGCAGACCTCATACATCGTCAGCGATTTCATGACCATCGTCATGCAGTATCTCGGTCATGACGGCGACTTCGTCAGCTACGCCGGCAAGGCCGACGTAGCCCAGAAGGCGACCAACGAGGCGCGCGACTTCCTGATCAAGAACAAGGACATGGTGCGCAAGTACTATGATGCCGGTTCCGAAGTGCAGCAGATGTTCATCAATGAGGACATCTATCTTGCGCATTCCTGGTCCGGTCCGGCTGCCAAACTGATCATCGACGGTCATCCGATCCAGCTGTCAGTGCCGAAGGAAGGAACGTTCGGCTTCTGCTATACGCTAAACGTCGTCAACAACGCGCCGAACGCAGAGAATGCCTACAAGCTGCTCGACGCCATCCTGGCAAGCCCGGAAGTCGGTGCTGCGATGACCCGCCAGTCGGGCTACAGCTCGACCATGAACGGCGTTGGCGATCTGCTCAATGAGCGCGAAAAGCTGGCCTCGACGCTTCCGCAGGAAGAAGTCGAGCGCATCATCTTCTTCTCGTCGATCAACCGCGACATGAAGAACGAGATGATCGACCGCGCGACCGCAGAGGTCAAGGCGGCCTGATCTGGCGACGCTTCGCATAGCCTGGTCCCGTCCCGGAGCGCTTCGGCAAGCGCCGGGACGGGACCAGGCCTCGGAGCCTTTTCCAGCCAACCAAGCGCAATGACGGACTGCCGGCAACGCCGTGCGGGACCGGTCGGGCTGCGCCAACCGAGATCGTTTAATGGTGAGTAGCAACACGACAGCCGCATACGGCACGGTACGCGATGCGCCCGTGCCGAAGTATTCGACGGGGGTCGCCAAGGTGGTCAACTCCGCGCTCTACCGGCACACGCTGGGAGCGGCGGTTGAATCACGAATCGGCCGCATCTTGCTTCTGGCCGGTGTGCCGATGATCTGGCTGATCATGCTGCATGTCGGGCCGATCTATCAGATGTTGAAGATCAGCCTTCTGTCCCACTACCCGGTGCAGCCGGGCGTGGAGTCTCGATTCACCCTCGACAATTACGCCATCTTTTTCCGAGAATCGATCTACTTCACGCCCCTGATCAAGAGCTTCATCTTCGCGACGGCTGCGACGGCCGCGACCTTGGTCGTTGTCTATCCCGTTGCCTACTACGTCGCCAAGGTCGTCAGGCCCGAGGGGCGCTCGAAAGCGCTGTTGCTGCTGCTGGTGCCGTTCTGGGCGGGCGAGCTGATCCGCACGTTCTCGGTGATCATGCTGCTTGCCAACCGCGGTGCCGTGAACGTGCTCCTGCGCGAAATCGGCTTCATCGACCGCCCGATCCCGATGCTCTACACCTCGTTCTCGCTCGGCTTCGGTCTTGTCTACCTGATCTGCCTCTACATGCTCTTGCCGCTCTATTCGGCGATCGAAAAGATACCGTCGCCGTTGCTCGACGCCGCGGCCGATCTTGGAGCCGGCCCGTTCACGCGCTTCCGCCGGATCATCCTGCCGCTCTCGCGTGACGGTATCGTATCGGGCTGCTGCCTGGTCTTCCTCACATGCATCGGCGTCTTTGCGACCCCCATGCTGCTCGGCGGTCCTAACACCGTGCTGTTCCCCGAAACGATCAGCGGCTTCTTCCATGGCGCTAGTGACAAATGGCCCGTTGGTGCAGCCTTCGCGCTGATCATGCTGGTGACCGCTCTTACCGCCGCCGCCATCTTCATGCGGCTGGTCGGCGGGCGCAAAAGGAGGACAATCTAATGCGCACCCTGTTATCCGATGCCCCGCGCGCATCACTGACCGCGTTCTACTGGGCTTTCATCCTCTATCTGCTCCTGCCGCTCACGCTGATGATGGCCATGAGCTTCAAGGACGCGAACTTCGTCGCCTTCCCGATCGGGGAGTGGACATTCGACTGGTACGTCAAGGTGATGCAGGACAAGCAGTTCCTGGAAGCCTGCCTCTATTCGATCATGATTGCCGCGGCAACGACGCTTGCGGCGACGACCCTCGGCGTCTGGATCGCCATGCTGATCGTCGCCGAGGGTATCCGCGGCCAGGTTATTATCTTTGCGCTCGCCTGCCTGCCGGCGGTCGTGCCGGGCATGATTTCGGCGATCTCGTTGCGCATCTTCATCTCCACCATCGACATGCCGACAGGAACGGCTGCCATCATCCTCGGCCACACCGTGCACGCCGTGCCCTTCGTAGTCGTCATGGCGCTCACCCGCCTGCGCTCGATGCCCGGCAACCTCGTCGATGCGGCCCGCGATCTTGGTGCCGACAGCGTCGTTGCCTTCTTCCGCGTGACGCTGCCCTATCTTGGGCCGGCGCTGCTGGGCGGCATGATCTTCTGCGTGCTGCTGTCGATCGACGACTTCGTTCGCACCTTCTTCCTGGGCGGATATCGCCCGACCCTGCCCATGCTGATTTTCGCCAAGGTGCAGGGCGGCATGTCTCCTGAAATCAACGCAATGGCGACACTCGTCCTCGTGGTTACGGCCGCCGTCGGACTGTACGCCGAATTTCTCACCCGCCGCGCGAGGACCCGCTGATGGAACCCGTCGTCCAATTCGACAACGTCAACAAGAGTTACGGCAAGCACGTCGCCGTGGACAATCTGAACCTCAGCATCGAGGGCGGCAAGTTCGTCACGCTGCTCGGCCCTTCCGGATGTGGGAAGTCGACGTCGCTGCGCATGCTCGGCGGCTTCGAGACGCCGACGTCGGGCCGCATTCTCCTGAGCGGCAAGGATGTCACGAAAGTTCCGCCGAACAAGCGCAACGTCAACATCGTGTTCCAGGACTACGCCCTGTTCCCGCATATGAGCGTTGCCAAGAACATCGCCTTCGGCCTAGAGCTGAAGGGCCTCGACAACCAGGCTATTCATCGCCGGGTGTCGGAACTGCTGGAGCTGGTCCAGCTCCAGGACTATGCCAGCCGCCTGCCGGCCGAGCTGTCCGGCGGGCAGCGCCAGCGCGTCGCCTTGATGCGTGCGCTTGCGCCGGATCCGGATGTGCTGCTGCTCGACGAGCCATTGTCTGCCCTCGACGCCAAGCTGCGCCAACAGATGCAGATCGAACTCAAGGCCATTCAGGAAAAGACCGGCAAGACCTTCATGTTCGTCACTCACGACCAGGAAGAAGCGTTGACGATGTCGGACACGATCGTCGTCATGAACAAGGGTCGGATCGAGCAGATGGGCGACCCCCATACGCTTTACGGACGTCCGGGTTCGGTGTTCGTGGCCAACTTCATCGGCGAGACCAACCTCCTGCGCAGCACGGTCGTCGGTACCGAAGGCGATGTCGCGGCGCTTAGTTGGAACGGCATCACCATAACGGCAAACCCTGGCGGGCTCTCGCCGAGGGTTGGCGAGTATCTCTACGTCGTCCTGCGTCCGGAGGCGATCCATTGTTCGGCGGCCGAGCCGACGAGCGGAAACCGCATCAAGGGCAAGATCCGCCAACGGGTGTTCAAGGGCAATCATACGTCGCTGATGGTTGAAGTCGGCGCCGGCACCTTGCTCAACACACTTGTGCATCCAAGCGATGTCGCGCAACTTAACGGCGAGGACATCTGGGTCGGCTGGAATCCGGAAACTGCGACGGTGATCCCTGACCGGCACGCGCACAACTAAAAGAAACAACGACCCGCATCGGATCGGTGCGGGTGTCCAGCAGACGAGGCGGCCGGTGCGGACCAAGGAGTTCCATCGACCGACGGAGGTGAACCATGGCCTATAACGTAGCGACACCGATCCCATCGGCCGCGATGAGCCTGCGGGAGCTGGAGCAGCGTGTACGCGACGATCTGGCGTGCCTTTGCTACCCGCCGGCAAACTGGGTCGTGCCCACGGCCGCTGACGAGCCGGTCCACGACGTCGTCGTTATCGGCGGCGGCATGTGCGGACTCGTCGCCAGCTTCGCGCTGATCGGCGGCGGCATTCAGAACATCCGCATCTTCGATCGCAGCGATGAGGGCTTCGAAGGGCCGTGGCTGACCTATGCGCGCATGGAAACCTTGCGGTCGCCGAAGCAACTGACCGGCCCGGCCTATGGCATGGCGTCGCTCACTTTCCGTGCCTGGTATGTCGCCCAGCATGGGGAGGACGCTTGGGCAGCACTCGACAAGATCCCGCGCCCGATGTGGATGGACTACCTGCGCTGGTATCGCAAGGTGCTCGACCTGCCGGTCGAAAACGGCGTCGAAGTCAAGGCGATCCGGCCCGAAGGCGCTCTCATGCGGTTGGAACTGACAGGTGAGGGCGCCCGGCAAGCTTCGGTTCTTGCCCGCAAGGTGGTGATGGCGACCGGCCGCGACGGCATGGGGCATCCAAGCATTCCCGATTTCGTCGGTGCTCTGCCTCAGAAATACTGGGCGCATTCCTCTCACGAGATCGATTTTGCGGCCCTCAGGGACAAGCGGGTCGTGGTCGTCGGCGTCGGGGCTTCGGCCGTGGACAATGCCGCCGAGGCACTGGAGGCGGGCGCCGCCGAAGTCCGCCATCTGATCCGGCGCAAGGAAATGCCATGCATCAACAAGTTGATGGGCATCGGCTCCTTCGGCTTCACCGCCGCCTTCCCGGAGCTGGGTGATGGCAGGCGCTGGCAGATCATGAACTATTCGCTGCGCACCCAGACGCCGGCGCCGCGCGGTTCGACGATGCGTGTCAGCCGTCATCCGAACGCCTATTTCCATTTTGACGCAGGCGTCGAAAGCATCGTGCTCGACGGCGACGAGATCGTCATCGAGACGTCGCAGGGAAAGCCGGTGCGGGCGGACTTCCTCATTCTGGGCACCGGCTTTGGTGTCGATCCCCTGGCGCGCAAGGAGCTCGACGGTTACGCCGACAAGATCCTCTTGTGGCAAGACCGCTTTACACCGCCCGTGGGCCAGGAGAACGACCAGCTCGGCCGGTTTCCCTATCTCGCCGACGACTTCAGCTTCCTGGAGCGCGAACCGGGAACGGCGCCGTGGCTCGCCAACATCCACAGCTTCAATTCCGGCGCTGCCGCGAGCCTCGGCAAGGTGAGCGGTGACATTCCGGGTATCAGCGAGGGGGCCTCGTGGCTGGTACGCGAGATTGCCGCCAAGCTCTACACCGAGAATTTCGACCAGTATTGGCAGCGGTTGCTCGACTACGACACGCCCGAACTGCGTGGCGACGAGTGGACGGCATCACCCTTGCCGGACAGCGTGCCGGTCGACAGCCGCAAGCAGGCATAGGAGGACGACATGGCTGAGAACAAGGACGTGATTGCCGCGATCGTCGGCATCGAGCCCGGTAGCGCGATCGCCGGCGTCGTGTCAGGGCGCGCCGACATCATGGCGCTGACGCAGAAGACGCATGACAGTGCACTGGCGCCGGAAAATCCCGGCGGCCTGTCGCATGCCGAGCGCGCGGCCCTTGCCTGGCGCATGGCAAAGATCAACGACAACAAGGCGTTCGAGGATCATTTCGAGGCTCTGTTGGAAAAGACCGGTGCGCCCGATGCGGCTGCCCGGATGGCGGATATCTGGTTCGACGGCGGTCTCGACGTCCGCGCCAGGGCGCTGATCCGCCACGTCGACCTGGTGGCGCATGCGCCCAAGCAGGCAACCCGGCGTGACATCGAACTGCTTCAGGAAGCGGGCCTTGCCGACGACGACGTGGTGCGGCTCTCGGAGCTCGTCGCCTTCGTCAGCTACCAGATCAGGGTTGCTGTCGGCCTTGAGTTGATGCGGGGGCTGGCATGAGCGAGATCGTTCACGACTTCACCACCGAAATCCCGGTCTGGAAGCCCTATGTAACGCCGCTCAACCTGGCGGATGCGACCGCCAAGCAGCTCGAAGCCCTCAAGGTCACGCCATCCAACACCAAGGTCTCGGACTATGTGCTGGTTCTGGCGCATGATGTCGAAACGCTGACGCACAGAAGCCCGCTGTTCAACGGGGTGATGTATAATAGCGGCGGCCTCTCACGCGCCGAGCGCGAGATCGGCGCCGTTGGCGCCTCGATCGTCAATCGCTGCATCTACTGCGCCGCCGTTCATGCCAGCCGCTACAACCAGCTGACCAAGAGCACCGATGTGATCGCGGCCATTTTTGTCGACGGTACCGAGGCCGAGATCGAGCCGCGGCTGAAGGCGATCCTGAATTTCGCAGTCAAGCTTTCTAAATGCCCGCCCGAAGCAAATGCCGCCGATATGGCGGCCCTCGTCGAGGTCGGTTTGAATAAGGAGGAAATCCTCGATCTCATCCTGTCCACGTCTCTGTTCGGCTGGGCCAATCGGCTCATGCATACGCTCGGTGAACCGATCAGGGAATGACAACAGGGGATCCCCACGCGATCGGCAAAGAGGGACAAGCCATGAATTTGGTCAATCCGCCCGAAATCGGGCCACGCTTGCAGGCATACCGAAAAGAGTTGAACCTGACACTTGCCGAACTGGCCGCCATGTCTGGCGTGTCGCGCTCGATGCTGTCGGAAATAGAACGTGGCAACGCCAACCCGACCTATGGCACGCTCTGGCACCTGACGCGGGCGCTGAAGATCGACCTCAACAGTCTGGTCAGCGGCGCCAGCGAAGAACGTGGCGGTTCGATCATCGATCTCCAGCCGGGAAATCTGACGCCGACCATCCGCAGCGCCGACGGCAGCTGCACGCTGCAGATCCTGTCGCCGGCCACCATGGTGTCGCTGATCGAGTGGTACCTCCTGAGTTTTGAGGTCGACGGCAAGCTGATCAGCGACCCGCATGGGACGGGTACGATCGAGCATCTGCACTGCACCAAGGGCGAGATCGTCGTGCGCAGTGCGGGCAACACGATGATCGTGCGCGCCGGGGAAACGGCGCGCTACGCCGCCGATGTGCCCCATTCGCTGACAAGCGTCGGTCCAGAAGGGGCCGGGGCGTTCCTGGTGGTTGCATCAGGCGATGTCGGCCCGAATACACCGCGAACGGCGATACGTCCGAAATAACGATCGGCCAGCCGGCCGAGCTATAATTGATGAGAAGAGGAATGATTATGCGGGTAGGAATTGTTGGAGCGGGATCGATCGCTTTTGGAACGGCAGTGCTGGTTGAGCAGCAGGGCCATCAGGTGACCCTGTGGTCGCCGTCAGGTGAGCGGACACGCGCCTTGGCGAGCGGCGAGGCGCTGGCTGCCGAAGGCGCAATCAAGGGCACGTTCCATCCGGCGGTTGCAACAAGCGCCGAAGATCTCGTTGCCGGTGCCGAGGCGCTGGTCATCGCGCTGCCGGCCTATGGCCACAAGACCGTGCTCGACGCCATCGCGCCTTACATCACGCCGCAGCAGATAGTCATCTTCAGCTCGCATGCCTCGTTCGGCGCGCTCTATCTGTCCCGTTTGCTGGCGGCGCGCGGCGTCACCGTGCCGATCGTCGCCTGGGGAACCACGGCGGTTTCAGGCCGGCAGTTGAGCCCGACCTCGGTCAATGTAAACACGATCCGCAAGCAGGTCGACCTCGCGACTGTGCCGGCGTCCGAAAGCGCCCGGGGGCTTGCGGTCTGCAAGGATCTGTTCGGCGATCGTTTCCTCGACCGCGGCAGCCTGATGGCGATTGCGCTCTCCAACCTCAATCCGCAGAACCATATGGGCATTGCGCTCGGCAACATGACCCGCATGGAGCGCGGCGAAAGCTGGAGCCAAGGCCAGAACGTCACACCGAATGTCGGCCGTCTGCTCGAGGATCTCGACCAGGAGCGGATCGCCATTGCGAGCACGCTCGGCCTTGAAGTGCGCAACATCTTCCAGCATTTCCATCTCTCATTCCATGTGCCGATGAGTTCCATCTCGCAGATGAACCAGGAGATGCACGAAGCCGGCAATGGCGGCAGCGGTCCGACCACGGCCGACAGCCGTTATGTGACGGAAGATGTGCCCTTCGGCCTGGTGATGACCGCCAAGATCGGCCGTCTTGCCGGCCATCCGGCCGAACTGCACGAGGCAGGCATCAAGATCTTCTCGGCGATGTACGGCCGCGACTTCACCGCGGAAAACGACCTTCTCAACGCCCTTGATCTCGATGCGATGTCTTTGGACGAGCTTAAGGATCTTTGCCGCAACGGTTATGCCGCTGCCGCCTGAGCAGACCCTGTCACAGTCTTCCTCGCCGGCAGCGCGTCGGCGGGGAAGATACAGCTGACGGTCGCGTTTTCGTCGTTCCAGATCAGAATTCCAGACTGCCGCGGTGCGACGAGCGCCGCTGGCAACAGCGAGGCTTATCCTCTATGACCAGTGCTTTTCTCTCCCATCTTCGCTCGGAACTCGACGGTCTCAAAACGTCGGGGCTCTACAAGTCGGAGCGAGTGATCGTCTCGAAGCAGGCGGGCGAGATCGAGGTTGCCTCGGGTGAGCGGGTGCTGAACTTCTGCGCCAACAACTATCTCGGCCTTGCCGACAACGCGGAGTTGGCTGAAGCCGGCAAGGCGGCGCTCGATCGTTACGGCTACGGCATGGCGTCGGTGCGCTTCATCTGCGGCACCCAGGAAGAACACAAGCAGCTGGAGGCACGGATCTCGTCGTTCCTCGGGTTGGAAGACACGATCCTCTATTCCTCCTGCTTCGATGCCAATGGCGGCCTGTTCGAGACGCTGCTGGGCGAAGAGGATGCGATCATCTCCGACGCCTTGAACCATGCCTCGATCATCGACGGCGTGCGGCTCTCCAAGGCCAAGCGCTTCCGGTATGCCAACAACGACATGGCGGCACTGGAAGAAGAGCTGAAGAAGGCCGAAGGCAGCCGCTTCAAGCTGATCGCAACCGATGGCGTGTTCTCGATGGACGGTATCATCGCCAATCTCGGCGGCGTGTGCGATCTCGCCGAGAAGTACGGCGCCATGGTCATGGTCGATGACAGCCATGCGGTCGGCTTCGTCGGCAAACACGGCCGAGGCTCGGCCGAGCATTGCGGCGTCGAAGGCCGTATCGATATCATCACCGGCACGCTCGGTAAGGCGCTCGGCGGCGCTTCGGGCGGCTATACCTCGGGCAAGGCCGAGGTCGTCGAGTGGCTGCGGCAGCGCTCGCGGCCCTATCTGTTCTCCAACACGCTGGCGCCAGTGATTGCGGCTGCGTCGCTGAAGGTGTTCGACCTGATCGACAACGGCGATGCGCTGCGGGCGCGGCTTTACGCCAATGCCAGCCTTTTCCGCACCGAGATGTCGAAGCTCGGCTTTACGCTGGCCGGCGAGGGACATCCGATCATCCCGGTGATGCTCGGCGATGCGGCGCTGGCGCAGGAGATGGCGGCGCGCATGCTGCAAAAGGGCGTCTATGTCATCGGCTTCTCCTTCCCGGTGGTGCCCAAGGGTCAGGCGCGCATCCGCACGCAGATGTCGGCCGCCCATAGCGAACAGGACGTGCGCCGGGCGATCGCCGCCTTCGAAGAGGTCGGCCGCGACCTCGGCGTGATTTGAGGATTAGGTCGATGACGAACATGATGAAGGCGCTGGTGAAGACGAAGCCCGAGGTCGGGCTTTGGATGGAGCGCGTGCCGGTGCCCGAGGTCGGGCCGAACGATGTGCTGATCAAGGTGAAAAAGTCGGCGATCTGTGGCACCGACGTGCACATCTGGAACTGGGACCAGTGGGCCCAGAAGACCATTCCGGTGCCGATGGTCGTCGGCCACGAGTTCATGGGCGAGATCGCCGAGGTCGGCTCGGCCG
>NZ_MUNW01000074.1 GCF_002002725.1 Sinorhizobium sp. A49 | reverse complement strand
CCAACGTCATGAACTGCGACCAGCCGAGGCTGCTCGAGCGCCAGATCAATCCCGACAGCGGGATGAGGATGATCAGCACCAGCCAGAAAAGCGTGACGCCGAGCGCCAGACCGAACCCGGGAAGCACACTCGGTTGGCGAAACCGCCAGCGCCTGTTGTGGCCATGCTCTCTCAAATCCAGCTCACCTCTTCCATGCGCCTGAGGAAAACCCAGGCGCTCCCATTATGAGATCGACCAAGCTGAACTCTGCCAACCTATCGATCTCCCGATTGTGGGCGAACCAGACCCGACAATGTCGCCGTCGAAGCAGCTTTCTCGCCCGGCTTGTCGAGTTGGCCGAACACAGCACCATCCCTCAAAACTTCGATTGGCCATGCCCTCGAAGCCCTCAGGTCAAACTATCAATTTCACCGGCACCAACAACGCAATTTTTTGACTGCATGGGGCCTCAAAACGAAACTGATTTCGCTGAGAAACGCATCAAAAGAAACACTCTGCCTCAAGCATTGTTCCGCGACCGATATCGGCATTTCGACGACGCGGTCTGAAGCCAAAGAAAGTTATGCTATAGAAATTATGGATATTGAACATTCCTTGCTTACGCTGAGCCATTCATCTTCGCATAATCGGCTCGTGACCTGTTCGATCGGCAGATGGCCGACGAGTTGTCACTTCGACCGTGCCGCAAGAGGCTGACACCATGGCAAAAACCTTGATTATTCCGGGTCTGTTCGGCTCAGGTGCGGGGCACTGGCAACGCCACTGGCTCGACGATCAGCAACAGGCCACCCTGGTCGATCAAGAGGACTGGGACCACCCGGTGCTCACGAGATGGCGCGATGCGTTGGAGCGAGCCATAGTTCGACACGGTGTCGTGGATCTTGTCGCGCACAGTCTGGGCTGTATCCTCGTTGCCAACCTGGCGCGAAGACCGCTGACGCGGCAGATCAGAAGCGCGCTTCTCGTGGCGCCATGCGACCTTGATGTGACCGAGCGGCTTCATCCTGGATCGATCGAGTTCGGCGCCATGCCGGAGCAGCCCCTGCCGTTTCCGAGCCTGATTGTCGGCAGCCTCAACGACCCGTATATGTCTTTCGACCGTCTGCGGCACGTGTCGACCCGCTGGGGTAGCCGCCTCGTCGATCTCGGTCACGCCGGCCACATCAATGTTGCCAGCGGGTTTGGTCGCTGGCAGCGAGGTTACGATCTGCTGACAGTACTCAACGGCATAGCACGGCGCGAAGAGCCTTCGGTCAATGCCGTTCAAGCCAATGAAAAGCGCGAGGTCAGCGTCGTCGCCGGGCGGTAGATACGCCTTTGTCGCATGCCGTGCCTGCTGCCCGGAAACGGCCGTGCGCACAAAGCGCTTGATGTCGGCCCGAATTCGCGTTCTAATAGCGCATAAAGTTTATAGAGTATGCCGTATAGGGATGACCATGTGCCGAGGTGCCATGCCAACCAGAAGAACGGATCCATACTCGCCGGCCCGGGCGGCCGGCGGCATCATTCCCCGACACCGCGAATTTCAGCCCCGGCAGCAGATGTCACTGCCGGGAAAGACCTCAATGTCCGGTCCGTGTTCGGGACCGGAACAGCCATGCGTATCAAACTTTGCCGGCTGACCGCAGTCAGGCCACAAGGGAGCTCACATGACTGTCCATGGATTGTTTGCCAAGATTTCGCCGGACAATGCCGGTTCGCAGGCAAAACCGCGCATTGCGATCATCGGCCGAGGCTTTTCCGGAATCATGATGGCGATCGCGCTGATGAAGTCGGTGCGAACCGCTTTTCATGTGCACCTGTTCGACCCGCAACCGACCATCAGCGGTGGCCAGGTCATGGCCGCCGCCCAGAGCGGAGAAATCCTCAACAGCCGGGTGCGTGATCTGTCGGTGGCAGCCGGGCAGCCGGAGGATTTCAACGACTGGCTTTGCGCAAATCAGGATTTTCGCTCCGCCGTCTCTGCCGCCATTCCCGGATTCCAGCAGATCTTCGTGCCGAAGCGCATTTTCAGCGACTATGTCTACCAGCGTTTTTCCGAAGCGTTGACGCGACGGCCGGATATTTCGATGCAGCTTTCCTGCCAGGCAGTGCTGGGACTGCGAAAACTGCCGTCGGGACGCTTTCTCGTCCTGCAGGAAGAAGGCGCGATAGAATGCGACATAGCCGTGCTCGCGACCGGATTCGGTATCCGCGCCCTGGAAATGGAAGTCGCGGATGAGGAGCGCCCGCTGGTGAGAGCGCGACGGTTGGTCGTGCCACGCCATGCGGTGCTGCTCGGCAGTGGTGTGCGTGTCGTCGATCGTCTGCTGCAAATGCGTGACAGCGGCTATGTCGGCGAAATCACCATTGTTTCTCGCCACGGGTTCCTGCCGCAGGCGCACACGCGGCTGGCGGCAGCACCCACTTTCCCCGTCGATCCGATGCCGACAAGGCTTCGCGAAATCGTCCCCTTCGTGCGCCAGGCATGCGCTGACGCCGAAGCTAACGGCCTTGGCTGGCAGGCGGCGATGAACGGGCTAAGGCGCCGGGCGCGTTCTCTATGGCAAGCCTTGCCGGAACAGGAGAAGCGACAGTTCAACCGACACCTGCGCTCGATCTACGACAGCCACCGCAATCGCCTGCCGGCACCCTTACATCTGCGACTGCTGCAGGAATTGGCTGATGGCCGCACTGTGGTGCGCAAGGGCTGGGCAGGGCGTCGGCGGTCGGAGGGATTGATGGTTCGTTGGGCAGGGGCCACACAAGAAGATCTGTTGGAGGCCGATCAGGTCATCGATTGTCGCTGTTCTGCGCCGGATCTCAAGGCGCCGGTCATCCAGAACCTCTTCGCCGGTGGCCTGGCGCAGCCGGACGAACTCGGGCTTGGCCTCGCGGTCAGCCCGGCCGGCGAGGTGCTTGCGGACGGCCATCCAACCGCCAACCTCTATGCGGTCGGCCCATTGGGTCTCGGCAGCCTGCCTGATATCGATCTGGTCCCGGAGATCGTCACGCAAACCTATGCAACGGCGCGGTTGATCGCAACGCGTCGCCGAGTGACCCAGAAGTCTGCATAGGAAAGGCAGCGTTTGCCCCTCATCGGCGATTTGACCAGGGAACAATTCGCCGCTCGATCCATCGCGCAATGACTTCGAACAGGAAGGCGACGAGCGCGATCACCACGATGCCGGCGATGACGATGTCGGTGACCAGGAACTGTGCCGCCGACTGGATCATGAAACCAAGGCCGCGTGTCGCTGCGACCAGTTCGGCGGCGACCAGCGTCGACCAGCCGGCGCCGAGCGCAATGCGCGTACCGGTGAGAATGGACGGTAGCGCACCCGGCAGAGTTACATGCAGCAGCAATTGCCATCTTGATGCACCAAAGGCGCGCGCGGCGTTGATGTGATCGGCGGACGCGGATTTGACGCCTGACGCGGTCGACAGAATGATCGGGGGCAGCATCGCCAGTGCGATTACGGCGATCTTCGATGCTTCGCCGATCCCAAGCCAGATGATGACCAGCGGCAGATAGGCAAGCGGCGGCAACGGGCGGAGAAATTCGACGATTGGATCGAGGATGCCTTTGCCCCAGCGGCTGGTGCCGATCGCAAGGCCCGCGGGCACGCCAAGGATAAGGGCAGCGGCAAGAGCGCCGAATATGCGCGAAAGGCTGGCGGCAACATGCTGGGCGAGCGTGGCATCGACAAAACCCGTCGTCGCCAGTCCGCTCAGTGCGCGAAGCACAGAAAGTGGTGAGGGCAGGAACAGCGGCGGCACCAGCGCGTAAAACGAGACGAGGCCCCACAGGCCGACCAGAGCGACAATCGTCGCTGCTGAAATCCAGAGAACGGGCCGCGGCCGTGCTGGTCGTCTGGTATCCGTTTCGCCCGTTGGTTCCTTGTCTATCGACGCCGTCTCCAGGGAAAGGGTCATGCCGCAACGCCTTCGTCTTCTGAATGAATGAGACCGGTCAAGCCATCGTGCAGCCGCCTGAACTCGGATGAGGCGCGCAGCTCCGGTTGCGGTACGCCGGCGAGATAATCCCGCGCGAAATTCACCGGGATCACCCTTGCGATCCGGCCGGGGTTAGCATTGAGCACGACGATACGGGTCGCCAGCATCAAGGCTTCGTCGATGCTGTGCGTGATCAGCAGCGCGCCGGCGCGGCTCGCCTGCCACATATCCAAGAGAAATCCCTGCATGCGCACGCGCGTCAGTGCATCGAGGGCACCGAGTGGTTCGTCCATCAGCAGGAACCGCGGGTGCGAGGCCAAGGCCCGCGCAATGCCCACACGCTGGCGCATGCCGCCGGAAAGCTCCCAGATGTTGCGGTCGGCCGCATCCGGCAGGCCGACACGTTCGAGCAGAGCGCGCGCCTCCTTCAGCCGTTGATCCTTGCCGACACCGCGCAGGCGCAGGGGGAAGGCGACATTTTCGATCGCCGTCAGCCATGGATAGAGCGCGTCGTCCTGAAAGACGACCGCCCGGTCCGACCCAGGGCCGGATAGCGTCTGGCCATCACGCGTGATCCGGCCACTGCTTGGCGCCAGGAAACCCGCTGCCAGATTGAGCAGGCTGGTTTTGCCCGAACCGGACCTGCCGATCACCACGACGAAATCGTCGCCGGCAATCTCCAGGTTGATCCGGTCCAGAACCAGCGGTGCCTGCGATCGACCGTTGCCAGGCGCATAGCGCAGCGAGACATTTTCAAGCCCAAGCACCGACATTGTGCAGTCCTCTAACTCTCTGACGTACATCGATTGAGGGACTGGCGGTTTGCCTGCGGGCGTGCCGCCAGTCCACGGATAGGGCAACCAGCCCGTTCAGAACGAGAATTTGGCTGCTTCCTGCGCCCAGCGCGCCGAAACGTAAGGGCCGTAGTCGGCGAGAACCGCCGGGATCTTACCCTGCTCGAGCAGGAAGGCCGACGTTTCTGCGACCGCCTTGGCGGTTGCGCCGCCGAGAAGATCGGGACCAGCCTGCTCTTCCAGCGACGGGAAATAGTATCCCTTGAGCAACGCTGGCACGTCCTCCTGTTTTGCGCCCGTCAGCCGAGCGATTTTTTCCGCCTGCGTCGAGGTTGCGTTCCAGGCATCCGGCTTTGCCCGGTAATCGGCATAGGCGTCGCCGGTCACCTTGACGAAGCCGGTGACGATGTCCGGATGCGCCTCGGCGAATTTCTTGCTGACGATCCAGGCGTCGAAGGTCGGACCGCCCCATTTGGCGACGTCAGCTGAGGTGGCGAGCACGGTCGATGTCTTCTTGATTTCGGACAGAACCGGATCCCAGACATAGGCGCCATCAATGTCGCCGCGTGTCCAGGCTGCGGCGATTTCCGGCGGCCGCAGGTTGAGGATCTCGACGGACTTCGGATCGATGTTCCAGTGCTTCAGCGCGGTCAGCAGGCTGTAATGCGCAGTCGATACGAAGGGCGTTGCAATCTTCTTGCCGGCAAGTTCCTCCGGCTTGTTGATGCCCTTGACCGCCAGAGCCTCCGCCTCGCTGATGAGGCCGACGACAAAGATGGTTTCGAACGGCAGCTCGCGGCTGGCAGCAGCCGCCAGCGGCGACGAGCCGACATAGCCGATATCGATCGAGCCGGATGCGAGTGCAGCGATGACATCGGCGCCGCCATCGAACTTCTGCCAGTTGATTTTTGCGCCGGTCACCTTCTCATAAGTGCCATCGGCCTGGGGCACACGCGACGGTTCGACGATCGGCTGATAACCGATGGTCAGCGTGGTGTCGGCAGCATGTGCCGCGAACAGTCCCTGCGTCGCCAGCAACAGCGCAGCGGTTGAGACCAAAAGGGTGCGTCTTGCGATTGTCATTGCCGTGCTCCTCAACGGTTTGCCCATGGCCCCGTTGCGGAGCCTGCATTGATAATCTCAAAACCCATCGATTTTATAGAGATAAAAAATACCCCGTTTGTGCGACGGGGTATGAAGCCATTCCAAACTTCGGCCACTTGGGCGTCTTCCGTGCCCAAAGTGCGCTGCGTGCTCGCCGCTACGGCTGAAAACTGCCGTAGCGGCCGCCATGGTAAAGCACCGGCTCGCCTGCACCGGAGGTGATCGCCAGGACCCGCCCGAGGATGATGGCGTGGCTATGGCGCTCGATGACTTCTTCGACTTCGCAATCGATGGCGGCGAGCGCGCCGTGTAGAACGGAAGCACCGCTGACGAGGGTCCGCCAGTGCGCGCCGTCGTAGCGCGCAGCCCCTTTGAGGCCGCCGAAGCCGGCAAACCTTTCGGCCACGTGCTGCTGCTCGCTGGCGAGAATGTTGACGCAGAAATGACGGTAGCGTTCGATGACCGGCCAGGTCGACGACGTCCGGTTGATGTTGACGATCATCGTCGGCGGGTCGACCGAAAGGGCCGTTGCCGACGTAACCGTCGCGCCGGTGCGGTCGTCGCCGACGCCGGCGGTGATGACAGAGACGCCGCCTGAAAGATTGCGCATTGCCGACTTCAGCTCGTTTGCCGTGACCGCGGAGGCATGGTCGGCGGCATGACTTGATGTCGTGAATGCGGGGGAAGCGGCAAGAGCTATGTTCATGGCAATATCCTCGAAAAATTTCACCTGCTTCCCGGTCGTCAATGCGCAATCCGGGAAAAATTTTTCCTCCACTCAAAAATGATCGCCTGATTTTTCATTGTCAATAAATTTTATAGAGTTTATCTTTTTCGAGCTGTCGGCCCCTGTTGCCGCCTGCCACAGATCGTGTCCGAGGAGAATTCGCATGGGCAACTCGCCTGAAAAGATCAACGTTCTCTGGTTCCTGCCCACCCACGGCGAGAGCCGCTATCTCGGCACGACGCGGGGAGGGCGCAATGTCGACCTGAATTATCTCAAGCAGGTCGCCCAGGCTGCCGATACGCTCGGCTATTACGGCGTATTGATTCCCACCGGCCGCAGTTGTGAGGACAGCTGGGTGGTGGCGTCGGCGCTCGCGCCATTGACCGAGAAGCTGCGCTTCCTGATCGCGGTGCGACCGGGCCTGTTGTCACCGACGCTGGCTGCCCGGATGACGGCAACACTCGACCGGCTTTCCGAGGGGCGGCTGCTCATCAACGTGGTGACCGGCGGCGACCCGACGGAAAACAAGGGCGACGGCATCCATCTCTCGCATGCCGAGCGCTACGAGGTTACCGAGGAATTTCTCAACGTCTACAAATCGGTGCTTCGTGGAGAAGACGTCACCTTCAAAGGAAAACACTTCGACATCGAGGGTGGCAAGCTGCTGTTCCGATCGGTGCAACAGCCGCATCCGCCGCTCTATTTCGGTGGGTCATCCGGCAAAGGCCAGGAGGTGGCGGCCAGGACGATCGACAAGTACCTGACCTGGGGAGAGCCGCCGGAAGATGTCGCCAAAAAGATCGCCGAGGTGCGCGCGCTCGCTGATGCTGAAGGCAGAGAGGTTACATTCGGCATCCGGTTGCATGTGATCGTGCGCGAGACGGCAAAGGAAGCGTGGCAGGCAGCCGACGACCTGATACAATATGTTGATGACGAAACGATCGCCGCGGCACAAAAGGTGTTTGAGCGCATGGATTCGGTAGGTCAAAGCCGCATGAGCCGGTTGCATGGCGGCCGGCGCGACAAGCTCGAGGTGGCGCCCAATCTTTGGGCCGGCGTCGGTCTCGTGCGCGGCGGCGCAGGCACCGCACTCGTCGGTGATCCGGATCAGGTCAAAGCGCGGATGGAAGAATACCGCGAGATTGGCATCGATACCTTCATCATGTCAGGCTACCCGCATCTGGAGGAGGCCTATCGCTTCGGCGAACTGGTGCTGCCGAACCTGCTGCTTAACCACTCGGTTCCTGCCCGCGAAACGTCAATCAATACCGGGCCATTCGGCGAGACCATTGCCGGCGACCACAGGCCGAAGCTCAAGGTCTCGCAATCGTGACGCAGCTATCCCGTCGACCGGTTGTCGCAATCATTGGCGGGGGGTTCACCGGTGCAGTGCTGGCAGCCAACCTCGCCCGGAACATGCCCGGACATGCGGTCGACATCATCGTCTTCGAACCGAGGGAGCGGCTTGGGGCTGGCCTTGCCTACGACACCTCGGATCCGGCCCACCGCGTCAACGTACCGGCGGCGCGGATGAGCCTGCTGACGGACGATCCGGATGATTTCCTGCGGTGGCTCACGGCCGAGGGGGAAACTGTTGATGATCCGGATGCTCTGGCAGCCGATGGAAACCTCTATCCGCGGCGCACTGTCTTCGGCCGTTATGTGGGCGACTTTATCGCTCCGCTTCTTGCGAGCGGGCAGGTCTACCACTGCCGTGAACGGGTGGTGCAGATCGCCAGAACCGGGGACCGTTGGCACATCAAGGCGGATGGAGGCGCCGAGATTTTGGCCGACATCGCCATCGTTGCAACGACCCATCCGGCGCCATGTGCGCCCCAGAACATTTCCGGAGCGCTTGCCGGCCATCCGCGTTTCGTTCCTGATTCGACATCACCGGACGCCCTGTCGGTCATCCGCGCGGAGGATCGTGTCCTCATTATCGGCAACGGGCTGACTGCGGCCGATGTTATCGCCTCCTTGCGCCGCAGCGGACACCGAGGCCCGATTGCTGCCGTTTCTCGTCGGGGGCTACGGTCGAGGGGACATGCTACGACTGCCCAGGAACCGCTCGGGGATTTCGTTGTCGACCCCTCGCGTACGGCCCGGACGCTGCTGCGCCGGGTACGCCTTGCGTTGCAACAGGCCCCGGCGGAAGGGCGCAGCTGGCACGCCGTCTTTGATGCATTGCGCGCCCAGGGGGGCGACATCTGGAGAGCGCTGCCTGTCGCGGAGCGGAGGCGGCTTGTCCGCCACCTGCGCGTCTATTGGGATGTGCACCGATTCCGTGTCGCCCCGCAGATTGACGCGGTGATTGCGCAAGGGCTTGAGCACGGTGACATCAGGGTCATTGGCGGATTGGTGAAGGAGATAGGCCAGCACGGCGAGAGCATTATCGCCGAGATCCGCCACCGCCATACCAGGCACCACGAGCCGATGGTGTTTGATGCGTGTGTCGTGACCACCGGTCCCGCACACACGAGCATCCTGAAGAGCCAGCGCTGGCTGGCGGAGTTGGCAGAAGGAGGCCATCTCCAACTGGATGCGCTCGGTCTCGGTCTTGCCTGCGACAATCAAAGCCGGGCAACCGATCGCGATGGAAACGGCAACGACACGCTTTTCATCGCCGGCCCACTTGCCCGCGGCACATTCGGCGAGCTGATGGGACTGCCTCAAGTCAACGAGCATGCGATCTTCGTCGCCGACCGGGTCGCGCGATGGCTCGAACATCAATCCCGGCTCGGGCCTGTGGCAAAAACCGGCTAACGCGCAGCGCGATGCTGCCCTTGCCTTGAGAATCCGGGAGCCAGCTCTAACCTTCTTGCTGGCCCTCCAGGCGTGGTGTCCAATCCTCGACAGTTCGGGTCGCCAACCGTCTGATCGCATAATCGCGCCAGTTCGCCGGCAATATCGTGAGATTGGCGATTTCCCGAAGCGCATCGCGGTTCATCGTGTCGATGTAGAGATAATGCCAGAGCCGTCGGATGGTCCAGGCAGGGCATCTGCGTTCGACCATGACGAGGGCATCGTCCGCGCAAACGCGTCCTTCCTCGATCACCCGATAGTACCATCCGGTGCGACCGGATTGCTGGACGCGGCGGGCCATATCGGTCAGCCCAAAGCGCCTGTTCAATTTCCAGCATGGCTGCCGTCCCTGGCTGACTTCGAGCAGGGCACGCCCCAGACGGAAGCGATCTCCAACGGCAACGTCGTCTTCCGTCAGCCCTGAGGTCGACAGGTTTTCGCCGAACGCGCCCGGGCGATCGAGAACCGTGCTCGGACCGATTTCCGACTGCCAGAGCCGATAATGATCGCCCGGGTAGTGATGCACAGCCTTCTCGAGGCCGCCATGCCGCTTGAGGTCGCCCTGATGATCGCCAATGAGCCCGGTAGCCGACAGGTGCAGCGCCCCGGCAACCGGCCTCTTGTCGATGCCGCTCAGTGTCCCGCGTTCGTCGATCACAGTCAGTTCGCCCACAAGCAATGCGTTGAGAGCGACCGGTTTTGTTTGATCAGTCGACATGCACTTGCTCCAACCATTCCGTCATCATTGCGTCGGCGGCCACCGCAAGCGCGGCCCCGAATTCAGCGGCATCGTTTAGGAGTTTTACGATATCGATCTTGGCTGCTGCCAGCTCGCAGGCGTGGCCGACCAGCCACCGTTCAAACGCCGCTCCCGCATCCGCTTCCGCGTGAAACTGAAGTCCGAGTATGTTGCTGCCAATCGAGAACGCCTGCTGGACGACCTTCGAGGTCGAAGCCAGCAAAGTCGCATCGGCGGGAAGATCGTAGGTATCGCCGTGCCGCAAGGGTGCCGAGATCCTCGAAGTGAACATGCCTGATCACCACCGCCGATTTCGGTGTCATCGGATACCTGCCTCCAACCGACGTAGGCTCTCATCGGGGATCGCGCAGCCGTCCGTGCTGCAGCCAGGCAGTTCCTGACGCGTTGTAGGCAGTGGCTCGGCGATTGCGTTCGCCAGCCAAGCACCGACGAGCAGGTCGTCCTCGATGCCGAAGCGATGGTGGCGCACCGTTCCGTCCCGTCCGATAATGACGGTCGTCGGCGTGCCGCGCATGCCGTAGCGATGCATCGTGTGCGGTATCGCCGCATCGGGCGATGCGGCGTCGATGCCGATCGGGAAAGTCAGCCGGTATTCGTGGATGAAGGCTTTGAGAGCCTCCGGGCCCATCGCCGCATGGTGTTCAAAGACCGTGTGCAGCCCGATCATCTGAAGGTCCGTGTCGCGAAAGAGGCGCTGCACGCGCTGCGTCTGCGGCAGCCCGTGTGAGACGCAAGCCGGGCAAAGCATCTGAAAGGCATGGATGAAGACGACGCGTCCGCGCAGCATATCAAGGTTGAGCGGCGTGGGCGTATTGAACCAGTGACTGATGTCCAGTTCCGGCGCTTGGGTTGTTGTATCTGCAATCATGAGGCCATTCCTTTGGGAGGGTCGGGCAGGCAAACCTGCCCGACGGGTTCTCAGGCAGCTTCGCGCACGAGCTTGACGCCGGGGAAATCGACCGGCACAGCGAGTGCGACGTTGACGTAGTTGGTGAAAAGGTTGAGCGCGACATGGGCGATGACCTCGACGATGTCCTGATCGTCAAAGCCGGCATCGCGCAATGTCTTGACGTCAGCGTCCGACGCCTGGCCGCGCCTTTCTACCAGTGTGCGCACAAACGAGAGCACCGCCGCCGTCTTCGGATCGTTGGAGTGGCCACGTTGGGCGTCGGCCATTTCCTGAGCGGTAGCGCCGGCCTTTCGACCGAGCGCGGTGTGGGCGGCAAGGCAATAGTGGCAATCATTGCGGTCGGCGACGGCAACGGCGATCTGTTCGCCGAGCTTGGCGCCGAGCCGGCCACCACCGAGCGCGCCGAACGAACCCCACATGCTGGTAAGGGCTGCCGGAGAATTGGCCACTGCCTTGAACATGTTCGGCGTGGCGCCGAAGGTCGCGTGGATGCTGCCCAGCAGTTCGGCGCTGGTGCCGGTTGCCGACTTGGGGTCAACTAGATTAATTCTGCTCATGGTTTTCTCTTTCTATTCGCGTGGAGGGAGAAAATGCCGGTCCGCCGATGGCAGTCGACGGACCGGCGCCGACATCATCGGGGTCGCAGATACGCTTGAATACGGTGAATTCTTTCGGCCCCGACGGTGAAGCAGTTTGTCCTTGCGGCCTTCGCAGGCGTCGGCGTGGCAGCACCGCGTGCGTTGGCTGAAACAGACGATGGATGATCAATGTCCTTCATGGCATCTGGCCCCTATCTCAGGCCGCGCCGCGGTTGAAGTTGGACCAGGCAGCTGCCTGGCTCGATGGATCTGCGGTTTCATATTCGCCGCAATCGATGCGCAAATCGGCCTGGCCGAACGGTGCGTTGACGAAGGCGCAATGGTGCGGCTCTTTCGAATTCGGATAGGCGTTCGGCTGGAAGTATCGACAGTTCACGCACATGCGCTGTTCCGGTATGGCCCCGGACACCTGCAGCGTGCGAATGATCTTGACGAGATGCAAGAGCAGGTTCTCCTGCTCAAGCTTTGACAGCGCTGCGAAGGCATCGTCGGTTGCCGAGGCAATCATGCCGGCGCTGCGCACCGCAGCCTCGCCTTCGGTTGTTGCCGCCACTGCGACTGCACGCGCGTCCGATGGATCGGCAAACTTCTCGACAAACCCCTTGCGCAGCAGCGCATTGATCGAATCCGTCGCCGTCGGCTGACTGACGCCGAGATAGGCGGCAATCTGCTTGACCCGCATGCCCGACTTACCGCGACCGACCAGGAAGATCAGGATCTGCAGCTGCGTCGGGTTCAGCCCGATGACATCCGCTGCCGTCCATGCTTCGGTGCGCATGGCGGTTGCGACGCGGGCAAACCCGTCGCTGATACGGTCGATGATCCCAGGCGATGGTTTCGTGCTCGTGGTCATGCGTCATGTATATAGGACTCCTATTTATTGTCAATTCACCGCATCGGGAATCCGCATCCAATTTGACGCGCATCAAATTGGACGCGCGGTCTTGGGCCTATCACTGCGGCGAACAACCCAAGCACGGGCTGCTCGGTCAAACGGAGAAGACGATGTTGAAAGCAATCAAGAGCGGATTGGGCCTCGCAGTGGGGGCCATGCTGATCGCTGCGCCCGCAAACGCCGCGGATTTCGAAGTGCACATGCTCAACAAGGGCAAGGAAGGCGCGATGGTTTTTGAGCCAGCGTCGCTGAAGGTTGCTGCCGGCGATACGGTGACCTTCATCCCGACCGACAAGGGGCATAATGTCGAAACCATCAAGGGCATGATCCCGGACGGTGCGGAAGCCTTCAAGAGCAAGATTAACGAAAACTACAAGGTGACGTTCACCGCGGCGGGCATCTACGGCGTGAAATGCACGCCGCACTACGGCATGGGCATGGTCGGTGTCGTCCAGGTGGGCGACAGCCCCGCCAATCTCGATGCGGCCAAGGGTGCCAAAAACCCGAAGAAGGCGCAGGAGCGGCTGGATGCCGCCTTCGCAGCGCTCGGCAACTAACGCTGAGACTTGCTTAAACGAGCGGGCAGGGACAGGCCGCTCGAAGGCGCCGCTTAACCGGGCGGAAGGCGGCGCCAACAGGTGGAACCAATGCGACACGTTCGCGTTGGTTCCGCATGGATCAGATCGTCACAGACATGTTTCCCCCGTCCCACATCCCTTATCAGGTCATTTTCGCGCGCATGCTCGCATCCCTGATGATGGGCGCGCTCATCGGTTTCGAGCGCGAGGCGAAATCACGCCCGGCCGGACTGAAGACCCATATGCTTGTGGCTCTTGCCGCATGTACCTTTTCCATCATCTCGCTTGAAAGCGTCTACATGAAGGGCTTCTTCGATCAGAGGGTCCAGATCGACCCCTTGCGCGTCGTCGAGGCGGTGACTGCGGGCGTTGCCTTTCTCGCAGCGGGCACCATCGTTCTGTCGCGCGGACGCGTCCAGGGCCTGACCACCGGCAGCAGCCTTTGGCTCGCTGGCGCCATTGGGCTAGCACTCGGCTTCGGTCACTGGATCATCGCCGCCTTTGCGGCAGGCTCCGCCTTCTTTGTCCTTACCGTTGTCGGCTGGCTCGCAGCGACGTCCAAGGACGAGGCGAAGGTGGACATTGGGTCAGAGACAGCCAGGTTGCACGACGAAGTCGGCAACTCCCGTAAGGCAGCTCGCTAGACTCATTTCCCATTTCTCTCCGCCGGCATACTCGTTTCGGCTGCTGATGCCGGAATGCTCTCCACCTCTTCGTCAACACATGGAGTTGGCCGCTATCTCGCGATGGCGGTCGACCTTTTGCGTCTTGCAAACTGCCTGCATATGTGAACACTATCTTCACATAAGAACACTCATGGAGGAAGTTATGCCCGGCGATCGAAGAGAAATACGTCTCCAAAGCGCGAGCAGCGAAGACAGGTCACGAACACTCACCCGAATCGACGCAGGATCTTCCCATGAATGAATTCTCGCCAACGGTCGGCGTCTCGACGACCCGTCCTTCGGACATGCCGGAGGATCACGCAGCCCTGCCGGTGTGGAACGCTGAAAACTGGTTCTACGAGGATTGGCCCGTCGGTCAGCGCATCCGCTCGCTGCGCCGGACGATCTCGGAGAGCGACAGCCACCTGTTCAATACGCTGGTTGTCGACATCCATCCGTATGTTCAGGACCAGATGTTCGCTGAGCGCGAAGGCATCTTCGGCCGTCGCCTGGTGGCCGGCGCCTTCGTCTTTTCGGCCGGCCTCGGCCTCGTCGCCACGAACTGCGTCAACGCCTTCTCCTACGGCTACGACAAGCTGCGCTTCATCAAGCCGGTGTTTCTCGGCGACACGATCTACACAATCCGCACCAACATGGACAAAACACCGCGCTACAAGGAGTTGGGCCTGATCCGGGCCAGCTATCAGGTCTTCAAGAACGAGGGCGAGCTGGTGCTCTATTGCGAGCATCTGCAGACGGTGAAGTACAACAATCCCACCGACTTCGTCGGCAAGACAGAGAAATAAGAATGACGATGCACGAGGAAAACGAACTGCCACTTGCTGGTCTTGTCGTCGTCGACATGAGCCAGTTTCTCTCCGGCCCCTATTGCTCCCTCAGGCTGATGGACCTCGGCGCGCGGGTCATCAAGATCGAGCGCCCTGACGGCGGCGATCTTTCGCGCCGTCTCTATTTGAGCGACACCGAGATCGGTGGCGATTCCACCATCTTCCACGCGATCAATCGCGCCAAGGAGAGCCTGGCAATCGATCTCAAGGACGAGGCTGACGTGGCTGCGCTGAAGGCGTTGCTTGCCAAAGCGGACGTCCTGATCCAGAATTTTCGCCCCGGCGTGATCCAGCGGCTCGGCCTCGATTACGAAGCGGTGCGGGCGATCAACCCGCGTATTGTCTACGCCTCGATCAGCGGCTACGGCGAGGAAGGGCCCTGGGTCAGGCGGCCCGGTCAGGACCTGCTGGCGCAGGCGCGCTCCGGCGTGATGTGGCTGAACGGCGATGAGGCGCAAGGGCCGGTTCCCTTCGGCCTTGCGATTGGCGACATGCTCGCCGGCGCTGCCGCGGCTCAAGGCATTCTTGCCGGCCTCGTTCGCCGCGGCATCTCCGGCAAGGGCAGCCTGATCGAAACGAGCCTGCTCGAAGCGCTGGTGGATTTCCAGTTCGAGGTGCTGACGACCCACCTCAACGACGGCAGGCGGCTGCCCAAGCGCTCCGATTTCCGCAGCGCCCACGCCTATCTCTCGGCCCCTTATGGCGTCTATCCTGCCAACGACGGTTACCTCGCCATCGCGATGACGCCGATCCCCAAGCTCGCCCAGCTTTTGGAGATGCCGCAGCTAGCGCTCTATTGCGACGAGCCGTCGTCGTGGTTTTCGGCACGCGACGAGATCAAGGCACTGATTGCGGAGCGCATCAGTGGCAACACGGTCGATCATTGGCTGGCCGTGCTTGAGCCGGCCGACATCTGGTGTGCTCGCGTGCTGAATTGGAACGAACTGCTGGAGAGCGACGGTTTCCGCATGCTCGACATGCTGCAAACGGTCAACCGCGAAGACGACGTGTCGATCCTGACGACGCGGTCGCCGCTCAGGGTCAATGGCCGGCGCGCTCAGGTCGACCGCGCTGCGCCGAGGATCGGCGAACACAGCGCCTCGATACGCGAGGAGTTCGGTCTATGAACGTCGCTCTCAAGGGCATGACCTGGAGCCATCCGCGCGGCTACGACCCAATGGTGGCCTGTTCAAAGCTCTGGCAGGAAAAGACTGGCGTCATCATTCACTGGGAGAAGCGCTCGCTGCAGGATTTCGAGACTTTTCCGGTCGAAGAGCTGGCAAGGGCTTACGACCTGATCGTCATCGATCATCCGCATGTCGGGCAGATCACCAATGAGGGGTGCCTCGCGCCGCTCGATGTGCCTGGTCGAGAGGCTGAACGCTCAGCACTCGCAGCCGGCTCCGTCGGGCAATCCTATCCGAGCTACGCCTGGAAGGGGCGCCAGTGGGCCTTCCCGATCGATGCAGCGACACAGGTCCAGGCCTGGCGTCCGGATCTTGGCGATCGAGTGTCGACGTGGTCCGATATGCTGGAACTCGCACGCAAGGGGAAAGTCCTGCTGCCGATGCGGCCGCCGCATTCGCTGATGAGTTTTTACACACTCTGCGGCAATCTCGGCCATGCTTGCGCCGTGGATGGGCGGGCAGACCTCGTAGACGCCGATGGCGGCGTCGTTGCCTTCGAAATGCTCTCCGAGCTCGTCTCCCTGATCGATCCCGCTTGTTTCGAGATGGACCCCATCGCTGTTCTTGAAGTCATGTCGGCCCCGGGCGCAACGGCTGTCTGCGCGCCGCTGATCTACGGCTATGTCAGCTACTCCGTCGCCAGCTTCCGACCGTCGCTCGTCCGGTTCGGCGACATCCCGGTCGCGGGCCCGAACGGCCCGGCAGGCTCAGCGCTTGGCGGAACGGGTATCGCCGTGTCCGAATTCTCCTCCAACATCGCGGCCGCGACCGACTTTGCCTATTGGGTCGCAAGCGGCGAAGTTCAGCGCCAGGCCTATGCCTTTGGCGGCGGCCAGCCGGGACATGGCGACGCCTGGGACGACGATGCCGTCAACGCGGCGACCGCAGACTTCTATCGCGCGACCCGTGCAACGCTTGAAACTGCCTGGGTGCGGCCTCGACACGATGGCTACATGCCATTCCAGCAGGCAGCCTCGGATCGCATCAATGACGGGCTCTTGCGCAAGGAAAAAGCGAGGGTCGTCGTCGACGATCTCAATCGGCTGTTCGCCGAAAGCTTCGTCGCGGGGTAAAGCGAAACACCGGGGATGAGCGTTCGGCTCATCCCCGGTGTCCATGGAAAATCCGCTCCTGCTGTTTCAATGCGTCGAGTTGTCGGCGGTCACAATCGATTGGCCGACGAACACGCGCCTACTCGAAGGACTGCAGCGGTCTGTGCGGGGCAGCCGGAACGCGCCGCGGCGTATAGAGACCGCAGATAGGCGCTGGGCGCCGCTCCCTGTTTATCCGAGATTCCAGATCCTACGCGCGTTGGCCGAAAGCAGCTTTGTCCGCTCATCCGCGCCGCAGCCATGGATCAGCGCATGGGTGGTCGCGACCCAGGTCGAAAGATTGCCGCCGAGCGTACACACAGGCCAGTCGCTGCCCCAGACCACGCGATCCCAACCGAAGGCCGCAATCGTATGCTCGACATAGGGCCTGAGCGTTTCGACAGTCCAGCTTTCATCTGCATAGGCAACGACGCCGGATATCTTGGCGACCACATTCGGCCGCTTGGCGATCTCGCTCATGTGGTCACGCCACGGATGCTCGGCGCCGTCCCGAATATCGGGAACGCCGCAATGATCGAGCACGAACTGCAGGTCCGGCACCAGATCGGCAAGGGCGATGGCCTTGGGAATCTGGTGTGGCAGGACGCAGAGATCGAAGGTGAAGCGGCTACCGGCAAGGCGCCTGATGTTTTCGCGGAAGACGGCGCCTTCCGACAGCTCGTCCGGGACCACATGCAGAACGCGGCGAAACCCCTTGACGAAGGGGTTGCCCACCTGCCGCTCGAGATAGGCTGCAAAGCCATCCGCCTCCGGGCGACACGCGGCAATTGCGCCTTTGAGCAGGCTGTCCGGTCTTTGCGATAGCTCCCGGACCTCCGACGTCTCCAGGTCCATCTCGCCGGGATCTACATCGACTTCCATGTGCAGCGCCGTCTCGATGCCGACACGCCGGGCTTCCGCCTCGTAGGTCGAATAGAGGAAGTCCCGATCCAGTGCCGGCACGCCCGCCAGCCAGGGGTATGTCAGGGCGGACTTGTTGATGAGATGAAGATGGGTATCGACGATCACGATGCGGTCTCCTCCGTATGTCTTACATTCCCACAAGAGAAGAAATCATTCAAATAAGAAATACGCATCGAGCCGCGATCTCGACCGTCCGATGCCAGGCGTAGCCTGCTGACTTTTCATTCCGTCGATTGCGCCACATCCGACCCCGCAAGAACCGAAAGTTGGGTCGCAGCGCTGCGCAGGAGCGAGATCGTCTCGGTGATATCGGGAGCCGATGGCGCATTGACCAGCGCGATATAGGGAATGGTCAATGCGGCGATGCCGCGGCCATCCGGGCCGAGAATGGGTGCCGAGAGGTTGTAGACGCCGGCCGTCTGGGCGCTCGCCATCATCTCATAGCCGCGCTCGCGGATCTGGTCGAGCCGCGCATAGAACTCCGGGCCGAGCGAGATCTCGTCCTTGCTGCGCGCGTGCTCGGCGATCATCATTTCGCGTTCCTCTGGTGTGCGGAACGCAAGCAGGATGTGACCGGAGCCGGTATCGAACAGGCTGATATGGGAGCCGACCCGGATCGAGATTCCCCAGTAATCCGGCGCTTCCTGCTGGGCGATGACCACCGCCGAACCGCGATCGAACACGGCGAGCTGATTGGCTTGCTTCGAGCGCTGCGCAAGGTCGCGCATCAGCGGAGTCGCATAGGAAGCGAGACGCCGCACCGGCGCGTGAAGCTGGGCGAGGCCGAACAGCTTCAGCGTCAGCGAGTAGCGGTCGCCATCGATGCGCGTGACATAGCCGCGGCGCACGAGCCGGTCGAGCATCCGGTAGAATTCGTTCGGGCTGCGGTTGAGCCGCTTCGAAATCTCTGCCTGCGTCAAACCGCCATCGACGCTTGCCAGCAGTTCGAGAATATCAAGTCCCTTGTCGAGCGCGGGGGCGCGGTAGCGATCGGACTCTTCGGTGTCCATGAGCGTCCTCCTTAGTGAATATGAATATCCATATACGCAGAGAAAGCCGCCGACAAAAGAAAGTTGACCCTTGACGGGTGATAAAATTGTTGTTTGTATATGAATTAGTTTCTCACAAATGAGAAATGCGTGCCGGGATGAGGGCGCGCTTCAGTGGAGGAGAGGTTATGAACAGGCTGCTTTCCGGCGTATCGGCCGGAGTCATCATGCTTGCCTGCGCAGTGGGAGCGGCCAATGCCGCGGAACTGCCCGGCAAGTTCGAAGGTGTCACCATCGACGCCAAGCTGATCGGCGGACAGCAATACGAAAAGCTCTATGAGCGGATCGCGGAATGGGAAAAGGCGACCGGCGCCAAGGTCAACATCCTGTCGAAGAAGAATCACTTCGAACTCGACAAGGAGATCAAGTCTGATATCGCCACGGGCGGCATCAGCTGGTGCGTCGGTTCGAATCATTCTTCCTTCGCGCCGCAGTATCCAGACATCTATACCGACCTTCTCGCGCTGCTGCCGCCGGAAGAGGTTGCGAAATTCGTTCCTGCGGTGATCGACGCCTCGACGCTCGGCGGCAAGCTCGTCATGCTTCCGCGCGCGCAGTTCGACGTCTCGGCGCTCTATTATCAAAAGAGCCTCTACCAGGACGACGCCAAGAAGGCGGCGTTCAAGGAGAAATACGGCTACGACCTGACGCCGCCGGATACCTGGGCCCAGGTCAGCGACCAGGCCGAGTTCTTCGCTGCACCGCCGAATTTCTACGGCACACAGTTCGCCGGCAAGGAAGAGGCCATCAACGGCCGCTTCTATGAAATGCTGGTCGCCGAAGGCGGCGAGTATCTCGACAAGGACGGCCGTCCGGCCTTCAATTCCGAGGCAGGCATCAAGGCGCTCGACTGGTTCGTCAAGCTCTACAAGGACAAGGCCGTTCCTCCGGGCACGACCAACTACCTCTGGGACGATCTCGGCCAGGGTTTTGCGTCCGGTTCGATCGCCGTCAACCTCGACTGGCCTGGCTGGGCGAGCTTCTTCAACGATCCGAAGTCGTCGAAGGTCGCCGGCAATGTCGGCGTCAAAGTTCAGCCTGCCGGGTCTTCGGGCAAACGCACCGGTTGGTCCGGTCACCACGGCTTCTCCGTCACCGAGGATTGCGCCAACAAGGAGGCGGCAGCGTCCCTCGTCTGGTGGCTGACCAACGAGGACAGCCAGAAGCTGGAATCGGCCCCAGGCCCACTGCCGACGCGCACTGCCGTCTGGGAATACAACATCAAGGCCGCCGAAGGCGATGCCTACAAGACCGAGGTGTTGCAGGCCTTTCAGGAAGCGGCAAAGCACGCATTCCCGGTTCCGCAGACGGCAGAATGGATTGAAATCTCCAACGCCGTCTATCCGGAACTCCAGGCCGCCATCCTCGGCGACAAGACGTCGAAGGAAGCGCTGGATAGCGCCGCCGAAAAGGCGACCGGCATCCTGGAAGACGCTGGAAAGCTCTGATCTGAGATAAGGAAGGCGGCGCCGATACGAAGGTGTCGGCGCCGCCTTCGACGTTAACGGCATAATCTCTGAGGTCGAACTTGATCCAGGAAATATGTCGAAAGTTTAAAGTCTTGCAGCGTCTTTCTCGTGTCACGCCTGACGCGCGGCGCTACAATGTCACCTCAGGAATGCCTGATGAAGCTCAAGAAACTGTCCGCGCCGGTCCTTCTGTTGCTGCCGGCCTTTGTCGTGCTGGCAGCGGTCATCGTCGTGCCGTTGCTCTTCTCCTTCTATTCGAGCTTCACGCCGTTCCGGCTGACCAAGCCTGAAACGCTCTGGATCTTCGTCGGCCTGCGCAACTACATCACTGTGCTCAGCAACTGGGATTTCTGGGTTGCCTTCGGCCGCACAGTCCTTCTTCTCACTGTCGCGCTGAATACGGAGATGCTGCTTGGCCTCGGCCTCGCGCTCCTCGTCAACAAGGCGACGCACGGCCAAAGGTTGCTGCGCACCATCATGATGTTCCCGATGATGTTTTCACCGGTGCTCGTCGGCTTCCAGTTCAAGTTCATGTTCAACGACAACATCGGTTTCGTGAACAATGCGCTGCAGTCGCTTGGGCTGACGGATCGTGCGATACCCTGGCTGATCGACGGCAACCTCGCGATGATCTCGATCATCATTGCCGAAGTCTGGTCGTCGACGGCTGTCTTCGCGATCCTCATTCTTGCCGGGCTCCTGGCGATGCCGAAGGATCCGGTCGAGGCGGCGCATGTCGATGGCTGCACGCCGTGGCAGACCTTCCGCTACGTCACCTGGCCCTATCTCATGCCGTTTGCCTTCATCGCCATGACGATCCGTTCGCTCGATGTCGCCCGCGCCTATGACATCGTCAAGATCATGACCGATGGGGGACCTGCCAAGCGCACCGAACTGCTATGGACCCTGATCGGCCGCACGGCCTATGCCGACGCCCGCATGGGGATGGCGAACGCCATGGCCTATGTCGCCATCCTCCTGTCGATCGTCTTCACCGTCTATTTCTTCCGCAAGCTCGCCGCCGCGCGCCAGCAGATCGGAGCCGAGTGGTAATGGATATCAATTCTTCGCATCGTCTGCGTCGGCGTCTCCTGAAGACGGCGCATCTGATCGGTCTGTTCCTCGCAATGGCCGTGATCTGCCTGCCCGGCCTCTGGATCGTGTTGTCGTCGCTGCGGCCGACCGTCGAGATCATGGCCAAGCCACCGGTCTGGATCCCGGAAAGCATCTCGCTCGACGCCTACCGCGCCATGTTTGCCGGCGCGGGCCAAGGCGGGGTCCCCGTCTGGGACTATTTCCGCAATTCGCTGATCATCTCGGTGACATCGACGGTGATCGCTCTGGCGATCGGCATGGCCGGTGGCTACGCCTTTGCCCGCTATCGTTTCAAGGCGAAGTCGGCGATCTTCCTCGGCTTCATGCTGACGCGAGCCGTGCCCGGGATCGCGTTGTCGCTGCCGCTGTTCATGATCTATGCCCGCACCGGCATCATCGACACGCATTTCTCGCTGATCCTGACCTATGTTGCGCTGAACGTGCCCTTCACCATCTGGTTGATAGACGGCTTCTTCCGCCAGGTGCCGAAGGATCTGGCCGAAGCTGCCCAGATCGACGGCTGCACACCCTGGCAGGCTTTCTGGCAGGTGGAGTTTCCGCTTGCCGGTCCCGGCATCGCATCCGCCGGCATCTTCGCCTTCCTCACATCCTGGAACGAATATGCGCTGGCCTCGCAGATCACCCGCTCGGTCAACTCGAAGACCCTGCCGGTCGGCCTGCTCGATTACACCGCCGAGTTCACGATCGACTGGCGTGGCATGTGCGCGCTCGCCGTTGTCATGATTGTCCCGGCGCTCACGCTCACCTTCATCATTCAAAAGCACCTCGTTTCGGGCCTGACCTTCGGCGCGGTGAAAGGATAAATTCATGGCTCCTGTCACCCTCAGGAAACTGGTCAAACGCTATGGCGCGCTCGAAGTCGTTCACGGCATCGATCTCGAGGTGAAGGACCGCGAGTTCATCGCGCTGGTCGGGCCGTCCGGTTGCGGCAAGTCGACGACGCTGCGCATGATTGCCGGCCTCGAAGACGTCAGCGGCGGCGCCATCGAGATCGGTGGTCGCGCGGTCAACGACTTGCCACCGCGCGCCCGCAACATCTCAATGGTTTTCCAGTCCTATGCGCTCTATCCGCATATGACGGTCGCCGAGAACATGGGCTTCTCGCTGAAGATCGCCGGCCGCTCCGCCGACGACATCAAAGCACGTGTCGATGAGGCCGCAGCGATCCTCGATCTCGGCCATCTGCTCGAGCGCCGGCCGTCGCAACTCTCAGGCGGCCAGCGCCAGCGCGTGGCGATGGGCCGCGCGATCGTGCGCCAGCCGGACGTCTTCCTGTTCGACGAGCCGCTGTCGAACCTCGACGCCAAGCTGCGCACCCAGGTGCGCACCGAAATCAAGAAGCTGCATGCCCGCATGCAGGCGACGATGATCTATGTAACGCATGACCAGGTCGAGGCGATGACGCTTTCCGACCGCATCGTCATCATGCGCGACGGCCATATCGAGCAGGTCGGAACACCGGAGGAGGTGTTCCAGAAGCCTAAAACCAAGTTCGTTGCCGGCTTCATCGGTTCGCCGCCGATGAACATGGACGAGGCCATCGTCGACAATGGCCAACTGGTGTTTGCAAGCGGTGTCCGGCTGCCGATTCCGCCGCGGTTTGCCGGTGCTCTTCGCGCCGGCCAGAAGGTGACGTTCGGCCTTCGCCCGGATGATATCTACCCAACGGGCCACGGCCTTCACGCCGGCGATGCCTCGGCCGTGCACGAGGTCGATCTGCCGGTCACCATCACCGAGCCGCTCGGCAACGAGACGCTGGTCTTCATCCAATTCAATGGTCGCGACTGGGTTTCGCGCATGCTCAACCCGCGTCCGTTGCGCTCGGGCGAAAGCGTGCGCATGAGCTTCGATCTCTCCCGCGCCCATCTCTTCGACATCGACACAGGAAAGGCTCTGGAAGGCTGACATGGCAAGGATCGAAAAAATTCAACTGCGCATGGTCGATCTGCAGCCGAAGGTGAAGCGGACCGACGCGATCCAGAGCTTCGTCAGCCAGGAAACCCCGATCGTCACCATCACGGATTCCGACGGCGCCACGGGCACCGGCTACAGCTACACGATCGGCACCGGCGGATCCTCCGTCATGCGCCTTCTGTCCGACCACCTCGTTCCGATCCTGATCGGCGAGGACGCCGATTGCATCGAGGCCATCTGGCACAAGATGGAATTTGCCACCCACGCCACCACCATCGGCCCGATCACGGCGCTGGCGCTCGCCGCCGTCGACGTGGCGCTCTGGGATCTGCGTGCCAAAAAGCAGAACCTGCCGCTCTGGAAGCTCGCGGGCGGTGCGAAAGACAATTGCCCGCTCTACACCACCGAAGGCGGCTGGCTGCATATCGAAAAGGAAGCCCTCGTCGAGGACGCGCTTCAGGCCAAGGCCAAGGGCTTTTCCGGGTCGAAGGTCAAGATCGGCAAGCCGCACGGCTCCGAGGACTATGATCGTCTGTCGGCGATGCGCAAGGCGCTCGGCGACGGCTTCGAGATCATGACCGACTGCAATCAGGGCTTTACCGTCGACGAGGCCATCCGCCGGGCGGCGCGCCTGAAGGAACTGGATCTCGCCTGGATCGAGGAGCCGCTGCCAGCTGATGATCTCGACGGCCACATCCGCCTGACGCGTTCGACGCCGACGCCGATCGCGGTTGGTGAGTCCATGTATTCGATCCGGCATTTCCGCGAATACATGCAGAAGGGCGCCTGCTCGATCGTCCAGGTCGACGTCGCCCGCATCGGCGGCATTACACCGTGGCTGAAGGTGGCGCATGCGGCCGAAGCATTCGATATTCCCGTCTGCCCGCACTTCCTGATGGAGCTGCATGTCAGTCTCGTCTGCGCCGTGCCGAACGGCAAATATGTCGAGTACATTCCGCAGTTGGACGAACTGACGGAGAAGGGCATGGAGATCCGCGACGGCCGCGCCATTGCACCACCCGAAGCCGGCATCGGTATTGCCTGGGACTGGGACGCGGTGAAGGCACGCTCGATCGACGAGTTCACCCGGGAATTTGCGAAGTAGGGGAGATCGTCATGCAACGGATGGGAATGGTCATCGGCCTTCAGCCGGAAAAGATCGCCGAGTACAAGGCGCTGCATGCCGCCGTCTGGCCGGAGATCCTGGCGCTGATCTCCGAGTGCAATGTCACCAATTATTCGATCTTCCTGAAGGAACCGGAGAACCTGCTCTTCGGCTACTGGGAATATGTTGGCGACGATTTCGCCGCCGATATGTCGAAAATGGCCGCTCATCCCAAGAACCAGGAGTGGTGGTCGGTCTGCATGCCCTGCCAGAAGCCGCTCGAAACGCGCGGGGATGGCGAGTGGTGGGCAATGATGGAAGAGGTTTTCCATCATGATGGGAAGGTTTCCACTCGTGACTGATCGTTTCGACCCCGCATCGCTGCAGCAATCCTGGCCGGTGCCCGAAAAGCCGCGGCCGATCGTCATCTTCGGCGCGGGCAGCATCGTCGGCGATGCGCATCTGCCGGCCTACCGCAAGGCAGGCTTTCCGGTCGCCGGCATCTTCGATCCGGACGCAGATAAGGCGGCAGCGCTTGCAGCCGAATGGGGTGTTGGGGCGTTTGCGACCGAAGCCGAGGCGCTGGCGACCCCCGATGCAATCTTCGATCTGGCGACGCCACCGGCTGCGCACGCTGCAATCCTGTCGAAACTGCCGGCCGGATCAGGCGCTCTGATACAGAAGCCGATGGGTGGGGACCTGACGGCAGCTACGGAAATCCTCAACATCTGCCGTGACCGGCAACTGGAGGCAGCGGTCAATTTCCAGCTGCGCTTTGCCCCGATGATGCTGGCGCTGCGCGATGCGATCGCCAAGGGCCACCTCGGCCAGGTCGTTGATTTCGACGCATGGCTGGCGCTCGCAACGCCGTGGGGTCTCTGGCCCTTCCTCAAGGGCCTGCCGCGCATCGAGATCGCGATGCACTCGATCCACTATCTCGACCTGATCCGCGGGTTGCTCGGTAACCCAGAAGGTGTTCACGCCAAGACGATCGGTCATCCCAATCACGCGGTCGCGCAGACCCGCACGGCTGCCATTCTCGACTATGGCGACAGCGTGCGCTGCGTGCTTTCGTTCAATCACGACCATGATTTCGGCCGCAAGTTTCAGGCCTGCGAGTTCCGCATTTCGGGAACAGAGGGCGCTGCCTATGTCAAGCTGGGCGTCAATCTCGATTATCCGCGCGGCGAGCCTGACGAACTCTGGATCCGGCCGGCCGGCGGCAGCGAATGGGTGGACGTGCCGCTCAAGGGCGCCTGGTTCCCGGATGCGTTCGGCAATCGCATGGCCAATCTGCAGCGTTTCGTCAGTGGCGAAGACCAACATCTGATCGGCTCCGTCGATGACGCCTGGCAGACAATGGCGCTGGTAGAGGCCGCCTATCAATCCAGCGCGCGACCCGCAACGGCGATCGCCCCACTTCCCGGACGGTGACGATGTCAGAGCAGACAATCCATTTCGAAGACTATGAACTTGGCCATGTCAGGCTGACCTCCGGCCGGACGATCACCGAGACCGACTTTGTCGTTCATGCCGGACATACGGGCGATTTCTTCCCGCACCACATGGATGCGGAGTTCGCCAAGACCTTGCCCGGCGGGCAGCGAATTGCCCATGGCACCATGATCTTTTCGATCGGCGTCGGCCTGACGGCCTCGCTGATCAACCCGGTCGCCTTTTCTTATGGCTACGATCGGCTACGGTTCGTGCGTCCGGTTCATATCGGCGACACCATCCGCACCCGCGTGACGATCTCCGCCAAGGAGGACGATCCTAAGCGGCCGAAGGCGGGGCGTATCGTCGAACGGTGCGAAGTTATCAACCAGCGTGGCGAGGTCGTCCTTGCCGCCGACCATATCCTGGTCGTCGAACGCAAAGCATGAGGGGTCAACAATGACAACGGGTCTTTCGGGTAAGGTCGTCCTTATCACCGCCGCCGCCCAGGGCATCGGCCGCGCCACGGCACTTGCCTTCGCCAAGGCGGGCGCGAAGGTGCATGCCACGGATATCAACGTCGAAGCGCTGGCAGCACTCGCGGCCGAAGCAGCGGTCGAAACGCATCGGCTCGACGTTCTCGATGCCGGCGCCGTCGAGGCGCTGGTCGCCAAGATCGGCCAGGTCGACGTGCTCTTCAATTGCGCGGGTTTCGTGCATGCCGGTTCGATCCTCGACATGAAGGATGCCGACCTCGAATTCGCCTTCGATCTCAACGTCAAGGCGATGATCCGCACCATCCGCGCCGTGCTGCCGGGCATGCTTGCACGCAAGGACGGGTCGATCATCAACATGGCTTCGGTCGCCTCGAGCATCAAGGGCGTGCCGAACCGCTTTGCCTATGGCGTGACCAAGGCGGCCGTCATCGGGCTCACCAAATCCGTCGCCGCCGACTATGTCGCCGACGGCATCCGCTGCAACGCCATCTGCCCCGGTACGGTCGAAAGCCCGTCGCTGCAGGACCGCATGCGGGCGCAGGGCGATTACGACGCGGCGAGAGCCGCCTTCATCGCGCGCCAGCCGATGGGCCGGATCGGCACGCCGGAAGAGATTGCCGATCTCGCGCTTTACCTCGCGGGCGCCACCTATACCTCCGGGCAGGCCTATGCCATCGATGGCGGCTGGACCATCTGAGCACTCACATCAGGGATAGAACATCATGAAACTTCTTCGTTATGGCGCACCAGGACAGGAAAAGCCCGGCATCATCGACGCCGGCGGCACACTACGCGATCTCTCGGCTCACGTCGCAGATTTTTCGGGCGTGGCTCTGGATCCGGATGCGCTCGCAGCCCTTGCCAAGCTTGACCTCTCAAGTCTTCCGGCCGTCGCCGGCAGCCCGCGCCTTGGCCCCTGCGTCACTGGTACCGGCAAGTTCATCTGCATCGGCCTCAACTATTCCGACCACGCCGCCGAAACCGGCGCGACCGTTCCCTCCGAACCGATCATCTTCATGAAGGCGACGTCGGCCATCGTCGGCCCGAACGACGACCTCGTCATTCCGCGCGGCTCGGAGAAGACCGACTGGGAAGTCGAACTCGGCATCGTCATCGGCCGCAAGGCGAAATATGTCAGCGAAGCCGAAGCCCTCGATTACGTCGCCGGCTATTGCACGATCCACGACGTGTCGGAGCGTGCGTTCCAGATCGAGCGCCAGGGACAGTGGACCAAGGGCAAGTCCTGCGACACCTTCGGCCCGACCGGCCCCTGGCTGGTGACGAAGGAAGAAATCCCGGATCCGCAGAACCTGCCGATGTGGCTCAAGGTCAATGGCGAGACGATGCAGAACGGTTCGTCAAAGACCATGGTTTATGGCGTTGCCTATCTCGTATCCTACCTGTCGCAGTTCATGTCGCTGCAGCCGGGCGATATCATCTCGACCGGTACACCCCCGGGTGTCGGCATGGGCATGAAGCCGCCGCGCTACCTCAAGGCCGGCGACGTCGTCGAACTCGGCATTGAAGGCCTCGGCGCCCAGAAGCAGTCCGTACGCGCGGACGACTGATTTATACATATTGGAGCTAACATGACCCGCATCACCGATCTGCGCGTCTTCGATCTGCGCTTTCCCACATCGCAGAGCCTTGACGGTTCCGATGCCATGAACCCGGATCCCGATTATTCCGCGGCTTATGTCATCCTCGACACTGATCAGCCCGGATTGGCGGGCCATGGCCTGACGTTCACGATCGGGCGGGGCAACGATATCTGCTGCATGGCGATCAAGGCCATGCAGCATCTCGTCGTCGGCAAGGATACGGCAGAAATCCTAGCCAATCCCGGCCGGTTCTGGCGGCATCTGACCAGCGACAGCCAGTTGCGCTGGATCGGCCCGGAAAAGGGGGCCATCCATCTCGCCACCGGTGCCATCGTCAACGCGATCTGGGATCTGCTGGCGAAGGAAGCCGGCAAGCCCGTCTGGCAACTGGTCGCCGACATGTCGCCGGAAGAGATCGCCGACATCGTCGACTACCGCTACATGACCGACGTGCTAACCCGCGACGAAGCCGTGGCGATCCTGAAGCGTGCCGAGGCAGGTAAGGCCGATCGTATTGCAACGCTGAAGAGCGAAGGCTACGCCTGCTACACAACGTCGGCCGGTTGGCTCGGTTATGACGACGAAAAGTTGCGCCGACTGGCGCAGGAAGCGATCGACCAGGGCTTCAACCACGTCAAGATGAAGGTCGGCCGCGATCTTGCCGACGACATCCGTCGCTTGACCATTGCCCGCGAAGTCATCGGACCTGATCGCTACCTGATGATCGATGCCAACCAGGTCTGGGAGGTCGGCGAAGCAATCGACTGGGTCAAGCAGCTGGCCTTTGCCAAGCCGTTCTTCATCGAGGAGCCGACCAGCCCCGACGATGTCGCCGGCCATCGCAAGATCCGCGAAGCTATCGCTCCGGTAAAAGTCGCGACCGGGGAGATGTGCCAGAACCGTATCATGTTCAAGCAGTTCATCGCCGAAGGCGCGATCGACGTCGTCCAGATCGATTCCTGCCGCATGGGCGGGCTGAACGAGGTGCTGGCGGTGCTGCTTGTGGCGGCCAAATACGAGCTTCCGGTGTGGCCGCATGCCGGCGGTGTTGGGTTGTGCGAATATGTTCAGCACCTGTCGATGATCGACTATATCGCGGTGTCGGGCACGAAGGAGGGCCGGGTGATCGAGTATGTCGACCACCTGCACGAACACTTCCTTGAACCGTGCGACATCCGCAATGCCGCTTACATGCCGCCAGAGCGCCCAGGCTTTTCGATTGAGATGAAGCCGCAATCCATTGAGGATTACACCTTCCACGGCTAGTGGCCCGATAGACGCGATATTCATATATAAGTTGTGAATTCAGATTGATTGTTTGAAGCCGCCGCGGGTTCCCGCGGCGGCTTTGTCATTTCTCGCGTCATCGACCGGCGCGAAGGGGCGCGGACGCGGATGGCACCGAGACATTCCACTTGACGCTCGCGACTCATTCGTAAATAACTTATTCATTCGCTTATGAATGAGTTCCGGAGGGGAGTCCGGATGAGGAGGATCCAATGAAGAAGTTCGTGCTCGCGGCTGCCATGGCCGCTCTGTCCTATTGCGGTAGCGCCAATGCGCAGGAATACAGCCTGCGGTTTTCAACCTCGCAGGTGAATCCCAACGAACCGATCGTGAAAGCGATGAAGACCTTCTCCGAGCGGGTCGAGAAGCGCTCCGAGGGACGCATCGCCATCACAGTGATGACCGGTGACCAGCTCGGCGCGCAGAAGAAGGTCAACGAGATGGTGATGAGCGGCGCGAGCCTGCTCAGCGCCACCGACTATGGCCAACTCGGCCAGTTCGTGCCCGACATGTCGATCCTCGCCGGCCCCTACGTTTATCCGAGCCTTGAGGCCACGGACCGGTTGTTCGCATCGGATCTCTACAAGGAGCTGTCCGGCAAGCTCGAGGCGCAGGGCATCAAGATCATCATGCCGAACGGCCTCTTCGGCTACCGCCACATCATCTCGAACAAGCCAGTTCGCAGCCCCGCCGATCTTGCCGGCGTGACCATCCGCGTGCCGTCCTCGCCGATCATGATGGCGACCTTCGGCAGCTACGGCGCGCGCCCGACGGAACTGCCCTGGGGCGATGTCTACAATGCGCTGCAGACCGGCGTCGTCGACGCTGCGGAAGGCCCGTTCGGCTCGATCGCCGGCGCGAAGCTGAACGAGACCCGCAAGGTGGTATCGAAGACCGGGCACCAGATCATGTTCACGGCCTGGGTGGCCTCCAGCCAGTTCTTCAACAGCCTGCCAGAAGATCTGCAGAAGATCCTGCTCGAGGAAGGCCAGACGATCGCCAAGGAATTGACTGAGATGACGCTCGAAACCGACGATGCCTATGCCAAGCAGCTGGCCGATTCCGGCGTCGAGATCGTCACCGACGTCGATGTGCCTGCCTTCGTCGAGGCATCGCGTGTGGCCTACGACAAGGTCCCGAACATCACTCCGGGGATCTACGATCGCGTCCAGAAAGCGATGATCGAGTAAGGCGGGCAACTCGCCCTCTGCTGCCAGTCCGGCGTCGACGCGAACGCCGATACTCCATCGGCAGATAATCTCACAGACGATGTGAGACCGGCACTACCAGCCGAAAATGGGTGGCGCGTGACGCCACCCGCACCCCTCTCTTCAAATGACCGAGGCCTCAATGGAAACCTCACACCCACAGGAAGAGACCATTCCTCTTCTCAGCCTGCGCCGTGCCGACGAGGCGATCGGTGTCGTCGCCCTTATCGTCATCGTCTTCTCCATCCTCTGGGGCGTCGTCAGCCGCTACATCTTCCCGCAGCCGGCAGCCTGGACCTATGAGCTGGCGATCATGGCGTTTGCCTATCTCGTGTTTTTCGGCGCCGTTGCCGGCGTACGCCTGGGCACGCATGCGGCAATCGACGTGCTGGTCACGGCCTTGCCCGTCAGCTGGCAGAAGGCGATTGCCTGGTTCAACTACCTGTTGCTTGCCGTCTTTTTCCTTGTGATGACAGTGCTGTTTGCTTGGCAAGCCTGGACGTCGCGCCAGGTTCATACCATCGCGCTCGACCTGTCGCGCAGCCTCTCCTATGGCCCGCTCGCGCTCGCATCCGCCGGCATGTTTGTCCAGCACCTGATCGTCGAGAGACCGTGGACCGCCCGGGTTCATCGCAATGTGGAATCGCTGATATGACCTTCTTTCATCTTGCCGGACCGTCGCTGCTGGTCGTCGTGCTCTTCCTGCTGTCGACGCCGATCACCTGGGCGATGGCGATCGGCGCACTGGCCTTCTTCCTCATCAACATGGACATGATCCCGCTCGCCAACTTCGCCCAGGAAATGGCCGAAGGCAGCCAGTCGGTGTCGCTGCTGGCATTGCCGCTGTTCGTGCTTGCCGGTTGCATCATGAACGCTTCGGGCATCACCCGTCGTCTGCTCAACCTCGCCGACGTGCTCGTGGGCCACATGACCGGGGCGCTTGCCCAGATGTGCACCGTGCTCGGCACGCTGCTCGGCGGCCTGACCGCGTCTGCCAACGCCGATGCGGCAATGCTGGCCAAAACACTCGGCGTCGAAATGTCGGAGCGGGGATATAGCCGCGCCTTTGCCGCGGTCATCACCTCGTCGGCTGCGATCATCACCAGCCTGATCCCGCCTTCTATCGGCTTGATCGTCTATGGTTTTCTTGCAGAAACGTCGATTGGACGCTTGTTTGCGGCGGGCGTGGTCCCCGGCCTTGTGCTGGCCAGCGGGTTGATGATCACCACCTATTTCATTGCCAAGAAGCGCGGCTACAAGCCGCTGCGCAAGGAGCGGGCAACCCGTGCCGAAGCCATGAAGGCCCTCGTTGACGGCCTGTGGGCGCTGTCGATCCCCGTCGTCATCTTCGTCGGCACCCGCTACGGGCTGTTCACGACCACGGAAGCCGGGGCGGTCGTCGTCGTCTATGTGCTGTTCGTCGCCGTCTTCGGTTACCGCGAGTTCACCATCCGACAGATCCCCGAGGTGCTTGCTGAGTCAGTTCGCGATTCCGCAGTCGTCATGATCATGATCTGCGCGGCTGCCGCCTTCGGTTTCTACCTCGCCTGGGAGCAGGTGCCGCAGGCGATGTCCGGCTGGCTTGGGGCCGCGACCGACAATCCGCTGTTGATGCTGCTTCTGATCAACCTGCTGCTGATCGTCATCGGCACGGCAATCGAGGGCTCGGCGGCATTGATCATCCTGACGCCGATGCTGATCCCGATCATCGACGGCGTCGGCATCGACCGCGTGCATTTTGGCGTCGTGTTCATCACCAACCTGACCATTGCCGGCATCACGCCGCCGGTCGGCGGTCTGATGTACATCTCATCGATGGTGCTGAAGGTTCCGATGATGGCCTATGCCCGCGAGGTGCTGCCTTACCTCGGAATGATGATGGTGCTGTTGGTGCTGCTCAGCATGTTCCCGCAGATTTCGCTGTGGCTGCCGAACCTCGTCTACGGGACGACGGCAGTTCAATAGGTTGTTGCCGGTCGCAGATGAAATCTGCGGCCGGCAAACACAAGCCTCATGCCGCCTGCGGCACCAGGGTCGCTGGCGCGCGTTTGCCGATGGTCAGAACCAGCATCGCTGCAACGATGCACAGCAGCCCGGCGGCAATGAGCGCCGGCGTGTAGGTCTCAAGCGACGTGCGGCTGGCACCTGCGAGGAACGCAGCACTTGCCGCGCCGAGCTGGTGACCGGTGAACACCCAACCGAAGACCAAAGCCGCCCGTTCCGCACCGAAGCGTTCGGCCGACAGCTTTACCGTCGGCGGTACTGTCGCGACCCAGTCGAGGCCATAGAAGATGGCGAAAATCGACAAGGTGTAGAAATTGAAGCCGCTGAACGGCAGGAACAACAGCGACAATCCGCGAAGGCCGTAGAACCAGAAGAGCAGCCAGCGATTGTCGTAGCGGTCGGACAGCCAGCCGGAAAAGACCGTGCCAACGAGGTCGAATACGCCGATCAGCGCCAGCAAGCCGGCCGCGCTGATGGCGGCGATGCCGACGTCGCCGCAGATCGACACCCAATGCATCTGGATCAGGCCATTGGTGCTGAAGCCGCAGACGAAGAAGGTTGCAAACAGCACCCAGAACGTGTTCGTCCGGGCGGCATCCCGCAGCGCCATCAACGGCGAAAGTAACAGGGCTCCGAAGCGTTGCTTTTGCGCCGGGGCGGGCACAATCGTGCGGCCGCCATAAGGCGCCAGGCCGACGTCCGCGGGCCGATCCTGCATGAAAAGCAGTACGAGGATGAAGGCGAAGGTGAGAACCGCGATGACGACGGTCAGCGCCGTGCGCCAGCCGATCGCCTCGGTGAGAGAGGCAAGCAGCGGCAGGAACACCAATTGCCCGGTGGCATTGCTGGCGGTCATCAGGCCGATGACGAGGCCGCGCCGCTGGTCGAACCAGCGGGTTGCGATTGTCGCGCCAAGCACCAGCGCGGTCATGCCCGTGCCGACACCCAAGACCACGCCCCAAAGGGCCACCATCTGCCACAACTCGGTCATGAAGAAGGACGCGACGATGCCGCTGACGATCAGAATGAGCGCCGAGGAGACGACCTTCCTGACGCCGAAATGGTTCATGAAGGCCGCCGCGAACGGCCCCAGCAGGCCGAACAGCACGAGGCGGATAGCAAGCGCAAACGAGATCTCTGCATTCGACCAGCCGAATTCGGTTTCGAGCGGTTTGATCAGGACGCCGGCGGACCCCATCGCTCCGGCTGTCGCCAGCATGACGAGGAACGTGACGGCCGCGATAGCCCAGCCATAATGGATGTCGCGTCTGGCGAGATAGCGCGCAAGCACCGGTCCGAACATCGGCCATTTCCTTCCATCGATCGATTGTGTTGAATGTGTCAGAGAGCCTGTAGCAAGGCGGTCAGTTGCCTGGACGCGTCATCGCCGAGTTTCGTCTCGATCGCCGTCTGAACTCCGTCCCAGAGTGGTGCGCCGTCCTTGAGGGCCTGCCGCCCCTTGTCGGACAGTTCGACGGCCGTTTCCCGCTGATCCTGGCCGTTGGTCATCGCAACCAGCCCCATCTTTTCCAGGACCTTGACGTTCCGGCTGACCGTCGAGCGGTCGAGTTCGGTTCGCTGACCCAGATCCGTCAACGAAATCGGCTCGGCCCGCTGGATATTTCTGAGCAGGCTGAACTGCGCGAGATTGACGCCAATCGGCGCGAGCGCTTCGTCATAGAGCGTCGTCACGCGTCTCGAGGCCTTCCGCAGGAGGATGCAATAACAATAGGACATGATGCGTGTATATACACGCAAATCATCGACGTCAAGTTCGACGGGGCGCGGGGAGGCGAAGAAAGATTGACCAGGAATAATCCGGAAATGCCACCGATGATCTGTGCAGCGCTGGAAGCACGGATTGCACCGTCCGACACGTTATGCCTAACCCTTTGAATGGCGAGAGGCTCTTTTATCGAGCAGGGGCGAAGGCATGCCCATGGAGAAGGTCGTCAGCAAATCGAATAGGAGCCCGCTCATGAGAGCTGCCTTGCAACGAAAGATATTGGAAGTTTGCGATCGGAAGATCGCGGAAAAAGGATTGGGCGTCGGGCTCTCGTTCTATGCCTTCTTTGCCAACAAAAACGACGATCCGGAATTGCTGATGGAGGCGGCCGAGTGGTGGATCAGAACCCACCGACTCGATCACTTCGAGAAGGCGACGAAGGTGCGTGCCTTGGTCGTCGCGCTGGGCGACGAGGCATAAGACCCATAACCCATAAACGCGAACCGCGGGCGCATTTTCGTGCACCCGCGGTCCGGTAATTGTCACTGACGGGGATTGGCCGCCCTTTCGGGCAGCCTCCTGGCCTATGGAGTACGAAGATTACTCGGCCGGAACCGGTTCCCCACGCGTCTTGACCAGGCTCCAGATCACGCCGCTTGCGATGATCGCGAAGGTGATGCCCAGCGAAAGAGCCGCCGGGAATTTTTCGAGGCCGACGAGATCGGCAACGAAGACCTTCGAGCCGATGAAGATCAGCACCACGGCAAGCGCCGGCTTCAGGTAGCGGAAACGGTGGATCATTGCGGCCAGAGCGAAATAGAGCGCCCTGAGGCCAAGGATAGCGAAGATGTTCGAGGTGTAGACGAGGAACGGGTCGGTGGTAATGGCGAAGATCGCAGGCACCGAATCGACGGCAAAGATCACGTCAGCGACTTCGATGAGCACGAGCGCCATGAATAGGGGCGTGATGAACCACACCAGCTTGCCGCTCTTCGGATCCGCCTGCTTGACGAAGAAGTGTTCGCCGTGGTGGCTCTCCGTCACGTTGAAGCGGCGGCGCATGAAGCGCACCAGTGCGTTGTTGGAGATGTCGGGCTCAGCTTCCTTCATGAACAGCATCTTCAGGCCGGTCACGATAAGGAAGGCAGCAAAGATATAGAGCAGCCACGAAAACTCGGCGACAAGTGTCGCACCGACACCGATCATGATGGCGCGCAGAACGATAACGCCGAGGATGCCCCAGAAAAGCACCCGGTGCTGGTAGAGGCGTGGAACGGCGAAGAATGAGAAAATCAGTGCGATGACGAAGACGTTGTCGAGTGCGAGCGTCTTTTCGACGACGAAGCCGGTCATATAGGCAAGGCCGGCATCGGCACCGAGATACCACCAGACCCAGCCGCCGAAGGCGAGACCGAGCGAGATGTAGAGCGCGGAGAGCTTGATGCTCTCGCCGACTTCGATCTCCTTGTTTTCCTTGTGCAGGACGCCAAGGTCGAAGGAGAGGATGGCGATGACCAGCGTGATGAAGCTGAGCCACATCCAGACTGGTTTGCCCAACCACTCGATAAACAACAGGGAAGTATCCACGGAATAAAGCTCCGCCGGCGCAGATGTCGGATAAGGTCCGACATCGCAAGAGCGCCGGAAGCTCTCGCCAGAGGGGCCCGGACCAGCGGGTTGTTCGCTAGGTGGGGGAGCGCGGGCCGCACTTCAAGTGTCGCGCAGAATTTTTTTATGCGTCGGCGTTGCCAATCTTTTCAGCGGCTTCCGGGGCTTTGTCGCAACTCGGCGCTGCGCGAACGGCCCCCGCAGCAATCTTTGAACTTGATACCGGAACCGCAGGGGCAGGGGTCGTTGCTGCGTCGCTGCAATCGACCGATCAGGGGCAGCATGATTGCAGATGGCAGCCACGCGGCTGCAAAGGCAGCCAGCTTGGCGGAGATGCCGGGGATGACCAGGCGTCGCCCCGACTTGAAGCCGCGCCAGGCCCGCTCGGCAACGTAATCCGCATCGACCCTTGGCAACACCTTGAAAAGCGTTACACGATCCGCGCCGGAGCGACGGAGGAATTCTGTCGCAACCGGTCCGGGAGCAACGCATGTCACCGTGACGCCGGTGCGGCGCAACTCCTGGTGAAGAGCGAAGGAGAATGACCGCACGTAACTCTTGCTGGCGTAATAGAGCGCCATGCCCGGTCCGGGCATGAAACCGGCGATGGATCCGAGGTTAACCACGCCGCCACGGCCGCGCGCCACCATTGCCGGCAGGAAATGAAGCGACAAGTCGGTAAGGGCGCGTATGTTGAGGTCAATGATCCCCAGCTGTTCGGGGACGGGTAGCGTCGTTGCGCCCCCACGCAAACCATAGCCGGCGCTGTTGACGAGCACATCGCATGACAGTTTGTTTGCGCTCAGGAAGCCCCCTAGACGCACGGAAGCATCGGCCGAGAAGAGATCGAGGTCGAGCGTGAAGGCTTCGCCGCCAGCCTCGCGAATTTCGCTCGCCGCTGCCGCCAGATCGTCAAGGGAGCGTGCAACCAGAACGATCGGGGCCCCGTCGAGCGCAGCGACTTTGGCAATCGCCCTGCCGATACCGCGTGAGGCTCCAACGACCACAATTGCCAGACGGGGTTCATCCAGTGCCGTCATGTGGTCTTCCGTGAAAGTGTTGCTGCGGGAACCGCTGCGCCGAGAGCCTGGCTCGACATTTCCTCAGCGACATCACCGTTGAGGATCGCTTCGAAGCGCTCAAGCGCGCGGGCAACATTGGCGCCGTCCATGACCCGGTGGTCGTAGTGAATGCGTACGGTCACTGTGCCGTCCTCCGCGATACGACCGTAGTTGAAAATGGTCGTGAGGGGGGTCAGCGGGTTGAGTGATTCTGCTCCGAGGCCGGAATAGACCGACAGCTGGAACGTGCCGAAATAATGCGCTCGCCGTGACCCCATATTGAGGCCAAGCCACATGAGCAGCCAGCGGATTGGCCCTGGTGCGCGAGCGATTTTCAGGGCGCGTCGAAATTCCTTGATTTCTGTCACCGGTCGCGACCGCGCGTCATCGATCAATGCGGCAAGTTCAGGGATAGACCGGCCTTCCGGACATTTGATCTTGCTCAACAGGACAGCCCGCTCGCCCTCGTACTCGCGCTCATGGGCGATGGAGGCGACGCTTTCGGGATATTCGTAGAGCTGGGGCCATGGAAGTTTGACGTATGCACGCCGGAACTCCGGCGTCTCCCGGCAAAGAAGCGCATATCCCTTCAGGAAAAGGACGGTCCAGGACGGCCTGTTCGACTGCGCCAGCCTGGCCTTTTGCAGGGGATCGAGGTTCATCTGCCGTTGGACGGTGACGCGCGGAACCCCGATCGAAAACCGCATTAGGTCGCAGACAAGGCGCCTAGGCACCGAAAGCTTGATGGCTCGGCCTTGCATGATATCGCCTTTAGTAGAGGTAGGGGACGATGCGCTTGGTCCGCTGCATGTAGTCACGGTACTGAATACCGAAAATCTCCAGCATCATACGCTCCTCCTTGTCGACCCTCAGAAAGAAAAGTAGCGCGAACCCGAATAGGCCCGCCAGCCCTGCCACCCAGTTGGGCAGCAATAGGGCCTGGCCAACGCCCATCAACATGAAGGAGGTATACATCGGGTGGCGAACAAAGGCGTAAGGACCGCCGGAGATCAATTCGTGCTTGTCGCGGATCTCCAGTGTGATGGACCAGTTGCGCCCTAGCTCCTTATGAGTCCGGCGAAAAACCCAAAGGGCAAAGAAGAAAACAATCGTTCCGGCGATCACGGTCCACGGACTGGCGGAATGGTCGGCTGCCTGTGGAAAGCCGGTGGCGACATAAAGGGCGGGAACGATCGCAAGGCCGCCCAGTCCCGATGCAAGCCCAAACATGTCCACCGGCGAGCGGCGGTTGCTGACGACGTTGACGCGCTTTGCGCGGCGTTCGAATGGTACGCGAATAAAATACCAGGCGATGATCCCAATCACCCAGACGATTTTGCCGAGAGCGGCCATCGATACGATCACTTCAAGTCACCAGAGCCTTTCTGCGATCTGCTATCGGTCGGATGCAACTCTGCACTGATCACCTTTAGCCCGCATTCATTTGCCGAAGCTTGGTAACGAATTGCTGTGGTCTTAGCCAGATGCTGGGCGTCTTATATCCCATCGAACGGGCAATATCCGAGACGAACGCATTGCAGTTGTAAACCGACGCTTGCCAGAATTTCGATTTGGCCTTGAGCTGCCTGATATAGGCGACCGTCTTGTTGTACTCTGCTTCTGTCAGCATGACGCGCCAGCTTGCCGACCTGTATTCCTCTTCGAGGTCACCGTCGCTCGCTCCGGTTTCCGCGGGTACGGGCAGAAAGTGCCCAAGGACATAGGGCGTCGCGCTGGGGGTTGCCGGTGCAAGTCCAGCCACTTCGGGATTGATCATTCCGCCGGCCTCGTTCGTGCGTCCGAAAACGACGTAGGTGTGGCCGTAACTCAGGGCGTAGCGGGATCGAAATTCGATGAAGTAACCGCTTTCGCGGACTGCGCCTGCGGTCACAGCAGGTGCGCTGCTGCTACTTGATACGAAACGCGGCAGGGGCTTCTGATCTTCTGATTGGCAGCCTGCCATCGCAAATGCGAGTGCCACAATCAGCATTAGTCGGCCTGTCAAAAGCGGCATCACTATGCTCTATCTCCTGAACTCCGATGAGCACTTTTATTCTGGCCCGACAGCACCAAAGCCCATCCGGCCGGCTATAATGATGTGGGAAGGACGTTCATCCCTCCCACTCATCCGCAGTTCAAGTTACTTGTAGACAGGCGCCGGTTCGACGGTTTCTACCGGCGGCGGCGCCTTGCCTTTGCCTTTGCCAATAGTATCGCAGCCGCTGAGGCCAACGACGGAAAGCAAGGTAACGATTACGACTAGGTTTCTGCTCATCAAGGCATCCTCTCCTTAGAATGGAATCGGTTTATCGAAGGCAACGCTTATATTAATAGGGCGTTCTACGCTTACGCCTAGTGCAAAAAGAACACATTTTGCATCGTCCGACATAAAAGCGTGTTCAAATCACGAGAACCTTCGCTCCGACAGGGGTGCGGTTGTACAGATCGACGATATCTTCGTTCGTCAAGCGGACGCAGCCACTTGATACTGCCTGACCGATCGTCCAGGGCTCATTCGTTCCGTGCAGCCTGAACAAGGAGTCCTGCCCGCCCCGGTAGAGATAAAGGGCGGCTGCTCCAAGTGGATTATGCGGCCCACCGCTGACGCCGCCGGCGTATTGTCGCAAGTGCGGTTTGCGCTCCATCATGTTTTCGGTCGGCGTCCACGATGGCCACTCGGCCTTGCGGCCGATCGAGGCCGGTCCCTTGAGCGTCCGCCCATCTTCTCCGACAGCGATGCCGTAGCGGATGGCCCGACCGCCGCCCTCGACGAGGTAAAGATAGCGCTCAGAGGTGTTGACGACGATTGTTCCAGGGGGTTCGTTTCCGTCATAACCCACATTCCGACGGCGATAGCGAGACGACGGTCCGCCGCCGAAGGCGGAAAGAATCGGCCCGCCATATCGTTCTGCCGTTGATGTGCACCCAGATGCCGTTAATGCCAAGCTGCCGAGCAGAATCGCTCGGCGGGTAACGCCGCGACTGTCCATATCCACCTGCTAGTAAATCGGTGAGCACTGCTTCGTCTTTAACACTCAAGTGTCCTTCGGCCAAGATGCTATGCTTGGTTCCCTGGTTGATGGCGCCCGGTAATACGGATGGATCAGGGCGAATGGACTTGGAGGGTCGCGAGGCGGCCTGACAAAACCCAGGACATTCGATGAAACTTCTTGCAGCTTGTGTCTGTCTCTGGTCGATTAGAGTCGGGAACGAGGATGCATACCATGAAGCTTGGCTTCTCCACGAAAGTCGCACTTGTCACCGGCGCGGGCTCTGGAATAGGTGCCGCCATATCTCGCCAACTCGGCGCGGAAGGGGCGACGGTGGCTGTGGCTGATGTCAATTCCGATACCGCGCGAGCGGTGGCGGCCGAAATCTGTTCGTCCGGCGGGGAGGCCTATCCCTTTGTGGTCGACGTTGCCGATGCTGCTGCGGTGGAAGATTTGGTCGCGTCCGTTGTCAACACCTGTGGAGGCCTGCATCTGGCGGTCAACAATGCAGGTGTCGACGGCGTGCGAAGAGTGACGGGGGATTATCCGGTCGACGATTGGCAGAGGCTGATAGACGTCAACTTAAATGGCGTGTTCTACTGCATGAAATACCAGATTGCCGCGATGTTGGGGCAAGGTGGTGGTGCGATCGTCAACATGTCATCCATCCTCGGTTCGGTCGGCTTGCCCATGGCATCCGCGTATACGGCCGCCAAGCACGCAATCGTCGGCCTGACCAAGACCGCGGCCATCGAATATGCAAGACGAGGAATCCGCATCAATGCTGTCGGCCCCGGCTGGATCGAAACGCCTTTGGTATCCGGACAGCCCGATCTGACGAGCAACCGACGTTTGGAAGCGCTTCAGCCGATGGGGCGACGCGGCACACCGGACGAAGTTGCAGCGCTCGTCTGCTTTCTGCTGTCCGAGCAGGCCAGCTTTATCTCCGGTAGCTACCACTTGGTCGATGGAGCCTATACTGCCCATTAGACGGCAAGACGGGTCTCTGTTCGGGTGGTAGTCATTCGACCGTCGTGCGGGCGGATCAAATTTCGCGGTCGAGAATCGGACCAGCTGCTCCGTGGCTGACGCTGCTGTTTTACATGCCCCATTATCGCCGGACCACATTCGCCGATGTCGACGGCGGGCCTTGGTGGGAGCCACAAAGCCGCCGCTCAATGGTCAGCAAATTACCCTACCGCTGCCGCAACGGGCCCTTTCGAGGATTTCATTGTCCGTGACGTTCCACATGCATCCCGTTTGAAGGAGCAATTGAGCGCGGCACTAAATCGCCGACGAACACGTCACAAAGGAATAGACATGAATACTCGACACACACTCGTTGCATCACTGACCGCCGCTGTCATCAGTGTTGCGGCCTTCAATCCGGCATTCGCGTTGGAAACTGCCCAGTCTCAAACAACGCAGCCGACCCAGGGTCAAGCTGACAGCAAGGGCGCAAGCGCCCCCATCAGCGACCAGAAGCTCCAGGCTTTTGCGGTCGCCTACCTCCAGGTCGACAAGGTCAGGCAGGAGTATTCCGCGAAAATAGACGCAACGACGGACGCTGCAGCAAAGGAAAAGCTGGAGGCCGAAGCGAGCCAAGAGATGGTCGAGGCCGTGGAATCTTCTCGCGCCATATCCGTTGAGGAATATTCCTCCATCCTGTCAGCCGCACAGGCCGACCCGGCTGTTGCCAAAAAAATCGAGGAAAAACTCCAGACCGGTGCGCCGGCTCAGCAGTAAGCAGGGCGCGGTAGCGCAGGCGGGCAGGGGCCTCCGGCCCCTGGTCTCCGCCGGTGGTCGAGCGCAAGAACTGACTAGGCGCTTCCACAATCC
>NZ_MUNW01000089.1 GCF_002002725.1 Sinorhizobium sp. A49 | reverse complement strand
GGAGCGCGTAGCTCAGCCGGTAGAGCAACTGACTTTTAATCAGTAGGTCCAGGGTTCGAATCCCTGCGCGCTCACCACTAAAATTCTTGTTTTCGTTGGGTTTTTTGAATTTTTTGGCTTTCCTGCCCGATCTTAAAAGCGTATCCGACACTCAATCCTTTGTCGGATGAGCGAACAGGCCGAGCCCTTCCGAAATAATCTTGCCTGAGAAGTTTTGCATTCCGTCGACACGGGGATGCGCAAGGATTTCGTCGCTCGCGTCCGACCTTCACACGCAAGCGATCTTTGCGCCGGACGGCTCGCTGCTCTCGGCCCTACCGCTATCAACACCAACCTGCGAGATGATGTTTCAGGATGATATGCGCACCCGCAGGAAGTGACCGGTGACCGCACAGATCTCCGGCAGCGTCGCGCCAGCAAGTGCGGACACTGTCAGCGGACGTTCCCGTGTTCGCTCCATGCGGCAGCGCGCCGAATCCCTTCAGGAATCCGCACTATCGACAATTGAGCGCATTCCGTAGATGCTAAGTTGTGTGGCGTTATTGCAAAGACTCCCATCGAGATAGTCCAGATTAGTATCGAGCAAAGGGATGAAAGCATGAAAAACCTTATCATTGCGATTGGAATGATTGCGACCCTCGCGTCCTGCACTCAGACAGAGAAAGGGACCGTAATCGGCGCCGGTACCGGCGCCCTTATCGGGGGCGTCGTCAGCGACAGCTGGGGCGGCGCGGCTATCGGCGCTGTGGCCGGGGGACTCATGGGAAACCTGATTGGTCGTTCCCAGGACCGCCAAGGCTATTGCATCTATCGTGATCGCTATGGCCGCCGGTACGAAGCCCGCTGCCGATGACAGCAGACCAGGTGTCCGATTGCGCGACCTCCAAGCATAGCAATCGCTAGCGAAGGATCAGGCGCCCTCACCATCTTCAGATTCTCTCGTCGCGTTGCGATATCGCAACCGCGCCGCGGTGTCTGCCGCGCATCTTCAAGGGGCTCGCTCCGTATTCGCGGCTGTAGGCGCGGGAAAAGGCCGAGAGGCTGTCGAAGCCGCAGCGCAGCGCGATCTCGCGGATCGGGCTGCCCGAATCACGCACAAGCCGATGGGCGACCTGGAGGCGCAGGCGCAGATAATAGGCGCCGGGGCTGGTCGAAAGACCCTTTGAAAATAGAGCCTCCAGCTTTCGCTGCGACACGGACAGGCGACGTGCAAGCGCGGAAACCGTGAGGGGCCGTTCGAGCGTGCGCTCCATGAGACGGATCGCCCCCGCCAGACCGGGATCAAGGGTCTCCATCCGCCCGAGAGAAACCACCGGCTGGACGTCCGTCGCGCTGTGGGTCTGGTCGTAGACGAAGATGCTGGCGACATCGAGCGCCAAGGCAGAGCCGAGGCGCTGGGTGATGAGATGCAGCATCATGTCGAAGGTTGGTGATGCGCCGCCCGAGGTCCAGAACTTTCCATCGGTGACGAAACGATCGCCCAGCACGGTCAATGCCGGGAATGCCTGACTGAAATCCTCCAACTCTTCCCAGTGGGCTGTCGCCTTGCGGCCGTTGAGGAGGCCCGAGCGGCCGAGCAGCCAGCAGCCCGATTCGATACCGGCAACAATATCAAAATGCCGGGCGCACTCCTGAAGCGTCGCGATGAACCTGCTTCCGACATGCCTGTCGAGGTTGAAGCCACCGATCGCCAGCAGGACATCGCCTTCAAGCGGCAAGGCGAACTTGCCGTCGACGGCGATCGGAATGCCACACGTCAGGGTGATTGGCTCGCCGCCCCCGGACAACAACCGCCAGCGAAAGACCTGGCGACCCGAGACCCGATTGGCAGCGCGCATCGGATCGAGCACAGAAGCCAGTGACATGATTGACGATTCCGGCAGAACGACAACCACGACATCGATCACAGATTGTATTTTCTCTGCGCCATCCATGCGAGAAATGTCAAATTTCTGGCGTAAAATGTCAATTGGGCAAGCTGCATTCAGGCATTATCAGGTGGCAATCGATCTCCCTTCGCGCGGCGCTGCAGCCCCGCGCAGAGACGTTCCCCTTTCCGCAAGATTGCCGGAACGGGCCGGCTGGATGCATTTCCGCCGGCCCGTTTTTTTATCCACGACCTTGAACGAGGCCGGGAGCGAGGGCGTTACTGCCACCCGGCGCAGCAGCGCTGACGCTCACAGGCAGGCAGATCGGTGCCGTCTGGCAATGCTCTCAACCTGCCCGTGCGCTTGATATGTTCCTCGCAAACGACGCCGGTGGCGAGGCATAGGCCACGACGCAGTTACGGCCGGCATCCTTCGCCTGGTAGAGTGCGGCATCGGCCATGCTGAAAAGCTCCTCCCAGCTACGTTCCGCGCCGCGGCCGGCGACAACGCCGATGCTGACGCTGAGAGCAACGCGACGGTCATCGAATCGGATATCCAATTGCTCGATGGCAAGGCGGAGCCGTTCGACTATGGCCTGGGCTTGCACTTCGCTCGTTTTCGGGAGGTAGAGCCCGAACTCTTCGCCTCCGAGCCGGGCGAAACAATCGGTCGAACGCAGGTTTGCGCGCACCGTTTCGGCAAAGGCGATCAGCGCCTTATCACCTGCCTGGTGGCCAAATCGGTCATTGATGCGCTTGAAGAAGTCGAGGTCCAAGACCGCAAGGGCATCGCCCTCGAAACCCAAGCGTGGCAGTTGCGACAGGAACCATCGGCGATTCCCGACCCCTGTCAGCATGTCCGTATCGGCCGTCCGCCGCAATGCTGCTTCCGCACGCTCTTTGACGAGCACCAGCGCAAAGAGCGCGATGGCGAAGTGGCTGATGATTAGCAGGAAGAAGGCGTAGGTCGTGGTGACCGGCAGCATATCCGGCTTGAGCAGGCCAACCACGACAGCAAGGCAAAGAGCGGCCGCGACCGCCAGAGACGCCGCAAAGATTGCCCGTACCGGCAACGGCTCATCCCTCCGGTCCGAGACGACTTTGAAGGCGGAGGCCGCGAGAAAGAGGAAAGCACCGGTGTTGAAGGCGGTTGCGCGTGCATAGTTGACGACATGGAAATGCGTGATCAAGCCGACGATCGCTCCCGTCAAGGGAATAGCAAGTGCCAGCCAATCGGCCCGTTGCCGCCTTTGTCCACTGAGCCGGCATAGCCCAATCCAGAAGAGAGCGTAGCCGGTAAGGCCGAGCGTAAAACTTGAGAGCGTCCACAAAAAAGCCGGCAGCAGCTTCTGCTCGCCGTATCCTGCAAGTGTGGATGCCAAGGCGAGAAAAAGAAACCCGATCGCCAGAATCCCGAGCCCCTCGTTCCGGGGCGATTGCCACCGGAGATAAAGAAAGCACAGCGCGCCGACCAGAAACGACGATTTGTGGAGCAGCAGCACAGTTGCGAGGTCAAGTTGGGCGGTCATAGATCCGGCTCGGACTGGTTGTTTGTCGCCGGGCCTCTACCGCATGGAGTTTAGGGATTACTAAATGAAAATGAGAAATCGGGCGCGAAAGCCCGAATTTCCGGCATATTGGCCACGCGGGCATCCCATAAGCGCGTGACATTTTCCCCGTAAGCTCGGCCGGGATGAAATTTCATGTTGCAGGGCGTGGGTGAAGCGTGTATCTCCGGCGCCGTTGGCACGGAGTGTAGCGCAGTCTGGTAGCGCATCTGGTTTGGGACCAGAGGGTCGGGAGTTCGAATCTCTCCACTCCGACCAACGAAATCCCTGAAAATATTGATTTATTCGTCGGCTGCAACATTGGCATATGTCGATCTGTGAGCGCCCTCGACGTTTGTTGTCCGATGATCGTGACCGGCGGCGATGACATTGCCGCCCCCCTGGCCAACGTCCCATCGCATGCCGCTGACAGAATACGGGCGAAAAGCCAGATTTATCCGTCTGAAAGTCATTCCGTTTTAAATCATTCTGCGCTATGGGATGACGCATGTTGGGGCAGGAAAACGCTTCAGCAGCGAAATAACGGAGCCGTTCGAGACCATGTCCGCAAAGATCTATCGTCCAGCAAAGACCGCCATGCAGTCTGGCAAAGCCAAGACGAATCTGTGGTTGCTGGAGTTTGATCAGGAAAAGCCGCGCACCATCGACCCGATCATGGGCTACACCAGCTCGGGCGATACGTTGCAGCAGCTGCGACTGACCTTCGAAAGTGCGGAGCAGGCAATCGCCTATGCCGAGCGCAACGGCATCGAGTACCGCGTGATCGCCCCGAAGGACGCGACCCGCAAGACCGTGTCCTACCCGGACAATTTCCGTTTCAGCCGGATGCAGCCCTGGACCCATTGAGGTCCTTGAGCCGTTTTCGACGGGCACTGCCCGCAACGGCCCCTTAGCTCAGTTGGATAGAGCACCTGCCTTCTAAGCAGGTTGTCGCAGGTTCGAATCCTGCAGGGGTCGCCAACTACCTCTTTGAAATAGAACGATTTTTTGCGAATCGGCAAAACGTGCAAAACACCCGAAACCGGAACGTTTTGGCACCAGACTCCCGGGAATCACCCAAATAGTCCCGGAAAAATCCCGTAAAGTGTTCTTGTTCGGTTCTCGGTGCCCTGCGAACTAGGAAGGGGGCATTTTTGTGCCTAGCTTGCGGTCGCCATAAGCGCGTAGCCTCTGCTCAAGAGGAGACACCTATGGATGAAATTCCTTCAATCACCGACCTTGCCGACAACGAGCTGCGTGAGGTCTGCCTAGTGGCAGTCTTTCTTTGCGCCCAAGCGACTTGGGCCGAAGGTTCTGACGATGAGATGTGGCGGGAGGTTCTCGACGAAGCCTATCGACGCGGCTGGACGGACCGACGCGTCACGATCGAGACAGGCGCCTTGAATTAGCGTCATCTTGCCGGTTGCCGCGCGCGCCCTACCCTCCTTTGCAGGAGGAAGCGCCATGCCGAAGATCCCCTCACCGAAGCATCCTAAATGCCATCCCGATCGTAGTCTTCATTGCCAGGAAGCCCTCGAGGCCGAGTTCCAGCATCTGGCCGCAAAAGCTGAAGCGGCCGGTTGGTCAAGGGATGAGGTGGCCGAGGCTTTGATCGAGTTGGCGGAAAACAACTATCTGACGATGAATGCGGAAACAGAGACGTTTGAGCTCGGAGCCGGCGTCGTTCTGATCGCACCTAAATACCATTGACCCTCCCGCTAAACCTGGGTGTTGACTCTTGGCCTCAATGAGAACATTTGTAGAACACAGCATCCAGAGGGCCTGCGGCATGAGTGACGAAGTCGGCGCGACCAAGAAAACGGAAAGCGGCCCATACGTCCATTTGTGCGAGCATCCCGGTTGCACGAAGTGGGGTAGCCTTGGCTTTGCCCACGGACGCGCAACGCCTAACTGGTACTGTTTCGAGCACAAGATCGAATGGCCACCGGCCAAGAGGTCCTGAAGTCACCGGCGATGCGGCCGCCAACTTAAAACCGAACAAACGAAAACTCCGGGAAGGCACCCCGGACGAGGAGAAACCATGCCCGCCGCCCAGCAAATCGCTCCAATCGACAATGCAGATCAAACCATCGACGATTTCGCCGCAGCGCTGGCCTGGCACGACGGCGACGCCGAGGCCACCATTCGGACCTTGCTTGCCGACTGCCGGCATCTGCGTGAGCAGCTCGCACTGGCTGCGCCCGTGCAACGAGCCGGCCGCGGCCATCGGAAGTGCAAACGCTTCAGGTTGACGCTATGCCGGAACAGAATGGCCTAACGCGGCTTCAGCGCATGCACACCTTGTCCAAGGCCGAGGGAACGCGCCAGATCGTCAAGATAGACTGTATGTACTGCCGCATCACGCACCGCTATCGCTGTCACGATCTGCTGCAGCTATGCGGTGACGTGCCGATCGATGAAATCGCACGGCATTTCCGGTGCGAGAAATGCAACCGCAAAGATTACTTGCGTGCAGTTTTCGAGTTGCCATGGCCCGCCGACACTGGAAAGCTCCGCATCCGGAAACTGGTGAATATCAAAACCGTTCGCAGCCAGTCTGGAAAGACGACGTCTACTGAAGGTGAGCAACCACGATGTGCAATCTCTACAATTTGACGACGAACCAGCAGGCGATCAGAGATTTCGTCTCCGTCACGAACGACCTGTTGGGCAACCTCGAGCCATCAATTGACGTCTATCCGGATCGCTTTGCTCCCATCGTTCGAAACAACGAGGGTCGACGAGAATTGGCCGCTGTCCGCTGGGGCATGCCTTCGTCGAGCAAGGCGCAATTGGATGCAGCCACGAAGCGCGCAGATAAGCTTCGCGCCAAAGGCAAGGAAGTCGACTTTGACGAACTCTTGAAGATGGAACCCGATGGCGGGACCACGAACGTTCGCAACACGTCAAGCAAGCACTGGAAGCGTTGGCTTGGAGTGGAGAACCGATGCGTGGTGCCCGTGACCCGTTTCGCGGAGCCAGACCCTGCGAGCAAAGTCGAAGGTGGCCGCACGCCAAACGCCTGGTTCGCGAGCACCGCGGACGAGCCACTGATGTTCTTTGCCGGCATCTGGGTGAAGGACTGGGCCAGTGTTCGGAAGGTCAAGGAAGGCCTGATAACGATCGATCTCTTCGCATTCCTGACGACAGAGCCAAACGGCATTGTTGCACCAATCCATCAAAAGGCGATGCCGGTACTCCTGACGACGAGGGACGAGGTACAGACGTGGCTGACAGCTCCCTGGTCAGAAGCCCATGCCCTGCAGCGTCCCCTACCCGACGACAAGCTCGAGATCGTTCAGGTGGCGGAAAAGCCGTCGTCAGACGCACAGCAGGCTCTTCTGCTTTGAAAAAATGGTTTGCCGCGCTTCTTGCAGTGTCCCTATCTGGTCTTCCGGTAAGCGCCGCAGAACCGCTTGCCGGACGCGCCTCAGTAGTGGACGGCGACACAATCGACATCGGGAAGGTACGGGTTCGGCTACATGGCGTCGACGCACCCGAAAGCCGGCAGCTATGCGCTGACAGAAACGGCAACACGTACCGATGCGGACGGGAAGCCGCCTTTGCCCTCGACCGGTTCCTGGCAGCAGCCAGACCCACCCGCTGTGAGCTCGTAGACCGGGACCGATATGGGCGGGTTGTCGGCGTGTGCTTCCGCGCCGACGGCGTCAACGTCAACCGGTGGCTTGTGGAGAACGGACACGCCTTGGACTGGCCCCGGTACAGCAAAGGCGCATATGCTGGCGCACAGCGCGCGGCGCAAGTGAGTGGCTTCGGGATTTGGCAGGGAGCGTTTCAGAAGCCGTGCGAGGTGCGGGCGGAACGGACAGGGCAACGCGTCGCGTGCTGACATTCTGAAGCCGTTTTGCTCTAGTGTGAAAACTCAGCGCTGCCGCCTGCTTTCGACCTAATCACCGCAGCCAGGGCGGCTCGGCGCCAATCGGGCAACTTCAGAATGAAAGTGTCCATATCCCTACCGAAGTTCGACCAAGCCTTGTCGCCCGCCTGCCCTGGGTCAATGACGCCGGCCGCCTCAAGGTCCGATCGATCCATATTCACCCGAGCGCGGGAAATTTTGAGCAGGTCTGTTCCAGTGATCATCGCGCTACCCCCTGCTGACGAAAATTGAGCGTCCCGTGGCTGGCTTGCCGCGGCACGTCATGCGGCTCGGCCGCGTCCTCTTCTTCGACGAGCTTTTGGTAACAGGCCTCGATGTCCTGGGCGATGCCTTCGGCATCGTAGAGGTAACCATCCGTGCCACCGTCGGTCTCGATGATCTCGGCAAGGGAGTTCATCACGGCCCGACCGAGGCGTTGCAACGCGTCTCTATGCCGGTCGGCGCCGCCACTCTCAAAGGCCTGGTTGGCCTCTTCCAGCGCTTGATGCATGGCCTGAAACGATCCGTCGATATGGAGCTTCGTGTTCACAGCACCGCCCTCCTTACGCTCGGCTTGGTGCAACAGACTCCTCTAACGCAATACTCGTGGATAGGTTCATCCTACTATCGACAGCCCATCAAACGCCACAATTGATTCGCGTATTAGCTGGAACAAACGTAATCTGCCTCCGTTGAATCCGGGTTCATCGGGAGAATCGATATGGCCGGACGTGCTCTTTGGAAGGGCTTTCTGAAGTTTGCCGAGATCAGTTGCCCGGTGGCGCTGTATAGCGCCGCGTCAACTTCAGAGCGCGTGAGCTTCAACACCCTCAACCGAAAAACCGGCAATCGCGTGAAGCGGGAGTACGTCGATATCGACACTTGGAAGGTCGTTGAGCGCGAGGATCAGATAAAGGGCTATGAGGTCGACGACGGCCGCTATGTCCTGTTTGAACCGGACGAGCTCGCCGCGGCGGTTCCGCCAAGCGACAAGACGCTCCGCATCCAGTCCTATGTCCCCTTTACCGAGATTGATGACCTCTATTTCGACAAACCTTATTATCTCCTGCCCGATCGGTTAGGCGAAGAGACCTTCGCCCTGATCCGTGATGCGATGCGGGAATCCAAGGTTGGCGCCCTCGCCCAGGCCGTGCTGTTTCGCCGGCTTCGAACGGTGCTGATCCGCGCCCACGGCGACGGGCTGATCGCGACGACCCTCAACTTCGATTACCAGGTCCGCTCTGCCAAAGAGGCCTTCGCCGAGATCCCGAAGCTCAAAATCGAAGGCGAGATGCTCGACATCGCCAAGCATATCGTCAAAAGCAAGACGGCCTTGTTCGACCCGAAGACGTTCGACGACCGCTATGACGCCGCCCTTGCCGAGGTGGTGAAGGCGAAGATGGAAGGTCGGGCCGTCAAGGTGAAGAAGCAGCGGAAGATCGAACCCTCAACCAACCTAATGGAAGCGCTGCGCATGAGCGCCGGCTTTGGGTCGGCCCGGGCATCCAAGCCGCGCACCGCTGCCGCGGCCGCACGAGCCGCGCCGGCACAACGGCCCGCCGCTGCTCGCAAGAAGGCAGGCTGAGCCATGGCAGCCGTCAAACCATACTGGAAGGGCTATCTGAAGCTTTCGCTAGTCACCTGCCCGGTAGCAATGTCGCCGGCCACCAGCGATACCGAGAAAGTGCGATTTCACACCATGAACCGCGCGACCGGCAATCGGGTCGCGTCTCGCTTCGTCGACAACGTGACCGGCAAGGAAGTTGCCCCGGACGACCAGGTCAAAGGTTACGAGCGCGCCGAAGGCGATTTCATCATGCTCGAGCAGGAAGAACTGGACGCGGTTGCGCTCGAAAGTGTCCGGACAATCGAAATTGAAATGTTCACGCCCCGCGATTCCATCGAATGGATCTGGCTGGATAAACCGCACTACCTGGTGCCGAACGATAAGGTCGGCGAAGACGCCTTCGCTGTCATCCGCGACGCCATGCGAGCAGAGAACGTGGTCGGGATTTCCCGCCTCGTCTTCGGCCAGCGGGAGCGGGCGGTGATGCTTGAGCCCCGCGGCGACGGCATTGTGCTTTGGACGCTCCGCTATGGCGACGAGGTCAGGCCGGAGGAAGAGTTTTTCTCCAACATAAAGGCTAAACCAGAGGGTGGACTGGCGCCCCTGATGAAGCAGCTGATCAAGGCGCAGACCAAGAAATGGGAGCCGATCTCCGACCCCATTCAGGACCGCATGCTGGAACTGATCGCCGAGAAGAAAAAGACGCTGAAGCCCAAGGGCAAGCGCAAGATTGAGCCGACGAAGGATAACGTGGTCGACATCATGACAGCGCTCAAGAAGAGCCTCGAAGGTCAAAAGGAGAGCCGAGGTTGATGATGCAGAACCCACGCCCCACCAAGGAAGAAGTGCGCGACGTGATGGCGGAGGTCGATGCGCTGCGCGACGGCGCCCACTGGATGCTGGTCGATGAAAGGCTGGACCTCGAGTATGGAGATGTCTTCGATTACATCGTCGATGATCCGGAATTTTTCGGCGTCGAGTGGGAAACGCGCCTTCGCTCGGAACTTTCCTGAGCCGGTCCTCTCCAAGCTCCGTCGTCACATGAGCTTGCGCGCAATCTGTACCAGTGCGGCGTCGCTGGCATCTGCTCCATCTGTTTTGCTTCCGGCGTTTAGCCATGATTGGGTCATGACGCTGCGAATTTGGTCTTTTGATTGAACCACTCCCGCAGCATCGAAGTCCCTGAGAATTATAGCCAACACATCGTTGCGTTCGATGTCGAACGTGCCCCTTGCGAGATCATTCGAGTAAGTTCTGGCACTTTCGCCGACTAACCCCAATTTTTGCGCCGCCCACTGGCCAATCAGCTTATTGCGCCGCACCATTCGCCAACAATCCACCGCGACCTCCATTACTCGCCGTTTGGAGTTATATCATAAGCTTCTTATGGATGATCGTAAATGTAACGGCGTTGGTGTCAGGTCCGCTGCGGCTCCGATCCACACATGGCGCTGCCTCGGGCGGGCCTATTCCTTGAGCTCGAAAATGTCGACGTTGTCGGCTAGCTCGCTCACGCGTCTCAACGTTCGCGTGATCCACGGCACACAGTACATACATGGTACCAAGGAAGGCGCATAATAGGCGATCTTTGGGCATCACAAGGGCACCATCGACTGAAAGATCGTTCGCGCTTTCGCCCCAATGAAGGAGGTAGCGCGATGCTTTTGTTCAAGGGGATCGAATGCGGCATAGGGCCCGATCAACTTCAGGACATCCAAGACATATTTGATGAGTTAATCCGTTCGCGCCGAATGGAAGCGAAGAGCGAAGAGGCTGAAACTCTGGCCGCTCGCCTGGTATCCCTTTATCAAAGCGGCATTCAGGATCGGGAAGCGCTTCGGCAAATGGCGGATTTCTTGTGATCTTCACCCAGTCGATGCCGGTCGGCCGTCGGGCAGCGCGCGTCCGCAAGAACTGTGGGAACAATTCTCCACTTTTGCGATTATATTAGTGCACGCGCAAACGATCCAGATGATGATCCGTCGGGGTCGTGTGCAAGGATGGCCCCGCTTGTCGGAGGCCATCCTTTTTCGTTCCGATCCTTCACGCTGCGGCGGGCTCCTGTTCAGACCTTCCCTATGATGACGAACACGATGCGCCGTATCGCTTCGGCAAAGCTCACCCCGAGCGCCATGGCCGCAATTCCGGTGACCCCGAGTGCTCCGATGCCCATCAGCTTCCACCGTTTGACGTCGTCGGTGACGGGCTTCATTTCCGCCACGTCGGCGACGATCGTGGCCGTGGACGTCTCGAGATGGCCGACCCGACCAACAAGCTCATCCATGCGGCGGTGGACGGCAGCGCGGCTCTCGGCCGCCTTGTCTTCCGCTCGATCGGCGCCCTCCTCTATCCGGCGCATTGTGTCCTGCAGGGCACGCATCCCTGCCGCTAATTCCCCGAGCTGGCGATGAACCGCCGCCGCTGTCTCTGTAGCCGCCATTACCGCCCTTCCCCATGCCTTTCGCACTCAACCTTCGTCCAGACGCCTCCGGCGCAGAGGCCGACGACGGTCCGGTCAATTTTCCGCTGATCTGCCGGCGTCGCCCCGCGCGCGCCGACCAGGTCAGTGCCGACGACCCGCCGCAGGCCGTCGACATTTGCCGGCGGAGAAGTCCCACAACCCGACAGGGCAAGTGTCATAGTCAGAGCGAGCATCGCCCGCGGAATGTGCCGCCGCATTGTTTTGCCTCTCGAATGCGTTGGTGACTGATCGGGCGCCGTCCTCGCGGATCTCAAGGACGGTCCAGGTGATGGCGGCGAGCAGGAGCACGCCGCCGAGGATTTTCGGCCAGGGGATCATGCTGGATCCAGCCGTTTGCGCAGGAAGAAGAAAGCGCCGATCGCGAAGGCTGCGACCAGAATCCCTGCGAGTGCCCACTGCAGCGGACCATTGCCGGTGAAGGCAAAGGCGATCGTCGACAGGATGCCGGCTGCCCAGCTGAGGTTTTCCTTCGTCACGACTTCCGGCGCCTTCGGCGCGGCCGGCACGGTGTTGCTGGAAACAAACTCGCCCTTGGCCCAAAGACCAGCCTCGGCCGAGCGCCGATTGACGAGACCCTTCACGCGCTTGCCGCCGGCATTGACCCATTTCATCAGCTCGGCCGGCACGGCGTCATAATCGCCCTTGTTGAGCTTTTTGAGCAGCGTCGACTTGCCGAGCCCGCCGGTGTTGAAATCGAAGGAGACCAGCACCGCGAACTGATTATCGGTGAGTGGCACCTTGACCATGCGCGCGACGCGCTCCTCGGACGTGGCGAGATCGGCGCGCAAGATCTCCTCGGCGCGAGCCTCGGTGATGATCATGCTCGGAGCCACATCGGGCGCGCCGGCCGCGCTGGTGTGGCCGTAGCCGATAGTCCAGACGCCGGCGACGTCTCGATAAGCCTTCGTCTTCAGGCCTTCCCACTGTTTGACGAGCGAAAGGCCCGCCGCATTGATGCGTCGTGTCATGGTGTTAACCTCTTTTGTTTTCAGGGAATTGTGCGATAGTTGATAGGCGGCAAGGCCAGGTCAGGAGAGACCGTTATGGACCTTGAAAGGATCGGTAGATCCCGTTTGAAAATGAGGCTTCCAGCGTTGCGAGCGTTGATTGACGCACAACAGAGCCCGACCCTTCGCGCATTGTTTGAAGAGTATGCGGTTGCCTGGATAGCCCGAGATCAGTTGAGCGTTGCACGCCGTTATGACCCCGCCGATCTCTACGGTTTAGAGATCGTCTGCGCCGAAATCGAAAGAGACGTCGGCCGTCTGCTACGGACATCGAGCGTCAGGCAGGCCCGGAACTAGCGCCGGTTAGCGGACCCTCCGAAACGCATCCTGCGCCTGTCGTAACGTCGATATCCGACAGTTCGAGGAGCAAAGTGATGGATTTCGAGAAGGTCGGGCGAGCACGGATGATGATGCGCCTGCCGGCACATCGGAAGAAGATTTCCGATGCCAACTTCGAGGCAATCAATGAGTTGATGGAAGCCTACGGTGTAGCAGTATTGAGCCGCGATGAACTGCGCGAGCAACGGACACCTGATCCCGAAACGCTAGAGGAATATGAAGCACTCTGTCAGCAACTGGAGGACGACATTGTCAGGATGCTGGCTAGCGTGAGCCCGCGAATGGTTCGCTGAACACCAGTAGATTCTCAGTAGTGAAAAGGTGTGCCGGGTTCGCAATCTTCACTTAACGTGTGAGCGGCATGCTCTCGTCAGTTGCCGCCGCCCCCTGACCCCCGCCGGCAACTCAGAACCGCAATCCAGCTCTCCGGATTGCGGTTCTTTCCATGACGGAGCTATCGATGGGCTATGACTGGAGTGGAATTCGAGAACGCAGGATGAAGGTTGCCCGGTACGGAGCGGCGGTCGCCTTGGCGACGATGCTCGTTACCGTTTCGGCGGGCGTGCTGCGGGCGCTGGTTTAACTTCAGGCGTTGACGGCGCCGGCGAAACGGGTTCCGACGTTGACAGAGGGATACCGAGACGCGCCCGAACACTGGCGACATAATTCGCATCGTGCCCTTCGAGCACCGAGAGCGCTTCGTTGAGCATCGCGGCGAGGTTATCAACACCGCTCGCATGCCGCTCGTTTTCTTCCTGCAGCATGGTGTTTTGGCGCTTAAGCGAACTGACGAGTGACGACATGTTCAAGCCTCCACCCAATCGACGTGGGCGGCGGCGTTGACCGCCGCAGCGGTCTCCGCTGCGGCCACGGCCTTTTTCGCACCAAGCCGCTTCACCTCTATCCCTGCGGAAACAATCTGCCACTGTTCGAACGTTGCAATGATCTCTGCCGCCTTGGCTGCAACGCTGACGCCATCCAGAGCGGCCTCGGCAACGATATGCGCGATTTCGCTTTCATGCGCCGGGGGACCGGCAATCGCCGCACGCGACTCTGCAAGCTTCTGCTGGTAAGCCATCGTCTGGCCCGAGCCGCCAGTAATGAAGTTCAACCGGTAGCGCTCGGCCTCGCGATCGATCCTGGCGATCGCATCCGCCTTCAGAGCGCACAAATCGGGCTCTGCCGGCTCGGGATCCCACGCTGCTATGTAGTTGGCGACGTCGGACGGCACCTCGGGCCATTCTGCGACAGGGTTGTCGACATAGGCATCTTCCGCCTTGCCGAGTTGAGATTCGAGTGCGGCGCGCTGTACGGCTGGGAGAGACGCGGTGATCTTTCCGGCGACCTTGAACCAGTAGTCCTGCGCGTTGCAGATCTGCTGTCTGCCGAGCCACCAGGCAACACTCGCCATCCAGCGCTCGGTCTGGTTCGAGGCGACTGCCTTCTGCAGGGCCTCGATCATTGGGTTATACATGCTGTCAATGCGATACATGGACGTTCACCTGTCTGGCGTTGAGGGGTTAGCGTTTCAACTGAAGGGCGACGAGCTTCCGATCACTCCAGGATGCCTGCTGGCCGCCCGGAATACCTAAGTTCGACACCCATATTTCAAAGGTGGTGGCCGCATCGCCCGGCGGCGGTTGATACACGGCGGAAATGTTCGTGTAGTCTTCGTTCTGCGCAGCCGGGATGCCGATTGCACTGGAACTATTCATGGGAGTTCCACCGAAGCCAGCGGAGCCGATACTTGCCCCAGTTGCCGCCACCCTCAAACGATGCTTGAGGATCGAGCGTATTCCAGCCTTAATCGAAGCGAACACGAGTAACGGCGGCGAATTCTGGCCGTGGTTAGCCGTCACCTGCAAAGCGACGCCGTCGGCCTGATTGCCGTCTGTGGCGCTGTTGATCCAATACTGGGTAACAGCTCCAGCCTGAATGTTCGACGTGCCCACCTGCAGATTGCCGATGATGGCTTGCTCGATATTGACCGCGCCGAGGTTGGCCGAGATCGCCGACAGGCTGTTTACGTTCATCTTGTCTGCGGTGATCGAACCGTCGACAATCAGATTGGCCGCCTTCATGCGGCGCACAACGATGCGGTCAATGATGAAGTTCTGCGTGACGGTGTTGGTGTTGTGGTTGAACACCTGCAGCGTCGCCCATCGAGCGTTCGCGGGGATTGTGACCTTGCCAGATCGCGTCTCGAAGCCGGTGTTGACCGGCGCGTTCTGGACGAAGTCAGCGTAACCGATGTAGCCGGTCTTGCTGGCGTCATACCAGTTGATACGGAAGTACAAGCCGGCCGGCGCCGCCGCCCCATTGCTCATGGCGGCAATCTCGCCGTAGAGCTGCTCGCCGCCGGTAACCGCGAACGCATAGGCGGCCTGTAGCTCCATATAGACCGAAGCATTGACGTCCGTCTTTTGCAGCACCAATGAGTACTGGCCGGTCTGGTTGTAGGACCCGGTCATGTGAAGGTTTGTGCCGCCACTCCCCGCCCAATAGGGCGCAGGGGCTTGCGGGTTACTTTCGCTCCAATAGCCATTGGCGACGAGGTTTTCGAAATCGGTGATGACCATCTGCTTGGCTGTGATCGCCCCAGCCGCGATATGGTTTGCACCGATCGTGTTTGCGGCGATCTTGTCGCCGGTGATGGCCGAAGCCGCGATCTTCACCGCCGTCACAGCCCCGGCCGCAAGCTCAGTGGTCGTGACGCTACCGGCCGCGATCTTGCCGGCCGTTACGGCGTTCGCCGCGATCTTGTCGGCGGTGACCGCGCCGGTGACAATGTTGCCGCCCTGGACGACGGTGACTCCGGCTGGCGACCAATCGGAGGGCGTTGTCTGATTGGCCGTTGCCTCGCCGAAGAACAGCTTGGTGACCCAAAGATGGCTGTAAGTGCCGCCCGCCACCGTGCCCTTATTTCGAAAGAAGGGGCGGACGCGAGCAGCGTTGGCCGGGGCCTGGACTTTGTAGAAGAAGCGCTGATAGTTGGCGAGATTGCCGCCGGGATCAATGTTTTGCGATGCCGGCAGCACACCCGGATTGTACCAGCCGATATGCGTCCCGTTGCCGTCGATGAACTGCAAGTAAGGCTGAATGCCTTTGCACCAGTGTCCGAGGTAATAGCCGGAAAATTCGTACCATTTGCCGCCGACGACGTTGCGAACGTCAGCGCCAACGCCAGCCGGATCCATAAAGACCCCGAACTCAACGTTTTGCGTGCCGTTGAACTGCACGATTTCGAGCACGCCGGGATAGGGCGCGTAGGTGTCCGCTTGACGGAAGCGAAAGTCAAAGGTCCCGGTCGGCGCGTTAGTATACTCCTGCGCCCATCCGGTAATGCCGGAGACCAGGTCGCTATTCGGCAACCAGTTCGCGCCCTTACCGATCGCCAGTGTGTCGGCCGTCACTGCGCCGGCCGCGATCTTGCCGGCGATAACAGCACCGGCTGCGAGTTCCGATGCGCGCACGGCTCCGGCTGCTATCTTTCCCACCACAATCGAGTTGGCGGCAAGCTCGTTGGCGGTCACGGCACCCGCAGAGATTTCCGTCGTTGTAACTGATCCAGCCGCGAGCTTCGGCGTCGAGATCGAGTTATCAGCGATCTGTGTGGCAGTGATGGTGCCGGCGATGTCGACAGCGTCGACGGAGGCGCTCCAAGCACCGCCGGTGAATTTGTACAGCTTGCCATTGAAGAAGGCCTGTCGCCCCTCCTCGTTTCCGATAACCGGCAAGGCATCAACAATTTCAACCGGCTTGATGTTCGCAGCAAACTTCGTCGCCGTGATCGCAGCATTGGCAAGCTTGGCCGCCGTAACGGCAGCATCGGCCAGCTTCGACGAAACGACAGCGTTGTTGGCCAGGATCTGCTCGGTCACTGCGGCCACTTGAAGCTTTGCCGTCGATACCGCCTGGTTTGCCAACTTGATGTTGGTAACGGCCTCATTCATCAGCTTGTCGGCTGTGATCGCCGCTTCCGCAATCTTCGCGGCCGTAATGGAGCTATCCAGCACGTTCATATTGCCGGTCGGAATGATTGCCGCCTTCCATGCCGTTTCCGTGCGGAAGCGGTCCGGTGTGGTCGTGATGGTCGCCTTGGCACGATAGACCCTGCCCGAAACGACGTTGTCCGTCGTCAGCTTCTGGCCGCTTTCAGGATCGGTCGAGACATCGCTGAAGCGCTGTGTGCCGCCGACTACCTCATATGTAATGTTGACGGAGGTGATTGTCGGATCAGCGGGGGGCGTCCAGGTGAATTTGAGGCACGGCATCTGGCTGCCGCTCGCACCGGCGATGACACCAGCCTCGACATTGAAGTCCTGCACGACCGACAGAAGCGAGGGGTTGATCGGCGGCGTCGGCGGCACGACAACTGGGCCGGGGGCAATATCGCCGTCGTCGTAGATGTCCGCACCCACCTCACCAAGAACGAACGTTACCTCGAATGCTTCTGAGAGCTGCCACTCCATCACCATCCAGGTCTTGCCCTCGAAGATGACCCATTCCCCTTCCATCGCAGCAAAGCCGACGCGCCGGCTAACCGGTACGGTGGCCGTGCCGCCCTTGCGATTCTGGCGATAGCGGATGTTGAGCAAGTACTGCGCGATATCAGCATCGTGCACCTGCAGGAAGTCGTTAGAGGTCTGTCGCGGCCGCTTGTCGGCGGCGACGTCGGCATTGACGACGATCGGCTTCAGGCTTTCCGGGTTCCACATTGCTTCCGGCGAAGTGAACTGGCCGGAAAGGTGATTGAACAGTGCGAACGCCGATTTGCGCAGCTGCTTCTGTTTGGCGCGCTTCACCGGAATGTCGACGGGTGTAATCTCCAGCACCGGAATCTGCGGCGCACCAACGATCACACCCGAAAGCCCGCGCCGGTTGATGCCATAGCCAGCCATGGCATCGTCGAAGGCGGAAAGCGCCTCAGTGTGGTCGGTATCCCCGTCGACCCACAGCGAGCACTCATAGATCGGCTTACCCTTGCGGAGCGTCCGGCAATGGTTGATCGCGGCGAAGTAGGACGGCAGATCGAGTTGACCGAGTGACTTGCCCTCCCCGACGATCGTGCGTCCGGAGCGCAGGCCACGCACTCCGAGCTGGTAGTTCAGCCGGTGGATCGCGGGATTGAGCGTGTGGGCGTGCGTCGACGGTTCAGCCAGCCGTTGGGGGCCGCTGCCGCCGGCAACCGTCGAATCCTTCGTCGGATCATACTCACGCAGGCCACGCAGCACCCACTCGAAGTCAGGCCGACCGTTGGGAAACAGGTCACCGGAGTAAACGCGCTCGACGAGCACATAGCAAATGCCCGAAAGCCTGCTCGTCACTTTCCAGCGGTTGCCGAGGTTGGCAGTCGTGTTGACGGCGTGCATATCGACCAGCTGATCCGGTCGACCATCATAGAAGCGGATAGAGACGGCCTCGCCGTAACCCTCGACGCCGTAGTGTTTCACCTCCCCGCCAAGCGGCGCGCGCTCAAACAGGTTGTGCTTCTTCCCATAGAAGTAGACGTAAGGCTCGAGCCCGTCACACCAGCCATTGGCAAGCGCAAAAATGTCGGTGTTGACCTGGTTGCCTCTCCCCCACTTTGCATAATAGATCCTATGCCCCTTGGTCTTGCCGACGCCGTAGAGCGTGCCGGCGGGCACGTCTCCGCCCATCTGCACCTGCCCTTGTACGGCGGTCGACTTCTGCTTTTTCGGTTGGTTCGCTTTGGCGAAGGCAAACTTGGCGCCGAACGCAAGCGCACCGCCGACAATCTTGCCAATCAAGGCGGAGCCGAACAGCGCGCCAACAGCCGCGCCGATGCCAGTGAAAATTGCCATGGAAAGACTTATCCGAGATGGAACGCTGCGAGGACGTAGGAAAGGCCGTGATCAGAACGGCCATTCTCGGTCTTGGTGATAAAGCGAATGCCGAGGCAAATGCCGACGTGCTCGGCGCCATCTGCGAGACGCAGAATGACCAGATCTCCGAACCGGGCGGAAGCGCCACCGGCGGGCTGCTGCTCAAGCTCGGCCGCGAAGAAATCGACGAGGCTTGAGAACCCGCGACGCCGCAGCGCGCGCTGCGCACCGGGAAGAGTCCGGTAGGCGCCGCGAAACTTATCAACGAGGGAAGTGCCATGCAGCGCGTCTGACATGGCGCATCCAAGGTGGAAGCAATCGGCGTCGCCATAGGCATAGGGGTTCGATAGCTCACGCGACAGCGTGGCCTCGACGATGCGAAAGCGGTTCATGGCTACCTCGAAACCTGTCCCCATTCTTCGGGGATTGTGCTGACAGTCGCCACGCACTCCAGGCCGGTGTCCGTGGGATCGTTATCGAACTGCTGATCCGCGGTGCTTCGCTTGATCAGCGTTTGACCACGCGCCGATCGGCCTGGCGGCTGCAGCTCGATCGTCAATGACAGGGTGCGGGTGCCGTTCTCGTCGGCCGCTCCGGTGTCATAGATAATCTTGTCGATTTCGTAGAAACTCGAAGTCAGAACCCCGAGCACCTGGTCGGAGTTAGGCACGCCGAGCAGGTGCGAAATGATCACTGGCGCATTCGGATAGTCATACTGCTCGACGATCGCCATCGCGTCAGCTGGATTTGCGACTGGGATATTCGAGAATCGGATTGTCCGGCTGGTCACCGAAACGCCCGTCGCGCTGCGCATATCGCCGTACTGCAGGAAGCGGTTCGGCAGATATGTGAGCCCGTTATAGGGGAACGGCCGGCCACCACGGTGATAACCGACCGGATCACGCCCCGGCAGATCGATGCGGATCAGGTCGATGCGCGAGATATGACCGCTTTCAAGGGCGGCAATCACAGCGGGATCGAGGATGCTCATGAGTAAAAGACCTCTTTTGCCGTGAACGAGGGAGAACGGTTTGCCCACGACTTCTTCCCGTCGTAGCTGCCAGGATCGATTTGCATGGTGCACGCGGGCTTCTCGAATTGGACCGTGGAGGCCGTGTTGAAGACGCCTGTATCAAGCCGATAGCGGATCGACAGAGTTACGACGCCGCCCGCATTGGCGGTGGCCGGTGCCATGATCCGGTGCAGCGACCGCACAAGCAGATTTTTCCGAACCTCGACATAGTCACCTGGCGACAGCTGAAATCCGGCTGGAAGCCCAGAGACTACAATCGTGGTCGGGTTCACGATCGATTGCAGAACCGCATCCCCATTGAAAGACCCGCCGCCGGCTCTGGGGCCCGACAACGGAAACCCGGTGTCATGGGCTGTGGGCCGTGGGCGGAAAACGTCATGCGCGAGAAACGTCTGCCCGTTGTCGTCGAGCTGCATCATGAAGGCGTCCATGATGCCGAACTCAGGACGCAGCAGCGGACGCGTCAGATAGCTGGCCACCCAATAGGGCGTCCCGAACGTTTGGCTTTCCGTTCGGCGGCCCTCCATCTGATCGCTGTTGCGCGGCTGGATCGGGTCGAACTTGCACTCCACCCAATCCTTTCTCCCATCGGTGAAAACCGGAAGCAAAACCGGATCTGGCATCAGTAGACCCCGCCCCCGTTGTCATATTCATTGCGCTTGCCCTGGTCATAGGCGCGGATGTTCTCGATCGTCACATTCTCGCTCTCTGAGCGGATGGTGGGCCGGAACATGGGCCCCTCCTCACCAATCACGCGCAGGACTACCTGTGTCGGTTGCGATTGAGTGGCCGGGGCGTTCGATGCGGTGACGTTCGTGTTCGCGGCGCTATGAACGCGATGGTTCGGGATGACCTGCTCGCCTCCCCTGAACCGCACAAGCTCTGGTCCCTTTTCGCCAACCCAGGCGACGCCCGGCCGTGCCGAGGATGTGCCGCTGGCGTAGCCGCGCAGGCCCGCCCACGGGTCGACGGCGGTCTTGCCGTCACCGAACAGACCACCGAGCAATCCCAGCAGGCCGCCGCCACCAACGCCCTTTCCGGCGTTGCCAACCTCAAACACGGCATCGATGACATCGGTCAACAGCTTATCGGCAATCCGATCGAGCACGCCAAGGGCCGCATCGCCGAACGATTCCCAGACCGACTTCCCACGCTCAAGCCCGGCGAAGAAGTCATCGAAGAAGCTATGGGTCAGCATCTTCGAGAACTCGATCGCCTCGCCCATCCGAACGGTTTCGGCCTCGACCGACGCCATGACTTGGGCAAGCGCCGACAGTTCGCTCTTCTGGGCGTCGGTGAGCGAGATACCGCGCTGCTGCGCTTCGTTCAGGAACTGGGTTTCGTAGCGCAGCGCCGCTGCGGCTTCCGCCGTCAGGCCGAGGGAGTCCCGCTCCGCCTCGAGCGCGGCGATCTGGCGTTCCGCGCCGGCGACGATGTCATCGTATTTTTCAAGGTCGCTCTTGCCGGCCCGCTTCTTCGACTTTTCGTCGACGTCGGTCAGGCCCTTTGCGAGGTCACGCAGCTTGTCCGAGGCGGCTGACGCACCGCGGCCGATCGCGTCAACTATGCCGCCAACATAATCCGTGCCTTGGGCCGAGCTATAAGCGTCCTGGGCAGCCTTCATAGCAGCCCCGCCCGCACCGGGATTCGGGTTCGACAGACGCCCGAACTTCACCGGCTCGATGATCAAGTCGTTATAGTTCTCCAAGGGCTGACCGATGGACTGCATCCACAGGGCATACTTGTTGATCAGATTGTTGAGCCCATCGACTGCTTTCTGAACCATGCTTTCGATGCCGCTTATGACCCGGTCGGCAGTCGAGTAGACAAAATCCCCGATGGCGTCCGGCAACTTGCCCCAGACGGCCTTGATCGCTGCAAAACCGCCGACAAATGCACCGATGACCGCGTTGACCCCATTCTTCGCATCCGCCACGATATCCCTGCCCAACATCTGGGTGAGTTCCTCGCGGAAAATGTTTGCTGCTGCCACCGCGGCAGCGATACCTGCAACGAACGCCACAACAGGGTTTGCGAGTGCGAAAGCCCCAGCAACGATGCCCAGTTGGACGACAAGGCGGCCAAGGAGCGCTATCAAGGACACAATCCCCCCAACAATCGCTGGCGCATAGATCAACGCCAACGCTGCGGCAGCAGCCAAAGCGTAGGGTGCGATTGGCTCAAGGACGTCAGCAAGCGCGTTCAGTGTGGATTGTGCGAGCTTTGACCAATTCACGAACTGTAGCAGCGCCGCGACTAGGGCAATGATGCCGATGGTGACCAAGCTCACGGGGGAGATGACCGAAAGAAACGCCTGACCCAGCCCTTTCACTGGGCTCTCCATCGTCGACAGCACGGCCGCGAGCTGAGTGCCCTGCTGCAGGGCGATTTGCATAGGGCCCATCCCCATTTGCGCACTGACCGCGATGTCCTGAAACTGGGCCGCGATGTTCGCCAGGTTCCCGCGCCCAACTGCACCGACGGCGTTCTGGTTCGCCGCACGGTTCATCATCTCGATTTGCTTGGATGCCGATACAGCAGCGGCTCCTTCTGTCGCATATGCCTTCGCAGCAGCAGCCGCAGCGCCGGTAGCACCCCGGTTGGCGCCCGTCAGGCCGTTTGCCGCCGCTTCTGCGCGGGCCGCCGCTCCTGACAACTGATCGAGCGCCTGCGTTCCCTTCTCAACCGAGCCGCTTTCGACCTTTAGGCCAAGCGTCGCGATATCCGTCATGGCTTTCCCTTTTCAAAGAACGTGCGCTATCGTCCTGCCGATTCAATCGGAGGATGATTCATGCGCAGCATTGTGGTTGCGATTGCGGCTTTGATGGCGATCACAGGTTCGGCACGTGCCGCAGGTGAAAAAGCAGATCCGCGGGCCCTAGACTATTGCAAGGCAACAACGGGTACGTTCGTCGGCGTCGCTGACTGCTTGCCCAATGCTCACCTCGCCGTCAAAACACTGGATGCGTTCGAGAAGCTCTACCCTGAGCCCGCCCAGGCGTTGCGCACAAAATGCGCTGAGCGAAATGAGGGTAACATCATCGGCACGGCAGCGTGCGTGACTGAAGCTATCCGTGCCGCGCTCGACCTCAAAGAGGCTCTCCCAACAGGCACAACACTGGATGACCCTGTGTTTGAGGCAGTTTCGGACAGCGCGCTAAGCGTGAAACTCGATGAAGCAAAAGAGTCGGCCAAAGCGGTATTCCCCAACGGGAGGGCGTGGGGCGGATCCAGCTACATGCCATATAAATAGTGGGCATCGAGGCAAGTGGCGTCCTCTACGAAGACGGCACCAAGGAAGAGTTCAAGTAGGCCGCCTTCCGTAGATCCCAATAGTCCAGGACCTGATCGTGCAGTTCGAGTACACTCCTCCGCAAACCTCCATCGAGCAAGCCTTGGGCGGTTTCCGCTGCATCAACGCATTCGGTCCCATCCAAGCCGAAGACGACGAGCGTTTTCTCGAATTTCTAACTCGCACCCAGGTCCCACCGCGGACAAGTGTCTACATCGATTCGCCCGGTGGCGACGTCGATGCGGCCATGACCATTGGCAGAACAATCCGAGATCACTGGTTCTCCACACACATCGGCCAGTATGTACTGGACCATAGCGCAGATGGCGAATTCATCAAAAAGCGGCTGTTGCTGAGCGGACAATGCATGAGCGCTGCAACATTGGTCTTCTTGGGTGGGCGACTGCGTTACCTAGCTGACGATGCGAAGTTTGGTGTGCACCAATTCTCGTTTCGCAATCCTACCCCAGAACACATAGTGCGATCCCAGATACTCTCAGCAAAAATCGCTCGATATGTCAGTGATATGGGTGTTAGCGCCGAGTTCCTTGAGCTTTCATCCGCCACACTGAGCAATGCCATCGATATCGTTCCCGAGGAAAAACTCCAGGATCTTTGTGTTGTCACTGGGGGGCAAACACCTGTGGAATGGTCCATCCAAGCAATCGACAACGTCCTCTATGTACGCGGCGAGCGCGATAACTTGTACGGCCATCACAAGATGCTTCTCGGATTCGCTAAACCAGCCGGATTCTTCATTCATGCTGTCATCGAGTCTCAAGGGCGTGAAAAGGAACTAACAGAGTTTCCGCTTGTCGAATTGGTCATCGGTGAAACAGAACACACAATCATCGACCTATCTGCCCGATGTGCGCGGGCTGTCGAAGGAATTTATACGAACATATCCTCAGACCTGACGAAGCAGGAAGCTGAGCAGGTCGCATGCTCCGATGCGTTCGGAATTCGCGTCAGAGGAGGTCCCGATGCGGAACTATTCCTTGGCGTCGGCACGATGTCCACCGAGGGCGGCGATACCAAACTGCGGTCGTTCTTTCACAACCTAAATTGAGTGGACGATGTCGAAACCTAAGCGCCACCACTTCGTCCCGCAACTATTGCAGAAGCGGTTTGTCAATAACGACGGAAAACTGTGGGCGTTTGACCGTCGGCGCGCAAGCGGCGCCCCCTACGCGACGTACCCCAACGACGCTCTCCTCGAAGGACAACTCTACACCGTAAAAGAGGCCGACGGTTCACAGAACGCCGAGTTGGAATCGTGGTTCAGTCGACTCGAAAGCGAAGCCGCTCCAATAGTTGATAAGATGGTCGCGTCGGTACGAGCGAACAGGCTGCCGCGTCTAAATCTCTCTGAGCGAATTACCTGGGATCGGTTTTTCCTTCAGCAGTGGCGAAGAGTGCCAGACCTTTTCGAAAGTCTGCTTCCAAGTGAACAATTCGCGAAAGATGTAATGGAATTGCTTGACGAGTTCGACACCGTGGTTCGACCGGTGTCGGCGGATGAGCGACAAAGACTGCTTCAAAAATCTGAACTGAAGCGCATGCGAGGAAACGTCTTTGCAACGACCTTACTAGAGGAGAGCGAGGAGGCATTGGACTTGCTTGGATCGCGAGGCCTTGCATTCTTACGCGTCAAGAACCCCCGCAAGTCTATGATTCTGGCCAGCCGCCCCGTAGTTCGGTGGGGATTCAAAGACAACCCGCACTTGTCGGACCCCCGGACGGAAATGTGGCTTCCGATCTCAGCCGATGTAGCGGTGGGCGTTGGCCGTTACGACGTGCCTGAGTTTTTCCGAGAGCTTACCGACTCCGATACACGCTTTCTAAATGAAGGACTTGCGCGTCAAAGTTCCCAGATAGTGGGGAGGTCCTTCGAGTTGATAAACTCTTTAGGTAGGTTCGTCGGGGACGATCAGGTGAGTAATCGGTATTGATGCCTAGCCATCTGCCTCACGAGCCCTAATCGCCTCGCTCTCCTTCTCAATTTCCAAGCAGAATCGGATATCCATCGCCCGAAGGATACCAACCTCTTCCCTTGTCAGGACATTTCCGAAGAGTTGAACCCAAGCGACAAGATCGAGGTTCGATATCGGAACCGGCCCAGAGAACCCCGGCGGCTGTGACTGCCGAAGTTCCCAGAACCAATCCCAGATGAAGGCACCGTGTTCCGGCACCTCCGGGTCTGGGCTTTCGATCTCGAACGCCTCGTTGCGCTCCCGTCTGGTCTCGCCGTCCTTATCTCGAACGCTGTCATAGCGTGCGATGACGGCGACAGCCCCGGCTAGGGCTTCGCCGAGCTCTTCGTAAAATTTGCGCGATCCTCCGCCGCGGAAGCGACTTGGTCATAGATCCAGCCAGCTTCTTCCAGTACTTCGCGGGCCGTTTCGAAGTTGCATTCCGGCTTCTCGCCCTTCCAGTCGTGATCGCCCCAGTCCCAAGAGGCGATCGCGGCCGCCGCCCGGTCTAGGTACTCGGCCTCGACCTTGGAGGCGGTCAGCTTCTTCTTCCGGCTGGCCAGGAATTTGTCGCTGTGCTGGCGCGTGATCCGCTTCACGGCGTCGCTTTCGGTGGATCGGATCATGAAGCGGATGCCGATCGGCTCATCGGTGTCCGGGCCGGTGAGCTTCAGTTCGTAGAGCTGTTCAGAATTGACAAGCTTGGAAATGTCCATGGTTCACCTTCAGATTACGGGATGGTGGTCGGGTTGACGCGGATCGGTAGCTGGTTGAGGCCGATCGTGAAGCGCTCGAGCTCGAAGTCGTCGGACCCGCCGCCCGGGTAGAGCGGGCCGGAGACAACGCCGCGGCTGTAGAAGATGGTATTCGTCTTGCCGGCGCCGCCATCGTTGCGCTCGATCTTGATGGCCATATTGTCGAGGTTAAGCGGGTCGCCGAAGGTGCGCATGATCATCTGGCCTGCATCGTCAAAGACGGACGCGACTTCGATCTGAGGATCGCCGGCATTGGCGGTCCCCTTCTGTTTCTGCGTCACCGGCTCGTCGAGTGTGTTGTACGAATTCATAGTGCTGTCGGCGCCGAAATCACCGACGTTGCCGACCTTGCCAACCTGCACCCAGGTCAGCGCCACATAAGCGGACTGGATGAGGTCGGTATTCTGGGCGAGCGCGCAAACATAGACCTTGCTGCCCTTCTTCGTTGCCTTGTTTGCCATGTCAGTTCTCCGGTTCGAAGGCGTGGTAGGGAATGGTGATCGGGATCTGCACCCGTTCACTTTCTTGGAGTGGGCCTGCCGCCCATGGCTCGCTGCTGATCGTGATCCTCACGCCAGAGGCGAATAGGGTCTGGTTTTTGAAGTGGTCGATGATCTGGTCGACGACCTCGAGCGCGTCGATGATCCCCTGTCCGACAGGCCAGACCACCGAGACCTGCAACAACCCGCGCTTTTGCTGCGGATCGTCGCCCATGGTCACCTGGCGCGTCTGGTTGGGCATGAAGGCAAGGCGCAGATATTTCGGCGGCGACGGCTGCCCGGCCACAGGGAAGACGACGTTCGGGCCGGCAATCGGCAGCACCTGAGGCATGGTCCGTAGCCGATCGGTCAGCGCCTTGAAGATGATTGCGTCGGTACCAACGGCCATGTATCGATTGCCTATGTCTGAAAAGCCGCCTCTCAGCGACGATGAAGTGTATGAGCGCATTCACGCGGCACTGCTGGCGTTGGGCCGGGATGCCGGCGCAACGGTGCGAGGCGACACCTCTCTCAAGGCCGCCCGAAAAGCGTTGACGATGCTTCAGCTTGGATTGCTGGCGGCGATGGAAAAGAACATCGACACCAACGCTGCGATCAAAGACCCAGACGGGCCTTCAGCTCGGCTGCCTTTCGATCCACAATGATTGGCCAGTTCTGAGCGGCCAGGCGAACGAATCCGTCGGCCGGTTGGCCGTTTGAGCCATATTCACGGTGGCCCGCATATGCAGCCGTGTAGCCGAAGTAGAGCGTATCGCCGATGTCGGAGCCGGCTATGACTGCCTCGACCTGTGCAAAATCGGGTGTGTACGGCCTGCCATCGATCGGTTTGGCCGAAGCGTTGATGGCCGGCATCGAAGTCGAAGATGCCAGCAAGGAAGCCCGGAGAAAGCCGGTGTCGACGCGCATGCGGCCGCCCTGCCCGGTCGGCTTCTGCATCTCCTCGACGACCTCTTGCGTTGCCTCTTTGAACACAGCCTCGACCGCTCCCTCGACTTTGTCGGCCCATTGCGCAACCGCCGCGCTGAACGACAGCGTCGCCATCAGGCCACCTCTGCTCGGTAGCGGCGCACGACGGCGCCGATGTAGTCGATCTTGTATTCCAGCCTGCATCGGCAGCCGGACGTTTCCATGATGGGCGCGCGCGGGTCACCGGGATAGCGAAGCAGTGCACCCGACGGGCTTTGGAACGTCTCGACGATGCCGACGCCCTTGCCGTTCAAGACACGGTGAGTGTGCCGAACTCGACTGTCGCCGGCCGATCGCCAGATTTTGGTGACATCCTGCGCCTGCACCTTTCCGGCCTCGATCTGCTGACGGATCGCTTCATCGCGGGCCGAGCCCAGCGCCATCATGGTTTCGGTGCGCGCCAGCATTTCGCCGCGGAGCAATAGGTTCTTGTCGTTGAGCCTGCCGATGATCCGGGTCAGAGTTTCGCCGGTGATCGGCTTGCCCTCGCGAATGGCCGTCGACACGCTGCGGTCAAACCGCTTGTCGCGGGTTTTGAGCTCGAAATACTTCTTCATCAGGTCCGGATCGCCGGATGCGAGATTGCCCCGGGCACGGTCGATAAACTCGATCTGGTAGCGGGTCAGGCCAATGACGCCACCCTCTCGCCGACCGGTGACACGGTTCTGCCGGCCGACAACGTCAAGTGCAGTCGCGCGCGGGTTCGCACCTCGGGCAAGCCCCTGCTCCAACGCCTGGCGGACGCCCTGCCGCTGATCCTCGGTGATGTGCGTGACCATCGTCGACGACAGGTCGCGCAAGATCGCCTCGGCAACCGGATTACGGACACCAAAGCGCCAGATGACGCGGTTGTCCTGCGGGTCCATCACCTTCGGCAGTTCGCCAACGGCATTGGTGCCGCCGGCATTGAATGCCTCCTGCAGCGCGATTTCCAGTGCCGAGAATGCTTCTGGCTCAAGCTGCATCGCCTCGATCGCGCCGTTCACATCGCCTCGCTCGAGACGTTCGACGACACGTGCGAGGATGATACTCGACTTGATGTGGTCCACCGCCTCTCGAAATGCCACGGCAAGGCGTGGTTCGTATGTGGCGAGCAATTCGTCGAATGTCATACGATTCTCGTTTTTTGGCCGGCAGGAAGGACTATGATGGTGGCTAACCACAGACCGTTAGCTGGCAATCTAAGGGCGCGTATGATCCTCTTGTTGCTCGTTTTCATTCCATTGGCTTTCTACGCGCATGGCTTGGCTCGCGCGGGCTTGGTTTTGCTGATCGTCGGCATCATGTTTCAAGCGTTTATCGGCCCGCTGGATCCAGTTACCCAAACGATCGCAAATGCCCTCGACGTGGTTGCCGACCCGATCCGGGACTTGCTTGACCGAGGCTAGGAAGCCGTTCGCCCCTGGACGATAAAAACAACGTTCGTCACGCCGTCGTATTTGTTCGGGTCTGCGGAAACGATTGCATAGTCAGTCCCGTTGGCTGTGACGATGTCGCCGACTGTGGGCTCGATCGCGAGGCCGACGGCGGAAATGTAGATCTGCATGTCGCCGGTCCGGATGACCGTGCCGTCGATGTAGCGGGCCTCGTAGGCCATCGGGACGAGCGTTGCCGCGTATGGCGTCAGGATCGGGTCGCCGCCTAAGATGTCGTCAGGTGGCGTGATGCGCGTGACGACGCCGGCTTGGCCGAACTTTTCGATCAGCCGGTGCGCGCTGACCTGTAGACGCGAGTAAAAGGAGTTGAACATGGATTCTGCAACTCCAGACAATTGTAACAAACAGATTTAGGTTTGGCTCATGAAAACAGTTTAATCACCCCGTCGCGAACAAATGGGGTTTGAATTGACTAACTACTTTAACAAACAATCACTCTTAACTTTTGTAATGGCTTCAGTTGTTGGTTCAATTTTGCTGACGGCGGCAACAGCCATCGACAGTGTAGCTGGACTTTTTAATTATACCCCCCACGCTTATATTCAGATATTGACACTATTCGACCTTAAGTTTGTTCTACTTTTGATAGCCGCCTGGCTTGTTGTATTGGCGCTCCATGTGACGCTGGGTGCGCGCCTTGCAACTGCCTCCGCTCAATTTTTGAAGCTTGCGTGGGACAATGCCTGCTTCGTAGTCGGCGCAATCTTCGCTGTAGATGTTATATCCGCCGTCGCATCTTGGTCATTCGATGGATTTTGGATGGCTGCTGCCACTGCCGTCCTACTTTGTGCCGTCGCTGCCATTGGTGGACTGATCTTCGTCAACGGGAAAGATCAGAACTGGAAAATTAGGATCGCCACGGCCGTGGGTCTGCTCATCCTATCCTGTATTCTGATCTTCGCCTCCACGATCCCTTCGGGCAGCGCGTAAAATCTCTCAGACTACCAGTGCTGCCGGCCAAGCGGGCGTGAGGAACGGCCACAGCAGCGCCTCGATCGTGGTGACGACCGGAGTTGCGAGCGCGACTACATCATCTATGTCGGTCGACGACGACGTCGCGTATTCGACCTCAAGCTGTCCGACCTTCTCACGCTTCACCGTCGATGTGCCCGTGACGACGGGCGATAGACTGCCGGGGTTCGTCAATTCGAGAAATGCTGCCTCATAGGAAGCATTGACGATCGCCACCGGGATTTCGGTCGGCGGGATCGCCTCGCCGTAGTAGGTTGATGCCGCGGTGCGCGGCCAAGCCCGCTCCTGGGCATATCCGCCGGTGCGACGGCCATTGAACCGAGGTTCGTACCGATCGATCACCAGAGCACCGCGCTGGCGCGCTGCGGTCTTCTGGGCATCGGTCGTACCATCGGGGAAGACATAGCCGGCCGCCGTCGCGTATGCCGTGAAGCCGTCGTTGTCGCCGTATCCAGCCATGTCATTCTCCGGTGGGTAGAACCCGGCGCTTATGCGCCGGGGTTGGTTGCCAGTTCTTCGAGGGCGGCGATGATCTCGTCCTTCTTCGCCGGCGTCTTTTCTCCGAGCAGCTTGGAGGCCGCAGACTTGAAGGACATGAACTGCACGTTCGGATCGTTCGCCATAGCGAGGACTTCCGTCGCGGACTTGGAACCGCCACCTTCGTAGGCGACATCCTCGTCGCCATCGAGTTTCAGATGCCCGGCATCCACCCATGCTTTCACGACTGGATGGTCCTTCACGGTCTTCCAATCGGCCGCCTCGACCTCGAGCGAGCCACCCCCATCGATGACGGGGCCGCCCGGGATGCCGAACCCGCCCGGACGCGTATTCTGAATAGTAATCTTGGACATAGCGAGTTCTCCTCAGATGCCGTCGAGGTAGCGCATGGCGCCAGGACGACGAACTTCGACGCCGCCCAGGCGGAAGATGCCCGGCACTTCGAACTTCAGCAGACGCTGTTCGGCCTGCAGCCAACGGAGCGGCATCGGCACGTGCATTTTCACGACGTCCGGCGACCGGCGGTAGGCAACCATGCGGTGGGTGCTGCCGGCACCGGCGGTTTCCAGACCGAACACGGCCCGGATCGTCAACGGCCTGCCGGTGCGGATCGTGTAGATGTTCGCCCGCTGGATATGCTCGAGGATGGTCGTGGTCATCGTCGCGTCGAGACGCTTGGTGGCGATGAGCGCATAACGATCCTGGTCGAGCAAGATGGTGTCTGCCTGCTCGATGCCGTTCGAAGCAGTGAAGATCACGCCCAGAACGCTGTTCACGTCGGCGAGGATCTCGTCGGCCGTCTTGGTGGTCCACGTCGCGGTACCGCCCGCCCCGTTCGCCGCGGTAATGGCCGTGACGGACGTGGTGTTGAGCAGGCCGGTCATGCCAAGTTTGGATCGGCCGAGGAACGCGACGTTGTCGACATACTGCTCGTATTTCCGGCGGGCAGCGTCGGCCCGATCGTTCTGCAGGCGGATGCCATATGCCTGGGCATGGGCGAGCTCCTGCAGATTGTACCGGTAGCCAATCGCCGCCATCCAGACGCGGCTGTTGCCGCTGTCGAGCTTGAAGTCGACGAACGGTATGTCGTCGCCATCCGCCGCAAACTCACGGGCCTGGCCGACGTCATCGCCCATCGAGAAGAAGTCGATGGCCGTGGTCCAGTCCGGCGCCGAGTTATCAACGGGCACGAGCTCGCGATACTGGAAGTCCGGATACTGGCGAGCGTAGATGCCCGGCTCGATGTAATTCTGAGCCGTGCGGAGGAAGTTCAGCGCCAGCGCGGGCGCGTCAGTGGTGAACATGTGCGTTCTCCTTACTTGGTGACGCCCAGGCGCAGGCGCGCGAGCTGGTTGGTACCGCTCGTGACACTTGCCCATTCGGCATTTTCGATCAGCTGGTTGACTGCCGAGTTGGAAACGTTGGTGAAGCCGCCGGTCGGTGTCATGTAGACCGGGTCGCCCTGGGCGACGGCGACAAGCGCGGTGACCCAGATCGAGCCGTTTCTCATGACGCTGATCTGGTCGTACGGCTTGTAGACCTCGCCGTTGGCGAAGGGCAGCGTGCGATCGACGACGGCGACGCCGGCGAACTTTCCGATCGCTGCCGGCAGCTTCACCGTGTCTTCGACCGTGTCGTAGATAACGCCCACGCCGAACGGGATATTGCCGGAAGCGGCCGCAACGATCATCGACGTGATGAAATGCGGCTCAGTGGTGGCGATCATGCCGGGATAGCCGGCCGGCGTGTCGCGCGAATACGAGACGGGAGGAAAGGCCATTATGCGATCTCCTTCTGGTTGCCCATCCAGGCGTTACGATCACGGGCAAGCATTGCCTCGTAGGCCTTGTTGGAGTCGGTGAGGTCCGCGTCCGACGTCAGTCCCTGCTTCACGGCGGTGCGGAAAGGGTCGCTGGGGTTCTTTGCCGCATCCTCGACCAGCGTGTCGAAGCGGGCATCGATGTAGGCGTCGGACTTGCCGGCAATGGCGGCGTCGCCGATCTTGGCGGTGACGACGGCCTTGCGGATAGCCGCATCGGACAGGCCCTCGGTCTTGACGTCACTGGCGATTGCCTTGGCGGTGGCGATGAGATCACCGCGGGCCTGCACTCGCTTGTCGAGGTCGGCGTCGGAAAGCACCTTGGCCTTCGTCGCGTCGAGCTCGGCATCCTTCTTAGCCAGTTCGGCATCCTTGGCTGCCAGCGCGGTCTGGTGTGCCGTTTCCGTTGCGGTCATCTTGGAGACCGCATCGGCAAGCCGAGACTGCAGCGTGGCGATGACGGTGGCGCCCTGGTCGGTTACTTCAACCGGGATGCCATCGACGGTAACCGTCTTCAGGGTCATGATCTTTTCCTCTTTCGGTTTCTGATCACTGGTGACAGGGACAGCGCCCCACGACCTCACACCGTCACCGATGCGAGCTTGTGATCCGGCGCGGCCGCGCTGCACGATGGCAACGTGGTTGATCCGGATATCTTTCTGGATGGCGTCGTACTTCTCGCCCTCGGGCGTGGTGCCGGGCTCCCATGCCAGATCGCAGGTGTAGCCGGCGGATAGCTCCCGCTTGCCCTCGTCGATCGCCTTGATTGCCGCGGCGTCCATGACGACGAGCGGGATGCGGACGAATTCGCCGTCACGGGCAACTTCGTCGCCGATCTGGCCGACAGCCAGGTCTTTCCAGTTGGCAGCGCTGACGGCTTCGTCGGGGTGATCGTTCGTCACCGGCTTGTGAGCGTAGCTGCCGAGACTGTCGCGGGCGAAAACCTGATCGGCCGGACGGTGGACCTTCACGACCGGCATTTCAGGCTTACCAACCTCATGGCCGGCATAATCCTGGATGCCGGTACGCGCGGTCCGGACCTCAGCAACAAGGTAGCCGTCGGCGGTCCGTCGCGTTCCCGCGACGGTTACAGCGTCGGTGAAATTCATTTCGGGTTTCCTTCGGAGTCTCGCCCAAAGCAGCGAGGGTGAGCTAGACATCTCCATTCTGCCTTGGCACATTCGCGTTTCAACGGAGAGGAAGAGATGCAGTCTATTGATGCCATGTTGGTTTGGACGCCTAACCACCCCCATACCGAGGACGACGCGACAGCCGGGAAAGTGAAAGTCGTTACCAGCGACACCGATGACAGAGCTTATCTATGCTCCGCAGGTGCCTGCGATATTGGATGGGACGCCATGTCGGACTCGGAGCGGTTTAAGCAACTCCATGAACTAGCCGAAGACATGATCGACAATGATAATATCCCGAGAGAAGCGGTTTACGCTGAACTCGACAAGATCGATGGCTTTCGCGCCTCATTTCGCTGAATCGGCTATCGCGATGATGGGCGCGCAGAGGTTGCTGCCGGTGCAGCCGCAGCGGCTGCCAATTCCTCGTCCGACGGCTCCTGCTCGCTAAGCTTGCCATATTCCCCGATCGCCGCATCGAGCCCAGGCAACGATCCATCCTCGACGAGCGCATTGACCAGCGCATCGGATACGGCTTCGCGTGGAATAATTTCCTGCCCCGGTGATGTGCCCACCAACTGGCGGACCGCATCGGCCTTCGTCTTGAAAACGTCGGCCTTTTCCTTCTCAGACATTCCCCAGAGCGGCGCCCACTCATAGTAGATGTCGGCGTCGCGTGAGCCGGTACCGCTGCGGATGATGCACTCGTCGAGCCGCATCATTGCCGGGGTCATCTCGACTTCCTGCATGGCCTGCAGGCGATCGTAATAGTTCCGCAGGTCGCTTTCGCCCGTGGCGTTCATGCCGGCCGGTGACTGACCGAGAAGCCGGGTCGCCGGAATATCGGCAGCACCCGAGACGATCTGCAGGAACGACATGAGGACTTCCGGCAGAGTGGCGAAGCTCGCCGTCTTCTGTTCGAACTCCTCTTCCTTGTCGAGCAGCAGGTCACCGTTGATGCCCTTGGCGGTGGCGGCGAGCGTGTAGCGTTCCAGGATCTTCGCGCGGTACTCGGCATTGCCGATATTCTGCATGAAATCCGGAACCCGGATAATGTTGACCTTGGCCTCGAAAACGAGGCTGGCAATGTTGGCCGCGGTGCCATCCGCCTGTTTGATGGCGTCGACGACCGACAGAAGAACGCTATCGCCCCAGCCCGGATAGGCGGAGGTGACGATTTCGTCGTCGGGTGCCGGGTTGCCATTGAATATGACCAGGCGCGACGGGTGGATTTCCACCTGCCGGCCGTGTGCCGAGCTCACCTGATAGAGCATTGGCTTGCCGTACCACTCCGAAGCAGGGTCGCGCTCGACCTCGCCGGCCGTGAGCTGACGACGCGACATGACCGTGAGGTACTTCAAGCCGCCCTTGCCGATGCGCTCGACGTTCAGCGGAACGGTCAGATCCTGCTCGCCCGTGCCGATGACCAGCGCTGCGCCGCCCCAGAGCCGAGCCTTGATCTTCGCCTCGAGTATCTTGCCCTTGACGTTCAGGCGCTTCTCTTCGGCCTCGATCGCCTCGATCTGCGGCTTCTTCGCCTGCCAGTCCCTCCAGGCACGGACGCTGTCGAAGGCCGGGATATCGACGATCTTCCTCGGCAGCCAGGCGCCACGATAGGCGTTCAGCAATTCCTCGTCCGAAAGCATCGGCATCGAGTAGAAAGTGGCAGACGCCTTATCCCGGCTCGTGCCGAGGTTGGCGACCATGTTCGTCAGGCTGTCGCGGACGAAAGCAATAATGTTACCCATGTCCGCTCCTAAACGTTCGCCAGCGTAAACGTGCTTGCGCTCAACAGTGCGTTGAAAGCACGACTCGTGCTGTCGGCGTCATCGTCATGTGCCGCTTCTGGGAAACCCTCGAGCGATGAAAACCAAGCCTCATTCCATGGCCCGCGAAGGACCAGGACATTGCCTACTTCGACCTGAGCCGAGAACGGACTGAAGCGCGTGATCTTGTCACCGGATTCCGGCGTGGCCCGAACGGTGAAGCCCGCAAGCATCTTTGTCAGGTTGGTCACCTGCGACTTGCCGGCCTGCCCTGGATCCTGCGGCAGCGATATCTGCGTATCCTTGCCGTCGGCCTCGGCGGTGTTCTTGATCAGTCGCTCGACACCAGAAGGCGACTGGCGATCACGGCAATGATGGGCGACGATGTATCGGCCATCCGGCAGCTTTCCGATCTTGGTGCCGGCCGTCCAGTCCGGATCGTTGCTCTCAGTCTTCGGGGTGGCGCCCAGGTCCCAGCCGCGCATCCAGCGCGCGCCGGCGGGAATTGCATCGACGACCTCGCACCAGCCGCGGCGGAACAGGAGACCAGCCGCAGGCCGGATCTTCCAGTTACCACCGAGCAGACGTTCGCGCTCGACCGTTGGCAAAGCCATGAGGTTTGCGAGATAACCGGGGTCGGCCGCCATCAGCGCCGCGTTATCGGTCAGCTTGGCCGGGACGAACGTCACCGACTTCGGCGGGATAGGCTCGCCGTCGAGCGGGTTGATGTAGTCCGACAGCTCTGCCGGATCATCTGCCCAGACGATGGCATCACCGATTCGGACGAACCAACGCAGCTTGCCAGCCCGCTCCGGTATCGGCAGGCCGGTGTCAGGGTTGATCCACCAAGAAATGAACTCGGCAACCCAGCTATCGGCATCCGGATTGCAGGTCGCCCTGATGTAAGGGCGCACACCGCACATCGAGCGGTTACGCGAGACCATGTACCAAAACTGCTTGGCGCTGAAATGCGTAAGCTCGTCAAAGCAGATCAGCGGGATCTGTGAGCCCTGCCAGTTCAGGACCGTCTTGTCGTGCTCAAGGTGCGCGAACGATACCGAGGCGCCGGCTGGGAAATTCCACTGCAGCACATGCTCTTTCGGTACCGCGCCGATCGAGGGATAGAGCTTCTCGCTCTCGTCCCATAGGCCGCCCTCGTTCCGGACCTGCACCGTCGATCGACGGAAGAACACGGCGCCGAACTGCGGATTGGCCACATGGCGCAACGGCTCCATGAGCAGCGCCCATGTCTTGCCGCCGCCAGCCGAGCCGCCGTAGATGGCGATGTCAGCCGGGGAAGCGAGAAATGCTGTCTGCGGGCCAGCCTGCGGCCGGATGATTGTCTGGGCGCCCTGCCCTTGCTCAGCTCCTGCCATTGTCGGGTAACTGGAAGATCGTGACCGGTGATACCGGAACCGGCAGATCCTTTCCGTCCTTCCCCGTCAGTTCGCGCCGGTTCGTGTAGGCGTTGCCCACCTCTTCCGCCGCTTGCTTCAACAATGACGAGGCCAGCACCATATTGCCCGCGTTCTCGGCCTTCTCGGCCATGCGCTGCAGAGCCCGCAGCCGAACGGCGCGGTGGCTGATCGCGATGGTGGCCGTGTCCTCGAGGAACGTCTTACGGGTCTCCTCGAATAGGAGCCGCCACTTCTCTGCGAGGTTGCTACCGGCCCTCTTCGTCGGGTCGTAGCCTTCAACCGACTGGCGCGTGATCGTAGCGCCGAATTCCTTCCTGACTGCTTCGACGACAACCGACGGCGTGTCGAAGCAAGCGAGGCTTTGGACGATGAAGGTTTTGACCTCGTCCTTCAGTGTGCCTTTTGCCATTGGTCTGTCAGGCTCCGGTCAGTTCCACGCAACATAGGTAGGTGAGTATCTCCTCAATCAGCGGGTGAAGCGCGGCGGGAGACAATGATGCCCATTCAGAGAAAGCTTGTGGTGCTGACAGCTGACGCCGACGTCACTATTGAGGGGCTGAAGATCCCGTCGGGCAGCTACACAGCCACCGAGCGTAGTGCCTATACTTCCAGGCGGGGCAAGAAGTCTTATCTACCCACAACCTACGAACTTCATCTAACTGCACGCGACCTTCGGACAGTTCGAGGCTCGGTCGATCAAACTCTCGGTGCAAGCCTGGACGCGACCAGGCAAGTCCAAGGCGGATGCTTCATGGTCGCGTCACGCGACCTTTAGCTGGCAGGTGCCGCATGCATGCGCGATCTGCACTCTGGCGATCTCTGGTTTCTGGTTGGCTGCATCGACCATGGCCCGGACGCCGACCGCATCTGCCCCATATCGACGGACAACACCGACGAACTCTTCGACATCGTGACCACGGATGACGAACACCGGGCGTCCTGTCGATCGACTGAACTTCGGCGCGCCGAATGCGTCTGCATCCTGGGCGGCGTGATAGAGTTCGTGCTCGACCAGCGCCATAAACTCGGCATCTCCGCATTCCCTGCAGTAATCGGCGTCCAGCGTGATGATGAAATCAGGGACGTGGCCGAACCACTGCTTTACCTGCATCTCAGCTCGGGCGCGTGACCACTTGCCCATTGTGCCATGAGGAGATCCTGTCTCGCACTGCCCGACGACGCGGCGGCCCTTCTTGCTGTTGCCGAACGTGGTCCAGAGGAAGCCGATATCGGCGTGAGCCAGATGGGCGTGATCGGGATTGTGAACCGGCGACGCGCGATCGAGGAACGTTGCCTCTACCCAATCGGGCATGTCCTCGGCCGGGGCGAAGGCTGGCGGGTTGATGCCGTCGAACATCGACGATGGCGGTTGCGGGCGCATCAAATCACCACTTGCCTTTGGACGGCGCCAGCGCGAGGCTCGTGCCGCTCGCTATTTTGACCGGTGAGTCTTTCGGGGGAACATATGGATTGGGCGGGGGCACTTTCGGCCATAGCAACGGCAGTTGGAATTGCGAAGGATCTTCGAGAAATTGACAAGGGTCTCGACCAGGCAGAAATGAAAGCTAAGCTCGCTGATGTCATCAGTAATTTGGCAGACGTTCGGCTGGCACTGGTGGATGCACGAGATGAGATGCGAACGCGCGACCAAGAGGTTGCCCGGCTGCAAGAAGCCTTCGCGTTTAGAGCCACACTGGTATCGGTGCGAGGTTTCAAGTTCGAAGCCCTCCCTGACGGCACGCCAAAAGGAATGCCATTCTGTCCGAGATGCGAAGAAAAATTCGGTCGGTACTACCGTCTATCTCGGACGACTTACGCCGGCCCGAAAAGTTGCCCGGAATGCAAAACAGGGTATGCCGACACACCTGAGTATGATTGGGGGTCTGAGGGGTAGGATTCGAAACGGCCTCCAGCTTATGAGGCTGGCGAGCTACCGGGCTGCTCTACTCCGACGAATGTGGAAAATTCTAGGTATTCCACTGATACTCGGTTTATCGACTTCACAGTCTGGCGTTGCAAACGCTGCGTGCTGTGGTGTGATGCCTTATGCGACACCCGCCAGCACAATACCGATCTAGGAAACGAACGAAGCCGAGGAGCGGAGCCGCTTCGAAGCTGGCCGCTGTTTTTGGCGTCCTCGCAATGCTGGTGTTTGCCGATGCCCTGAGCGGCTCGCCTCTTGTCAAGCAGCTCTATGCGACCGCATCAGGCTGCAACATCAAAGGCAACATCAGCATCAATAGTGGGCAAGCCATCTTCCATGTTCCCGGTCAGGAAGATTACAGCGCAACAAACATCCGTCCGGAGTACGGGGAGCGATGGTTTTGTTCCGAGGCGGAAGCCAGGCAAGCCGGTTGGCGAAAGGCTAGTAGGTAAAGGCGACCACCCTACCGCATAGACGGCGGTCGTTGGGTGGTCGCGCTTGCCCAGCGTTGCTTAACTGCGCCTTAGCGTCCCGATGATATCGCTGTCCGATCCACGGGGTCGAGCCATGAGCGAGATTGAAGGTTCACCAAAGCAAGAGCGGTTTCCCCGCGTTAGGAAAATCGCGGCTACGATCGGTCTGGCGGCTTTTGGTCCCGCAGCGCTCTACGGGGTTATCGATGCACTGATTGCTGGCGAGGTCCGTCATCGTGGAACGGTTATCGCAACCGCCAAGGAAGAGCCTTTCGAGTTTTACACCCTGATCCTCGTCAGTGGCCTGGCGGCTTCCCTTGTTGCGGTCTTGAGTCTTGCCTTCTTAGCTCTGCTGTTGAAAGGCCGAGCGTCGCGCACCGAGTAATCTAGTCCGGATTCATCCACCTCTCCGGCGGGAGGCAAAGGTCGCCACTACCAATGGCGCCGGAAAGGCGGCGTCCCAGGGTTGCGCCACGAATTTCTCGCATTCTGAGCCTGATATGAGACATGACCAGATCCGCCATCATCTTCATCGTAATGCTATGCGTCCTCATTGCGATCGTGCTCAGCATCATGGCGTTTAAAGACTTCGGATCAGAGACAGCACCGACACCACCAATAACCCGCTGAACTGAAGCTCTTGGTAACCATCCGCCGACTTCGCAAGCTGTCGCGCTGTCGAAATACGACACCTGCCGTATGTCGCCGGCTCGATGATCAGCCTAGGCCAAGTCTCCCGCATCCTTGGCGGGAGGTTCGAACCTAGGAGACTACCAATGAAGATCGTTATCGCCGCCCTGGCGTCGCTTGCTTTCGGAACTTCCGCTATTGCTGCGGTGCCTTCGGTGCCCGTAAAGCAATCCGTCGTGAAAATCGCCGGCCAGATTGAATTAGCCCACGGGGAATCGCGAGGCCTTACCGCAACAACCAGGAACGTACCCTCAGCGAAGGGCGCCGCGCAGACTGGTGGAAAGACAATGTCCGGCAAAAAGTGAAACTGGGAAGGGCGGCTCCGGCCGCCCTGACTATCCGCCGACGCTCACGAGGCGGCTTGTCTGTCCGCTTTCCTCAGGCTTTCCTTGGCCTTCAACTCGTCTTTCATCCGCTCCATCTCTTCCGATGATGGATGCGTACCGAGGAAGTCAGCCGCCGGGACATGACGGCCCGTTGAGAGCTTGTACAGAAGGACACCGGCTTTGCGCTGATGCCGGGCAAGACCGATCACAGCGCCGAAGTTAGAGCGGGAGTCGCCCTTCTCGCAGTGCTGGAATTCGCCAACCTTGCGGACATCCTGAATGTTGGCGCCGAGCTTATCCCTGAGGGCGACATCAACTTCGAATAGGCCCATCATCGCGTTCGTTTTGGCGAAGGCGCCGAAGTGTTTCGTGGCAGCCTCATCGTAGGCAAGCGCGGCGTCAACTTCGCCGTCGAATAGGCCAAGAACCATAGGCTCGCCGTCGACGGTGATGCTTGCTGCCCATCGACCTGAGCTTGTCAGGCGAACGCCTTTGAACTTCGAGGTGAAGTCGCCGGCGGCCTTGAACGAGTTCTGCGCATTCTCGGTGGCGGTCGCCGGCCTGAGATTGGCTTTCCGGCAATCGAGGCCGTTGCCGTTCTCATGGTCGACGCGCTGACCGGGGTGAACGCGAAGGATGAACGCATGCAGGTTCGCGTGGTGCGCCGGCAGCGTCGCCAGCGACGTCGCCCGAACGTAGAAGGTTCGTCCGCCCGATGGCACCGCGTACCATTTCCGGCTCGCGACGCGCTCAAGATCGTCACTGTCGACGAGCGCAAACAAGCGCTTGCGCCCTGCCGATCGTTGCAACGGGATGTATGCTGTATCGCCCTTAATGAAAGCCATTCAGGCACAAGCCTCCACGCGGTGTAATCTACATCCGCTTAAGGGCACCACCTCTTGGACGACTGAATAGCCCCAAAGGAACAGGCGGCAAGTCAAATCACTTGACACTGATTCTACGCAATCTTTTCCACGTACTCAACCGGAATTTCAACGGAAACGAGCCCTTCAAGGGTTTCCACAACGGTTTTCAGCGTCTTTCGACCCGTTGCGTCCAGCACCTTTGCGACCATGCCTCCGAGGAGATGATGGTCGCTAGAAATCCGAACCGCCGACTGGGTGGGAAACATCTCGCGAAGCTGCTTCTTCGTGGCGTTGCCGTTGGCGACGGCCTCTTGCCGCTCTCGCATACGCTTAGCGCGCTGAATTCGTTCGACGCACTCGTCTTCGGCTTCCCGTATAGCCTGGATGATCTTCTCCGCAATGGGCATAGGGCGGCCTGCGATGCCTAGAACTGCTGACACCCCATCAACTTGCGAAAGCTCATAGAAGCTTCTCGGCATATAGATGAAGGCGTAGCCGACCAGCATGGCGGCGCGCTTTTCCAGTGTCTTCTTGGTCTTGTGGTGCTTGTAGACGATCTGCGTGCTCGGCAAGAAGATCTCGAAATCGGCGTTCCTAAGGTTCCGCTCGATGATGAACTCGCCCTTGCGGTCCTCGGTCTCGCCAACGCGTGGCGTTGCCAGGCGCTGTGTTCCGGGTCGGGTCTTGATTGCGTACCAGCTCATTGGGCCTTCTCCATTTCAATCTTGCGGCAGGAAGTCAGAACGGTGGTGTGGTCGCGGCTGAAGATCCGCGCGATGGCCGGCAGCGACATCTTCCGCTGGCGAAGCTCCCACATGAGTAAATGGCGGTGTTCTGTGATCGATCGGACCCGTGACGGGCCGACCATCACCGCGAAAGGAATGCGGAGCTCCAGGCAACGCAGCTTCACGTGTTCCGTCGGCGTCAAGCGTGGCTGCTGCCTGAGACGGTCCGCTCGATAGGCCCAGACGTGATCATCGGCCGGCGCGCGAAGCTTCGGTTTCGGGACATAGACCTTGGGCGCCTTCGGCTTACCGAGCAGCTTCCGACGGCGAACGAGGACGGCGGCGCGATAGATCGGCTCGCTGATTGTTGCCTGTTGCGGGAGCTCAAGCAGCATTGCTCTGCTCCTCAGGTTGCACCTCGGCCATCTCGGCTTCGATCTTCCGCCGAAATGCCGCCTGCTCGGCGCCAACCTGCCACCAGTCTGGCAGCTCCTGGATCTTGGCCCAATACTCGGCCTTCTCCGACGACATGGGCTCGTGGACGACGACGCCGCGCTCTTTGGCCTTGGCCTCCACATGCTCCTGGCGGAACTGGTTGAGGCGGGCTTGCACTCGGGCCATAACCTCGGGCGATCGGTCGACCTCCGGTTTGACACCCTTCAAGGCCGATGCAGTCTCGCGCTTGCGGGCCAGATCCTCGCGGACGCCCCTCGCCTCCTGCTTTGCCAGCGCGGCAAGGATCGGCGGCTTCGGGATCATGCCGAGCAAGATATCCGGGTTGCCGGCGTAGTCGCCCCTGATGAGCTTCTGGGTGGCGATCGTGAGGCCGCAGTTCGGTACCCCGTCAAGGGCGTAGCCGTAGATCACGTCGAACTTCTGGGCGTCGACGCCCTGTGGCAAGCTCATGCCGGCGCTCTGCATGACGCCGAGGCTTCGGACGATGGCCTCGGTGCGCGCCGGGGCCAATCGCTCAGTGAGCGTTGTAATCTCCCGGTTCAAGGTCGAAAGCTGGGCCGGTGCTGGTAAATTCGTCATGGCCTGGGTTCCCGTTCAGTTTCTGCTGGATGGCTTCTCGGAACTCCCGCTGATGGCGGGCATGCTCGGTTTCCCGTGGCGGGGCTTGGGACTGTGGCCGGTCACGAGGCTTGGCCACGTTTCGCATCCAGTTCCGCCAGGTTGCCTCCCAGTCGAGCTTGGTGGCGTCCTTGCCGCTCTTGGCGTGCCAGAAGTCCCGAAACTTGTCGGCTTCAAGCCGGATGCCGGCTTCGGAATGGCCTTCCCCGATTGCCCACTTGCCCCACGATGCCGGCAAAGCCCAATCGGCCGGCAGACGCGCCCCGCGATTTGTTTTCGAGCGAAGCGAGGG
>NZ_MUNW01000076.1 GCF_002002725.1 Sinorhizobium sp. A49 | reverse complement strand
CGGCCGAGCCGACCTCGGCGATCTCGCCCATGAACTCGTGGCCGACGACCATCGGCACCGGAATGGTCTTCTGGGCCCACTGGTCCCAGTTCCAGATGTGCACGTCGGTGCCACAGATCGCCGACTTCTTCACCTTGATCAGCACGTCGTTCGGCCCGACCTCGGGCACCGGCACGCGCTCCATCCACAGCCCGACCTCGGGCTTCGTCTTCACCAGCGCCTTCATCATGTTCGTCATTCGATCGTCTCCAAAATCATCGCCGTTTCGGCGCCGCGCCTCTCGCCAGATGCGCAAGGTCGCCGTAGCCCCAGAACTGCTGCCTCTCAACCGCGCGGTGATAGAGTTCTCCATCCGCCCAGTCAGGAAAGCCCCTCATCCGGCTGCCGCCACCTTCTCCCCGCTCGCGGGGAGAAGGGATATGCCGCGCCGCTGACGCCCAACTCTGACTGCCCGCGTGGCACGTCCCCTCTCCCCGCCTGCGGGGAGAGGGTTAGGGTGAGGGGCAGAGCTCCACGCTCACTTGATCACACCAAGGTCGCGGCCGACCTCTTCGAAGGCGGCAATCGCCCGACGTACGTCCTGTTCGCTATGGGCGGCCGACATCTGCGTGCGGATGCGCGCCTGTCCCTTCGGCACCACCGGGAAGGAGAAGCCGATGACATAGACGCCTTTCTGCAGCATGCGCGCCGCCATCTCCTGCGCCAGCGCCGCATCGCCCAGCATCACCGGGATGATCGGATGGCCCTCGCCGGCCAGCGTAAAGCCGAGCTTCGACATTTCGGCCCGGAACAACGCCGCATTGGCATAAAGCCGCGTGCGCAGCGCATCGCCGTTGTCGATCAGATCGAACACCTTCAGCGACGCAGCCGCAATCACCGGCGCCAGCGTGTTGGAGAACAGATAGGGCCGTGAGCGCTGCCGCAGCCACTCGACCACCTCGGCCTTGCCCGAGGTATAGCCGCCCGAAGCGCCGCCGAGCGCCTTGCCGAGCGTGCCGGTGATGATATCGATACGGCCTTCGACGCCGCAATGCTCGGCCGAGCCTCGGCCGTGTTTGCCGACGAAGCCGACCGCATGGCTGTCATCGACCATGACCATGGCGCCGTGCTTCTCGGCGAGATCGCACACGCCGCCGAGATTGGCGATGATGCCGTCCATCGAGAACACGCCATCGGTGGCGATCAGCTTGAAACGGCTGCCTTCGGCCTTCTTCAGCTCTTCTTCCAGTGCCGCCATGTCGTTGTTGGCATAACGGAAGCGCTTGGCCTTGGAGAGCCGCACGCCGTCGATGATCGAGGCATGGTTCAAAGCGTCGGAGATGATCGCATCCTCTTCGCCCAGCAGCGTCTCGAACAGGCCGCCATTGGCATCGAAGCAGGAGGAATAGAGGATCGTGTCTTCCAGGCCGAGAAACGACGAGATCCGTGCCTCCAGCTGCTTGTGCTCTTCCTGCGTGCCGCAGATGAAGCGCACCGACGCCATGCCATAGCCGTACCGGTCGAGCGCCGCCTTGCCGGCTTCAGCCAGTTCCGCATTGTCGGCAAGGCCGAGATAGTTGTTGGCGCAGAAGTTCAGCACCCGCTCGCCCGAGGCAACCTCGATCTCGCCCGCCTGCTTCGAGACGATCACTCGCTCCGATTTGTAAAGCCCGGACGATTTGAGACCGTCAAGCTCGCTGCGGAGGTGGGAAAGAAAGGCTGAGGTCATGGCTGGCCGCTTTCGCTGTGAAAAGGACGTTTCGTGCCAAACGAGTACCACGCCAGCTTTCCCGTTGCAGCAAATTCCCGCGGCTTGAGAGGGCCGTGCAGCGTTCCGAAGGCAAAACGACAGGGCGTTGCATGGCGAGACGGCTCGATTGACATTTTATGTCGCTGCCTCGGCCGTGTGAGACAGATTGTTTCGGTTGCCACTGAGTTTGAGTGCGCGGCCAGTGAAATCCGCTCGCCTCGCCCTTGTCCCGTTGAGTACCGCCTATTGCGCCGCCGACGCGGCGCTGCTGGATTCCTGTGACAAGCACAGGAATGAGGGCGGTGGCGGCCGCCAGCGCATTCAAAAACTGAACCCTGACAATCGTGGCGAGGCTGTCCCGAGCTCGAGACAACGCGATAGGATCATTGGTCAGAGGGCATGCAGATAGGCCGAAATATCCGCCCAATCCGGGTTCATCTGTTCGATCAGGTTCAACTTCCACTTTCGAGGCCATTTCTTGATCGTTTTTTCCCGAGTTATCGCTGCAGTCAGCAAATCAAACTCCTCAAACCAGACCAGCGTCTTGACGCCGTATCTCGATGTGAAACCGGGTGTCAGGTCGTTCTGATGTTCGTAAAGCCGGGCGGCGAGATCCTTCGTCACACCAACATATAGCGTGCCGTTTCGCTTGGACGCGAGGATGTAGACATAGCCCCTCATGGGATCCGAGATTGACGGCGCTGCGTTTAGCATACAAGTAAAAATTGTGCGCGATCTGGAAAATCCGACCTGGTTCTCCCTCATTCCTGTGCTTGTCACAGGAATCCAGCAGCGCCGCGTCGGCGGCGCGGTCGACTTAGCTGTTCGCAGGCGAAGCTCCCAGAATTGCGCTGTGTCCGCACAAGTGCCGAAACGATAGATAGTCAGGACTAGCCCAATCGCCCAAGCTAAACGTCGGGGTTCACCCCTCAAGATACCCGTCGATGACGGCGAGAAACGCCTCGCCGTAGCGCTCGCGTTTGCTTTCGCCGATGCCGGGGATGTCGAGCAATTCGTCGAAGCCGCGCGGGCGCTCCTTTGCGAGCGCGATCAGCGTTGCGTCCGGGAAGACGACATAGGGCGGCACGTTCAGGTCCTTGGCGATGGTAAAGCGTTCGGCGCGCAGCAGCTCGAACAGCTCGAGGTCGGAACCGGCAAGGTCGGCGCGTTCGCGCTGGCTGCCGGATTTCGCCTGCCGTGCGGCCTTGCCCGTCTGCGGGCGGTCCTTGCGAAACAATACCTGGCGCTCGCGCTTGAACACCGCGCGTGCCTCCGGTTCGAGCTTGATCGCGCCGAAGGCGGTGTGATCGACGCTGACAAGACCGGCGGCCAGCAATTGGCGAAACACCGATTGCCATGTCCGGGCCGGCAGATCCTTGCCGGCACCGAAAACAGGCATGTCGACATGGCCGAAACGCTCGGTCTTTTCGTTGACGGTGCCCATCAGCACGTCGATGACATGGCCGGTGCCAAAGCGCTCTCCGGTGCGATAGACGGCGGCAAGTGCCTTGATCGCCGCTTCGGTGCCGTCCCAGGTTTCCACCGGCTTCAGGCAGGTATCGCAATGGCCGCAACGGCCGGGATGGGCCTCGCCGAAATGCGCGAGGATCGCCTGGCGGCGGCAGCCGGCGGTCTCGCAGATCGCCAAAAGCGCGTTGAGCTTGCCGCGCTCGATGCGCTTGATATCGTCGGCCGCACCGCCCTCGTCGATCATCCGGCGGCGCTGCAGCACGTCGGCCATGCCATAGGCCATCCAGACTTCGGACGGCTGACCATCGCGACCGGCGCGGCCGGTTTCCTGGTAATAGGCCTCGATCGAACCCGGCAGATCGAGATGGGCGACATAGCGCACATCCGGCTTGTCGATGCCCATGCCGAAGGCGACGGTTGCGACCAGGCAGAGGCTTTCTTCCTTCAGGAACGCGTCCTGATGGGCGTCGCGCAGCGTCCGGTCCATGCCGGCATGATAGGGCAGCGCGCGAATGCCCTGCCCGTTCAGCCATTCCGCCGTATCCTCGACCTTGGCGCGCGACAGGCAGTAGACGATTCCGGAGGAACCGCGAAAGCGGCTGAGGAAGCGCAGCAACTGCTGGCGCGGCTGGTCGCGCTCGACGATTTCATAAGCGATGTTCGGACGGTCGAAACTGGTGGTGAAGACTTCAGCACCCTGCAGCGACAACCGCTCGATAATGTCTTCGCGGGTATGCGGGTCGGCCGTCGCCGTCAGCGCGATGCGCGGCACACCGGGATATCGCTCGGCAAGCAGGCCGAGCGTGCGGTATTCCGGCCGGAAATCATGGCCCCACTGCGAAACGCAATGCGCCTCGTCGATGGCGAAAAGCGCAATGCGGGCATTGCCGATGAGGTCGGCGAAGCCGTCGGTGACGATGCGCTCGGGCGTGACGTAAAGCAGATCAAGCGTGCCGTCGGCAATCTGCCGGCGCACCGCGACCGCCTCTTCGCGCGTCAGCGACGAATTGAGGGCGGCCGCATTGACGCCGAGTTGCTTCAACGCCTCCACCTGATCGCGCATCAGCGCGATCAGCGGCGAAACGACGATACCAAGGCCGGGACGGCAGAGAGCAGGAATCTGGAAGCAGAGCGACTTACCGGCGCCGGTCGGAAACAGAACGACGGCATCGCCACCGCCGGCCACATGCTCGACCACTTCCTGCTGCCGGCCGCGAAAGGCCGAATAGCCGTAGACGCGCTTGAGCACATCGAGCGGCGCTCGACCGGCGTCGTCGAAGAGTTGGCTGGCAGCACTTCTGTCGTGCTGCGCGCGTTCGACGAACTCCATTGCATCTCCTTCGGGGAATCACACACCGCCATCATCGCCAGATGCGACGGCAATGCCATAGGCCTCAGCCTATTTGAAGACACAGCGTGGATATCCAGGAGGATCGGCAGGCGTTTTCGGTCGGGGATTGGTGTTTTTGACAGCACGGCCTTATTGATGCATCGGTACTTTAGGAAGCCGAGATCATCGGAAGGGCATCATGGCGAATATTCTGGCGGCAAGCGGCGGCGTCAAGCAAGTGATCTGCATCAACTGGGGTACGAAATACGGCGCTCCGTTTATCAACCGGCTCTATGCCATGGTGGCGCGCAACATCACCCCACCCTTCACCTTTACCTGTTTTACCGACAATCGCGACGGACTGCGCGACGAAATTCTCTGCGAGGACCTGCCGCCGCTCGACATTGTCAATATGCCCACGAAGACGCCAGGCATCTGGCAGAAATCGCGACTGTGGGGACCGAATCTCGGCAATCTCAAGGGGCCGGTCCTTTTTCTCGATCTCGACATCGTCGTTGTCGGATCGCTCGATTGCTTCTTCGAGAGGGAAGGACCCGACGACGTTGTCCTGGCGAGAAACCAGACGACGCCTTTCGAGCGCCTCGGTCAAACCTCAGTTTTCCGCTTCCCTGTGGGCAAGCTCGTGCCGCTTCAGGAAAAGTTCAGGGCCAGCCCACAGGCAATCGCAGACGAATATCGTTTCGAGCAGCGCTTCGTAACACGCAATGCGCCGGGTGGCGTGAAGCTCTTTCCCAGACGCTGGGTGCTGCACTTTCGACGGGACTGTCGCTACATCTTTCCTCTGAACTACTTCCTGGCGCCACGCCTGCCGGCCGACGCGCGCGTCGTGCTCTTCCCGCGCAACCTGCTGCCGCAACATGCAATCGACGGGCAATATGGCGAACGCGGCCGCGTGGATACGCCGCTTGGGCACATTCGCCGGCTGTTTACCGGCGACCACCGCGAAAAAAGTCCGATCAGCCACCTGCGCCACTACATCCACCCCGCGCGATGGGTGGCCGAACACTGGCGCGAATAATCAGGATCCTGCCAGGATCAGGATCGGACCGGATCTCGACCTCGCTGAACGGCTTTTCGGCGGTTATATCGGCGCAGGTCGGTATTACCGGGCCGCCGGCCCCTTCACCCGGCCCGAAAGCACGCCAAAACCTTCGATGATCGCTTCCTGGTTCTCAAGCCGGGTCACCTCGAACTGGACCTCCTGCAGCGTGCGCAGCAGTTGCGGCACGGCGTCAAGGTCTCCCTCCTCCGTTGCGTGCGCCAACTCCCGCTCCAGTTCGCGCTTTTGCCAGTGCAGCGCCTTGGAGCGCTGGTGCAGCGCCAGCGCCTGCAGATAGCCTTCGCGGGCATCCTCAGGCGCCGCAGCGGCAGTCGCCGTCCACAGCCGGGCGTAGCGGATCTGCTGGTCGATGGCCGCGATCAACGGGGCAAAGCCTTCGGCGTCGAGCTGCTCCACCAGCCCCTCGCGCGTCAGGCGCGGGCCGTTGGCGGCAGCGGCATTCAGCACCGCCGCCCAGCAGCGCTGCAGATCGCGATGGTCGAACTCGATGGTCGAGATCTCGTCGTACTCGTCGAAAAGCAGCTGCGGGTGGTTGACGATGGTCAGCGCCAGCACGCTTTCGCGCAGCGAAGGCACCACCTGCTGGCCGCTGACCAGCGACGAACGCGCCAGCCGATCGGAAACGGCCGTCGGGCCCGAGGTGTTCTGCGGGCGTGCACCAGGTCCGCCCCGTTGGCCGCCACCCTGGCGGCCGCCGCGCTCGAACTGCCGCCGCTCGCCGCCGCGACCGCCGCTTGATGCCTGCAGGAAGGCGTGCAGCCGGTCGCGCATGTCCTGGCCATAGTGGCGCCGCACGCTCTCGTCGGCGATCACGGCGGTAACCTGCTTCAGCCTCGCTTCCAGCTCGGCGCGTTTTTCCGGCGTATCGAACGAGCCGCCCTGGATTTCACGCTGCCAGACCATCTCGGCGAGCGAGCGGGCATTGGCCAGCACCTGGTCGAAGGGTGCCCGCCCCTCCTGACGCACCAGATCGTCAGGGTCCTTGCCGTCGGGCAGCATGGCAAAGCGCACCGAGCGGCCGGGCTTCAGATGCGGCAGCGCCAGATCCACGCCACGGTTGGCGGCGCGGATGCCGGCACCGTCGCCATCAAAGCAGAGCACCGGCTGCGACGTCATCTTCCAGAGCAGATCGAGCTGGTTTTCAGTGAGTGCTGTCCCAAGCGGCGCCACAGCATTCTCGACGCCCGCCTGATGCAGCGCGATCACATCCATATAGCCTTCGACCGCAATGATCGTGGACGCAGCATTGTCGTTCTGCCCGGCGTCGCCGGGACGGCTGCCCACAGACATCGCCCGTCGTGCCCGGGCAAAGTTGTAAAGCACGTTGCCCTTGTGGAAGAGCTCGGTCTCGTTGGAATTGAGATATTTCGCCGGCGCATCCGGCGACATGGCGCGGCCGCCGAACGCGATGACCTTTTCGCGCGACGACAGGATCGGGAACATGATGCGATCGCGAAAACGGTCGTAGGAGACAGGCACTTCGGGCCCATGCACCACCAGCCCGCAGGCCTCGATCTGGTCCTTGCCGATGCCCTTTCCGGCCAGAAATTCCTTCAGCGCATTGCGGCTGTCGGGTGCAAAGCCGAGCCGAAATGTCTCGATCGTGCGACCGGTCAGTCCGCGCTCGCGCAGATAGGCGCGCGCCTTGGCACCATTGGCCTGCTGCAACTGATCCTCGAAGAATTGCGTCGCCAGCTCCATGACGTCGAGCAGGCTGGTGCGCTCCTTCTCGCGCTTCTCGGCCTGCGGGTCGGGCTGCGGCATGGCAACGCCCGCCATGTCGGCAATCTGCTGCACCGCCTCCGGGAAGCTCAAGCCTTCGAGGTCGGTGAGGAAACGAAAATGATCACCGGTAACCCCACAGCCGAAGCAGTGGTAGCGGCCCTTGCGGTCCTCGCAGTGGAAGCTCGGGGATTTCTCGCCGTGGAACGGGCAGCAGGCCCAGTAGTCGCCGCGCGAGACATTGGTCTTGCGCCGATCCCAGGTGACGCGTTTGGCAATCACGTCCGAAATCGGCACGCGGTCGCGTATCTCGTCAAGAAAGGTCTGTGAAAAGCGCATGGATACCTCTGGTCGATCCTCCATATAGGCGGAGAGGCCGCCGGACACCACAGCACTCAACGGCCGTGCCCGCAATTCACAGGCCTTGTCGATGGCAATTATGAACCCGGCTTGCTGTGGGGCACAATCAATACACGTTAAACGAGAACTTATTTCCACACGCAGGCCGTGTCCCCGCCTTGACTCCGGTTCGGTGCGATAGGATGAATTCGCCTCCCGACCTCGGATCCCGCATCATGGCCCTCTCCGTCGAAGCACTTGCATCCAGCGCCGGCTTCTTCAACGCCGTGCTCAGCTATGCGCGCGGCATGGTCGCGCTTTATGGCGCAAACCCGCGGCTCGCCTCGATCTTCGCCTCGCAGCAGCGCTGGCTGATGGCGCAGTCCGGTCTTGCCCTCTACCACGAGCGCGCCCCGCAGGACCCGGCAAGCGGCCTCTATTCCGGGCGGTTCATCGACTATATCGTCGCAAACGAGATCGCCAGCCGCAACACCGCAGCCTCGTTCACGCAGGAGATGGTCGCTTATCGTTTCGCCCGCCATATCGCCGACCGGCCGGACAAGCGAGCCCGGCCTCTGGAGCCGACCGAGGCCGCTCTCGACTATGTCTGGAAATGGCTGCAAGCCCACCTGACGATTTTGGACGCGCTCGACGGCGGCGCAAGGGCGCGTTCACTCGAGCAAACGCCCGATCTATTTGCCCGGCTGCAGCCCGCCATCGCCCATGGCCTTGTCGGTAACGATCGGGTTCGCCGCCCGGGCCCGACCTTCGATCTCTTCACTTGGGTCAATTCCGGCGGCGTCGTCATGGACGACCTGTTCTCGCGCATTGCCGTCTTCGATCCGGATGTCCAAAGAGCCGAAATCGGCGCCGTGTCATCAAGCGATCTCAGCGAACGCTTCATGATCTCCAAGACGCATCTCAAACGCATCTTCGGCAAGGCGACGGAATTGGGAAGCATGGGGTGGGATGGGACGCCCGGGCGCGGCAGCCTCTGGCTGTCGAAGGACTTCATCCGGGAGTATTGGGATTATCAGGCGGAGAAATTCGCGCTGATCGATCAGGCCTATGAAGGGCTCGGCGGCACCCTCGGTGCCGCAACGGCGCCCGCTGCAAAAGAGCGGGCGCTGTCGGTTACTTCAACAGGTCCTTGACCAGGCCGGAAGCCTTGGCGAAGTCCATCTGGCCGGGATAACGCTCCTTGAGCGCGTTCATGCACTTGCCCATGTCGCGAAGCCCGTGCGCGCCGGTTTCCTGGATCACCGAAGCACAGAGTTCCCTGACCTTATCCTCGGGCAGCTGGACCGGCAGGAACTGGTTGATGATGACGATTTCCTGGCGCTCCTGCTCGGCAAGCTCAGGCCGGCCGCCTTGATCGTACATGCGGGCAGATTCCTCGCGCTGCTTGATCATCTTGGCGAGGATCTGCAGGATCTCGTCGTCGCCAACAGGATCCTTGCCCAGGCCTCGGTTGGCGATATCACGATCCTTGATCGCAGCCTGGATCAGCCGCACGGTCGAGGTGCGCCGCGTGTCCTTGGCCTTCAGGGCTTCTTTCAGTACCTCAGCGAACTGGTCGCGCATGTCTTTCTCCATGTCGAAGCCGGCCCGCGGTGCTCTTGCCCGGAACCGGTTCGATGCGTCAATGTTGTGGTCGTCTTAAACCAGTGTGGCAGGTGCAATCAAACGGATTACACAACCGCTTGAATTATAAGGAATTTTATTTCCGGACAATTCACAGCGACCGGTTGACCGGGCTTAGCGCTTTGGCTATTTTCCCGCATCTGCACGACATCGGCATGTGAGCACTTTTCGCGGGGATTCCGCGCGTCCATGCCTGAGCACATGAAATGGCGATCAGCCGCCGGGTTTTCAAGCCCCGCGCTCCACGCCACAACGGGATAGGAACGATGACCGCGACACCCGCATGGACCACTGAAAAACCCACCGCTTTGCTCGTTCTTGCCGATGGCACCGTCATCGAAGGCAAGGGCATCGGCGCAACCGGCAAGGTGCAGGCGGAAGTCTGCTTCAACACGGCGCTCACCGGCTACCAGGAAATCCTGACGGACCCTTCCTATCTCAGCCAGATCGTCACCTTCACCTTCCCGCATATCGGCAACATCGGCGCCAATGACGAGGACATCGAAGACCTGACGCCGGCAGCCCGCCACGGCGCGGTTGGCGTCATCTTCAAGGCCGACATCACCGAGCCGTCGAACTACCGCTCCGTCAAGCACCTCGACGCCTGGCTGAAGGCACGCGGCATCATCGGCCTTTGCGGCATCGACACGCGCGCATTGACCGCCTGGATCCGCGAAAACGGCATGCCCAACGCCGTCATCGCCCACGACCCCTCCGGCGTCTTCGACATCGAAACGCTGAAGAAGGAAGCCAAGGCCTGGAGCGGGCTCGAAGGCCTCGACCTCGCCAAGGTCGCCACGTCAGGCCAGTCTTCGCAGTGGACCGAGAAGCCCTGGGTCTGGGACGAAGGCTATTCGACTCTCGGCGAGAAAGAGGCCCAGTACCACGTCGTGGCGCTCGACTACGGCGTCAAGCGCAACATCCTGCGCCTCTTCACGGGCCTCAACGCCCGCGTCACCGTGATGCCGGCAACGACGAGCGCCGAAGAGGTGCTTGCCCAGAAGCCGGACGGCATCTTCCTCTCCAACGGCCCGGGCGACCCGGCCGCCACCGGCGAGTATGCCGTGCCGGTGATTCAGGACCTCTTGAAGAGCGACATTCCGGTGTTCGGCATCTGCCTTGGTCACCAGATGCTGGCGCTGGCGCTCGGCGGCAAGACCGAGAAGATGCACCAGGGCCATCATGGCGCCAACCATCCGGTCAAGGATCACACGACAGGCAAGGTCGAGATCGTCTCGATGAACCACGGCTTCGCGGTCGATTCGAAGTCGCTGCCGGAAGGTGTTGAAGAGACTCATATTTCGCTGTTCGACGGCACCAATTGCGGCCTGCGCGTCGCCGGCAAGCCGGTGTTCTCGGTGCAGCACCACCCGGAAGCCTCGCCGGGTCCACAGGACAGCCACTACCTCTTCCGCCGGTTCATGAACCTCGTGCGCGAGAAGAAGGGCGAGCCGGCACTCGCCGAGCGCTAAGCGCGCGACGAAGACAAGTTTTGAAGGCCCGCTCCGTGCGGGCCTTTTCTTTTGGAGCACAGGTTTTGAGCGCCGCCCCCTCACCCAGCGGCCAGACGCGCGGCAATGAAATCGACTACGGCGCGCACCGACGGCAATTGACCGCGCCGGTGCGGCATCAAAAGCGTCGTCGTGACGCTGCCTGCTTCCCAATCAGGCAGGACACGCACGAGGCTGCCCGCCTCGATTTGCGCCCGGCAGATTTTCCGCGGCAGTGCGGTGATGCCGAGGCCGGAAACGGCGGCTGCGCAAAGCACATGGGATTCGTCCGCGACGAAGCGGGGCTCGGGGCGAACCCGGACGACCACATCAGCGTCGTTGCGCATCGTCCATCCCTCTGCGGTCAAGGAGGCCAGAAGCCCGTCATGGCGTGAAAGGTCGCTGGGTTCACGCGGTCGCCCGCGGCTTTCCAGATAGGCCGGCGCCGCCACCAGCCAGATGGCGTCCGTTGCCACCCGCCGCTGCACCATGCCGGAATCGGGTAAGGCAGCGAAGTGATCGCGCACGGCGATGTCGAAGCCCTCCTGCACCACATCGACGAAGCGATCGGTCGCGTGCAGCATCACCCGCATCTTGGGATAGGTCTGCGCCAGTGGCGGCAGGAGGCCGGCCAGCATCATCTGCGCCGTCGGAACCGAGGCGGTGATCCTGACCGTGCCGCTCGGCTCGGCAAGCCGCCCCTTGACGATGGCTTCGGCCGCTTCCGCCTCGATCAGCATCGCCGCGGCATGGCGATAGAAGTCCTCCCCGATTTCGGTGACGGTGAAGCGGCGCGACGTGCGGTTGATCAGTCGGACACCGAGCGTCTTTTCCAGTTCGGCCACGCGTTTGCTCAGCGTCGATTTCGGCACATTGAGTGCGCGCGCCGCCGGTGCGAACCCCTTGTGGTCGACCACATGGGCAAAGACGATGAAGTCGTTGAGATTGCGCATCGCAGCTTCCAATGTCTACAAATGTAGACGATAGATCCACATTTGCCTCACTTACGCAATATCGTCCACGAAACTATCTCTTCATCATCGAAACCTGATATCGAAGGAAGAGAAGATGGGTATCTATCAGAACAAGAAAGCCGTCGTCATCGGCGGCACGCACGGCATGGGTCTGGCAACCGTCGAGCGGCTCGTCGACGGCAGCGCCGAGGTGCTTTTGACCGGCAACAACGAGGCGAACCTCGCGAGAATTCAGGAGCGCTTCGGGTCGCGCGTCCATGCGGTGAAATCCGACATTTCCGATCTCGGCGAGATCGCCGTGCTCGGAGCGACGGTCGGCCAGAAGCTGGGCTCGATCGACCTGCTGCACGTTAACGCCGGCACATCGCTGCTTGAACCGTTCGACCAGGTGACGGAGGCCTCCTATGATCGCCAGTTCACCATCAACACCAAGGGCGCCTTCTTCACCGTCCAGCGATTGGCACCGTTGATCCGCGACGGCGGCTCGATCGTCTTCACCTCGTCCGTTGCCGATATCGGCGGTCATGCGGGCATGGCTGTCTATAGCGGCAGCAAGGCAGCGCTGATCTCCTTTGCCTCGGTCTTTGCCGCCGAACTCCTGCCGCGCGGCATCAGGGTGAACTCGGTCAGCCCAGGCTTCATCGACACGCCGACCAAGGGTGTTGCCGGCGTCACCGATGCCGAGCGCGCCGAGTTCAAGGCGCTGGGCGACGCGATCACGCCGATGGGCCGCAACGGCACCGCCGACGAAGTGGCCCGGGCCGTGCTGTTCCTCGCCTTCGACGCGACGTTTACGACAGGCGCAAGACTGACGGTCGACGGCGGCCTCGGCCAGCAACTGTCGCCAGCGGCCTGAAGCGCGCAGGAGCGGAGAAGCACGATGTCCAAAACCATCTCCATCCTCGGCCTCGGCGCGATGGGCACGGCACTCGACAACGCCCTCATCGACGCAGGCAATGTCATGACCGTCTGGAACCGCACGCAGACACGGGCTGATGCGCTCGTTGCCCGCGGTGCCCGCCGGGCCAAAACGGTCTCTGAAGCCATCGCGGCAAGCGATCTGATCATCCTTTGCCTCACCGACTATGCCGCCGTGGACGCCACGCTCGCCGACGTCGGCCCGATGCTTGCCAACAAGACCGTCGTCAACCTGACGAACGGTCGTCCGGATGAAGTCCGGGCCATCGCGGCCCGGCTTGAAGGATACGGCGCGCGCTATCTCGATGGCGGCATCATGGCGACGCCGCCGATGATCGGCTCACCGCACGCCTTCATTCTCTATAGCGGCAGCGCCGATGCATTCGAGGGCGCCAAGGAGCAACTGGCCGCCTTCGGCCAGAGCCACTATCTCGGCGAAGATCCCATCTTCGCTGCGGTCAACGACCTCGCCTTGCTGTCAGCGATGTACGGCCTCTTTGGCGGTTATCTGCACGCAACGGCGCTTGCCGGCAGCGTCGGCGTCACGGCAAAGCAGTTCCTGCCCCTCGTCGAGCCGTGGCTCGCCGCGATGATGACGGCGCTACCCGACTATGCCGAACGGATCGACAGCGGCGATCATGCCCGCGACGTGATGTCGAACCTAGCGATGCAATCGGTGGCGATCACCAACATCGTTACCGCAAGCAGAAGTCAGGGCATCGATCCGGCGTTCATGGAGCCGATGGAAAGGCTGGCGCAAAAGCGCCTTGCCGGCGGCTTCGGGACCGACGAGATCTCCGGCATCATCGAGGTGATGAGGGCGAAGTAGCGCGCAGTCTTCCACGGGGCTGGTGGCGATGAAGGCCCGGCGGAGCCACCTCGAAATGTCGCCTCAGCCGAGCGGTGCAGCAACGGTCCGCGGTAGAAAGCTCGCGCGTCGTTTGCCTGCGGTTGACCCGTCGCAGGCCATCGCGCATCCTCACCGCAACTGGAGGTGACGATGATTACAGGTCCACAGTGCCGCGCCGCCCGGGCGCTGATCGAAATTTCGCGCGAGATGCTGGCGAGCTTTTCCGGCGTCGATGAAGACACGATCCTCAAGTTCGAGCGCAAGCTGGAAAAGCCCGACGGCGCAGTGATTCTGTCGCTCACGCATGCGCTCGAAAATGCCGGCGCCATTTTTCTGCCGGAAGGCGAGCGCGGTATCGGTGTCTGCCTGAAGTTCACCCGCTCCGAGGCGCGGCGCCTCTCCATCCTCGAAAGCGAGGGCGGCGTCGTCGGCGACGACGAGGTTCCCGGCGCCTAGACAAAAGGCAGATCTAAATTGATTTCAGCGCCTTAACCGGCAGGATTGAATCAGTTTGACCGCTTGTTGAATCGTTTTGCCAGCAAAAAAGCCCACCGTTTCCGGCGGGCTTTTTCTATTGCATGCAATGCCTCAAGATTACTTGCAGGCGCCGCAGAAGCGCTGGATACGGCGGCAGGCTTCCTCGAGCTGCGCTTCCGAGGTCGCATAGGAAATGCGGAAGTTCGGGCCAAGGCCAAAGGCCGAGCCGTGCACGACGGCAACCCCTTCGGCTTCGAGCAACTCGGAGACGAAGTCTTCGTCGGTCTCGATGACCTTGCCCGACGGTGCGGTCTTGCCGATCAGGCCAGCGCAGGACGGATAGACGTAGAAGGCGCCTTCCGGCGTCGGGCACGCAATGCCCTTGGCCTGGTTCAGCATCGACACCACGAGATCACGACGACCTTCGAAGATCTTCTTGTTCTCGGGGATGAAGTCCTGCGTACCGTTGAGCGCCTCGACGGCAGCCCACTGCGCGATGGAGGTGGCGCCCGAGGTCTGCTGGCCCTGGATCATGTCCATGGCCTTGATCAGCTGAAGCGGGCCGGCTGCATAGCCGATGCGCCAGCCGGTCATGGCATAGGCCTTGGAGACGCCGTTCATGGTCAGCGTGCGGTCGTAGAGGCCGGGCTCGACTTCGACGGGGGTCGCGAACTTGAAGTCGCCATAGGTCAGGTGCTCGTACATGTCGTCGGTCAGCACCCAGACATGCGGGTGCTTCATCAGGACGTCGGTCAGCGCCTTCAGTTCGGCATGGCTATAGGCAGCACCCGACGGGTTGGACGGCGAATTGAAGATGAACCACTTGGTCTTCGGCGTGATCGCCTTGTCCAGGTCTGCAGGCTGGAGCTTGAAGTTGTTCTCCTGCGTCGCCGAAACGGTCACCGGCGTGCCGCCGCACAGCGCCACCATCTCCGGGTAGGAAACCCAGTAGGGCGCCGGGATGACGACTTCATCGCCCGGGTTGAGCGTCGCCATGAAGGCGTTGAAAAGAATCTGCTTTCCGCCGGTACCGACGATCGTCTGGGCGGCAGTGTAGTCGAGGTTGTTCTCGCGCTTGAATTTCTTGGCGATCGCTTCGCGCAGTTCCGGAATGCCCGATACCGGCGTGTACTTCGTCTCGCCGCGGTTGATCGCGTCGATCGCCGCCTTCTTGATATTGTCAGGCGTATCGAAATCCGGCTCCCCTGCCCCAAGGCCGATCACGTCGCGTCCCTTCGCTTTCAGCTCGCGGGCTTTCTGCGAAACGGCGATGGTGGCGGAAGGCTTTACACGGGAAAGGGCATCGGCAAGGAAGGCCATGATGAAAGGTCCTGATCGTTTCGAGACGCGGTGAGCGCTACGGAACGAAAAAGTCAGGCTCCATAGCGGTTAGGTCTATGTCGAAAGACGCCCGGTCTTGCAAGCGCCAGCGCCTGAAAAACCGCGCGAATGCGGGCAAAATGCGTCACCATGACAAAGTTTCATGAGTGCGATCAGCGATGACGATAGTCCGTCGATACTCCCTTCGGATCTGTCGACAACTACGACGGGATGGATATGTCTCAATGCCCGCAGCCAAAGCTCGGCTCCATCCGGGACTTCGTGACCCAGCAATACCATCGACCAAGAACGTTCCTCGGCATTAATTTATTCAGAAAAAACAGCGGATTTCGGCATTTTTGCAAAAGCCATAATTTAGCCACGACAACTGTCGCGGTCCGCCGCAATTCCGTCCAGCAACAGCCGGTTTCCGGGCCTTTCCTCGCATGATCCGATCGCATCGCATCACGGGGGTATGCAATGTTTCTCGACGACGAAATTGCTGAATCACGGACACGGCAGAACGAAGCGCGCTGGGGCATGTATCTGGCGCTTGCAGCGCTCGCCGCCTGCATCGTGATGATCCTCGGCTTGATGACCCAGGCCTCAGCCCAGACGGCAAACGCCAGGCCGGAGCAGATGGCCGGCTATGTCAGGCCCAACGACATGGGCACCGGCGCCCTGCTCTTTCCGTCGAAGGAACCGGGCTATTTCGTCGAGGCGCCGCGCCTTGCGACAGATGTCGAGATCGACGTCAACGGCCCGATCATGCGCACCCGCGTCACGCAGCGGTTCCAGAACCCGAGCAAGGGCTGGGTCGAAGGCACCTATGTCTTCCCGCTTCCTGACGATTCCGCCGTCGATACCCTGAAGATGCAGATCGGCGACCGCTTCATCGAAGGCCAGATCAAACCGCGCCAGGCGGCCAAGGAAATCTACGAGCAGGCCAAGGCCGAGGGCAAGAAGGCAGCACTTCTGGAACAGCAGCGCCCCAATCTCTTTACCAACCAGGTCGCCAATATCGGCCCGGGCGAAACGGTGGTGGTGCAGATCGAATATCAAAGCGGCGTGCGCCAGTCGAACGACGCCTTCAGCTTCCGTTTCCCGATGGTGGTGGCGCCGCGCTACAATCCGCAGCCGATCGTCCAGACCGTCGATCTCGACAGCCGCTCCGGCTATGCCGTCAGCGACCCGGTTCCCGATCGCGCAAAAATCGAACCGCCGGTGCTGGACCCCAGCGAAAACGCCAGGATCAACCCGGTGACGCTGACGGTCAATCTGAAGGCGGGCTTCCCGATCGCCGAGGTGACCTCCGCCTTTCATGAAATCGAAACGACCACGCTGGACCAGCTGACGCGCAAGATCACGCTGAAAGCGGGAAGCGTTCCTGCCGACAGGGATTTTGAACTCAGCTGGAAGGCAGTCGAAGGCCAGAGCCCCTATGCCGGTCTCTTCCGCGAGACCGTCGGCGGCAAGACCTATCTCCTGTCCTTTGTCACCCCGCCGGTCGCAGCGACCGAGACCGACAAGCCGGTGAAGCGCGAGGTGGTTTTCGTCATCGACAATTCCGGCTCGATGGCCGGCCCGTCGATGGAGCAGGCAAAGGAAAGCCTGGCGCTGGCGATCTCGCGGTTGAAGCCGGAGGACCGCTTCAACGTCATCCGCTTCGACGACACGATGACCGTGCATTTCCCTGGGCTCATCGAGGCGACGCCCGACAAGCGCGAGGATGCCATCGCCTTCGTGCGCGGCCTGACCGCCGATGGCGGCACGGAAATGCTGCCGGCGCTGGAAGCGGCCCTGCGCACGCAGGGCCCCGTCGCACCGGGCGCGCTTCGCCAGGTGGTGTTCCTCACCGACGGCGCCATCGGCAATGAAGGTCAGCTCTTCCAGGAGATCCAGAAGAACCGCGGCGACGCCCGCGTCTTCACGGTCGGCATCGGTTCGGCGCCCAACAGCCACTTCATGACCAAGGCCGCCGAATACGGTCGCGGCACCTTCACGTTGATCGGCTCGGAAAGCCAGGTGGCCGCGCGCATGGGCGAGCTCTTCACCAAGCTCGAAAGCCCCGTCATGACCGATATCTCCGCGAGCTTCGAGGGCGCTGCTTCCGGCGATATCACGCCCAACCCGATGCCCGATCTCTATCGCGGCGAGCCGGTCGTGCTGACGGCCGAACTCGACGGTATGTCGCCGGACGGCAAGCTGCGCATCGTCGGCAAGGCCGGCGACCAGCCCTTTCGCGTCGAGATGGATATCGCCAAGGCGGCAAACGGCGAAGGCATCGCCAAGCTCTGGGCCCGACGCAAGATCGACGATCTCGAGGCAAGCGCGTCGGCCATCGCCGACCCCGCATCGCTCGACAGGCAGATCGAAACCGTCGCCCTTGCCCACCACCTGGTCTCGCGCGTCACCAGCCTCGTCGCCGTCGATGCCACGCCATCGCGGCCCGCCGGCGAAAACCTGACGGCAACCGACGTGCCGCTCAACCTTCCGGCCGGCTGGGACTTCGGCAAGGTTTTTGGCGAGAAACCCGATGCAATTGCGCCCGACGCAACCGACACGATCGACGAGCGGGAAGCTTCGAGCGAAAGCCAGACGAAGCTCGCGATGCTCACCGCCGACCGCATGTTGGCGGCGCCGACGGCGCGTGCAGCCGGCCTGCTTGCCGAAGCCAACAACCAGGTGAACCTGCCGCAGACGGCGACCGAGGCGGACAAGCAGATCCTCATCGGCCTGATGCTGCTCGCCTTCTCGCTTGTTGCCGGCAGCACCTTCATCTTCTGGCGCGGCCAGATTGCCGTCCTCGTCATCGCAGGGGTTCGACGCCATGGCCGCTGACGACGACCTGCCCGGGCCGCGCCCGGGCTTCCTCGCCCGTCTCTCGGCGATCGAGACCATCGTCGTCGCGATCATCGCGCTGTTTGCACTTGCCGGCCTCATGCTGGTCGGCAAGGGATTTTACATGAAGGCCAAGGCCGAGGTCTCGCAGGTGCTCTTGAAGAAGAGTTTCGAGGCGCAGCTGCACGGCGAGGCCAACGGCAAACCCTGGCCCTGGGCCGACTTCGAAACGACGGCGGAAATCATGGCGCCGCGCCTCAACCGTTCGGCGATCGTGCTGAAGGGCGCTAGCGGCCAGGCGCTTGCCTTCGGGCCGGCCTGGCTCACCAACACCCCCCTTCCCGGCGACGAAGGCACTGCCGTCATCGCCGCCCACCGCGACACGCATTTCCGCTGGCTGAAGGATGTGTCGGCCGGCGATCTGCTGGTGTTGACCCGCAAGGACGGCCGGCGCTTTCTGTTCCGCGCCGGGCAAGGCCGTGTCGCACGCTGGGACGAAAGCGGCATCAATGCTGCCGCCAGCGGCCACAATCTGGCGCTCGCCACCTGCTTCCCTTTCGATGCGATCGAGCCCGGACCGATGCGCTACATCGTGACGGCCGAACTGGTGGGCGAGCAGCATCCGGTGCCGCTGACCACGGGCTCGATCTCGAAATAAAGCCTTTTTGATCCGATTTGACTTGAACGAACCGGCCGACCGCTCCAGCTTGCCATGCAACGGCATGAACGGATCGGAGAGAGCGAATGCGGCAGACGCGGGCATCAAGGCTGGATTCAACGCGCATGGCGCGGGCCGTTCGTGCATTGCCGCTCCTGGCCGGCCTGCTTTTGTCGGCCGCTCCTTTTGCCGCCTTTGCGCAGGAAACGCGGGAATTCCCCTCCCAGCACGGCGACGTGCTGGTCGAGACGCTGGCCGCCGGGCTTGAGCACCCGTGGTCGGTCGAAGTCCTGCCGGATGGCGGCTATATCGTCAGCGAGCGCGCCGGTCGGCTGCGCATCATTCGCGACGGCAAGGCCTCGGCACCGCTGACGGGCGTGCCTGAGGTCGCAGAACAGGGCCAGGGCGGCCTGCTCGACATTGCGCTCGCCCCCGACTTTGTCACCAGCCGCACGCTCTACCTGACGCTTTCGGCCAATGGCGACGGCGGCTTTGGCACGGCACTGGTAAGGGCGACCTTGGCGGCAGACGACAAAAGCCTCACCGGCGTCAAGGAACTCTTCCGCATGAACAAGCTGACCCGCAAGGGCCAGCATTTCGGCTCGCGCATCGCCATTGCGCCGGATGGCAGCCTGTTCTTCGGCATCGGCGACCGCGGCGATCGCGACCGCGCCCAGGATCTGCATGATCATGCCGGCGCCATCCTGCATATCAACGCCGACGGCAGCATTCCCGCCGCCAACCCCTATCGCGGCGGCACCGAGGGCCTGCCTGAACTCTGGTCGAAGGGGCATCGCAATCCGCAAGGTATCGCCTTCGACCCGAAGGACAGCACGCTTTTGACCGTGGAACACGGCGCGCGCGGCGGCGACGAGGTCAACAACCCGCAAGCCGGCCACAACTACGGCTGGCCAGTGATCACCTACGGCAAGGACTATTCCGGCGCCGAGATCGGCGAAGGCACGGCAAAGGACGGCTTCGACCAGCCGCTTTACTATTGGGACCCCTCGATTGCGCCGGGCGCGCTTGCGGTCTACCGCGGCAAGATGTTTCCGGAGTGGGACGGCAGCCTGCTTGTCGCAGCGTTGAAGTACCAGCTGCTCGCCCGGCTGGAACGGGACGACACCGGCGCAGTCACCGCCGAAGAGCGGCTGTTCGACGGCGAGTTCGGCCGCATCCGCGATGTCGTCGTCGCTCCGGACGGCGCACTGCTCATGCTGACGGACGAGGAAGACGGCGCGCTGCTCAGGGTCTCAAGGGCACCGACGCAGTAGATCCTCAATGAAGATCAGAGACCGGCGCGAACGTCCTTACGGAACATGAACTTCAATCCGGACCAGACCGCATCGACGGCACAGACCTTGGTGTCGACGAGCCCGAGTGGCAGGAAGATCTCGCGCAATCCATCTTCGGTCAGCGTGGTCGGAACCTTCGATGCGCGCTTCGGCCATGAGATCCACATCATGCCCTTGGCCTTCAGGCTTGCGGCAAGCCGCGGTGCCAACGCGTCGAGCTCCGCCCTCTCCACCGCAAAGGCGTGAATGTAATCGTGCCGGCGTGACGCCAAACCGTCGATTGAGGTTTCGCAACTGGCAAACCCGGCAAAGCCAGCAATCTCGGTCAGATCACCGGGAACACCAAGCAACAGCGCTGACTGGCCGTCCCTCAAGCCAAGCTTGCGGACAAGCGGTGTCCCGGAATAACCGCTCTCGACCATCTCCACCTCCCCGTCATCGCAGGCGTTCCCGGCATTTCGCGCAGCTCGGCCCGCGACGATGAGCCTTGCCCGGGAAAATCGCAACTGATAGACGGCGATGCATCTGAGGAGATGCAATCATGACCCGCGTTCAGGCCAATCTGTTCCTGCTGTTTTCCGGCGCCATCTGGGGTGCCGGTTTCGTCGCCCAATCGACGGCGATGCAGGCGATCGGCCCTCTCTGGTTCATCACACTGCGTTTTGCCATCGCGACGCTGGTCGCGCTGCCGCTTGCCATCGTCGAAACCCGGCGGGCACCACAGCCTTTGACCGGCACGACTGTGCGCAATTTCGCGTTTGTCGGACTTGCGCTTTTCGCCGGCGCAGTCACCCAGCAATATGGACTGCTGACCACCAGCGTCACCAATTCCGGTTTTCTGACCGGCCTTTACGTCGTTTTCGTCCCGGTGCTGACGGTGATCTTCCTCCGCCGCAAGCCGCACTGGATCATCTGGCCTGGCGCACTGATGGCGCTGTTCGGCATTTTCCTGCTGAGCGGCGGGGCGCTGTCGAGCCTGACCGGCGGTGACTATCTGACCGTCGTGTGCGCTCTCTTCTGGGCACTGCAGATGATGCTGGTCGGCATCTTCGCCCCCAGCAGCGGCCGTCCGATGCTGTTGTCGATGACGCAGTTCGCCGTGTGCGCTGTGCTCGGCTGTGTCGTCGCCTTGGCGATCGAGCCCTTGAGCATGGAGGCAGTGAAGGGCGCGCTGCCGGAAATCCTCTATGCCGGCATCTTCTCGAGCGGCGTCGCCTTCATCTGCCAGGTCGTCGGCCAACGCTACACCACGGCGCCGCAGGCAGCGATCTTCCTGTCGAGCGAGGCGCTGTTTGCGGCCTTCTTCGGTGTGCTTTTGCTTGGCGAGATCATCACGCCCATCGGCTATGTCGGCTGCGCCATCATTTTTGCAGCGATGCTGGTGGTGGAAATCGTGCCGGAGCTGACAAAGAACCGGCGCGCGCAGGCTCCTGCCTGAGGCGCGACACGCCCTTGTCGGGAGACAGGCAGAACTATAACCGTTGAATTTGACGGGTACTGAACTGCTGCGTTACTTGTCACTGCTCCCACCGGGAAAGCTGTTGCTTGACTTTGAAACGCTTCCGTACGTTGCAGAATTTTTCCATTATTACTTGCATGTTTTCTGCAACGAAGAATGAAGCCTCGGGTCGGGACAGCGCGATGGCAAGAAGCTTCAAACATATCAGTCAGTTGCGAATTTATGCTGCATACAGCGCGCCGATGGCGGCCACGACTCTTGCGGCAAAATTGGGCGCAATTCACTCAACTTCTCGATACATTCGTTCAAAAAGCTGTGATTTCAACAGCTTGCGATGCATCCTAGATATCACCTGAAAAAACCGCAACTGACCGAATTTTGAGCAATGGCAAGACGCAATACCACTTCTAAAAAGTTTTGCTTGCCAATTCAAAATAAACCCATCAATCTTACTCTGTTCGGGCAATCTACGAGCACGGGAAGATCTTGAAATAATAGCGGGCCGGAGACGCAAAAACTCCGGGTGGCCAGACTGGGGGGACGCATGTTTGCAACCTTTCCGATGGCTGGCTGCGGTAACAGGAACCTTTCCTCAAATATCGAGAACTGCCTGCCCAACGCCCAACCGGGCAAACTGCAATGCTACCCGTCCGTCAAACGGGTGGAGAGAAAAGGACCTGACGCATGGCCGAAACTGGCACTGTAAAATTCTTCAACACCGACAAAGGCTTTGGTTTCATCAAGCCTGACAACGGTGGAGCGGATATCTTCGTACACATCTCTGCTGTCCAGGCTTCCGGCCTGAACGGCCTGTCGGAAAATCAGAAGGTAAGCTTCGACACCGAACCGGATCGCCGCGGCAAAGGCCCGAAGGCGGTCAACCTGCAGGTCTCCGGCTAACACCGGTTCTGCTGAAAGATTCAAGTTGAAGCCCGGCAGCGATGCCGGGTTTTTTTGTTCAGGCCCCGTTCAGTTTGGCGCGGTTAACCTTCTTTCATCATGAAGGCCGGAACCGCTCCGGTCCATGCACAGGATTGAAGCCATGAACAAGTTCATCAAAGCGACGGTTCTCTCGGTCATCGCCGCCGCCTCGGTTCTCCCGACCCTCAGCACGGCTGAGGCGGGTGATTGGAACCGCCACCGGCACCATGACAACGGTGACGCCGTTGCACTCGGCGCACTTGGCCTGGCGACCGGCGTGATCATTGGCGGCGCGATCGCTTCGCAGCCCCGCTACAGCGAGCGCGTCTACATCGACCCGGAACCCGATTACTATGAACCGCGCCCGGTCTACCGTCCGCGCCCCGTCTATCGCCCGCGTCCTGTGGTCGTCGACAACTATGGCGGCGGCGGTTACGGCTCGCTCGAGCCCTGGACCCCGTCCTGGTACAGGTATTGCTCGCAGCGTTACCGCTCGTTCAACCCTGACAACGGCACCTTCCGTGGCTACGACGGCCGCAGCTACTTCTGCAACGCCGGCTGATCCCAAAGCCAGCCGAGCGAACAAACAAAAAGCGCATGTCTCACTCGAGGCATGCGCTTTTTTCGTTACCGTCAGTCAATGCCTGCCGACGTCGTCAGAGACCACGCAAATAAGGATTGGTGCGCCGCTCCTCGCCGATCTGGCCGCCGGGGCCATGCCCGCAGATGAAGCCGACCTGATCGCCGAGCGGCAGGATCTTGTCGCGGATCGAATCGAGCAGTTGCTGATGGTTGCCGCCGGGCAGATCGGTGCGGCCGATCGAACCGTGAAACAGCACATCGCCGACATGGGCGAAATTCTGCACCCGGTTGAAATAGACCACATGGCCGGGCGCGTGACCGGGGCAATGCAGCACTTCGAACACATGGTTGCCGAAGGAAACCGTATCGCCGTCCTCCAACCACTGGTCAGGAACGACGTTTTCCACCTTCATCGCCAGGCCGAATTTCTCGGCTTGCTCTTCCAGCCGCGACAGAAGGGGCAGATCGTCCTTGTGCGGACCGATGATCGAAAGCCCCAGCGCTTCCTTCAGTTCCTTGGCGCCGCCGGCATGGTCGATATGGCCGTGTGTCAGCCAGATCGCCTTCAGCGTGATGCCGTTTTCCTTGATGGTCTGCAGGATCACATCGACGTCGCCGCCAGGATCGACGATCACGCCTTCCTTGGTTTCAGCGTCGAAGAGAACCGTGCAGTTCTGCTGGAAATGGGTAACCGGGATGATGCCCGCTTGTAGCATGCCGTCAGCGCCTCGCTCAGATGTCGTTGGCACAGCTATAGCGCCAAATGACATCAGGCACAGCGCGAATTAACGCATGTCGTATGAAAATGATCGGCGGCGTCGCGATCATGACATGCGCAAAAACAAGAGCTTAAAGCGCAGCGCGCGAATCCCGGATGTCACAATGCGCTTTAGCGCAGGCTTGCAATTTGCGCTGATGGAGGCAGAGGCGTCGGGAATTGCACGGTCGTCAGCAACAGGGCTGAGATCAAAAGCTCGGCGGCCACGACGATGGCCACTACCGGACGCAATCCGTTGACGGCTGGGTTTCCCGGATTAGCAGTTGTAGTCGACATTGAACCTCCCTCTCCTGCCCGAGCTCGTCTTTGTTGCGCGGGCAAATCGCCGATCGTTTCCCTCGGGCACCGGCCCGACATGGACAGGAAAACACCTCGATCGCGAAACGGTTCCCTCACACAAATGCAGATTGAACCGCTGCAGTCTCAGTATGTCGCATCTTCATATTTCGTGACGTTCCCAAGGGAACATCCCCACCGGCGCCGCGTTTGCCCCTCAGCCAAAAAGAAGGAGCATAATGATGAAGAACCTTACCCGCCCCCTGTTGCGAACTGCCGCGGCCGCGGGTTTCGTACTCGTAGCCGGCTCGGCCGCCTTCGCTGCCATGACCGCCACCACCGTCACCGACCTCAATGTCCGCGCCGGCCCCGGCCCGCAATATCCGACCGTTGGTCTGGCCACGCGCGGCAGTACCGCTGTCCTTGACGGCTGCATCGAAGGCAGCAAGTGGTGCCGCATCGACGTCAACGGCCTGCGCGGCTGGGTCTATGCCCAATATCTGACCTCCGATCTCGGCGGCGCTGCGGTGGTTGTCCAGGATCGACGGTCCGACCTGGCAGTGCCTGTCGTCACCTATGAGGCGCAGGCTGGCGATCCGCCGATGCCCGCACCCGGCGACGAACTGCTCGGCCCTGTCGAAGAGGTCGACCCGATCGTACCGCCGGATACGGTGCGCACCTACATCACCACCAATCCGGGCGATACCGTCTACCTCGACGGTGAAGTCGTGGTCGGTGCCGAACTGCCGCAAACAGTCGAAGTTCGCCGCGTGCCCGACTACACCTACGACTATGCCAGCATCAACGGCCAGCCGGTCCTGGTCGAGCCGGCGACGCGCCGTATTGTCTACGTCTATCGATAAGCGAGACGCGCCCGCCCGAGAGGAAATACACGAACCAACTCCAGCGGCCTTTGGTCGCTGGAGTTTTCGTTTGCGCTGCAGCGAATCACCGACGTCTATAGCCACGCATGACCATGCCGGTTCTCAAGCGCTGTAGTAATTCTGTCGTGTTTCACTCAGCAGAACCCGAAAAGCACCATCGCCAGTACGAAGCGAGCAAAGCCTTCGCGAAAGGTGGCCGTGACTTGGCCAAATTGACAAGAGTCTAGATTCGGTCTCAACCTGTCCTTGCCGGATCATCGGCATAGGGCGGCTCGTCTTCGACGAGCCTCGATACGGAGGGATCAATGGAAGCATTAATGCCAATCATTACCCAATTGATCGCGGGGGCGGCCGGCGGAAACGCGGCCAGCGCAGTATTGAAGCAAGGGGCATTCAGTGTCGTCGCACGAACGATCGTCGGCGCCATCGGCGGCCTCGGTGGGGGATTCCTGATCCAGATGCTCGGCGGCGAAGCGGCCGCGACCGGTCTTGCCATGCAGGCGATTGGCAGCCTCGTCGGCGGTGGTGTGCTCAGCGGCATCGTCGGTCAGTTCCTCGGCAAGCAAGCCTGACGCCTTCCGAACGAAATCCGTAGCAAGACAAAAGGCGGCCGGGGGCCGCCTTTTCTGCATTCAGGTCATGGCTGGTTATTCGGCCGCTGCGGCAACCGGATAGACTTCCTTCATGTAGTCGTTCATCAGCGTTTCGCAGATGGTGGCAGGCGTGAAGCGATAGGGGCCGATCTCGGAAACGGGCGTCACCTCGGCGGCAGAACCGGTCAGGAAGCACTCGCTGAACCCGGACAGTTCCTCCGGCATGATCGCCCGTTCGATCACCTGGTAGCCGCGGCGCTTGGCAAGCTCGATCACCGTGCGGCGGGTAATGCCGTCGAGGAAGCAGTCCGGAACCGGTGTATGGATGACGCCGTCCTTGACGAAGAAGATGTTGGCGCCGGTCGCCTCGGCCACCTGGCCGCGGTAGTCGAGCATCATCGCATCGGCATAGCCCTTGGCTTCTGCGGCGTGCTTGGAGATCGTGCAGATCATGTAAAGGCCGGCGGCCTTCGATTTCGACGGCGCCGTCTTCGGGTCCGGGCGGCGCCATTCGGCGATATCGAGTCGAATGCCCTTGAGCTTTTCGGTCGGGTTGAAATAGCTGCCCCACTGCCAGATGGCGATGGCCACGTTGATGCGGTTGTTCTGGGCAGACACGCCCATCATCTCGCTGCCGCGCCAGGCGATCGGCCGGACATAGGCTTCGGAGAAGCCCTGACGCTTCAGAAGCTCGACGCTTGCGGCATCCAGTTCCTCGACCGAATAGGGGATTTTGAAGCCGAGGATGTCGGCCGAGTTGTGAAGGCGCTGGTTGTGTTCCGTCAGCTTGAAGATCCGGCCGCCATAGGCGCGCTCGCCCTCGAACACGGCGCTCGCATAGTGCAGACCGTGGGTCAGCACATGGATCTTGGCATCCTTCCACGCGACGAACTCGCCATTGAACCAGATTTCGCCGTCCAACTGATCGAAAGGAACCGCTGCCATGATGTCGTCCTCCGGCGCTTGTGCGCCATTCTTGCTGTTGATTATCGTCCCGCTTTCAGTTTATCGGCAAACTGATTGTGGGAAAATTCAATTTCGAGATTTTGGATTTGCGATCAGTGCGGCGCGGCATATCCTCCTGAGGTGTTACCGCCGCCAAATGTCTCGCTTACCGAGCATGGACGCTACCAACGCCGTAAAAATATGTCAATAAAGCTGACGTATTTTTACGATTGTTTCGTAAGTTGCAACTTGGCTGAAAGGAAATGACCGCGTGGCCGGCCAATCCAAAGAAAACACCCGATATGTGGGCGACACGGTCGCGCACGACGATGATACGATCGACTTCGAAATCATCGAGCTGCTTTTCTTCGCCTATCGCGACTTCACCTCCGATCCGGACGCTATCCTGGAAAAAGGCGGTTTTGGCCGCGCGCATCACCGCGTCTTGCACTTCGTCGACCGTGAGCCCGGCATGACGGTCGCTAACCTTCTCGACACGCTGAAGATCACCAAGCAAAGCCTTGCCCGGGTGCTCAAGCAGTTGATCGATTCCGGCTACATCCGTCAGGTCACCGGGCCCGAGGATCGGCGGCAGCGCATGCTCTATACCACCGAGGAAGGCCAGGCGCTGGCCCGTGCGCTGGCCGAGCCACAGTCCCGCCGCATAGCCCATGCATTGGCAAAGACGGGACCCGGCGCGCGTGAAACCGTCAAACGCTTCCTTGCCTGCATGAAGAACGGCGCCGGTGACTGAAATGTCGAAAGCCCGCAATCGGCGGGCGACGGGGGAAAGCTAGGCATGACAACTAAAGCGACAGTCTCCGACGATGCCGCGCATCTACTGGTCGTCGACGACGACAGGCGTATCCGCGATCTGCTCAACCGTTATCTGGTCGAACAGGGCTTTCGCGTCACGACCGCTGCCGACGCCGATGAAGCACGGCGCAAGCTGGTCGGTCTCGATTTCGACCTGTTGATCGTCGACGTGATGATGCCCGGCGAAAGCGGCATTTCGCTGACGCAGAGCCTGCGCCAGATCAAGACCGTGCCGATCCTGATGCTGACGGCGCTGGCGGAATCGAATTCTCGCATCGAGGGCCTCGAGGCCGGCGCTGACGACTATCTCTCAAAACCCTTCGAGCCGCGCGAACTGGTGCTGCGCATCAGCAACATCCTCCGGCGTAACCAGCCGGCGCAGGCGCCCAAGGTCGATCAGGTGATCTTCGGCCCCTACACCTTCTCCGTGGTGCGCAAGGAACTGCGCCGCGGCGCCGATCACATTCGGCTCACCGACCGCGAGCAGGAAATCATGACGCTGTTTTCCCAGCGCGCCGGCGAGACGATCCCGCGCCACGAACTGATCGGCGATGATGCCGAAGTCGGCGAGCGCACCATCGACGTCCAGATCAACCGTCTGAGGCGCAAGATCGAGGACGATCCTTCCAATCCCGTTTGGCTGCAGACGGTGCGCGGCATTGGCTACAGGTTGAGCGTGGACTAAACATGGCGCGCAAAAGCGCGCGGAAACAAGCAATTGAGGCGCAAGGAGCGAACCCCCGAGGTCGCGGCGCGCTTTGGAGTGGTGGTCTCTTCGATGAGCGCAGCGGAACCCAATGGCAAGTTTTGACAGCATCCGGCGCGAGGCGGCAGGCCCGAGCGACAACCCGTGGAAGCGCTTCACCCGCTGGCTGCGCCGGCGGCTGCCGATGGGCCTTTACGCCCGCTCGCTGCTCATCGTCATCATCCCGATGGTGCTGTTGCAGTCGGTCGTCGCCTTCGTCTTCATGGAGCGCCACTGGCAACTGGTGACGCAGCGCCTGTCGGCCGCCGTCACCGGCGACGTCGCCGCCATCGTCGATCTCATTGCCACCTTCCCGGCCGATCGCGACATCGCCGAAATCGTCCGAATCGCCCGCGACCAGCTCGACCTCAGCATTTCCGTCGAGCCGGGCGGCGAACTGCCGCCGCCGCGGCCCAAGCCCTTTTTCGAGATCCTCGACCAGATCCTGAGCGAGGAGATTTCCAACCAGATCCGCCGCCCCTTCTGGATCGACACGGTCGGCAATTCCAATCTCGTCGAAATCCGCATCAAGCTCGACGACGGTCGCATGCTGCGCGTCTATGCTCGCCGCAACCAGGCCTATGCATCCAACACCCATATCTTCATCGTCTGGATGGTCGCGGCTTCCCTGGTGCTTCTGTCGATCGCCATCCTGTTCCTGCGCGGGCAGATCCGACCGATCCTGGCGCTGACCAAGGCGGCGGAAAACTTTGGCAAGGGCCAGAAGATCGATGACTTCGCCCCGCGCGGCGCCGTCGAAATCCGTCGCGCCGGCCTCGCCTTCATCCAGATGCGCGAACGCATCGAACGCCAGATCGAGCAGCGCACCGCCATGCTCACGGGCGTCAGCCATGACCTTCGGACCATCCTGACCCGCTTCCGGCTGCAACTGGCGCTCGCCGGCAACAACCCCGACCTCGAAAGCCTGAACCAGGATGTCGACGACATGCAGAACATGCTCGAAGGCTACCTGGCGTTTGCGCGTGGAGAGGCGGAAGAAGACGTCGGGCAGCTGAAGCTCAGCGACCTGATGACGCGCCTTGCCGCCGAAGCGGAGCTGCACGGCAAGACGCTGACGACATCCATCGAGGGCGAGGACGAGGTCCGCGTCCGGCCGAACGCCTTCACCCGTCTCATCGCCAACCTCGCCTCCAACGCCTATCGCTATGCCAACCGGGTCAACATCGACGCGCGTCACAGCGCCAAGTGGGTAACGATCACCGTCGATGACGACGGCCCCGGCATTCCCGAACGCTCGCGCGAGGACGTGTTCAAGCCGTTTTTCCGTCTCGACGAGGCGCGCAACCTCGACAGTTCCGGAACGGGTCTGGGCCTCGCTATCGCCCGGGACATTGCCCGCAGCCACGGCGGCAACGTCACGCTCGGCGACAGCCCGCTGGGCGGGCTCAGGGCAACCGTGCGCGTGCCGGCGTGACCCCGACTGCTTCTACGCAAGGCCGACCAACGAAATAGCGTGCTTGAGGAGATGCGTGATATGTCCGAGCCGTCAGACTGGGACGATTGGGAGCAGCGCCTGGCTCTGCAATGGGCCGATTTCGGCCGCATCGATGCAGGAATGTTCGTCGCGCGGCTCGAGGCGCTGGCGGCGGAGTTACCCCCCGGCGATCCTGTCGGCCTCTTCGAGCGGGCCTCGGCTCAGGATTCCCTCGGCCGTGAGGCAGATGCCGAGCCCTTGTACCGGCAGGCCCTTGCCGGCGGGCTCTCCGGCATTCGCCGTCGCCGCGCCACCATTCAGCTGGCCAGCACACTACGCAATCTCGGGCGGATCGACGAGAGCATAACCTTGCTGGAGGTCGAACGGACGATGCCATCGGACGAACTCGACGATGCCATCTCAGCCTTTCTCGCGCTGTCGCTCGTCGATGCCGGGCGGGCGCGAGAAGCCGCGGGCTTGGCGCTCGGCCGGCTGGCACGGCATTTGCCGCGCTACAATCGCTCGCTCAAGCACTACGCCGAAGCGCTTATGCCGGACATGAGCGTCAAATGACGCTCATGCGCTAGCGCGTATAGATCGAAACCAGACCACGCCGCTCATTGAAGCGGTGCCAGGCATCGATGCGACGCGGATGCCGCGCACGCATGACATCGAGCGGAGCAAGCAACCGACCTTCACGACCGAGCGAGGCATCGAGGATCTCCACGATCCGGCGGTTCGGCCAGGGCTTTCTGGTGATCGTCAAAAGCGCCCGGAAGGCCTCGTCCTCGCGGCCGGCGCCGAGTTGGTGCGCGATCAGGCCGTAGGCAAAGGCCGTCGAGCGGCTGACGCCAGCGTGGCAATGCACCAGAATGCGGCTCGACGCATCGTCGGCGGCCGGACGCATCGCTTCGAACACTTCGAGGACAAGATCCGGGAAGTGCTGCGTCGCGATAGCATTTTCCTGGTCGCGCATGCGCACGACGCGGTGGCTTGCATCCGCGATGACGGGCACATCGGTCTCGGGCAATTCCGGATCGAGCAGCGAGAGCACGTGACTGGCGCGCCAATCGCGCGCCGCGTCGGATGCGCGCCAAAGGCAGGAGACCTTCACGCGCTCGGGTATCAGATCAACATGGATTGTCATCGGGTCACATCAGCTTTCGGCCGTTGGGGATCGGCTTGTCGATGGCAGCCAGCACGATCGCGCCGGCCTCGTCTTCAAAGCCCAGCGTCAGAACCTCGGAACGGACAGGGCCGATCTGGCGTGGCGGAAAATTGACCACCGCCATGATCTGCCGGCCGATGAGATCCTCAAGCTGGTAGTGCACGGTGATCTGTGCTGATGACTTTTTTATGCCGATCTCAGGGCCGAAATCGATCTTCAGCTTGTAGGCCGGCTTGCGCGCCTCGGGGAAAGCCTCGGCCTCGATGATCGTACCGACACGAATATCGACGCGTTCGAAATCTGCGAAAGTAATCGTTTCCGACATGACAATGCTCTGAAGAAATTAACCGGCCAGTTCCTCGGCGCGCTGACGGGCAGCGGCAATGGCCTTGTCAAAGAGTGGCTGCATCCCGTCATCGGCCATCAGCACGTTGAGCGCTGCGGCGGTCGTGCCACCCGGCGACGTTACGTTCTGGCGCAGCCGCGAAGCGTCGTCGGGGGACTGATGAAGCAGTTCACCAGCCCCCGCGACGGTTTCCCGCGCGAGCCGCATGGCGAGGTCCGCCTTGAGACCGGCCTTGCGCCCGGCCTCCGCCATGCACTCGACGAGGTAGAAGACATAGGCCGGACCACTGCCGGAAACGGCAGTGACAGCATCGATATCGGCTTCGGTCTCGACCCATTCGACCGGGCCGCTGACCTTGAGCAAATCGTGCACCTGGCTGCGCTGCGCCGCGCTGACGCGGGCATTGGCAAAGGCGCCAGTGACACCACGTCCGATCATCGCCGGCGTGTTGGGCATGGCCCGCACGGTGGCGGCAGCACCCAGATGGCTTTCGATGAAGGCAAGCGTCTTGCCGGCAGCAACCGAGACGATGACCGTGCCTGCGCCAACCAGCGTCTTCAGCGGCGGCAGCACCGCTTCCATCACCTGCGGCTTGACGGCAATGAAGATCACCGCGGCCTCGACGCCTTCAGGGGCAGAGGTCGCGTGCGTGACGCCGTTGTCGGCGATCAGCTTTGCCATCGCCGGTGGCGGACCAGGATCGATCACCAGAAGGTCGGCGCCCTTGACGCCGCTCTTCAGCCAGCCGCTGAGCATGGCGCCGCCCATGTTGCCGGCGCCGATGAGAACGATGGGACCGGAAGCGACGACAGCCATATCAGGCCTCCCCGACGGTTTCGAACAGGACCGCATCGACGGCGCGCTGCGCATCCATGCCGGACCAGACGACGAACTGGAACGCCTGGAAATAGGACTCGCAGGCATCGAGCGCGCTCGAAAGCAGAACTTCGACCTGCTGGTTGGTGGGCTCGGCGCCACCGGCGAGCAGCAGCGACTGGCGGAAGATCACCACTTCTTCCTGCCGCCACAGATCGAAGTGCCCCATGAGCACCTGACCGTTGATATGCGACAGCAGACGAATGACTTCGTTGACGCGGCTATCGGGAACCTTGATGTCGAAGGCGCAGGCAAGATGCAGCGCCTCGAACTCTTCCATCCACGAGAAGGACACGTGGTAATCCGCCCACTTGCCTTCGACGGTCATGGCGATCTCGTCCTCGCCCGACCGTTCGAATGACCAGTCATTGGTGGCGGCCACAAACTCGATCATATCGACCGGGTTGGACTGACGCTCGATTTCCATTTCCAAAAGGCTCATGCATCACCCTAGTAGGCGCGACACAGGCGCGCGTTATCACGTTCACAAGACGCAACTCTGCAAACCTGGCACTGAATAAGAACACACTATGATTGCTGAACTCACATCCATCCTGGCTGACTTACCCTGCCTGGAGCTTGCGTGGTCCGTTTCGAATCATCATTTAAAATCAGTGTATAATGGCGGAGTCAGGCTGCCAGCCCCCCGGCCCAAAAATAGCAGGGTACAACCTGCTGCGCGTTGCCATTTGCATTCAGCGCGAATGCTTAAACGACTCTGGCGTAAGGGTTTTTTGCCAGTGTCCACAGGTGGAAAACTTTTCAGGTTTTATTAACCTCCCTGTGCCGCGTTTCACACCTCCAAGGATATCGACAGCAAAACGCCCGCAGAATCGATCCGCGGGCGAAGTAAAAACGTTGAAAAGCCGTTACTTGGCAGAGGGAGCGTTACTTGCCGCTTTCGGCGAGACGCGCTTCCAAAGCCTCGATACGCGCCAGCAGCGCGTCGTTTTCGTCGCGCGCTTTGACCGCCATTTCCTTCACGGCCTCGAATTCCTCACGCTTGACCACATCGAGCGAATTCATCGCGCGCTCGGCCTGGGCGCGAAAGGCAGTCTCGACTTCGCGGCGCACACCCTGGGCTGCCCCTGCGGCATCGGTCATCAGCTTGGCAAAATCATCCATGATGCGGTTGGCGCCTGTGCTCATCGTCCTGATCTCCATATTCAGCCGCCGCTTCGCATTGCGATGCGGTCCTTGTTTTCAGGTAGGGTCAGGCGCGGGCGGATGCAAGAAAAATCACCAAACTGTGGTCGCTGCTCGGCCCCAAGCGGCCTTGACCCCGCCGGATTCGATCGCCATGTTCCGGCAAAACAACCGGTCCGGAACGAGAAGACATTTTGGAAACCATCGCGACCCGCCTCGCCATTCTCCCCTTCCCTGAAATCGACCCCGTGATCTTCCAGATCGGTCCGCTTGCCGTCCATTGGTATGGCCTCGCCTATGTCGCCGGCATCCTGATCGGCTGGTACTACGCCCGCCGCCTCGTGCTGAACACGTCGCTCTGGCGCAACGGCGAACCCGCAGCGACCCTGGCGCAGCTCGACGACTTCCTGCTCTGGGCCGCCGGCGGCATCGTGCTTGGCGGCCGCATCGGCTACATCCTCTTTTATGATCTCGGTTCCGTGCTCGAAAACCCGATCCGGGCGCTGGAGATCTGGAACGGCGGCATGTCGTTCCACGGCGGCTTCATCGGCACCACCCTGGCAATGATCATCTTTGCGCGCCGCAACGGCATCGCCCTCTGGAGCATGTTCGACATCGTCGCTGCCGTGGTGCCGATCGGCCTGTTTTTTGGCCGCGTCGCCAACTTCATCAACGGCGAACTCTGGGGCCGGCTGTCGTCTGCGCCCTGGGCCATGGTGTTCCCGACCGGCGGTCCCTTTGCCCGCCACCCGAGCCAGCTTTATGAGGCGGCACTCGAGGGCTTGCTGCTGCTCGCCGTCATCGCCTGGTTCATCTATCGCCGCCATGCGCTGAAGTCGCCGGGCCTCGTCACCGGCATCTTCGTGCTCGGTTACGCAGCAAGTCGCATTTTCGTCGAATTCTTCCGCGAACCGGACGCGCAGATCGGCTATCTTGCCGGCGGTTGGCTGACCATGGGCATGCTGCTTTCGCTGCCGATGGCGCTTGCCGGCATCTGGGCGATTGCCCGGGCGCGCCGGGCCGCTGTCGCCGCCGCATAACGGGACGGACGCATGACGACACCACTCGCGGACAAAATCAAGGCGCTGATCCGGACCAACGGCCCGATCAGCGTTACCGACTATTTCTCGCTGTGCCTGGCAGATCCGGAGCACGGGTATTACCGCGTGCGTGAGCCTTTCGGCAAAGCGGGCGACTTCACCACGGCGCCTGAAATCAGCCAGCTTTTCGGCGAGATGATCGGCATTTTTCTCGTTCATGCCTGGCAACAGCACGGCACGCCGGAAAAGACTGTGATCGTCGAAATCGGCCCCGGCCGTGGCACGATGATGGCGGATGTGCTGCGGGTCGTCAGGCGCCTTTCGCCCGAACTCTATACCGCCGCCAGCGTGCATCTGGTCGAGACGAGCGATCGCCTGCGCAAGGTCCAAGCGGAAACGCTTGTTGCCCATGGCGAGAAAGTGCAATGGCACGAGAGTTTCGACACCCTGCCGGAGGGCTTCCTGCTGCTGGCGGCCAACGAGCTTTTCGATGCCATCCCGATCCGCCAGTTCGTGCGCACGCCGCAAGGGTTTCGCGAACGCATGGTCGGCCTAGATGCCGCGGATGAACTGACATTTGCCGCGGGTATCGCCGGCATCGACCCCACATTGTTGCCATCGCCCCCGCAGGCGGTTTCCGATGGCACGATCTTCGAGATCGCCCCCGCCCGCGATGCCGTGATGGCCGCGCTTTGCGAGCGTTTGAAGATCGGCGGCGGCACCGCCGTCATCATCGACTACGGATATCTGGCGACCAACTACGGCGACACGCTGCAGGCGCTGCTCGACCACCAGTACGATCCGCCGCTCGCCAATCCCGGCCGCGCCGACCTCACCAGCCATGTCGACTTCGAGCAGCTCGCGCGGCGCGCCAAGAACGACGGCCTGCAGATCAACGGCCTTGTCCACCAGGGCGACTTCCTGATCGGCCTTGGTCTTCTCGAACGCGCGGCGGCGCTGGGTCGCGATAAGAATGCCGTAACCCAGGAGGGCATCCGCCAGGATGTCGAGAGGCTCGCCGGATCCGGCGAAGGCAAGATGGGCGAACTCTTCAAGGTGCTTGCCGTCAGCAGCCCTCCGATCGCGCTTCCGCCGTTCCGAAAACCAAAGAGCTGAATGCATCGGGCGTAGCCGGCCAAATGTAAATTCGCCGGCCGTCGTGGGGTATCCGCAGCACCCATTGCTCCGGGAGTTTGACGTTCGCCGCCACGGGCAAGGCGCCTCCTTCGGACGGCACCCCTGTCGTTCGGCAATTGACAGTCCAGCCATCGCGGGTCAACATCGCGCCGGCAAATCAGCCGCCAATCACCGGGCCGCACGTGCCCCCAACCCCATTTGAAACTCACGTCAAAGCAAAGGGCGAAGACACCGATGCAGCACGATGCCGCGCTTTCCCCCGTGCAGAGCTCGCTCTTCAGCGACAAGGCCGGACCGGCGATCGCACATGGTTATTTCACCCGCCAAGGCGGCGTTTCCGAAGGCATCTATCGCGGTCTGAATGTCGGCCTCGGCTCGAATGACGACAAGGGTCGCGTCGGTGAAAACCGCGCCCGCGTCAGCCGCTGGTTCGGGGCCGAGCCGGAACAGCTTGCAACCGTCCATCAGGTCCATTCTCCCGATGCGGTCGTCGTCGACGCCAGCTACAACGGCAGCCGACCGGATGCCGACGCCCTGGTGACGGCAACGCCTGGCGTCGTGCTCGGCGTGCTGTCGGCCGATTGCGGGCCAATCCTGTTTGCCGACGCGGATGCCGGCGTCATCGGTGCCGCCCATGCCGGATGGAAGGGCGCGCTCGGCGGCGTGCTCGAAGGCACCATCGAGGCGATGCTGACGCTCGGTGCGCAGCGTGAGCGCATCGTTGCCTGTCTCGGGCCCTCGATCAGCCGGCGCAACTACGAGGTTGGCGCTGAATTCGTCGACCGTTTCCTGGCGACCGATGGCAACTATGACAAATTCTTCGGCCCGTCCGAGCGCGACGGCCACGCGATGTTCGACTTGCCGGGCCTGACGATCGCGCGCCTGACCGCCGCCGGCGTCACCGCCGAAAACCTCGACATCTGCACCTATTCCGACGAAGACCGGTTCTTCTCCTACCGCCGCACCACGCATCGGCAGGAGCCGGACTATGGCCGACAGATATCCGCAATTTGCATACGGGAGAGCTGACATGGCGCTGCAATTTGCCCAGGAAGAATATGCCGCCCGCCTTGAGCGGCTGACGGCGAAGATGCGTGAAGACAAGCTCGACGCGGTTCTGCTCTTTGCCCAGGAAAGCATGTACTGGCTGACGGGCTACGACACCTTCGGCTACTGCTTCTTCCAGACCCTGGTGGTCAAGAAGGACGGGTCGATGGTGCTCCTGACGCGCTCGGCCGATCTGCGCCAGGCCCGACACACCTCCAACATCGAGCGCATCGAGATCTGGGTCGACCGCGTCAACGCCGATCCGACGATGGATCTGAAGAACTTGCTGAGTGAAATGGACCTGCTCGGCACCCGCATCGGCGTCGAATACGACACCCATGGCATGACCGGCCGCACCGCGCGCCTCGTCGACCACCAGCTTTCGACCTTCGGCGAACTGATCGATGCCTCGCTGCTCGTCAGCCGCCTGCGCCTGATCAAGAGCCCGGCGGAAATCGCCCATGTGGAAAAGGCAGCCAGCCTTGCCGACGATGCGCTCGACGCGGCGCTGCCGCTCATCCGCCCCGGCGGCAACGAAGCCGATATTCTGGCAGCGATGCAGGGAGCGATCCTTGCCGGCGGCGGCGACTACCCGGCCAACGAGTTCATCATCGGCTCCGGCGCCGACGCGCTGCTGTGCCGCTACAAGTCCGGTCGCCGGCTGCTCGACAGCCAGGATCAGCTGACACTCGAATGGGCCGGCGTCAGCGCCCATTACCACGCCGCCATGATGCGCACCGTCGTCATCGGCGAGCCGACCAACCGCCACCGCGAGCTTTACAGCGCCTGCCGCGAGACCATCCAGGCGATCGAGATGGTGCTGCGCCCCGGCAACACCTTCGGCACCGTCTTCGACGTGCACGCCAAGATCATGGACGAGCGCGGCCTTGCCCGGCATCGCCTGAACGCCTGCGGCTATTCGCTCGGCGCCCGCTTCTCCCCCTCCTGGATGGAGCACCAGATGTTCCATGTCGGCAACCCGCAGGAGATCGAGCCCGACATGTCGCTGTTCGTGCACATGATCATCATGGATTCCGACAGCGGCACGGCCATGACGCTCGGCCAGACCTACATCACAACCACCGATACGCCGCGCGCACTTTCACGTTATGGGCTGGACTTCATTTCTGCTTAGGGAAATCCGCCTACACTGTCGCTGAAATGGCAGACAACAGGAGATGACTTCACAGGCCTGCCGCGAAGGAAAGACGGACGGTTTGAACGATGCGAAAGCTTCTCACGCCCATCGCAAGCCTTGGCCTTGTAGTCGCCTTGGCAAGCTGCAACAGCACGGACGCGCTGATACCGCAGGTCGACGTCGGCGGTGGCACGTTCCGCTCGCCGCCGGTGACGCAATCCGACCTCGAGTCGATGTCGACGCAGACGGCCGTTGTTCCGGTGCAAAGCTCGCCGGTGCAACGCACCCAGGCCTTCGCCTCGCAGCCGGCCCCCGTCAGCATGCCGACGGAGTACGCGACAAGCGACAGCACCTACACCGATCCCGCCGGCTCGCTTGAGGCACAGGCAAACCGCCTGGCTTCCGGCACAGAGCCGGTGCAGAACACGACGCTCGCCGAGCCAGCGCCGGTAGAAACGTCCGAGCCCGTCGCCGAAGAGGTTCAGCAGCAACAACAGCAGCCGGCCGTTGCCTCCGTTCCTTCCGCCAGCACGGCTGCGAGCGGGACGATCCGCTTCCTGCCGATCATCGGCGCGCCTGTTGCGGCCGTCACGCCGCTTTCCAAACAGCTCGGCGCCGAGGCGCGCAGCCATGGCCTGACGATCAAGGGATCGGCCGACGCCAGCAGCGAACACATCCTCAAGGGCTATTTCTCGGCGCTTAAGGATAACGGCAAGACGACGATCGTCTATGTCTGGGACGTGCTCGACGGCAGCGGCAACCGGCTGCACCGCATTCAGGGGCAGGACTCGGTCGCAACGGCCGGAGCCGACCTTTGGGAAGGCGTTCCGGCCGAAACCATGCAGGCGATCGCCACCAAAACCATCAACGCCTATCTCGAATGGCGGCAATCCAGACCCGGTTGATACAAAGTTTTTAGGATAATGCGCTTCGCGGCGCAGCATTCCCCTTGCATTCAAGTTCAGTGTCGCTAAAAAGCGGCCGATCAGCTCTGAACGGCGGCCATCCCGCAAAGATTGTCCGCGATTGGAATGGCTCTCGGAATCTGCGCGGAAAATGCCGCTCCCGGATGAACCCGGACGGTAGCCGCGCCAGCTCAAGGCGGTCCGTCAATGAAGGTTTTCGCAGGCAATTCGAACCGGCTGCTGGCCGAAGCGATCTGCAACTATCTCAACCTGCCTCTTGGTAAAGCGACCGTAAGGCGGTTTGCCGACCAGGAGATTTTCGTCGAGATCGGCGAAAACGTGCGCGGCGAGGATGTCTTCATCATCCAGTCGACCTCGTTCCCCACCAACGATCACCTGATGGAACTGCTCATCATGATCGATGCGGTGCGCCGCTCCTCGGCTCGCCGCATCACCGCGGTGCTCCCCTATTTCGGCTATGCCCGCCAGGACCGTAAGCCCGGTCCACGCACGCCGATCTCGGCCAAGCTCGTTTCCAACCTGATCACCGAGGCCGGCGCCGACCGCGTGCTGACCCTCGATCTTCATGCAGGCCAGATCCAGGGTTTCTTCGATATCCCGACTGACAACCTCTATGCGATCCCGATCCTCGCCCGCGACGTCAAGGAAAACTACGACCTGAAGAACGTCATGGTCGTTTCGCCCGACGTCGGCGGCGTGGTACGTGCCCGTGCGCTCGCCAAGCGTCTCGACTGTCTGCTGGCGATCGTGGACAAGCGCCGTGACCGCCCGGGCGAATCCGAGGTGATGAACGTCATCGGTGACGTGAAGGGCAAGGACTGCCTGCTGATCGACGACATCGTCGATTCCGGCGGCACGCTCTGCAATGCCGCCGAAGCGCTTCTGAAGAACGGCGCAACCAGCGTTACCGCCTATATCACCCACGGCGTGCTGTCCGGCGGTGCGGTCGCTCGCGTCACCTCGTCGATGCTGAAGGAACTTGTCATCACCGACTCGATCCAGCCGACGACGGCCGTCCAGTCCGCCCACAACATCCGCGTCATCACCACGGCGACGCTGCTCGGCGAAGCGATCAACCGCACCAGCCAGGAAGAATCGGTTTCGAGCCTCTTCGACTGAGGCAGGCTTGACCTGCCGGCGAAAGTAACCGCTTTCGTCAAGCGGGATTGGGTCGCCATTTTCCGTGGCCCTGACCAGGGCGTTGCATTTAAGCAGCTTTCTGCAACGCGCTTCCACGGCTTGATTTCACGTCTGTCGTCGTTGCAAAACGGCTGCGCATTTTTGTGCGGCACGCCTTGTTGCACAATCTCATCCTTAAATCGGAAACTATTTGAGGATGAAATTATGCAACAAATCATAGTGTTACAGTGATCTTTGCGCGCCTGTCTGGACGGCGCAGCACCTTATTACCCACCCGAGAGTTGTCATCTTCCATCCGTAGGGGTAACATTTGCCCCGCTGCAGCTAACGTCTTTCTCTGCAGACTGCATAGTTCATCGACAAGGTGCTTCTCGAACAGAAGACCTCTTGATACTTCGAAGGACATCTTCGGAACGTTACTTCCATGCAGCGCCACCTGGGTGGCGGCTCCACCGAGCTATGCCGATCACGCACGGATAATTTGGAGGAAAAGATGAATAACTGTACGCTAACCCTCGTTCTTGCAGCCGGCCTCGCCTTGTCTGGTTGCCAATCTGCTACGTACTCTCGGACGAGCACTGGCGATTTCGGCTGCCTCGCCGGAACCGTCAGCGGCGCAATCCTAGGCGGGTTCGCCGGCTCGGCCATCGGCGCAGGCAGCGGCCAGCTCTGGGCTGTCGGCGGCGGCGCCACGCTTGGCGGTGCGGCCGGTGCTGCCTTGACGTGCCGCTGAGTGCGAAAGGCTACGAGATGCGAAAAGTAGCGCTGCTGATGGCATCCGTGCTTTGCCAGCTCGCTCCGGTCGCCGCCCAGGATAAGCCTGCGGCGATGTATCAGGGGCAAATGGATCGGCTCGACCGCGACGGAGACGGCGTGATCAGCCGGTCCGAGTATCAGGGCTTCATGACAACGGCTTTCGCAAATCTGGACAAGAACAAGGACGGTACCCTGAGCGCCGACGAGGTAGCGCCTGTCCTGAACGCGCAACAGTTTGCCGCCATCAACGTGAACCGCGACGGCAAGATCACCCAGAGCGAGTTCCTGACCAGTGTGATGGCCGATTTCAAGGCGGCCGACCGCGGCGGCGACGGTAATCTGCAGTAGAACGCGCGCGGATCGGACGAAGGCATTCGAGAACACCGCGCGACCGAGGACACGTCAGGTCACGCTGACGTCAGGAGCGGTCATGCGCCGGAGCTTGTCGCTGTGGTCTCCAGCGGGCAAGCCTCGCCGCCGCCGAACAGCCGCGAGCGCATCAGGAAACGGCGCTCGCGGCCATTGTCGAGCGAGAACATCCCGCCCCTGCCCGGCACCACGTCGATGATCAGCTGCGTGTGTTTCCAGACTTCGTACTGGCTGGCGCTGATGTAGACCGGTACGCCGCCGATCTCGCCGAGCTTCACGTCGTTGTCGCCGACGATGTAGTCGTCGGCGGGATAACACATCGGCGACGAGCCGTCGCAGCAGCCCCCAGATTGATGGAACAGAATGTCGGGATGATCGCGCCTGATCTCGGCGATGAAGTCGAGTGCGGCGTCGGTCGCAAGCACCCGCAGTTCCCCAGCGGTCATGTCGAGCCTCCTGGCGCATGTCGCACAAAAGCGTGCAGCGGTTTTGCGATGACGACATGCGCGAAATCACGTGTCGCGCCTCGCAATTTCAAATTCAGGGGGCCGAGGGCGAGAGCTGGAGGAGAGCCCTCGGCCGCACCTGGGAGGCCCCCTCCCCGTGAAAGGGAGAAGGAATTTGGCGGCTCAGAAGAAGCCGAGCGCCTTCGGGCTGTAGCTCACCAGCATGTTCTTGGTCTGCTGATAATGGTCGAGCATCATCTTGTGGGTCTCGCGCCCGATGCCCGATTGTTTGTAGCCGCCGAAAGCCGCATGGGCAGGATAGGCATGGTAGCAATTGGTCCACACGCGGCCCGCCTGGATCTCGCGGCCGAAGCGGTAGCAGCGGTTGGCATCACGACTCCAGACCCCGGCACCAAGGCCGTAGAGCGTATCGTTGGCGATCTCCAGCGCCTCGGCTTCCGTCTTGAAGGTGGTGACGGACACCACCGGCCCGAAGATCTCTTCCTGGAACACCCGCATCTTGTTGTGCCCGCGGAAGACCGTCGGCTTGACGTAGAAGCCCTCCGCCAGCTCACCTTCCAGCACGTTACGGCCGCCACCGGTCAGCACCTCGGCACCTTCCTGCCGGCCGATGTCGATATAGGAGAGGATCTTTTCGAGCTGTTCGCTCGACGCCTGCGCGCCGATCATCGTGGCGCTGTCGAGCGGATTGCCCTGGCGGATCGCCTCGACACGCTTCAGCGCCCGCTCCATGAAGCGGTCGTAGATGCTTTCCTGAACCAGCGCCCGGCTCGGGCAGGTGCAGACCTCGCCCTGGTTGAGCGCGAACATCGCAAAGCCTTCAAGCGCCTTGTCGAAATAGTCGTCGTCTTCGGCCAGCACGTCGGCAAAGAAGATGTTCGGCGACTTGCCGCCAAGCTCAAGCGTGACGGGAATGAGGTTTTGGCTGGCATATTGCATGATCAGCCGCCCGGTCGTCGTCTCGCCGGTGAAGGCGATCTTGGCGATGCGCGGACTGGTGGCAAGCGGCTTGCCGGCTTCAAGGCCGAAGCCGTTGACGATGTTGAGCACGCCCGCCGGCAGGAGGTCGCCGACGAGGTCGGCCCAGACGAGGATCGAGGCCGGGGTCTGCTCGGCCGGCTTCAGCACCACGCAGTTGCCGGCGGCAAGCGCCGGCGCCAGCTTCCAGGCGGCCATCAGGATCGGGAAGTTCCAGGGGATGATCTGGCCGACGACGCCGAGCGGCTCGTGGAAATGGTAGGCAACCGTGTCGTGATCGATCTCGCCGATCGAGCCTTCCTGGGCGCGGATGCAGGCGGCGAAGTAGCGGAAATGGTCGATCGCCAGCGGAATGTCGGCCGCCATCGTTTCGCGGATCGGCTTGCCATTATCGAAGGTTTCGGCGCGCGCGAGAAGCTCCAGATTGTCTTCCATGCGGCTGGCGATCTTCATCAGGATGTTCGACCGCTCCGCAGCCGCTATGCGCGCCCACTTCTCCTTGACCGCATGGGCTGCATCGAGCGCCAGCTCGATATCGGCCGCGTCCGAGCGCGCAACCTGGCACAGCACCCCACCGGTCACCGGTGTCGTGTTGTCGAAATAGCGCCCGGCCACCGGCTCGCGCCATTCGCCGCCGATGAAGTTGCCGTATTTCTGCTTGAACGGGTTTTCAACGATCTTCTGATGCAACATGTTCATTCCTCCCTGTGAACCAGCAAACAAAGCTGTGAGAGGAAGGTGAAGCCGAACCCGCGCCTTCGATAGTCATGCGCTGTCGCCAGCGGCGCGATCTGTATCAGAAGTGAGACAGCTAGGGTCGGGTCACTGTGCTGCAGCGCAACAACCAGGGGGGCCCGAGGGTAATGGCTTCGATCCGCGCGCCCCTCATCCCCCCGCCGGGACCTTCTGCCCGCCACCGCGGGGAGAAGGGATGTGCCCGGGTTAAACCCGAGGAGAGGGGCATTTTCGGAAAGCCGGAATTAGTTGACCGAGAGCCGCTTCATCTTGCGATAAAGCGTGGCACGGCTGATGCCGAGCAGTTCGGCCGCCATAGAGACATTGCCGTTGGCGCGCGAGAGCACGCGGCGAAGGGCGGCCCGCTCGGCGTCTGGAAGTTCAGCGCCGTCGTCGGATGTGCCTTCCCTGAGAAGATCCGAGGCCGGAATGCCCGACGCGATGCGTTTGTCGTCGAGACCGAGCCATTGCCGCGCGGCGCGCGTCGCGCCCTGCACCAGATCGTCGCGATCGACCGCCAGAAGCGCCGGCCCTGCCCTGTCGACCGGCACGAGCACGATGCGCGAGCCGGCAAAGGCCCGGCGGAAAAGCCCTGCCTCGATGCGGGCTGCAGCATCCCTCACCGCCTGCGACAGCAGCGAGAGGGTGATCTCGGACGCATCGTCACGGCAGGTGGAGATGTCGATCGCCGCCGCCAGACGGCCGAGATGGTCTCGGATCGGTGCCGTGGTGCAGCTCAGCCCGATATTGCTGCTGAGGAAATGCTGGTCGCGCTGGATGATAACGGCGCGCTCGTCGGCGATCGCCGTGCCGATGCCGTTGGTGCCAACGCTCGCCTCGCTCCAGACCGTTCCCGACCAGAGACCGACATCGCGGAACGCAGCATCGTCGCCGACAGCACCGCGCCGCTCCAACGCCACGCCCTTGTCGTCGGTCAGAAGCAGGCAGCAGCCGGCCTTGCCGACTGTCGCAAACAGCCGGTCAAGCTCGCCGCCCGCCTCGGCAATCAACTCAGACGAACGCTGACGCGCCAACCGGAATTCGCTCTCGGACAGTCGAACGGGCGTTCGCCGCTCTTCGGGCGCCAGGCCATGCAGCGTCATGCAGCGGCGCCAGGATGCAGCCACCGGCGAGCTTGCAGCCGCGGAAGACTGGTGCGCAACCTGGTAGACGTATTCCGTGTGATCCCTGACGGCAGGCATCGGTTTCCTCCCTGGAAGCCACGTCTGGCAACGCAAGGCCCGGCCGATCTCCCAAACGGCTGAGCCTGCTTTGGCCGCACTATAGGCATCGATTGGATAAGAGGTCCAGCAAGACGAAGGTCCACCGTCCATGCCCGCATCAGCGTGTTTGATGCGTTCATCACGGCGGCGGTATCGACACGCCGCCGGAATATGATAGGCGAGTTCAAGCATCATCCGACGCGCCATCACAACAACTGGTTGCCAGCCATGCTTCGTGACTTCTCGATCCAGAGCCTGTTCATGGGCCTGCTCATCGCCTTTGTCGGCTTCGCCAGCTCCTTCGCCGTCGTCCTGCACGGCCTTGGAGGCGTCGGCGCTACCGAGGCACAGGCCGCATCCGGACTGATGGCGCTGTCGATCTCGATGGGCGTCTGCGCCATCATCCTCAGTGCCGCCACCCGGCTGCCGATCAGCATCGCCTGGTCGACACCCGGCGCGGCCCTGCTTGCCAGCTCCGGCGTGGTCGAGGGCGGCTTCAACGCCGCCGTCGGCGCATTCCTGGTCTGCGGCCTGTTGATCGTCGTCGCCGGTCTCTGGAAGCCGCTGGGACGCATGGTCTCGTCCATCCCGGCGGCACTCGCCAATGCCATGCTGGCCGGCGTGCTGCTCAGCCTTTGCTTTGCTCCCGTCAAGGCGATCGGCTTCAACCCGCTCTTCGGCCTGCCGATCCTC
>NZ_MUNW01000059.1 GCF_002002725.1 Sinorhizobium sp. A49 | reverse complement strand
GGTAGTACTGGACATTCTGGACATCGCCCTGCGCCTTGATTTGAACGTCGCGGCCCGGCAGCGGCATGGCCAGGGCAGGTCCGAGCGAAGGTATCAGAGAGGCGGCAGCGAGAGCGCAGCCGACAACGAAATTCCGAAATCCCGTCATGCTTTCCTCACTTTCCGAAAGGGTTGCTTTCCGATTGTGTCCCTGCTTCACATTACATGTGTTTTTCTTGGTTTATTCATGGCGAAACCGTGCGGATCCGTTTGGCCAGCCGTCGGACTTTTACTCCGTCTATCTTCGGATATAGAGTGCGCTGGAACGTTTGCCATGTCACTGTTATTCTTGCCTATTGCCGGTCGTCAGCGACCACGGAGTATGAGATGCAATTGAAGTTCGGTACCAGCGGCCTGCGCGGCCTGTCGGAGGAGCTGACGGGCGAGCCGTCTGCACGCTATGCGAAGGCCTTTGCGCGGCACCTGATCGCCTCCGGGCAGGCGAAGGCCGGGGATCCGATCCTGATCGCCCGCGACTTTCGCCAATCCAGCCCTGAAATTGCAGCCGTTTGCGCCGATGCGCTGACGGGCGAGGGCTTTCGCGTCTTCGACTGCGGCACTGTGCCGACCCCGGCACTGGCCCTTTATGGTCTCGTCCATCAGGCCGCGGGACTGATGATCACCGGCTCGCATATTCCTGCCGATCGCAACGGCATCAAGTTCTACCGGCCGGACGGAGAAATCGACAAGAACGACGAACTGTCGATCAGCGCCCTTGCCGATGCGATCGCCGGCGAGGCCGTGCCTTCGGCTGGCGTGGGAGAGGACCATGCGGCGTCGGCCGCAGAGCAGTTCCTTCAGCGCAACCGGGACCTGTTGCCGCCAAACTCGCTTGTCGGTCTGCGCATCGGCGTCTATCAACACAGCACCGTCGCCCGCGACCTTTTGGTCGATTTGCTCTCGTTTTATGGTGCCGAGACAGTGGCCTTGGGGCGCTCCGAGAGTTTCGTGCCTGTCGATACCGAGGCCGTTTCATCTGAAACGCTTTCCAGGCTTGCCGCCTGGGCGCCGGAACATGGTCTGGATGCGATCGTCTCGGCCGATGGCGATGGCGACCGACCGCTGGTAGCCGACGAGAAAGGCGCACCGCTGCGCGGCGACCTGTTGGGCCTTGTCGCCTGCGAGTTCCTCGGCGCGCAGGTGGCCGTGACGCCGGTCACCTCCAATTCCGGCCTTGAGCGAGCCGAAGGCCTGTCGGTCATCCGCACCCGCGTCGGCTCGCCCTATGTGATTGCCGCAATGGCGCAAGCGATCCGCGAGGGCGCGACGAAGGTCGCCGGCTTCGAGGCGAACGGCGGTACGCTGACGGCGAGCGATTTCTCAGGTCGCAATGGCGTCCTCAAGGCCCTGCCCACCCGTGACAGCTTCCTGCCGATCCTCGCGGTGCTTGCACGCGCCACCGAGCGCCGGATGAGCCTCTCGGCATTGGCGGCGTCCTATCGCCTTCCGGTTGCGCTCAGTGACCGGCTGGAAAACTTCCCGGTGGAAACCAGTGCGCGCCTTATGGCGTATCTGCGGGGTGGGGCCGAAAACCTCGGCGCGTTCCTCGCTCCGATCGGTCGTCCGGCCGCGGTCAGCGACATCGACGGCCTGCGCATCACGCTTGCCGATGGCCGCACAGTTCATTTCCGCCCATCCGGAAACGCACCGGAGATGCGCTGCTATGTCGAGGCCGAAACGGCGGCGGCGGCGGACGAGCTGCTTGCTCAAGGACTTTCCACAATCAGGTCCTGGGCAGAAGTGACGCCAAACTGACTTTTTTGCGTCCTGACACGAAAACTTCAAAATGCCTGTTGACACTTCGGCTCGGGCCTTTTACACCCCCGCTCGTCGCCCAGATGGCGGAATTGGTAGACGCGCCAGCTTCAGGTGCTGGTACTCGAAAGGGTGTGGAGGTTCGAGTCCTCTTCTGGGCACCATTCCTTTAGCCAAACATTTGTTTTGGCTTGAAAAACCCCGGCTTGCCGGGGTTTTTTCGTTTCTGGATTTTGGCCTGCGCCAAGAGCAATGATCGCCAGTCTGCCTGATGAAACGTGGCCCATTTCCTGAGCCCGGATCGGCACTGTGGAGCCCGCGTTGCTGCATCGGGTTTGCGGGCCTGCCAGCGTGCCACCGGTGCCGTTTCGAGAGCATCAGGTGCAACATTGCGCGACGGAGGGCGTTCGGCCGTCAGAGGGGCCGTGCGGCAGCGCATCTTGCGATCTGTGTCAGGCTCACTACTATCTCATGATCCGCTGCGGCGGCGGATTTCAAGCGAGGATCAAACGCGATGGCTGAAACGCGTCGCAAGCTGACGACCATCTTCTCCGCTGATGTCCAGGACTACTCCCGCCTGATGCGGGCGGACGAGGAAGGTACGCTTGCCACTCTCAAACGGTACCGGGATGCCATGACACGCCTGATCGAGGCACATGGCGGCCGGGTCATCAATACCTGGGGCGATGGGCTGATTGCCGATTTCCCGAGTGTCGTCGAGGCTTTGCGCGCGGCGATCGACGCCCAGAGCGAGCTTGCCGGATACAACGCGAAAAGCGCAGAGGGTGCGCCGATGCTGTTTCGCATCGGCATCAACCTCGGCGACGTGATCGCCGAGGACGACGACATCTACGGCGATGGCGTCAACGTGGCCGCGCGCCTGCAGGCCTCCGCCCCCGCCGGCGGCATCGTGATCTCCAATACGGTCTACGACCAGGTGCGCAACAAGGTTGCCGTCGGTTTCGAGTTTTTGGGCCAGCTCGAGGTCAAGAACATCGATGGCGGCGTGCCGAGCTATGCCGTGCGCATCGGTGCCACCGATGACGCCGCGAGCACCGGCGCAGCCGATGGCGCCGCGAGCGGATCGGACGTTCAGGGCGAATGGGGCCGATCGGCCGAGCGTCCCAGTCCGCCGACAATCGCACCGGTCGAAGCCGCCGCCAAACCGATGAGCCTGATCGTCAAGCTTCTGGGCGCACTGGCCGTGATCGGTGCCGGCCTCGTCGCGCTCAATCTGTTGAGCTGGCGCGGCGTGTTCTGGGCCGCCTGGCCGCTTCTGGGGCTTGCGGTCGTGGCTGCGCTGGAATGGGTGCGGGCAAACGGCAAGATAGACCGGGTGATCGGCGCGCTCGCGATCGCCGGTCTGGCGCTCGTCGCAATCAACCTTCTGTCCTGGCGGGGTGTTTTCTGGGCCGTGTGGCCGTTGCTGGCCATCGCCGTTGCCGCGGGCATTCGTTGGGTCACGCGCCAGAGAGATAGCGCCCGTCGTTGATGGGGCGCATCGATCCGCCGGTCAGGATGAAACCGTGGGCGTTTGCGACGGCGTTGTCTGGACGATCGGCCGTGCGCTCACCACCTCGTAGATTTCGAGCGCCGTGGCGCGCCCCTTGGCCTGCGCCGAACCGAGCGGCCGGAAGGTGATCGCGTCGGACGCCTGGGCGACGACGGCACCGCTCGCCATGATGGTCGTGCCGTAGTTCTTGTTCATGCCTTCGAGCCGCGAGGCGACGTTCACGGTGTCGCCCATGGCCGTGTATTGCAGCCGTTCCTTTGCACCGACGCTGCCGACGACGGCGGTGCCGGTGTGAATGCCGAAGCGGGTGCGGAACTCCGGCAATCCCTTCCTGCGCTGCGCCTCGTTGAACGCCTGCAGCCGTGCCTCGACCGCAAGCGCGCAACGACAGGCATTCTCCGCATGGCGCTCGTCCGGCGCGGGCGCATTCCACATGGCAAAGACCGAATCGCCGAGGAACTGAATGATCGTGCCGTCATGGGCATCGACGACCTCGCTGAAGATGTCGAAATATTCCGAAAGCATCGCCACCACTTCCTCGGGCGCGTGCTGCTCGCTCAACGTGGTAAAATCATAGATGTCGGTGAAAAGGGCGGTCACCTCCTGGCGCCAGGCCGCTCTCCCGCCGAACTGGCCGGATTCGATGCCCTTGCGCACCAGTTCTCTCGGGACGTAGAGCGCGAAGGTGAAGATCGCGTCGCGCGCCCGGTTCATCGCGCCGCCAAGCGTCGAGATCTCGCTGACATGCGACGACACGTCGATCGGGGTGGTGAAATCCAGGTCCTGCAGCCGGTTGGCGCTGGCGGTCAGCTGGTTGAGCGATTTGGTGATCAGGTGCGCAAGCACAAGCGAAGACAGCACGGCGAGCGCTACGACGGCGCCGGATATGGCCAGTCCCTGGACCAGCGTCCTGTTAGCCTCTGCCATCAGTTCATCGAGCGGCGCGGCCACCACGGCGCGGTTGCCGGAGAGAAGCAGCGCGGATTCGAGCGGCGTCACCATGACGAGATAGGTTCGATCTCCGACTTCGACGAAGTCGGCCTTGCCGGGCGCTGGCGGATTGAGACGGATGCTCTTGATCAGGGGGTCGCTCTCAGCCTGAACGATCGGGCCATCCTTATCCTTCGCCGCCATGATGCGTCGCATCATCACCCGGTCGGAATGGATGATCGGTTTACCGACGGCATCGAGGATGAACGAGACCGAGCCCGCCGTCAGTCGCTCGCGGGCGAGGAAATCGGTGATCGTATCGAGGATTACGTCGGCGCCGATGACGATCTGCGGATTGCCGCGATGGGCCTGCGATATCGTCATCCCAAGCGTTTCGGTCGTGGCGCTTTCGTATGGGCCGGTCGAGACCGCAGCCTTACCGTTTACGGCCGCTCGATACCAAGGCCTGGTTCGTGGGTCGAAGCCTGAGGGTGGCACGCTCCGTTCGGAGAATTGCGTACCGTCCTTGTCCAGGAACAGCACCCGCTGGAGGGGCTTGCCGCTTGCATCCTTTTCCATCGAGCGCACGGCAATGGCCGCGCCGCGCGGCGCATCGAGCGCCATGCGCCATGCGACCTGCTTGAGGTCGACCATCTGAAAGAAGGCGCCGTTGGGGTAGCCGACATAGACCCCGTCGATATGCGGCGACCGGGTAATGCCCTCGCGCAGGACTGCCACCTTGTCGCTCATCCGCTCCGGGGGCGGCACGAGGAAGGAATTGGCAACCGAGGAGACGAGGCTGACGAGCGCGGAGGTGTCACCTGAGAGCACGCCCAGCCGGTCGACCAACCGGTTCATGAAGCCATGCATGTTGGCTTCCGCGTCGGCGATCGCGGCATTGCGCGAGCGGTGATAGTCGAGCCCCACAAGGATGCCCGATACGGCGATCAGCATGGCGACCATCACCAGGCTGAACAGTGAGCGCAGCGAGCTGTTCCAGCTGTCGCGTATCCTGGTTCCGAGAAAGCCGGGCGTCTTGCTTGCCATTGCGTGTCTCTGATCTCGAGCCTGTCCTCAGCGATGCTAAGTGTTTTTCCCATAAAACACGTTAATCGGCGGGAATGCATTCCCCGCCGTGCGTGAAAAGCGAACCTTCGCGGACAGGCAGACGGATCAGTTGACCGTCACCGGCTTGGAGCGCATCCGCGCCACCGTCTCGCGCTCGGCGCGCTTGCATCGCATCGGCGGCAGGTTTCGGTCCATCAGGTCCATGTCTTCGAGCACCATGTCGCCCATCTTCTTGAAGGCGCTGTCGAGCGCTCCTGCGCGATGCGCCGAGCGCAGAAAGCCGGGCAGGCGGCGCACCCTGTGGTCGATCGGCAGCGGCTCTTGCGGAAAGACGTCGCTGGCCGCAACGATGTGCCCGCTTTCGACGGCCGACATCAGTGCGTCGAAATCGACGACGCCGGCGCGGCTGAGCAGGATGAAGGCGGCACCCGGGCGCATGCTGGCAAAAGCCTTCGCGCCGAGAAAGCCCTCGTTCTCGCTGGTGACCGATGCGACCACAAAGACGAAATCGCTTTCCGTCAGCACAGTTTCGAGCGATGCCGGTTCCACGCCATTGTCCCTGAGGATCGAGGCCGGCATCCAGGGATCGAAAACGCGGATCCTGGCGCGGAAGCCGGATAGAACCCGGTTGAGTGCCTTGCCGAGGTCCCCGAAGCCGATGATGCCGACGTCTGCGCCGGACAAGAGCCGTGCCGAGCGGTTGCCGTCGCCGCCCCAAAGTTCCCGTCCCTCGCGAAAGGCGAGATCGGCATCGACAATACCGCGCGCAATGTTGAGCGCCATGGCCAGGCCCATTTCGGCAACCGGCTCGGCAAACACCTGGCCGGTGGTGACCACATGAATGCCGCGTTCGAACAGCACCTCGTAGGGCATGTTGTTGATCAGGTTGCTTTCGACATTGAGAATGGCCCGCAGCTTCGGCAGGCGCGCCAGCATATCGTGATCGAGCGGCGGCTGGCCGATGATGTAGCGCGCTTCGGACAGCACCTCGTCGCCAAGGCCGGCGACATCCTCCGGGTCGGCTTCCACGATGCGGTAGCGCGCATGCAGCTGCCTGAGGGCGTCGTCGGTGAAGATCAGGTCGAGTGTGCGCGGTGCCGGCACGCTGATGGCGAGCGGTCTCGTGTCGTTGGGCATTGTTCCTCCTCGGTGAAAGCAGAGCGCCTCCACGGTTCCGTGCCCAATTTTCTAGGAACTATTCAGCGGCTTGCCAAGATGAACCGGTTGACGCCATTAGTAGCCGAGCCCGCGCTTCTGACGGTAGAGCGACGGTGGAAGATCGCTGCCCTGGAACACCGGGCCGTCGCCGCGGCGGCAATTGTAGATTGTGTCGTATCTGGGCCCGCCGCGCGCGCTCGATTCGAACGGATAGTCGCGATCGACAAGTGTCTGCTCGCACACCACCTTGTCACCGTTGTCGTTCAGAGGATCCATCGGGCGCACGCCCGGCAGATCCGTATAGTTCTGCGCCAGCGCCGGCATGGTGAAGAGGCCGAGAGCCACGGAGAGGACTGAAAGAGCGAGGGCGGGGCGGCGGGATATCATCAATGCGAGCTTTCGAAGACAGCACCCAGGGGCGAGGTGCCATGACATGGTTTCGCCAGGGCCGAACTTGCGCTATAGGCGACACCACTTCCGTTTCATCTGGGGATTTTCGATGGCGAATGCAATACGGTTTCACGAAGGCGATATTTCCGCAGCCGATGCCGCTCGCTACCGAGGCGCGATTGCCATCGACACCGAAACGCTTGGCCTTGTCCCTCGCCGAGACCGGCTCTGCGTCGTCCAGCTTTCACCGGGGGACGGCACCGCCGACGTGATCCGGATTGCCGCCGGCCAAAAGGAGGCGCCAAACCTCGTCGCCATGCTCGAAGACCCGGCCCGCCAGAAGATCTTTCATTTCGGCCGTTTCGACATCGCCGTGCTGTTTCACACCTTCGGCGTGACAACGACGCCAGTGTTCTGCACCAAGATCGCCTCGCGCCTGACCCGCACCTATTCGGATCGCCACGGGCTGAAGGACAATCTCAAGGAAATGCTCGACGTCGACATTTCCAAGCAGCAGCAATCCTCCGATTGGGGCGCGGCGACCCTGTCGCCGGCACAGCTCGAATATGCCGCATCCGACGTTCTATATCTGCATGCGCTGCGCGAAAAGCTGACGGCCAGGCTGTTGCGTGACGGCCGCATGGAGCATGCGGATGCCTGCTTCGCCTTTCTGCCGACCCGCTGCAAGCTCGACCTGCTCGGCTGGGACGAGACCGACATTTTCGCCCACAGCTGAACGGGATCATACCAACCGGGGCAGGAGGTCACGACCAGCGCAGGTTGGTTTCACGGCGTCAGCCAGAGCACGATGCCGTAGCGCGCCGCCTTGCCGATCGCCACGAACACCAGGAACAGCGCGAAAGGCATGCGCAGCAACCCGGCGACCAGCGTCAGCGGATCGCCGACAACGGGCAGCCAGGATAGCAGCAGCACCGGCTGGCCATAGCGCGCAAACAGCGTCTCCGCCTTCTGCCGCGCCGCAGGCGAAATCGGGAACCAGCGTCTTCCTTCGAAGCGGATCAAAAACCGCCCAAGAACGAAGTTGACGACGGCGCCAAGCACGTTGCCGGCCGTGGCCGCAACGAAAAGGGCGACACGGCTCGTTTCACCATGAAGCGCCGCAGCGACGATCGCCGCCTCCGACATGCCGAACAGAAGTGTCGCGGAGAGGAAGGCTGCCGAAAAAACGCCAGCAAGAATGCCGAAATCCAGGATCAGCTCCTGTCCGTATGGCCGAGATCGCGCTCGGGCTCGATGATGTCGCGGATGCGCTGCTTCAATTCCTTGGGCCCGGGAAAGCCGCCGTCGCGCTTGCGCTCCCAGATCAGCTCGTCATTGACGCGGATCTCGAAATTGCCGCCGGTGCCGGGGATCAGCGCCACTTCGCCGAGCGACTGGCCGAAAGTCTGCAGCAACTCCTGCGCCATCCAGCCGGCGCGCAAAAGCCAGTTGCACTGCGTGCAATAGAGGATGGTGATCCGCGGCTTCTCGTCCATAGGCTGATTCCCAGGTGGTTTGCGCGCCGCAACATACTGCAAATCGCTGCAAGACAGGAACCTGTCTGCCAAGAAAATTATGCTGTAAGTTTTGCGCGTTACGGTGTCCCTGAGCCATTGCCGAACACACGTTGCACTGAGGCGACGGCGCTCACGCGCCTCTCACATAATTGTCAACTGATTTAGTCATGTTTTTATCGATGGCACCCTTGCAAAGCAAAAGGCGCCCGGCGAGACATTGCTGCATTGCACATATTGTCGCAGCTCCCTCAACGAGGATTTAACCATGACTGATGCCACCGTTTCGACTTCCCGTCCCCGTGCAATCCTGCCGGCACTGGAAAAGATCTATCTGCCGCTCGACACCTTTGCCGAAACGCTGCTGCGCGTCCTGTGCGGCGTGTTGCTCGTGACCCACGGCTACGGCAAGATCGTCAATCCCTTCGGTGCCGTCGGCATGGTCGAAAGCCTCGGCTTTTACCCCGGCGTCTTCTGGTCGCCGCTGCTGGCCGCCACCGAGTTCTTCGGCGGCATCCTCATTGCGATCGGCCTTCTCACCCGTCCGGCGGCCTTCGCCGCCACGATCGTGCTGCTGGTCACCGTCTATTTCCACGGCGTCGTGCAGGGTGAGGGCCTCGGTGGTGCCGAGAAGTCCATTCTCTGGGCAGCGATCCTGTTCTTCTTCGCCGTTCGCGGCGCCAACAGCCAGTCCGTCGACGCCAAACTCGGCAAGCAGTTCTGATAGCTTGGGTATTTAAAATGCGGGGAGGGCGGTCTGACGACCGGCCTCCTCGACGTTTTTCCGGACGGACGTTCAGGCCCGTTCGGCCGGTGTAACGCTACGGATGGTCATCCGGTGAACCTTGCCGGAGCGGTCGTGCCAGTCGATCGACTGGCCGACGGAGAGCCCGATCAGGGCTGCGCCGATCGGCGTCAGCACCGAAATGCGTCCAGCCTCGATATCGGCCTCGCCGGGATAGACCAGCGTCACCTGCTTGGCAAAACCGTTGTCGGCTTCGAAGGCGACGGTGGATCCCATCTGCACGCTGTCGGCCGGGAGCTTTGCTGGCGCGGCAATGCGCGCGCGCTCGAGCTCCGACAGGAGCGCTTCGGCGACTTCGGGAATGCGATCGAGGGCGGAAGAGGCAAGCGCCGTCAGGCGCTTGTGGTCTTCGGCATTGATGATGATTGCGGGAAGCTTGTTGCGGGCGGTGGTCGCCATGATGATACCTGACATTCTCTGCGACGGGCAATGAGCGCCGTCGTTGCTGTTCTGGGATAATTCTATCGGGAAAAACTCGGCGCTCGGATCGCGGCCTGGGAACGGGCGTTCTCATTTGCCGACGCGAAAGGCTCCCCTGACCCGGAGAGCGCAAGCATCCGGGCTGGGGTCAGGTTCCTGCGATCGGGCACACCCGGAAGCAGCGAAGAGAAGAAATCGCGAGCATCATGATGCCGGGAAGGTCGGAAAGTTTGGCGCGGAAGTCAAGACCCGGATGCTTTGGGCCCGATTTCTTGGCAATGCGCGTGGCGTGCTTTCTCGCCTCTTGAACCGAGACGCCTGTCGTGATCAATCTTCCGCCGAGACGGCGAAGGGAAGGTCCTGATGCGGATACTGGTGGTGGAAAACATGGCGAAGACCGAGCTCGGCCAAGTCGGCACGGCGCTTCGCGAGGTCAAGGCGGAGATCGAGGTTCGCCTCGCCTATGCCGGCGACCCGGTTCCGGAGACACCCGACGGCTTCGACGCGCTCGTGGTGCTCGGTGGCGAGCAGAACGCGCTCGACGACGAGGCTTTCCCCTACCTGCCGCAGCTTGCAGCGCTGATGCGTCGCTTCGGCGACAGCGAGCGCTCGGTGCTCGGCATCTGCCTCGGCAGCCAACTCCTGGCCCGCGCCTACGGCGCAAAGAACCTGCTCGGCGAAGCCAAGGAATTCGGCTGGCACGCGGTGCGCGTACGCGCCGAAGGGCAGAGCGATCCGGTGCTGGCATCCGTCGGCGAAAGCTTCCCGATCTTCCAGTGGCATGGCGATACCTTCACGCTTCCAGAGGGTGCGGTACACCTTGCCGAAAACGACGTTACGCGGCATCAGGCCTTTCGCGTCGGGCGTGCCGCCTATGGCACACAGTTCCATTTCGAAGCCGACACCGATCTTGTCGAAGACTGGAACCGCTCGTTCCCGCAGACCATCAATCGCCTCGATCCGACCTGGCTGGCTGAATACCCCGCCCATGCAAGGCGCCACGGCGAGAAAGCCAATGCTGCCGGCCTCGCCTTGGCGCGCGCCTGGGTCGCCACCATCAGGCGCGATGCCTCTGCCGCCGCGCCAAACGACGAGGTGCTGGAGGAGGCCTGCTGATGGACGAAGGGATTGCCGGCGGCTGCTTCTGCGGACGCATCCGCTACCGGCTGAAACGCAAGCCGATGTTCGTCAACTGCTGCCACTGCGCCGAATGCCAGCGCCAGGTCGGAAGCGCCTTCGTCGTCAACGGCGTCATCGAACGGGAGAACATCGAGCTGACGGCCGGCGACCCCACCCGCGTGACCCTGCCGACCGAGAGCGGCCGTCCGCACGACGTCTACCGCTGCGCCGAATGCCAGACGGCGCTCTGGAGCGATTACGGCCGGCGCGGCTGGCTCGCCTTCCTGCGCATCGCCAGCCTCGATTGCCCATCGGATTTCCCGCCGGATGCCCATATCTTTACACGCTCGAAGGTCTCCTGGCTGTCGCTTCAGGGTGGCGCCCCGGCTTTCGAAATCTACTACGACATGAAGACAATGTGGCCGGCCGAAAGCCTGGCACGGCGTGAAGCGGCCGAAGCAAAGGCAAAGGCGTGAGCGCCAGCGAACGCGATAAGATGGCGGCGGGCGATTGGTACTGCTGCCTCGACCCCGAACTTGAGCAATTGCGCCAGCGGGCGCGTGACGCCGTGCACCAGCACAATACCATGGCGCCTGACGGACGGGGCTCCATGGCACCGGCACTGCGCGCGCTGTTTTCAAGCGTGGCCGACGATGTGTTCATCGAGGCGCCGTTTCACTGCTCCTACGGCATCAACATTTCGCTCGGACCCCGCGTCTATCTCAATGCCGGCTGCACGATGCTCGACAGCGGCCGCATCTCGATCGGCGAGGGCTCCATGCTTGGCCCTGGCGTGCAGAACTACTGCGCCGAACACCACAAGGACGTGCCGCTTCGAAGTGGCGGTATCGAGATCGCAAGACCGGTCGTGATCGGCAAGGACGTCTGGATCGGCGGCGGCGCGATCATCCTCGGGGGAGTGACCATCGGCGACGGCGCCATCGTCGGGGCAGGATCGGTCGTCACGAGAGACGTGCCAGCCGGAGCGACCGTTGTCGGCAACCCGGCGCGGCTTCTGCCGCCATCCGGCAAGCGATAATTCAACAGGGAGATTTTTAGTGGTCGACGAGACAACAACGATCAAGGTGCGCCCGGCAACGCCTGCCGACGTGCCGGAGCTCTGCAGCTTCCTCAACGAGATCATCCGGATCGGCGGTACCACCGCCAACGAGACGCCGTTCACATCAGAAAGTTTCACGGCGCACTACCTCGCCGGTCCGGGCTTCGTCAGTTGCTTCGTCGCCGAAGACGTTGATGGCCGTCCCTGCGCCTTCCAGGCACTGGAGCGCTACGATGGCTTGCCGGAAGGCTGGGCCGATATCGGCACCTTCTCCCGACCCGACGCCAAGGTGCGCGGCGCCGGTACGGCGCTCTTTGCCGCCACAAGAGACAATGCCCGTGTGCAGGGCCTCACGGCGCTCAACGCCACCATCCGCGCCGACAACGTGGGCGGCCTCGCCTACTACGGCAAGATGGGCTTCGTCGACTACAAGGTGGACAAGGCGGTGCCGCTCAAGAGCGGTCTGCCGGTGGATCGGGTCTCGAAGCGGTATTTGCTCGCGGCGGTCTAGAACGAGGGCATTTTCCCAGATCCGACCGCGGATTGCGAATGCGCTACTGCCTGCCACGTATGGCTGGATCAAACAGAACGGGCGGTCACAAGGCCGCCCGTTCTTATTCCATGAACTTGGTCGACGTCGAAGTATCGACAGTCGAACTGCCCCTTATTCGTCGCCCATCTTGAGCGCGGCGATGAAGGCTTCCTGCGGGATTTCCACCTTGCCGAACTGGCGCATGCGCTTCTTGCCGGCCTTCTGCTTTTCCAGAAGCTTGCGCTTGCGGGTGGCGTCGCCGCCGTAGCACTTGGCCGTCACGTCCTTGCGGAGCGCCGAGATGGTTTCGCGGGCAATCACGTTGCCGCCGATCGCCGCCTGGATCGGGATCTTGAACATGTGCTTCGGGATCAGCTCCTTGAGCTTCTCGCACATTTCGCGACCGCGCTTTTCGGCAGCCATGCGGTGCACCATCATCGACAGCGCGTCGACCGGCTCGCCGTTGACCAGGATCGACATCTTCACCAGGTTGCCTTCCTTATGGTCGGTGATCTGGTAGTCGAACGAGGCGTAGCCCTTGGAGATCGACTTCAGCCGGTCGTAGAAGTCGAACACGACTTCGTTGAGCGGCAGGTCGTAGGTCAGCATCGCGCGGGTGCCGACATAGGTCAGCTCGATCTGGATGCCGCGCCGGTCCTGGCAGAGCTTCAGGATGCCGCCGAGATAGTCGTCGGGCGTCAGGATCGTCGCGCGGATCCACGGCTCGTGGATTTCGGCGATCTTGACCACGTCGGGCATGTCGGCCGGGTTGTGCAGTTCGCGCTCCGAACCGTCGGTCATGAACAGCTTGTAGACAACCGAAGGGGCCGTCGCGATCAGGTCGAGATCGAACTCGCGCTCCAGGCGTTCCTGGATGATTTCGAGGTGCAGGAGGCCGAGGAAGCCGCAGCGGAAGCCGAAGCCGAGGGCGGCAGACGATTCCATTTCGAACGAGAACGACGCGTCGTTGAGGCGCAGCTTGCCCATCGCCGAGCGCAGGTCCTCGAAGTCGGCGGCATCGACCGGGAAGAGGCCGCAGAACACCACCGGCTGCGCCGGCTTGAAGCCCGGCAGCGCCTTGGCGGTCGGGCGCTTGTCCTCGGTGATGGTATCGCCGACGCGGGTATCGGCCACTTCCTTGATCGAGGCGGTGATGAAACCGATCTCGCCGGGCCCAAGCGCATCCATCGCCACCATCTTCGGTGTCAAAACGCCGATGCGTTCGACCGAGTACTTGGCGTCGGTGCCCATCATGCGGATGGTCATGCCCTTCTTGAGCGTGCCGTCGATGATGCGCACGAGAACCATGACGCCGAGATAGGTGTCGTACCAGCTGTCGACCAGCAGCGCCTTCAGCGGCGCGGTCTCGCCGCCCTCGCTCTTCGGGGCCGGCAGCTTGGTGACGATCGCTTCGAGAACGTCGGGGATGCCGAGGCCGGTCTTGGCCGAGATCAGCACGGCGTCGGAAGCGTCGATGCCGATCACTTCCTCGATCTGTTCCTTGATCCGCTCCGGTTCGGCGGCGGGAAGGTCGATCTTGTTGAGCACGGTGACGAGCTCATGGTTGTTGTCGATCGCCTGGTAGACGTTGGCGAGCGTCTGGGCTTCAACGCCCTGGGAGGCGTCGACGACCAGCAGCGAACCTTCGCAGGCCGACAGCGAACGCGAGACTTCATAGGCGAAGTCGACGTGGCCGGGCGTGTCGATCAGGTTCAGCACGTAGGTCTCGCCGTCATTGGCCTTGTAGTGCAGACGTACGGTCTGGGCCTTGATGGTGATGCCGCGCTCGCGCTCGATATCCATGCTGTCGAGCACCTGCTCGGACATTTCCCGCTCGGCAAGGCCGCCCGTCGACTGGATCAGTCGGTCGGCCAGCGTCGATTTGCCGTGGTCGATATGGGCCACGATCGAGAAGTTACGGATATGCGACAGGGGCGTCTTGGAAGATGTTGTGCTCATGGGCCGCATATAGCAGTGCCTTCAAGCCGCGCAAAGCGGGAAATGAAGGCTTCGTTCACTATAAATCGCTTGGCTTGCGCGGCTATTCGGCTCTTGCCTCGGCGTCGATCAGGGCGCCGGCATTCGGGATCTGCGCGCTCTTCAGTTCGAAGGTCTCGCGCTCATCCGCCGGCACCTCTTCGCGTTTGCGCAGGCGGGCAAGCACGAACAGCGCGTAGAGTGCCGCAACGATCATCGCCGCATAGATGAAGGTGCGCGGCCCGAACACCGGCGTCAGTACGGTCACCAGCATCGGCACCAGGGTTGCGGCCACCGACCAGGCGACGAGCATGGTGCTCGCCAGCGGCACGAAATCGGCCGGATCGGTGCGGTCGTTGGCATGTGCGTTGGCGATGGAATAGACGGTCTCGACCGCGCCGGCGAAAAGCGCAAAGACCACCATCAGAAGCAGAAGATTGCCGAAGGTTGCCGAGAGCGCGAAGAAGCCGGCGACGACGATGATGAGGCAGGTGGCGATCAGCACCAGCCTGCGGTCGATCCGGTCCGACAGCGTGCCCATCGGATACTGGATGGCGATCAGCCCGAGCTGCATGACGAACATCAGGTTGGCGACGTCGCCCTGGCTGACCTGGTTGGCCGCCGCATAGATCGGCGTAAAGCCCTGCACCACCATCGACAGGCCGCCGGCGGCAAGCACGCCGATGAAGGCGACGGGGGATGCGCGCCAGACCATCGGAATGTCGATGCTGACCTTGGCCGGCGCCGGCGGCGTCGGCAGGCGGGTCAGGCCGATCGGCAGGATGGCAAGGGCGGTGAAGAAGATGGTGATCAGCGGCGGCAGGTTGCCGTCGGCGGGGATCTGCCCGAACAGCCACGCGCCGGTGCCGAGCCCGATCACATAGGCCATGTAGAACATCGCCATCGCCCTGCCGCGCCAGCGATTGTCACTGGCATGGTTGAGCCAGCTCTGGCTGATGATGAAATTGGTGTTGCCGGCAGCGCCGTAGAGGCCGCGGGCGAGAACCCAGAGGATCGGGTGCATGCCGAGGCTGATGGTCAGCGCCGAAAGGATGACGAGCGCCATCGAGCAGGAGAATGCCCGGGCATGGCCGACACGGCGGATCATCGGCCCGGCGATGACGCAGCCGACAAGACCGCCGAAGGCAATCATGGTGACGGCGGCGCCCGGAACCCAGTCCGGCGCATCGGACCGAGTGAGCATGAAAGGCACATAGGCGAGCATCATGCCGTTGCCGATCGCGACAGATGTCATCGACGTGACGATGCTGGCGATCGAGGTCAGCGAAGAGGGCTGCTTTTCCATGTCTTGCCGTTCCGTTTCATCAGCCGCAACATCTGTTGAACTTAAGGCTGTTCTAAATTGTTGAGCCGGAACGATTTTCCTCCCGGATGCCGCGTGCCGACCTTATCCGAAAGCCGGTTGCCGCAATGTCGCCAAAGCGTCATTGCCAGCCTTTATTTCGAGCGCAAATCCCTCTTGACTCCATTATATGAGAAATGCAATCTCAAATAATGGAAAACGCCTCCGACCCACTTGAGCAAGCCATCGGCGAACGCGTTCGTTCGCTGCGGACAGAGCAGAACATGACGCTCGACGATCTGGCGACACGGTCAGGCGTCAGCCGGGCGATGATCTCGCGCATCGAGCGCGGCGAGGTCAGCCCGACGGCGCAGCTGCTGGCCAAGCTCTGCAGTGCACTCTCGACCACGCTCTCGGCACTCTTTGCCTTTGAAGGCGAGCAGGCTTCGCCGGTGGCGCGGCGCGCCGATCAGAGACTTTGGCGGGATCCGGAATCCGGCTATCTGCGCCGCTCGGTTTCGCCCGAAGGCCTTGGTTCGCCGGTCGATATCGTCGAGGTCGAGTTTCCGCCGGGCGCGCGCGTCGTCTTCGAGCGCCAACCGGCCGACCGGGGCATCACCCAGCATCTCTGGCTTTTCTCCGGCCGGCTGGAGTTGACCATGGAATCCGGCCCTCAGGTGCTGGAGGCCGGCGATTGCCTGTTCATGGGGCTCGAGCAGGCCCACGTCTTTCACAATCCTCATGATGAGCCGGCTCACTATGCCGTCATCCTCAGCCGAACCAGGAACTGACCATGCCTGACATCACAATCCGCCTCCTCAACGAAACTGAGGCCCGTTCCGCCATGCCGGCGCTTGCCGAGGTGCTGTCCGATTGCGTCGAGGGCGGCGCGTCCGTCGGCTTCATGCAGCCCTATCCGCCGGCGGCGGGCTTGCCCTATTGGCAGGATGTTGCCGATGCGGTTGCCGGCAATGAAACGCTGCTGATGGTCGCCGAAGACGAGGGGCGGATCGTCGGCACGGTCCAGGTCGGCGTGGCGCAGATGCCCAACCAGCCGCATCGCGGCGACCTGAAGAAGCTGCTGGTCCATCGGGCCGCCCGCGGCAAGGGCGTTGCCCGGCTTTTGATGCAGGCCATCGAGCAGGAAGCGGCCGCATGCGGCAAGACGCTGCTGGTGCTCGACACGGCAACCGGCAGCGAGGCCGAAGCGATCTATCCGCGGCTGGGATGGGAGCGCGTCGGCGTCATTCCGGATTATGCCATGTGGCCGCAAGGCGGCCTTTGCGCCACCACGCTCTTCTACAAGCGCATCGCGGCTTAGGGCGCGCTGCGCGATTGCCCCTCACCCTAACCCTCTCCCCGCAAGCGGGGAGAGGGGACGTGAATTGGTCGCTAATGTCTCATTTGGCGCGCCTGTCATCCAGAAAAAGACTGAGAGCTGAGCTTGCGGCCGAGCGGTCGCGGCTCGCGTCCTTCTCCCCGCCTGCGGGGAGATGGTGGCCGGCAGGCCGGATGAGGGGCACCGGACACTCCGGCAAGCTGGACGAGGGGCGTCGAGGTTGCCAAGCCCGCACGCTCGGGTAGTTTAGCGCCCTTCGTTGCTGACTTCAGGACCCTCCCCATGCGCATTTTCTTCTCCGAGGACCACAAGCTCCGCGACGCCCGGACCGAACTTTTCGGGGGCGAACTGGTGGCGCCTTTCGAGGCGCCGTTCCGGGCCGAATGGATTTTGGCGGCGGTGAAGGAAGCGGGCTTTCACGACGTCGTCGCGCCCACACATCACGGGTTGGAAACGGCCCTCAAGCTGCATGCGGCCGACTATCTCGACTTTCTGGAAACCGCCTGGTCGCGCTGGGTCGCCGACGGCTATCGCGGTGAGGCGATCCCGACCAGCTTTCCCGCCCGCCGCATGCGCCAGCACCCGCCTAGGGATATCGACGGTGCGCTCGGCTACTACGCCTTTGCCGCGGAAACATCGATCACCGAAGGCACCTATGCGGCCGCGCGCGCCGCGATGGATTGTGCGCTTTCGGCGGCCGAGCACGTCAACGGCGGCGCCCGCGCAGCCTTTGCCCTTTGCCGACCGCCAGGCCATCACGCGGCGATCGATCTCTATGGCGGCTATTCCTTCATCAACAATGCCGCCTGCGCCGCACAGCGTCTGCGCGATCTCGGCGCTGCCAGGGTCGCGGTGCTCGATGTCGACTTCCATCACGGCAACGGCACGCAGGACATCTTCTATCAGCGCGGCGACGTCCATTTCGCCTCGCTGCATGGCGATCCTGTCGACGCCTTCCCTTATTTTCTCGGCTTTGCCGACGAGGAGGGGGCGGGCGAAGGGCTCGGCTCCACCAGGAACTATCCCCTGCCGCGCGGCACCGCCTATGCGGCCTGGTCAGCGGCTATGGACGATGCGCTCCGCCGCATCGAAGTGTTCGGCGCCGAAGCGCTGGTGGTTTCGCTCGGCGTCGATACGTTCGAGCGCGATCCGATTTCGACTTTCAAGCTGAAGTCCGAAGACTATCTTGCCATGGGCGAACGGCTGAGGAAGGCTGGACTTCCTGTTGTCGTCTGCATGGAGGGCGGTTACGGCGTGCCGGAAATCGGGCTCAACGTCGCCAATGTGCTGAAGGGCATTTCTGCCTGAGCCAGCAGCGCAGATTTTTCACTCCCCCCTGTTGACCTCAACTTTGCTTGAGGTCGTACGAGTGTTGCTGGCCGCCGTCGAATGGTCGCCGGCGGGCTTTGACGAGACACTTGAGGGAGAGTTTCATGAGCAGCACTTCAACGGACGGCATCGTCGCGCCGCTCTATCGCATCAACAAGTTTGCCGTGCCGACTGCGGTGCGCGCCGAATTTGTGAACCTGGTGGAAAAGACACTTGCGGTCATCCGCAGCCAGGAAGGCTACGTCAAGGATCTGTTCCTTGAGCAGCATGCCGGTCCGGGAAAGTTCAACTTCTGCACCATGATCGAATTTGAAAGCGAAGAGTTCGCGCCGAAGGTCGCAGCGGCGATCACCGAGTTCGATAAGAGCCTCGATATCGATCGTGCAGTGTTGATGGAAAAGCTCGGCGTCGAGACCGATTCCGCCAGCTACAAGAGCTTCCAGGCGGCCTGACATCCCGCCGCTCCGGCCGACTGGCCGGACTGGCAACGCCGCGGATCACGACGCGTCAGGCTCGCTTGCGGGATTGGCGGGGCTTCAGGAAACGAAGAAGGTGGAAAGGCCCTGGCCAGCCGCAAAGGCCATGTAGGCGAGAACGGTGAAGTAGATCGTCGTCGCGATCAGGAACAGATAGCCGCCGGCGACCATCAGCCCGTCGCGCTGGATGATGCCGAGCGACAGAAGCAGGATGGCGATGCCCGGCAGCGTGTTCGACAGCGGAATGAGGCCGAGCGGAAACATCAGGAGCACGCCACCGGCCATGATCATCAGGCCGTTGAAGCGGTTCATCAGCGCCCCTTGCGTCAGGAAGCCGAAGCGCGGCCTGACGAAACGGTCGAGCTTGGAGACGATGGCCGCGCCCTTCTGAAGCGTCGGCACCAGCTTTTCCGTTTCGATCTGCCGGTCGAGGATGCGTTGCGGCATCCAAGGCAGGCGGTTGAGCGTGATCGAAATCGAGATCAGGATGATGGCCGCGCCGAAGACGGTGCTGACGCCGGGAATGGAAACCGGCAGCAGAAACGGCAGCGTCAGCAGTGCGCACAAGAGCAGAAAGCCCTGTTCGCCGATGCCCGTCATCAGGTCGCGAAGCGTGATCGTGTTGCCGCGGATAGAACCGATCATACCGTTCAGCGTGTCGCTGAGACTGCGCTGGGTGTCGCCAAATTCGATTGCCATCAGATCGTCCGCCTCGATTTTTCCCGAACGCGCTTGTTAACAAGAGCGTGTGAAGGATCGGTTAGTGTCCGGCCTTTTCGCAGCGATCACGGTGGCCAGGCCGCCATTTGTCGTCAAACCATGGCATCAGTGGGACGCCTCTTCATCTTCCTGCCGCAATCGCTAGTATGAAGCACTTTAGAGCACGAATGGGGACCATTGATTCTATGATCAAGAAATGCGCCATACTGGCTGTTGCGGCCATCTATCTCTCGGGATGCACGACCACCGACCCGTATACGGGTGAGCAGAAGATGTCGAACACGGCCGGTGGCGCGCTGATCGGCGCGGGCCTTGGTGCCGCGACCGGTCTTCTGGTCGGCGGCAGCGCTGCCGGTCGGCGCGATGCAGCGCTCGTCGGTGCCGGCATCGGTGCGCTCGGCGGCGGCCTGGTCGGCAACTACATGGACAGCCAGGAATCAGAACTGCGCGCCCAGCTGCAGGGTACGGGCGTTTCCGTGACCCGCGCCGGCGACCGCATCATCCTGAACATGCCGTCGAACATCACGTTTGCCACCGACCGCGACCAGGTGGTCCCGGCCTTCTACGACACCCTGAACTCCGTGGCGATCGTGCTGCGCAAGTTCAACAGGACGCTGATCGACGTCGACGGCCATACCGATTCGACCGGCAGTGCCTCCCACAACCAGGGCCTTTCCGAGCGCCGCGCCGCCTCGGTTGCCAACTATCTGGCAAGCCAGGGCGTCGACCAGCGCCGCATGGCCACCATGGGCTTCGGCCAGGAGCGGCCGATCGCCTCCAACGCAAGCGAAGCCGGCCGCGCGCAGAACCGCCGCGTCGAAATCTCGATCGCGCCGATCAAGCAGGGCTGATCGGCTCGTCCGATACCTCAACATTGAAGGGCTGCACCGTCATCGGTACGGCCCTTTGTTGTTTGTGACGGGCGGCGGCCGACTTTGAGGCCAGTGCCCTGTCGCCCGAAAGGGCGCTGCGGTGTCGGGACATCGGTGCGCATCGAAAACAAGGTCGCAAAGGACGTCGGCTGGGTCCGCTATCCCGCGACCTGCGCTAGAATCGATAGCGCAGCAAGCGTCCCATCCGGTTGAGCAGCGGGATGATGCTGAAGACCTGGATGGCGATGCGCGCACCCGGCGACATCCGGTCGATCTGGGCCGGATCGTAGTTCGTGACCTCTTCCAGCAACGAAAGCCCGGGAACGCGCCGCTCGAGCCCGCGCGGGTCGTCGATACCCCAGCGCAATTCTGCCCCGGTTGCGCGGATGGCAGGGTTGAAGCGCAGCAGCTGAATGCCGAGGTGGCTGTAGGCGTCGAAGACGATCTCGCCGGAAGGCAGATGCGAGCAAACGCGCGCCAGCAGATCGTGGACGTCCGTCTCTGCGATGTAGGGCAACACACCTTCGGCGATGACGATGGCGGGCCTGTCGTTCGGTATCAGTGCCATGAGGGCCGGGTCGGTTATCGATGTACCGATTGCAGCATAGCCGCTTCGGTCCGGATAAAGTCTGCGGCGGAGTTCGATGACGTCAGGGAAGTCGACGTCGAACCAGCGTACTTTGGCTGGTGGATCTATGCGGAAGATGCGCGTGTCGAGGCCGCAGCCGAGATGCAAAACGGTGGCATCGGGGTGCCGGTCGATGAAGGCTCGGGTCCAGCGGTCGAGCATGTAGGCGCGCATGGCGATACCGACCGCCATGTCATGGCCGACATCAAGATGCCTGCTCCCCTGGGCGAGCCGCCGCATGGCGTCGGCGGCAAAGTGGTCGTGCAGCAGTGTATCGGCAAGCTGGCTTTCCGCAGCTTTTGCACGCAGCGTGATCAGCAGCGTTTCGCGCACGCCGGTCAGGCCAATGCCATCGTCGCCCATCACCGCCTCCTCTGCCGAACCTCCGCGACGTCAGGCCTTGCCGGGCTTGTCAGGCTCCGGCATTTGCACGGCGCGCCCGTCGGACGCGCCGCGCCGTCAGGATCGCGAGCGCCGGTGCCAGCGCAAACAACCAGAAGAGCCATTGCGTCGCGTGCGCGATGCCATCGGCGCTGCTCGCTTCGATACCCGCCAGATTGGCGGTCAGGCCGGCAAGGGCGGCACCCAGCGCGGCGGCGAAAAGCTGCACCGTGGTTATCGAGCTCGATGCCTTCTCTTCCTCGCCCTTCGGCGCCAGTTCGTAAACGGCCGTGACGATATGGGGCCAAGCGAACCCCATACCAAAACCGACGGCCATGATGCCGGCCGAGAGCGGCGCGGCGATCGCCGCAAAGCCGAAACCGGTCATCGGCATAAAGACGGCAATCAGAGCCAGTCCGGCAAAGCCGAAACCCGGTCCGGCGAAGATCGTGCGCTGCGCCCGGTCGCCATGCCAGTGCGCGCTCGTCATCGACCCGGCGGTCCAGCCGATCGACATCAGCGCGGCGATGTAGCCGGCAACCAGCGGTGACAGCCCATGCAATTCCTGCAGCAGATACGGCACGTAGATTTCCGGCTGCATGCCGATCATCAACAGCGTGATCGTAGCATAAAGCGCTGCCAGCGGGGAACTTATGGTGAAGCTGCCGCTCGGCAAAAGCTTGCCGGTGGCTCGGCGTTCGACCAGCAGAAGGGCTGCGAACATGACGATGGCAGCACCGACGGAGGCGAGCTGTTCACCCGCCGTCGACAGCGTGCTGGCGATTGAAAGCGCAAGGACAATGCCGATGAGAAGCAGGAGCTGCAGCACCGGCAGCGGCGTGCGGTTGCCTTCGGATGACACGTTGCGCGGCAGCGACCAAAAGGCCAGCGCTGCCAGAAGGGCGGTCAGCGGCAGCAGCGACCAAAAGGCCGCCCGCCAGGTGGCAAATTCCGCAAACATGCCGCCGACGGCCGGGCCGATCAGCGTTGCCGTGCCCCAGGTGGCCGAGATCAGCCCGATGGCGCGGGTCCAGAGCGCTGGCGCAAACACCAGGCGGATGACGCCATAGGCGAGCGCATAGAGCAGGCCGCCGCCAAAGCCCTGGATCGCGCGGCCGCCGAGCAGCACCAGCATATCGGGAGCGGAGGCACAGAGCAGCGTGCCGAGGCCGAAGACGAGTGCGCCGACCGCATAGGCCGAACCGGCGCCGACGGCGGCAAGCAGCCGGGCCGACAGGGCCGCGCCGAGAATGGAGGCGGCCACGAACACGGTCGTGCTCCAGGCGTAATATTCGAGCCCGCCGATCTCGCGCACGATCGACGGCATGATGGTGGTGACGACATAGATGTTGAGCGCATGAAGAGCCACGCCGCCGCTGAGAACCAAGGAATGGATGGCATTTTCGCCAGACAGCAGCGCGAGCCAACCGGTGTCCGCCTTGCTCGTGGTTTCAGGTGTCTTGTCGAGCATGTATGCCCCTTTCCTAAGCGTCACGACGGCCGGGCGACAAACGCGTTGCGCATCGCTGCGCGCGCCGGCCTTCTCCGTCGATATCGATAGAACGCTCCCGCCTCAAACAGCGTCTTGGAGCCGCTCTATCTGTTTGTTGTCACGCATTTCCTGGCGGAAGACCGCTTCGCATCTTTCCTGGAAATGCTTTGAGTCAGTGGACCGCAGCGTCACCGAGATGGGTGAGCTTGTCCGGATTGCGAACGATGAAGATATCGTTGACGTTTCCGTCGCCGTCATAGCCGAAGGAAACGCTGGCGGCGATATCATTTTTGGCCTCGCCCCTGAGCACGATGCCGCGGCCGCCATTGATCTCGGCGATGTCCCAGACATAGTGCGCCCAGTATTCGGTGAGCCGATCGGCGATGAAAGCAAGCACGGTTTCCTTGCCCGAGAGCACGCCGAGCACCGTCGCCACCTTGCCGCCGCCATCGGCGGTCAGGCGCACGTCGGCAGACAAAAGGCTCGAAAGGCCGGCAATGTCGCCGCCATGGATCGCGGTGTGGAACGCCGACAGCAATTCGTCCTGTCGTTCGCGCGGCGTCTGATGGCGGCTCTTCTCGACGTCGATATTGGTCTTGGCGCGCGATACCAGCTTGCGGGCGGCCGCCTCCTGCATATCCAACGTTTCGGCGACTTCCTCATAGGGCTGGCCGAAGATCTCGTGCAGCAGATAGGCGGCGCGCTCCTTCGGCGTCAGCCGTTCCAGCATCAAAAGGAAGGCAGTGGTGAGCGACGAGGTGAGCGCCAGCTTCTCCTCGGCATTGTCCTCGCTTGCCGTGTGAATCGGCTCCGGCAACCAGGCGCCGACATAATCGACGCGCTTGCGGTGCGCCGCCTTCAACAGGTCGAGGCAGCGGCGGGTGCAGGCGGTCGTCAGCCAGGCGGCCGGCGTTTCGATCGCCGCCTGCTCGGCCTCCTGCCACTTGACGAACGTGTCCTGCACCGCGTCCTCCGCATCGGCCCGCGAACCGAGGATCCGGTAGGCGAGGCCGAGAAGGCGCGGGCGGGCCGCTTCGAAGATATCGATACTGTTCATGCCATTCATCTCTGCGCCTCTGATACGGTTCAAACGGCTGATGGCCGCGATCGTTGATCATGACCATCTGACGATTTGCCTTGCGCAGCTGTGACGCAGTCCAGAAGATTTTCTCAGATTTTTGGTGGGTAGATGTGCTCTTCGCCGCGGAAGTCGGTGACGGTGTAGCATCCGCCGCCGTCGGCTGCGATCGACGCCGAACTGATCACGGCCTTGCCGTGGCCGCCGGGAATGTCGAGGATATAGGCCGGCTGGCAGAGGCCGGAGACCCGGCCGCGCAAGGATGCGACGAGCGCCTGGCCCTCCTCGATCGACAGCCGGAAATGGCCGGTTCCGGGTGCGAGATCCGGATGATGAAGGTAATAGGGCTTGATCCGAGTTTCGACGAAAGCGCGCATCAGGCTGGCCAGCACGTCCGCATCGTCGTTGACGCCCTTCAAAAGCACCGACTGGCTGACCATGACGACGCCGGCATCGATCAGCCGGGCCGAGGCGTCGCGCGCTTCCGGCGTCAGTTCACGCGGATGGTTGGCGTGCAGAGCCACATAGGTCGCCTTGCCACTCGCCTTCAGCGCCGCGACAAGATCGGCATTGATGCGCTCGGGCTCGACCACCGGCACGCGGGTGTGGAAACGCACGATCTTGACGTGGGCAATCGGCTTCAACCGCTCCATGATTTCGGTAAGCCGGCGCGGCGAAAGCACCAACGGGTCGCCGCCGGTGAGAATGACCTCCCAGATCTCTTCATGCTCGGCGATATAGGCGATCGCCGCATCGAGTTCGGCTGGCGTCAACGTGCCCAGTCCCTGCGGGCCGACCATTTCGCGGCGGAAGCAGAAGCGACAATAGACCGGGCAGACATGCACGGCTTTCAGGAGCACCCGGTCGGGATAGCGATGCACGATACCTGTCACCGGGCTATGCGGCTTGTCGCCGATCGGATCCTCCCGCTCTTCCGGCAGCAGCGTCAGCTCGGCCGCATCGGGCACGAACTGGCGGGCGATTGGATCGTTCGGGTCGTTGCGGTCAATAAGCTTGGCAATCGCCGGGCTGATGGCGACCGCGTAGCGCTCGGCAACGCGCGAAACGGCGTCCTGCTGTGACGGTTCGACAAGGCCGGCGTCGACGAGTTCCCCGGCCGTCTTGATCGGGCGGTGGACGTTCATGATCCAGTCTCCGCCACCGGTGCCCAAAGCACCTGGTCGATGCGCGTCGCACCGGTCGCCAGCATGACCAGCCGGTCGAAGCCGAGTGCGATGCCGCTGGCTTCGGGCATGATCGTCAGCGCTGCCAGAAAGTCCTCGTCGAGCGGATAGGTCTCGCCATAGACGCGGGCTTTCTCCGCCATCTCCATCTCGAAACGGCGGCGCTGTTCGGCCGCGTCGGTCAGTTCACCGAAGGCATTGGCGAGTTCGACACCGCAGGCATAGAGCTCGAAGCGTTCGGCGACGCGGCCGTCGCACGCCGTGGGTCGGGCGAGGGCTGCCTCGGCCACCGGATATTCGTCGAGGATCGTGGCGCGACCGAAGCCGAGATGCGGTTCGATCTTTTCGACAAGCACGCGGCTGAAGAGATCCGCCCAGGTATCGTCGGCGGCAACGCGCAACCCGACCGCTGCCATTGCGCTAGCCAGTGTGTCCCGGTCGGTTTCACCATCGGACGCGATTGAAGCGAGCAGGTCGATGTTGGCAAATCGCTCGAAGGCCTCGGCCACTGCGAGGCGTTCCGGCTCGGCGAAGGGGTCGCACGTGCTACCCTGGAAGGTGAACTGCCTGACACCTGTCGTGCGCGCCGCGAGCGCCAGGATCTCGGCACAGTCGTGCATCAGCGTCTCGTAGGTCTCGCCGGCCCGGTACCATTCGAGCATCGTGAACTCAGGATGGTGCAACGGCCCGCGTTCGCGGTTGCGGTAGACATGGGCAAAGCAGGCGATGCGTTTCTCGCCGGCGGCGAGCAGCTTCTTGCAGGCAAATTCCGGCGACGTGTGCAGATAGAGCGGATGGATGGAGCCGTCATGATTAAGCGCCTCTGTGGCGAAGGCGTGCAGATGAGCCTCGTTGCCGGGCGAGACCTGTAGCGTCGCGGTATCGACCTCGATGAAGTCGCGCTCGTCGAAGAACCGGCGCAAAGCCGACTGGATCCGGTTGCGTCCGAGAAGAAACGGACGCCGGTCGGCATGGACATCAGGCGTCCACCAGGGTGAGGCATGCGACATGGTCGTTCGGTCCAGGCTTTCTTCGCGCCCCAGGGCTTTCTTCGCGCCAATGCCGGCGCAGGCTGGCTATTTGCACGAAATTAGGGTAGTGGCGGCGCGATATCATATTTTCGCGTCTTTCGGGGCCGGCTTTCCCGGCGCGCCGTGTCGCGCATACCTCTGTTACAAGGAAGACTAATGGTCAAGGTCATCGCTTCATCTGTCCGCAAGGGCAACGTTCTCGACGTTGACGGCAAGCTCTATGTCGTTCTGACCGCGCAGAACTTCCACCCGGGCAAGGGCACGCCGGTCACCCAGGTCGACATGCGCCGCATTTCCGACGGCGTGAAGGTTTCCGAGCGCTACCGTACGACCGAGCAGGTCGAGCGTGCCTTTGTCGAAGACCGCGAGCACACCTTCCTTTATGAAGATGGCGAAGGCTTCCACTTCATGAACCCGGAAAGCTACGACCAGCTGGTCATGACCACCGACGACATCGGCGACCTCAAGGCCTACCTGCAGGAAGGCATGGCCTGCATTCTTTCGATCCACGAAGGCCTGGCGATCGCCATCGACCTGCCGCGCCACGTGACGCTCGAAATCACCGAGACCGAGCCGGTCGTCAAGGGCCAGACGGCGTCGTCGTCCTACAAGCCGGCTATTCTGTCGAACGGCGTTCGCACGCTCGTTCCGCCGCATATCCAGGCCGGTACCCGCGTCATCATCGCGACCGAAGACGGCTCCTATGTCGAGCGCGCCAAGGACTGACACGGTCTGAGGACCTGCACGATCGAATGATCGCGTGAAACGGGGACGGCAGGTTCAACCTGCCGTCCCCGTTGCCGTTTCTACGGCAGGTTCCTTCGATCGTTAATCTTCGAGGTGCGGAATCTGACGCAAATTCAAAGAATTACAGCGTCGTCGATGCGTCATCAATGCCGCGGCGCCGCAAGGCCTAGAAGCTGCGGCAGCGGCTGAGTAAGCAACCGCAAATTTAGGGGGAGCATTTCGAAAAACGGGTGCTAGGATGCCGACGCTACGGCGTTTCTGTCACGAGAGGGTCTGCATGTTTCCATTGTCGCACATGATGAAGTCGTTCATTCGCAAGGGTCGCCTGACGGTGATCGACGCCGATGGCAAGAGGCATGTCTTCTCCGGCGAACCCGGGCCAGAGGTGACGATGCGGCTCACCGACAAGAAGCTCTATCGCAGCCTCGTCTTCAATGCGGAGCTGGCGGCCGGCGAGGCCTACATGGACGGCACCATGCGCTTCGAGGAAGGCTCGACGCTCAAGGATTTCCTGACGCTGTTTTCGATCAACCGGCTGTCGCTCGGCTCCTACCCGATCCAGAAGGTGCTGCGCGCCATCAAGATGCGCTTCCGCAAGCGCCAGCAGGCCAATCCTAAGGGCAAGGCGCAGGAGAACGTCGCCCATCACTATGACCTTGGCAACGACTTCTACAAGTTGTTCCTCGACGAGAACATGCTCTATTCCTGCGCCTACTTCCGCGAGCCGGACGAGAGCCTGGAAAAGGCCCAGCGCAACAAGCTGCGCCTGCTTGCCTCCAAGCTCTGCCTGGAGCCGGGCATGAAGGTGCTCGATATCGGTTCCGGCTGGGGCGATCTGGCAATGTACCTGGCCAAGCTCGAAAACGTCGAGGTGCTTGGGGTCACGCTTTCGAAGGAACAGCAGGCGCTGGCGACCCAAAGGGCCAAGGCCGCAGGGCTTGCCGACCGCGTTCGCTTTGAACTCAAAGACTATCGCGATGTTCAGGGGCCATTCGATCGTATTGTTTCCGTCGGCATGTTCGAGCATGTCGGCGTGCATCACTACGACGAGTTCTTCAAGAAGCTCAATGCTTTGATGCCGGATGACGGCGTGGCCGTGCTGCATTCGATCGGTCACATGAGCCCGCCGGGCATGGCGAGCGCGTGGCTGCGCAAGTACATCTTCCCCGGCGCCTATTCGCCGGCACTGTCCGAGGTTTTTGACGTCGTCGAGCGCAACAGCCTCTGGGTCTCCGATCTTGAATTCCTGCGGGTGCATTACGCCACGACGCTGGCGCATTGGGGCGCGCGGTTCGAGGCCAACCGCGACAAGGTGATCGCGATGTATGACGAGCGCTTTGCCCGCATGTGGGAGTTCTATCTGATCAGCGCCGAAATGATGTTTCGCACCGGCAGCCAGCTCGTCTTCCATATGCAGCTGTCGCGGTCGCGTGACGCCGCGCCGATCGTGCGCGATTACATCACCGACCGCCAGCGCGACTTCATCGCCCGCGAGCAGGCGCTCGACCTCAACATCTGACCGGTTTTCCTGCCGGTCAGTCTCCGTTCCAGCGCAGTCGCTTGTAGTCGAAGCCGAATTCGAGTGTCGGCTTGACGATCGAAAAGAACGGCGAGAGATCGAAGTCTCGCGGCGTGTAGAGCGAGTAGTGGCGGATATGCAGGATTTCTTCGCGCGAATAGGTCGAGGTGGCCGATGCCCGACCGGGTGCACGCGTGACCTCCGGCAGGATCGGGTACCGGATCTGCTCGAAGGCTTCGGCAATCAGCGTCGAGCAGATCGCCCGCGTCGGATCGCCGGATCCAAGCGCCAGCAGGCGTCGTCGCCAACGCACCGGCACCGGCGGTGCCGGCATGAAATAGCGCAGCATGTCGAGAATGTTCTTCAGGTCGTACTTCATGCCGAGCCGGGAGATCATGAAGCCGACCAGCGCGGAGCGGTCGTCGGGCGTCAGCGCCACCGGTCGGCAGATGCGCGTGTTGAACGACGCATATTTCTTCAAAGGCACGGCGACGCAGCCTTCGCCGATATTCACTTCGATCAGTTGTGGCCTTTCGATGGCCGGCAGGGTTGCCTGGTCGAGCGTCAGCGGCATCTGGTCGCCGGCAAAAAACGCCGCGTGCGACCAGGTCGACTGGGTCAGATATTTGATCGCAGCGGAAACCTTCTGATTGCCCTCGATCAACAGGACGTCGCCCGGGCGTAGCGTGCGCGCCAGCGTTTCCTGGTCGGATGGCGTGTAGGGTTCATAGCCAAGCGTCTGCGTCTGCAACCGGGCGGCCATACGGGCGCCAAGCCGGTCCAGAAACGTATCCTTGCTTTCGGAAAGCGGGTAGATGGTCTTCATGGAGGCGATTGCTCCAGCGACGGAAGGGGGATTCGCATGCACGTATATGGTGGCCGAGCCGCGACACTCTGTCGAGTGATTGTCGCGTGATTGCATGGCTTTGGCCTTGACGCACATTCTCGGGGTTTCTATTTTAGAATAATTCTAAAGAAGGCTTTCGTCGATGTTCTCCCGTCTCTTCTCCCGCTCCAAACGTCCGTTTCTCTCCCTCAACGAACAGGAAATCCTGGCGCTGGCGATTTCCTCCGAGGAGGATGATGGCCGCATCTATCTCGCCTATGCCGATGCGCTCAGAGAAAAATATCCGCACTCGGCAAAAGTGTTCGAGGAGATGGCTGAGGAAGAGAGCCATCATCGCCAATGGCTGATCGACATGCATGTCCAGCGTTTCGGCAACCGCATCCCGCTTATCCGCCGCGAGCATGTTCGCGACTTTCCCGATCGCAAGCCCGACTGGCTGATCGGAGAAATGCCGATCGAAAAGGCGCGTGCGGAAGCCGAGGCAATGGAGGAGACTGCGCATCGTTTCTATGTCGAGGCGGCAGCGCGCACCCAGGATGCGGCGACACGCAAGCTGCTGGGGGATCTGGCGATCGCGGAAAAAACGCATGAATCGCTCGCGCGCAGGCTGGGCGAAAAGCACACGCCGGACGACGTGCGCGAGGAGGAGGATCAGACCGCCCGCCGACAGTTCATCCTGACTTACGTTCAGCCGGGGCTGGCGGGGTTGATGGATGGCTCGGTCTCGACGCTGGCGCCGATCTTCGCGGCGGCCTTCGCGACCCAGGATACCTGGCAGACTTTCCTCGTCGGCCTGTCGGCTTCGGTCGGTGCCGGTATTTCCATGGGCTTCACCGAGGCTGCCCATGACGACGGCAAGCTTTCCGGACGCGGTTCGCCGATCAAGCGGGGTCTTGCCTCGGGCATCATGACCGCGCTCGGCGGTCTCGGCCACGCGCTGCCCTACCTCATTCCACATTTCTGGACGGCGACCATCACGGCGGCAGTCGTGGTCTTCTTCGAACTCTGGGCCATCGCCTTCATTCAGAACCGCTACATGGAAACGCCGTTCCTGCGTGCCGCATTCCAGGTTGTGCTGGGCGGCGGCCTGGTGCTGGCCGCGGGCATCCTGATCGGCAACGCCTGATCAGGCACCGGCTTGAAACGAAAAAGGGCCGGTTCGACCGGCCCTTCTCATGAAACTGTATTGGATCGTATCAGTTGCCGACCGAGCCGACGACCACTTCCGCGCCATTGTCGATGGTCACCCAGCGACCGCTGTTGAACGAAGCCTGACGCTTGAGATAGCGGTAGGGCGTCTGGGTCCAGAGCTTCACGCCGTTTTCAAGGTTGTCGAGGACGAAGTCGCCCTGGGCGGTGCGCACGGTCAGAACCGCGTGGCCTTCGCCATCGGGCTTGCGAACGACGGTGATCAGCAGTTCGCTTGCGGAAAAGCCCTTGCGCATCAGGCGCTTGCGCTTTTCGAGGACGAAGTCCTCGCAATCGCCGGCGTCCTGCGGATAAGCCCAGACTTCATCCCTGCCGAAGAGTTCCTGATCGGTTACCGGCGTGATCTCACGGTTCACGGAAGCGTTGACCTGACGGATCGTCGCCCAGCCGCGTTCGGTGACACGCGGTGCCACGGTCGCCTTCGACTTGACGCTGCATTCGCCCTTGTGCTTCTGGCAGAACTCGTAATGTCCGATCGGCTGCGAAGTAACCGAGCCGGTCTGCATCCAAGGAGAGGATCCCGCCTGTGCGGGAATTGCCGTGTTTGCTGAAATGAAAAGTGCGCAAAACGCCGCGATACTTCCCTTAACTCCAGTCCAAGACGCCATTCATGTCCCCTGCGTAACGCGGTATGCCGAACTCTTCATGTTCGGACGTATTCGCGCAATCCTGAGTTGCGGGCAGCTTGTTCAGGTCTTCCGCCTCACGCTGCTCTAATCGTTAATAAAGAGTTAATAGCGTTGGAGACGGAGAGTCAATCTACTGATTCGGGCATTGGACTTTATGGTTAAAGCCGTCGTCGAAATGCAGCGCAAAGCCATGCGCAGCAGGCGGTCTGCAGCGCATGGCCTCGAAGATCGGGGGTAAAAGGGGCGTCGTGCGCCGGCCTGACGGCTTAAGCCGAAGGCAGCATATTGCCGATCGCCTGCTTCATTTTAGCAATGTCTTCCTCGCGCGAAAGACGATGGTCGCCGTCGCGGATCAGCGTCATGACGACGTCGTCGGCGGGCAGGTGCTCCATCAGTTTCAGCGCGTGGCCGTAGGGCACATCCGGGTCGCGCATGCCCTGGAGGATGTGAACCGGGCAGCCGGTGGTGATCGTGCCGACGAGCACGCGGTTGTCGCGGCCATCCTCGATCAGGGCGCGCGTATAGATGTTGGGCTCGGGACTGTATTCGGACGGTTCCTCGAAATAGCCGCGCTCTTCAAGCGAGCGCTGCTCCGTCTCCGTCAGGTTGGGCTCGATGAGGTCGGCGGTAAAGTCGGGGGCAGGGGCGATCAGCACCAGGCCGGCGACGCGCTCGCCCATGCCGCGCTGACGCAGCTCCTGGATCAGCCTGAGCGCGATCCAGCCGCCCATCGACGAGCCGATCAGGATCAAGCGTTGCTCGGGCGCGGAATGTTCGACCACGGCAAGGCTCTCTTCCAACCAGCGCGAGATCGTGCCGTCCTTGAACGCTCCGCCCGAGGCGCCATGGCCGGAATAATCGAAGCGGATGCAGTCGGTTGCACGGTCTTTCGCCAGGCACTCGACCTCCACGGCCTTCGTGCCCGTCATGTCGGAACGGTAGCCGCCGAGCCATACGAGAGCCAGCCTTTCGGAGGGCTTTTGCGCGCGCAGAATCCGCATGGCGATGCGTCGACGGGCGGCATCCTTGCCAACCTCGATGAAGGTCGTTTCGGTTTCAGCTGTCGTCGTTTGCATCTCAATTCTCTCCAAATGCCCGGATTGGCGGCGAATTTCTTTCTAAAACAGATTCGTCTTGGCTTCGACAGGTGGTGATTTTCCCTGCAAGCCATGCTATTGACTCTCGCGTCGCAATTCACACATTGCCGTCGGCGGCAGATTGAAGCATTTCGGCCAAGGCCGCGCCGACAATAATTGAACCGCATTTCGGAAACAGCTCGAGGAGAGTACGACCATTCGCAGACCGTTCAAAACGGACGCCCCCGTCAAGGAGGGGCCGCGCTCAAACAAGGAAATCCGGGTACCCCGGGTTCAGCTTATCGATGCCGAAGGCCAGAATATCGGTGCCGTCCCGATCGACCAGGCGCTCCGCATGGCGGAAGAGGCCGGTCTTGATCTGGTAGAGATCGCGCCGAACTCCGAGCCGCCGGTGTGCAAGATCCTCGATCTCGGCAAGCTGAAATACGCCAACCAGAAGAAGGCGGCCGAAGCGCGCAAGAAGCAGAAGATCGTCGAGATCAAAGAGATCAAGATGCGTCCCAACATCGACACGCATGACTATGAAGTGAAGATGCGGGCGATGAATCGATTCTTCGAAGAAGGCGACAAGGTCAAGGTGACCCTGAAGTTCCGCGGCCGCGAAATGGCGCACCAGGAACTCGGGATGAAGCTCTTGCTTCAGGTCAAGGACGACACCCAGACGATCGCCAAGGTCGAAGCCGAGCCGAAGCTCGAAGGCCGCCAGATGATGATGGTCCTCGCTCCGCGTTGACCGCCGCTGACGGACGGATCGTCCGCGCAACGTATCAGGTAGGAAGCCGCCCTTGGGGCGGCTTCAGACTGCTGACAAACCCGTCGATTTTTCGGCGGGTTTTGTTTTTGATCTTGTTTTTGCGCTGAGGTTTCTTGGTTGATTGGCCGGGACCGGGTCAGGCGGGGACTTGTTTTGGTGCTTTGGTCAGCGCCATTGCGATCTTCTTGATGTTTTGTGCTGCGGCTGCCAGCAGGCACTGGCATGCGACGCGGATTTGACTTCGGAAGCGGGCATAGCGATGGCCGTGAAGCTGCTTGGCATCAGCGAAGGAGCGTTCGACCGTCTCCTTGCGGCGTTTGTAGATCGCCTTGCCCCAGGGGGTCAGGCGATGGGCATCAGTGCGCTCGCGGGCGTCTTGCCAGACATGACGGGTGATGGTGCGGATCGCCGCGGCGTTGGTGGTGCAGGAGGCCAGCAGCGGGCAGTCGCGGCAGATCGATGGGTCGGAGCGATAATGGCGATAGCCGTTGCGGTCGGTGGTGGCGTAGGCGAGCAGTTGGCCTTGCGGGCAGCGATAGCCGTCGGTCTCAGCCTCGTAGACGAACTTCGACTTGCGCATCATGCCGGGTTTGGGTGGGGTCGGAGTGCGATAGCCGGTAACGCCGAGGATGTCGCGCTGCTCAAGTCCCTTCGCAATGCCGGATGTGGCATAACCGGCATCCAGACCAACGGCTTTGACGTCGAATGCGAACCGCTGGCGCTGGCGGTCCAGTCGGTCGAGATAGACGATCGAGTCATGCACATTGGCCGGGGTGACATGGGTATCGGTGATGATGGCGTGTCGGCCGTCCACCGTGCGGTGGTCAAGATAGAAGAAGCCCTTCGGCTTGCCGTCGCGCACCATATAACCGCTGTCGGGATCGCTGCGCGACACCTTGGTCGCCTTCACCTCCGGCGCGCGCTCTTTCTCCTTCAACGGTTTCTGACCATGCAGCGTCCGCTCGGCCTCGATCGCCCGATCGAGATCGGCCCAGTAGTCGGACCGTGACTTCTCGATCATTTGCAGATCGTATTTGCCCTTGTTGGCATTCGCCTTCAGATGGGTGGAGTCGGTATAGAGCACCGTACCGTCGACCAGCCCATGGCCGATCGCCTGTTCGACGATATGATCGAAGATGGCTTGAGCCACGTCCGTGTCGTTGAAGCGGCGACGCCGGTTCTGGGAAAGTGTCGAGGCGTCGAACACACCATCCGTCAGCTTCATCCGCAGAAACCAGCGATAGGCGACATTGACCTCGATCTCGCGCACCAGCTGGCGCTCCGAGCGGATGCCGAACAGGTAGCCGATGAACAGCGCCTTGAACATCAAGGTCGGATCGAGCGGCGGTCGGCCGTTGTCGGCGCAGTAAAGACCGGCAACACGATCGTGGATGAAGGAAAAGTCGATCACCGCGTCTATTCTGCGAAGCAGGTGATCCTTCGGAACCAGGCTATCGAGCGTCACCATCTCGAGAGCAGTCTGTTCGGGAGCGGGTTTCTTCAACATATCCCAGTGAATCACAAACCCCCAGCTCTCGCCAGGGGTTTGTCAGCAGTCTGAAGCCGCCCTTGGGGCGGCTTTTTGCGTTTGAGCGCATCTCGATTTCCCAAACTATCTCCAACGACGTCAATCTCGACGCCTTGCTGACAGAATGCTGACAGCCGGCCTCAGCGAGCTGTCAGTGGCGGCATGGCATTCTCTCCTCATCGAAATCAGGAGAAGGACGAAAATCATGTACGTCACGCTTCGAAAAGCTTTGCTTGTGTCCACCATGGGCGTTTGCGGCCTCGTCTCGGCGCCTGTCGGGTTCTCGCTGGTGGCCACCGGTCCGGCGCATCCGTTTGCCATGTCCGCACTTGCCAGCGGCGACGACGACAACAGCGGTCGTGGCGGCAGCGATGATCGTGGCGGCGACGACCGGGATGACAATGACGATCACGGCGGCAACAGCGGCCGCGGCAGCGATCATGATGACAACGACAACGATGATGACAACGATCATCGCGGCCGGAACGGCCATGACAATGACGACAATGATGACGACGACCGGGACGACGATCGCGACGACCGCGATGAAGTCACGCTCAATGTTTCCGAGGGCAGCCTGCGCGGACTGCGCGACGGCTCATTGGTTGCAGTCGACAATCTCGGCCGTGCGCTTGAGGTCGAAGTCGAGTTCGAACATGGTCTGCGCGTGGTGACGGTCAAACCGCATGGTGGCGATGCCCGCCGCAATCCGGGTCCCATTACCAGCGTTTCGATCCTGCCGGCTTCGGCTCGCTGATCTGAACAACGAATGTCCGGTGCATCCGCCCCCGTAGTGCACCGGAATGATGGGCTCGTTCCGCTTAACGCCCGCCCAGCGGATTGGCCCAAGGAACGCTTGACCCCCTGCGCCGGAACCGACGCAGGGGGTCAAGCGCTTTTCCATGTCTGGCTCCAGGCACCGGGCCTCTTGCGCTCGGCAGCACAGGGGATCAGTCTGAGGCCTGATGAGCGAGGGGATTTGACAAGCGCATGGGGGGAATGCGCCTTGAGGTTAAGGGACGCCGGACGATGTCGGGAAGGGCGCGGCGCTTTTCGCAAGGCTTGAAAATGTGGAACTGGACGAAACCATGCCGATGACGCGACGAAATCTGATTGCGATGGTCTGCTGCTCGTTGCTGCTGTCGCTTGCGCCGCAGGTGGGAGGCATTTCTGCCTTTGCCAAGGACGGCCGCGATGATGACGACAACAGCGGCAGCGGCAGCAGGGGTTCCGGCGGACACGGCGGCGATGATTCCGACGATGACCGCAGCGGTCGCGGCGGCGGCGATGACGACGACGACAACAGCGGGCCTGGCGGCGGCGGCGACAAGGACGACGCTGACGACGACGGCAATTCCGGCAGCGGTCGGCGCAGCGATCAGGAGCGGGCTCGCGATGGTGTCGAGAAGGGGCGCATCCTGGCGCTGAAGGATGTGCTGCGGCTCGTCGACGAAGACAAATATGGTGCGGTCATCGCTGTGGATCTGAGGAACAATGGCGAAGTCTACCGGCTGCGCACGCGCGACCGGCAGGGCACCATCCGAAATCTGCGAATCAATGCGCGCACGGGCAAATTCATGAACATATTCGGATTCTGAGGACAGAATGCGTATTCTTCTGGCGGAGGACGATCACAACATCGCCACCCATGTGGTGACGAAGCTGGAGGCCGAAGGTTACGGCGTCGATACGCTGGGCAACGGTCCCGACGTGTGGGAGCAAGGCGAAAACGGCACCTATGCCGCGATCATTCTCGATCTGGGCCTGCCCGGTATGGATGGCCTGTCGATCCTCAAGCGCTGGCGCAAGGCAGGGCTGGAAACGCCAGTGCTGGTGCTGACGGCGCGCGGCTCCTGGATGGAGCGGGTCGACGGTTTCGACGCCGGGGCCGACGACTATCTGCCAAAGCCGTTTCGGGCCGAAGAACTGGTCGCGAGATTGCGTGCGCTGCTCAGACGCGGCGGTCCGCGGCTGCAGTCCGTGCGCTCCGCCGGGCGCTTCACCCTTGATGAAACGACGCGCCGGGTCACATTCGACGGTCAGGTTCTGGAGTTGAGCCCGCTCGAGTACCGCATGATCGCGCTGTTCATGGAGCGCAAGGGCCAGGTTTTGACGCAGCTCGAACTGGCAAGTCATGTGCAGGGTCGAGAGGACGACGCAGCCAAGAATGCGGTCGAGGCGATGATCGCGAGGCTGCGCAAGAAGACCGAGAGTTCGGCGATCGAGACGCGGCGCGGCTTCGGTTACCTGCTGCCGGACGACGGCAGATGATCCGTTCGCTTCGGCTGCGACTGGCGATCGGCGCACTGATTGCCGTCGGCGTGGTGCTGCTGGTGGTCTGGTTCTCGCTCTCGCGCCTTTTTACCGATTATGTCGTCGGCCGCTACCGCGCGGAAATGATGACAACCATCGATACGATTGCCGCCCAGGTGGTCGTCAGGGACGGCGAACTCGCTTTGCCGCGTGAGCCGGCGGATCCGCGTTTTTCGCTGCCGGCCGGCGGCCGCTACTGGCAGCTCACGCCGCAGACCGGTACCTCCATCCGATCCCGCTCCCTTTGGGATACGGTCATCGATACCAAGATGCCCTCCGCCGGCCATTACGAAGGCTTTGTGGAACTCGAAGGTCCTGACGGCGCGCCGATGCTTGTTCATACCCAGACGCTGGCTCTCGGCGATGGTCCCAAAGCCGAGCGCTTTTCCGTTCAGGCCGGATTTGGTCGCCAGGAACTCGACGATGCGCTCGCCTCATTTCACGGGCGGATGCGTCTGATGTTGCTCGCGACCGCCGCCGTGCTCGCCGGAGCTGCTTTCCTGCAGGGTGCACTCGGCCTTGCGCCGCTGCGGAGGCTGCGAGAGCGGGCAGCACTCGTGCGCGCCGGCAGCGAAAGGGACTTCGGTTCGGCGGGCCCGAGCGAGGTCGGGCCCGTTGTCAACGAGATCAACCTGCTTCTGGCCGAGCGCGAGACGGCGGTCGAGCGTGCGCGTGCCCGCGCCAGCGATCTCGCCCATGGCCTGAAGACGCCGTTGACCGTGCTTGCCCAGCTAGCCGAAAGCCTGCCCGACAACGAACGCCAGCTGGCCTTGCAACAGGTCGATCTCGTGCGCCAGCGTGCCGACCGGCAGCTGCAGGCCGCCCGCATGGGCGTCGAGCGCATGGCGACCACGTCGGTCGCCAGCATGGCGGGCAAGCTCGTCAGCGTGTTGCGGCCGGTCACAGCCGAGCGCGGCATCGTTTGGGAGGTGTTGATCGATCCTGATCTGTCTCTCGATATGGATCCGGCCGACCTGGCGGAATGCCTTGGCAACCTGCTCGACAATGCCGCCAAGTGGGCGCGTTCGCGCATCCGCGTTTCCGCGGCGCGCAACGACGATCGATTGCACATCGTCGTCGGCGACGACGGACCTGGTATCGCCGACGGTGATCGCGAAAGGGTGATGCAGCGCGGCGGTCGTGTCGTGGATGGCGAAGCGGGGCAGGTGCCCGGCACCGGGCTCGGCCTTGCCATCAGCGCCGATATCGCCGATGCCTATGGCGCGACGCTGACGCTTGGGCAGTCGCCACTCGGCGGGCTGGAGGCGGCGATGACCTTCGAAGCGGCGGGCGGGCGCAAGCGTCTGCGCGATCCGGTTTGATGCGGCCTGTCGCTTCTGCAGCGCTTCTTCGATTCCGCAGTTGCGCTTTCGGGGATGTCCGGGTATAAGCCCCCGTCCGAACGGTCCGGCAGGGCATGCCGTGGCCGTTCTTAACGCTGGAAATGGACCTCGTCTGTCCGTTTCGAATTCTTAAGAAAATGGAGTAGCAAAATGCCCAAGATGAAGACGAAATCGTCTGCCAAGAAGCGGTTCAAGATCACCGCTACCGGCAAGGTTCGTGCAGCTGCTGCTGGCAAGCGCCACGGCATGATCAAGCGTTCCAACAAGTTCATCCGCGACGCACGTGGAACCATGGTTCTCGCGGAGCCCGATGGCAAGAAGGTCATCAAGAACTACCTGCCCAACGGTCTCTAAGACTTTCAGGCATTTTGGACACGTTAAGGAGATCATGACATGGCACGTGTAAAACGCGGCGTAACCGCTCACGCCAAGCACAAGAAGACACTCAAGGCAGCCAAGGGCTTCTACGGCCGCCGCAAGAACACCATCCGCGCTGCAAAGGCTGCGGTTGATCGTTCCAAGCAGTTCGCTTACCGCGACCGCAAGGTCAACAAGCGCAACTTCCGCGCTCTCTGGATCCAGCGCATCAACGCTGCCGTCCGCGAATTCGGCCTGACCTACGGCCGCTTCATCGACGGCCTGAACAAGGCTGGCATCGAAGTCGACCGCAAGGTTCTCTCCGACATGGCTATCCATGAGCCGGCAGCATTCGGCGCCCTCGTCGAAGCTTCCAAGAAGGCACTTGCCTACCTCAAGGAAGCCGGCACGACCAACGAGTTTGAAACCGCTGTTCGTTAAGCCAGCGTTTTCCCAAAACCGTTCTTGAATTTTGTTGGGAAACCCGCGCTGGCAGGGCTAGCGCGGGTTTTTCTTATTTTGCGAGACGAAAGTGCACGACGATCGAAGAGGGCCGCTTGCGGTTCCGCAGCTTGACGACCACGACATGGCGGCTCTGCTGGCAGCACTTGCCGGCGGATCGTCCCGTGTCGAGCACTGCCAGCTCAAGAATCGCGTCGTCTGGATCAAGCGTTACCAGCGCCTCGGGGCCCGTATCGGCCAACGCCTGCAGTGGCTCGCCTCTCGGCTGACCGGCGTCACCATTCTTCGTCCGGCCCCACTTCTCGATCCGCAGGGCATGCTCGACCGCGAGGTCCGGCAGATCAACGCTTTCTCCGCCGCCGGCTTCAAGACGCCGCAAATCCTCTATCGCGGCACGACGGCGCTGGTGCTGTCGCATCTCGGCCTGCCGGTCAGCAAGCAGATGGGCGCCTTGCGCGACAAGGACGCCGATGGCCACGATGCGCTCCTGGTGCGCTGTGCTGCCGAACTCGGCCGGCTGCACGCCGCAGGCCTCTGCCACGGCCGTCCGCATCCGCGTGATTTCATCATCGACGACGGCGCGTTCTGCTTCCTCGATTTCGAGGAAGAGCCGGCGGCGGTCATGCCGCTCGCAATGGCACAGGCGCGCGATGTCTGGCTCTTGTTCCTGCAGATCGCAAGCCGCGCGCTGAAGCCGGAAACCCCGGACCGCGCCTTTGCCGCCTGGAAGCTTGCCGCACCGGCGGAAACGGCGGTCGCTCTCTCGCAGATCATGCCGTTTTTCGCGCGACTGCTGCCGCTGGCGCGCTTCCTCCTGCGCATCCAGAACGGCCAGGACCTCGTGCGCTTCGTGGCCGCGACGGACTACCTGACGAGTGCGACGCAATCATAATCCTGAAGACAACGACATAGAACCGAACCCATTCCCGCATCGAGGCAGGACAGAATGAGCGAACTGGAAACACTGGAACGGACACTGCTGGCGGACATCGACGCCGCCGGCGACGAGGGATCGATCGAGGCGGTGCGCGTTGGCGCGCTCGGCAAGAAGGGCTCGATCTCCGAGCTCCTGAAGACGCTCGGCACGATGACGCCGGAAGAACGCCAGACCCGTGGCGCCCAGATCAATGCGCTGAAGACCACGGTCGCAGACGCGATTACCGCCCGCAAGTCGGCGCTGAAGGACCTGGCGATCGCCGAGCGCCTTGCCCGCGAAACCGTCGATATCAGCCTGCCGGTGCGCTCGTCGCCGGCCGAGCGTGGGCGGATCCATCCGATCAGCCAGATCGTCGACGAAATCACCGCGATCTTCGGCGACATGGGCTTCTCGATCGCCGAAGGTCCAGATATCGAGACCGATTACTACAACTTCACTGCACTGAACTTCCCGGAGGGCCACCCGGCCCGCGAGATGCACGACACCTTCTTCTTCAATGAAGACGACAAGGGCGAGCGCAAGGTGCTGCGCACGCACACCTCGCCGGTGCAGATCCGCACGATGGAAGCGCAGGACCCGCCGATCCGCATCATCATCCCCGGCAAGACCTATCGCCAGGATTCCGACGCCACCCACTCGCCGATGTTCCATCAGGTCGAAGGCCTTGTCGTCGACAAGTCGGCGAACGTTGCCAACATGCGCTGGGTGCTGGAAGAGTTCTGCAAGGCCTTCTTCGAGGTCGACCAGGTGACGATGCGCTTCCGCCCATCGTTCTTCCCGTTCACCGAGCCGTCCTTCGAAGTCGACATCCAGTGCGACCGCTCCGGCCCGATCGTCAAGTTCGGCGAAGGCACCGACTGGATGGAGATCCTCGGCTGCGGCATGGTTCACCCGAACGTGCTGCGCTCCGGCGGCCTCGATCCGGACGAGTACCAGGGTTTTGCCTGGGGCATGGGCCTCGACCGCATCGCCATGCTGAAATACGGCATGCCGGACCTGCGTGACTTCTTCAACGCCGATGTCCGCTGGATGAATCATTACGGCTTCCGCCCGCTCGACATGCCGACGTTGTTCGGCGGCCTTTCGGCGTGATCGCGCAAAATTAGGACACAGGTGAAAACATGAAATTCACGCTTTCCTGGCTCAAGGACCACCTTGAAACCGACGCTTCGCTGGAAGAGATCTGCGCGCGCCTGACGATGATCGGGCTCGAGGTCGAAGAGGTCGACGACAAGGCCGCCTTCAAGCCGTTCGTCATCGCCAAGGTCGTTTCCGCCGAGCAGCATCCGAATGCCGACAAGCTCCGGGTGCTGATGGTCGATACGGGAACGGGTGCACCGGTTCAGGTCGTCTGCGGCGCGCCGAACGCGCGTACCGGTCTGGTCGGCGCCTTCGCGGCGGCCGGCACATACGTCCCGGGCATCGACGTCACGCTCTCCGTCGGCAACATCCGCGGCGTCGAAAGCCACGGCATGATGTGCTCGGAAAAAGAGCTGGAGATCTCCGACGACCATAACGGCATCATCGATCTGCCCGTTGATGCGCCCGTCGGCACGAGCTACGCCGCCTATGCCGGCCTCGACGATCCGATGATCGAGATCAACCTGACGCCGAACCGCCCGGATTGCACCAGCGTCTACGGCATCGCCCGCGACCTTGCCGCCTCCGGCCTCGGTACGCTGAAGGCCCGCCCGGCACCGGCCCTTGCCGTCGAAGGCGAAACGACGACCAAGCTGACGATCGACCTTGGCGACGACCGCCACCTTTGCCCGGGCTTCGGCCTCAGGCTGGTGCGCGGCGTCAAGAACGGTCCGTCGCCGAAGTGGATGCAGCAGCGGCTGCTGTCGATCGGTCTGCGTCCGATCAACGCGCTGGTCGACATCACCAACTACATGACCTTCGACCAGGGCCGGCCGATGCACGTCTTCGACGCGGCCAAGGTCCAGGGCAACCTGACTGTGCGACGTGCCAAGGACGGCGAGACCGTGCTTGCGCTCGACCAGCGCGAATACAAGCTCGGCCCGAACAACGTCGTCATATCAGACGAAAAGGGCATCGAGTCGATCGGCGGCATCATGGGCGGCGAACACTCCGGCTGCGATGAGAACACCACCGACGTCCTGATTGAATCGGCGCTCTGGGATCCGATGAACATCGCCAAGTCCGGCCGCACGCTCGGCATCATCACCGATGCGCGCTACCGCTTCGAGCGTGGTGTCGACCCGGAATACATGGTGCCCGGTCTCGAGCGCACCACCGAGTTGGTTGTCGAACTCTGCGGCGGCAAGCCCGCCAAGGCCGAGGTCGTCGGCTATGCGGGCTATACCGCGAAGATCGTCGACTTCCCGATGTCCGAGGTCAAGCGCCTGACGGGCCTCGAAGTGTCGTCTGAAGAGAGTGTGACGATCCTGACGAAGCTTGGCTTTAGCGTCGAGGGATCGGGCGAGCGCGTCAACGTCTCGGTTCCGTCCTGGCGCCCTGACGTCGACGGCAAGGCCGATCTGGTCGAAGAGGTCATGCGCATCCACGGCGTCGACAACATCGTCGCAGCCCCCCTGCCGAGCCATGGCACCGTCAACGGCAAGATCCTGACGACGCTGCAGATCCGCACCCGCCTTGCCAAGCGCTCGCTTGCGAGCCGCGGCATGCTGGAAGCCGTCACCTGGTCGTTCATCTCCGAGGATCAGGCTAGGCTCTTCGGCGGCGGTTCGCCGGCCCTGAAGCTTGCCAACCCGATTGCGGCCGATATGTCCGATATGCGTCCGTCGCTGTTGCCTGGTCTCCTGTCGGCGGCGCAGCGCAATGCCGACAAGGGCTTTGGCGACGTCGCGCTCTTCGAAGTCTCCGGCACCTATGAGGGCGACGGCCCGGACCAGCAGCGCCGCGTCGCCGGTGGCGTGCGCCGTGGCACCGCATCGCTCAACGGCGCCGGTCGTCTCTGGTCGAATGCCGCCAAGGGCGGTGGAAAGCCGGTCGACGTCTTCGACGCCAAGGCCGATGCGATCGCCGTCTTGGAAGCTTGCGGCGTGCCGATGGGCAATGTCCAGTTCGAAGCCGGTGGCCCCGCCTGGTATCATCCCGGCCGCTCCGGCACGATCAAGCTCGGCCCGAAGATCGTGCTCGGCACCTTCGGTGAGTTCCACCCGAAGACGCTCGAGGCGCTCGACGTTTCCGGCGCGCTCTGCGGCTTCGAGATCTATGTCGACGCCATGCCGGAACCAAAGAAGAAGGCGACCCGCACCAAGCCGGCGCTCGATCTTTCGCCCTTCCAGGCCGTCAAGCGCGACTTCGCCTTCGTCGTCGACAAGGGCGTGGAGGCAGGCGCCATCCTGCGCGCGGCCTCCGGTGCCGACCGCAAGCTGGTGACCGGCGTCAGCGTCTTCGACGTGTTCGAGGGGGCGTCGCTCGGCGAAGGCAAGAAGTCGATCGCCATCGAAGTAACGATCCAGCCTGTCGAGCGAACGCTGACCGACGAGGATTTCGAGGCGCTGACGGCCAAGATCGTCGCCAACGTCACCAAGACGACCGGCGGCGTGTTGCGCGCCTGAAAACGGCTCGTTCGATGATCATTGCAAAGGCCGCTGCTCGCAGCGGCCTTTTTCATATGCCGTCCGTAAAGCGCGGCATCGGCTCAAAGCCTGCGCGCGATCCGCTCGTCAGGCGTGAAGGTGATAGATCTTGTTGACGATGACCCAACGCCCGTCGATCTTGACCAGCGACAGATAGTCGGAGAAGCGTTCGCCGGCGAAGCTGTCGATCACCTTGACCGTTGCCGCATCGCCGGCAATGTCGGTCATCTCCACGTCCATCTGCGGCTGGGTGCCGGGCGGCGCAGCTCCCTGGTCCAGCACCGCCTTGATGAAGCCGTCGCGCGTCATCCATTCGAGCGCGCCTCTGTAATTGCCGATGATCGCCGCATCCGGGTGAAACGCCTTGCGCAACGCACCCTCGTTGGCAAAGGCCATGCCGTCGACATAGAGATGCACCACCGCGCTGATCGCCTGCTCGTCGGACATTCCTGCTCCTCCGCAATTGTTGGTCTCGATGGGAGAGGTAGTGCGTTCGGCGGAAAATTCGATGGGACGATGCCCCGCCTCGGCAAGGAGACGGGGCATGCGCGTTCAACGATTGGTGAGCGCCAGCGATGCCTCGCTGTAGCGTTTGCCGGCAACGAGCGCCGGTGAGAGCGCATCGCCCAACCGGGCACATTCGTCGACGGTGAGAACGATATCGGCCGCCGCCGCATTCTGTTCCAGGTGGTTGAGCTTTCTGGCGCCGGGGATGGGCACGATGAAGTCACCCTGGTTGATCACCCAGGCGAGCGCCAGCTGCGCAGCGGTCACGCCTTTTTCGCGCGCGAGCGTCTCCAGCGTGTCGACGAGGGCGGCGTTGGCGCCGAAGTTCTCCGCCTGGAAGCGTGGCAGCGAACGGCGGAAATCGTCGGCGGCCAGATCGTCCGCCTTGCGAATCGTGCCCGTCAGCATGCCGCGCCCGAGCGGGCTATAGGGCACGAAGCCGATGCCGAGCTCGCGGCAGGTCGCCAGCACGTCCTCTTCCGGGTCGCGAGACCAGAGCGAATATTCGCTCTGGACCGCTGCGATCGGATGCACCTTGTGGGCACGGCGGATGGTTTCGGCGCTTGCCTCGGAAAGGCCGAGCGTGCGCACCTTGCCCTGGCGCACCAGGTCGGCCATGGCGCCGACGGTGTCCTCGATCGGAACCTCGGGGTCGACGCGGTGCTGGTAGTAGAGATCGATCACATCGATCCCCAGTCTTTTCAGCGAGGCATCGGCCACGGCCCTGGCGTTTTCCGGCCGGCCGTCGATGCCCTTGATCGCCTCGGCGGCGGGTTTGCCGGGCGCAATGCGGAAGCCGAATTTGGTGGCGATCGTTACCTTGTCGCGCAAGGGTTTGAGCGCCCGGCCGACAAGCTTTTCATTCTCATAGGGGCCATAGACTTCGGCGGTGTCGAAGAAGGTGACGCCAAGGTCGACGGCGCGCTGCAGCGTGCGGATCGATTCCGCCTCGTCGGCGCCGCCATAGGCAAAGCTCATGCCCATGCAGCCAAGGCCGATGGCCGAGACGGTGAGTTCACTCCCGAGTTTGCGGGTCTTCATGTCATATCCTTTCGGGGGATGGGCGGCGATGCGGACGGGCCAGGTGGCGTGCGACGGCATCGAAGCAAAAGGCATCGTCGGTGGGTGGCATCGCCGGCTTGAAACGGTTTCCTGCATGCCGCTCTTCCCGGTACCGCGGGGCCGCGACGATAGGGAGAGGATAGAGCTTGCGCGTGCGTGTGAAAATCTCTGCCAATTCTCACGGGCTGTTCTAATATTTGGATCAATGAATCGAACCCAGCTTTCCCAACTTGCCGTTCTCGCCGCTGTTGCCGCCCATGGCAGTTTTCGGGGCGCCGCCCGTGAGCTTGCAATCGCGCCTTCGGCGGTGAGCCATGCGGTTGGCAGTCTGGAGGCGAGCCTGGGCGTCCGGCTTCTGGCGCGCACCACCCGCAGCGTCGCGCCGACCGAGGAGGGGCGACGGCTGCTGGAGCGGCTGGCACCGGCGCTCGACGAGATCGCCCACGCGCTAGAGGCCGTGGCCGATACGCGTGACAGCCCGGCCGGCAATCTGCGCATCACCGCGCCGCGGTTTGCCGCCGATCTTATTCTGGCGCCGCGGCTTGGCGAATTTCTCGATCGCTACCCGGACATCGTGCTGGAGATCGCCAACGAAGACGGTTTCACGGACATTGTCCAGGAGGGATACGACGCCGGCATCCGGCTCGGCGAAAGCCTCGAGGCCGACATGATCGCCGTCAAGGTCGGCCCGGAACTCGAAAGCGCGGTTGTCGCATCGCCCGATTATTTCGCGCGTTTCGGCCGTCCCTCGCACCCGCGCGACCTTGTCGGCCACCGCTGCATCCGGAGGCGTTTTTCCAATGGTACGCTCTATCGGTGGGAGTTCGAGAATGCGGGCGAAGAGCTGACGGTTTCCGTCGAAGGGCCGCTGATCCTCGGCGAAGACAGGCCGATCATCAAGGCGGCGATGGGGGGCGCAGGGCTTGCCTACCTCTTCCTGTCGCGGGTCGAAACGGCGATCGCCGAAGGGCAGCTGATCCGCGTGCTCGACGACTGGTGCGCGCCCTATGCCGGGCCGTTTCTCTATTATCCGAGCAGACGGCAGATGCGCCCGGCGCTTCGTGCCTTCATCGACTTCTTCAGATACGCCGGATAGGGCTGACCTTCAGGTGAAGGTACCGAAGTTCAGCTTGTAGCGCACATGTTCGTCGGTCGCCGAGTAGCGGTCGTAGAGGCGGCGCGCCACGGCATTGTCGCGTTCGGTGTACCAATAGAGCCTGTCCCAGTCCGACGCCTGGCAGAGTGCGATCAGATCGTCGATCATGGCGCTGGCGATGCCTTTCCCGCGCGCCGACGGATCGACATAGAGATCCTCGATGTAACAGATCGGCCGTCGGAAGAACGTCGCCAGCTGCTCCTGGCAGATGGCGAACCCGACCGGTTCCCCGTCGAGGATCGCCAGCCGGGCAAAGAGCGGCGCAGCGGGATCGATCAGCCGGCCCCAGGTCAGTCTGATGATATCCTCCGCCAGTTCCGTGCCCGAGAAAGCGACGTAGCCGGCCCACAGGCGGCGCCAGTGCGTTTCGTCGCTGGCGGTCGCCGCCCGTATGCTCAATGCCATGGCTTTCGTCTTGCCCCTGTTATTCGCTGACGTCGTTGAGCTTGCGCATAGCCTCGTCGTTCAACGTCAGCTCCGCCGAGCGGATGAGGCTCGTCAACTGGTCGAGATTGGTGGCGCTGGCGATGGGAGCGGTGATGCCCTTGCGATTTCGGACCCAGGCGAGTGCGATCTCGGCCTGCGTCGCTCCGGTTTCCTCGGCAAGCTCGTCGAGAACGCCGAGAATGCGCATGCCGCGGCCGTCGAGATACTTTTCGACACCTGAGCCGCGCACTGAGCCTTCCAGGTCCTTGTGGGTGCGGTATTTGCCGGAGAGGAACCCGCGCGCCAGACCAAAATAGCTGATGACGCCGATTTCTTCGCTGACGCAGAGATCGCGCACGGGCCCGTCGAAGCTGTCGCGGTCGTAGAGATTGTATTCCGGCTGCAGCACCGCATAGCGTGGCAGGCCGCCATTGGCGGCGACATCAAGCGCTTCGCGCAGTTGCAGCGAGTTGAGGTTCGAAGCGCCGACGGCGCGCACCTTGCCGTCTGACAGCAGCTGATCGTAGGCGGCGAGCGTTTCTTCATAAGGGGTTTCGGGATCGGGCCAGTGCGACAGGTAAAGGTCGATATAGTCCGTCTGCAGCCGCTGCAACGAATCTTCAACCGCCTGCAGGATCCATCGGCGCGACAGCCCCTTGCGGTCCGGGCCAAGTTCGGAGCCGACCTTGGTGACGATCACCGCCTGGTCGCGGCTGCGGCCGGACTGTTTCAGCCATTTTCCGATGATCGTCTCGGATTCGCCGCCCTGGTTTCCTGGCGCCCAGGAGGAATAGACGTCGGCGGTGTCGATGGCATTGAGGCCGGCATCGAAGAAGGCATCGAGAAGGGCGAAGGAGGTCTTTTCGTCCGCCGTCCAGCCGAAGACGTTGCCGCCGAAGACGAGCGGCGCAATGGAGAGGTCGGTTCGGCCAAGTCTGCGTTTTTCCATGGTTTCGCTCCATTGGACTGGATGAAAGCAAGTGCGCGATCGGGAGGATTGCCGGCAGGAACATAAGGCAAGCGAACAAAGTTTGTCACCTGTCGCCGGTCTTTTTTATCGCGTGTCGCCGCTTGATAGGTACGTACCTCGCAGCTACTCTCCGGCGCTTAATCAGGGAGCCCCGCCATGTTTCGTTTCGGAATTCTGTCCACGGCCAAGATCGGCCGCGATCTCGTCGTGCCCGCCATCCAGGACGCCGAGAACTGCGTCGTTTCGGCGGTCGCCAGCCGCGACCTTGCAAAGGCGCGCGCGATGGCTGACCGCTTTTCCGCGCCGCATGCCTTCGGCTCCTACGAGGAGATGCTCGCCTCCGACACGATCGATGCGGTCTATATCCCGCTGCCGACGTCGCAGCATGTGGAGTGGACGATCAAGGCCGCCAATGCCGGCAAGCATGTCCTCTGCGAAAAGCCGATCGCGCTTCGGGCATCCGAGATCGATCAGCTGATTGCCGCGCGCGACCGCAACAGGGTGCTGATCGCAGAAGCCTTCATGGTCACCTACAGCCCCGTCTGGCGCAAGGTCCGCTCGCTGATCGAAGAAGGGGCGATCGGCCGGCTGCGGCACGTCCAGGGTGCCTTCACCTATTTCAACCGCGACCCCGGCAACATGCGCAACATTCCCGAGCTCGGAGGCGGCGGCCTGCCGGATATCGGCGTCTACCCGACGATCACCACCCGTTTCGTGACAGCCAAGGAGCCGCTGCGCGTGCAGGCGAGCACCGATCGCGATCCGGAATTCGGCACCGACATCTATTCGAGCGTGCGCGCCGATTTCGGTGATTTCGAATTGAGCTTTTATATCTCCACCCAGCTTGCCGCCCGCCAGGTCATGGTTTTTCACGGCGACAAGGGTTTTATCGAGGTGAAGTCGCCGTTCAATGCCGATCGCTATGGCCGCGAGGAAGTGGAACTCACCAACCAGAACCACGCCCAGTCCCAGCTCTTCCGTTTCCAGGACGCGCGCCAGTACAAGCTGCAGGCCGAAGCATTCGCGCGCGCTGCCAAGGGAGAGCAGGAAGAGGTGGTGACGCTCGAAAACTCCAGGCTCAACCAGAAGCTCATCGACGCGATCTACCGCGCCAGCGACAAGGACGGTTGGGAAAAGATCTGAGCCGGCTAATGAAAGAAAAGCCCGCCGGCACGGGGCCGGCGGGCTTTTCTCATTTTTGTCAGATCAGAGATCAGGCAAGCGCCGCGCGCTCCCTCGAAAAGCCCTTCAGCTTGAAGAACAGGAAATCTGCGACACCGATAATGCCGACGATGACAAGACCGATGCCGATGGGTGTCAGCGAGGCATAGGCGGTCGCAAGCAGAGCAAGGCTCGCGACCTGCCACAGGATGTCGCCGCCGATGCTGACCCGTGCGGCAGCTGATACCGGGCCGCCGTTGCGGGCGGCCGAGAGGTGGAAGATCCCCCAGGCCAGGAGCCCGACGCCGATCAGCTTCATCATCACCGGTGTGGCGAACGGACCGATGAGGGCGGCGAGCTGGGCTGCACCGAGGATGAGAACCGCGCCGGACAGGAGCGAAAAAGCGCCATCGGCGAGGAAGGTCTTGTTGAGCAGGCTGCGGTTGGAAAGGTTCAGCATGTCAGGCTCCATTGGTTTGTCGATATCGGGATGGTGCCGCCTCGCGATCATCAAACCAATTACGTCTGAGGTAATGGAGGACTTACGTTGGGGTAAGGGAATCCATTTACCTCTGAGGTAATGGATTTTACGCAGCGCCTGCGCCAATCTGCCGGCGCAACGGAGGTCTTTATTGATGGAATTCGGCAATCACCTGAAGGAATGGCGCGGGCATCGTCGCATGAGCCAGCTTGATCTGGCAGTCGCTGCCGGCATCTCGACGCGGCACCTCTCGTTCCTCGAGACAGGCCGCTCGAGGCCATCGGAAGGCATGATCCTGCGGCTGGCCTCGGTGCTCGACATTCCTGCCCGCGACCAGGGCACGCTGTTTTCGGCCGCCGGTTTTCGTCCACGCATGACGACGCGCCCGGCGTCCGGGCTCGATACCATGCCGCCGGCCGTCGCCAATGCCATCCGGCTCATCCTTGCCCGCCATGATCCCTATCCGGGCCTGGTGCTCGATCACGAATACACGCTGCTGATCGTCAATCCCGCATTGGCAGCACTCGCCGTCTCCGCCGATGTGCCCTTCAACCCCGGCCAGAACTTTCTCGATGCCTTTCTCTCCTCGGAGAATGTCCGCTCCCTTGTCGTCAACTGGGAGGCTGCGGCCGCCGATCTTGTCCAGCGCGTGCGCACGGAAGCCTGGCTTCAGGGGCCAAAGAGCCGTCTTGGCAAGAGGCTGGAGAGACTTGCGGCCGATCCCGCCGTCAAGCGGGCGGTCGAAAACTATCCGGATACCGATCGGCTGCCGGTCTTGCCGGTCGAGTTACGGGTCGGGCCGGTGACCTTGAGCTTCATCACCACCCTCCAGACCTTCGGTTCGACGCAGGACGCCCTGGTGGAAGGTGTTCTGATCGAATCCTTCTTCCCGGCCGATGAGGAAACGAAAAACTTCTTCGAAAGAAAGGGCTGAACGAGCCTAGCGGTCGTGTGGCAATCCGACAGCGATGGCGCCGCACAATGCGAGCGCAATACCCATGTTGTAGCCGCCTATCGCCGCTGCGACTTCGCACCAGTCTCCGGCGGCACTGGACAGGATGCAGAGCGCGCCGGCGACGAGCAGGCAGGTGCGAGGCGAGCGCAGGCCGGCTGCTAACAGTCCGAGTACGAACGAGGAGGCGATGATCATCATGACACGTGCGTCGCCATCAGGAGTTGATGATGATCATGCCGCCGATGATCAGTACGGCACCGGCGGCATAACGCAGCGTCAGGGTTTCGCCGAGGAAGACGGCGGCAAGCAGGGGTACGATGCAGAAGGTCATAGCCATGAACGAATAGGCGATGGTCAGTGGTACCGACTTGATGGTGAAGATCCAGATGATCGTGCCGATACCGTAGACGACAAGGGCCGTCAGCAGTGTCGGGGTGAACAGGAGCGCCAGCAGGCCTTGCGCGTCGGCGCGCCCCGTCTTGGCGCTTGTCAGCTTGAAGAGGATCTGTCCGGCCGAGATCAGAACTGGCGTGAAGAACAGGCCGAACCAGACAGCGGGGGCGAGATTGAGGTTCATAGCTCAGCGCCTTGCATCGGCTAGATCCTGTCTTCGCAGTAGAAAATATCCCGGCCGATATCGATGCACTCGTGCCGTGCCGGCACGGGGTGCATCGCGCGCAGGAAGGAGTGGGTGTAGGGGAAGAAGTTGAAGTGGGGATTGAAAGTGTAGCGATATTCCCGTTCGCGCGGGACGACAATTATCAGCCGTTGCCGGGTGATGCGCCGCAGTTCGGCGATCGCCTTGCGATAGTCGAGAATGTGCTCGATGACATGCGTGCAAACGACAGTATCGAATTCACCGTCATCGAAGGGAAGCTCTTCGATCATCGCCGCGACGTATTCCACGCCCTCGATCTGGGCCGCGTCGTCAATGGCGAAATCGACGCCCGCAAGTCGCTGCAAATCGGGATTGGCACCTCGGATGTGCTTCAGCAGCACACCGGTGCCGCAACCGACGTCGCATACGGATGAGCCGCTCACTTCGGCGGCAATCTTGCGAACGCAGGCTTCGGAATTATCCGTGCCTTTGTGAACGCGCGGATGCTTTCTGTAGAGCTGCTCGTATTCCGAAGCCGTGAGGAAAGGGGCGCGTTCGCGAAACCGCGCGAGATGGGCGATATGCTCGCCCCAAGCAAGGCTCGCCACGCCCTTGAACAGCCGAGAATCTCTCAGAAACGGCGGCAGAATGTCTTCGAGGACGAAGCGTATGCGGTTGGTCGTTTCACGGTTCATCGGCAGTCGTTCCATGTTTCTCGTGAGCTTAAGCGGCGTCGGATCCACGGCGGTGGGCACGGCGTTGCGGGGCGGCAGCTTTTTTATCGGTAGTCTCCCGCGCGGATCGCTGGTCGGTCGCCATGTAATGAAGGCGCAGTTGCTCGATGCGTGCCCGGGAAACGGAATCAAGGATCAGCCCGGCGGTAAACATCATGATCGACGTCAGCAGCAGCACCATGGAAAGCACCCAGGTCGGCATGCGGGGAACCAGGCCCGTGTGGAAATACTCGATCAGCACCGGCGTCATGAACGTCAAGCTCGCAGCCATGAACGCGAGACTTATCAGGCCGAAGAAGGTGAAGGGCCGTGTTTCTTTCATCAGCATCGCGAACATCCAGAGGATCTTGGCGCCGTCGCGGAAGGTGGAGAGCTTGGAATGGGAGCCTTCGGGACGCCTGCCATAGTCGAGTTCTAGCTCGTTGACCGGCAGTTTCAACCGCGAGGCATGCACCGACATCTCGGTTTCGATCTCGAAACCGGCCGAAATCGCCGGAAAGCTCTTCACGAACCGTCGCGAGAACACGCGATAACCGGAAAAGATATCGCTGAAATCCGTGCCAAAGATCGAACGGTAGAGGAAATTGAACAGCGTGTTTCCGAAAGCGTGGCCTTGCCTGCCGGCATCGTTGCGAATGTTGCGGCGTGTGCCGACAACCATGTCCGCCTGCTCGGTGATGAGGGTTCGGATCAGGTCTTCCGCGTCTGCCGGCGAGTAGGTGCCGTCGCCATCCGCCATCAGATAGATATCCGCGTCGATGTCGGCAAACATCCGCCGAACGACGTGGCCCTTGCCCTGTCTCCTCTCGCGAACGACTGTCGCACCGGCGAGCATGGCCTGCAGCGCAGTTCCGTCCGTCGAGTTGTTGTCGAAGACATGAATGCTCGCCGTCGGCAGTGCGGCTTTGAATTCTCGCACGACGCGACCGATGGTCGAGGCTTCGTTGTAGCAGGGCAGTAGGACAGCAATGCTTAAGGATTCAAACATAGGGCGGCTCGTTTTCGAGAGTATCGAGACATGATAGGCGTTGCCGGTTAACAACACGCCAAGGTGGGCCGCCGCGCCGACGCCCGTAGCACCAGCCATTCAGCCTGACTTTACCGTTCTTTGATCATGTCCGCGTAGGCTCATGAGCACACAGGGGCCAAGGCAGATGCTGGATAGAATTGCGATACGTCAGGAACCGGAAGCAGCGAGCGCAGAAAAGCGGTTCTGGTCGAGCTTGCGGTGGATGACACTGTTTTATGGCATGCCCGTCGTTTTGGTTTTGATTACCCGGTTCTTCCGTGCTGCCGATTACGTCGGCCAGGACAATGACGACGTGATGCGACTGGTTCAGGTGCGTGACCTCCTCAACGGTCAAGGCTGGTACGACCTTGTTCAGCTTCGTCTCGGTCTGGAAGGCGGCACGCAGATGCACTGGTCGCGCCTGATCGACCTGCCGATCGCCGGACTGATATCCTTGTTCAGGCCGGTCTTCGAACCTGGCAGTGCCGAGGTGCTGGCCCTTGCGATCTGGCCGATCTTTCTTGCCATTCCCTTGCTGGTCGCCATGGGCCTCGCTGGCCGTCGAATCAGCGGGACGCAATGCATGCATTTCTGCTTCGTCCTGACGGCGTTCTTTGTGGTCACCGGCAACCGATTTCTCGGCGGAGCGATCGATCACCACAACGTGCAGCTAGTCCTTGCTGCAGCGATGGCCGCGATGCTGGTGGACATGCAGTATCGTGTCCGCAGCTACGCGCTTGCCGGCGCAGCCGCCGCGTTGGCGATTGCCATCGGCGCGGAAACGACGCCGCTCGTGGCGATCGTATGCGCTATCGTTGCTTTGCAGTGGGCTCATTTAGGGCGTGACGTCGCTCGCGCCACCATCGCTTTCGGTTTTTCGCTCGCCGCCACTTTGAGTGTTATGTTCTTTCTCACGGTGCCGCCTTACCTCTATCGCGCAGTAACCTGCGACAATCTCTCGATCGCCTTTTACTCCCTGGCGCTTGTCGGCGGAGCGGTGCTGGCTGCGTCTGCAGCATTTGCAAGCGGTCGCGGCAAACCCACCCGGTTCGGCGCATTGGCGGCGAGTGCCTGTTGCGTCCTCATGGTCGCCCTCGTTGTCGCCCCCCAATGCCTTGGCAATCCCCTTGCCGGCCTCGACCCGCTGTTGGTGGAACTCTGGCTTGACAATGTCACCGAGGCGCAATCCTTTTCGACAGTGCTGGCACAGCAGCCTGAAACCATCGGCACCTATTATTTCTGCGGCGCTTTCGCATCGCTCGTTTGTGCCTGGCGCATCTGGCAGGGTGATAGGGTCAGGTTGCACCTCATTCTCTTTGCTCTTGTCGCTTCCAACCTTGCCATTGCCCTGGTCCAGGTCCGGGCGATGGTGTTTTCCAACCTTCTGGCGATCTTGCCGCTGTCGCTTCTGCTCGTCGATCTGCGCACCCGGTCGCAGGGCGGAAGCCGGGGGGTGGGGGCGTCGCTCGCCTATGTGCTCGTCCTGATTTTGTCCGTGCCAACGGTCTGGGCAGTTGGCGGTACCCTTGCAAGCAACGGTCTTGCCGCTCTGGAGACACGGCAAGTGTCCAATACGCAACGCTGCCTGACGCCATCAGCTCTTTCCGACATCGAGGGCCTTCCGCCATCCACGATCGTCGGCCCTTCGGACATCGGCGCTTCCATCCTCCGATACACGAACCACCATGTCTTGGCCGCACCCTACCACCGCAATGCCGATGGCATGCTGATGGAGCTGAAGATCGGACTGGCGCCGCTCTTCAATGCCAAAGCGATGCTGAGCAAGCTGCATGATCCGATACTCGCATTTTGCGCAAACGATTTTCAGACGGATATGATCGCCAAACGAGAGCCGCAAGGCCTCTACGGGCAGCTTGCCGCCGGCAGTGTGCCGGACTTTCTGACGCCGCTACCGGTCTCCCCGCGCTCCAGCATCCTGCTCTACGCGCTCAAGCCATAATTGCGCAGCAAGAAACCGGTAGAAAGCTTCACCTGTTTGCTGACCTTGCGCCCCAGGTCGTCTACAAATGCGCAATGAGCTCCATCTTCGACAACGATTCTCCGAGCAACCTCGCCGAATACTCGGTCTCCGAGCTTTCCGGCTCGATCAAGCGCACGGTCGAGCAGGCCTTCGATCAGGTCCGTGTGCGCGGCGAAATCTCGGGCTATCGCGGGCCGCATTCTTCGGGGCACGCCTATTTCGCGCTCAAGGACGACCGGGCGCGTATCGATGCGGTGATCTGGAAGGGCACGTTCTCGCGCCTGCGCTTCCGGCCGGAAGAGGGCATGGAAGTGATCGCCACCGGTAAGGTCACGACCTTCCCCGGTTCGTCGAAATACCAGATCGTCATCGAGACGCTGGAGCCGGCCGGTGCCGGCGCGCTGATGGCACTGCTCGAAGAGCGCAAGCGCAAGCTCGGCGCCGAGGGCCTGTTCGACGCAGCGCGCAAACGGCCGCTGCCCTATATGCCCAGGGTGATCGGCGTGGTGACCTCGCCGACCGGCGCCGTCATTCGCGATATTCTCCACCGCATCGCCGACCGGTTTCCGGTCCACGTGGTCGTGTGGCCGGTCAGGGTCCAAGGGGAGGGTTCAGGCGACGAAGTGGCAGCCGCTATTCGCGGCTTCAACGAATGTGAACCCGGAGGACCGATTGCCCGGCCTGATGTCCTGATCGTCGCGCGCGGCGGCGGCAGTCTCGAGGATCTCTGGGGTTTCAACGACGAGGCGGTCGTGCGCGCCGCAGCCGCGTCCGTCATCCCCTTGATCTCGGCCGTCGGGCACGAGACCGACTGGACGCTGATCGACTATGCGGCAGACCAGCGGGCACCGACGCCGACGGGGGCGGCGGAAATGGCCGTGCCGGTCAAGGCCGATCTTGAAGCGGAGGTTTCCGGCCTTTCGGCGCGGCTGAAAGCCGGCGTCGTCAGGCAGATGGAAAACCGCCGTCAGGCGGTGCGGTCTCTTGCCCGTGCGCTGCCGTCGCTGGACCAGTTGCTGGCGCTGCCGCGCCGTCGTTTCGACGAGGCTGCACTCGGCCTCGGGCGCGGGCTGATGATGAACACCGTAAACAAGCGCCGGCTGTTCGAACGCGCTTCCGCCGAACTGCGGCCGGATTTGCTCAAGGCAAGGCTCGGCGATCGCCGGCAGCGGATCAACGATGCGATGAGCCGTGCGGACCGGGTCGTCGAACGGCAGGTCCACCGGGGGCAGTCGCGCGTGTCGGCGGCGGAAGCCTCGTTGCGCGGACTACCGTCGCGCCTGCTCGCCCAGATCCACCGCTCGAACGATCGTGTCGCCGGTCTCGCCGCCCGCTCCGACGCAGCGATCCGCACGGATATCCGCCGGTTGACGGGCGTCATCGCCGCGCAGGACCGCATCCTGCAGTCGCTATCCTATCGCAACGTCCTGCAACGCGGTTTTGCGCTGGTGCGCGACGGCGAGGGGGGGCCGGTACGCCACGCTGCCGCCGTTGCGCCGGGAATGGCGCTGTCGCTGGAATTTGCCGACGGCAGCGTTTCGGCGATTGCCGGCGAAGGCGGTGAGCCCCCGGCGCAGGCGGCGACCAGGAAGAAGCAGCCGAAAGCAGGTGACGGCGGTGGCGGCCCGTCCAAGCAAGGCAGCCTGTTCTAGCGAGGCGTTGCGACATCCCATCGCGAAAGCGGTCCGTTGCGGAGGGGGTCGAAGCCCGCTGAAAGGTTTTGGCGGCGCCTGACCTTTCATCTCGCTGTCATCGAGATCGCATAACGCGGCCGGCGGCGGCACTCGGTTGGGAGGGAGAGCAGACATGGTCGAACGCGCCAGGATCATCTTCATTCATGGCGCGTCCAGTAGCGGAAAATCCACGCTGGCGCGTGCGGTCCAGGCACAGCTCAACGAGCCGTTCTGGCATGTCTCGATCGATCATCTTCGCGACTCGGGCATGGTACCGATGGAACGGTTCCGGCGCGGCGACTTTCGCTGGAAGGAATATCGGGCCCGTTTCTTCGATGGATTCCACCGCTCGCTGGTCGCCTACGCTGCGGCCGGCAATAATCTCCTGCTGGAACACATTCTCGAAGAGCCACAATGGGCGTCTGACCTGGCGGTGATGCTGCAGCCATTCGACGTCTTCTTTGTCGGGCTTCACTGCGAGCTCGACGAACTCGTCCGACGGGAAACGCTGCGCGCGGACAGGCCGATCGGTAGTGCCGCAGACGATTTCCACCGGATCCACGAGGGGCAGCGCTACGACCTTGAGCTTTCTTCGGCACGGCCCGTTGAAGAGAACGTTGCGCTATTGATGTCGGCCTGGGCGTCGCGCCGCTCACCATCCGTTTTCGAAGAGCTTGCGCTGGAGGCGCGCGTGTCGCGCACCGACCGGCCCGTCTGAATGGACGGGCCTTGGTGGATACTGCATACGCCGGAAACGCGCTGACTTGCCGACGTCGGCTTGCCCGTCCTGGAAAGGCACCGTTCTTTGCGGGTGGAGCGAATTTGGTTGCAACGAGCTGATTTTTCACAGCATTTGTTCTGCGATCGTTTCGACGCCAGATGTTATTCCATAGGGAACAATCGATGCGCATTCTGCTCGTGCTTGCCCACCCGCTTGAAGACAGCTTTGCCGCAAGCGTCGCCCGCGAAGCGAATGAGGCGCTTGTCGCCGGTGGTCATTCCGTCGATCTGCTCGACCTTTATCGGGAGGATTTCGATCCGAGGCTGAGCAAGGCGGAGCGTGGCAGCTACTTCAGCGACCACTACGACACCAGCCTGACGGCCGGCCTGATCGCGCGGCTGCAGGCAGCCGATGGGATCGTTCTGGTCTTTCCGCAATGGTGGTTCAATTTCCCGGCGATCCTGAAGGGCTTCTTCGATCGCGTCTTCGTGCCGGGCGTCGCCTTCGACAATGATCCGGCAGGCGGCCGCATCATCCCGCGGCTGAAGAACATCAAGCTGTTCTGGGCGCTGACGACGACGGGATCGCCCTGGTGGGTGGTGCATCTCTATATGGGTAATCCCGTGCGCCGGCTGTTGAAACGCGGCATTGCCGCCTTCTGCGCCAAGGGTCTCGATTTCCGCATGCTCAGCCTGCACGACATGGACCGGGCAACCGACGATAAGCGCAAGGCGCATCTGGCCCGCGTGCGCCGGCTGGCAGCAAGCATCTGAGTCGGCCTGTTCCCCCGGTCTATTCGCCCGCTCTATTCGAAAGCCGCGAGATACTTGCGCAACAGCGCGTCGAGGTTGGCCCGCTCCTCGGGCGACAGCTCGGAAACGACCCGGTGTTGGTTGGCCACATGGGCGGTCGCGGCCTCGTCGACGCGTTTCAGCCCCTCGTCGGTCAAGGCGATGATCACGCCGCGCCGGTCATCGGGATTGTCGAGCCGCTCCACCAGGCCCGCCTTCTCCAGCTGGTCGATCCGATTGGTCATCGTGCCGGAACTGACCATGGTGGTCGCCAGCAGATCGCCGGGGGAAAGCCGGTAGGGCGGGCCGGAGCGGCGCAGCGTTGCGAGCACGTCGAAGCTCGATGAGGAAAGGCCGCGTTCGGCAAATGTCTTCTCGATCTCCCGGCCGATATGGGTCGACAATCGTCCGAGGCGGCCGAGAAGCCCCATGGCCGAGACGTCGAGATCAGGCCGTTCCCGGTGCCATTGCGCCAATATCCTGTCGACACGATCCATAACAAAGCCTCCGCCACGCCTGTTCCAGCTATAGAGTATCTTGACGTAGAGAGAAACTCTGTTATCGTCAATTTATCTTGATGCAGAGATTCTTGAGGTAAAGATATGATCGCGACCCGCAACCTCGACCTCGCTTTGACCGCGATCGCACCGGCGGTCTGGGGCAGTACCTATCTGGTTACGACCGAGTTGCTGCCGCCGGGATACCCACTGACGGTCGCCATGCTGCGCGCCCTGCCGGCGGGGCTGTTGCTCCTCCTCATCGTTCGCCGGCTGCCTTCCGGCATCTGGTGGCCGCGCACCTTCCTGCTCGGCGCGCTCAACTTCTCGTTCTTCTGGGCGATGCTGTTCGTCTCCGCCTATCGGTTACCGGGCGGCGTGGCCGCGACCGTCGGCGCGATCCAGCCTTTGATCGTCATTCTCCTGTCGCGCGTCTTTCTGGGGTCGCCGATCCGGGCGCTCAGCATCGTCGCCGGCCTTGCTGGCATCGTCGGCGTCGGCCTGCTGGTGCTGACACCGGGCGCAACGCTTGATCCGCTCGGCGTCCTTGCCGGTCTTGCCGGTGCCGTATCCATGGCCTTCGGCACGGTTTTGAGCCGCCACTGGGCACCGCCGGTGCCGCCCTTGACCTTCACCGCCTGGCAGCTTGCCGCCGGTGGCGTGCTGCTGGTGCCGGTCGCGCTGTTCTTTGAGCCGGCGCTGCCGTCGTTGACTGTGGCGAACTACGGGGGCCTTGCCTATCTCGGCCTTGTTGGCGCTGCCTTCACCTATCTGCTCTGGTTCCGCGGGCTGTCGCGCCTTGAGCCTTCGGCCGTGGCGCCGCTCGGCTTCCTCAGCCCTGTTGTCGCCATCCTGCTCGGTTGGGGCGTGCTCGATGAGCGTCTGACGCCGATCCAGGCACTCGGTATTCTGGTTGTGCTCATAAGCGTCTGGCTGAGCCAGCTGGCGCCTCGGGTTCGGCCGGCCCGTGCATGAAAGGTCGAGCCTGCCACCGGACGGGCTCGTTCGAAAATTTGAGAAACATGGGGCCGCAACGCAGAGCGAGCGTTTCAGGGAAATGCGGCTGACCTATTGCTTTCGCGTACCGGCCGCTGCCTTTGCCGCGGCGGCCCTCAGACCGTGTGCGATCGGCGTGCGGATATCGGCCGCGGCCATGGCCTCAAGCCCGGCGGCGGTCGTGCCGGCGTAGTCGAGGAAAGCTTGTACGATTTCGGCGGGCGTCTGCTCGCTGTCGGCCATGAGCGCGCTGCCGCCGAGGAAGAGTTGGCGCACGGCCCGCTCGGCGATGCCACGCCCTATTCCTTTCGCCACGGCGTCGGAGATCATGGCATCGGCAAAGGCGGCGAGAAAGGCGGGGCCGGAGCCGGTCAGCGCCGTAAAATAGTCGAGCTCTGCCTCCGTCCCGATCCTTTGGGCTTGGCCGGATGCATTGAAGAAACGTTCGGCGAACACGCAATCCGCATCCGTTGCATCGGAGCTGGCAAGCCAGGGCGTGAAAGAGAGCCGCTTTTCGGCGGCAGCGTTCGGCATCGCCCGGATGATGCGGCGAGCCTTGAAGCGGGCGGCAAGGTCGTCAAGCGAAACCATCGCCATCACCGAAATGATGAGTTTGCCGGAGAGATCGAGCGTTATGGCGTCGAGATCCTGCGGGCGCACCGACAGCATCACCACATCCGCATCGCCAGCAAGCGCGGCATTGTCCTTCGTCTGGCGGACAGCTGGCCAGGGAGCGAAGCCCGCCGCGGTGCCGCTGCGCGAGGAGACTGTCAGCGCCTCCCCGGCAATCACGCCATCGGCAAGGGCGGGCAAGAGCAGGGCCTTGCCCAGCCAGCCCCCGCCACCGATGACGCCAAGTCGCGTCAAGCCCACTCGCCCTGACGCATGACCGGCACGCGGCTGCCGTCGGCGCGCACGCCGTCGATGTCGACCTGGCCGGAGCCGATCATCCAGTCGATATGGATCAGGCTTGAATTGCCGCCCTGGGCGCGGATCTGCTCCGGGGTCAGTTTGGTGTCGTCGACGAAGCAACCCGAGTAGCACTGGCCGAGCGCGATATGGCACGAGGCATTTTCATCAAACAGCGTGTTGTAGAACAGGATACCGCTTGCCGAGATCGGCGAGGAATGCGGCACCAGCGCCACTTCGCCGAGCCGGCGCGCGCCTTCGTCCGTATCGAGCACCTTGTTCAGCACTTCCTCGCCACGCGACGCCTTCGCCTCGACGATGCGCCCACCTTCGAAGCGGACCTGGATGTCGTCGATCAGAGTGCCCTGATGCGACAGCGGCTTGGTGCTGGAGACAAAGCCTTCGACGCGCAGCGCATGCGGCGTGGTGAACACCTCTTCGGTCGGGATGTTCGGGTTGCAGATGATGCCGTTTTTCGCTTCCGACGCGCCGCCGCACCAGAGATGGCCGTCAGCCAGGCCGACGACGAGATCGGTGCCGGGGCCGGTGAAATGCAGCGCGGTGAAGCGTTCGCCGTTCAGCCAGGCGGAGCGGCGCGCCAGGTTGGCATTGTGTGCGTTCCAGGCGGCAACCGGATCGTCGAGGTCGACGCGTGAGGCGGCAAAGATGGCATTGGCCAGCTTTGCCACCGCGATCGGCTCGGGATCGTTCGGGAACACCAGCCGCGCCCAGGAGGGATTGGGATAGGAGACGATGTTCCAGTTGATGTCGAAGTTCGAGATCTTTTCGAGCGCCGGTTTGTAGGCGATTGAATTGGCCTTGTTGGCGCGCGCGACCTTGCTCGGGTCCTGGGCGGACAGCATCATCGGGTTGTCGCCGGAGATGGCGAGGCGCGCCGCACCGCCGGCAAAGGCCTTGGCCATGCCTTCGTAAAGCCAGTCGCTGGCCCGGTCGAAGCTTTCGTCGGGCGCATAGGCATAGCGCGCCAGCGTCGTTTCCTCGTCGGAATAGAAGGTCGTCACCAGGCCGGCGCCGGCCTTGTAGGCATGTTTGGTGATGTCGCGCACCAGCGGCATGGCCGCGATCGGCGCCGTCATCACCAGGTCCTGGCCCTTCTCAAGCTGCAGGCCGACCTTTATGGCGACTTCCGCGAGCTTGTCGAGTTTGACCGGATCGATCGGGGTGGGGGTGTTGGCGGGATAGGTCATGATCTGCCTGTCGTTATGAAATCGGACGAACAAGACTTAGTGCTGTTTGCGGCGAAAATGAAGGCTGGCGGTTGCAAACCTCAGTTGCGGGCCGCCGCCGCACGCATTCTGGCGACATTGCTGTCGTGGACTTCCTCATAGGGCTCGAAATAGAGGATCGAACCGGTAGCGATCTCCTCGGCGGCAAAGTCCTTGAGCGGCCCGATCGGGATCCCCTCCGCGGCCGCTTCCATCAAGCGTTCGAGGTAGCGTCGGTTCGCATCGATGAGCGTGCCGTCGTAGCCGCCGGCGGAGATGCGGTCGCGGTCGCCATGGCTCGGCAGGATGTGGGCGATCGGCAAGAGCCGCAGCCGCTTCAGTTCGTCAATGTGCGTGGCGACGTGCTCGGCCTCGGCGATGAAGGTGGCGCAGTCTTCGACGGTGTCGCCGGCCAGGAGCAGCTTTTCCTCAGGCAGCCAGAGGACGTTGCCGTCGGCGCTGTGAATGGCGAAGTGGTGCAGTTCCACCGTCCGCTGCCCGACTTTCAGGTCGAGCCTTCCTTCGAACAGGCAGGTGGGCATGACGAGGGGGTGGATCGGCGGCGTCGCCGTTTCGATTTTTCCGCGGTTCTCGGCAAGCCGTTCTGCCGTCAACGCCAGTGCGATGATCTCGCAATCGGCAAAAACGGCGTTTCCGGCGACGTGGTCCTTGTGCCAATGGCTGAGCACGACCCGGATCGAGGTGACGCCGAGGCCTTCGAGGTGAGCGCGAATGGCTTGCGCATGGGGCAGGGAGATGTGGGTGTCGTAGACGAGTGCCTCGCCGCCATCGACGATGGCATAGGACGCGACACCGAGCGCATAGGCGCCGTCGTCCAGCCAGTTCGGTCCCTCCGAATGCAGCCGTGTCCCGGCAATCCGCCCGTCGTAATAGGCAAAGATGCCGGGATAAGGCTGCAGTATCGTCAGGGTCGACGTCATATCAGGCACGGGCACTTCTCCTCCAGAAGGTTTGCATCCGTCATAGGACGGCGCGCGCCGAAAAAGAAGGGCCGGTGAGGCACGCGCTCTATTGCGCGCGCAGCAGATAGGCGTCGTGCTGCTTCAGGAAGACCATCAGGCGCTCGCCGTAGTCAGCGGCCACGGCCTTCCTGACGCTCGGGCGTTCCGCCAGGGCCTGCCGCAAGGCGGAAACGCGGGTAAGCCCATTGAAAATCTTGTGGTCGACCAGCGTGTCGAAAAGATCGAAGTAACGGAAGATCGGCGCAAAGACCGCATCCACCAGCGAGAAGTCGTTTCCGGCGAAATAAGGGCCGTCGCCGAGCACGGTTTCGACCGTCGCGAACTTTGCCGCGACCGCCTGGCGCTTCTGCTCGAAGGTTTCGGCGTCCCCGGTGGTCTCGAAGCCCCAGAGGTCCGACAGAATCGAGGAGCCGTATTCCATCCAGCCACGGTGGCGCGCCCGTTCGAGCGCGTCGGTCGGGTGCAGCCTGGCGCCGGCCTGGGTTTCCTCGAGATATTCACAGATCACCGAGCTTTCGAACAGCGCGGCTTCACCGGTGTCCTGGGGGATCTGCAGCAAAGGCACCTTGCCGAGCGGCGAAATCTTTAGAAACCAGTCCGGCTTGGCGGCGAGATCGATGTTGATGCGATCGAAGGCGACATTCTTCTCGGCAAGGGCGATTGCAGCCCGCTGCACATAGGGGCAGAGGTGATGGCTGATCAGGGTGAGGGCACTCGTCATGGGCGATCTCCTGGGTTGGTCAAGTAGATGCATTTGCATGTATGTGCGCTTGCCAATGATTTCAAGATCGATGTAACTGCATCTATGAGCGATTTTTCGGACACCGGAGAGCCACGGCCCACCCCGGGCGCCACACAGGCCTGGATCGGTCTGATGCGCGCGCAGCGGCGCGTGCTCCAGGAGATCGAAGCCGACTTCAAGAAGGCTGGCCTGCCGCCGCTTAGCTGGTACGACGTACTCTGGGAACTGGCACAGGCGGACGGCGGCAAGCTGCGCCCCTTCGAAATCGAGTCCCGCACCCTGCTTGCCCAATATAACCTCTCGCGCCTGATCGATCGGCTTGAACGGGAAGGGTTTGTTCGTCGCGAGACTTTTGACGCCGATGGCCGCGGGCGCTGGGTGGTTGTCACCGATGAGGGGCGCGCGACACGCGCGCGCATGTGGCAGGTCTATGCTGCCTCGATCGAGGCGCATGTCGGCGCGAAGCTGAGTGCGGACGATGCGCGGGAACTGGCGCGGCTGCTCGCTAAATTGCGATAGAACTCTAGCTGTCGAGCCCGAAGGATTTCTCCAGCGCTTCCCAGGTTTCGTCCATGGCGAAGGTCGAGGAAAGATAGGGCAGTGCCACATGGCCGTAGATCGGCGACAGCTGCCATTCGGCCGTCTCTTCATCCACGCCGGCAATCTGCTGCAGGTAGATCGTCGACACCAGGCCGGTCCGGTCGGCGCCGGCCTTGCAATGGATCAAGAGCGGCTTCGGCGCATCGCGCAGGATCGCCATCAGCGCTTCTGTTTGCTTCAGGCTGATGGCCGATGACGAGGACATCGGGAAATTGATGAGACGGATGCCGTTGCGCTGGGCGGCTGCCGCTTCGTCGCGGTACCAGCGGGCATCGCTCTCGCCGCGCAGGTTGAGAATGGTGCGGATGCCGTAGGCCTTCGAATAGGCGGCAATCGAACGCGAACTCGGCTGGGCCGACCGGTAGACCTCGCCGGCAACCAGCGTGTGGAAGTTCCCCGTCCATTGCAGTGTCACGAGATAAAGCACGCTGACTGCGGCGACGACCGCGACCGCAAGAATGAGGCGACGGGCGAAGCGCTTTGGGCGCAGGATCAATCCTGATAGCATGGACGGGCTTTCAAAAACCTCGAGGATTTGAGGTGTAGCCGGCATCCGTGATGTTTTGATGGCGTGTGTCAGGCAATCAGCGGCGCCGCCACGGCCTTCAGGACATCCCTCGCATCGGTGGGCGCAAGCCGCACCTGCAGGCCCCGCTGGCCGCCATTGATATAGACCTGCGCTTCGGAAAGGGCGGCCTCTTCGATCGCGGTCGGCACCAGCTTTTTCTGCCCGAACGGGCTGATGCCGCCGACATGGTATCCGGTCAGCCGTTCCGCATCGGCAGGCTTCATCATCGCCGCCGATTTGCCACCGAAGGCCGAAGCCAGTTTCTTCATGCTGACTTCGCTATCGGACGGCACGACGCAGCAGACCGGCTTGCCGTCGACCTCGGCCATCAGCGTCTTCAGCACCCGGCTTGGATCCTCGCCCAGTGCTTCGGCCGCCTGCAGGCCGACGCGCTCGGCGTTCGGGTCGTAGTCGTAGGTGTGGACACTGAAGGCAACGCCGGCCTTGGCAAGGGTCTGTGTCGCGCGGGTCGTCTTGGACATCGTGCGGCTCCGGGCGTCAGGCGTTCGCCTTGTCGAACAGGGCGTCGTAGAGGTCGGGCTTGAAGCCGATCAGCAGGTTGCCGTTGGCCTCGAGCACCGGGCGCTTGATCATCGAGGGCTGGGCCAGCATCAGCGCGATGGCCTTGTCGGCATCGAGGTTCTGCTTGTCGGCCTCGGGCAGGTTGCGGAAGGTGGTGCCGGCGCGGTTGAGCACGATCTCCCAGCCAGCCTCTTTGCACCAGCGATCGAGATGGGCGCGGTCGATACCCTCGGCCTTGTAGTCGTGGAAGCGATAGGCGATGCCTTGGCTGTCGAGCCAAGTGCGGGCTTTCTTCATCGTGTCGCAGTTCTTGATGCCGTAGATCGTGACCGTCATTCCCGTGCCTTTCCTGCCTTGCGGGCAAATTCGTGCCGGGAGTGATAGCCTCCCTCGTCACGAGAGGAAAGACTTTGTCTCAGGTCACGCCGGCATAACGACCCGGCCTGTGGTTGATGGCGAGCGTCATGTTGACGACGGCAGCGCCCAGCACGGACAGAACGAGGTTCGCCGGCGGCAGCACGAAGAAGGCCGTGGCGAGGATCGCAAGGTCCACGGCCAGCTGGAAATAGCCGGCGCGGATGCCGAACTTCTCCTGCAGGTAGATCGCCAGAATGTTGATGCCGCCGAGCCCGGTGCGATGGCGAAAGAGAATGAGCAGGCCGGTTCCCATCAGCCCGCCGCCGACAATGGTCGCATAGATCGGGTCGAGCCTGGCGAATTCCACCCATCCCGCCGTCAACTTCGAAAACAGCGCCACCAGGGTGACGGCAAGGAAGGTGCGCAGCGCAAACATCCAGCCGAGCCGTTTGACCGCAAGCACGTAGAACGGCAGGTTGATGAGCGAGAACACCAGCCAGAACTGCGCGCCGGTCGCATACTGCAACAAAAGCGCTAGGCCGGAGGTGCTGCCGGTCAGCAGCATCGCCTTGCTGTAGATGATGACGCCGAGCGACATGATCAGCGTGCCCGTCAGGATCGCCAGCGCATCCTCATAGAGGCGATGGCGCTCCGTGGGCACTTCGGTTGCATCGATCATTCGCTCGGCCTTCATCGTCTTTTCAGTCCTTAGAGGTTCTTGAACTTGCCGATGACGTCACCGACTTCGGCGGTCTTCAATCCGGCAATATTGATGCGGCCGGAACCCGGCATGTAGATGCCGTGCTCGTTGCGGAGCCGCATCACATCCGCCTCTGCGAGCGGCAGCAGCGTGAACATGCCCTCCTGGGCGGCGATGGCGCCAAGTGCCTGCCAGCGGTCGCGCAGGCCTTCGGCCAGCGCGTGACGGATGCCCGTGATGCGCAGCCGCATGGTTTCGAGCTCTTCTCTCCAGTCGCGCGCCAGGTCGGCATCCGACAGGATGGTGCGCACGATGGCGGCACCGTGATCCGGCGGCATCGAGTAGCTGGTGCGGGCGAGGCCGGCGAGGTTGGAGCGGACTGTGTCGGCCGACGAGGATGAGGTGGTGACGGCAAAGATCGCGCCGGTGCGTTCGCGGTAGAGCCCGAACGACTTAGAGCAGGAGACGGCAATCAGCGCTTCCGGAACGACGCCGATGAGGTGGCGAAGACCGACGACATCCTCGTCAAGGCCGCGGCCAAACCCCTGATAGGCGAGGTCGATCAGCGGCAGCAGACCGCGCTCGGCGACGACCGCCGCAATCTCCAGCCATTGCGCCTCGGTGATCACGCCACCCGTCGGGTTGTGGCAGCCGGCATGCAGCAGCACTGCGTCGCCGGCCGAAGCGCCCTGAAGAGCGCTCATCATGGTGTCGAAGAGCACGGTCTGCGACGGCACATCGAAGAATGGATAGCCGGCTGTCTCAAGGCCTGCGGCCTTGAAGATGCTGGCATGGTTCATCCAGCTCGGCAGGCCGATCCAGATGCGCTTGCTACCCATCTGGCGAATGAGGTCGGCTGCAAGCCGGAGCGCGCCGGAGCCGCCCGGCGTCTGCACGCCGGCAAGGTGGCTGCGATTGACGGTGTCACCGCCGACCAGCGTCCAGAGATGATCGACGAAAACGAGATCGCCCTCGGGGCCGACATAGGCCTTGCTGTCCTGCGCTTCGAGCAACCGCTTTTCTGCTTCCTTGACCGCGCGGAAGATCGGCGTGTGGCCGGTCTCGTCGCGGTAGACGCCGACGCCGAGATCGACCTTTCCAGGGCGCTCGTCCTTGCGATAGAGCCCGATCAGGGCCAGCAACGGATCGTCGGGTTGGCGGGTCAGAGCGTCGAACATGCCGGAATTCCCCCTTGGCAGTGACAGAGTAGCGATGACGGTCGAGAAGGTCGTGCCGGTGGCCACCCTCCGACCGCCCGACTGGCCTCTTCAATAAGGCAACCACCGCGCAAAATCGACGACGTATTTGCCACGGAGACAATATTCGCATAGATAAAATTGCGTAGATCGATGCATTTCTTTTGCTGGTTTGCGCAGATCACGGAAAATGCAGAGGGAGGCCTGTCTGATGGCGGAGCGCGGCGCCACCGAACTCGATGCGATCGACAGACGGATCATCCGGCTGCTTGTCGAGGATGCATCGCGAAGCAACAACGAGCTTGCCGCACGGGTCGGGCTGTCGCCGGCGCCGCTTTCACGCCGTCTGGCGCGGCTCTATTCGGCAGGTATTATCCGGCAAACTGTCGTGGTCGATCCGAAGGCGGCGGGCGTCGGCTTCCAGGCCTTTCTCGAGGTGACGCTGGAGCGAACGGCAAGCAAGGTCGGACAGCGTTTCATCGAGCTGGTATCGCGCATGCCAGAGGTGGTGGAGTGCCACACGGTCGCCGGTGATTTCGACTTCCTCTTGAAGATCGCCGTGCGCGATGTCGCCGACTACAAGCGGCTGCTGTGGAGCGAGTTCGAGCAGATTGGCGAGATCAAGACGCTGCGCTCGACCATCCTGCTCGATAGCCCGAAGATGTCCGCGACGATGGCACCCTGAAATCCGGAACGCCCCGAGGGCGTTCCGGATCAAAGACGCGGGATCAGGCTTCCAGCGGTCCCGGCTTGCGTGCGGCGCTGGACGCCGTTTCGCAGGCGATCTTCATCAGGTCCGAGCGGCGGCGGGCGTGCCGTGTCGATACCCGGGTAACAATCAGCCCGTCCTGCGGGGCGCGGACCTCGATGGCGCCGTCCGACTGGCCGGGACGGTTGAGGATCGTCACGAGCAGATCGCCGGCCTTCACCTTGTCGCCGATATCGCGGTGGAAGAGGATGGCGCCGGATTCCGGGGCGCGGATCATCTCGATGTTGTCGAGCGGCGCGACGATGCCGCCGAAGGCGGGAAGGGCTGCCCTGTCGCCGGCGACCACGCCGCGCGCAACGAGGAAGCGAAACACACCTTCGGCGTCCTTGCGTGCCATCTCAGGGTAGACGTCGCGCGTGCCGCGAAGCTCGACCGTGACCGAAAGCCGCCCGGGCAGGGCCGCCTTCTTCTGTCCGGCCGTCTCATATTTCCAGGCATAGGCGACGGCCTCTTCGAAGGCCGAGCTTTCGCCATCGGAAAGAAACACCGCTTCCATGTCGAGCGCTGCAGCAAGGTCGGCCGCCTCCGGCCAGAAGGCATCGTCGATATAGGCATATTGCAGCGCTTCGTCGTCGCAATGCAGGTCGAGCATCAGCTCGGCCCCGAGCGCCATGTGCAGCAATTGCCGCTTCAGGCGGTCCGTTGCCGAGTAGCGATCGAGATCGCTCAGCAGGCTGTCGCGCTCGCCGAGTGCGATCAGCGGGAAGTCGCGGTTGAAATTGGTGCGCGAGCCGAGATCGAACCGGCCCTGCAACTCGCCGAAATGCGATTGCGCCGTGCCGATGGGATTTGCTTGCGGCACCACGGTGATATCGCCGAGAATGGCGCCGGTCTTCTCCGCCTCGGCGAGCCTCTGCAGGAGGAAATGCGCGGCCGCCGTTCCGGGCAATTCGTTGGCGTGCAGTGCCGCCTGGATATAGGTCTTCGGCGCGTCGGGGTTGTTGCCCTTGAAACGGAAGACCGGCAGGCGCCATTCGATGCCTGCGGTATCGCCGGCGATGATGATTTCCGAGATGTCCATGGTCTCCCCCCGCTTGTCTCGTGTCGATGGCTTATCGGCATTCCCGATACGCTTCGCAAGTGGCTAGAAACGGGGAGCACGCACAGCGCCAGACGGCGGAGCGAGGCTTTGACTTTTGCCATGCCGCGGGTGTCTTCTGGTCGCGTTCGCACCAAAGGGAGTTCGCAGATGATCCTGATCGGCCAGTATGACTCCCCCTTCGTCCGCCGCGTCGGCATCGCCCTCACCCTTTACGGCATGGAATTCGAACATCGCCCCTGGTCCTCCTTCGGCGATGCGGACAGGCTGCGTGCCTGCAACCCGCTCACGCGCGTGCCGACCCTGGTGCTTGACGACGGCACTGCACTGGTCGACAGCCACATCATCCTCGACTACCTCGACGGCCTGGTTCCTGAGGATTGCGCGATGTTTCCAAGGTCCGAGCCGGCACGGCATCGGGCGCTAAGGATTGCGGCGCTCGCAAGCGGGCTCGGCGACAAGGCCGTCAGCCTGTTCTACGAGAAGCGGCTGCATGAAGCTGTCTCGACCCTCTGGGTCGACCGCTGCCGTGGACAGATCGAGGCAACGCTTGCCACCCTTGAGGCCGGACGGGCGGAAGGCGTTTCGGAGTTTTGGTTCGGCGAGCACATCGGCCATGCCGATATCGCCGTTGCGGTGGTGCTGCGTTTCCTGTGCGAGGTTCATCCCGATCTGATCGCGATCTCCAACTATCCGGCCTTGCGGGCGCATGGCGAAAAGCTGGAAGCGCTTGCCGTCTTCCAAGCGATCAGCCAGCCTTTCATCGCACCGACGTAAGGCCAAACCGAGCGTAGGCGCCGAGGGGTCGCGTGCCCGACGCAAGGCATAGCAGGGCCGGCGCAAAACTCTCGCACCGACCTGGGCCAATGTCGGGTTCACATAAGGTGGCGGATCATTCCGTATCGAGAAAGCTGCGGATCGCCTTCACCGTCGCTTCGGGCTGTTCTTCCATCAGCCAATGGCCGGATGCCGGAATGACCACCTCAGTGACATTGTCTGCGGCGGCTCTGGCAACGACGGCCATGGTCGGGCCGAAGGATTTCTCGCCGCCAACAGCCAGCACCGGCATGCGGAGCTTGCCCTGTTTCAGGAAGCCCTGGTTGTCGATGACGTCCTGGTCGAAGGCTGCAAACTGGGCAAAGCCCGCCCGCATCGCGCCCGGCTGGGCGTAAAGCTTGGCATAGTGTTGGCGCGACGCCTCGTTCCACTTCGTCGGATCGGCGGAGAATTCGTTCCAGAAGCGGTCGAGGTAGATGCGCTCGCGGCCGGCAACCAGACGTTCCATGTCAGGCCCGCCGAAGCGGAAGTGCCAGAGCAGCGGGCTCTTCAGAATTTCGTCCCAAGGGCCGATGCCGGGAAGCGGCGCGTCCATCAGCACCAGTTTCGTCGTGCGGTCCGGATACTGGGCGGCAAAGGCGTAACCGACCATGTTGCCGATGTCGTGTGCGACGACATCGACCTTGTCGGCCTTCAAGGCGTCGAGCACGCCGGCGATATCCTGGGCTTCGTTCTTCTTGTCATAGCCGGTCGTCGGCTTTTCCGAGAGCCCCATGCCTCTGAGGTCGGGCACGATGACGCGGTGGTCGCGGGCAAGCTCCGCCGCAAGCGGGACCCACATGTCGCCGGTTTCGCCGTAGCCGTGCAAGAGAACGACGGTCGGGCCTGATCCGCCGACGCGCACGTGAAGGGTCGTGCCGTTGGTGGCAACGTTCTCGGCCGTAAATGTCGCCGGATAAGGCTTGATGTCGGCCAGTGCCGGCGCGGCAAAGGCGATCGTGGCAGCGGCGATGAAGGAACGAAGCATGGGTCTCTCCTGTTTGTCGGCGTCTGCCGAATGGCGTTTCGATGGAGAGAAGATGACAGTGATGCGCTGTTCGAACTAGCCGCCATAAGACGGACTTACTGTTCGGAGATACCGAACACAGCATACGGCATTTGCGCGGTTGCTCAGCGATGGAGATGGAACAGGGCGCGCTTTGGCGCCCTGGAAAACTCAGATGTCCGTTCGCCTGATCTCTACATCGGCGGCATCTTGTCGAACTTCGGTAGCGTCGGATCGAGGTGATCCCAGGCGTAGCCGCGTGATCCATAGGTGACGGCATCGGGCTTGTAGCGGCTCGGGTCGTCGAGGCTCGCCGCGCGCACGGTGAAGACGTCCGGCATGGCGGCAAAGGTCATGTAGACGGGCGAACCGCAGGTGGGGCAAAAGGCCCGTGTCTTCACGTTGCCGCTGTCGGCGACCATGTCCCACAACGTCGCCTCGCCTTCGAGCTTCACGCCGTCTCGCTGGAAGCTCAGGTGCGATCCGTGCCCGGTGCCGCTTTCTTGCTGGCAGTCGCGACACTGGCAGTCGTTCGAGAAAATCGGTTCTCCCGATATTTCGTAGCGGATCGCGCCGCAGGCGCATCCACCGATATAGGACTTGCTCATCACATTCCTCCTGCTTTGGTTTGGGGAAACAAGGCGTGCCGCAGCGATCGGCGACGCCGGCCGTTCTCTTCCATGGCTTCAAATGTTTGGGGGAGGCCCGGAGCCGATATCGGTTCGGGCGTGCGCGGCATCGCAACCGTTCGGTGCGCCTGACGATCTGACGACCGATCCAGCCCGCAAACTGCGTCGCAGTCTGCGCGGTGCGATCAGCTCTGTTCGTCTGTGACGACGCCGATCTTCGAAAGAACTTTCGTCCAGCCGTGGCTCATGTTCTTGAAAGCCGTGTCGTTCCTAGGCGTCACGAAGCCGGAATGGACGAGCCGGAGGCGTGTGCCGCCGTCGACCCTCGACAGCGTCCAGGTGACGACCGTGTCGAGGCGGGAGCCATAGCCGATGTTGCCCTCGTGTCCGCCTTTCCAGGCGTAAACGAAGCGCTCATTGGGTCGGACCTCCAGCACCTTGCAGTGGATGACACCATCCCATTCGCCGGCCGCCGTCGTCTGGAAGGTGAAGCGGTTGCCTGCGACCGGTTCAAAACCTGACGGGACCATCATCCAGCGGCTCATCAAGGCGCCGCTCGTCAGCGTCTTCCAGATCGTTTCCGGGCTGTGAGGGAAGACTTCGTCGACCACGATGTCCTGGGTGTGGGGCTGCAATGCTACCTCATTCATGGATCGATCTCCTTCAAGAGAGTGCGCAGATCTGCAAAACGTTCGCGCCAGAAGACGCCGTAATGGTTCATCCAGTCGACCAGCGGCTCGAGGCCCTCCGGCTGGGCGCGGTAGTAGACGTTGCGACCCTCGGGGCGCTCGGTGACGAGGCCCGCCTGCTTCAACGATTTGAGGTGCTGCGAAATCGCACCCTGCGTCACGCCGCTGCCGCGCGTCAGCTCGACCACCGTGATCTCGTCGGCGTTGGCGATGCGCTCGAACACGGCGCGCCGGGTCGGATCGGCAAGTGCGCGCATGATGGTGGTGATGGGTGCGGCTTCAATCATGATAAAATCATTAGTGCACACTGATTGATTAGTCAATGCTATTCTTTCTGCGGACGTTGCGGAGGGGCAAAGCCGAAGTGCCGGGCCGATACCGGCAACAAAAAAAGGGGCTGGGCCTCGGCCCGCCCCTTCTCGCATTCTTCGACGGTCGCTCCGCAAGCGGACAAAGCGCTTGCCGCGTCGATCGCTACCGGATTGAAGTTGCCTGCGACCACACGACCACCCATCGGTCGTCGCGATACTCGTATGCATCGGTGTGCCAGTAGTCGCTGCGAGGGACGGCGTGCCCGTCAAAGACGACTTCGAGCTGGGCGCGATAGCGGATGATAGCAGACGCTTCGTAGAGGCGTACGGCCATTTCGGCCGGCTGCCACGAGAGGTACTTGATCCGGCCGGCCGCGATGGCTCCCAGATACGCGTCTCTTGAAAGCGATAGGCCGATCGGCGTTATCAGCTGGAAGTCGGCAGCGTGGAACTGGCGCGCCAGCGCGACATCGGCGCTGACCAGGGCGCGCAGCCGGGCCCGTTCCGTCTCCCGCAGGATCTCGGCGTCTTGCGCCTGTCGTGTGATGTCGGCTTCTGCTTGCGTCATGGTTGGTCTCCATCTCGAGGGGTGGGAGATCGCTGATCTCCCCGTATGTCATCAACGTTGCCGGCCTGGGGCGATGCTATGCGCCGACCGAAACGGCAGGCACCAACCCCAGGGCGATGAGGCTTTGTGCGCTGGCGCAGATGCAGTCTTCCTCCGGGCGTGAGCGCCAGTTGAGCATGCGTCTGGCTTTCGACGCATCGACGCTGAGGTCGCGGCCAAGCTCGTGAACGATCGTACGGGCATTGGGGTCGGTCGATGCCATCGCCCGGATGATCTCGTCGGGAACCTCGCCGCGCGGCAGTCGCGCGGCATGCTCGGGAAAGGTGCGCGCCAGGAGGGCGACCAATTCCTTGAGCCAGAAAAATCGGCCGCCGACAATGAAGCGCTGGCCGCCGGCGGCAGGGTGGGTCATGGCCGTGATGTGAGCATCGGCAACGTCGCGCGCGTCCACGACCGAAAAGCCGAAGCGGGGAATGCCTTCGAAACGGCCTGTCATAAGATGATAGATCAATCCGACGGAGGTCCCGAAATCGCGCCCGAGCAACGGACCGAGGATCACGCTCGGATTGATGACGGCAAGATCGAGGGCGGTCTCGTGCGCGAATGTCCAGGCGGCGCGCTCGGTCAGGGTTTTTGACTTGTAGTAGGGTGTCGCCCGCGGGCTTTCCGGATCGGTCCAGTTGTCTTCGGTAAACGGCGCATGCCCGTCGCCGTGATTGGTGGCGGCAACGGACGATGTCAGAACGACCCGCTCGACATGTGCCCGGTGTGCGGCGGTCAGGACGCGCAGCGCGCCTTCGCGCGCCGTGTCGATCAGTGCCTGCTCATTTTCAGGGAAATCCGGCGGAAACGGCGACGCCGTGTGAATGACATAGCGGCAGCCTTCGACGGCCTCACGCCAGCCCTCATCTGAATCGAGATCGGCCTGGGCGAAGCCCAGCCGCTGCAATTCGCCCGGGGCTTGCGCGCCAAGCTGGCTTCGGATGGCCTCGCACTTTCCCATGTTCCGCAGGCTGCCTCGAACCCGATAGCCGTGCTTGAGCAATTGCAGGCCCACATGGCTCGCGAGAAATCCGCCGATGCCCGTGACCAGCACGGTGTCCTCTCGGCCTTTTGTTTCGGCAAGACGCATCGGGGCTCCTTCTGGCCATGCCGGAATGGCAGCCTTTTCGAATTAGACATATGGACTTAATGTGTCTAATTGTCTCTTTGACACTTTGGACCCGAAATGTCAATGTGTCTCAATGATGCCGACTGATCCAAAAACGATGCAGATTCTCGATGCCGCATTGCCGGTGTTTGTACGCTACGGCTTCCGCAAGACGACGATGGCCGACATCGCCCGCGCTGCCGGGATTTCGCGGGCCTCGCTCTATCTCAGCTTCAGCAGCAAGGAGGACGTGTTTCGGGCCGGTTCCGCCCGCGCGCACAGGCAGACGATGGTCGAGGTCGAGGTGGCGCTGAAAGGGCAGGGCAGCGTTTTCGACCGCATCGAAGCAGCGGTCACGACTTTTCAAAGGGGACTGATCGTTCCTCTGGGCGCCAGTGCGGATGCAAGGGAACTGTTCGAGATCAATATGGCGCTGGCTGCCGATATTACGCTGGAGACGCGGCAACGCTTCCTCGACCTGTTGTCGCTGGCTCTGCGCGAAGCTGCGGACAAGGGGGACATCAACCTGGATACGGTTGATACCGAACCTGCCGATCTTGCCGGCATAATTCTCGCGGCGATGAGCGGCATCAAGGAGATGCGCGGCGCGGAGCCCGATCTCGGAGACAACACAAGGCTGTTCATGCGGCTCTTGCGCGCGGCGGTGACGCCCCACACGATCGCGGGCTAGACGAAGGCGCTTCCGCATTTCCGATCTCAGATCCAGCAGTGGCGGCTCGCCTCCATGGCGCGGAGCCTGCATCGGGAGTTCGTCCGAGGGGACGCATGCTGTCTGCCATTGCGGCGCCGTATCCCGTCGGCAAGCCCCTCCGCCGTGAACCGGTCCCCCCAAATTTTTCAAAGCGCCGCGATCCGTTTTCGCTCTCTCCGTCGTCCTTGATGTGTCCGAAACAAAAGGAGACATGTCATGTCCGACGAACCCGTCATCTTGATCAATCTGCTGAAGGTCAAACCAGGGAAGCAGGATGCGCTGGTGGCGCTCTTGAAGCGCAACACCGACACGGTCGTCCGCACGCTTGAAGGCTGGAAGGCGACCCGGTTGATCGCCGCAAACGACGGCGCCGGCGTCGTCATCTATTCCGAGTGGGAGAGCCCTGCAGCCGTTGAGGCGATGCGCAGCGATCCGCGCATGCAAGCCTATTTCCCTGAGATTCTTGAGATGGCGAGCCTCGAAACGATCGTCGGTTCGGCGGTGTTTGGCGAAGCCCGGTGAGGACTGGCAGCACACAGGTTTGCGCCAAATAAGCAACGGGGGAGCCGCAATGGCCCGCATGGTCGTGATTTACCCAACACCCGAGAACGTCGAGGCGTTCGACCGGCATTACTTCGAGATCCACGTGCCTCTCGCCAAGAAGATCGCGGGGCTCCGGAAATATGAGGTCAGCGACGGCCCGATCGCAACGCCAGTCGGACCATCAAGCATTCATCGCATCGGAACGCTGCATTTCGACGACCTTGCCGCGATTAAAAAGGCGTTCGCGAGCCCGGAAGGCCAGGCGGCTGCGACGGACCGACGGCTTTTTGCGCCCGACGGCTCGGGCGTTCAAATGTTCCTTTTCGATGACAGGGACGTTTGAACAGATGCTGGCGGTTGGCCGTTTGCACAGGCCGCAAATATCGTATGGTCAGAGTAAAGGGGACCAGAGGGAATGACCGTGATCAATACAGTTTTTGTCCTCGTCCATGGCGGTTGGCACGACCGCTCGACATGGAACAAGGTAACGCCGATCCTGGACGCCAATGGCTTCTCGGCTTTGACGCTTGACCTCCCTGGCGCAGGGGTCAATGCCATCGCCCCACCGTCGCTCGGCCTTTTCCCGTTCGACCCCGCAACGTTTGCCACCGAACCGTCACCCAGCGCCGGCATGACGCAGCAGGAGAGGACGGAGGCAGTTGTCGAACTGGTAGAAGTGGCGGCCGCACTCAGCGGCGGCAAGGTCATTCTGGTTGGGCATTCGGCCGGCGGGATGACGATTTCGGCAGTCGCCGAACGGGTTCCGAACCTGCTTTCCGCGGTCGTCTATATCGCCGGGTTCATGGTGCCGAATGGCATGCCGTTGCTGGCGATGCTCCAGCACGAGACCATGTCGTCAGCTCTGTCGCCCGGACTGTTCGTGGGTGACCCCGTCGCCATCGGCGCGACAAGGATCAATCCCCGATCGACGGACGAAGCCTATCGGTCGCTTCTCAAGGCTTCGTTTTATGGCGATGTCTCGGAGGCTGAATTCGCGCATGCGGCGTCACACCTGCATTACGACGAATCGAATGCCGGCGCCTTGGCACCATCGGAAATTACGCCTGAACGATTTGGCAGCGTGCCGCGCCACTACGTCCGCACCACTCGGGATTGCGCGGTTCCTCTGGCTGGCCAGGATCACATGATCGCGACTATGGATGGTTCTATCGGCGGCAAGACAACGACCCACACTTTGGAGAGCAGCCACTCGCCATTCCTGTCGCAACCGGCCAAGCTGTCGACGATACTGATCGAAATCAGCACAGCGTCCCAAGCGGAACGGGTCGGTGCCGAAGGTCTCGTTGCATGAACGCCGACCCGTTCGAAGACCGTCTGAACGCGCTCAGACCGCGCCTCCATCGCTATTGCGCGCGCATGACGGGTTCGGCGGTTAATGGCGAGGATGTGTTGCAGGACACGCTCGTCAAGGCGCTGAACGCACGCGCCCAGGGCGTCGAGGTCGACAACCTCGAGGGCTGGCTGTTTCGCATCGCCCACAACACGTGCCTCGATTTCCTGCGCGAGCGGTCGCGCAACACGGTCGTTTCGCTCACCGAGGACGTCGAGGCGGCGCCGATACCCGACGCGGAAATCGTCGCTGTCAGCTTCCAGACGTTTCTGCGGTTGCCTGAACTTCAGCGCTGCGCCGTGATCCTCAAGGATGTCCTCGGCCATTCGATCGACGAGATCGCCGGGATCGCGGGCTGCTCGTCGGCAGCCGCCAAATCGGCGCTGCAGCGCGGACGCGTTGCCCTGCGTGAGATTGCTCGGGCGTCCGAAGACATCAGGCTGCCGCTGATGTCAGAGCCCGACCGGCGGAAGATTGCCGCCTATGTCCGCCTCTTTCAGAGCGGCGATTTCGACGCAATCCGCGCCATGCTCGCCGATGACGTCAAGCTCGATCTGGTAAACCGGCTTCAGCTCGAAGGGCGCGACAGGATCGCCCCCTATTTTACCCGCTACGGCGAGGTTACCAAGTGGCAGTTCGCTTTCGGTGCGGTCGAGGGGCAGCCGGCCATGCTGGTCTTCGACAGCACCGGCCCGATGGAACGACCTGCCCATTTTGTCCTGATCGGCTGGTCGGAAGACCGGATCATCCGGATCCGGGATTTCCTGTTCGCGCCCTATGTGCTCGAAGCCATCGATTGGGTGCGGTTGGACTAGCGGGCTGGCCGAGTGCCCGCATCGTTGGGCTCGACGGCGTGAGGATCATGCCGCCGGCATTCGCCGCCGGTCAGCGCGGCGGGGAAACGGGCGGAACGCCCAATCGTCCGATTGGTATGATTTCCGGTGCAGTCGCGTCAAAGCGCCTGCCATCCCAGCCGCCAAGCCATTGCTCGACGACGAGCCCTGCTTCCTCCATCATCGAGACGAGGTCTTCGTATGACGGGAAGGCAATTTTCGACTGCGCCGAACAGGTGCTGTCGTCGGCGGCGATCCGGTAGAACGTATCGTATTCCACGACGCCGGTCCCCGGGTCATGCCGCACGTCGTTCCACGCCAGCACCTCGCCCAAGCCCGGATGAACGATAACCCGCTCGGATTCGGCAGGCGACCATTCCTTCCACTCTTCGACCCCAGGATTTCGGCTGTCGAAGATGAAATGTCCTTGCGGCGAGAGATGTGCGGCTATCGTCTTCAGGGCTGCAAGCTGATCCGCTCGCGTGAGGAAGACCTGGAACGCATGGCCGCTGAGCAGCACCAGGTCGAAAGTCTCTTCCAGGCGGATGGTTCGCCCATCGCCCTCGACCCACCGCACACGGTCGCCGCCGGGCCTTTGTCTTGCGACGTCGAGCATCGCGGCGGCGGGATCGACGCCGACGACGCGTTTGCCGCCCTTTTGCGCGAGAGCCACTGCCAAAAGGCCGGTGCCGCACCCGAGATCGAGGATCGAGGTGCGGCCGGATGCCATGGTGTTGAGATAATCGCTGTCGGCGGTCCAGCCGTTCTCGATGTCGTAGAACTCTACAAGACTTGGATCGTTATAGAGTTTGTCCGTCATCGAGATGGCCTAGATCATTCCCACTCGATCGTGCCGGGTGGCTTCGACGTCACGTCGTAGACCACGCGGTTGATGCCACGGACCTCGTTGATGATGCGCGTTGCGGCACGGCCGAGGAATTCCATGTCGTAGTGGTAGAAGTCGGCGGTCATGCCGTCGACCGAGGTGACGGCGCGAAGGGCGCAGACGAACTCGTAGGTGCGGCCGTCGCCCATGACGCCGACGGTCTGCACCGGCAAGAGCACGGCGAATGCCTGCCAGATGGCGTCGTAGAGGCCGGCCTTCCGGATCTCGTCGAGATAGATCGCATCGGCTTCACGCAGGATCTCGAGCTTCTCGCGGCTGATGCCGCCCGGGCAACGGATGGCGAGGCCCGGTCCCGGGAAGGGATGGCGGCCGATGAAGCTGTCCGGCAGGCCGAGTTCGCGGCCGAGCACGCGGACCTCGTCCTTGAACAGCTCGCGCAGCGGCTCGACCAGCTGCATGTTCATGCGGTCCGGCAGGCCGCCGACATTGTGGTGCGACTTGATCGTCACCGACGGACCGCCGGTGAAGGAAACGCTTTCGATGACGTCGGGGTAGAGCGTGCCCTGGGCAAGGAAATCCGCGCCGCCGAGCTTCTTTGCCTCTTCCTCGAACACCTCGATGAACAGGCGGCCGATGATCTTGCGCTTGGTCTCCGGATCGCTCTGGCCTTCCAGTTCGCCGATGAAGCGATCGGAAGCGTCGACGTGCAGCAGGTGCAGATTGTAGTGCTCCTGGAACATGGCGACGACGTTCTTCGCCTCGTCCTTGCGCATCAGGCCGTGGTCGACGAGGATGCAGGTCAGCTGGTCGCCGACAGCCTCATGGATCAGGAGCGCCGCAACCGAGCTGTCGACGCCGCCCGAAAGCGCGCAGATCACCTTCTTGTCGCCGACCTGTTTGCGGATCGCGTCCACCGCCTTGGCGCGGTAGGCCGACATAGACCAGTCGCCCTTGATGCCGGCGATCTTGTGCACGAAGTTGGCGATCAGCTTGGCGCCGTCAGGCGTGTGCACCACTTCCGGGTGGAATTGCACGGCGTAGTACTTGCGCTTCTCGTCGGCGATGAAGGCGAAGGGCGCGTTGGCCGAGGTGGCAACGACCTCGAACCCTTCGGGGATCGCGGTGACGCGGTCGCCGTGCGACATCCAGACCTGGTGACGCGAGCCGAGCGACCAGACGCCGTCGAACAGCGCGCAGTCCTTTTCGACTTCGAGGAAGGCACGGCCGAATTCGCGGTGATGGCCGCTCTCGACCTTCCCGCCGAGCTGGGCGCAGATGGTCTGCTGGCCGTAGCAGATGCCGAACACCGGCAGACCGGAATCGAAGATAACCTGCGGCGCGCGTGGCGAGCCGATGTCGAGGGTGGAAGCGGGGCTGCCGGAGAGGATGATGGCCTTCGGCTTGAGCCGCTGAAAACCTTCTTCCGCCGATTGGAACGGCACGATTTCGCAATAAACACCGGTTTCGCGCACGCGCCTGGCGATGAGCTGCGTCACCTGGCTGCCGAAATCGACGATGAGAACGGTGTCGGGATGGGCTGTCTGGGTCATGTCGGGCCTTCAAACAAGCTTGATCATGGCGAGCCTTTAATCAAAGCCCGTCTTCTGCGCAACGATTAGATTGCACCCGGACAATCCCAGGCTTTCAGAGCCTGATCTCTCCGGTGCCGATCGCCACCTCAAGCCTGTCGATGACGCCGGCGAGCTTCTCGTCGATGACGTGCAAATACTCCGTCCAGTCGCTCACATGCTTGAGCTCGGCCTTGCCGTCGGAAATGCCGCGAAGGGCAATCAGCGGCACATCGAACGCCTGGCAGGCGCGCAGCACCGCATAGGTCTCCATCTCCACCATATCGGCGTCGATGCCGTCATAGGCGACGCCCGACACGATATTGGCGCCGGTCGACAGTCTTGCCTCCTTGACGCCGGGGATGCGCAGCGGCAGCGATACGACGGCGGGAAGATCGAGAAAAGGCGTCGCGCCTTTCTCGAAACCGAGCGCCGAGGCGTCCATGTCGCGGTAGCCGACCGATATCGCCTGATAGACTTCGGTCTGTTCGAGCCTGGCGGCACCCGCTGAACCGAGGGAGACGACGAGATCGGGAAGATTGCCGTTGGCGGCTAGGCCGGCCAGCGTCTTCGTCAGCGTCACGGCGGCTTCGACCGGGCCGACGCCGGTCATCAGCGGCGCGATCCGCGCCTTCAGATGCGGGCCGTACTCGGCATCGACGGCCATGACATAGAGAACCTGGCGACCGGCGACGTCCTTCATTGCAAAACTCATCCTTCGATATCCTCGCGTCCGCGGATCACCATCATCGTGCCGGTCATCGAGGCGATCAGCTTGGCAGGTCCGTCCGAGCGGATCGCATAGCCGCGACCGTCGGAGACGATGATCGTCGTGCCGGGCTTGGTGACTTCGCCGCGAAACAGGAAGCGCTCGCCGCGTCCCGGCGACAGGAGGTTGACCTTGAACTCGATTGTCAGGATCGAGGCATCCGGGTCGATGACGGAATAGGCGGCGTAGGTACCGGCAGCGTCGAGAGCTGCGGAGATCACGCCCGCATGCAGGAAACCGTGCTGCTGGGTCAGCTTGTCGTCGAAGGGCAGTTCGATCTCGACGGTGCCCTGCTCGACCAATGTCAGTTCCGCTCCGATCGTTTCCATCGCCGCCTGCCGTGCGAAGCTCTCCCGGATGCGCCTGCGGAAATCTGGGGGATCGCTGTCGTCCATCAGCCTGTTCGGTCCTGGTTGTCGCGGAAGGCCCGTTGCCTTCCAGATCGACGGACAGTGGCATGGCCGCACCGGTGCGACAAGCTCAATTCATGAGGAAAATCGAGCCGTTGAGCACTGTCGCAAACGCCACCCAGGCGAGATAGGGCAGGAACAGCAGCGCCGAAACGCGATCCTTGTTCCAGCTTGCGACGATGACGCCGGCAACCGCAATCAACAAAGCGATGATGACGATCAAGGCCGAGGAAATGTCCTGCATGCCGAAGAATAGCGGCGACCACAGGAAATTGAGGATCATCTGCGCCAACCACAATCGCATGGCCGCAGTCCGGCGATGGTCGAGAAACAACCGTGCTCCGACAAAGCCGATCATCACATAGAGGATCGACCAGACCGGCGCGAAGATCCAGTTGGGCGGGTTGAAGGCTGGCTTTGCCAGAGCCTGATACCATTCGCCGGGGATGTTGTTGTAGCCGATGAGGAGCCCGAGACCGAGGACGGCTGCGATGAAGACTGCGTAGACGAGGGTTCTGTTCATGCCATCGACAGATAGAGCGCGCTTCAGAGCTTTCCAGCATGGATGGCCGTTTCGAAGCGGCGGGACGCCACCTATATCTCTGCCATGAGAAGCTTCCGCCGCATCGACATCCGTCCGGCTGGACCGGACGACATCATGATGATCGCCTCCGTCATCGTCGAAACCTGGCGATCGACCTTTCGCGGGCTGATCTCCGATGACTTTCTCGATGCCATGAGCATCGAGGAGCAGGCGCTTCGCCATGCCAGGCGCATGCGCGTTGCCGACGTCTTCCATCTGGTTGCCGTCGACATGAGTACGCACCGCGTGATCGGCCTTGCCAATTACGGCAAGGCCCGCTCGATGCCGCCGCGTTTCGATCGCGAGCTCTATGCGCTTTACATTCTGAAGGAGTTTCAAGGGGCGGGTATCGGCTCGGGACTGGTGCGCAGCGTTGCTGCCCATTGCCGGGAGATGCGCGCGGCGTCGCTGTTTGCCTGGGTGCTGTCCAGCAATCCGAACCGGGCATTCTATGAGCGCTTGGGCGCCGTGGCCGTTGGCCAGGCGCAGGTCAGCCTCGGCGGCGAGAACCACGACCAGACCGCCTATCGATGGGACAATCTGGCAAAGCTCGCCGGCGAGGGCCGGTTTTCGGCCTGACGCTTGTTGTCAGGAGCGAGCGAGCCGGATGATATGCTGGTCCCAGGCGACGGGGTTTTCATGGTCCCTGAAGCGACCGTCGTATGACGACACGGCAAAGCCGTGATCGGCGGCGGCGACACCGGCGGCGTCGGTCACGTGCTCTTGCCTGAGCACGACGCCGGAGCGCGCGTCGAGCGTCACGGCAATGCCGCCCTTCGGCGAGGTCAGGCCGATCAGACCCTCGTTCCGGTTGACAGCGATGGCGCCGACATAATTGGCAAGCGCCTCGGTCGTGCTTTCGGGCAGGGCCATGAAGGCAAGGTCTTCGCCGTGGGAAAAATGGCCGACAAGCGGCGGCAGGTCGTCGCGCGCGCCCTCGTACTGGCAGGCAAACCAGATCTCGCCCTTCGGGCCGATATCGACATGGCGGGTGGAAAGACGGCTGAGGTCGGCAGGGAGCGTGTGCTTCTGGACCAGCGCGCCGGTCTCGGTGTCGACCAGCGTCAGGCTCGGCTCCATGTGGTCGAGGTTGAGCTTGGTGCGGCCGAAGTCGGGATGGGTCTCGATGCCGCCATTGGCGATAGCGAGCATGCGACCATCGGCGGACAGCGTCATGTCGTGCGGACCGATGCCGTAGGTCGGGAACTCGCCGACGCGGGCGAAGTGTTTGCTGCCGTCATAGATGCCGATCATGCCGCGATTGGCGGCAAAGTCGTTTTCGGTGGCGTAGAGCAGCCGGCCATCGGCGGAAAAGCAGCCATGGCCATAGAAGTGCCGGCCTTCGGCGGCGGCAATGACCACCGGTGCGGCGCTGCCGTCGGTCGAAAGGATCATCGCATAGGTGCCGGGGCGGCGCGCGAAGGCCACCATCCGCTTGCTGGCGGCCGAATGGGCCATGCCGTGGGCGCGTGCCGGAAGCACCGTGCGCTCGACGATCTCGCCGGCCTCGGTCAGCGTGGCAACGCCGTAGCGTCCATCCGGGGCCATGAAGGCCGAGGCAAAGACCGCATCGGCGCGTTCAAGGGCAAAGGCGCCGCGAGCCCCGAGCGTCGCCACCCAGGCGGCGCCGGCCATCTTGATGAAGTTGCGTCGGTCGATCAGATCCGTGGTGGCGCCCATGCCATTCCCGCCTGCCATTTGATCGGGCCGACAGCGCAACTCCGCTGTCGGACCTTTCTTAAGATGTAGCAGATTGCTCTTTCAGAGCCAGCCCCGCCGCTTGAAGTAGAGGAACGGCACGATCGCCGAAAGCACCATCAGCGCCAGGGCGTAGGGGTATCCGAACCGCCATTGCAACTCCGGCATGACCTCGAAGTTCATGCCGTAGATCGAGGCGACCAGCGTCGGCGGCAGGAACACGACGGCGGCGACCGAGAAGATCTTGATGATCTGGTTCTGCTCCAGATTGATCAGGCCGAGCGTTGCGTCGAGCAGGAAGTTGATCTTGTTCGACAGGAACAGCGCGTGGTCGCCGAGCGAGGTCGCATCGCGCTGGATCAGCTTGATCCGCTGCCGGCTTTCCTTTGCCGCCTTGCGTGGACCGATGCCCTCGAGCGCCACATGATAGGCGACCAGGCGACCGATGCTGACGAGGCTTTCGCGCACGATCGTCAGGAGGTCGCCCTTCTGGCCGATCTGCTCGATCAACGACTGCAGGTCGCGCGTCTTCTTGGTGGCGCTGGCATTGGTCTTGCGGAACACGTCACGCGAAATGCCGTCGACCTCGCTTCCGGCCCGCTCCAGCGCGTCGGCGGTGCGGTCGATCATCGCTTCCAAGAGCCCCAGCATCACCAGTTCGCCCGTTTCGCAAACCTGGCCGTTGGCCTTCTGCAGCCTGTTGGCATAGGTCTGGAACGGCTTCGGGTCGGCGTGGCGCACGGTCACGAGCGTTGCGCCCTTGACGATGAAGGTCACGGGCACCTTGGCCGGATAATCGCTGTCGAGCTTGGCAACCGCCGTCATGGTCATGAACTGGGCGCCGTCTTCCTGGTAGAGACGGTCGGACAGCTCGATTTCCTGCATTTCATCGCGGGTCGGGATCTCGATACCGAGCTGGCCCTGGACCAGTCGGGTCTCTTCCGCGGACGGGTTGAGCAGATCGTACCAGATGACAGGCGTCGGCGAGGCAAGGCCGTCGAGCATATCGACGAGCACGAGATGGCTGTTCTGGCTTTTGTAGATGCGCAGCATTTTGGGCTCCATAGGGCGAGTCATCCGACCGCCACGAAGCCCTGATCAATCAGGACCGAACGGTCGGGAGCATGAAGGCTCGACTTCGACTGTCGGGGTTCATTGCAAGTTGATCCTTGTGGTGAAACGTGCCCGCGAGAGCGGACACGGGGAGCGCTTTGCGCCCAAACGAGGGGATTGTCAACACCTCCAGCCCCGTGCGTCTCTTCAGACGCGCAAAGGTCGCTGGAGCACCTTGGAACGCTGCATGTTTCTTGAAAACATGCAGCCGGTGGACGGCGGCCGGTTCAGTCGCCGTCGGCAAAGGAGAAGCCGGCGCCAAGGCCGATGGCGCCGCCGAAATCCTTGTTCAGCCGGTCGAGCAGATCGGCGGTGTTGAGCGTGAGAAAATCGAGCTTGGCACGGCTCTTGTCGTCGGCAATCGCATCTGCAATTGGACCGTCGATGTTCTGCGAGATGCCGATGACGGATTTGAAGACGAAGTCCGCCGATCCGGCGACAGAGCGGCTGTCTTCGGGAAGCAGGCTTTGCATGTCGGCCGCATCGAACAGGGTCTTGAGGCCGGCGATGTTGGCGGCGATCGAGGGCATGGTGTTCTGCGACCGCCAGTAGATCGCCGATTTCGGATGGCCCTTGTCCGGGACGCCATCGACGGTTCCGGCGTAGAACGGCTTCAGCCGTTGGTCCTTCACCATTTCGACGCCATGCACAAAAATGCCGAGCAGCTCGGTTGCCGCTTCCTTGCTGTCGCGAAACTCAGGGTTTCCGGGGCCGGGCTTCTTCCAGGCCGCCTTGATGCCGTCAGGCTTTTGCCATTCCGTCAGGAACTCGTTGGCGATAGCGTCGAGGTTCTGAGAGATGGCCATAACATAGCGGCAGCGGAAATCGCCTTCCTTGCCCGCCAGCACCTCGGAGCCGTTGCCGTAGAGCACGTATTCCAGCGCGCCCAGTCCTTGCGCCGCAACGCTCTTGCCCTTGAGCGATGCAACGTCGGTCGCCGTCTCGTCCCTCTTGGCAAGAATGGCCTGCACCTGCTTCAGGCCCGTGCTCTTGCGGTCGGGGTAGAACAGGAAGCGCTCGAAGCGGTTCTGTTCGAGCGCCGGCCCGAGACGGATGATTTCGACCGTGGACCAGGCCTGCACGAGTTCGGAAAATGCGGCTTGCGCCTTCTCCTTCGACGCCGTCGACGGCGTTTCGCAAAGATCTGTCGATGTCTTCGTCAGCGCCGCGGTCTTCTCCGACAGGTTGCGGTAGCCGGGGATGATGAAATCGTCGACCGCCTTCGCCATCACGGCCGGCACGGCAGCCTCGTTGACGACGCGCGGCGACAGCGCACTTCCTTCCTGCGCCACCGCGGGCAGGGATAGGGCGGTCAGCGCAAGGCCGAAGGCAAGCGAGGGCATGGGGGACATCAAAGGGACTCCAGGAATGCGATGAGGTCACGGCGGTCGCGCGTGGAAAGGCGGGTGAAGGCGTCGCGGGCAGCCTGGCCTTCGCCGCCGTGCCAGAGAACGGCTTCCGTAAAATTGCGGGCGCGCCCGTCGTGAAGCAGATAAGTGTGGCTGCTGACGGTTTTCGTCAGGCCGATGCCCCAGAGCGGCGGCGTGCGCCATTCGCTGCCGTTTGCGCTGCCCACGGCCTGGCCATCGGCAAGACCTTCGCCCATGTCGTGCAACAGGAAATCGGAATAGGGCCAGATCAACTGAAACGCCTGGGCTTTGTGAGAGGCATCTCGGCGCGTCACGAATTTCGGCGTATGGCAGGCCGTGCAGCCGATTTCGTAGAAGACCTGCTTGCCGCGCAATGTCTTCGGAAAGCTTGCCTGGCGGCGGGCAGGAACGGCGAGGTTGGCGGTGTAGAAGGTCACGAGGCCAAGCACCGGATCAGGCGCCTCGACGGTGCCAAGGCGTGCCTGAACGCCGGTGGGCATGGCAAGGCAGGCGGCCTGCGCTTGGGTACAGTCACCGTGGCTGCGGTCGGCATCCGGCGTCGACAGGCCGATGTCGGCAGCGAAGGCATCCGCCGTCTGCTGTCGGATCGTCGGGTTTTGCGCCTTCCAGCCGAAACGGCCGAGCATGATGTTGCCGGTGCTGCGGTCGCGGGCGAGCGCCGCGCGTCCGCTGATGCCGTCGCCGTCGCGATCGTCGGGATCGGCGCCCGCCAGAATGTCGGCCTCATGGATAGCTTCGATCAGCCCGAGACCGATCATCTGCGGTGCTACGCGAGGCGAGAGCGTCGTTGTGGGGTCGAGATCGCCATAGCTCAGGTCGGTCACCGTATAGGATGGCTTGCGCAGGAAGACGAGTTCGCCGTCGGCCAATGTCACCGGCAGCTCCGAGTAGGCCATCTTCATATGACCTTCGGCAGCAAGTCCCGGAACGGCGCTATCCTGCAGCTGACTACCATAGACAGGATCGGGAAAGTTCGGCAGATCGTAGTTGGCCAGCATCTCGCGCTCACGCTCATTGCGCGGCTCGCGCGCCAGGCGGTAGAGCATCGATGTAGCGTCAGGCGAACCCTCCGGCGGGCGGCCTCGCCCGTCGCGCGGATGACAGCTTTCACAGGCGCGGGCGTTGTAGAGCGGCCCCAATCCATCCGACGCCTGGGTCGAGGAGGGCGACGACACCCAGAGTTTCTCGAAGAGCGCATCGCCCAGCTTGAAGGCTTCCTCGTCCGAGAAGGCAAGATTGGCGGAAAACAGCGTGAAGCTGTCCTGGTCGACAGTGGCGATCGAGGTCCCGGCGCCACCGGACATTGCCTCATATCGCTCGGCTTTGGAAAAGTCGGTCGTTGACCGGACGGTGGTTTCAACGCGGCTGCGGTCGGATTCGGAAAGATCGTCGCGTGTCAACTGCAGGTTGGAGGCGTCGTCAGACGCAGAAACAGCTGTTGCAAGCAGGCAGAGCAGCGCTGCGAGCTGTCGCGACAGGAATTGGACAGTCCGTGCATTCATCGACTGAGGATCGGGCCGCGTTGTTGCGACGCGGCCCGCCTTTTCAACTCATTGGAACACAGCGTTAGGATTATCCAAGCTGTCGGAACCTTCAAGCTCAATTGTTCCAAGATCGAGCGAAGCGATGACGCGCTGCACGGTTTTGGCCTGGGCGATAAGTCCGTCGATCGCAGCCTGGACGGTGGCATTGCCCTCGGCATTGCCTTCGCCGATCATCTGGTCGTAGGCCTCGACGGTTTCGGCGCGCTTGGCCATCGCCTGCATCTTCTCGACGGTGGTGGCCAGGTCCTTGGTCATTTCCTTGTCGAGAGCCGCATCTTTGGCGGCAACCAGCTCGGAAAGCGAGGCGCCGGTCAGCTTGGTGCCGTCGACGCGGGTATAGTCGCCGGTATAGGCCGACTGGATCCCGATCGCGTCATGCAGGTGCGAGTTGTGCGTGTTGTCGGAGAAGCAGTCGTGCTCTTCTTCCGGATCGTGCAGCAGCAGGCCGAGCTTCATGCGTTCACCGGCAAGCTCGCCATAGGAGAGCGATCCCATGCCGGTCAGGATGGCGGTCAAGCCAGCCTTCGGGTCGGCTTCGACGGCTTTGGTCGCCGCACCATCCGGCGTCCAGTTGGCGACCATTTCCTTCAGGTCTGAGACGAGCAGCTCGGAGGCAGCCTTCAGATAGGCGGCACGGCGGTCGCAATTGCCACCGGTGCAGGCCTTGGTGTCGTAATCGGTGTAGGGGCGGTTGCCGGCGCCAGCCTTGGTGCCGTTCGTGTCCTGACCCCAGAGCAGGAATTCGATGGCGTGATAGCCCGTGGCGACGTTCGCCTCGATGCCGCCGGCTTCCTGGAGGGTGCCCGCCAGTAGTTCCGGCGTGATGTTGGTGGCATCGACGTCCTTGCCATCGATCTTGATCGCCTTGTTGGCGATCACATTGGCGGTGAACAGGCCGTTCTCGTCGCTTTCGCTGCCGTAGCTCGGGTCGACATAGTCGATCAGGCCTTCGTCCAGCGGCCAGGCGTTGACCTTGCCTTCCCACTCGTCAACGATGGCGTTGCCGAAGCGGTAGACTTCCGTTTCCTGGTACGGGTTGCGGGCCTTGAGCCAGGCCTCGCGCGCCGCCTTCAGCGTCGCTTCGCTCGGGGTCGCGATCAGCGCGTCGATCGCCTTGTCGAGCGCCTGCGCCGTGATCAGCGCATCTTCGAACTTGGCATGTGCAACGACGGTGTAGTGCTTGACGACGGCGGCTGCATCGGTGGCAGCCTCTGCCGGCTGCAGGGCCAGCGTCGACGTTGCCGTCATGAGCGCCAGCGCCGCGGCGCGGATGAAATTCTTGGTCATGACCCTCTCCTGTTCTTTTCCCGGCGGGACCGGAACGGACACCGCGGGACGGCGTCATCGCTCGGCGAGGGTCGTTGGACATCCCCCACAGACCCGCCGGAGCCCGATTGTCATGAACCAAAAGTAAACTGGTGTCAAAGTGTATAGTTTAGAACGTTTTCAATCTGATGCGCGCGTTTTGACGGTTGTCAAAAAGGCGTCAACCCTTGCGTTGCATCAGGCAGAAGAAGAAACCGTCCGTGCCGGTCGAGGCCGGCGTCAGTGTCACCGTCTTCATGTCTGCGGACCATGGCTGCGGCTTGTCGGTACCGAACAGTCCGGCCCAGATGTCGGCGGCCGACAGGATCTCGAATTCCGGATTATCCTCACAGAAGCCGTAGACCTGCGCCTCGTTTTCCTCGGGAAGGACCGAGCAGGTGACGTAGATCAGGTGTCCGCCCGGCCGCACGAACTGCGCGGCACTTGCCAGCGCTTCTTCCTGCTGGGAAATGCGCTCTTCGAGGTTCTTCTGGTTGAGTCGCCATTTGGTGTCGGGGCGGCGACGCCAGGTTCCGGTACCCGTGCAGGGAGCATCGACGAGGACCCGGTCGAAGCGGCCGGCAAGCGGCGCCAGGCTCTCGGTGGATTCATGCACCTGGACATTGCGGGTTCCCGCGCGCTTCAGCCGCTCGATGATCGGCGCGAGGCGCTTGCGGTCGGTGTCGTAGGCGTGAACCTGGCCCTTGTTGTTCATCGCCGCCGACATGGCGAGCGTCTTGCCGCCGCCGCCGGCGCAATAGTCGAGCACCTGCTCGCCTTCCTGCGGGAAGGCGAGGTCGGCCACGATCTGCGATCCCTCGTCCTGGACTTCGAACCAGCCCTTCTGGAACGAGAGTTCGGCGGTGACGTTGGGCAGGCGCGAAGCGCCTTCGCCGGCTGGAATACGGATGCCGTTGCGCGCGATCGTCGCGGCTTCAGCGCCGCTGCGCTCCAGCGCCTTCAGCACCTTGGCGCGCGTTGCCTTGAGCGTATTGGCGCGCAGGTCGAGCGTCGGGCGGCCGGCAAGCGCCTTGGCTTCATCGAGCCAATCCTCCGAGAAGTTTTCCTCGAAGGATGCCTGCACCCATTCGGGAACATCGCCCTGGATATGGGGAGCGGCGTCCTGGAGACGACGGGTGGCGAAAGCCTGCGCCATCTCGGCGGACGGCATCTCCGGCGCGAACTTGTCGCCATCGAGTTCCGCTGCGAGCTTCTCGGGCGAAAAGCCCCACTGGCGGTACATGACCGCGTGGCCGAGAGCGGCGGCGCTATCGCTGTCCATCAGGTAGGCGTGGGAGAGCTTCATGCGAAGCGCGTCGTAGACGATGTTGCCGATCGCCGATCGATCGCCGGAGCCGGCGAACCGATGGGAAAGGCCCCAGTCCTTGAGTGCGTCGGCGACCGGGCGCTTCCGCTTTTCGATATCCTCAAGAACCTCAATGGCTCCAGCGAGCCTGCCGCCCAATCGCATCTTCGATCTACTCCTTTTTCGCCGTGGTAACGGCGATGGCATCGAAGAGCAAGACGCTGGCCGGGATTAATATCAGTGCTGGTTGTTATGGGCGCGGGGAACAGTATTTCTGAAAGCAGAACCGCCCGGATCGGATGCCGGACGGAAGTATTCCATGATCAGGAATTGACGACGCGATAACAGATGCTGGCGTGGCCGGAGCTGATCATGCCGATCTGCGAGGCGGCGGCCTTGGAAAGATCGATCACACGGCCACGGATGAACGGCCCACGATCGTTGATGCGAACGATTACACTCTTGCCGTTGCGCTTGTTGGTCACCTGCACCTTGGTGCCGAATTTCAGACTGCGATGCGCGGCGGTGAGGCGGGCGGCGTTCATGCGTTCGCCGGAAGCCGTCTTGGAGGTCAGTGCGTACCAGGAGGCGCCACCACAGCCAGCGCCTGCTGCCTGACTGTCGGAAACGGAAACGAGGCCGATCCCGGCGGTGAACAGCGCTGCCGCAGCAACAGTCTTGATTTTCGCTGGCGTCAAACTGGCGACCCTCAGTTAGAGCCTTTGGGCGGAGGCTCTTGGTTAATTCTTTCGAACAACGTTAATTGGGGCGAAAAATGGCGAAAACGTGCTTCAACCATTTACGTTCTATTAGGATTTATTGAAAAAGGTCGAAAATTAAAAATCGAAGATTGTTTGAAATAGTTTAAACGACACCTGGAAGGTCTTTGGAATCAGCGGTTGAACATCAATCGCGGCACGCACGTGCGCCGAGATATCGACCTCGCGATAAAAAACATTAAAAATTTCGATTTGAACGAAATGTCCGGAATCCGGATGGTTCAAAACGCGTTACTATCGCTCAGGTTGCGCACAATTCGCAAAGTATAGAATGAATATCTCACGGCGGTCACAATTGAGCCTCCCGTGAGATTGTCATTACTAACGTTCATGCAATCGACAATGTTCCATTGCGAAAGGGATATGTTGACCCTTTCGCGCAGCAATTGTTCACTGGCCGCGCCAGCTGTCCGTCTGCCACAATTGCGCAAGCGAAACGCGATAGTCCGGATAGGCGAATTCGAAGCCGGTTTCCCGCATGCGCGCATTCGAGACGCGCTTGTTCTCGCCGTAGAAGGAGCGCGCCATTGGCGAAAGCTCGGCGGTTTCGAACGGCATCTCCGGCGGTGGCTCGACACCCATCAGCCGGGCGGCCTCGGCAACGATGTCCTGCGGCGGTGCCGGTTCGTTGTCGGTGATGTTGAAGATCCCGCCCTGAAGTCTCTCGGAAAGGTAGGATGTGGCAGTGCCGATATCCTCCACGCGGATGCGGTTGAACACCTGCCCGGGCTTGATCAGCCGGCGGGCCGTGCCGTTCGCAAGATTGCAGAAGGCATTGCGCCCGGGCCCGTAGATGCCGGAAAGCCGCAGCACGGCGACGGGAACATCGTGCTTCGCGCCGAAGGCGAGCCAGGCATCTTCCGCCTCGACCCGCTCGACAGAGCGCGCAGAAACCGGCTTTGAGAGCATGTCTTCCGTCACCCACGCGCCGCCATGGTCGCCGTAGACGCCGACCGTAGAGAGATAGCCGACCCACTGAAGGGCAGGAGCCAACGTAGCAAGGTCGGCGCTGCCGGAGCGGAACATCGGGTCGCCGTCGCGGCCGGGTGCGATCGACTGGATCAGATGGGTCGTCTGGCGCAGGGCCGCTGCCAGTTCGTCTGAGACTGTGTCGCCGTCAAAGACGATCGGGCGGATGCCTGCCTTTTCGAGCTTCGCGGCCTTTTCCACGCTGCGGGTCGTGCCAGCGACGCTGTCGGCCTTGCCGGCCAGTGCGCGCGCGATCGCCATGCCGGAATAGCCGGCACCAAGAACTAGGACATGCATCGGCTCACTCCCGCCATTTGCCATTCGGACAACACTTCCTCGTCGCTCTCCGCGCCGCACTGCCTCTCATGGGCCGCAAGCGCGTCATGCGAAATCAACCGTGACAAAGCCCATACCGCCATCGCCCGCACCCCCGGCGAGGCATCGCCGGTCAGCGTCTTGCAGGCTTCCACCAGGTTCTCATCGCCGGAATTGCCCGCCGCGATCAAGACATTTCTGACGAAGCGGTCACGACCGATGCGCTTGACCGGCGAGCCGGAGAAGAAGGTTCTAAACGTCGGATCGTCGAGGGTCAGCAGAAAGGCGAGAGACGGCGCCTTCAGATCGTCGCGCGCCTTCAGCTTCATCTCGGATGCCGTTCGCGCGAACTTGTTCCAGGGGCAGGCGGCAAGACAGTCGTCGCAGCCATAGATGCGGTTGCCGATCAGCGGACGCAGCGCCGGGTCGATCGGCCCCTTGTGCTCGATCGTCAGGTAGGAAATGCAGCGGCGCGCGTCGATCTTGTATGGGGCCGGAAAGGCAGCGGTCGGACAGGCATCGACACAGGCACGGCAGGAGCCGCAATGGTCGCGCTCTGCCGCGTCGAAGGCAAGGTCCGCCGTGGTGAACAGACTGCCGAGAAACAGCCAGGAGCCGAATTCGCGGCTGACGAGATTGGTGTGCTTGCCCTGCCAGCCGAGCCCGGCCTTCTCGGCGAGCGGCTTTTCCATCACCGGTGCCGTGTCGACGAACACCTTCACATCCTCACCGGCACGCGCGGCAAAGCGGGTCGCGACCTCTTTCAGCCGGCCCTTGATGATGTCGTGATAATCGCGGTTCTGGGCATAGACGGAGATGGCGCCGCGATCCGGCTGGTCGAGGATGCCGCGCGGGTCTTCCTCGGGGCCGTAGTTCATGCCGAACATCACCACCGAGCGCACGTCGCCCCAGAGGGCTCGCGGGTCGGCGCGGCGCTCCGCCGTTTCGGCGAGCCACTCCATCGTGCCGTGGAAGCCTTCGTCCAGAAAATCCCCAAGGCGCGCCGGCGCCTCCGGTATGGCGTCCGGCCGGGCGATGCGACAGACGTCGAAACCCTTGTCGGCCGCCTCGGCCTTCAGGAAGTCCGTCAGCTTCTGCCGCCGTCGCTCCTGGTTCTCAGCCTTGGCAGCACTGCCGGGCACGACATTACCCTCAGAAATCGAGATCCGCATAGTGCGGAACCGGAGTGATGCCGCGCACGCGCTCGGCGAGCAGCGGGCGGAAGGAGGGGCGGGACTTCAGCCGCACGTACCATTCCTTGGCGGTCGGCGCGTCCGACCAGTCGATCTCGCCGAGATAGTCGAGCACCGAAACCGTCGCCGCCGCCGCAAGATCGGCATAGGAAATCCGGTCGCCGGCAAGCCAGGGTCGCGAGCCGGCAAGCCACGACAGGTATTTCATATGCTGGCGGATGTTGGCGCGAGAGGTGCGCAGCACCTTGCTGTCAGGCGCGCCGCCGCCCTGGTCCGGCGTCATCTGCAGCTTGTAGATTCGTTCGCGCACCAGCGGCCGCGTCACGTCGGCTTCCATCTTGTGCAGGAACCATTCGGCGAGGCGCCGGATTTCCGCGCGCTGGAACGGGTCCTCCGCCAGAAGCCGCCGATCTCGTTTCATGATGCCGTTCGTCTCGTCGAGATATTCCGAGATGATCGTGGCGCCACAGAGCGCCCTCATACTGTCGTCAACATAGACCGGTAACGTGCCGGCCGGATTCAGCGTCAGAAAGTCCCGCCGGTTTTCCCACGGCTGTTCCTCGGTCAATTCCGTCTGGTAGCCATATTCCGAAAGGATCAGGCGCACGAACCGCGAAGCGGAGGACATGGGGTGATGGTACAGTGTCGGCATCGATGATCTGGCTTCTTATGGTCTTTTTTCAGGGGACGTCCGCGTGGCGGCGCATGCGTCTGGCCACGGCTCATCAGAAAAAGCTATAGGAACTTGTGGTGGCAAACACAAGCGAATCAGCCTTTTCCTCCCACTCCAAAACTTGTCAGGAAATTCTTATATATGGCGGATCAATCGATCATCAGCGCGCTCGTCCTCGGCCTCATCGAGGGGCTGACGGAGTTCATTCCGGTGTCTTCGACGGCGCATGTGCTCCTTGCCGGGCATTTCCTCGGCTTCCGGTCGCCGGGCAACACCTTCGCCGTTCTGATACAGCTCGGCGCCATCCTGGCGATCCTGCTCGTCTATTTCCAGAGGCTTCTGTCGATCGCGCTTGCGTTGCCGACGAGCGTCAAGGCCCGTCGTTTCGTCGTGTCGGTGCTGCTTGCCTTCCTGCCGGCTGCCATCATCGGCGCAATTGCCCATGACTTCATCAAGACCGTGCTGTTCGAAACGCCGGTGCTGATCTGCCTCGTGCTCATCGTCGGCGGCTTCATCCTGCTGGCGATCGATCGCCTGCCGCTGACGCCGCGCTACACCGATGTCATGGACTACCCGCCATCGCTGGCGCTGAAGATCGGCCTGTTCCAGTGCCTGGCAATGATTCCCGGCACGTCGCGCTCGGGCGCGACCATTGCCGGTGCGCTGCTGATGGGCTCGGACAAGCGGTCGGCGGCGGAGTTTTCGTTCTTCCTGGCCATGCCGACGATGCTCGGCGCCTTTACACTCGATCTCTACAAGAACCGTGATGCGCTGTCGTTCGACGATTTCACTGTCATCGCGGTCGGCTTCATCGCGGCGTTCGTCGCCGGCATCTTCGTCGTGCGCTCGCTGCTCGACTTCGTCTCGCGCCGCGGCTTCACGCCGTTTGCGATCTGGCGCATCGTCGTCGGCACGGCCGGCCTCGTCGGCCTCTGGATGCTCGGCTGAGAAATACCAAAAACAAAACCGCGTGCGTTTCAGATGAAACGCACGCGGTCCCTGGCCCCCGCCAATAACTTAATGCTTATCGCCCCGTGGGCGCCGGCTTACTTGCCGGAAAGGTCGATCGACGCCGTCGTGCACGGGTCGACGCCATAGGCCGGCGTGCATCCCTTGCGGCTGCTCGCGACCGTATTCGGCGCGACGAATGAGCCGGCCAGAATGATCAGTGCCGCACACGCAAAAAAGATTGCGATCGACTTGCCCATGGACGCTATGCCTTTCGAGAGTGATGTTGTCGCCGCCGAGACTTAACCTTGCGATCGGGGCGCGGGGCGGTTTTTATGCGTTGGATATGTCTTGATCAATATCAGGACATGTTGAATCTGCGGTAAATGCCATTCGCTTTTGTGACTGCGGCAGAACTGCAACGCTGTTGCCTGGATGACACAACGAAAAACGCCGCCGGCAGGGCCGACGGCGTTGGAAAAGGCCTTGCGAAGCTGGTTGCTCAGGCGGCGCGACCGCTGCGCGTGTACTGGCCCTGCGGGCGATAGCGCACGAGATAGGTCGACAGGATCGATTCCAGCATCGTCGGGGCGATGCCGATGCCGCGAAGCGTGCGACCTTCGGATTCGGCCTTGGCCGAGACGATATTGTCGGATTTCAGCAACACCACCTGGTCGGGCGTGATCGGTGGCGTGACGAAGGGGATCATCGACGCGACACTGCCCATCATCGACGCAATGCCGAAGGGGATCGAGACCAGCGGGCGCTTGCGGTCGATCGTCTGCAGCATGATCTCGAGACATTCGCGGAAGGTGAGCACGTCCGGTCCGCCAAGCTCGTAGGTGGCGCCGGGCGTCAGCTTTCCGTCGACCGAGCGGGCAACGGTTTCGGCGACGTCGGTAACATAGACGGGCTGGAACTTGGTGTTGCCGCCGCCGATCAGCGGCAGGGCCGGTGCGAACCGAGCCATCTGGGCAAACTTGTTGAAGAAGCCGTCTTCCGGTCCGAAGACGATCGACGGGCGCAGGATGATCGCGTCCGGCAGCGTTTCGCGGATTGCGGCCTCGGCACGGCCCTTGGTGCGGGCGTAGCTCGATTCCGATTTGGCGTCGGCGCCGATCGCCGAAATGTGCGTGAGCTTCGCGCCGACATTGCGGGCAGCTTCCGCAACGGCGCGGGCGCCGAAATCCTGCACGGCGTCGAAGGTGTTGCGGCCGCTCTCGAACAGGACGCCGACACAGTTGATGACATGGTCGGAGCCTTCGACGGCGCGGTCGACCGACTTGCGATAGCGCAGGTTGGCCTGGACGAAGGAGATCTGGCCGACATTGCCGAGCGGCTGCAGGTGGCCGGCAAGATCGGGACGGCGAACGGCGACGCGGATGCGATAGCCGCGCTTGGCAAGCGCGCGCACGACATGACGGCCGACGAACCCGGATCCGCCGAAAATCGTCACCAGCGGCGGAAGGTTGGACAAGGTCATGGGAAACGCACTCCTGATCTCATTTGGAAGAATTGTCTGCTACATAGCCCAACAGCCGCGAGAGGTGAAGGCCAATCCTCGCGGCGGGCGGCGTTGCCGCAGATTGTGGCGCTTGAGCTTCAGATACCTTCGACGACCACCATCTCGGCGTCGGCCACCTCTTGGCGGATCGCCGCGGCAATCTGGTACTCGGGCGAATTGTAACAGTCGACGGCAGCCTGCAGCGACGGAAATTCGATGACGACGTTGCGGGCGCGAACTCCGCCTTCCAGACGTTCGAATTGACCGCCGCGCGCCAGGAAGTTGGCGCCGTATTTCTCGAAGGCAGGCTTGGCGGCCGCCACATAATCCTTATAGCGTTCCGGTTCCCGCACATCGACCCGTGCGATCCAGTATCCCTTTGCCATGCTGAACTCCTCGTCTTCAGGCATCAAAAGCAGACGGGAGTGTTACTTCCGGCAAATCCTGAGCGAGGTCAAGCGTAACGGTTGCAGAAGTGGGCGATACACGAGACGGATCGCCGACCTGTTGCAAGAGGGTGCCATGGTCAGCGCGAAAGCGCGCCGGTCATCTCGTCGAGAATGCCGCGCGCGGCGACAAGCGGGTCGGCGGCTGCGACGATTGGGCGCGCGACGACCAGGTGGCTCGATCCGGCCTTCAGGGCATCTGCCGGCGTCATGACGCGCTTCTGGTCGCCCTTGTCGCTGCCTGCCGGGCGGATGCCGGGGGTCACCAGTGCCATGTCGGGGCCGATGATCTTGCGCACGGCTGAGGATTCCTCTGCCGAGCACACGATGCCGCCCATGCCGGCGGCACGCGCCTGTTCGGCGCGGCGCAGCACCAGCGTGTGCGGGTCGTATTCATAGCCGGCGTCGATCACGTCCTGCTCGTCCATCGAGGTGAGCACTGTAACGCCAAGCAGGCAGAGGTCCGATCCCCTGGCCGCTTCGACGGCTGCCTTCATCGCTTTGGGATAGGCGTGCAATGTCAGCATCGACATGCCCATCTTGACGATGTTCTCGACGCCCTTGGCCACCGTGTTGTCGATGTCGAGCAGTTTCATGTCGAGGAAGACCTTCTTGCCGCTTGCCGCCAGATCGCGGGCGAACTCGAGGCCGCCGGCAAACACCAGCTGGTAGCCGATCTTGTAGAAGACCACGTCGTCACCAAGCGTGGTGACGATCTTTTCGGCCTTAGCGATTGTCGGAAGGTCCAGGCCGACGATCAGTCGGTCGCGTGCGGTCTCGGTCATGTCGCGGTCACCCCTGCCAGAATTCCATCGGGGTCCAGTCGCATGTGAGGGCGCGATCCGCAAGGCGGAACGCGAAGAGATTGCCGCCACCGCCGCCCTTCTGGTCGGCGCTCCGGCTGATGGCAGACCCACCCAGCTTGCACTTCAAGAGGGTGCCGACACCGCCATGGCCGACGAAGGCAATGGGGATTTTGGGGTCGTGTTCGTCAAGGACGCGAAGGACGGCAGCGCAAATGCGGGCCTGCGCGTCGATGGCGCGCTCCCAGCCGTTCAAGCTTTCGCTGGGGTTGGCAAAGAACAAGTCCGCCGCCTTCTCGAATTCGGGAGGCGGCAGGAAGCCGGTGGCCGAGCGATCGTTTTCACCCATTGTCTCGTCGATTTCGACCGCGATGCCGGCAGGGCCGGCCAGAAGGTTCGCGGTCTCGATCGCCTTGGTCTCGTCGCTCGAGACGATCCGCCCGAGTGTTCGTACCCAGGGCTGCTGTGCCGTTACCTCCGCTCGCGCGCGTCCGATCTCCGACAGGCCCCATTTCGGCACGGGAACTGCCGGATCGATCTGCACCTGCGGGTGCGTGATGTAAAGGCCGAACAACGGCGTGCTCCGTCAGTGCGCCTTGCGATAGACCCAGAGCTGCGCCGGCGGAATGTTGCGCACGACGAAGTCGAGATGCTGGATGCTGTAACGGTCGGGCATGGCGACGACCGGCGACAGCGGACCGTAGGAGATCTGAACGACAGGTCGGCCGATCGGGATACGAGACAAGAGATCCTCGATCAGCTCGACGCGACGGTACATCGGGAAATTGAGCAGCGGCACGGCGGAGATGACGCTGTCGAAGGTTCGGTCCTTCATTGCGCCAAGCGTCTGCTTCAGGTCGAACGCATCGCCGTTGATGAAGTTGACGTCGGCGAAATTCGCCTTGAGCTGCTGGTAGAAGTCGGTGGAGTACTCGACGGAGACCAGATCTTCCGGTGCTATCCCGCGCTCCAGGATCGCCTTGGTGATGACGCCGGTTCCGGGGCCGAGTTCAAGCACCGGCAGCCCGGAATGGGGATTGATGACGCTCGCCATGCGGCGCGCCGTGACGGACGACGTCGGCAGGATGGCCCCGACCGCCTTCGCATTGCTCATCCACCCCTTGAAGAAACGGATCTCCTCGTCGAATTTCCGGCCAAGCCGTTCCTTCACCTTCACGCGCAAATTCATTGAACCCCTCAAAACCGTCGTCCTCTCATACGGATCGTCCGGTCTCGCTGATTCGAGCGGGTCGCGGACATTGCGAATATAATGTGATCCCATCTGCGGCAAAAACAAGTCTGTCTACGCCTGAAAGCGTCGTCTTATCAACAACGCACGAATATCCGCGCCAACAAAAAACCCGCCACGCTGGGCGTGACGGGTCGCATTCTTCATCGCGGCACGGGCGCCTAAACCCGCATCGGCATCAGTACGTAGAGTGCATCCTCGGCCGCCAGGTCGCGCACCAGCGTCGGCGAACCCGGGTCCGCCAGCATGAATATGGCATCCGTTCCCGTCAGCTGCGAGGTGATGTCGAGCAGGTACTTGGCGTTGAAGCCGATTTCGAGCGGGTCGTGGTCGTAGCCGACCGGAAGCTCTTCGGTCGCACTGCCCGAATCCGGGTTGTTGACCGTCAGCGTCATCTGGCCGTCGGTCAGCGCCAGCTTGACGGCGCGTCCGCGCTCGGAGGAAATCGTCGAAACGCGGTCGACGGCCTGGGCGAAGGACTGGCAATCGACGCGCAGTTCCTTGTCGTTGTTGGCCGGGATGACGCGCTGGTAGTCCGGGAAAGTGCCGTCGATCAGCTTCGAGGTCATCACGATCGAGCCGATCGTCAGGCGGATCTTTGCGTCCGAGACTTCGACCGTCACGATGATATCGGGATTGTCAAGCAGCTTCTGCAGTTCGCTGACGGTCTTGCGCGGAATGATGATGCCCGGCATGCCCTCGGAGCCGGACGGCGCCTCGACGTCGGCGCGCGCAAGGCGGTGGCCGTCGGTCGCCACGGCACGCAGCTTCAGGTCGCCCTTGCTCTCGACCGTGTGCACGAAGATGCCGTTGAGGTAGTAGCGGGTTTCTTCGGTCGAGATCGCGAACTGCGTCCGGTCGATCAGCATCTTCAGGTCTGTCGCCTTGAGGCGGAAGGTGTGGGAGAAGCTGCCGGCCGTCAGGTCGGGGAAGTCGGATTGCGGCAGGCACTGCAGCGAGAATTTCGACCGGCCGGAGGCGACCGTCATCGCGGTGCCTTCGGCGTTGGTTGCCAGCAGCACTTCCGAGCCGTCAGGCAGCTTGCGCACGATGTCGTAAAGCAGATGTGCCGGAACGGTCGTGGCGCCGGCCTGTTCGACCTGGGCCGGTGTGGCCTCGGTGATCTCGAGGTCGAGGTCGGTCGCCTTCATTTCGAGGCTGGCACCGTCGGAGCGCAACAGAACGTTCGAGAGGATCGGGATCGTGTTTCGCCGTTCCACCACGCGGTGAACGTGGTTCAGCGACTTCAGAAGATTGGACCGCTCGAGAGTAATGCGCATGGGATGCTACCGCTTTCAACCGTTGCTCGGCGGGCGAGGCTCCCGCCGCAGCGTCAACTGCGAGTGTCCCGGCCGACCGACCGGAAGGATGTGGACCGGCAAAATGGCAGAAACATTGCCTGAAAAGCAAGGGGTTTGACGGGCGCTGTCCCCAGATCACACGCGGGCCGGCTGCTTGCCGCCCTTGCCCTGCCATGTCGGCTCACTCATAAAGGCTAAAACCGGTCAGCCGGCACAGTCATCAGGAAGCTGCAGTTGGAAAAACACAAGACGTCGGACGCCACGGACGGGCAGAAGCAACGCGGCTACCGCCTGCACAATGCCACCATTCCTGCGCGCCCGCTCGATGTTGCACTTTATCTCGTGGCGACGCCGATCGGCAATCTGGGCGACATAACCCTGCGTGCGCTGGAAACGCTCGCCGGAGCTGACGTGCTCGCCTGCGAGGACACGCGCGTCACCCGCGTGCTGCTCGACCGCTATGGCATCGTCAATCGGCCCTATGCCTATCATGAGCACAACGCCGACGAGGTCGGTCCGCGGTTGCTGGCAGCCCTTGGCGAGGGCCGGTCGGTGGCACTCGTCTCCGATGCCGGCACGCCGCTCGTTTCCGATCCCGGCTACCGCCTGGGGCAGTTGGCAATCGAAGCCGGCCACCGCGTGGTACCCATCCCTGGCGCCTCCGCGCCGCTTGCAGCCCTTGTCGGCTCCGGCCTTCCGAACGACGCCTTTCTCTTTGCCGGCTTCCTGCCGACCAAGGACAAGGCCAAGCGCGATCGGCTGCAGGAGCTGGCGAGGGTGCCGGCAACGCTCCTGTTCTTCGAATCGCCGCACCGGATCGCCGCCACCGTGGCCGCAGCCGCCGCCGTGCTCGGCGAAAACAGAAGGGCGACGGTCTGCCGCGAACTGACGAAGACCTTTGAAGAGTTCCGCCGCGGCACGCTCGGGGAGCTGAAGGCGTTCTATGAGGACGCCGGCGCGGTCAAGGGTGAGATCGTTTTCGTCATCGGCCCGCCGGACGCGCCGCCGGAGCCTGAGGCCGCCGACGTCGATGCCCTGCTCGTCCGGTTGATCGCCGACATGTCGACCGGCAAGGCGGCGACCGAGGCAGCAAAGCAGACGGGTCTTCCGCGCAAGGAGCTTTACGACCGCTTGCTTGAACTCAAGGACCGCGATGGCGACTGACGGCCCCGATCGACGCAAGCTTCGGGCTCAGAGGCGCGGTCGGTTCGCCGAGTATCGCGCGGCGCTCTGCCTGATCGTCAAAGGCTACCGCATTGTCGCCATGCGTTATCGCACCAAACTGGGCGAAATCGATATCATCGCCCGCAGAGGTGATCTCATCGCCTGCGTCGAGGTCAAGGCCAGGCGCTCCTCAGATGCGGGCGTCTTTGCAGTGACCGCCACGGCACAACATCGCATCCGTGCCGCCAGCGACCTCTGGCTCGCGCGCCAGCCCGATTTCGCCAAGCTTTCCGTGCGTTACGACATCGTCACGGTGACGCCATGGCGCTTGCCGCGGCATCTGCCGGATGCCTTCTGAAGCGGCCCGAGATTAGGGAAAATGATTGCGGTGTTCCGCCCACATCCCGTCTTGGAACAAATTCGCGAATTTGTAATCGTCCCGACATAAAAGCGTTACCGGCCTGTCATGGAAGGCCACTAGTGCACTGCCATCCGCAACCCGGTGGAGAGGATCAGTCATGTTCAAGAAAATTTCGCTCGCAGCTTTCACCCTTGCTTTTTCGGCAACCTCGTCGCTTGCTGCAACCGATATTACCTGGTGGCACGGCATGGCCGGCCGCAACGGCGAGGTCATCAACGAGATCTCGCAGAAGTTCAACGAAGCCCAGAGCGCCTGCGCGCTGACCCCGGTCTCGAAGGGCACCTATGAGGAGGCGCTTGCTTCCGGCATCGCCGCATTCCGCTCCGGCGAACAGCCCAACATCCTGCAGGTATTCGATGCCGGTGCAGCGACCATCATCAACGCCAAGGGCGCCGTCGTTCCTGCCGAAGACCTGATCATCAAGGCCGGCCACAACTTCGACCGCAACGCCTTCATCGACGGCGTGCGCTACTTCTACGCCGACAGCGAAGGCAAGTTCGTCGGCATGCCGTTCAACTCGTCCGCGCCGATCATGTACGTCAACGACGAAGCCCTGAAGAAGGCCGGCGTTGAGGCACCGAAGACCTGGGAAGAGTTTGAAGCCGCAGCACCGAAGCTGAAGGCTGCCGGCTACATCCCGCTCGTCCAGTCGCAGCTCACCTGGCAGTTCACCGAGAACTTCTTCTCGCGCAACAACATCCAGTTCGCCACCAACAACAACGGCTACGACAGCGTCGTCGACACCAAGCTGAAGGTCACCGACCCGAACCTCGTCATGATGTTCGACAAGCTCAAGGCCTGGAAGGACGAAGGCTACTTCGCCTTCTACGGCGCCGGCTGGAACGATAACCAGAAGGTCTTTGAAGAAGGCAAGGCTGCATTCTGGATCGGTTCGTCCGGTTCGTTCGGCGGCCTGCAGAAGACGGCGCAGATGCCGTTCTCGGCAACCTTCCTGCCCTACTGGAACGCGATCGAGGGCGCCGGCACCAACTCCTTCATCGGCGGCGCGGCGCTGTTTGCGATGTCTGGCAAGACGGACGAGGAAAACAAGTGCGTTGCCGACTTCTTCCAGTTCCTGACCTCGCCTGAGATCCAGTACTTCTACCACAAGGCAACCGGCTACGTGGCTATCACCAAGGCGGCCTACGAGCTTGCCCAGAAGGACGGCTACTACAAGGAAAAGCCGGTCGCGGAAGTCGGCATCAAGCAGTTGATGCTGCCGGCGGGCGACTGGTCGAAGGGCTACCGCCTCGGCTTCTACCCGCAGATCCGCGAGATCATGGAGCGCGAATACGGTCGCATCTTCTCCGGCGAAACCACTGTGAAAGACGCCTTCGACACCATCGAGAAGGAAGGCAACGATCTGCTCGCCCGCTTCGCCAAGACGGCCGGCTGATCTCGATGACCTCTGGAACGGAACGCCTCCCCGCGCTGCGGGGAGGGACTGCAACGGATGGGCGACGCTCAAGCGCCCTCCGGCTGTTCGGCGGCAAGGCGAAGGGCGGCGATGACGCTGCCAAGCGCGTGCAGTTCTCCTCGCCCTACCTGCCGTACCTCTTTCTCGCGCCGCAACTGGCGATCATCTTCGTGTTCTTCTACTGGCCGTCGATCCAGGCGATCCAGTCGTCCTTCTATCTGGAGGACCCGTTCGGCTTCGGCTCGACCTTCGTCGGCATGACGAACTACATCGACGTCCTGAAATCAGGCGAGTATCTCGGCATTGCGCGCTTCACGGCGATCTTCACCGCGCTCGTCACCTTCTTCGCGCTGTCGATCGGCCTTTTGCTCGCCGTCAAGGCGGATGGCGTCATCCGCGGCAATGCCACCTACAAGACGCTGCTGATCTGGGTCTATGCAATCGCGCCGCCGGTTGCCGGCCTTATCGGCATGATGTTCTTCGACCAGCATATTGGCCCGATCGTCGAGCTTGCCCGCTGGTTCGGCTGGGATATCAAGGTCGGTCTCAACTATTCCGATACTGCCTTCGCAATGATCGTCGTCTCGGTCTGGAAGCAGATCCCTTACAATTTCATCTTCTTCCTCTCCGGCCTGCAGGGCATTCCGGTGGCGGTGCGCGAGGCGGCGGCGATGGATTGCCGCTCCGGTTTCCGCCGCTTCTGGACGGTGATCCTGCCTCTCCTGGCGCCGACCGCCTTCTTCCTTCTGATTATCAACGTCACCTATGCGCTGTTCGACACCTTCGGCGTCATCGACGTCATGGTGAAGGACAAGGCGGCCAACAATCCGATCACCCTTGTCTACAAGGTCTACATGGATGGTTTCCGCGGCAACGACCTCGGCGGCTCCTCGGCGCAGTCGGTTATCCTGATGCTCATCGTCTTCGTGCTCACCATCTTCCAGTTCCGCTTCATCGAGCGGCGCGTGCACTACAATTGAGGCGGGGCCGATGTATCGCACCAAGTTCTTCGACCACGTCATCCTGCTCTTCGGCGTCTTCATCATGGTGGCGCCGGTCGTGGTCGCCTTCATGACCTCGACGCACGAGGCGGCGGATATTCACCGCAATGGCCTCAGCCTCACCTGGGGCGGCCATTTCGTCGAGACCTACGAGACCGTGCTGACCCGCAAGGGCGGCTTCACCGGCAAGATCACCGGCCTCAACATGATGATGAACTCGATGATCCTGGGCTTAGGCTTCGCGGTCGGCAAGATCATCCTGTCGATGCTGGCCGCCTATGCGATCGTCTATTTCCGCTTCCGGCTCGGCACCTTCTTCTTCTGGATCATCTTCACGACACTGCTGCTGCCGCTCGAAGTGCGCATTCTTCCCTCCTATGAAGTGATGAACACGCTGAAGCTGACCAACACCTATACCGGCCTGATCGTGCCGCTGCTGGCGTCGGCGACGGGCACCTTCTATTTCCGCCAGTTCTTCAAGTCGGTGCCGGACGAACTGCTTGAGGCGGCGCGTATCGATGGCGCCGGCCCGTTCAAGTTCTTCATCGACGTGCTGGTGCCGCTGTCGCGCACGATGATGGCGGCGATCTTCATCATCATGTTCGTCTATGGCTGGAACCAGTATCTCTGGCCGACATTGATGACCACCGACGAAGGCTTCTTCACGCTGGTGCGCGGCATCAAGCAGATCCTGCTTGTCTGGGTCGGCTCGAACATCCCCGATTACAACGAGGCCTTTGCGCTGGCGATCCTCGCCATGCTGCCGCCGGTGCTGATCGTGGTGATCTTCCAGCGCTGGTTCATCAAGGGCCTGACGGAAAGCGACAAGTAGACAGCGGAGCGGCGGGGTCGTCTTTGCCGCTCCCTCAAACGCAATTTTACCAATGGAGGCAGCCATGGCGGCCATCACCATAGCCGAGGTCTCGAAGATCTATACCGGCAACGTCGAGGCGGTGAAATCGGTCTCGATCGACATCGAGGACGGCGAATTCATCGTGCTGGTCGGCCCGTCCGGCTGCGGCAAGTCCACGCTCTTGCGCATGGTCGCAGGCCTCGAAGGCATATCGAAGGGCACGGTCAAGATCGGCTCGCGCGTCATCAACGAGGTCGATCCGGCCGAGCGCGACATCGCCATGGTCTTCCAGAACTATGCGCTCTACCCGCATATGACCGTCTACCAGAACCTTGCCTACGGCCTGAAAAACCGCAAGACGCCGAAGGCCGAGATCGACGCCCGCGTCGCGGAAGCCGCGCGCATGCTGGAAATCGAACCCTATCTCGACCGCAAGCCGCGCGCGCTTTCTGGCGGCCAGCGCCAGCGTGTGGCCATGGGCCGTGCCATCGTGCGCAAGCCGGCCGCCTTCCTGTTCGACGAACCCTTGTCCAATCTCGACGCCAAGCTGCGTGTGTCCATGCGCGGGGAAATCAAGCGGCTGCAGAAGCGCCTCGGAACCACGTCGCTCTATGTCACGCACGACCAGCTGGAGGCGATGACGCTCGCCGACCGTCTCGTGGTGCTGAACGGTGGCCGCATCGAGCAGATCGGTCGCCCGCTCGAAGTCTACCATCGCCCGGCCTCGACCTTCGTCGCGAGCTTCATCGGCTCGCCGGCCATGAACCTGATCAAGGGCCGCATCGAAGGCTCGCGCCTTTCTGTCGGCAGCTACCGGATCGAGCTTGGCGACCGCGCCCCGGTCGATGGGCCGGTGACCGTCGGCCTGCGCGCCGAGGATCTGAGGATCGCCGGCGTGGGCGAGGATGGGATGCTGTTCCAGGTCGACTATGTCGAGGAACTCGGCGCGCAACGTCTCGTCCACGGCACCATCGAGGATCAGGCGCTGACCCTGGCGCTTTCTCCCGAAATCCCGCTGTCCGGCGATCTTGCCGTGACGATCGCGTCCGACCGCCTGCATTTCTTCGCGCCGGAAAGCGGCAAGCGGCTGGAGCGCGGCACGTCCTTCGCCAATAGTGGCGAAAGCGCACGCCCCCTCAGCCTGGAGCCGGCATTGTGATCGAAGAGACTGTCAGCCAGCTTGCCGTGCCGTCGCAGGAAACCCGCGCCGGTTTCACCACGATCGATCGCTCGATCGCTGCCCATGACGCAGTGATGGCGGCGTTGCCTGAAATGAACAGCATCGAAATCGGCGGTGAGCCGTCATCAGCCAAGCCGCTTGCCTTCCCGTTCGCCGTTGCCGCCTGGAACCTGGAGCGCTGCCTGTTTGCGCCGGAAAGTGCGGCACATCTGGCGGCAACCGCAGCACCGGTCGTACTGCTCTCGGAGATGGACGATGGCATGGCCCGTACCGGCCAGCGTCATCCGACCGCAGAGGTCGCAGGCATCCTTGGGATGCAATACGCCTATGGCGTCGAATTCATCGAGCTTGGCTTGGGCTCCGATACGGAACTGGAATTCTGCAAGGATGACTTCAACGAGAAGGGTTTTCACGGCAATGCGCTGATGGCATCAGTGCCGCTCGGCCGACCGTTCATGCTCCGCCTCTGGGGCGAACGGCTCTGGTTCATGGATGGCGGCGACCAGCCGCGTGTCGGCGAACGCTTCGCCATCGGCGCCGTGATCGAGACGGAAGCCGGGCCCTTCGTTGCCGTTTCCACCCATCTCGAAAGCGCCACCACCGCGCCCTATCGCGAGCGCCAGGTCAAGGAACTCATCGATGCGCTCGACGAAGCCTTCCCGGCCATGCCGATCCTGATCGGCGGGGACCTCAACACCGGCAATCATGCCGGCGGCGATTTCGAGGCCGAAGGGCTGTTTGCCATGAGCGCGGCGCGCGGCTTCACGCGCCATGGCGGACCGCTCGATGTGATGACCACCCGCCCCAGCCTGATCACACGCTGGCCGGAGCGGGCGATGAAGCTCGACTGGTTCCTGTCGCGGGGCCTGAAGATCGGCAAAAGCCGGATCATTCCATCGCTCGACGCAAACGGCCGCCCGCTGTCCGATCATGATCTCATCACCTGCGTCGTTGAGGGCTTCGAGTAGCCTTGCCTAAGGCGGGTCCGCATTCTACATGTTGCGGGCTTTTTCAAACGGGGACGGGAAGATGGCGAAAATCGTCAATGTCGGGGTCCAGATGGACCATGTGTCGGGCATCAACATCGCGGGCGATTCCACCTTCGCGATGAGCCTTGAGGCACAGGCCCGCGGCTACCGGCTCTTCCACTACACCCCGGAAAAGCTGTCGCTGCGCGACGGCAAGGTCTTTGCGACCGCGCAGCAGATGACGCTGCGCGACGTCAAGGGCGACCACTTCACGCTCGGCGAGCCGGAGCGGCTCGATCTTTCGTCCATGGACGTGATCATGCTGCGTCAGGATCCGCCCTTCGACATGGCCTACATCACTTCGACCCACCTGCTCGAGCGCCTGCACCCGAAGACGCTTGTCGTCAACGACCCGGCCTGGGTGCGCAACTCGCCGGAGAAGATCTTCGTCACCGAATTCGCCGATTTGATGCCGAAGACGCTGATTACCCGCGACGCTGCCGAGATCGCGCGGTTCCGTGCGGAAATGGGCGACATCATCCTGAAGCCGCTCTACGGCAATGGCGGCGCCGGCGTGTTCCACTCCGCGCGCGACGACCGCAACATGTCATCGCTGCTCGAAATGTTCGGCCAGATGTTCCGCGAGCCCTTCATTGCGCAGGAATACCTGCCAGCGGTGCGCAAGGGCGACAAGCGCATCCTGCTCGTCGACGGCGAGCCGGTCGGTGCCATCAACCGCGTGCCGGCAGAACACGACGCCCGCTCCAACATGCACGCCGGCGGCCGGCCGGAGCCGACCGAACTGACGGCGCGCGAGAAGGAAATCTGCGCCCGCATCGCCCCAGCGCTGAAGCAACGCGGCTTCCTCTTCGTCGGCATCGACGTCATCGGCGACTACATGACCGAGATCAACGTGACGTCGCCGACCGGCATCCGCGAGGTCAAGAAATTCGGCGGCGCCGATGTCGCCAGCCTGCTGTGGGACGCGATCGAGCGCAAGCGCGCGTAGCGCTTGGCGCGCAATAGCGCGAAGCGGGTTTACGATAGCGACATGGACGAAAATAGGGGCTCGCCTTAGGTGAACCTGACGGATCGCGAAGGGTGGCGCGCTGCTTCGCCCATTCATTCGGCCATTGTTGTCCGGCGCTTTCGCCTCATAAGGGGTGATCGCCGTTGAATGCTATGTTCTATTATTGTTCTTGTTTTTGTACGTGTTCCGTGCAAGATTTTCCGCTGCAACCAAAAGGGTTGCGGCGGCGCGGCGGCCGCCCTTGTCGAAGAGGCGGTCATGGTTGCGCGTGTCAGTACGATTGCATTCCAGGGAATAGAAGGTGTGCCGGTCGACGTTCAGGTGATGGTTGCGCCGGGCCGGGTCGGCATGCAGATCGTCGGGCTGCCAGACAAGGCCGTCGCCGAAAGCCGCGAGCGGGTGCAGGCAGCCCTTCATGCATCTGGTCTGGCGCTGCCGGCAAAGAAAGTCACCGTCAATCTCGCGCCTGCGGACCTGCCGAAGGAAGGCAGCCATTTCGATCTGGCGATCGCGCTCGGCCTGATGGCGGCACTCGGCGCCATCCCCGGCGATGCGCTGAATGGCTATGTGGTGATCGGCGAGCTTAATCTCGACGGCACGGTTGCTGCTGTCGCCGGCGCGCTCCCGGCGGCAATCGGCGCCAATGCTGTTGGGAAAGGGTTGATCTGCCCGGCGGAAAGCGGACCGGAGGCGGCCTGGGCCGGCGCCGACATCGATATTCTGGCACCCCGCAGCCTGATCGCCATCGCCAATCATTTCAGGGGAACACAGGTTCTCTCCCGGCCGGAACCGGCCATCCGCGCCGGTGCTGCCGACCTGCCCGATCTCGCCGACATCAAGGGGCAGGAGAGCGCCAAGCGGGCGCTCGAAGTGGCCGCCGCCGGCAACCACAATCTGTTGATGATCGGACCGCCGGGTTCGGGAAAATCGATGCTGGCCTCGCGCCTGCCGTCTATCCTGCCGCCGCTGACGCCGGCCGAACTGCTCGAAGTTTCGATGATCCATTCGATTGCCGGGCAGCTTCCGGGCGGCAAGCTGTCCGACCGGCGGCCGTTTCGCACCCCGCACCATTCCGCCACCATGGCGGCGATGATTGGCGGCGGCATCAGGGCAAAACCCGGCGAGGCATCGCTTGCCCATAACGGCGTGCTGTTTCTCGACGAGTTTCCGGAGTTTACGCCGCAGGTGCTCGACGCGTTGCGTCAGCCTCTGGAAACGGCTGAATGCATCATTGCCCGGGCCAATCACCGGGTCAGCTATCCCGCCGCGATCCAGCTGGTGGCGGCGATGAACCCGTGCCGGTGCGGCATGGCGGGCGAGCCCGGCCGAAGCTGCGCCCGCGGCCCGCGCTGCATGAGCGATTACCAGGCGCGCATCTCCGGCCCGCTGATGGACCGGATCGATCTGCGCGTCGACGTACCGGCCGTCAGCGCCGCCGACCTGATCCGGCCGATGGCGGCGGAGGCAAGCGCGGCCGTGGCAAAACGCGTCGCCCGTGCCCGTGAACTGCAGATTGATCGTTTCATCGCGCTCGGCAGCCGCGAACCATCTAGCAACGCCCGCTGCTCGACGGCGATGATCGAGCGCATTGCCGAGCCCGATGCGTCGGGGCTGCAGTTGCTGCGGGACGCGGCCGAGAAACTGAAGTTTTCCGCACGCGGCTATCACCGTGTCCTGAAGGTCGCGCGCACGCTTGCCGATCTCGACGGAGCCGCAACCGTCGGCCGGCTGCACCTCGCCGAGGCGATTTCCTACCGCATCGCCGGTGAACGATTGCAGGCGGCCGCGTAAGGCTATCGTTGCCTGCGTCGTCTGGGACCGCAGGTACGCATGTCTGCGCCCTTGCTTTCCATGCTGCTTGCCTGACGTTCATCTTCGGGAAAAAAAAGGGCGCCGCGGCGCCCTTTCGTTCGTCATCTGCAAAAGCTTACGCACCCAAGCCTTCAAAAAGAACCGTCGAGAGGTAGCGTTCGGCAAAGGACGGGATGATGACGACGATGTTCTTGCCGGCGTTTTCCTCGCGCTGGCCGATCTCGATGGCGGCGGCGAGCGCAGCACCTGAGGAGATGCCGACCGGCACGCCTTCGAGCCTGGCGACGAGCCGCGCGATCTCGACGGCTTCACCGCTGTTGACGGTGACGACTTCGTCATAAATGCCGGTGTCGAGGATGGCGGGCGCAAAGCCGGCGCCGATGCCCTGGATCTTGTGCGGGCCGGGGTTGCCGCCCGAAAGCACCGGCGATTCCTCGGGCTCGACTGCGATCACCTTGATCGACGGCTTGCGCGCCTTCAACACCTGGCCGGCGCCGGTGATGGTGCCGCCGGTGCCGATGCCGGAGACAAAAATGTCGACTGCGCCGTCGGTGTCGTTCCAGATTTCCTCGGCCGTCGTCTTGCGGTGGATTTCCGGGTTGGCGGGGTTTTCGAACTGCTGCGGGATGATAGCATCCGGCAGAGTCTCGACCAGTTCCTGTGCCTTGGCAATCGCCCCCTTCATGCCCTTGGCGCCCTCGGTCAGCACCAGTTCGGCGCCGAGCAGCGCCAGCATCTTGCGGCGCTCGACCGACATCGTCTCCGGCATGGTCAGGATCAGCTTGTAGCCCTTGGCGGCGGCGACGAAGGCAAGCGCGATACCGGTGTTGCCCGAGGTCGGCTCGACCAGCGTGGTGCGACCGGGTGTGATCTTGCCCTGCGCTTCCAGGCTCTCGATCATGGCGACGCCGATGCGGTCCTTGACCGAAGCGATCGGGTTGAAGAATTCGAGCTTGGCGAGAAGGTTGGCCCTCACGCCTTTTTCCTTGGCAAGCTTGTCGAGCCGAACGATGGGAGTGTCGCCGATCGTTTCCGTGATCGAGGAATAGACGCGGCCGCGGCCGGGCTTGCGCGTGTCAGACATGAAGTTTCTCCCTTGGGTTCGATCTGTTTGGTTGTGACAATAGGGACAATGCCCGTTCTATTCCAGAACGGTAACCGCGACGAGGCGATCCGCCGAAGGAAAAAACACCGGCGTAAGTGCTTTCAAGGGAATGTTTTTTCAGGCAGCGCGGGTGGCGATATAGGCGGCGGTACCGGCGAGCACGCCCGCCGCGACCCGGTTCAGCGCCTGCAACGCCTTCGGCTGCTTGAGCAACGTGCGCGCCCGGGCAGCAAGCAGGATATAGGGCAAAAGCACGGTCAGCAGCACGAGGAAGGTCGCGATCAGCAACAACCCGTATTCGCGCGGTCCGATCACGGCGATGTCGATCAGCGTCGGCACCAGCGCCACATAGAACAGCATGGTCTTCGGGTTGCCGAGCGTGACGAGCAGGCCGGAAAGGAACGACATCGACATGCTCTTGGACGTCTTCGCCTTGATGTCCTGTGGCAACAGGCCTGATGTCCAGAGCCTCCAGGCGATATAGCCGAGATAGAGCACGCCGGCGAACTTGACGATCAGGAAGGCGGTCGTGAAGGTCTGGGCGATCAGCGCCAGGCCGAGCACCACTGCGGTCAGGTAGACCATGTCACCGACGATCAGGCCGAGCCCCATGAAGAAGGTTTCGCGAAAGCCCGAGCCGAGCGCCCGTGCGACAAGCGCGGTCACGCCGGGGCCAGGAATGATGGCCGCGATGAAGAGAGCGCCGCTATAGGCAAGCAGGGCTGCAAGCGTCACGATCGTTCCTCCCGGTGGCGACGCCACTTTTTAGCGCAGAGCGTCGAGAATGGAAATCGGGATTGGCGGGCGGGCGGCAATTTCGCGACAAAATTGATCGGGTGACAAGTCCGCGATTGCCCGGGTTCTGCAGATGCGTAGAGCTTTACGGAATACGCAACAAAGGCGCGCCTCATGCCCGAGCTCCACAACCTCATCGGCTTTGCCCTGATCGCCCTCGGCATGGTGCTGACACCCGGGCCGAACATGATCTACCTGATCTCCCGCTCGATCAGCCAGGGGCCGGCGGCGGGCCTGATCTCGCTTGGTGGGGTCGCGCTAGGTTTCGTCGTCTACATGATCTCGGCAGCACTCGGCATCACTGCGTTGCTCATTGCCGCGCCCTTCGCCTATGACGCCCTGCGGCTCGCCGGTGCCGCCTATCTCGTCTATCTCGCCTGGCAGGCGGTCAGGCCCGGCGGACGCTCGCCGTTCCAGGTCAAGAGCCTGCCGAAGGACGGTCCGCGCAAGCTGTTCCTGATGGGTTTCCTGACGAGCCTGCTCAACCCGAAAGTCGCCGTGCTCTATCTCTCGCTGCTGCCGCAGTTCATTCGCCCCGAAGCCGGCAACGTCCTGGCGCAGTCGATGATCTTCGGCTCGATCCAGATCGCCACCAGCGTCACGGTCAATGCGATGATCGCGCTTGCCGCAAGCTCGATCGCCGGGTTCCTCGCCGGGCGTCCGCTGTTGATGGTGGTACAGCGCTGGGCCATGGGCACGGCGCTGTTCGGCTTTGCCGTCAGCATGGCCGCCGAGGCGCGCCGCTGACAGGCCCTCAGCCTGGGTCTTTTTATTCGAACATCGGCCGCATGAAGCTGCGCTCGTAGCTGACGATGCAGCGCGTCTTTTCCCCGTAGGCGAAGGCCTCAAGGCATTCCGGATCCCTGGCCATCTTCTCGCGATAGATTTCGTACTCCGCGAGGCTCGGAAAGGTGAAGAGCGCCAGCGCGATGTTGTTTGCGCCCTCGTGCGGCATGAAATAGCCGTGATGGGTGCCGCCGAGCCGGTTGACGAGTGGAATCCAGAGCTTGGCGTAGTGTTCGAATTCGGCCAGCTTGTAGGGGTCGATTACGTATTTCAGGTAGCAGGTGATCATGCGGTTCTCCCTTCGCGTCTCCGCTTGATAGGCGAGGGCAGGCGAAGTTTCCAGCCGAGATTCATGCCGGCAGCAGCCAGCAGGATGGCGATCGAGCCAAAGATCTGGATCGGCTGCAACGCATGGCCGAAGGCGAGCCGATCGACGACAATGGCGGCGATCGGGTAGATGAAGGACAGGGCCCCGGTCATGTGCGTCGGCAGCCGCTGGATGGCGCCATAGAGCAACACGTACATGATGCCGGTATGGATGACGCCGACGGCAATCAGGATCGACCACTGTTCGGCGCCCGACGGGGCGGGGGCGGCAAGGGCCATCGGCGCCAGCATCAGCGTGCCGGTGATAACCTGGATCAGGGCGATCAGGTGCGGCGGCGTTCCCTTGAGCAGCTTCGTCAGCAGCGCCGCGATCGCGTAGAAGAAGGCAGCACCGATCGAAAGCGCGATACCAACAAGGTAATCCTCCGACGCAAAGCCGCCGCCGGGCTTGGCCGAGATGATCGCCAGCATGCCGGCAAAGGAGATCGACAGCCAGAACACCTTGGTCGCGGTGATCTTTTCGCCGAGGAACAGGGCTCCAAGCCCCAAAAGCATGAAGGGCTGGGTGTTGTAGACCATCGTCGCGATCGAAATCGAGGCATGGGAATAGGCGGCAAACAGCAGCAGCCAGTTGACGACAATGGCGATGCCGCCGGCAATCGACAGCAGCACGACCCGCCGGGTGAAATGGCGACGGTCGAGAAGGCCGAGCACAGCTGCGATCGCCACCAGCGTTACCGCGCCAAACACGCAACGCCAGAAGACGACGCTCGTCACCGGCTGACCCGACATCAGCACGAACCAGCCGATCGTGCCCGATATCAGCATCGCCGCCGTCATTTCGGCACTGCCTCTTTTAATGTCTGCGCCCATAGCGATCGCTCCTCGGTTGATGCTCCAAGATTAGTCGGCATCTATGGCGGTTTATATGGAAGATCGCAGGCGTTTTGGCTATTCTACCTAATCATCGAAGATGGTTTCGATCTTTTGGCTTATGAGGTTACCGATGCTCGACGAACTCGATCGCCGCATTCTGGATATCCTGGCGGCGAATGCGCGCGTGTCGCTAAAGGAGCTGGCGCAGGAGGCGGGTCTGTCGTCGCCCAGTGCCGCCGAGCGGCTGCGCAAACTGGAAGAGCGCGGCGTGTTGGATGGGTTCACCATAGCCCTCAATCCGGTGAAGCTCGGCTATCCCCTGCAGGCGATCATCCGCGTCAGGCCGATGCCGGGCATGCTGCATATCGTCGAGAAACTGATTCAGGAGACGCCGCAGATCGTCGAATGCGACAAGGTCACCGGCGACGACTGCTTCATCGCCAAGCTGTTCGTGCGCGATATGGCAGAGCTGGACACGCTGCTCGATCGCATCGCCGAGAAGGCACAAACCAACACGTCGATCGTCAAATCGACGCCGGTCAAGCGCCGGCTGCCGCCGCTTATCTGATTTGGGGCTTTCCAGGTCACACAATTCCGGGCGGAAAACCGCTCCGCACTTTTCCTGGAAATGCTTTAGACGCCGGTGGAGCCGAAGCCGCCGGCGCCGCGGGCCGTGTCGCTGGCACTGTCGGCTTCGCGCACGCTCACTTGCGTCACCGGCGCGATCACCATCTGTGCGATGCGCATGCCGCGCTCGATGACGAAGTCTTCTTCGCCGAGATTGACAAGGAGAACCTTCACCTCGCCGCGATAGTCGCTGTCGATCGTACCCGGCGTGTTGAGGCAAGTGATGCCGTTCTTGAAGGCGAGGCCGGAGCGCGGACGGATCTGTGCCTCGTAACCGGCCGGGATCTCGAAGATGAAGCCGGTCGGCACCAGCGCCCGCTTTCCCGGCGCAAGCGTCATCGGCTCGCCCGTGGCCACGGCTGCGCGCAAATCCATGCCGGCAGCGCCCGCGGTCTCATAGGCCGGCAGGTCCAATGCCTCGGCATGCGGCAGGCGGATGAGAGTGAGGGCGGGCTTTGTCTGGGGCGTGTGCATGGTCATTGATCCATAAGCCGGGCGCTCGCTGCGCCGGTCAATTGCATAATGTGGGCCGAGCCTGTAAAGACGCCGCAACTCACAGGATTTTACGATATGGCCGAAAGTCTCGCCGAGGCGGTATCCCGCCGCCGCACATTTGCGATCATCGCCCACCCGGACGCGGGTAAGACCACCCTCACCGAAAAGCTGCTGCTGTTCGGCGGTGCCATCCAGCTCGCCGGCGAGGTCAAGGCCAAGAAGGATCGTATCCAGACCCGTTCGGACTGGATGAAGATCGAGCGCGAGCGCGGTATCTCGGTCGTCACCTCGGTGATGACGTTCGAATATGGCGGTAATGTCTTCAACATTCTCGACACGCCCGGCCACGAAGACTTCGCCGACGACACCTACCGCACGCTGACGGCGGTCGATGCGGCCGTCATGGTCATCGACGCCGCCAAGGGTATCGAGCCGCGGACGCTGAAGCTGTTCGAAGTGTGCCGCATGCGCGACATCCCGATCATCACCTTCATCAACAAGATGGACCGCGAGAGCCGCGATCCCTTCGAAATCCTCGACGAGGTCGAAGAGAAGCTGGCGCTCGACTGTGCGCCGGTGACCTGGCCGATCGGCCGCTCGAAAACCTTCTGCGGCTCCTATCATCTTGCCGACAACACCGTGCGTGGCTCTGACACGCAGGAAGTGCTGACCCGGGTCAACGGCCCTGAAATGGTCGCCCACCGCCTGCCGGAAAACGAGCGCGACGCCTTCATCGAAGAGACATCGCTCGCGATCGAAGCCTGCAAGCCGTTCGACAAGAAGGCCTTCCTCGAAGGCCACCTGACGCCGGTGTTCTTCGGCTCGGCTCTGCGCAACTACGGTGTGCGCGACCTGATCAACGCGCTCGGCGAGATCGCCCCGCCGCCGCGCGACCAGGTTGCCGATACGCGCACCGTGCATGCGACCGACGACAAGATGACCGCCTTCGTCTTCAAGATCCAGGCGAACATGGACCCGAACCACCGCGACCGCATCGCCTTTGCGCGCGTGTGCTCCGGCAAGCTCGAGCGCGGTATGAAGGCGCGGCTGGCCCGCACCGGCAAGCAGCTGGGCCTCAGCGCCCCGCAGTTCTTCTTCGCCTCGCAGCGGCAGCTGGCCGACACCGCCTATGCCGGCGATGTCGTCGGCATCCCGAACCACGGCACCCTGCGCATCGGTGACACGCTGACGGAAGGCGAGCATCTCGTCTTCCAGGGCGTTCCGAACTTCTCGCCGGAAATCCTGCGCCGTGTGCGCCTTGAGGATGCGATGAAGGCCAAGAAACTCAAGGAAGCGCTGCAGCAGATGGCCGAAGAGGGCGTCGTACAGCTGTTCTCGCCGGAAGACGGCTCTCCGGCGATCGTCGGCGTCGTCGGCGCGCTGCAGCTTGATGTTCTGAAGGAACGCCTGCAGGGGGAATACGGCCTGCCGGTATCCTTCGAGATGTCGCGCTTCTCCGTCTGCCGCTGGATTTCGTCCGATCAGCCCGCCGAGCTCGACAAGTTCGTCACCGCCCGTCGCGGCGATATCGCCCGCGACCTCGACGGCGATCCGGTGTTCCTGGCGCAGGACAGCTTCTCGCTGCGCTATGAGGCCGAGCGCTACCCGGCGATCAAGATGGTCGCGATCAAGGAGTACCACGTCGCCAAGGCGGCGTGAGCAACAATGATGTCAGCCGGCGGCATAGGCCGGCTGACCCTTGGCAACTCAGAGGGTCGACATGCGCAGCGCCAGCACCAGCTGCGTCACTCTGAGGGTTATGAAGACGTAGATCGCCAAAAGCAGGATCTGCAGTGCCAGATGCCGGCGCACCTTCGACAGCCTGTGCAGGCCATCCGCCAGATTGAGCAGAAACAGGACGATGCCGATGGCGGAGACGATGTAGCCCGCCACGGAACTGTTCGGCAGGCCCATGATCTCCAGGCTGCGGCCGTTCTCGATCGCATGCATGCCCGCGGCGATCACCACCGTCGCCACGACCAGGTTGCGCACGTGGCGAAAGATCTCCTCAAGCCCGCCATTGTCGAACAGCATCCGCCGCGCCAGGCCGAGTTTCGATCGCGTGCCTTCAATCATCGCTGCCTCTTGTTGACTGCTTGTTCCCTAAATCGCGGTCGACTTAAAGGCGGAACTTTGCGGCAAATTTAAAGGATGGCAGCGGTACGCCCTGTTGACGTGGCGCGCCGCGACCTGCCGGGAGGCTGCGATAGTATGGCGGCACGCTCTCGCGTCAAAGACTTTTGGAGCGAGCAAAATCTTGCTGTGCGGAAAGGGCAAAACGCGGTGCCGCTCGGCTGAGCAGCATTGAGGTCGGGCGGACCTGCCACGTGGCGGCTATGGCTCCCTCCAAAGCGTTCGTGAGTTCGGCGACGTCCGCCGCTGCGGTTTCGTGCAGCGCTTCCGCGACGATAAGGGCCGAGGTCGTCTGCGGACGGATCGCCGAATGGCCGCTTTGCCGGTTTGTCCATCGCCGCGCATGGGCGCGACCCTCTGCGTCGCGAAAGATCACCTCGTCCGGTTCGGGATGTTCGGTTTCGCCTGAGAAGGTGGCGTAGGCCTCGTCCCCTTTCGCGCGGGTCACTTGGAGATCGCCGGCGATGCGCGAAAGATCGAAGACGGCGATGGGAATGGCAAAGGCGAGCGACACGGCGTTGCAAAGGTCGATCAGCGGATGGATCGACGGCAGGTCGCCCTCTTTCCGGAACCGGCGCAGCAAGGCTTCCGATGCGCAGCGATACTGCGTCGGCTTCAAGCCCATCCTGGAAAACGTCCGGCGCCAGGCCTGAATTTCCGCAAGCTCGCCTTCCGGACGTGCCACGAGGGCGCCCCTGGCGATGGCCTGAAATCGGTCGACGGCGTCGGCTACCGAGACGTCGCTGCGAATGCCTTCGACGTGGAGCGCGCCGGCGGCAAGCTCGGGAAAATCACGCCAGATGCTGTCTGAATGCTGGAAATGCATGGGGTGCCTCGAAGTGGAAGAGATGATGACGGCGTCAGATCTGCGTTTGGCCGGCAGTCTTGGGCCGAAGATGCGGCATGGCGAGACTGACGACGGCGACAAGCACGCAGCCAATGCCGGCGAGTTGGTTCATGCTCACGGGCTCGCCGAGAAGAACAAAGGCGAGCAGCACGGCGGAGACCGGTGCAAGCGCGGTGAAAACGGACGCTTCGGTGCCGCTCACTCTGGCGGAGCCAGCGTACCAGAGGATGAAGCCGGCAACGGTTGGGACCAGGGCATAATAAAGCACGGCCGCTAGCGAATGCACCGCGACACCTTGCATTGACGGAGCTTCGAAGAGAGCGGGTACGAAGGCGACGCCGACGCCCATGCCGGCCATGATGGTGGAGAGCGCCAGCGGCGCGATCGGCGTATGGATGCGCTTGTTGATCAGGATGAACAGCCCTTCGCAAACCACGGCACCGAAGACGAGCGTTATGCCGAGGGCCGAATGGTGGGTGCCATCGTCGGGTCGAAGCACGATCGTCAGAACGCCTGCTGCCGCCAGCCCGATCGCAATCAGGGTCGAGCGGCTGGGCCGTTCGCCGAGCAGCAGGATGGCGATGGCGGCGGAGACGACGGGAAGCGTGCCGATGACGACGCCGGCATCCGTCGCCGAACTGTAGCGCAATCCGGCGATCAGAAGTGTCGTATAGCCAACGCTGCCGGCCCCTGCCTGCAGGAGGAGGATGAGCCACTCGCGCCGTTCAAGTCTCGGCCAGGGCGTCCGTGTCAGGCGCATCAAGGCGAGGAACAGCGGGAACGCGACGGCAAAGCGCAAGGTCGTGGCGATAAAGGGCGGCAGGCCGGAAGCGATCAGCTTGCTGGCGATTACCGTGCTGCCGACCATGATCATCGCCAGCGAGAGATAGATGTATCCTTGAAATTTTTCCGTCATGCGGTCGCTCCTGCGTTGGCGCGCAAGAGACCTCATCCGGGTCTTTCGGTCTTGAACGGAATTGCAGGCGGCAATGCCGTTTGTGCGGAAATGTTAAGAGGTCCTGCATCAGTGCCCTGCACGAAAACGAGAGCTCAGACGCAGTCTCGGATTAGTGGAAGGATTCGGCGTAGGCGCCAGGCGAAATGCCGTATTTGCGCACGAAGATCCGGGTCATGTGGCTCTGGTCGGCAAAGCCTCCCTCCGCCGCAGCCACGGCAAGCGGCACGCCTCGCGCAATCAGGCGTCGCGCCAGATCGATGCGGCGCTGCACGAGATAGGCATGCGGCGTCAGCCCGACGTTTTTCGAAAAGCCGCGCACCACCTGAAACCGGCTAAGGCCCGCCGCACGCGCGAGATCAGTCAAGGTGACGGCGGCGCTCGGGTCGTCGTCGATCAGGCTTTGCGCTCTGTCGATCGCAGGTGGCGTGGAGGCGCGGTGCGTTTGCCCGTCACGCTCGTGCATCACCTCGGCCAGCAGCGAAAGGGTGCACTCCTCGCCGAGCATATCCTTGCGTTCGCCATCGGGCGCGGTGACCGCGCTGAAGAGGGCCTGAAAATGTCTCGCCGTCCCCCCGTCATGAAAGACGGGCGCGGTGAATTCGGCGGTCCGCGTCTTGCCCTGGCTGATGTCCTCCATGGCGTCGGCGATGACGGCGGGGTCGAAGTACAGCATCCGCCAGGACCGCCCGGCATCGCCGATCGGCATGCCGTCATGGACCTCGCCGGGGTTGACCGTAATCATGTCGCCGGCGCCGGCTTCCACCACGCCGCGACCGCTTAGCGATTTCTGGGCGCCTTGATGGATGAGCCCGATGCCGAATTGCTCATGGGTGTGACGGGCAAACACGTGCCCCGTTGCTGCCTCGACGGCCTCGACGCCGCCAATGCGGCTGGGGAAGATCGTGAACCGGCCCTTTGCCATCGCCTCGCCTGTGCGGGTACTGATCACCCGTTGGGTATTTCTGCCTCTCTCTTACAACGGCGGCGACTTTTCGGCCATCGGATTCGACGTGTCGCCGTCTGCACCGCGGTAAGGCTGGCGCGACAAAAGGCACCTGCCCGGGCTGATGCTTTCGCCCTTGCTGCGTTGCAATCGGCGTCCGCATGGGTAAATTCCGCCGTCGAAAGACGATGACGACCGGAGAATTGCCGAATGCTGGACCTGCGCCTTCACTTCCTCGAAGCCGATGGATCGCTTGCCCCCTGGCGCGAGACGATTCTCACCGACGTGCGGACGACGGCTGAGCGTGTCGGCGGCAGCGTCTCAGCGGCCGACAAGGCTGCACCCGTCGATGTCCTCGTCGAGCGCCGGCCGGGCCAGACGATTCCTGAACTCGGACTGTCCGGCGCCTGCTACCGCCGCGGGCTGGTGACGGTCACGCTCGACCCTGATAACCCCCACTTCGAGACCAGCCTCGCCAAGGGTGAGCTGCGAAAGACGCTCACGCACGAACTCCACCATTCCTTCCGCCATGCGACGTGCGGCTATGGTTTCAGGCTCGGCGAAGTCCTGGTCACGGAAGGTCTGGCCGACGCCTTCGACGCGGAGATCAACGGTGGCGACGGCAATCCGTGGAACCACGCTGTCCCTGCGCAAGACTGGTTGGGGCTGATCGAGCGGGCCGAACTGGAACTCTGGGCCGACGGCTATAACCACAGCGCCTGGTTCTTCGGTTGGAACGGCCATGGCGAACCGCTGCCACGCTGGGCCGGCTACTCGATCGGCTACCATCTCGTGAAGACCTACCTGGCCGCCAATCCTGGCGCCCGTCCGTCGCAGATGACCGCGACCCCTGCGCCCGAGGTGATCGGCCGGGCGTGGGCGCATCTGAAGGCCAGGATAGCGACCGCTTGACGCGAATTAGTCCCGGTCGTGACCGGGCAACGTGCCGACGTCGTGGATCCAGGGGAGGGAGGAAGAGCGCCAGATCTGTGATTTCGGGGAGAGCGCGCGGCGCTGGTTGATCGTGCCGAGGCGAATGCCGACCTCTTCGGCGTCCTCATCCGTGCCGGTTGTGTAAACGGGCGAACCGCAGTTCGGGCAGAAGAACTGCAGGCGTTTGCGGCCGTTCTCCGCGGTCTTGACGTAGAGCTTCGGCTCGCCGCCGGTCAGCTGGAAATTCTCGCGTGCCGTACCTGCCGTCACCCGGTAGGCCGAGCCCGTCAGTTGCTGGCAATCGGTGCAGTGGCAGATCGCGACATCGTCCGGATCGATGTCCGCCTCATAGGTCACGAAGCCGCAATGGCATTGTCCGTCGATCCGCATGGCACAGCCTCCCTGAAGGGCCATAATCTAGGACGGCTGGACGCATCCGTCCATCGGTCTGCCGGCAGACTGGCCCGATCGCTGCGCACCCGAAATGGCTTGCGGCTGCGCGATCTCGCTTCTAAACGCCGGTAAACAGCCACTCGTGTTCGCGGGCATTGTGGAATTTCCACACACGCTTCGGTCCGGCCATGACGTTGAGATAGTAGACATCGTAACCGTGTACGGCGGCAACCGGGTGATACCCCCTCGGCACCAGCGTGACGTCTCCGTCTTCCACCGCCATGGTCTCGTCCAGCGAGCGATCGTCGGTATAGACGCGCTGCATGGCAAAGCCTTGCGGCGGATTCAGGCGGTGATAGTAGGTCTCTTCCAGATAGCTCTCGGCCGGCAGGTCGTCCTGGTCGTGCTTGTGTGGCGGGTAGGAGGAGGTGTGTCCGCCCGGCGTGATCACTTCGACGACGAGCAGCGACTGGGCGGAGCTGTCGTCCTCCGGCATGATGTTGGTGACATAGCGGGTGTTGGTGCCCTTGCCGCGGGTCATCTGCGGGTGTGTTCCCGGCTTGATCACCTTGGCCTTGAAACCCTCGCCGCCCGGGGCTGAGCAGATCGCGAGATCGAGATCGGTCGTCGCCGCTACCTGCCAGCGGCTGCCCTTCGGCACGTAGACGGCATAGGGTTGCCCCTCGAACGGCGTCATGCGCTCGCCAAGCTCGCCGAAATCCTCGCCATCGACGGAGACCTTCGCCCTGCCAGAGACCAGCACAAGGCAGATCTCCTTGTCGCCGGCCTCGCCCTGCGTCGTCTCATCCGGCTTCAGCCGATTGAGCGCGAAGCCGACATAGGTCCAGCCGGCGCTTTCCGGCGTGACGTTCTGCATCAGGCCGGACTTGGCTTTCGATTTGACGAGCAGTTTGGACATATGGCGGTCTCCTGATTCGCTTTATGGAGCGCGCCGAGCGTGTGGCATGCCCCTCACCCTAACCCTCTCCCCGCAGGCGGGGAGAGGGGATTCTGGCGTTTGCCGCATGCTCTCCGCCTCACGTCGCGCGGGATTGAGGAGTTGGCGGCATGGGCCCATCTCCCCGCGAGCGGGGAGACGGTGGCGGCAGCCGGATGAGGGGCAAAAGACCCCTCAGGTCCGGCGGCCAAAAAAGTGAACTTACTTGTCGAGCCCAGCTTCCTTGGCGAATGCCTTCAGCGACTTCAACCCGAGAGACTGGTACTCGAAGGGATTGCGCACGGCCGAATCCTGCTCCGCCTCGATCACCAGCCAGCCATCGTAATTGTGTTCGGCGGCGATTTTGAGCACGGGAAGGAAATCGACGCCGCCTTCGCTGTCGCCCGGAACCGTGAAGACGCCGCGGCGCACGCCCTCGAGGAAGGAGAGGCCTTCGCCCTCGACAACCTTGCGCACCGCGGAGCGGACGTTCTTGCAATGGATATGGCGGACGCGGTGCATGTATTTCTTCGCGACTTCGGCCGGGTCTGAGCCGCCGAACCAGGCGTGGCCGGTGTCGAGCAGGAGCTTCGTCGCCGGACCGGTGTTCTGCATCAGGAGGTCGATTTCCTCGCCGGTCTGGACGATCGTGCCCATGTGGTGATGGTAGACGAGATCGATGCCCTGGTCGGCGCAATATTGCGCGATCGCTTCGAGGTCGGCGCCGAATTTCTTCCACTGGTCGGCCGGAAGCACCGGCTTGTCGTTGGCAACGGACTTGCTGTCGTCGCCGTGGATGGCGTTCGAGGTCTCGCAGACGATCGCCACCTTGCAGCCATTGTGCTTGAGCAGATCGAGATGCGGCTGGATCGCCTTCTTCTCTGCTTCGACGTCATGGGTCAGCAGGTTGGTCGAGTGCCAGCCGGAGACGAAGACGAGGTCGTAGGCCGCGAGCTTTGCCTTCAGCGCTTCCGGGTCGGAAGGCATCTTGTGGCCCTTCTCGATGCCGTCGAAGCCGATCTTCTGGCAATCGGAGAGGCAATCCTCGAGCGTCAGATGCGCGCCGATCGAGTGATCGTCGTCGTTGCTCCAGGCGATCGGGTTGGTTCCATAGCGGATCATGGTCTGTCGTTTCCTATAGCATCGTCCGCGCTGGCGGATCGTTCGTGGTGTCTCATGGGTGCGGAAGGGGAGGGCGATGGCCCCTCATCCGGCTGCCGCCACCTTCTCCCCGCAGGCGGGGAGAAGGCATGTGCCGCGCCCTCTAAAGTCCCCTCGCCCCGCGTGCGGGGAGAGGGCCAGGGTGAGGGGCATCAAGGTCAAATGGCGCCCGCGCGGATAACGCGGGCGCCGATAGGGCAATCTCAGCCGAAGCGCTGGGAGGCGAGCGCCTTCTCATAGCTCTTGCGGGCCTCGTTGACTTGGCTGCGGTCGGAAACTTCGGGGACTGCGACATCCCACCAGTGGCCGCCTTCGTCGGTGGTAACAAGCGGGTCGGTGTCAATGACGATGACGGTCGTGCGCGCTTCGCCCGCCGTCTCCTTCAACGCCGATTCCAGCTCGGAGATCGAACCGACCTTGCGGGTCAGCGCGCCCATAGCCGCCGCGTGCGCGGCGAAATCGATCTGCGGCAGCTCGACGTGGTGCGTGTCGGCAAGCAAGTTGTTGAAGTTGGCGCCGCCGGTTGCCATCTGCAGCCGGTTGATGCAGCCGTAGCCGGCATTGTCCAGCAGCACGATGGTGATCTTGGCGCCGAGCATGATCGACGACGCGATCTCGGAGTTCAGCATCATGTAGCTGCCGTCGCCGACCATGACGATGACGTCGCTGTCGGGGCGGGCGAGCTTGGCGCCGAGGCCGCCGGCAACTTCATAGCCCATGGTCGAGAAGCCGTATTCCATGTGGTAGCCGCCGGGCGTTTCCGCCTGCCAGAGCTTGTGCAACTCGCCGGGCAGACCACCCGCCGCGCAAACGAGGACGGTATCCGCTCCGCCGCGGGCGCGCTGGACCGCGCCGATGACCTGCGCGTCCGATGGCAGCGCCGCATTGGTCGTGGCTGTCGCCTTGTCGGCCGCCTTCAACCACTCCGCTTTGCCGGCCTTCGCCTTGTCGGTCCAGGCAGCATCGGTCTTGTGATTGCCGAGGCCGGCGGAAATCCGCTCGAGGCCGATGCGCGCATCGGCGACCAGCGGCAGCCCCTCATGCTTGGCGGCATCGAAAGGCTGCATATTAAGGCCAACGATCTTCAGACCCTCGTTCTTGAACAGCGCCCAGGAGCCGGTGGTGAAATCCTGCAGCCGCGAGCCGACGGCGAGTACGACGTCGGCCGCTTCCGCCAGCTGGTTGGAGGCCGACGTGCCGGTCACGCCGACCGAGCCCATGTTGAGCGGATGGCTGTGCGGCAACGAGGATTTGCCGGCCTGGGTCTCGACGACGGGAATGCCGTGTTTTTCTGCGAACGCCGCAAGTGCCTTGCTGGCTTGCGAATAAAGCACGCCGCCGCCGGCGATGATGACAGGCGACTTCGCCGCCTTCAGCGCTGCGATCGCCGCTGCCAGTTCGTCGGCATCGGGCTCGATGCGGCGCGAAGTCCAGACCTTCTCGTCGAAGAAGGCTTCCGGATAATCATAGGCTTCCGCCTGCACGTCCTGGCAAAGCGAGAGCGTCACCGGACCGCAATCGGCGGGATCCGTCAGCACCTGCATGGCGCGGCGCAGCGCCGGGATGATCTGCTCGGGCCGGGTGATGCGATCGAAGTAGCGCGAGATCGGGCGGAAGCAGTCATTGGCAGAAATCGTGCCGTCGGCAAAACCTTCCACCTGCTGCAGCACCGGATCGGGCCTTCGATTGGCGAAGACATCGCCGGGCAGGAACAGCACCGGCAGGCGGTTCACATGCGCAAGGGCCGCCGATGTCACCATGTTGAGGGCGCCGGGGCCGATCGAAGTGGTGCAGGCCATGAAGCGGCGGCGGAAGCTCGCCTTGGCAAAGGCGATAGCGGCATTGGCCATGCCCTGCTCGTTCTGGGCGCGATAGGTCGGCAGCGTATCCTTGATGCCGTGTAGCGCCTCGCCGACGCCGGCGACGTTGCCGTGACCGAAGATGGCGAAGACGCCGCCGAAGATCGGCACCTTGGTGCCGTCGATGACGGTCATCTGGCGGGTCAGGAACCGCGCCACGGCCTGTGCCATGGTCAGGCGCACGGTCTTCTGGCTCATACTCTGTTTCCTCCTCGTGGCGAAATCATCCCGTTTCGCCCACTGCATCATTGCTTAGATCGGATTAGCTCCAAGAACCGTCTCCGACCCTATGCCGCTTTTGTTTCACCCAGCTGCAGCCAGAGATCCACCAGCGCCTTGAATTTTCCCGCCATGTCGGCGACCGCCTGCTCGTCGGTCATCGTGCCGCCGAGCCAGGCCTTGCTGGCATCGGCAAAGATGGTGCGACCGACGGCAAAACCCTTGACCGTCTTCGAGGTGCGGGCCGCCGCAAAGCCATCCTTCAGCGCCTCATAGGGCGCTTCGAGGCCGAGCAAAACGACGCCGCGGCAAAGGGGATCGCGCTTTTCGATGACGGCATCGATCGCCGCCCAGGCGCCGCGGCTTGCCTGCGGCTCGAGCTTCCACCAGTCGGGCTTGAGGCCGGCATCGTAAAGTTCGTTGAGCGCGCGCGGAATGGTCTGGTCGTCGAGCTTGCCGTGTTTGCCGGCGATAATCTCGATCAGGATTTCGCGACCGACCTTGCGCGCTGCTTCGAACGCCGAGCGCAGTTTGGCAACCTGCGTCGCCTTCATCTCGGCCGGATCATCCGGGTGGTAGAAGGACAGAACCTTGATGCAGTGGTCGACCGGCCAGTCGATCAGGCGGCTGCCGAGATCCTGGCTGAACTCGAACTGCAGCGGCCGGGAGCCCGGAAGCTCAATCGGCTTGCCGATCCAGAAGTCGCGGTGGGCGCCGGCGGCATAAAGCGCGTCGCGGCCGTATTTGTCGTCGATCAGCATGCCGAAGCCGGAGCGGCCGGCGGCGACCTGTGCCGCCGCCTTGACGGCCAGCACCTTGAAGGCAGGGATGCGGGCAAGAAGCTCCGGGTTGCCGGCGGCTGCGTCTTCCAACTGGCTGCGGTGATCGATCGCCAGCGCCATCAACAGCGGGATCTCGCGGCGGCGGGTGGTGGCCCAGTGCACGTGGTTGATCGCCTCGTCCTTGCGCAGCGCCCGTTCCTTGCTGCCCTTCTCCAGGAAGAACTGCAGTTCGGTCCAGGTCGGGATCTCCGGCGCGCAGAGCAGGCGGGAGACGGCAAAGGCGCCGCAGGCGTTGGCCCAGGTCGCGGAGGTCGCATGCGGTTCTTGTCTCAGCCAGCCGCGCAGGAAGCCGGACATGAAGGCGTCGCCGGCGCCGAGCACGTTGTAGACTTCGATCGGGAACCCCTTGCCGATGATACCGTCTTCGAGATCGTCGGAGATCGGGCCGTCATACACGATGCACCCCATGGGCCCACGCTTCAGCACGATCGTCGCCGTGGACAGCGCCCGGATCGTCTTCAGCGCCTGCAGCAGATCGCTTTCGCCCGAAGCGATCAACACTTCTTCCTCGGTGCCGACAATCAGGTCGCAATCGGCAAGGACGGTCTTGAGGTGGGTGGAGACGCGATCGGAGGCGATGTAGCGGCTTTCGCCGGCATCATGGCCGGCAAGGCCCCAGAGGTTCGGCCGGTAATCGATGTCGAAGACGATCTTCGCGCCGTTTTCCTTGGCGATGCGCATCGCCTTGCGCTGTGCCGCATCGGTGTTGGGTTTGGAGAAATGCGTACCGGAAACGAGGATCGCCCGCGCAGAGCGGATGAACTCTTCCGAAACGTCGTCTTCGCACAGCGCGTTGTCGGCGCAGTTGTCGCGGTAGAACAACAGCGGAAAGGACTTTTCGTTCTCGACAGCGAGGATTGCGAGTGCCGTCAGGCGTTCCGGGTCGGTGACCATGCCGCGGGTCTCGACGCCTTCGCGGGTCAACTGCTCGCGGATGAAACGGCCCATCTGCTCATTGCCGACGCGGGTGAGAAGCGCCGATTTCAGTCCCAGGCGCGCGGTGCCGACGGAGATGTTGCAGGGGCAGCCGCCCACCGATTTGGCAAAGCTCGAAACGTCCTCGAGCCGGGTGCCGATCTGCTGGCCGTAAAGGTCGACCGAGGCCCGGCCTATGGTGATGAGGTCGAGCGGCTTTGCTCCCTGTGACGAAACGTTCTGGCTCACTGCTTCCTCCCCGCGGACGCCTTTGCGGCCCCGACCATTCTCGTTCTGTGGGTGATGCAGGTATGAAACATAAATTCCGGCGTTTCGTCAATATAGAATTTTCATTCTATCCGTTCTATTCCGCCTTCGCCTCTTCCAGCAGACGGTGGCGCTTCTCGGCAATCGCGACCGTCAGCGCCATGGCAAAGGCCATACTGGCCGACAGCGAGCGGAAACCGGCATGGTCGGCCTCGACCAGCTCGAACCAGACCTTGGAGGATTCGGCGAGCGGCGAGAATGCCGAGTCGGTCAGCGACACGACGGGCACCTTGCGCTCGGCGAGCATCCGCGCCTGGGTGGCGCTTTCGGAGGCATAAGGGGAGAAGCTGACTGCAAAGGCGGCGTCGTTCTTGCCGGCCATCGCCAGCATGTCGTCGTCGATCCCGGCGGCGGTGCCGACCAGCTGATATTTCACCTTCAGCTTGCCGAAGGCGTAGGCCATGTAGCTGGAGATCGGATAGGAGCGGCGCTTGGCGATCAGATAGACCGTTTCCGCCTTGGCGAGGATATCGACCGCGCGCTCAAAGGCTTCCGGATCGACCGAGCTTGCGATGTTGTCGAGCGAGCGGTGGGCGGCGGCGACGAAGCCGTTGAAGATCGAGCCGCTCTCGAGTTTGCTGTGCTCGTTTTCGCTAAGCGCTTTCAGCCGGTCTTCGTAACCCGGCGTGCGTTCGCGCAGCCGGGCACGGAAAATCTGCTGCAGGCTGGAAAAACCCTCGAAGCCGAAATGCTGGGCAAAGCGCACCAGCGTCGACGGCTGGACGTCGGCCGAGGTGGCGATGCTTGCGGCGGTGCCGAAGGCGATCTCATCGGGATTGTCGAGCGAATAGGCGGCCACCTGCTTCAGCCGTTTTGGCAGCTGCGCCTTTCGCTCCAGAATGACCGCCTTCAGCGCTTCGAAATCCTGCGGGACCTCCGTCGTCGTTTCAGGCGTTGCCATTCTTGTCCGTCTCCAGTGTGACCTGTGTTCTCTTGTGACCTCACACTAATCGATTAGCGATGCCTGGCATAGAACAGGCGTTCCATTTTTTGTCGCCTTTTCCATTTCGTCGTTCTCAGCCGATCTGCACCCATTCGTTGGTCTTTGCCGACTGGTAGGTGGCGGACAGGACCTTCTGGACTTCGTAGCCTTCGCGGAAATCGGTCGATGGCGATTTGCCCTTGGCGATCGCCTCCAGGAACTCGTTGACCTCGATCGCCTTCAGGTCGTTGAAGCCGATCTGGTGGCCGGGGGCGACGCAGAATGCGCCATAGGGCGGATGCTCCGGGCCGGCCCAGATGGTGCGGAAACCGCGGGTGCGGATATCGTCGCCGGTCTTGTAAAGGCGGATCTCGTTCAATCGTTCCTGGGTGAAGACGATGCTGCCCTTTGAGCCATAGATCTCGAAATCGTGCTGCATCTTGCGGCCGGTGGCGATCCAGTTCGCCTCGAAGCTGCCGGTCGCGCCGTTCTCGAAACGAACGAAGGCGCGGGTGATGTCGTCGACCTCGACGGCGCGCATCTCGCTCGCGCCGGCAGAGATGGGGCGCTCAGGGATCTGGATGATGGTTTCGGCCAGCACCGATTGGATCGGCCCGACGAGGTGGCGCATCGAGGCGATGATGTGGCTGCCGATATCGGCAAGCGCGCCGCCGCCGCTGGCCGGATTGAGCCGCCAGCCCCACGGCACGGAGGCGTCGGCCATGAAGTCTTCGGCGTGGACGCCGCGCATCGAGCGGATCTCGCCGATCTCGCCGCTTTCGATGATGTCCTTGGCGAGAAAGATCAGAGGATTCTTCAGGTAGTTGAAGCCAACCTGGGTGACGACGCCGGCCTTCTCGGCGGCCGCGACCATTTCGGCGCAGTCGGCAACCGTCGGTGCCAGCGGCTTTTCGCAATAGACGTGTTTGCCATGGGCGATGGCTGCCAGCGCCATTTCCTTGTGCAGGAGGTTCGGCGTGGTGATGTCGATGATGTCGATGTCCGGGTCGGTCAACAGTTCGCGCCAGTCGGCCGTCGCCTTGCGAAAGCCGAGGCGTTGCCGGGCGTTTTCGGCGCTCTCGGCGGTCACATCGGCGACCGACACCAGATCGAGCTCGAACGGCAGGTCGAACACCCGCGCGGCGATGGTGAAGCCGAGCGCATGCGCCTTGCCCATGAAGCCCGTGCCGATCAGGCCGACGCCCAGTTTTTTCTTGCTGCTCATGCCATTCCTCCGGGGTCAGCGACCTGCGTTGCGGCCTAGAATGAAATGAAATGTGCAAGATTTGTCAATATGGAATATTTGTTCGAAAATGTCTTTGGCGCGATGGAGGGCGGTCGGCCCATGTTTCGATCGAAACAGCGCGACCTGGCCGCCAAACATACGTTCGTCAGGGCCCGGAATGAATTTGTTAACGCATTTTTACCATGTTTCGTCGGAACATCCCCCATGGTTAACGAATCGCATCCGTAAGCGCGGGCGAAACCGGAGTGATGTCAGCATGTGCCGCTGGGCAGCCTATCGCGGGGAGCCGCTCTATCTCGAGGAACTGGTGACCTCTCCGGCGCACTCGCTGATCGAGCAGTCCCATTGCGCCACGCGGGCAAAGACGGCGACCAACGGCGACGGCTTCGGCATCGCCTGGTACGGCGACCACCCGGAGCCCGGCCGTTACCGTGACATTCTCCCCGCCTGGTCCGACTGCAATCTGAAGAGCATCGCCCGCCAGATCCGCTCGCCATTGTTCCTTGCCCATGTGCGGGCGTCGACCGGTGGCGGCACACGGCGCGACAACTGTCATCCCTTCGTCTTCGGTCGCTGGTCCTTCATGCACAACGGCCAGATCGGCGACTTCGAGCACCTGCGCCGACCGATGGAAAGCATGCTCGACAACGACCTCTATTCGGCGCGCACCGGCACAACCGATTCGGAGCTGTTGTTCCTGCTCGCCATGCAGTTCGGGCTCGATCATGATCCGCTCGGCGCGATCGCCGAGGCGCTCGCCTTCGTCGAACAGCTGGCATCGCACCTGGAGCGCCAGGTGCTGGTGCGCTTCACCGCCGCCTTTTCCGACGGCCACGATCTCTACGCGGTGCGCTATGCGTCCGACTGGAAGGCGCCGACGCTCTATGCGGCCCCCATGGGCCCGAGCGGCGGCTACTGCCTCGTCTCCGAGCCGCTCAACGACGACGACAGCGCCTGGGTCGAAATCCCTGATGGGACAGCCGTGATCGTCGGCGAAAACGGCGTCGACGTGCGGCTGTTTTCCACGCAGGGCGCGCCGGTGCGGAAGTATCGCTCGGCCTGAGTTTCTGCTTTTCCGTGTGTTGCGTGAACGCTAGCGTGTAGCCGCGCGGCGCTGCCCCTCATCCCCGCTGCCGCGACCTTCTCCCCGCGTGCGGGGAGGGGCAATGCCGCACGCCCCCGTTCTTATATGTTTGCTGCCACCGCTTCGCTTCCGCAGGGCACCTTCCCTCGCACCGCCTGCGGGGAGAGGGTTAGGGTGAGGGGCTTTGGTTACTCGCTTCCGCCTGATCAGCCCCGCTCTTTTCGCTCCAGCTCAGCCGCAATCAATGCCGCGAGCTTTTCCGCCACCGCGTCCTTGTCCATGTCAGGCCAGTCGTCGTTGCCGCCGGCGGAGATCAGCTTCACCCGGTTGCGGTCGCCGCCCATGATGCCGGTTGCCGGCGAGACGTCGTTGGCGAGGATATAGTCGGCGCCCTTGCGCTCGAGCTTGGAGCGGCCGTTGTCGGCAACATTTTCCGTCTCGGCGGCAAAACCGACGACCAGCTTCGGCCTGTTGGCATGGTGGCCGATCGTCTTGAGGATATCCGGGTTCTCCGCCAGCTCGAGCGGCGGCGGCGCTTCGCCGGGCTTCTTCTTGATCTTGTTGCCCGCAGCACTGGCCACCCGCCAGTCGGCGACGGCCGCCACCATCACCGCCACGTCGGCGGGAAGGGCGGCGAGCACCGCATCGCGCATTTCCTCGGCACGCTCGACACGGATCACTTTCACCCCCAAGGGATCGGGAATGGTCACCGGACCGGAAACCAGCGTTACGTCGGCGCCAAGTCTGGCAAGGGCGGCGGCAATGGCATGGCCCTGTTTGCCTGACGAGCGGTTGGCGATGTAGCGCACCGGGTCTATCGGCTCATGTGTCGGCCCGGAGGTAACGATTGCCTTGCGACCGGCAAGCGGCTTTGCGCCACCCGAAAGCAGGGTCTCTGCGGCAGCGACGATCGCCAGCGGCTCGCTCATCCGGCCTTCACCGGTTTCTCCACTCTCCGCCATTTCGCCGGCTTCAGGGCCGATGAAGCGGATACCGTCGTCGCCAAGCGTCGCGCGGTTGCGCCGGGTGGCGGGATTGCCCCACATCTTCGGGTTCATCGCCGGCGCGACCAACACCGGACGATCGGTGGCCAGCAGGATGGTCGAGGCGAGATCGTCCGCATGGCCGTTCGCCATCTTCGCCATCAGGTCGGCGGTGGCGGGCGCGACGATGATGAGATCGCATTCGCGCGCCAGCCGGATATGGCCGACATCCTGCTCGTCCTCGCGTGAAAACAGGTCGAGATAGACATGCGAGGCCGAGAGCGCGCCCACGGCAAGCGGCGTGACGAACTGCTGTGCACCCGCCGTCATGACGGGGCGGACACTGGCGCCGCGCTCGCGCAGGCGCCGGATGAGATCCAGGCTCTTATAGGCCGCAATGCCGCCGGAGATGATCAGGAGAATGCGTTTACCCGACAGTGTCATCGCGTCCCGGCCTTTCGGCCGCCTTCTTCACCGGAGTTTTCTCCGGTCCAGCATGGTGTTCGACAGCATCCTTCCAGCAGGTTTGCCGATAAAGCATGCGGTTGGCGGCGACCCTACTTGAGCGTTTCATCGGGCGCAATGCACCGAGCCGGAACGTGGCGCACGCGCGCATTTCCGGCGTTATGTCGGGAGCGGCAACACCCAGGATCGCAAGCCTCAGCCGGACAGGCAAGCCGTCCGTGGTGGCGCCGGTTTGGCCTTGCGGAGCCGTCATCCAATCAGGCCGCGCTACCGCTTCGCCTGGCCGCCACCGTTCCGAGTGGCGATTATCCCTTGGTATCGGCCGACCGAAGGCGCATACTCGTTTTATCATCGGCCGATCGTGCGGGCGTCGATGACTGAGAGATCGTTGCGCTTTCGCCCCAGCCGAGGAGATCGCGGCATGTACCCGGTCGACGGATTTCGAGGGCGGCCAATTCTTGCGACAGAGTTCCCGATGATCGAGGATGTCTTTCGAGACGTCGTGCGGGTCCGCTATCCGGCACTTGGTCATGACGAGCTTGAGACGCTTCTGTCCCGACTTTCGGATTTGCATCGGATCGGTTCCGAAGATCGGTCGCGTTCCGTCCAATAGCCGCCCCGTCCTTCGCCAGCCGGCCGGACGATAAATTGCACGCAGGTGATCGCGTGGCCTGAGCCTTCATGGCTGACGGGCAGTCAGACACCAGGGAGAATGCCATGTTTCACACTCTTGCGTCGCACCTTCGTCGTTACGACTACACGCTGGCCGCCATCAAGGCATCCCTTGTGCTGGCCCTGTTGATGATTGCACTGATCACGCTCAACGGTCTCGTTTGGTAGTTCCGTGCGATTGCTCCGGACTGCCGCCAATGACCAGTCCTGGGCACTTCACGGCATAACCGCCTTGAAGAAAACACGATCGGCGCTATTGTTGCCGCGATAGAAATTTAGACAGGATACACGCATCGATGGATTTTCACCCGACAGCAAAACCCATTTCTTTTGCCATCAGGGAAACCCGTATCCATGCCTGTCTCTCTCTCACTCTCCCATCTCACCTGGTCCACGCCTGACGGCCGCAGCCTCTTTTCCGACCTGAACCTGACATTTGGCCCGGGCCGATCAGGTCTTGTCGGTCGCAATGGCGTCGGCAAGAGCACGCTTTTGAAGCTGATTGCCGGGACGCTCCAGCCGCAGGTCGGTACCGTCTCCGTCGATGGCAGCCTCGGCGTTCTGCGCCAGACGGTGCAGGTCGCCGAGCATGAAACCGTTGCCGATCTCTTCGGCATCGCCGATGCACTGGCACTTCTCGATCGCGCGGAAGAAGGCACAGCCAGCATCGACGAGTTGTCGACTGCCGACTGGACACTGGAAACGCGGCTGGAAACCGCGCTTGCTCGCCTCGGGCTTGAGGCGAAGGTCCGCACACCGCTGTCATCGTTTTCCGGTGGGCAGCTGACCCGCGCCAAATTGGCGGCGCTGGTCTTTGCCGATCCCGATTTCATCCTGCTCGACGAACCCACCAACAATCTCGATCGCGCCGGCCGCGAAGCGGTGATTGAGCTGATGGCGAGTTGGCGCGGCGGCGCCGTCGTCGTCAGTCATGATCGCGAACTGCTGGAAAGGATGGACACGATCGTCGAGCTCACCTCTCTCGGCGCCACCAGCTATGGCGGCAACTGGAGCCTTTATCGCGAGCGCAAGGCGATCGAGCTCGCCTCTGCCCGGCACGATCTTGCCGATGCCGAACGACGCCTTACCGAGGTCGACCGCAAGACGCAGGAGATCGCGGAACGCAAGGCCCGCAAGGACAGTGCCGGGCGCCGGAAGCGCGCCAAGGGCGACGAGCCGCTTCTGTTGCTGGATGCCCGGAAGGAGCGCAGCGAAAGAACCGGTGGCGACAATGCGCGCCTTGCCGAACGCCGGCGCGACCAGGCGCTCGGCGATCTTGCGACGGCCCGCGACCGCATCGAAATCCTGCAGCCGTTTTCCGTGCGGCTGCCTTCGACCGGACTGCCGCCCGGCCGCGTTGTCCTGCAGGTTGACGAGGTCAGCGCAGGTTATGTCGCTAACCGTCCGGTCCTCGCAAACCTGTCGCTGACGATATCAGGGCCGGAGCGGGTGGCAATCATCGGCCGCAACGGTTCGGGCAAGACGACGTTTCTGTCGCTGATCACTGGCAAACTTGCTCCCTGGTCGGGGCAGGTGCAGGTGAGGACGGACTTCGCCATGCTGGATCAACAGGTGAGCCTTCTCGACCCCGAGATGTCGATCCGCGACAACTTCCGGCGGCTCAATCCCGGGGCGGGTGAAAATGCCTGCCGTGCGGCGCTCGCGCGCTTCATGTTCCGCGCCGACGCGGCGCTGCAGCGCGTCTCAAGTCTCAGCGGCGGCCAGATGCTGCGGGCGGGGCTTGCCTGCGTGCTGGGTGGCGACAGCCCGCCGCCGCTCCTGATCCTCGACGAACCGACGAACCATCTCGATATCGATTCCATCGAGACGGTGGAGGCGGGGCTGCGGGCTTACGACGGCGCACTTATCGTCGTCAGCCACGACGAGGCGTTCCTGGAGGCGATCGGCATTACGCGTCGGGTCTATCTGTCCGGGACGTCGGAGGGTCGTCGCACCGCTGCCCGCTAGAGGTGGACGGTCTGGGCTGGGTTACTGCGCCCATTTGACGTCGCCGGTAAAGGCGATCGTCAGCCATCGGTCGCGCCCGGCTTCGCCAATTTCTTCGCCAATCTCGGCGCGGATCGCATCGAGGCTCGCAAGCGTCCCAAATTTGGTTTCAGCCGATCCGATCAGATAGATCTCGATCAGGCGGGCACGCCCGACCTTGGCGACGTAGGTGCGATAGTCGGCAAAGCCGTGGCGGCTTGCTGCGCCGCGCGCGGCCTCGCGCACCTTTTCGTCGAGTTCGGCCGGGGCAATCAGGAAGATTTCCTTCAGTGCGGCATAGACGGTTTTTAACGGCAGCGGGATCAGGCAAAGTGTCAGAACCACCAGGATCGCCGGGTCGGCATAGGGCGTCCAGCTTTCGTAAGCTGTGCCTTTCAGCATCGCGGCGACGATGAAGGCGACGAGCAGGGCTGCAGTGATCGTGCCGGACATCGCCCAGGCGCGCACGTCGAGTGCCAGAAACTCCGAGCCGATCGTTCGGTTCGCCCGCCGCCCGTAGAAGAACATAACGACGCAGATGACGACGACCACGGCGGCATAGGCGATCGCCCAGTCGAAGGCGAGTTCGCGGCCGCCCGTCAGCAGCGAGTCGACCGCGTTGATCAGCGCATAGAAGGAGAGTGTGGCGAGCAGGCCGGCGTTTAACAGCAGTACCATCGGTTCGATGTGCCAGAAGCCCATCTGAAAGCGGCTGCTTTCCCGGGGGATCAGTCGCGTCACGCCAAGTGCCAGCAGCGTCATGGCGGCATCGACGGCGGAAAACACACCGTCAAACACGATCGACACCGATCCCGACAACAGGCCGAAGAGCACGCCTGTCGCACCGACGACGATGGTTGCAGCGATCGATCGCTTGAGGACGGTTTGTTCGGTGGCGGTGGTCATGATCTTGTATTCACTCCTGTTTCGACGCGGTGCATAGGCGGTGCCGGTGACGAAATGGTGACGATGATCACACAGAGAGCACGATGGTAGCGTTTGGCGCGGGCAAGCGAAAGCGACAGGAGCGCTCTCTTGCGGTCATGGTGTGAGGCATCCGTGGGCGACTGGAGGCCACGGAAGTCGGCAAGTCTGAAGGGGGACGTCGCCGCGGGCGTCAGGTAGTGCGAGCGGACCTTGCGTTACGCAAGCTGACCAAGACGCAGGAGATCCCCACCGATGCCGCTGCCAGCGACCGCGCCAGCCCGTGCTGCCTGCGGGCGCGGCGGCGGCATGGAGTGGCCGATCGCAAACACCAGCGCGCTTGCCGCCGAGAGCAGGGCGAACAGCAGGAACATGCCGGCGCCGCCGATAGAGCCAAGCGCCAGGCCGCCGATGAGCGGTCCGAGAAAATTCCCGACCGAAGACAGGGAATGAGTGCCGAAATAGGTGCCGCGATTGCCGGCATCGGAAATGCCGTCGACCAGGACATATTCCGACGGCACGACGAGGACTTCGCCGATGGTGAAGAGGATCATCGAGGCGATGAGCATTTCCATCCCGGACGAGGCCGCAAAGCCGATTTCTCCCAGAAGAAACAGAAGGCAGCCGAGTGACAGCGCCTTGAGCGCGCCGATCCGCTCGATGACGAAGCGGGCAGGCGTGCTGGCGACCAGTACCGTCGCGGCATTGGTCGAAACCAAGAGCGCGAACAGCGTGATGCCATCTTCGAAGCCGGTGTTGAGATATTGTGACAGGGTCACCGACCACTGACCGTGCACGGCCAGAAGCAGCGTGCCGCCGATGACGAAGAAGACCAGTCGGCGGTCGCGCAAGGCAGCAACAAGCCCGCGCCAGCCACCGGTCGCCTGTGATGTCGCCGCCGTTTCTGCCAAGGACTCGTTGCGCGCTTCGGGCACGGTGAAGAACAGCACGAAGCCGAAGGCGGCGTGCATCAGGCCGGCAATGACGAACAGTGTCGCATAGGCAGCCCCGATCCAGACGCCGATCAGCGGCCCGACCGCCCAGCCGGCATTGATGGCAAGATAGCGCCAGGAAAACACCCGCAGGCGCAGATGGGCCGGGGCGGCATCGCTCATCAAGGCGCGCGAAACCGGCTCATAGACGGCCGCTGCGACGGAGGAGATGATATGGGCCAGCGCAAAGGCGGCGATCGATTGCGCCAGCCCGAGCCCGGCGAGCGCCAGTCCGGCCATGCAAAGTGCTGCGGTGAGCACACCCTTTCGGCCGATGCGGTCGGAAAGGGTGCCGGCAAAGGGGCTGACGATCGCGCCGATGAGCGGGCCGGCGCCGATCAAGGCGCCGATGCTTGCCGGGTTGAGGCCGAAATCCTTCTGCAGGCGGATCGCGAGGAAGGTCAGGCTCATGCCCTTGGCGATCGTCACCACGCCGGAGCCGGCGATGAGGAGCAGCGCAATGAGGCGACCTGCGCGTTCGGAATAGCTATTCATTGCAGACACCTGCGGGCTGGAAACCGCCGATGTTCGCAGCCGAACGCTGAGCGGTGGGACGGGATCTTGCTTCCGCGATTACACCCATCGCGTGTGCGCGGCAAGAGGATGGTTGTCGAGCATCCATCGCCCCTGCGAGGAGGCGATTGGTCCGCTCGTCAACCCGCTTTGCCAAGTTGGTCCGGTGCTGGGGCCCGATCGATGGTGGCCACTGGCCGCAGTCATGCGGCGGGCCGCGGAACTCCGGTTCGGCCGAGGCGGTATCAGCCTCCCGTCAGCCCTTCTTTTGCCGTTGCTGCCATTCCGCATAGAGTCCTGGGTCAGCGGTATCGCCGACCGGCACGTGGCGGAAGCGCATGGACTGCTCGCCAAGAGGTTTTGCCAGTTCCGCATAGATTGCCGCAGTCGACAGACCGTAGGGCTCGGCATCGGCATTCGAGTGGGCGTAGGCGATCTCGGTGATGCCGGCCATACGCATGGCGGCAAGGCACATCGGGCAGGGCTGGCCGCTGGCATAGATCGCAACGCCGTCAAGACGGGCAGAGCCGAGGCGCTTTGCCGCCAGCCGAAGGGCGTTCATCTCGGCATGCGATGTCGGGTCACCGGTCTCGAGCATTTGGTTGACGCCTTCGGCGATCACCTCGCCGTTGCGCACCGCCACCGCGCCGAAGGGGCGACCGCCGGTTTCGATGTTGCGACGAGCAAGGCCGACAGCCTCGCGGAGAAAGCGCTTTTCCTGGTCCATGTCTGCTCCTGAAGTCAGCGGGCGCCAGCGGCGGCGAGCAGCTTTTCGATGTTGCCATAGCCGCGCTGGCGGGCATGGGTCAGCGGGCTGACGCCGTCGCCATCGGCAAGATTGACGTTGGCCCCCGCGTCGATCAGCAGCCGCACGATTTCCGTATGCTTTTCACCGCCGGTGCCAAGGATGACGGCTTCGATCAGTGCCGTCCAACCGAGCCGGTTGACGTGATCGACATCGACGCCGGCCTTAATCAGCGTCTTCACGGTCTCGACGTGGCCGCGTTCGGCGGCCGGGATCAGGGCGGTGCCGCCGTAACGGTTGGTGCTTTTCAGGTCGGCGCCGTTCTCAAGCGTCAGTTTCAGGATTTCGAGATGGCCGCGCGCACCGGCATAGAGATAGGGGCTGTCCTGGGTGTTGTCCTTCGCGTTGACATCTGCGCCGGCTTCGATGAGGGCGCGGGCCGCGTCGATACGGTTTTCGTGCGTGGCGACGAGCAAGGCAGTCGCGCCGCTTGCGTCACGCGCCTCGAGCGTGGCTCCGCGCTTGATCAATTCGCTGAGTTCGGCGGCATTGCCGGCTTGGGCAGCGGCAATCATTTCCTTTTCAAGCATGGCGGCTCCAGCAGTGACGGGAAGAAGGGTGGAGGCGAAGAAGGTCGCCCCGAGCAGCCACCCGGTCGATGGTGATTTCATGGTTGTCATTCCAGTCGTTTGGCCAGCCGTTTGGCCAGCCGTTTGGACAGTCGTTTTGCCAGCCCTATGGCCAGTCGTGTCGTCAGTCGGGCAAACGTCGCCCGGCTGCAGATTTACTGCATAACCCCTGAAACTGGCATCAATTTGCGGTGAAGTTCATCCGGCGCGTCGAGGCGCTCGACCACCATGCCCGATAAAAAATGCAGCGATAGGGCATCGCTGCCAGCTGTTTGCGTTAGCCCGTTCGTGGTTCTTCAAGACGGGACAGTGCGACGGCGCAGCAACTCAGAGCATCGATCGGCTGAGACCGCCGTCGACAGGAAGCGCCACGCCGGTGACATAGGCCGCGGGCCGGCCCGCCAGAAATGCGGCGGCGGCGCCGAATTCCGCCGGTGTTCCATAACGGCCGATCGGTATGTCCGCCTGGCTGCGGGCGGCAACAGTGGCGATATCGACACCCTCGCTCTCGGCGTCCATGCGGTCGAAACTCAAGGTGCGGTCGGTCGCCAGCCGGCCCGGCAGCAGCATGTTGACGGTCACGCCATCGGCGGCGACCTCGCCGGCAAGCGTCTTCAGCCAGCCGGCAACGGCACTTCGAAGCGCGTTGGAGGCGGTCAGCCCCGGGATCGGTTCGCGGATGCTGGTCGAGGCGACGGCGATGATGCGGCCAAAACCGCGCTCCCGCATGCCGGGCAGGACGCGTCCGGTGATGCGCATGCCGGCGAGCACCATGGTCTCGAACTGCGTGCGCCAGAAATCCGGCTCGATCGCAGAGGCAAGCGACGGCGGCGGACCGCCGCCATTGAGGACGAGAATGTCGATGGCGCCGAAATCGGCGGCAAGCTGGTCGAGCAGCCCGTCGAGGCTCTCGGGTTTGGAAAGGTCGAGCGCAAAACCACGCGCGGTCGGGCTGATGTCAGCGGCGACCTTTTCGGCCGATGCCGCATCGCGGCCGGTCAGAGCCACGACAACGCCTTCGGCTGCGAGCGCTTCGGCAATGCCGCGTCCAAGCCCCTTGCTGCCGCCGAGCACCAGCGCCTTCTTGCCTTTGATGCCGAGGTCCATAGCTGTCTTCCTTCCCATGCGATTTGCGTTGCTGCTTTTGGAGCCCGGCGGCAACGCGGCGTCAATGGGGTAGGCGGGTGGGAGCCAGCAAATCGGATAGGGATGATGAAGTCCGGACGTCAAAAAGCCCGGCCGAAATCCGACCGGGCTCATTGCCCCCGCCCTTGCCATTAGCGGCAGACGCGGATGCGCTCGTAATAGACGTTGCCGTAATGATCGTAGCGCCGGACCTTCTTGATGAAGCAGTAGGGCCGGTATTCGTAATAGTCGCCGCCGTAGTAGCCGTCGACATAACCGATCTGGCCGCTCCAGCCGTGGCCATAATGGCCGTTGCTGAAGCCGATCGTCACGCTGCCAGCCTGCGATGGCGCGGCGAAGGAAACGGCTGCCGTGATGGCGACGGCGGCTGCGATGATGATCTTGAGCATGATGTTCTCTCCTCCAGGGATCGGGATGAACTCCCTTCATCCATGAGAGGACAATCGCATGGGCTCAGAATATGCGCAGTTCCGAATGGAACATGGGTTGCTGGCGGCGGCAGAATGCAACGTGCTGCCGCCGCCAGCTCTCCGGCGCACCGTCCGGGGCCCGTCAGGCACGAATGCGCGCCATGGCGAGGACATCGGCAAGCACCCCGTTGCGCAGCGCATAGGCTTTGTGCGTGCCCTCCGGCTCGAAGCCGGTCTTGCGGTAAAGCGCGATCGCCGCCTCGTTGTCGGTGAAGACGGTGAGTTCGATGCGGCTGATGCCGAGCCAGTTATCGGCTGCATCGATCAGGGATGTAAGTAACGCCTTACCTATTCCTTCGCCGCGATGGTTGTCGTCGACGCTGATGCCCAGCATGGCGGAGTGATGCCTGCGTCCCTTATTACGGTGCAGGCCGGCCATGCCGACGATCCGGCCGTCGCGCTCGGCAACAATCGCCGTGTGGTCGTCGGGCAGGCCTTCCAGCCACTTGCGGGTCTGCTCCGGCGTCGAATAGGGCAATCTCAGCGTGCCGGAGCGGATGCCCGGCTGGCTCATGAGCGCTGCGATCGCTTCCCAGTCGATGACGCGCGCCGCTCGGATCGTGAGGGTCGGGGAGGAGGTTCCTTCGGTCATTGCTTCCTCTGGCTTCAAGGTTCCGAGGAAACAGGACCACACCCTGCTCGCCTCGGCAGGGTTGGTCGGGGGACAGTTCGCTTAACGCAAATGGTCTCCCGCACACCCCAGGGCGTGCGTGCAAAGCACCATTGCGATCATCGAACGATTGTCCATGCCGCAACGATAGCAAGCGGCAATGGAATTGCAAGCCGGTCGGGCGACCCGCTTGCGGTTGTCGATCAGGTCACCTGATGTCGATCAGGTCACTTGCCAGGCGATATAGACAAGCGTGGCGGCGATCAGCCAGAGCGCGATCCGGCCGGAGCGCGTGTGGCGCGCCTCGGCCTTGCCGATCGCATGCGCCGTCTCCGCATCGAAACGCAGGCCATTTTCGCTCATGGCCATGATGTCGCTCGAGAGTTTTTCCGTGCGCGCAGCGATTTCGGGGGCCGCCTCGGCCAGCCGAAGGGCGGCATGCAGGCCGTCGCGCAGGTCGGTGACGATGCGTTTGGGCCCGAGATTGTCGCGGATCCACTTGCCGACGACGGGCTCGGAAGCCTTCCACATGTTGAACCGGGGATTGAGCGTGCGCGCGACGCCTTCGACGACGACCATGGTCTTCTGCAGCATGACCAACTCGGGCCGTGTCTGCATGTCGAAGAGTTCGGTCACCTCGAAGAGTAGCGTCAGCAGCTTCGCCATCGAGATGGTTTCGGCCGGCTGACCGTGTATCGGTTCGCCGATGGCGCGGATCGCCTGGGCGAAGCTGGCGGCATCGTGATGCGACGGCACGTAGCCAGCCTCGAAATGCACGTCGGCAACGCGCTGGTAATCGCGGGTGATGAAGCCGAACAGGATTTCGGCAAGGAAGCGGCGCTCTTTCTTGCCGAGGCGGCCAACGATGCCCATGTCGACGGCGACGATATGGCCGGCGTCGTCGACGAACAGGTTGCCCTGGTGCATGTCGGCATGGAAGAAGCCGTCGCGCAGCGTGTGCCGCAGGAACGACTGGATCAACGTATCGGCCAGCGCATTGAGGTCGTGGCCTGATGCCTTCAGCCCATCGACATCCGACATCTTGATGCCGTCGATCCACTCCATGGTGACGACGTCGCGGCCGGTGCGTTCCCAGTCGACCTTCGGCACGCGAAAGCCGGAATCGTCCTTGGTGTTCTCGCCGAGCTCGGAAAGGGCGGCGGCTTCCAGCCGAAGATCCATCTCGATCTTGGTCGTCTGCTCGATCGTCTTGGTGACCTCGACCGGCTTCAGCCGCCGGGTATAGGGCAGAAAGCGTTCCTGCATGTGGCTGACGAGATACATCGCCTCGATGTCGGAGGCAAAGCGCTGCCGGATGCCGGGGCGGATGACCTTGACGGCAACCTTGTCCGGCTTGCCATCACGCATCACGATCGCCGGGTGAACCTGGGCGATCGAGGCGGCGGCCATCGGCTCTGAGAATTCCGCGTAGAGGTCATCGACCTTGCGGCCGAGAGAACCTTCGATCGCGGCTTTCGCCTCGCCTTGCGGGAAGGTTGCCATCTTGTCCTGCAACAGCGACAGGTCGGCGGCAAATTCGGCACCAACGACATCGGGACGTGTCGCCAGGAACTGGCCGATCTTTACATAGGACGGGCCGAGGCGGGCAATGGCGCGCGACAGCCGGTCGCTGCGCTCCTCGCCGGGGACCTTGCGGCGGGCAAGAAGTCCGGCCACCTTCTGGCCGAAACGGGCAAAGGGCGGCAAGTGTTCCGAAGGCACCGCCGAGACGACGCCTTCGCGCACGAGAACCCAGCCGATCCGCGCGAGGCGAACATATGCTCCTGCTGTGCTCATAAGATCAGATTTTCCAGCCGGAATGCAGCGCTGCGATGCCGCCGGTGTAGTTGGTGAAGGAGACCCGGGAGAAACCCGCTTCCTTGATCATGGAGGCAAAATCGCGCTGGTTCGGGAACTTGCGGATCGATTCCACCAGATACTGGTAGGGCGCTTCGTCGCCGGTGATCAGCTTGCCGAACTTCGGGATCGCGTTGAACGACCAAACGTCGTAGAACCGGTCGAGAAGCGGCATCTCCACTTCGGAGAATTCGAGCACCAGCAGGCGGCCGCCGCGCTTCAGCACGCGATAGGCTTCCTTCAGCGCCACATCGATGCGCGGCACGTTCCGGATGCCGAAGGCGATCGTATAGGCGTCGAAGGAATTCGCCTCGAACGGCAGTTCCTCGGCATTGGCCTCGACGAAATCGAGATTGGCCGAAAGCTTCTTTTTTTCCGCCCGCTCTGCGCCGACGGCGAGCATCGAGCCGTTGATGTCGAGGACAGTCGAATGCGCCTTGCGGTCGGAGGCTTCGATGATGCGGAAGGCGATATCGCCGGTGCCGCCGGCAACGTCGAGCGTTCTGTAGCCTTCGCGGCGCGGCGGGTTGAGGGCTGCGATCATCGCATCCTTCCAGGCGCGGTGCAGTCCGGCCGACATCACGTCGTTCATGATGTCGTAGCGCTTGGCCACCTTATGGAAGACGTCGTTGACGAGCGGCTGCTTTTCGCCCGTGCCGACGCTGCGGAAACCGAAGGAGGTTTCCATGCCGCCATTGGCCGATACCCGCTGATCCGTCATACGAAGAACTCCACCTGAACCAATTTTGCCGGCACCATAGCGAAATCGCCCGGCCCGCGCTATCTCGGGGGCGGGGCCATGGCTGCGGCATAGCGCACCCCTATAGGATAAGTGGCCCGCCAAGGAAATGCCAACCGCCGGGCTTATGGTGGTTAAGAAACAAGGAGAAGACGCATGCCGGAACTGCCGGAGGTCGAAACGGTAAAACGGGGCTTGGCCCCGACCATGGAAGGCGCGCTGCTCGTCAACGCCGAACTGCGCCGGCCCGATCTTCGTTTTCCCTTCCCGGTCGATTTCTCCTCGATTGTCGGCGGCCAGCGCATCGTCTCGCTGTCGCGTCGGGCAAAGTACCTGATGATCGATCTGGAAGCCGGCGACGTCATCATCGCCCATCTCGGCATGTCGGGCTCGTTCCGCATCGAGCAGGGTCGAGTGCCGGAAACGCCGGGCGAGTTTCACCATCCGCGCGGCAAGGACGAGAAGCACGATCACGTGATTTTCCATCTTGAAGGTTCAGCCGGCCCGGCCCGCGTCATCTATAACGACCCGCGCCGTTTCGGTTTCATGGACCTCGCCCGCCGGGAGACGGTCTCGGCCCATGCCTTTCTCCGCGAACTCGGGGAGGAGCCGACCGGCAACGCGCTCGATGCCGCCTATCTGGCGGCACGCTTTGCCGGCAAGGCGCAGCCGCTGAAGGCCGCCTTGCTCGACCAGAAGAACATTGCAGGCCTCGGTAACATCTATGTCTGCGAGGCGCTCTGGCGCTCCGGCCTGTCGCCGCTGAAGCCGGCGGGTGCGCTCGTCGACAAGAGCGGCGGGGCCGGGCCGGCGTTGCAGGGCCTGACCGTTGCCATTCGCGAGGTCATTGCCGACGCCATCGCTGCCGGCGGATCGTCGCTGAAAGATCATATTCAGGCCGACGGGTCGCTCGGCTATTTCCAGCACTCCTTTTCGGTCTACGACCGTGAAGGCGAGGCTTGCCGCACGCCGGGTTGCGGCGGTACGGTCGCCCGCATCGTGCAGGCGGGGCGCTCGACGTTCCATTGCCCGCGCTGCCAGAAATGAACATGTGGGGTCCGGCCGGGCCCTGCCGCTGACACGAATTCGGAGGAGACGAGAATGAGTTACGAGACGCTGCTGGTCGAGACGCGCGGACGCGTGGGCCTAGTCACGCTCAATCGCCCGCAGGCGCTGAATGCACTGAACTCGACCGTCATGCGCGAGCTCGCCGCGGCGCTGAAGGCATTCGATGCCGACAAGGGGATCGGCGCCGTCGTCCTCACCGGTTCGGAGAAGGCCTTTGCCGCCGGCGCCGATATCAAGGAGATGCAGACGCTCGACTTCGTCGACAGCTATCTCGGCGACTTCATCGGCGGCTGGGACCAGGTGGCCGCCGCCCGCAAGCCGGTCATCGCTGCCGTGTCTGGCTATGCGCTTGGCGGCGGCTGCGAGCTCGCCATGATGTGCGATTTCATCATTGCCTCCGAGACCGCAAAATTCGGTCAGCCGGAAATCACGCTCGGTGTCATCCCGGGTATGGGCGGGTCGCAGCGTCTTACCCGTGCTGTCGGCAAGGCCAAGGCGATGGATCTGGTCCTGACCGGACGGATGATGGACGCGACCGAGGCGGAACGCGCAGGACTCGTTTCGCGTGTGGTGGCGCCGGAGAAATTGCTGGAGGAGGCGCTCGCCGCTGCCGAGAAGATCGCGTCATTTTCCCTGCCGGCGGTGATGATGGCCAAGGAGGCCGTCAGCCGTTCGCTGGAGGTCACGTTGGCTGAAGGCCTGCGGTTCGAGCGTCGGCTTTTCCATTCGCTGTTTGCGACGGAAGACCAGAAGGAAGGCATGGCCGCCTTCGCCGCCAAGCGCAAGGCGGAGTTCAAACACAGGTAGATCAGGGGCCGACGCGCAGTTTTCTCCAAATTGCGCGTTGACGGGGCGGCTGTTTCTCGTTATATGCCGCCCTCAGTTTGGAACGCCAAATCTGGGCTTTCCGATAATGCTCCCGAATTGCTTTGATGACAGGTCGCAGTGACCCGGCACGGCGAGGGCGGAGTTCATGTCAGTTTTCGAAGAGAGGCATCAATGGCCAATACAACTTCGGCGAAAAAGGCGACCCGCAAGATCGCACGCCGCACTGCAGTGAACAAAGCCCGTCGCTCGCGCGTCCGCAACTTCGTCCGCAAAGTCGAAGAAGCGATAGCAACCGGCGATCAGGCCGTCGCGGCCGCCGCTCTGAAGGCCGCTCAGCCCGAGCTGATGCGCGCTGCCACCAAGGGTGTGCTGCATTCCAACACCGCTTCGCGTAAGGTTTCGCGCCTTGCACAGCGCGTGAAGGCGCTTTCGGCCTAATCCGGCTAATAAAAATCTGTTAATTGAGAGCCCGGCCCTTGCGCCGGGCTTTCTCGATTCATACATCTGTCACAGCGATGGTTAACCTGCACGACCTTTCTCGTGTCAATGTGATGACAGAATTTCTTTAGTTATTTCAGAGACTTATGAGAGGTCCTTGGCAAAAGGGTGTCTCTGGCTGGGGGCCTTCCTGGCCCATGATGAGTCAAGCGAATTTTTATTTTTTTTCTTTTTCGCCAGCTAATCAAAGAGCTGAAAATCAAAACCCTTGATTCAAAAGCGATTCTTCCCGGACTCGGATTGCGGCAAGCAAATGGCGGGATGAGAGTCAACGGGCAGCGCTTAAGGTTGCGTAAAAATCGCGATTGATCTTGCCCATCGATCCTGCCTAAATGCCCTCCACAGGGGACACAGACCATATCTGTAAAAGGAAGTACGGGGGCCATTTCAACGAGATGGTTTCAGGCTTTCTGTTCGCTGTATCAGGGCGGCTCCACGTCGTTCAATCAGACATGTCGAGGACGAAAAACCGGATGGTCCAACCATTCCGGACGAGGACCTTTCGACTTCTGGTTGCCGGTGGCGCCGCGCCTCAAAGTCAGGTGCAAGCGGTGCCTGACGCGAGGCAGAATCCAGCGCTCGGCTGTCCGCTTCGTACGAGGGTGCGAGACAGTTGTTGACGAGGAGGAGGATCCGGCACGGTCCAGAGCGGACCGGGGGATTTGTTGACATCGAGGCGCGAGGGGACATCAGCCGGCCGATAAGGTCTGGCAGGTGCGCGTAGCGCGCAGCCGGTCGGGAGATGAGGAGCCCGGTTGGACTGCGACTGTGACGTTCGGTGAAGCGGCATGGCCTCGATTGAGGAAGCCGTGGGTGCCGGACATAAGAGATGGGGCCGGCAGAGATGACGGCGTCTGAACATAATCGGAAGGCGGCAAAATGCAGATGAATTTGGCGACGGCGGCGGGCGCGTTTCAAAAGGACGGCGACGCGTTTCAGGCCGGAAGCAATCTATCTCAGGCGGCGGGGGATAAGCACGACATGAGGCATGACGCACTGTTCGAGCGGGTGAGTGCGCGTTTGAAAGCCCAGGTCGGTCCCGATGTCTTCGCTAGCTGGTTTGGGCGTCTGAAGCTCCATTCGACTTCCAAGAGCGTCGTGCGCCTCTCGGTGCCCACGACATTCCTGAAATCCTGGATCAACAACCGCTATCTCGATCTCATCACCCAGATCTTCCAGCAGGAAGACGGTGAAATCCTGAAGGTGGAGATCCTGGTGCGCACGGCGACCCGCGGCGCCCGCCCGGTTTCACAGGAAGAAGCACTGCCGCAGGCAACGGAAACGACCCCGGCAACGCCGGCACGCCGCCCGACTTCCGCCCAGTCCGTGGCTTCGGTCGCAGCCTCCACAGTTGCCAGCGTACAACGACCGACCCAGGCGCCGCTGTTCGGCTCGCCGCTCGATCAGCGCTACACCTTTGACAGCTTCGTGGAAGGCTCTTCCAACCGCGTGGCGCTTGCCGCCGCCCGCACGATTGCGGAAGCCGGCGCCGGTGCCGTGCGCTTCAACCCGCTGTTCATTCATTCGAGCGTCGGTCTCGGCAAGACCCATCTTCTCCAGGCGATCGCCATCCAGGCACTGCAGAGCGCCCGCGCTCCGCGCGTCGTCTATCTGACAGCCGAATACTTCATGTGGCGCTTTGCCACCGCGATCCGCGACAATGACGCGCTGTCGCTGAAGGAATCGCTGCGCAACATTGATCTTCTGGTTATCGACGACATGCAGTTCCTGCAGGGCAAGTCGATCCAGCACGAATTCTGCCATCTGCTCAACATGCTGCTCGATTCCGCCAAGCAGGTCGTCGTTGCCGCCGACCGCGCCCCTTGGGAGCTGGAATCGCTCGATAGCCGCGTTCGCTCGCGCCTCCAGGGCGGTGTCGCCATCGAAATGGACGGCCCGGACTATGACATGCGCCTCGAAATGCTGAACCGCCGTCTAGACTCCGCCCGCCAGGACGACACGTCGCTGGACATTCCTGGCGATATCCTGAGCCATGTTGCCCGCAACGTCACGGCCAGCGGCCGCGAACTCGAAGGCGCGTTCAACCAGCTGCTCTTCCGCCGCTCGTTCGAACCGCAGCTTTCGATCGAGCGTGTCGACGAATTGCTCGGCCACCTCGTCAATGCCGGCGAGCCGCGCCGCGTCCGCATCGAGGACATCCAGCGCGTCGTTGCCAAGCACTACAATGTGTCGCGCCAGGAGCTGGTTTCGAACCGCCGCACCCGCGTCATCGTCAAGCCGCGCCAGATTGCCATGTATCTGTCGAAGACGCTGACGCCGCGCTCCTTCCCGGAAATCGGCCGTCGCTTCGGTGGTCGTGACCACACGACCGTTCTGCATGCCGTGCGCAAGATCGAGGAGTTGATCTCCGGCGATACCAAGCTCAGCCATGAGATCGAGCTTCTGAAGCGCCTGATCAACGAATAGGCGTTAGACGCGTTGTCGAACTAACAGGAAAGCCCGGGAAACCGGGCTTTTTCGGTTTCAGGTGCCCCGTGCCTGCTCGATGATCCAGGCGCGGAAGGACGCAACCGCCGGCCGGTCGAGCGCCGACGGCGGATAGACCAGGTGATAGGCAAGGTCGGTGGCGATGCCGATCGGAAAAGGTGCGACCAGGACACCATCGGCAAGCTCGCGCGAAACCAGCGACAGGCGCACGAGAGCGATGCCGTCGCCGGCTTTGGCCGCCTCGATCGCGCCATTGCTGTTGACGAAGACGGGACCACGCGTGGTGTCGATGCCCTCGGCGCCGACGGCTTCCAGCCACAACTGCCAATCGTGCCTCTGTACGTCATGCAGCAAGACCTGGGTTGCAAGGTCTGTCGGCGCGGAGAGCGGAGACTTGCGCAATAGGGCTGGATTGGCGACCGGCACCAGGTCGTCACCAAGCAGTCGCTCGCTTGCCAGGCCCTCATAGCGGCCGAAGCCGTGGCGAATGGCGATGTCGACACCATCCGAGACAAAGTCGGTCAGCCGGTTCGAGGCACTGATGCGCATGTCGATGCCATTGAGGCGCTCCTCGAAATTGCTGATGCGCGGCACGAGCCATTGCGCCGCGAAGGTCGGGGTGCAGCTTACCGTCAGCACCGGAATGCGATTTCGCGACGTCAGTTCCTCGGTCGCTTCCCGCATCATCCGGAAGGCGCGGCGCAACGTCGAAAAATAGCTGCTTCCATCTTCGGTCAGAACCAGTTGTCGAGGCCGCCGCTCGAACAGGGCGATCCCCAGTGTCTGTTCCAACTCGCGCACCTGCAGACTGACGGCCCCGGGCGTGACGCCGAGTTCGCGCGCCGCGAGCGTCACGCTCAAATGGCGAGCCGTGGCTTCGAATGCGCGCAATGACGAAAGCGATGGAAGTGCTGTCATATGATTTAGCTGAACTCAATCATCGAGAGAGAAATGCTCGTTTGTGATCATGCTAACATGCTGTCAATATTCATGTAAATCGAATCTACCTGCGGATTTCGTCTTAGGTAGATACGAACAACTAAATCGTTGAGGGGATATGAAGATGTCTGGAACGATCAAGGTGAAGGTCATGGGGCCCGGCGAATGGGCGATGTTGATCGCGTTATCGCTGCTCTGGGGCGGTTCATTCTTTTTCGTCGGCGTCGCCGTCAAGGCGCTGCCGCCGTTTACCATCGTCGCCTTGCGGGTCAGCCTCGCGGCTGTGGCACTTCTGCTCTTCCTGCGCTTCACCGGTCGCTCGATGCCGCGGGACGGCCGCATCTGGCTGGCCTTCTTCGGCATGGGCCTGCTCAACAACCTCATCCCGTTTTCGCTGATCGTCTGGGGCCAGACCCATATCGCCAGTGGTCTCGCCTCTATCCTCAATGCAACGACACCCCTCTTCGGCGTCGTCGTCGCCCACCTGCTGACCGACGATGAAAAGTTGACCGCCAGCAAGCTCTGGGGCGTGGTGATCGGCTTTCTCGGTGTGGCGATGATGATCGGCCCGGCAGCACTTGGCGGTCTGGGTTCGAATGTGCTGGCCCAGGTCGCCGTGCTGGGGGCCGCCCTTTCCTATGCCTTTGCCGGCGTTTTTGCCCGTCGTTTCAAGCGCATGGGTGTCGCCCCCATCGTCACCGCGACCGGGCAGGTCAGCGCATCGAGTATCATGCTGGTGCCGATCGCGCTGCTCGTCGATCATCCCTGGGCCTTGACCATGCCTGGCCTTGAGGTGTGGGGAGCGATCGTCGGCATCGCCCTGATCTCGACAGCGCTTGCCTATGTGCTGTTTTTCCGCATCCTCGAAACGGCTGGCGTCACCAACCTGATGCTGGTGACGTTCCTGATCCCGGTCAGCGCCATCCTGCTCGGCGCCCTCGTCCTTGGCGAGAGCCTGGAGCCCAAGCACTTCTTCGGCATGACGTTGATCGCAGCCGGCCTTGCCGCCATCGACGGCCGTCTGCTGCGGCGTTTCCGCCGCAAGACGCCGGTCGACCCCGATCTCGCCTGTGGTGAAAATATGTGAAATTGTCGGCTTTTCCTGGCGATCGCGGCGGTGCGCAGGCACCAGCCGCGATCTTCGTGTCTGAACCCGCGGTTGCGGGTATTTTTTTTGGGGGTGTTGTCGCTTATCTCTTCTCCAGATCGTCCTTGTGACAGGAGCAGGAGAGTTCCAATGCTTTACGCCGTATTTTGCTACAACCAGGAAGACGTGACCGCCAATTGGTCGAAGGAAGAGGACGACAAGGTCATGCGCGACCTCGCCGCCGTCCAGCGCAAATACGGCGATGCCGGCAAGCTCGGGCCGGTGGCACGGCTGCTGCCGACGACGGCTGCGACGACGCTGCGCCACAGTGCGAGCGAAACCGTCGTGATCGACGGCCCGTTTGCCGAAACGAAGGAGCAACTGCTCGGTTTCTATGTGGTCGATTGCGCGTCGCTCGACGAAGCGCTCGGCTTTGCCCGCGAACTGAGTGCTGCCAATCCTGCGACCGGCTCCTATGAAATTCGTCCCCTCGCCATCTACAAGCCAAGTGAGCTTCCCGCATGACAGACACGACCTGGATCGACCTCGCACTTGTTTCCGCTCGGCCGCAGGCAATGGGCGCGCTTCTGCGCTATTTCCGCAATCTGGATACGGCCGAGGAAGCATTTCAGGAGGCCTGCATCCGGGCATTGAAGGCATGGCCGAAGAGTGGTCCGCCACGCGATCCCGCCGCCTGGCTGATCTTCGTCGGCCGCAACAGCGGCATCGACAAGGTCCGCCGTCAGTCGCGCGAGACCGCACTGCCGCCGGAGGAATTGCTCTCCGATCTCGAGGATCAGGAGAGCGATCTCGCCGACAGATTGGACGGCTCGCATTATCGCGACGACATCCTCAAACTGTTGTTTGTCTGCAGCAATCCGGTTCTTCCGGCAACGCAGCAGATCGCGCTGGCGCTGCGCATCGTCTCCGGCCTTTCGGTCAAGCAGATTGCCCGCGCCTTCCTCGTCGGCGAGGCGGCGATGGAGCAACGCATCACCCGGGCAAAGGCCCGTGTCGCTGCCGCCGGCATCGAATTCGAAACACCTGACGCGGCCGATCGGTCGGAGCGCCTAGTGGCCGTCGCAACCATGATCTACCTCGTCTTCAACGAGGGCTATTCGGCGATGAACGGGCCGGACAGCGTCTCGGCCGATCTTTGCGAGGAAGCGATCCGGCTCGCCCGGCTTCTGTTGCGGCTGTTTCCCTCCGAACCGGAAATGATGGGTCTGACGGCGCTGCTCCTGCTGCAGCATTCCCGCTCGCGCGCGCGCTTCGATGCCGATGGCGGCATCATCCTGCTCGATGATCAGGATCGCAGCCTCTGGAAGAAGCCGCTGATCACCGAGGCGCTGGCGATGATCGACAAGGCAGTGCGCCATCGCCAGCCCGGCCCCTTTCAGATTCAGGCGGCAATCGCCGCGCTGCACGCGCGCGCGACGCACCCCGACGAAACCGACTGGGAAGAGATCGATCTGCTCTACCAGGCGTTGGAGCGGCTGCAGCCGTCGCCGGTGATCACGCTCAACCGGGCCGTTGCCGTGTCGAAGCGGGACGGGCCGGAGGCTGCCCTCGCACTGATCGAACCGCTTGCCGAAAAACTCGCCGGCTACTTTTACTTCCATGGGTTGAACGGGGCGCTGTTGAAGCAGGCTGGCCGGGTTCGCGAGGCGCGCGTCGCCTTCGACCGGGCGATTGCGCTCGCCACCAATGCCGCGGAGGCCTCTCACATCCGCATGCAGCTCGATCATCTGTGCAAGGATGAGTGCGGAAAAAACCTCGAAGAAGAAAAAAGATAAAAGTCGTCTCGGCGGTTGTCGGAACCGTCGCTGCAACTTCGTCCTTGGAATGAACCCGCAGACGGAGAAGCAAAAATGACCGTTATCACCGAAATCAAAGCCGCCGACGACCGCGAGCTGGTCATCAGCCGCCTGATAGATGCGCCACGCGAGCTCGTCTACCGCTGCTGGACGGATGCCGAACTGCTGAAGAAGTGGTTCGCGCCTTCGCCCTGGACGACGCCGGAGGCGAAACTGGACGTTCGGTCCGGCGGCGCCAACCGCATCGTCATGCGCTCGCCCGAGGGAGAGGACTATCCCAATCTCGGTGTCTATCTCGAAGTGGTGCCGAACGAGAAACTGGTTTTCACAGATGCCTTTACCGATGCGTGGGCACCCTCCGACAAGCCGTTCATGGTCGTGACGATCACCTTCGAGGATGTCGGGACGCAGACCCGCTACACGGCACGCGTCCGCCACTGGTCTGTGGAGGATCGCGAAGCCCACGAAAAGATGGGCTTTCACCAGGGCTGGGGCCAATGCGCCACCCAGCTCGAAGGGACAGCCAAGCAACTTTGAAACCCGCCGCGTGAAGTCGCTTCTTCACGCCGACCAGCATAGGGAAAGGAGACCCGTCATGTCCGTAATCGACAACAAGAGTGCTGCCGTCGCCGAAATCCGTGCGGTGATTGATGACTGGGCGGATGCCCTGCGCACAAAGGACGCCAAGCGCGTCATCGGCCATGGCACGCCCGACTGCGTGCTCTTCTCGCTGGCGCCGCCGCTGAAGTCCTCCGATGCCGGCGAGGGCGGGCTTGAACAGTGGTTTTCCACCTGGCGTGGACCGCTCGGCTACCGTTTCGAGGATCTCGATATCTCGGCCGGCGGCGACGTTGCTTTCGTCTCGATGCTGACCGAGCTTTCCGGCGAGAAGATCGATGCCGGCAAGATATCGGTCTGGTTCCGCCAGACCCTTGGCCTGAAACGCATGGCGGACGGCTGGAAGATCGCGCATCAGCACGAGTCCGTGCCGTTCTACATGGACGGCAGCTTCAAGGCCGCCATCGATCTCAATCCGTCGTCTTCGGTCGACTGGCAGGCGCCGGCAGCGCTGCCGATGCCAGGCCCGATCGCCTATCTCTGCGTTGAGGATGCGGCCGCGACTGCCGATTTCTACACCCGTGCCTTTGCCGCAACCGATGGCGGACGCATGCTCGCTGAAGACGGCAAACGGCTGGTGCATTGCCACCTGACGATCAATGGCGGCGCGCTGATGCTCAACGATCCCTTCCCGGAACACGGCATGGCCTATGCCGAGCAGCAGGGCGTCGTCCTGCATCTGGTGGTCGAGGACGCGCAGTTCTGGTGGGACCGTGCGGTTGCCGCCGGCGCCGAGGCGACGATGCCGCTCGGCGTCGCCTTCTGGGGTGACCTTTATGGCCAACTGCGTGACCCCTTCGGCATCCGCTGGGGCATCGTCGGGCCGGTGAAAAAGACAGACTGAAAAATCGATTGGTGACAACGGGATACGAGGAGACCTCCCCGAATGAGTACTGCGCTTGCTATGACGGCTCCGGCCGGAAAAATGGTGATCCTCGGCCGCGTGCTGAGCGGCCTGGTCGTTGCCTTTCTGGCTTTCGACGGCGCGATCAAACTGGTGCCGCTCGACGTGGTGACTGAGACACTCGCCGTACTCGGTTACCCCGCCGACGTCGGCCTTGCGCGCATGCTCGGCGTGCTCACACTGCTGTGCGCCGTGCTTTATACGATCCCGAGAACGTCAGTTCTCGGCGCCATTCTGCTGACTGGTTACCTCGGTGGCGCCATGGCGACCCATCTGCGCGCTGACAGCCCTGTCTTCACTCATCTGCTGTTCGGCTTCTACCTCGGCGTCATCGCCTGGGCTGGTCTCTGGCTGAGAGACCGTCGCGTGCGCGACCTTATACCGTTCACGAACTAAACACGGCCGACAAGGAGACCTTGAAGCATGAATAAGACGGTCAACGACTACATCACCGGCCTCTCGGGTACGCCGGCTGATGTGGCGAAGGCGTTGCACGGCGCCATCCTCGCTGCCGGCGGCACCAAAGACAGCGTGAAATGGGGCCATCCGATCTATGAGGCCGGCGGACCGGTCTGCCTGATCAAGGCCGCCAAGGATCACGTGACGCTGGGCTTCTGGCGCGGCGCCGATATGCTCGACCTAGACCCGCGCCTGGCCAAGGGTGGCGGCAAGGGCGACATGGCCTTCATCAAAGTGAAAGCACTGGGCGAGGTCGATCTGGCTCAGATGGCGCGGCTGGTGGCTCGCGGCATCGCACTCAACGTCGAGAAGGGCGATCCGTTCAAATCCTGAGCGACGAAACAAACTTGCGAAAGGCGCTCCAAAACAGAGCGCCTTTCTCTTGATCGATGCAATACATCTTCGCGGGATCGATGATTTCACAATGCGCGCGAGGCACCATGATCCTTTACTACCAGACCCACTCTCCCTTTGCCCGCAAGGCGCTCGTCTTCGCCCACGAGGTCGGCATCGCCGAGCGCTTGCAGGTGATCCATCACGAAACCAGCCCGACGCTGCGCAACGAAAAGGTTCATGCCGAAAACCCGCTCGGCAAGGTGCCGGTGCTCTTGCGCCCCGAGGATGAGGCGATCTTCGATTCCGACGTCATCTGCGCCTATTTCGATACGCTTCATGACGGCCGCAAACTGATCCCCGAAAGCGGCGAGGCGCGCTGGCGGGCGCTGAGATTGCAGGCCGTCGCGCAAGGCCTGGCGCAGGCGGGGATCGGGCTTCGCTGGGAAACGGATCGGCGTCCGGCAGGTCTGCGCTACCCGGCCCTGGCCGACGGCTACAGCGAAAAGGTCGAACAGACCTATGACTGGCTGGAGCAGACGCTCGATGTCGATGCGCCGCTCGATATCGGTCACGTTGCTCTTGCGACGACTTTGTCCTGGATGGCTTTTCGCCATCTGCCATCGTTCCGTGACCGCAAGACGCTGACCGACTGGTTTGATGCCTTCGAAGCCAGACCATCAATGCGCGCGACGCCGCTATCGGGCGAAACGCACGACTGATCCTTTTCCCGTCGGGTAATACGGGCCGGGCTTTCGCCCGCCCGCAAGCGCGTCAGCAGGCGAGGTCGGCGACGACGGCGTCGAGGATCAGCATGCCCGAGGGCGTGCAGCGCAGGCGCGAGTTGCCCAGCCGCTCGATGAAGCCATGGTCGATCAGGAACTGTTCGCGGTCCGGATCGGGATCGCGCCCGGACAGCGTCTGCCAGCGGGCGAGATCGACGCCTTCCTTGAGCCGCAGCCCCATCAGCAGCAATTCGTCCGACTGCGCTTCCAGATCGAGCACTTCGCGCTCGACCATGCCGTGGCCGTGTGTTTCGACCAGTCGAAGCCATTCTTCCGGCTTGCGTTCGGTTGCTGTTGCCACCTTGGCGCCACCGACGCTGAGACGGCCGTGGGCACCTGGGCCGATGCCGGCATAGTCGCCATAGCGCCAGTAAGTGAGGTTATGGCGGCTTTCGGCGCCCGGGCGGGCGTGGTTGGACACCTCATAGGCCGGCATGCCGATCGACGCGGTGATGTCCTGGGTCGCCTCATAGAGGACCGCCGATTGCTCGCCATCAGGAACGATCAGCTTGCCGGCCTTGTGCAGGCCGAAGAAGGGCGTGCCTTCCTCGATCGTCAACTGGTAGAGCGACAGGTGGTCGACGGCATAGGAGACCGCCTCCTTGAGCTCGCGCTCCCATTCCTCGACGGTCTGGTTGGGGCGGGCATAGATCAGGTCGAAGGACATGCGTGGGAAGATTTCGCGCGCCAGTCGGATCGCCTTCAGCGCGTCCTCGACATTGTGCAGCCGCCCGAGGAATTTGAGATCCCGGTCGTTCAGCGCCTGGACGCCCAGCGAGACCCGGTTGACGCCGGCGGCGCGGTAACCGTGGAAGCGCGTCGCCTCGACGCTCGAAGGGTTCGCCTCCATGGTGATCTCGATGCCATCGGGCACATGCCATTCGCGGGCGATGCCCGAAAGGATGGCATCGACGGTTGCCGGATCCATCAGCGACGGCGTGCCGCCACCCATGAAGATGCTGGTGACCGTGCGTGGACCGGAAAGCTCGCGCGCGTCTGCCATTTCCTTGAGGAAGGCGGCGACGAAGCGCGGCTGGTCGACCGGTTGGTGGCGCACATGGCTGTTGAAGTCGCAATAGGGGCACTTGGCCGCGCAGAACGGCCAGTGCACATAGATCCCGAAGCCGGGGTCCATGCCGTCACCGATCGCCGATAGCGTGGCCGTCTGCATTGTTGCGTCTCTCATGCGGTGGATCTCGATGACGTTGGCCCGATCGATCCAAAGTCATGAACGTGATCTGTTCTCGTAAACTGGAACGGCGACGGTGCGGCACACCGCATACACGTTTCCGCGTCAGGCTCCAAGGCAGGTTTCGGCGAAGATCTTGAACGCGCGGGCGCGGTGCGACAAGGCTTCACTATCGCCCGGCTTCCATCCGTGTTTCTCGTCTGCGCTCATTTCGCCGAATGTGGTGTCGTACCCCTTCGGCTGGAAGACCGGATCATAGCCAAAACCTTGGTCGCCGCGTGGCGGCCAGACGACGTGGCCCTCGACTTCGCCGCGGAAAAGCTCGACATGGCCGTCCGGCCAGGCAAGGCAGAGCACGGAGACGAAACGGGCCGTGCGCTTCTCAGGCGCGCTTGCGCCCTTGTCCTGCAGCGCGTCCTCGACCTTCTGCATCGCCATTGCGAAATCGCGGCTGCCGTCTTCGCGCTCGGCCCAATTGGCGGTGTAAACGCCGGGCGCGCCGTCAAGCGCGTCGATCGCCAGGCCGGAATCGTCCGAAAGCGCCGGCAGACCCGATGCCTTGGCCGAGGCTAGCGCCTTGATCGTCGCGTTTTCTTCGAACGTCGTGCCGGTTTCGTCCGGCTCCACGAAGTTGAGGTCGGCCGCCGACTTGGCTTGGAAGCCGAGCGGGCCGATCAGGTCGCGGATCTCGCGGATCTTGCCGGCGTTGTGGCTGGCGACGATGAGTGTCTTGTCATCCAATGTGCGCATGATGTGTCGTCTCTTAAAAGATGCGGGCGCAGGGGCCACGTTTCATTCGATGGACCAGAGGCCCGGCTCCGCGCATTCCAGGCTGTTTCCAGCCGGATCGCGGAAATAGAAGGACCGGGCGCCGTTCGGCCAGGCAACATCGGCCTCGATCGCAATGCCGGCTGCTTCCAGTTTGGCTTTCCACGCATCGAGCGCCTCGCGTGCGACGCGGAAGCACATGTGGCCCTGGCCGGTGGTGCCATGCGACAGAGGCGGTTTGATCGTCTCCGTCGGATTGAAAATCAGCAGAACGCCCGGGCCGCAACGGAAGAACACATGCCGATTGCCGGCGCGCGTAATCTTTTCCAGCCCGAGCACGCCGCCGTAGAAGGCCTCGGCGCTGTCGAGATCCGACGCATAGAGCGCGGTCTCGAGAATGCCTTCGAGCGCCGGGGCCATGGTCTCCGTCCTTTTCGTCAGCCTGATATCGCCTGCTTCTGCAGCGCGACGAGCTCGGCGATACCGGTCTTTGCAAGCCCGAGCAGGCCTGCGAATTCCTCTTCGCTGAAGGGCTTGCCTTCGGCGGTGCCCTGGATCTCGACGATGCCGCCGGTTCCGGTCATGACGAAGTTCGCGTCCGTCTCGGCAGCGGAATCTTCGAGATAGTCGAGGTCGATGATCGACTGGTTGGCGAAGATACCGCAGGAGATAGCGGCGACATGGTCTTTCAGGACCTTCTCGACCTTCACCATGTTGCGGGCTTCCATCCACTTCAGGCAGTCGTGCAGCGCCACAAAGGCGCCGGTGATTGAGGCGGTGCGCGTGCCGCCGTCAGCCTGGATGACGTCGCAGTCGATCGAGATCTGGCGCTCGCCGAGCGCGGGCAGATCGACGACGGCGCGCAGCGACCGGCCGATCAGGCGCTGGATTTCCTGGGTGCGGCCGCTCTGCTTGCCGCTCGAGGCTTCGCGGCGCATGCGCTCGCCGGTGGCGCGGGGCAGCATGCCGTATTCGGCCGTCACCCAGCCCTTGCCGCCGTTGCGCAGCCAGGCCGGAACCTTCTCTTCAAGGCTGGCGGTGCACAAAACGTGCGTATCGCCGAACCGCACCAGACAGGAGCCTTCCGCGTGCTTGGAGAAATTGCGCTCGAACGAAACCTTGCGCATTTGGTCGATTTTTCTGCCGGATGGCCGCATCATCAAACTCCTATCGTATCTGGTGAGCCTTCTAGAGCATGGCAGAGGTAAAGGGAACCGGTGGATAGCTGGGGATCGCGGCGATTTTTCCCTTTTGCTATCGGGCGCGGGGATCACTATATTTCCGGCGGCAGGATTGGCCTGCGAACATGGAGCGACATGGTACTGCGCAATCCCGGAGTGACCGATATCGCGGCGGCGCTGGACGAGCGTTCCGGTGAAATCTTCCGTCGCATCGTCGAAACCTATTTGAACAACGGCGAACCGCTCGGCTCCCGCAACCTTTCGCGGTTGCTGCCGATGTCGCTGTCGCCGGCCTCCGTGCGCAATGTGATGAGCGATCTCGAAGATCTCGGGCTCATCTATTCGCCGCATGTCAGCGCCGGTCGGCTGCCGACGCAGACGGGCCTGCGCTTCTTCGTCGACGCCTTCATGCAGGTCGGCAATCTCTCCCCGGAGGACCGCGCCTCGATCGACCGCCACGTCCGGCGCAGCGATCATACGCAGCCGGTCGACACGTTGCTGGCCGAGGCAAGCCAGATGCTATCAGGCATGTCGCGCGGCGCCGGCCTTGTCATCACCGCCAAGAACGATCCGGTCTTGAAGCATGTAGAGTTCATCCGGCTGGCGCCGACCAAGGCGCTCGCCGTGCTCGTCGGCGAACACGATCAGGTCGAAAACCGCATCATCGAGCTTCCCGCCGGCGTGACGAGTTCGCAACTGACGGAAGCGGCGAACTTCCTCAACGCCCATCTCGCCGGCCAGACGATCGGCGAAGTGCGCTCGCAGCTTGAAACGGTCAAGCAGACCGTGCGCAGCGAACTCGATGCCCTGTCCCAGGACCTGGTTGAGCGCGGGCTGGCGATCTGGTCCGGCAGCGAAGGCGATGAGAAGCCGGCGCGACTGATCGTTCGCGGCCGGGCGAACCTGCTCGAGGGCCTTGAGGGTACCGAGGATATCGACCGCCTGCGCATGCTCTTCGACGATCTGGAAAAGAAGGACAGCCTGATCGAGCTGCTCGATCTCGCCGAGAGCGGTCCTGGCGTCAGGATCTTCATCGGCTCGGAGAACAAGTTGTTTTCGTTGTCTGGTTCGTCGCTGATCGTAGCGCCCTATCGCGACAGCGAAGATCGGATCGTCGGCGCCGTCGGCGTCATCGGTCCGACGCGGCTCAACTATTCGCGCATCGTGCCGATGGTCGATTATACCGCGCAGCTGATGTCGCGGCTTTCGCGCTGAACGAGCGCTTTTGGCCACAGACTGCATTGTACCCTTGATTTTTCGGCCCTAAACCTCGATATCGGCATCAAATCCAGTCACTGGGCATTCTTACGCCATGCGGCCATCGTTGCGCGCGGGTGTGAAAATGCGAAAGACACGACAGACGATACACCGGAGAACGTCATGACCGACGAAACAAACAAGCACGGACACGAAGCTGCCGCCACCGACGAGGCAGTCAACGCTGCACCCGAGGCTGTGGAAGCGGCGCCGGTTGCCGAACCCGATCCGCTGGAACTTGCGCGCGCCGAGAACAACGACCTGCGCGACAAGTATCTGCGGCTCGCTGCCGAGATGGACAACCTGCGCCGCCGCACCGAGCGCGACGTCAAGGATGCCAAGTCCTATTCGGTCGCAGGCTTTGCCCGCGACATGCTGGCCGTCTCCGACAATCTGCGCCGTGCGCTCGATGCCATTCCGGCGGAAGCCAAGGAAGCCGGCGAAACCGGCCTCAACGCCCTGATCGAAGGCGTCGAGATGACCGAGCGCGCCATGCTGTCGGCGCTGGAGCGCCACGGCGTGAAGAAGCTGGAGCCGGAAGGTCAGAAGTTCGACCCGAACTTCCACCAGGCCATGTTCGAAATCCCGAACGCCGATGTGCCGAACAACACGGTGCTGCAGGTCGTCCAGGCCGGCTACACCATCGGCGATCGCGTTCTGCGCCCGGCCATGGTCGGCGTGTCCAAGGGCGGCCCGAAGGCCGCCGCGACAGAGGGCGACAGCCCGGCGGCCTGAGCTGCGCTCTGAATTGCTGAAACGCCGCGCGTCCCTCCGGACGCGCGGCGTTCTTGTTTTGGCGGTTTCATCAACGCAAGGCCGGTATCAGCCAAACAGCTGCCGCAGGTGGTCGTTGAGGAAGCGTCCCTCCGGGTCGATCCTTGCCCGCAACGCCCGGAAATCACCAGACCTTGGGTAGAGCGCGGTCACGTCCTCGGCGCCGAGGAAATGCAGCTTGCCCCAATGCGGCCGTGAGCCGTACTGGCGCAGGATCGTGTCGACATCCTTCAAGTATTCCCAGTAGTCCGTGCCCGGTTCGCCCGAGACCGAAAGCGTGATCGAATCCTGTTCGAAGAACGGGCTTATCCAGCCGGTGTCGCCTGCGGTGAACCGGTACTCGATCGGGTAGATACAGGTCGGGTGCTTTTCCAGCATCAGCTTGCGCACTGCTTTGACGGCATCCTTGCCATGGGCAACGGGCACCGCATATTCCAGCTCGTGGAAGTTCGGCACGTATTCGATCGGATAGATCTCCGAGGAATAGGCGATCTTCTCAAAACCCTGTTCCATCGGCGGGCGGTCGGTGATGTCGATCACCTTCATTTCGCAGACATCCGAGGTCTTGTCGGTGGTCGAAACCGATGCGGTGTCCGGCAGGCAGTAGCAGTGCCGGCTCTCGGGAACCGGGCACCAGAAGAAGCCGAAGTGCCGGTGCTTGGCCGCAAGCTCGTCATGCTGCTCGATCATCTCGTCGAAGGTGCAGCGCCAGAGCTTTTCGTGCAGGTTGTAACTGTCCATCGCCTGCAGCGTGATCTCGGAGATCACGCCGAGCATGCCGATCGAGACGCGCGCCGCCTCCAGGAGATCCGGCGTCGTCTCGTCTACGACGAGAATGCTGCCATCCGGCTGCACGAGCCGCATGCCGACGATCTGCGAGGCCATGTTGCCGAGCGTGGCCCCGGTGCCATGGGTGCCGGTGGTCAGCGCGCCTGCCAAGGCCTGGCTGTCGATGTCGCCCTGGTTGATGAGCGAGAGACCGCTCGACTTCAGGACCTTGCCGAGCTGATTGATGGTCGTGCCCGCCTTCACGGCGATGCGCTTGCGCGCCTGGTCGATGTTGACGATGCCCTGCATGTTCGAGAGCGTCAGATGCAGTCCGCTGGTCAAAGCCACCGGCGTGAAGGAATGGCCGGAGCCGGCGCAGCGCACGTTGAGCCCCTGCGACGTCGCCTCGCGAACCATTTCGGCGAGCGCCGCCTCGCTCTCCGGCGCGCCGCGCTGGCGTACGATGCATGATTGGTTTCCGACCCAGTTGCGCCAGTGGCCACCTGATTGAAGCATGTCTTTCCCCTCTCTCAGGCCGCCGTGAAGCAATTGTCGACGAACAGATGCGTGCCGTTGACGAAACTCGCCTCGTCGCTGGCCAGAAACAGTGCGGCGTTCGCCACTTCCTTCGGATCGCACATGCGGCCCTGCTGGGCGGCGATCGCCGCCTCAGAGACGTCGACGCCGTATTTGCTGAGGCCGACCAGTTCGCGCTTGCCGTGATCGGTGGCGATGAAGCCGGGGCAGACCGCGTTGCAGCGGATGCCGCGGTCGCGGAATTCGACGGCGATGGCGCGGGCGAACATGTGGCAGGCGCCCTTGGTCGTGTCGTAGAGAACCTCCATAGGCGTCGCCGCCACGGCCGAGATCGACGAGGTGCAGACGATGCTGCCGCCGCCGGCGGCGAGCATGCCCGGCAGCACCGCCTTGGTCATTAGGAACATGCTGCGCACGTTGACGGCCATCAGTCGGTCCCACTCGTCCTCTTCCGTTTCGAGGAAGGGTCCGACCGCCAGGATGCCGGCGTGATTGAAGAGAACGGTGATCGCGCCGAAGGCCGCCGCGACCGCCTTGACGGCGGAACTGACCTCTGCCGAGACCGAGACATCCGCCGGCGCAAAGATCGCCTCGCCGCCGTTCGCACGGATGGCGGCGGCCACCTCTTCGCCTTTGCTGCGCGGCAGATCGACGATGCCGACCTTTGCACCCTCGCGGGCGAAGAGTTCGGAGGCGGCAAGCCCGCAGCCGCCGGCCCCGCCACTGATCAACGCCACTTTTCCCGAAAGTCGGCCTGCCATCTGATCCCCCTTGCGCTCAAGCGCCACACGGTCTCGTGCGGCGATCTCGGTCCTCATGGGATGGATTATTGTTGACGAAGTAAGGGCTGTCGATATCCCATGGGGGATACGCGGGCAGGGGGAGAGTTCGACGCGCATGCTGGCTCGGGAATCGGCCGATATTTCGGCCCTGATCGGATTGATCGGAACGCAGGATTTCGGCGGCGCGCTCGACCGCATGCTGCGCTCGGTCGCAAGTTTCGACCTCTCGGTCGCCTTCGCCTATCCCTATGACAAGCGGCCGATCGTGCTGCATGACGGCTATACGGCGAAGGTGTCCGCCAGCGCGCTTTCCGCCTATCTCGGCGGCGCCTACCTGCTCGACCCGTTCTATGTCGCCTGTAGCGGCGGCCAGCCGGCGGGGCTGTGGCGCATGCGCGAGCTGGCGCCGGACCAGTTCTTCCATTCGGATTTTTCAAGTTCGGCCGAAGTGCATCCCTGCATCTCGATGGAAAGCGGCGTTCTGGTCGAGGAGATCGGCTTCGTCATTCCGCTCGATAACCAGGTCCAGGCGACCTATTCCCTGATGCGCGGTCGCGGCGGCACGCCGTTCACCGACGAGGAACTGGAGCGCCTGAGGATCTACGAGCCGATCGTGCGCGAGGCCGTGCGGTCGAACTGGCGCCAGCAGAGTGAAGTCGTCGCGGCGGCACCTCGGGACGACGACGCGATCGAGACCGCGTTCGACAGCCTCTGTGCCGAGCGCCTGACCCGGCAGCAGCGCAACATCGTGCGGTTGATCCTGCGGGGGCACAGTAATCTGTCGATCGGCAAGACGATGAACATCGCCGAAGGAACCGTCCGCATTCACCGCAAGAACATTTACCGCCGGCTCGGTATTTCGAGCCAGGGCGCCCTGTTTCGGATTTTCATAGATCATCTGAACCGCCGGCAGATTTACTGACGGCCAGATTTGCTGACAGCCAGATTTACTGACGGGAGGTGCGGGCGATTGCTCAGGCGGCGTGAGAGGTCGTGTCCTCGTTGAGCAGCGTGTAGATGGCGTTGGCGGAATCGCTCGATCGGATCTTTGCCACCATATCGTGGTCGCGCAGCACGCGGGCGATGCGCGACAGGGCCTTCAGATGGTCGGCGCCGGCGCCTTCGGGCGCAAGCAACAGGAAGACGAGGTCGACAGGCTGGTCGTCGAGGGCTTCGAAATCCACCGGCGTGTCCAACCGGGCAAAGATCCCGATGATCGATGGCAGGTTGTTCAGCTTGCCGTGCGGAATGGCGATGCCGTTGCCGACGCCGGTAGAGCCGAGCCGTTCACGCTGCAGGATGACATCGAAAATTTCGCGCTCCGGGAGCCCGGTGATCTTTGCCGCTTTTGCCGCCAATTCCTGAAGGAGCTGTTTTTTCGAGTTGGCCCTCATGGCCGGGATGATCGCATTTTGGTGCAGTAGACCTGCCAATGCCATTCTTTTGTCCTCGTTCGCCGGTTAGAGCCGGACAACATCATCACAAATGCGTCGCAATGGCTCTAACCATCTTTGTCTTGGCGGGTCCCATGCACAGAAAAGTCGTATTTTCCGGCCTGTCCGCTGATCCAAGTGGAGGAAGCGCCGGCACACCGGCGCTCCCCTTTTCCACTCATCCCTTGATATTGGCAGCGTCAATCCAGCCAATGTTTCCATCGTTGCGTCTGTAGACGATATTCAACTCTGCCTTGCCGGGCGTCCGGAACATCAAAACGGGCTCATCCGTCATGTCGAGCGCCATCACAGCGCTCGCGACAGACATCGTCCTCAATTGCTTCGAACTCTCGGCAACGATCGTCGGTGCGTAATCCTCGGGGACTTCGTCATCCTCGAACGGCACCGAGTCCATCACTGTGTAAGCCACCTCGGTACCTTGACCATTACCGTTGTGGTGGTCCTTGAGCTTGCGCTTGTAGCGGCGAAGGCGCTTTTCGATGCGCTCCGACGCTGCGTCAAAGGCAGCCTGAGGATCGTTGGCCTGTCCGCTCGCCTGCATAACCACGCCCGTATCGAGATGAAGCTTGCAGTCGGCGCTAAAGCGCGGCCCAGACTTTTCCACAGTGACCTGGCTTGAATATCCTCCGTCGAAATATTTGGTAACGGCCTGTTCGATCTGGTCGCCGATGCGGGCGCGGAACGAATCGCCGATTTCCATTTGTTTACCGGATACACGCACACTCATGGAGTTTCCTCTCTATTTCGTGATTTGCGCAGCCAGTCTATTCCAAGCGCTCCCGTCATCCAAGCCTTTCACGCTTGCGGGAGCCTCTGTGTCGCACCTGCCGGTCGTACCGGCCGCTCGAGGAAGACCGTGTCCTCGGCAATTGCGGCGGGCTCATATCCCCTGCGTCGCGGAGAGTCAATCGAAGGTCGCAAAAAAGTTAACGCACCTTAACTTAAAGGCGCTCTTTTGACGGGTTCAGAAGCCCGATACCTTGGCCAGCGCTCGCTTTTCCCGCCGTCGCTGGACGGAGGAGGGGATGTTCATCGCCTCGCGGTATTTCGCAACCGTGCGGCGCGCGATATCGACGCCGGCCTGCTTGAGGTTGTCGACGATATCGTCGTCGGACAGCACGGCGTCGGCCCTTTCCTCATGGATCATCGTGCGGATGCGATGACGCACGGTTTCGGCCGAATGGCTGTCACCGCCCTCGGCCGAGCTGATCGACACGGTGAAGAAGTACTTCAATTCGAACAGCCCGCGCGGTGTCAGCATGTACTTGTTCGAGGTGACGCGGCTGACCGTCGACTCGTGCATCTTGATAGCGTCCGCCACGGTTTTCAGGTTCAAGGGCCGCAGATGCCCGACGCCATGGACGAGGAACGCATCCTGCTGGCGAACGATCTCGGCGGCGACCTTCATGATCGTTTTGGCGCGTTGATCGAGACTGCGGGTGAGCCAGTTGGCGGTCTGCAGGCATTCGTTGAGAAAGGCCTGGTCGGCGCTGTTCTTTTCGGTGCCGCGTGACACGGAGGTGAAATAGGCCTGATTGACGAGGACGCGCGGCAGGGCGTCCGGATTGAGCTCGATGAGCCAGGTCCCGTCAGGTGCTGCCCGCACGACGATATCGGGAACGATCGCTTCGCTGACGCTGGTCTCGAAGCTCGTGCCCGGCTTCGGGTCGAGCTTGCGGATCTCGGCCAGCATGTCGATCAGGTCTTCTTCGTCAACGCCGCAGATTTTCTTGAGGTTGGCGAAATCGCGCCGGGCCAGAAGCTCCAGGTTGGCGACGAGAGCCTCCATCGCCGGATCGAGTCGATCGCGAAGGCGCAGCTGGATCGCAAGACATTCGCTGAGTGTGCGTGCAAACACGCCCGGCGGGTCGAACTGCTGCAAGGTGAGAAGGACGCGCGTGACATCGGCGCTGGCGGCGCCGAGGCGCTCAGCGACCTCCTGCAGGTCGGCCTGCAGGTAGCCTGCCTCATCGAGCTGGTCGATCAGGTGCTGGGCGATCAGCCGGTCGGATGCGACGGAGAGCGCAAAGGGCAGTTGCTCCAGAAGCGTCTCGCGCAGGCTCTTGGTGCCGGCGACGAAGTCGTCGAAATCGTAGTCGCCGCCTTCACCGCTGCCGGGCATCGACTTCCATTGGCCGAGCAGTTCCGGCGCGTCGGCGCGTTGCGGCGCCGTATCGTCCTGGTAGACGTTGCCGAAGTCCGCGTCGAGCTGTTCGTTGAGACGCTCGCCTCCGGTTGCCATGGCGTTGTCGTAGAGGTCTCGCTGGCCCGACGCCTCCTCCGTTGCGCCGAAATCCTCGCCGGATCCGGACGTCGGCTCTTCGCGGCTGCCGTGTTCGGAGCTGCCGCCGAAGTCGTCGTCATTGCCCTGAAGCTCGAGCAGCGGATTCTTCTCGACTTCCTGCGCGATGAACTGGTTGAGCTCCAGGTGCGTCATCTGCAGCAGCTGAATCGATTGCATCAGCTGCGGGGTCATGACCAGCGACTGGGACTGGCGCAGATGAAGGCTGGCCGACAATGCCATGCGGACCTGAAACTCCCGACGAAATTTCCACCGGTCGCGTCATTGGGCGGCCCGGTTTTTCATTTGGCCCAAAAATTGCTTATTGGAGAGGTTTGGTCAAGCGCGACCGCGGGCCGAGATGTCGGATTCGCCCGCGGATCACGTCAAAGGCTGAAATTATCGCCGAGATAGAGCCGGCGTACGTCCGGATTGGTGACGATATCGTTGGCGCGGCCGTGGGTCAGCACTTCGCCGGCGTGGATGATATAGGCCCGGTCGATCAGGCCCAGCGTCTCGCGCACGTTGTGGTCGGTGATCAGCACGCCAATGCCACGCGACGTCAGGTGGCGCACCAGCGCCTGGATGTCGGCAACCGAAATCGGATCGACGCCGGCAAATGGCTCGTCGAGCAGCATGAAGGTCGGGTCGGTCGCCAGCGCACGGGCAATTTCGAGACGCCGCCGCTCGCCGCCGGAAAGGGCGATGGCCGGCGACTTGCGCAGGTGCGTGATGTTGAACTCGCCGAGCAGGTCGTTGAGCTTGCTTTCGCGCCGCTCCTGGTTCTTGTCGTGCACTTCGAGCACGGCGCGGATGTTTTCCTCCACCGTCAGCCCGCGAAAGATCGAGGCTTCCTGTGGCAGGTAGCCGACGCCGAGGCGGGCGCGGCGATACATCGGCATCGTCGTCACGTCGTTGCCGTTGATCTCGATCGAGCCTTCGTCGACCGGCACCAGGCCGGTGATCATGTAGAAGCAGGTGGTCTTGCCGGCGCCGTTGGGGCCGAGCAGGCCGACGGCTTCGCCGCGGCGAACGACCAGCGACACGCCGTTGACAACGCGCCGCTCGCGATAGGCCTTGGTCAGGCCACGGGCGATCAGCGTGCCGTCGTAACGCGCCTTGTCGACCGCGTGACCGGCTGCAGCGGGTGTGGCTGCCGACGGCTTGCGGACGCGCTTGCGCTTGTGAAGGAAGGGGAGTTGCACGAGCGGATCTACGTCAGTTCTTCTTCTGCGACTTCGGGTCGAGCTGAATCTGTACCCGACCGCCACACGCATCAAGCTGCGCTTCGCCCGTGTTCATCTGCACATTCAACTGGCATCCGACGAAGACGTTCTTGCCTTCCGACAGCACGACCTTGTCGCCCTTCAGGACGAAGGTCTGCTTGGTCATGTCGAACTCGCCGCTGTCGGCGGTCGCCTGCTGCGTGCCGGAGCTCAGGAAGACGCGCTGGCTGACTTCGATGCGATCGATGTCGGCGTCGCCGCTCGAGACCGAGCCGCCACCGGACTTGTAGAAGACCGTCATGCTGCCGGCCTGAAGCGTCGTGGTGCCCTGTACGACCTTGACGTTGCCGGTGAAGATCGCCTTGCTTTCCGGGTCCTTGATTTCAAGCTTGTCGCTTTCGATCTGGATCGGCTTGTCGTTCGACAGTTCGAGGCCCTTCATCTTGCTCGATGTGGCCTGGGCTGAAGCGCCCGAAACAATCATCAATGCGCCGATGCCGGCAACGGCCAAGCTGGCTGAAATCCTGAAAAATGTAGCGGGTACCGACATGGATGCACCAGATCCTAATTCGTGTTCTTGCGGATGGCGGTGGGTTCGAGATTGACCCTGACCATGCCCTCAAATGTTACTATGCGTCCCTTATCCGTCATTCGCAGCCGCTGCGCAATGATCGAACCACCCTTCATGCTGATCGCAATCGGTTGTTTCGTTTCCATTTCGCCGGCATTGATGTCCAGATAGGCCGACTGGAAGTCGGCGTTGACGCCATTATTCATGGTAATCGTGAACGGGGCGTTCATATCGAGCGTATTGGCGCCGCGATCGTAGATACCGTTGGTCGCGTCCACCGTGGCGATCAGCTTTTCGTTGACCGGCATTTCGGCATGGATCGTCTGCAGCGTGATGATATCGGGATTGACGATATCCTGCAGCGCGCGCTGCGCCTTCATCGAATAGCTGATGCCCTGCTTGTTGCGCCCGGCAATGGCAGGGTTCTGCATGACGATCTTGCCGTCCTCGATCGTTGCGCTATCGAGTTGCAGATCGACTGGCATGAAGGCGCGCACGAAGGAAATGACCGCAAAGATCGCCGCGATGATACCGGCCACCACGGGCAGGATGATCTTCAGGCGCCTGACGCGCGCCGAATGCCGCGCGGCGAGCGCGTAGGCGTCCGACGAGCTCGCACCCGTGTCGGCAAAAAAGCCGGGGGCTGGCGCATGATCTAACATGTGAAGACCTGTTGGTTCCGTTGCTTTTCAGCGTTCTCGCGAGAGCCGCGTTTTACATACATTCGTGTAAGTTGTCGCAAATATGGATATTTTTTGCCGCCGTACAATGCTGCCGCAAAAAACTTCGTGAAGACAGGAAAACGGCGGGCACGGCTTTTAACCGGGACCGACCGCGTCTATTGAGTATGCCACTTGCCGTGCAGATAACATGCCCGATCGAAAACGGACAGAAGCTGCGCCAACAATTCGGGAGAAACCCACATGGATGAACTTGCCATCGCCGATCGCCGCAGCCTGCGCAGGAAGCTCAGCTTCTGGCGCTGGATCGTCGCCGGCCTGCTTGCCGTTGTGGCTCTGGTGACGCTTTCCTGGTCGGGCTGGGCCGACAGCGCAGGACGTGCCCGCGATCATGTCGCCCGCGTGACGATTTCGGGCCTGATCCAGGACGACCGCGAATTGCTGGAGCGGCTCCAGCGGATCGAGGACAACGATTCCGTCAAGGCACTGGTGGTGACCATATCGTCGCCCGGCGGCACCACCTATGGCGGCGAGGTCATCTACAAGGCGATCCGCAAGGTCGCCGCCAAGAAGCCCGTCGTCTCCGACATCCGCACGCTGGCTGCCTCCGCCGGCTACATGATCGCGCTTGCCGGCGATACGATTGTTGCCGGCGAAAGCTCGATCACCGGCTCGATCGGCGTCATCTTCCAGTATCCCCAGGTCAAGGAGCTGATGGACAAGCTTGGCGTCTCGCTGGAATCGATCAAGTCCAGACCGCTGAAGGCCGAGCCGTCGCCCTTCCACCCACCGAGCGACGAAGCCAAGGCGATGATCCAGGCAATGATCGACGACAGCTATGGCTGGTTCGTCGACCTCGTTGCAGACCGCCGCAAGCTGTCGCGCGACGAGGCTCTCCTGCTTGCCGACGGACGGATTTTCACCGGACGACAGGCGCTCGGCCTCAAACTCGTCGACAAGCTTGGCGGTGACGACGAAATCCGCGCCTTCCTGGCCGACAGGAAGGTGTCGAAGGACCTCGCCGTGGTTGATTGGGAAGCGCCGCGACAGACCCTGCCATTCGGCCTCGGATCGGCCGTCTCCGAGTGGGTCAAGATGTTGGGATATGACGCTTTTCCGGCGATGAAAGGCCTCGAAAAAATCGGGGGTGACAAGTTGTTTCTTGACGGTCTTGTTTCGGTTTGGCAGGTTGATGCTCAATGAGGATGGCAGCATATGCCCAGCCTGATCCGTAATGTGGCCGTCCGCGCCCGATGAGCGCCGGTCATTGTCTTGCGGCAATCACAATGCAGACCGAAAAAGCAAAACAAACAAGAATTTAAGGGGGCGACAGTGATCAAGTCAGAACTGGTGCAGATTGTTGCAGCTCGCAATCCGCATCTCTACCACCGCGACGTCGAAAACATCGTCAACGCGGTGCTCGATGAGATCACAGACGCGCTGGCTGCCGGAAACCGTGTCGAACTGCGCGGTTTCGGTGCCTTCTCGGTCAAGAACCGGCCGTCCCGCTCCGGCCGCAATCCACGCACCGGCGATTCCGTTTTCGTCGAGGAAAAGTGGGTGCCGTTCTTCAAGACCGGCAAGGAGCTGCGCGAGCGGCTGAACCCGGGCATGAACGACGAAGAAGACTGATCGTCCTGCCCGATCGTCATGAATCCGGATTGTCGTCGTCGCCGCTGAGGCCTGTGCGATGATCCGGAAAACGGGAGCGCCGAATGCTCAAGAAACTGATCAACATCGTTTTCCTCGTCCCGGTCGGTGTCATCCTGATCGTGCTCAGCGTCGCCAATCGTCAGAGCGTCACGTTGGCCCTCAATCCATTTCGGCCCGAAGACAGCCTGCTGTCGGTCAGTGCGCCCTTCTTCGTCTTCCTGTTTCTCGCCGTCGTCGTCGGTCTGATCCTCGGTGCCGCCGCCACCTGGTTCAGCCAGGGCAAGTATCGTCGGCGCGCACGCAACGAGGCAACCGAGGCGCTGAAATGGCACCGCGAAGCTGAAAAGCACCGCAGCCAGGCGGAGAAGCTGGCCACCCAGGCAACACTCGCCGCCCCGCAGAGCTGAAAGCGAGGGCGGTCGCCCTTTAGCCGACCGCTTCCGCAGGTCCACCGACAGCGGCGCTGAAATCCGTAAAGAACTGCTGCGCCAGCTTCTTGGCGGTCGAATCGACCAGCCGGGAGCCGAGCTGTGCCAGCTTGCCGCCGATCTGCGCCTTGACGTCGTAGCGTAGCAGCGTCTCCGCACCGTCGTCGACCAGGGTCACATCCGCGCCACCCTTGGCAAAACCGGCAATGCCGCCCTTGCCTTCGCCTGAAATCGTGTAGCTTTCGGGCGGGTTGAGATTTGACAGGATGACGTCGCCGGTAAAGGAGGCCGAGACCGGACCGATCTTGATCTTGACCACGGCCGAAAGCTCGGTCGGCGATTTCATCTCGATCGACTGACAGCCGGGGATGCATCGCTTCAGGATATCCGGGTCGTTGAGGCCACGCCAAACGGCATCACGCGGTGCCGAGATGCGTTCTTCGCCGGTCATGTCCATGCGCATTCCTCCCATTGACAGTGCCGCGCGGCCAGCAGGGCGCGCGAAGGTTCATGTAATTCTCTGAATTCGCCTTGCAATCCTGTCCTGAATTCGTTTTCGACCGATGGATTGATGCAACTCTCGCTCCCGCACTGATCTTGGCAAATCGGAAACGGCTTTGCCAAGAGCATGAGCGGTGCTATTTGCAGCAACTAGACACGCCTCGCCTCGAATTCCGGGGTGCGGCGGCATACCTCATGGTGCCGGCCCGATTGCATCCAATATTCGCAAGGGCAGCGCCTCGTGACAAAACAAAGCCCAGGGATCTCAGCGTGAAGGAAAAGGACCGGCGGTCGAAGAATGCCTCCGTGACGACGGCGAAGGGCCGCGGAGCCGAGGCGCGTGGTGGTGGCCGCCTTGACAAGAAGCGTCCACCTTTTGCCAAGTCAGGCGACTTCAAGGAGCGTGCCGCCGTCCAGGCGACGGCAAAAGCCGTAGAGCCGCGCGACAGGCCGCCGCGGGCACAGGCCGAAAGCGAGGCTCCGGTTCGCGTCATCCCCCGCCGCTCCGGCGACAAGCCGGGCGAACATGTGCCGCTTATTCTGGAGACGTCGGGCGTTTCCGGCTATCATCTGATCGACAGCGGCGCCGGCGAAAAGCTCGAGCAGTACGGACCTTATCGCATCGTGCGCCCCGAGGCGCAGGCGCTCTGGCCGCGAACCCTGCCCGATAGCGTGTGGGAAAACGCCGACGCGATCTTCACCGGCGATACCGACGAGGACGGCATGGGCCGCTGGCGGTTTCCAGGCGCGGTTCTTGGCGAGACCTGGCCGATGCAGCTACTGGGCACCGACTTCCATGGCCGTTTCACCTCCTTCCGCCACGTCGGCGTCTTCCCCGAGCAGCTCGCGCACTGGAGCTGGGTAAAGGATCAGGTGGAGGCGTCCCGCCGTCCGCTCAAGGTTCTCAACCTCTTCGGCTACACCGGGGTTGCCTCGCTGATCGCGGCCAAGGCCGGTGCCGAGGTGACCCATGTCGACGCCTCGAAGAAGGCGATCGGCTGGGCCCGGGAGAACCAGGCACTGGCGCGCGCTGAAAAGCTGCCGATCCGCTGGATCTGTGACGACGCGATGAAGTTCATCCAGCGCGAGGAACGGCGCGGCAGCCGCTATGACATAATCCTGACCGACCCGCCGAAGTTCGGGCGTGGTCCGAACGGCGAGGTCTGGCAACTTTTCGACCATCTGGCGGCGATGCTCGACATCTGCCGCGAGATCCTGTCGCCCGAGGCCCGCGGCCTAGTGCTGACGGCATATTCGATCCGGGCCAGTTTCTACTCGATCCATGAACTGATGCGCGAGACGATGCGCGGCCGTGGTGGTCGGGTCGAATCGGGCGAACTCATCATCCGCGAAGGCGGGCTCGACGGCCGCGAGCCGGGACGGGCGCTTTCGACATCTCTCTTCAGCCGTTGGGTGCCGTAATGAGCAATGACAGAAGCGAACACGGCGCAGGCCGGGTCGGGCAGGTGAAGGAAGTCACCAGCCTCACCAATCCGATCATCAAAGACATCAAGCTGCTGGCGCAGAAGAAGCATCGCGACGAGACGCGGTCCTTCATGGCCGAGGGCTTGAAGCTGGTGATCGACGCGCTCGATCTCGGCTGGAAGATCAAGACGCTGATCTACGCCAAGGCCGCCAAGGGCAAGCCGCATGTGGAACAGGTGGCGGCCAAGACCTTTGCCCGCGGCGGGCTGGTGCTGGAAGTCAGCGAGAAGGTGCTGTCGACGATCACCCGGCGCGACAATCCGCAGATGGTCGTTGGCATCTTCGAGCAGCGCTACCGGGCGCTGAAGGATATCCGCCCCGAGCTCGGCGAGACCTATGTGGCGCTCGACCGCGTTCGTGATCCCGGCAATCTCGGCACGATTATCCGCACGGCCGATGCGGCCGGCGCCTCCGGCATCATTCTCGTTGGGGAAACGACGGATCCTTTCTCGCTTGAAACCGTGCGGGCGACCATGGGTTCGGTGTTCGCCATGCCGATCGTGCGCGCCAGCGCCGACGACTTCGTCAAATGGCAGAAGCAGGCCGGCGTCAAAGTCGTGGCCACGCATCTTGCCGGTTCGGTCGACTACCGGACGATCGACTACAAGTCGAAGCCGGTGGTGCTTTTGATGGGCAACGAACAGGCTGGCCTTCCCGAAGAGCTTGCCCGCGAGGCCGGAGCGCTTGCCCGCATTCCGCAGGCAGGGCGCGCCGATTCCCTCAATCTCGCCATCGCCACCGGCATCATGCTGTTTGAGGCGCGACGCCATCTGCTGGCGCTGGATGCCGGCGCATGAGCGAAAAGCAGGTCCTGTTTTCGAGGCCGCTGCCGATCGCGGTCTTCATCGCCTTGGCACTCGCCGCCGACCAACTGATCAAGTATCTGGTCGAGGCCTATCTGCCATTCAATGAAGCGGTTCCTGTCGTGCCGATGCTGGCGCTCTACCGTACCTACAATTACGGTGTCGCCTTCTCGATGCTGTCGGGCATGGAAGGCTGGTTCATCGTCGGCATGCGTCTCGTCGTCGTCGCCTTCGTTCTGTGGCTGTGGCGGCGCACGCCGAAGGACAGGTTCTTTGCGCATTTCGGCTATGCCCTGATCATTGCCGGTGCGCTGGGCAACCTCGTCGACCGGCTGATCTTCGGCTACGTCATCGACTATATCCTGTTTCACACGCAGACATGGTCCTTCGCCGTCTTCAACCTGGCCGATAGTTTCATCACCGTTGGCGCCGGCGCGATCATTCTCGACGAGTTGCTGCAGGCGAAAAAGGCCAACGCTTAAGATTTTATCGATGCGCTGAAGCCATTTCGAACGCTTGCCGTGTTAGCCAAGTGGCATGAGCGAGCCGTCACGATTGTTGGAGCAGATCGAATCCGGTTTCGGTGCGCAAGCCCGGCCCACCGGCGCGATGCCGGCTGGCAGCACGGCGGATGGCTCCGGAGCAGTATCCAAGGACGGCGCATCGGCATACTCGCTGCGCCGTCTTTCGCTGGCATCTCTCGGGGTCATCGCCTCCGGTCTCGTGTTGGCGATCGGTATCGCCGCCGGTCTCTATCTGTTCTCCGCTGCGGTTGCGGCGGCTGGTCTTGCCGGTGTGCTGCTGTTGATTGCCGATGGCATCAGGGCTGTCGACAGCGACAGGACGGGTGCGGAAATCAGGCAGGACGGCGACTGGGATCGCCAGGAAACCTCGGCGCTGCTTTCGACCATCCACGATGCGCTTGGAGACCTGGCGATCATGCGTGGCATGGACGGCAAGATCGTCCATGCCAATGCCGCCTTTCATCGCGCCTGCGGACTTGACGATGCAAGAGGGCTGACCTGTGCTGCCATTGGCCTCAGTTTTGAGCCGAAGATCGAACCCAATCACTATCTCGTGCGGATCGCGGCACCTGAAGGGCTGCGCCTCTACGATTGGCACGACGTCATCGCAAGGGATCCGGCAAGCGGCCGGCTGATGCGCCACAGCATCGCGCGCGACGTGACGGAGGAGGCACGCGCCGCGCGGGAACGCGAAGACGCGCGCCGCCGCGCCGAAGAGGCAAGCCAGGCAAAGTCGAGACTGCTTGCAACCGTCAGCCATGAGATCCGCACGCCGCTCTCCGGTATCCTCGGCATGAGCCATCTGCTCGGCCAGACCCGGCTGTCGAGCGAGCAGAAGAACTATCTGGCCGGCATGCAGCAGTCCGGCCATGCACTGGTGCAGCTTGTCGAGGACCTGATCGATTTCTCGTCGCTGTCTGCCGGGCGTTTCCAGTTCCGGCCATCGCGGCAGGACCCACGTGGCGTCATCGAGAGTGTCGTCGAGATGCTGTCGAACCGGGCGCACGAAAAAGGCATCGAGATCGGCGCAACCGTCACCGCCGACGTTCCGACGTTGATGGAGTTCGACGCGGCGCGCCTGCGCCAGGTCCTGTTCAACGTCATCGGCAACGCCGTGAAGTTCACCGAGATCGGCGGGGTTTTCGTCAGCGCCGATATCGTCGAGGATTGCGTTCGCATCCTGATCGACGACACCGGGCCGGGCATGTCGGGCGACGATTTGAAGCGCATCTTCGAAGAGTTCGAGCAAGCCGGAAATGAAGAGCAGCGCGCCAAGGGCACGGGACTTGGGCTGGCGATCTCGCGTCGGATCATGCAGGCCTGCGGCGGCAGCCTGACGGCATCGAGCGCACCGGGGCGTGGCAGCCGCTTTGAGATCCGCCTGCCGCTCGCCGAAGTTGAGCGTGTCACGCCGGAGCGGCGCGTCAGGCTCGCCCGATCGCATGTGCTTGTGATGGCCCCGGATGGCCCGGCGTCCGCTGCGTTGTCCTCCACCATCGCCACCCTCGGCGGTCGTTGCCATCGGGCAACCACGCTTGCCGCCGCGCAGAATGTCATCTCGGACGTCCTTGCCGGCGGCGCTGCGTTGACCGACATCATCGTCGATCATCGCCACGCCGGTCAGTTCAAGCAGCTTCTCGCCCTGCAGCCGGCGGTGGCGCGCCTCGACGTGCGCCGGACCTATCTGATCAATCCGGAGGAGCGCAACCACCATCCGGTAGACCAGATGGACGGCTACGAGGCCTGGCTGATCCGCCCCTTGCGCGAGAAGTCGTTGGTCGAAGTGCTGCTCGGGCGGCTGAAAGGCATCGAAAAACGCGACGCCATCAACGACAACCGGCCGATCCTGCGGGAGGAGCCGACGATTGCGCCCGCCAAACAGAGCCCGCGCGGCATCCTTTTGGCAGAGGACGATCCGGTGAATGCACTGATCGTGCGCACCGTGCTGGAGCGCGCCGGACTGACGGTTCGCTTGGTGACTGATTTTGGTGCCGTCGATCAGATCCTTTCCGGCAAAGGCGATCCGTCCCAGGCGATGCCGGAGCTTGTTGTCACCGATCTCAACATGCCGGGCGGCGACGGGTTTTCGATGTTGAGGCGCCTGCGCGAGAACGAGGTCATAGGGCCGGGGCGGCGTCTTCCGGTGGTCGTGCTCACATCCGACGTGCGGCTGGAAGTGAGGGACAGGCTGATTGCGGCCGGCGCTGATGTCGTGCTGCCCAAGCCCGCGGATCCGCAGCGGCTGATGGCGGAAATAAGCCGCCTTCTCGAGATACGGTAAGGGCTGAAGTCGTAACGGTATCGCCGTCCCGGCAGGGGTTGTGCGCCGTTTTCATGTCACTATGTTGTTGCAGAAACGTGGTCTAAGCCCGGCAGATACGAATGATTCGGGATGACGCGGATGACGATCGAGCTTCTGGATTCGACGAGCGTGGTAGACACTTCTCAGGCTTGCGTCGGCAAGACAATGACCGCCCCGGCGACCGACGTTCTCGGTCGAATAGCCAACCTGGAGACCCGGCTTGCGCGCAACGCATCGGAGATCGATGCTGCACAGGCGGTGCGTTACAAGGTTTTCGTCGAGGAGATGAAGGCGCAGGTCGGCGCCGACCTCGATCGTCGCAAGCGCGACGTTGATAGCTGGGACGCGATCTGCGACCATCTGCTTGTGCTCGACACGGCGATCGAGGGCGATCCGGAAGACCAGATCGTCGGCACCTATCGCCTGCTGCGCCAGGATGTGGCCGAGCGGGCCGGCGGCTTCTACTCCGCTTCGGAATTCGATGTCGGCGCACTTCTCTCACGCCATTCCAACAAACGCTTCATGGAACTCGGCCGCTCCTGCGTGTTGCCGGATTACCGCACGAAGCGCACGGTGGAGCTGCTGTGGCAGGGCAACTGGGCCTACGCATTGAGATACGGCGTCGATGCCATGTTCGGCTGCGGCTCGTTCCCGGGCACCGTTCCGGCCGAGCATGCCCTGGCGCTCTCCTTCCTTCACCACAACATCCGTGCGCGCGACGAATGGGCCGTCTCCGCGAGGCCCGAATTGCACCGGACCATGGACATGATGCCGGTCGAGGCCATCAATCCAAAGAAGGCGCTGGCCGCCTTGCCGCCGCTGATCAAGGGTTACATGCGCCTCGGGGCCATGGTTGGCGATGGCGCTGTGGTCGATCATGCCTTCCGCACCACCGACGTGCTGATCGTTTTGCCGATCAGCAACATCTCCGGCCGCTACCTCAATTATTACGGCGCGGATGCCGGGCGGTTCGCGACGTCGGTATCCTGACAGGCAGCCGACGCAATTAACCAGATATTAAGGATGGATTTGACTTTCGGCCTCGAAAGGGACGATAGTCTTGTCAAGAAGAGTTTTGGTTTTATGACGAAATAATAGAAAGATTAACGGAGAGAGCCGCCAGATTCAAATGAGATTGGCGTGTATTTTGCTCTACCTCCACATTATTTCATCGCATAGGAAGTAAGTCTTCCATTATGTATTGAGCTCGACCCCTTTCCCAAGGGTGTCGAGCTCTTCTTTTGTAAGCAGTTCTATATTGTTTCTGTTTCGGATCGGCACGCCCTGCACCATCGATGGACAGGGCGTGTCTCGAAATCGAACATTGTCCGCCGATGTCACATTCCGGCGTTGTAGGCCGCGAGCGCCGCCATGTTGACGATGTCGGAATCCTTCGCCGACATTGAAACGATCTGCACCGATTTGTCGAAGCCGACCAGCAGAGGCCCGATGACCGTCGAGCCGCCGAGTTCCTGCAGCATCTTGGTGGAGATCGAGGCCGAGTGGAACGCCGGCATGACGAGCACGTTGGCCGTGCCCGAAAGACGGCAGAAGGGATACTGCTCCATCACCTTCGGATTGAGCGCCACATCGGCGGCCATTTCGCCGTCATACTCGAAATCGACCCGGCGCTTGTCGAGGATGTTGACCGCTTCGCGCACTCGCTCGGAGCGTTCGCCCGAGGGATGGCCGAAGGTCGAATAGGCCAGCATCGCGACGCGCGGCACATAACCGAGACGCTTGGCGAGACCTGCCGCTTCCTCGGCGATATCGGCGAGCTCCTCCGAAGACGGCATGTCGTGCACGGCCGTGTCGGCCACCAACACGGTGCGGCCGCGGCAAAGCGCGATCGACACGCCGATGACCCGGTGACCCGGCTTCGGGTCGATGCAGCGGCGCACGTCTTCAAGGGCGGTCGAGTAGTTGCGGGTGACGCCCGTCACCATGCCGTCGGCATCGCCGAGCGCGACCATGCAGGCGGCAAAGTGGTTGCGGTCGTTGTTGATCAGGCGCTGGGCGTCACGGAACAGGTAGCCCTTCCGCTGTAGGCGCGCATAGAGATAGTCGGTATAGGCGCCGACCCGCTTGGAAACGCGGGCATTGGCGATCTGGATGCCGGGGCGGTCGAGGTCGATGCCCTCGCGCTCCGCCGTCTCGCGCATGCGGTCCTCGCGGCCGAGCAGGATCGCCGTGCCGAGCTGCTGGTTGGCATAGGCGATCGCCGAGCGCATGACCTGCACCTCTTCACCTTCGGCAAAGACGATGCGCTTCGGCTGGCGCCGGACGCGCTCGTAGATCCGCTGCAGCGTCGAGGCGATCGGGTCGCGGCGGGCGGAAAGCTGGCGGCCATAGGCTTCGAGATCGGTGATCGGCTTGCGGGCGACGCCGGTCTCCATCGCCGCCTTGGCGACGGCCATCGGGATCGCCGAGATCAGCCTGGGGTCGAAGGGGACGGGGATGATGTACTGCGCGCCGAAGCGCGGACGGTTGCCCTGGTAGGCGGCTGCCACATCGTCAGGCACGTCTTCCTTGGCAAGGCTTGCGAGCGCCTCGGCCGCCGCGATCTTCATCGCATCGTTGATCGTCGAGGCGCGCACGTCGAGCGCACCGCGGAAGATGTAGGGGAAGCCGAGCACGTTGTTGACCTGGTTCGGATAGTCCGAACGGCCGGTTGCGACGATGGCGTCGTCACGGATGCGGGCGACCTCTTCTGGGGTGATTTCAGGATCCGGGTTGGCCATCGCGAAGATGATCGGCCGCGGTGCCATCGAGCGCACCATGTCCTCCGATAGTGCGCCCTTGGCGGAAAGGCCGAACACCACGTCGGCGCCGTCGATCGCTTCGGCAAGCGTGCGGCGGTCGGTCTTGACCGCATGCGCCGACTTCCACTGGTTCATGCCTTCGGTGCGGCCCTGGAAGATCACGCCCTTGGTGTCGCAGAGGATGACGTTTTCGGGATTGAAGCCCATCGATTTGATCAGTTCGATGCAGGCGATGGCGGCAGCGCCGGCACCGTTGCAGACAAGCTTGGTGGTCTTGAAGTCGCGACCGGTCAAAGTCAGCGCGTTGATGAGGCCGGCGGCCGCAATGATCGCGGTGCCGTGCTGGTCGTCGTGGAACACCGGAATGTCCATGACCTCGCGCAGCTTCTGCTCGATGATGAAACAGTCCGGCGCCTTGATGTCCTCGAGGTTGATGCCGCCGAAGGAGGGGCCGAGGAAGCGCACGCAGTTGATGAACTCGTCGACATTCTCGGTATCGACTTCAAGGTCGATGGAATCGACGTCGGCGAAGCGCTTGAACAGCACGGCCTTGCCTTCCATGACAGGCTTGGAGGCAAGCGCCCCGAGATTGCCGAGGCCGAGGATGGCCGTGCCGTTGGAAATGACCGCGACCATGTTGCCGCGCGTGGTGTAGTCGTAGGCGGTGGAGGGGTCTTCGGCGATCGCCAGGACCGGCACGGCGACGCCGGGCGAATAGGCAAGCGACAGGTCGCGCTGTGTGGCCATGGCCTTGGTGGGGGAAATCTCCAGCTTTCCGGGGCGACCCTGCGAGTGAAAATCGAGCGCTTCCTGCGCGGTGACGCTCGTCATTGTGCGATCGGTCTTGTCGGTGCCGGGCATGTTTCCTCCATCCTCCTGTGGGCGACCCTGTCGGAGCGCCTCTTTATGGTTGTCGTCTATAATTGCTTGGCGATAGTGTGCCATCTCTTTTTTCGGGACAATCATGAATTTCGTGACAGACCAATCGAGCCGCTCCGGCGAGGTGTTTTCTGCAGCCGAACTGGCGACCGAGGAGAGCCGCTCCACGGCAACGCCGATGATGGAGCAGTTCATCGAGATCAAGGCGAACAATCCGGATTCGCTGCTTTTCTATCGCATGGGCGACTTCTACGAGCTGTTCTTCCAGGACGCCGTCGAAGCCTCGCGGGCGCTCGGCATCACGCTGACGAAGCGCGGCCAGCACATGGGGCAGGAAATCCCGATGTGCGGCGTGCCGGTGCACGCGGCCGACGATTACCTGCAGAAACTGATCGGTCTCGGCTTCCGCGTCGCGGTCTGCGAGCAGGTCGAGGATCCGGCCGAGGCCAAGAAGCGGGGCGGCAAGTCGGTCGTCCGCCGCGACGTCGTCCGTCTGGTGACGCCGGGAACGATCACCGAGGAGAAGCTGTTGTCTCCGTCGGAGACCAACTATCTGATGGCGCTCGCCCGCATCAAGAGCAGCTCGGAACCGGCCTATGCGCTTGCCTGGATCGATATCTCGACCGGTGTTTTCCGGCTCGCCGAAACGGCTGAGAGCCGGCTGCTTGCCGATATCCTGCGCATCGAGCCGCGCGAACTGATCCTCGCCGACACCGTTTTCCACGATCCGGAACTGCGTGCCGTGTTCGACGTGCTCGGCCGGGTGGCGGTGCCGCAACCGGCCGTGCTGTTCGACAGCGCCACGGCGGAAGGCCGTATCGCCCGCTACTTCGGCGTCAAGACGCTCGATGGCTTCGGCAGCTTCTCGCGCGCCGAGATGGCGGCCGCATCCGCTGCCATCTCCTACGTCGAAAAGACCCAACTCGCCGAACGCCCGGCACTCGGCACGCCCGAGCGCGAGAGCGCTGCCTCGACACTGTTCATCGATCCGGCGACGCGGGCCAACCTCGAACTGGTCAAGACCCTGTCTGGCGCCCGCGAAGGCACGTTGTTGAAAGCGCTCGACCGGACGGTGACGAGCGGCGGCGCGCGGCTTCTCGCCGAACGGCTGATGTCGCCGCTGACCGACCCGGATCGTATCAACCAGCGGCTGGATTCGATCGAGATCCTGGCCGGCCAGCCGTCCTTTGCCGGCGATCTCAGGGATCAGCTCCGGCGCGCGCCCGATATGCCGCGTGCCTTGTCGCGACTGGCGCTTGGCCGCGGCGGCCCGCGTGATCTCGGCGCCATCCAGGCGGGCCTCAGGGCGGCGGCAACGATCTCGCGGCTGATGGCTTCGGGCAATCTTTCGCCGGAGCTTGTCGAGGCGCGCACAGCGATCGACGCCTTGCCGTCGTCCGTCCTCGATCACCTTGATGCGATGCTTTCCGATGAACTGCCGCTCCTCAAGCGCGACGGCGGCTTCCTGCGCGAGGGGGCAAATGCCGACCTTGATGAAGTGCGGGGGTTGCGCGACCAGTCGCGCCGGGTGATCGCCGGGCTGCAGCTGCAATATTCCGAAGAGACCGGCATCAAGTCGCTGAAGATCAAGCACAACAATGTGCTCGGCTATTTCATTGAGGTGACGGCGGGCAATGCCGGCTCGATGACCGACACGGACGAGGGTCGCGCCCGCTTCATTCATCGCCAGACCATGGCGAATGCGATGCGCTTCACCACCACTGCGCTTGCCGAGCTCGAGAGCAAGATTGCCAACGCCGCCGACCGGGCGCTGACGATCGAGCTTGCCGCCTTCGAGGCGATGACATCAGATGTCGTGGCAGCAGCCGAGGTCATCAAGGCGGCATCGCTGGCGCTTGCGACCGTCGATGTTTCAGCTGGCCTCGCGATCCTGGCGGAAGAACAGAACTATGCTCGCCCCGTTGTCGACCACACGCGCATGTTCGCCATTGAAGGCGGTCGCCATCCGGTCGTCGAGCAGGCGCTGAAACGCCAGGCGTCCAACGCCTTTGTCGCCAACGGCTGCGATCTGTCGCCGCCATCAGGCGAAGAGGGCGGGGCGATCTGGCTGCTGACCGGTCCGAACATGGGCGGTAAGTCGACCTTCCTCCGGCAGAACGCGCTGATCGCGATCATGGCGCAGATGGGCACCTTCGTGCCTGCCGCAAGCGCCCATATCGGCATCGTCGACCGGCTGTTCTCGCGCGTCGGCGCCTCTGACGATCTCGCTCGCGGTCGCTCGACCTTCATGGTCGAGATGGTCGAAACGGCGGCGATCCTCAACCAGGCGACCGATCGCTCGCTGGTGATCCTCGATGAGATCGGCCGCGGCACCGCCACCTTTGACGGTCTGTCGATCGCCTGGGCGTCCGTCGAGCATCTGCATGAGGCCAACCGCTGCCGAGGCCTGTTCGCGACCCACTTCCACGAACTGACCGTGCTTTCGGAAAAGCTCGGCCGGCTCTCGAATGCGACCATGCGCGTCAAGGAGTGGCACGGCGACGTGATCTTCCTGCACGAGGTCGGGCCGGGTGCGGCCGACCGTTCCTATGGCATCCAGGTCGCCCGTCTCGCTGGCCTGCCGGCCTCGGTGGTGGCGCGTGCCAAGGACGTGCTTGCCAAGCTCGAAGACGCCGATCGCAAGAACCCGGCAAGCCAGCTGATCGACGATCTGCCGCTGTTCCAGGTGGCGATCCGCCGCGAAGAGGCCAAGCCCGCCGGGAACTCCAGGGTTGACGAGGCGCTGAAGGCGCTCAACCCCGACGATATGACGCCGCGCGAGGCGCTGGACGCGCTCTACGCGCTGAAGAAGGAACTGAGTGCTCGGTGACGGGCGTGCTGTTTTTGCTGTGCATGCGCCGATGAAAAAGGCTATACAGCGCCGCGCGCCTCGAAAGGGCGTGGCGATCAGCCGGTAGTAATTCGAAACGCTGCACGGTCCCGGTTCGGCCTTGATCGAATGGGAGCATGCAGGAATGCTCTTCATGCAGCGGACCACGCAACCAGTCGGACAGGACGCCCCTCGGCACTTCATGGGCAGACACGAAACTTCCTTTCCCGAAATTCTCGATGTCGCAGCGCTTCGGGCGAAATGCGACTTCATCGCCTCGGCCCATGCCGAGCAGCGCGAGCCAATGCGCCAGGCATTGCTTGCCGCCTTCAAGAAGGCAAATGTTGCAGGCCGCGCCAAGGCGCGCGAACTGTTTGCCGGCGATGGCGGCGGCATCCTGTGCGCCGAGCGCATCTCCTGGCTTCAGGACCAGCTGATCACGGTGCTGCATGATTTCGTGCTCAACGAGATCTTTGACGCGGCCAATGCGCCGCCGGCAAGCCGCATCGCGGTTGCTGCGGTCGGCGGCTACGGCCGTGGCACGCTGGCGCCGGGCTCCGACATCGACCTTCTGTTCCTGCTGCCGGTGAAGAAGGCCGTCTGGGCAGAGCCCGCCATTGAGTTCATGCTCTATATCCTGTGGGATCTGGGCTTCAAGGTCGGCCATGCCACCCGCACGATCGAGGATTGCATCCGGCTCTCGCGCGCCGACATGACGATCCGCACGGCGATCCTCGAGACCCGCTACATCTGCGGCTCCGAGGTACTGGCGGCCGAGCTCGAAACGCGCTTCGACCATGAGATCGTGCGCAACACCGGGCCGGATTTCATCGCCGCCAAGCTCGCCGAGCGCGACGAGCGCCACCGCAAGGCCGGCGACACGCGTTATCTCGTCGAGCCCAACGTCAAGGAAGGCAAGGGCGGGCTGCGGGACCTGCACACGCTGTTCTGGATCGCCAAGTATTTCTACCGGGTCAAGGATTCCGCCGACCTGGTGAAGCTCGGCGTTCTCTCGCGAACGGAATACAAGCTGTTCCAGAAGGCCGAGGACTTCCTTTGGGCGGTGCGCTGCCACATGCATTTCCAGACCGGAAAGGCCGAGGAGCGTCTGTCCTTCGACATTCAGCGCGAGATCGCCGAGGCGCTCGGTTATCACGACCACCCGGGCCTTTCGGCGGTCGAACGCTTCATGAAGCACTACTTCCTGGTGGCCAAGGATGTCGGTGACCTCACCCGCATCTTCTGCGCAGCCCTTGAGGATCAGCAGGCCAAGGACGCGCCGGGCCTTTCCGGCATCATCGGCCGCTTCACCCATCGCAGCCGCAAGATCGCCGGCACCCTCGATTTCGTCGACGACGGCGGGCGCATCGCGCTTGCAAGCCCCGATGTCTTCAAGCGCGACCCGGTCAATCTCCTGCGTTTCTTCCACATCGCCGACATCAACAATCTCGAATTTCACCCGGCGGCCCTTCGCCAGGTGACGCGCTCGCTCGGCCTGATCAAGCCGCAGTTGCGCGAGAGCGAGGAAGCCAACCGGCTGTTCCTGTCGATCCTGACCTCGCGGCGCAAGCCGGAGCTGATCCTTCGCCGCATGAACGAGGCGGGCGTGCTTGGCCGCTTCATTCCGGACTTCGGCAAGATCGTCTCGATGATGCAGTTCAACATGTATCATCACTACACGGTGGACGAGCATCTGCTGCGCGCAGTCGACGTTCTCTCGCGGGTCGAGCGCGGCATCGAGGAGGACGCCCACCCGCTGGTCGCCAAGCTGATGCCCGGGATCGAAGAGCGCGAGGTGCTCTATGTCGCGGTGCTTCTGCACGATATCGCCAAGGGTCGGCCGGAGGATCATTCGGTCGCCGGCGCCAAGGTGGCGCGCCGGCTCTGCCCGCGTTTCGGCCTGACGCCGAAGCAGACCGAGCTGGTCGCCTGGCTCATCGACGAGCATCTGACGATGTCGATGGTCGCCCAGACCCGCGACCTCAACGATCGCAAGACCATCGTCGACTTTGCCGAACGGGTTCAGTCGCTCGACCGTCTGAAAATGCTGTTGATCCTTACCGTCTGCGACATCCGCGCCGTCGGCCCGGGTGTGTGGAACGGCTGGAAGGGGCAGCTGTTGCGCACGCTCTACTATGAAACCGAGCTCCTGCTTTCGGGCGGCTTCTCCGAGCTGTCGCGCAAGGAGCGTGCGGCCCATGCGGCGACCATGCTGAGCGACGCACTGACCGACTGGCCGGTAAGCGAGCGCGAGGCCTACGTCCGGCTGCACTATCAGCCGTATCTGCTGACGGTGGCGCTTGAAGACCAGATCCGCCATGCCCGCTTCATCCGCGAGGCCGATGCTGCCGGCAAGGCGCTGTCGACCATGGTGCGCACGCACCAGTTCCATGCGATTACCGAAATCACCGTGCTTTCGCCCGACCACCCACGGCTGTTGACGGTCATTGCCGGCGCCTGTGCGGCGGCCGGTGCCAACATCGTCGACGCGCAGATCTTCACGACGTCCGATGGCCGGGCGCTGGATACGATCCTGGTCAACCGCGAGTTTTCCGTCGACGGCGACGAGACGCGCCGGGCGGCCAGCATCGGCAAGCTGATCGAGGACGTGCTGTCGGGCCGCAAGCGCTTGCCGGAAGTGATTGCCAGCCGCACCAAGGTCAAGAAGCGCAACAAGGCCTTCACCGTGACCCCTGAGGTGACGATCAGCAACACGCTCTCGAACAAGTTCACGGTCATCGAGGTCGAGTGCCTCGACCGCCCCGGCCTGCTGTCAGAGATCACCGCCGTGCTCTCGGACCTTTCTCTCGACATTGCCTCGGCGCACATCACCACCTTCGGCGAGAAGGTCATCGACACCTTCTACATCACCGATCTCGTCGGCCAGAAGGTCACCAGTGAAAACCGCCAGATGAACATCGCCGCCCGCCTGAAGGCCGTCATGGCCGACGAGGCCGACGAGGTTCGAGACCGGATGCCGTCCGGCATCATCGCGCCTGCCGCAGGCACGTCCTCCGCTCAAAGAACGACAAAAGCCGAAACATGAGTCTGGTCAAGAAATTTGCAACCGTAGGCGGCGCCACGCTCGGCAGCCGCCTGTTCGGCTTCATCCGCGAAACCTTCATGGCGGCAGCGCTTGGCACCGGCCCGGTCGCCGATGCCTTCAACACCGCCTTCCGCCTGCCCAACACCTTTCGCAGGCTGTTTGCCGAGGGCGCCTTCAATTCCGCCTTCGTGCCGCTCTTTGCCAAGGAGATCGAGGCGAACGGCATGGAAGGCGCGCGGCGCTTCTCGGAAGAAGTCTTCGGCGTTCTCTTCACCGTGCTGCTGTTCCTGACGATTGCGATGGAACTGGCGATGCCGTTCATCGTCAGCAACCTGATCGCGCCCGGTTTCGCCAACGATCCGGCAAAGCTCGGCAACACCATCGTCTTCGCGACGATCATGTTCCCCTATCTCGCCTGCATGTCGCTCGCCGCGATGATGGCGGGCATGCTGAATTCGCTTCACCGTTATTTCGCCGCAGCGATCGCGCCGGTGTTCCTCAACATCATCCTGATCGGTATCCTCGGCTATGCCTGGTATATCGGCCAGGACCCGATTGCCGTCGGCTATGGCCTCTCCTGGGGCGTGATGGCGGCCGGTCTCGTGCAGCTGGCGATCGTCTGGGTCGCCGTGCGCAATGCCGGCATCAAGATCGGCTTCCGTCGGCCGCGGCTAACGTCCAACGTCCGGCGGTTGCTGGTGCTGGCGTTGCCGGCTGCGATCACCGGCGGCATCACCCAGATCAACCTGCTGATCAACACCAATATCGCCTCGGCGCAGGCGGGTGCCGTATCGTCGCTCGTCTATGCCGACCGCATCTACCAGCTGCCGCTCGGCGTCGTCGGCATTGCAGTCGCAACGGTGCTGTTGCCGGAACTGGCGCGGGCGCTGCGCTCCGGCAACCTCAACGAGGCGTCGAACCTGCAGAACCGCTCTGTTGAGTTCACCCTGTTCCTGACCTTGCCGGCAGCAGCTGCCCTGCTGGTGATGTCCGAGCCGATCGTCCGGCTGCTGTTCGAGCGCGGTGAATTCTCGGCTTCGTCGACGGTGGTCGTCGGCCATATCTTGGCAATCTACGGCCTTGGTCTTCCGGCCTTCGTGCTGATCAAGGCCTTCATTCCGGGCTTCTTTGCCCGCGAGGATACACGCACGCCGATGATCTTTGCCGGTATCTCGGTTGCGGTGAACGTATCGCTGGCCCTAACGCTGTTTCCTCGGCTGGGCGCAAGCGGCATCGCGACGGCGGAAATCGTTGCCGGCTGGGTCAATGCCGTGCTCCTGTTCGGCATGCTCGTCTGGCGCGGCCATTGGGGGCGTGACATCCCGCTTCTGACCCGCATTCCCCGTCTTGTCATCGCAGCTGCCGGCATGGCGGTCGCGCTGCATTTTGCCCTGCAATGGCTGGCCTACGAGGTGTCGTCGGCAGCACCGCTCGTGGTGCGCGCAACCACGCTTTGCGGTCTGGTGGCCGTTGCGATGATGATTTATTTCGCGATCGCTTTCGGCATCGGCGGCGCCAATCTCGGCATGATCCGCCGCAACATGAAGCGCAAGGCGAAGACCAAGGCAGACCCTGCGCCAGCGCCGGACGCAGACGCCTGAACGATCCGGTGACGAAGCGGCGACGCCTGTTTCAATCGGCGTCGCTCACGCGGATTCGCGCCACTTGATTGCGCCCCTTCCGACGTGCATAAGCCATGCCGTTAGCAACATGGGCGACGAGCCCTGGGGCCCTCCACCAGCCTATTGAGGACGACATGAACGAATTCAAGCCGCTCGTATTTTCCGGCGTTCAGCCGACGGGCAATCTCCATCTCGGCAATTATCTCGGCGCGATCCGCAAGTTCGTGGCCCTGCAGGAAAACAACGATTGCATCTATTGCGTCGTCGACCTGCACTCGATCACGGCCCAGCTCGTGCACGAGGACCTGAAGGGGCAGATCCGCTCGATCGCCGCAGCCTTCATCGCATCCGGCATCGACCCGGAAAAGCACATCGTCTTCAACCAGTCGGCCGTACCGCAGCATGCGGAACTTGCCTGGATCTTCAACTGCGTCGCCCGCATCGGCTGGATGAACCGGATGACCCAGTTCAAGGACAAGGCCGGCAAGGACCGCGAGAACGCCTCGCTGGGCCTGCTTGCCTATCCGAGCCTGATGGCCGCCGACATCCTCGTCTATCGCGCCACCCACGTTCCAGTCGGCGACGACCAGAAGCAGCATCTGGAACTGACGCGCGACATCGCCCAGAAGTTCAACATCGACTTCATGGAGCACATCCGCGCCCGCGGATATGGCGTCGACACGGTCGTCGGCGAAGAGCCTGTTCATGCCTATTTCCCGCCGGTGGAGCCGCTGATCGGCGGCGCGACACCACGCGTGATGTCGCTGCGCGACGGCACCAAGAAGATGTCGAAGTCCGATCCGTCGGATCTTTCGCGCATCAACCTGATGGACGACGCCGAAACCATCTCCAAGAAGATCCGCAAGGCCAAGACCGATCCGGATGCGTTGCCGAGCGAACTCGACGGCCTCAAGGGACGTCCCGAGGCGGACAACCTGGTCGGCATCTATGCTGCCCTTTCCGATAAGACCAAGGAAGAGGTTCTGGGCGAGTTCGGTGGCCAACAGTTCTCGGTGTTCAAGCCGGCTCTGGTGGACCTGGCGGTCGAGGTTCTCGCACCGATCACCGGCGAGATGCGCCGCTTGATGGGCGACACCGCCCATATCGACGCCATCCTTCGCGATGGCGGCGCGCGGGCCCGGGCGCGTGCGGAAAAGACGATGACCGAGGTTCGCGATATCATCGGGTTTCTGCAGTAAAAGGCGAAAATGAGACCTTGCGGCGGATAATCTGGAATGTAATGTTCGCCGCATGGTCTCGACCCGACTCTCACGACTTGAAGGTCACCGCCGCAAATTCATGGCGGTGATCGACGATACCCCGGAATGCGGCCGCGCCGTGCATTATGCAGGCATGCGCGCCAAGAATTCCAATGGCGGTCTCGTCCTGCTCTATATCATCGCCGACGGCGACTTCCAGCAATGGCTGGGGGTCGAGGAAATCATGCGCGCCGAAGCCCGCGAAGAGGCGGAAGCCACCCTTGCCAAGGTGGCGCAGGCCGTGCGCGAACGCATCGGCATCGAACCCGAAATCGTCATTCGCGAAGGGGCCGCAACCGAGCAGATCCATTCGGCCATCGAAGAGGATCGCGACATCGCGATCCTGGTTCTGGCCGCAGGCTCGGCAAAGGAAGGCCCCGGTCCGCTGGTATCGTCGATCGCCGGCAAGGCGGCAGCCTTCCCGATCCCGGTGACGGTCATCCCGGATCTTCTGACCGACGAGGAAATCGACGCGCTCAGCTAAGCTGCGTCCCTTTGCGCCCTTGCGGGGGCGAAACGAAGATCATATATTCTTTTGAACTATTCTAAAGAGCCGGTTGAGGACCGATCCCGGCGAGACGGAGAAAAACATGTTCATCCAGACCGAAGCCACGCCGAACCCGGCCACGCTCAAGTTCCTGCCGGGCAAGGTCGTGCTGGAAAACGGCACTGCCGAATTCCGCGACGAGGAAGAAGCCCGCGCCGGGTCGCCGCTTGCTGCCCGGCTGTTCTCGATCCCCGGCGTCAGCGGCGTCTATTTCGGCTACGACTTCATCACCGTCAGCAAGGACGGGCAGGAGTGGCAGCACCTGAAGCCCGCCATCCTCGGCTCGATCATGGAGCACTTCATGTCCGGCGCGCCGATCATGGCCGGTGCCGGCCGTGCCGAGCAGCTGGATGAGGAAGACGAATTCTTCGAGCCCGGCGACGAGACCATTGTCGCAACCATCAAGGAATTGCTCGAAACCCGTGTTCGCCCGGCCGTTGCGCAGGACGGTGGCGACATCACCTTCCGCGGTTTCAAGGATGGCACCGTGTTCCTGAACATGAAGGGTGCATGCTCGGGCTGCCCGTCGTCGACGGCGACCTTGAAGCACGGCGTGCAGAATCTGCTGCGTCACTTCGTTCCCGAGGTGGAAGCGGTCGAAGCCGTCTGATATCGCGATGGCGAACGGCTGCGGCCTTCGGGGCCGTGGCCGGTGTCTTTGTCGAGTAAGCGTGACCGCGATGCCATAAGGGCGTCGCGGCAGGATGCGTCTGGAACTGCTGCAACTGAAATGATCGTCCTTGCCATCGACACCTCCGGGTCCGGCTGTTCCGCTGCCATCTATGACAGTGGCTCTGACGCCATTCTTGGACAATCCGGGGCCAATATCGGCCGTGGCCATGCCGAACGGCTGATGGAGTTCGTCGACGAGGCGCTCGCCAGCGCCGATCGCCCGATTGGCGATATCGATCGCATCGCCGTTACCATCGGCCCGGGATCGTTTACCGGCATTCGTGTCGGGGTCGCGACCGCGCGCGGTCTGGCGCTTGCGCTTGGCAAACCGGCAGTCGGCATTTCCTCACTTCACGTTCTCGCGCAGGAAGCCCGCGCCGCGGCGCCGGGCAAAGCGGTGCTGGTCGCCATCGACGCCAAGCGCGACGAAGTCTATGTCCAGGCGTTCGATGCGGCAGGCCGCGCCGTCACTGAGGCGGAAGCGCTCGCCGTCATGACCGCCCGCGACCGCTTTGCCGGCTTTGAAGGGTGCGTTGCCGGTTCGGGCGCCGACCTTCTGACCTCCGTGACACCGGTCAAGACCGCCGATCTTGTCGATATCGCAGTGGTCGCGCGGCTTGGTGCCGGCGCTGATCCAGCCTCGGCCAAGCCGAAGCCGCTATATCTTCGGGGGCCCGACGCCAAGCCGCAAGCGGGCTTCGCCGTGACCAGAGCCTAGACCCCGATGAGTTTCACCGACTACTTCACGCGCCGTGCCGAGTTCGACATCTTCCCGCTGGAGGAGCCCGATCTGATCGCCGCCGCCGGCCTGCATCGCCAGCGCTTTGCCTCTCCCTGGAGCGATGGTGAAATCCATGCCCTGCTGGTCCAGGACACGGTGTTCGGTTTTGTTGCCCGCCAGACCAACGGTTCGTTGCGGCCCGCCTTTGGCGGTTTCGTGCTGTCGCGTGCCGTTGCCGGCGAGGCCGAAATCCTGACGATCGGCGTCGATCCCCGTTATGCCCGCTCCGGCCTCGGCTGGCGACTGATGCAGGCGGCGATGCGCGAAGCCTCCGTCAAGGGATCGGACACGCTCTTCCTCGAGGTGGACGAGACCAATCAGGCTGCGATCGGGCTTTACCGTAAGCTCGGCTTCCTCAAGGTCGGCGAACGCCGCGCCTATTATCAGGACAAGGCAGGACAGCGCACCGCCGCGCTTGTCATGCGGCTCGATCTTCGCTAGTGCGAAGCCGACTGGTTTGGCACGTATCGGATGAGCCAAGCCTTCGCACAGCCATGCGGAGTGGTGCGTGAACGGCGCAGGAAATCCTTTTCGATGATCAATTGGCTGCGCATCGCCCTGTTCGCGCTGGTGTTGGCGCTGGCCTCGCTTGTGCTGATGCCGGTGCAGATCGTCTGCCTCTGGCTGGACCTGAAGCCGCGCCGCCTGTTGCCGCGCTACTGGCACCGTATGGCCTGCTACCTGCTCGGCATCAAGGTGCGCGTCCATGGCATGCCGGACCGCCGCCGGCCCCTGCTTCTGTGCGCCAACCACGCGTCGTGGAAGGATATCCTGGTCCTGTCTTCGGTTGCCGATGTCGTCTTCGTCGCCAAGTCCGAGGTCAAGGAATGGCCGGTCTTCGGCGTTCTCGCACGGTTGCAGGCTTCGATCTTTGTCGTGCGGGAACAGAAGCGTGCAACGGGAAAACAGGTGAGCGAGATCGGCCAGCGGCTCGCCGGCGGCGAGATCGTCGTGCTCTTCCCGGAAGGCACGACCTCGGACGGCAACCGCCTGCTTGAGATCAAGACGTCGCTGTTCGGCGCTGCCGCCTCTGCCGTACCGCATTCGCCGACCGGCCTTGTTCACGTCCAGCCGGTGGCGATCTCATATACCGGCATCCACGGAATGCCGATGGGACGCTTCAACCGGCCGATCGCCGCCTGGCCGGGCGATACCGGCCTTGCGCCGCATCTGCTCGGTATCCTGCGCGAAGGCGCGATCGAGGTGGATGTCGATTTCGGCGAGGCCGTCGACTACGACCACCACACCAACCGCAAGGAAGTCAGCCGCGTCATCGAGCAGCGCATCCGCTCGATGTTGTCGGATCGCCTGCGCGGGCGGGCCCGGCGTCACTAGCGCCGTGAACGCGCGGCCCGCGAAAATACTTCAATTCCGGCCCGCTTTGCACTAAAGAACCGGCATGACCCAGGAAACAGCTCTTCTGACGACGCCCGCAGCGGGCGACGAACGCACGCCGGCCCGCAAGGTTTTCGTCAAAACCTACGGCTGTCAGATGAACGTCTACGACAGCGACCGCATGTCCGATGCGCTGACGCGGGACGGCTATGTCTCGACCGACGTTCTGGAAGATGCCGACTTCGTTCTTCTCAACACCTGTCATATCCGCGAGAAGGCAGCCGAGAAAGTCTACTCCGAGCTTGGCCGCCTGCGCGACCTGAAGAAGGCAAAGGCGCTCGAGGGCCGCGAGATGGTGATCGGCGTTGCCGGCTGCGTTGCCCAGGCTGAGGGCAACGAGATCCTGCGCCGGGCGCCGGCCGTCGATCTCGTCATCGGACCGACCACCTATCACCGCCTGCCGGAGGCGCTGAAGCGTGCGCGCAACGGCGAGCGCGTCGTCCAGACAGACTATGCGGTCGAGGACAAGTTCGAGCATCTGCCGGCACCCGACAAGGCCAGGACCCGCGCGCGCGGCGTCACGGCGTTCCTGACGGTGCAGGAAGGCTGCGACAAGTTCTGCACCTTCTGCGTCGTTCCCTATACGCGCGGATCGGAGGTTTCCCGTCCCGTCGCCCAGATCCTGTCCGAGGCACAGAAGCTGGTCGAGGCCGGCGTGCGCGAAATCACTTTGCTCGGCCAAAACGTAAACGCCTGGCATGGCGTCGGTCCGGATGGCCGCGAATGGGGCCTTGGCGATCTCCTGCAGTGTCTTGGCGACATCGAGGGGCTGGCGCGGCTGCGCTACACCACCAGCCATCCGCGCGACATGGACGACAGCCTGATCGAGGCGCATCGCTCGATGCCGAAGCTGATGCCCTATCTGCACCTGCCGGTGCAGGCAGGGTCCGATCGGATCCTCAAGGCGATGAACCGGCGGCACACGGCGGCTGAATATCTCGCCCTGATTGAGCGTATCCGTGCGGCGCAGCCAGACCTTGCTTTGTCCGGCGATTTCATCGTCGGCTTCCCCGGCGAGACCGACGAGGACTTCGAAGACACCATCCGGCTCATCGAAGCCGTGGGTTATGCACAGGCATTTTCGTTCAAATATTCGACCCGTCCTGGCACGCCCGGCGCCGAACTTGACGATCAGGTTCCCGAGGACGTCAAAGCCAAGCGTCTGGAAAGATTGCAGGCTTTGCTGTTTTCGCAGCAGCGCGCCTTTGGCGAATCCTGTGTCGGTCGCGAAATCGACCTGCTCTTGGAGAAGCCGGGCCGTATGCCCGGGCAGCTCGTCGGCCGTTCGCCGTGGCTGCAGCCCGTGAATGTTGATGCAAAAGCATCGCAAATCGGTGACATTATCAAGGTGCGAATCATCAAGGCTGGAAACAACAGTCTGTTTGCCGAGATGATCGGGTAAGGACCGAAAACAGGAGCCTGAACCGCTTGAACGGACACGAACTGATCTCTTCATCATCGCGCCAGTCGAAAACAACTGCGACAGACGCCAATCACTTCGTGCTCACATTTGAGAACAACCGGTTCGCCAGCGAACTCTTCGGGCAGTTCGACCAGAATCTGAAGCTTCTTGAAGAGCGGCTGAAGATCGAGGCGCATCCTCGCGGCAATTCCGTTGCGATCTCGGGTGATGTCGTCGCCACCAACCAGGCGCGGCGCGCACTCGATTTTCTCTATGGACGGTTGCAGAGCGGCGGATCGATCGATACGTCGGATGTGGAAGGCGCGATCCGAATGGCGGTCGCTGCCGATGATCAGCTACAATTGCCGACCATGGAGAAAAAAGCCAAATTGACGATGGCGCAGATTTCAACGCGCAAGAAGACGATCGTCGCCCGCACGCCGACGCAGGATGCCTATATCCGCGCGCTGGAGCGCTCCGAGCTCGTCTTCGGCGTCGGTCCGGCCGGTACCGGCAAGACCTATCTTGCGGTTGCCCATGCAGCACAGTTGCTTGAGCGTGGTGCCGTCGACCGCATCGTGCTCTCCCGTCCGGCCGTCGAAGCCGGCGAACGCCTCGGCTTCCTGCCTGGCGACATGAAGGAGAAGGTCGATCCCTATCTCAGGCCGCTCTATGACGCGCTCTATGACATGATGCCGGGCGACAAGGTGGAGCGGGCCATCACAGCAGGTGTCATCGAAATCGCGCCGCTCGCCTTCATGCGCGGTCGCACGCTCGGCAATGCCGCCGTCATCCTCGATGAGGCGCAGAACACCACGTCGATGCAGATGAAGATGTTCCTGACCCGTCTCGGCGAGAACGGCCGGATGATCGTGACGGGCGACCCGAGCCAGGTCGACCTGCCGCGCGGCGTCAAGTCGGGCCTGGTCGAGGCCCTGCAGATCCTTCGCGGCGTCGAAGGCGTTTCGGAAATCCGGTTCAAGGACGTCGACGTCGTGCGCCATCCGATGGTCGCACGTATCGTCAGGGCTTACGAAGCCCAGACGGCCGTGCACGATGAAAGCGAGCAGGGCGACCGCCGATAGCGGTCGTCGCGATCATGAGTGCATTGGATATCCAGATCAGCGTCGAAGAGGGCAATTGGCCCGACGAAGAGGCGCTTCTCGCCTTTTCGTCGCCGGTGCTCGAGGCTGCGGCCGCCTTCCTGAAGGCGGAAGAACATCAACCCTTTCCGAAGATGCAGCCCGAGCTGTCGCTGGTCTTTACCGACGACGCCTCCATTCGCACCATCAATGCGGAGTGGCGCAGCCAGGACAAGCCGACCAACGTTCTGTCCTTCCCGGCCTTCCCGCTGACGCCCGGCAAGATGCCGGGACCGATGCTCGGCGACATCATCGTTGCGCGCGAGACGCTGGAGCGCGAAGCGGTGGACCTGGAAAAGACGTTCGACGCGCACCTGACGCATCTTCTCGTGCATGGATTCCTGCATCTTTTCGGTTATGATCATATGGTAGATGATGAAGCCGAAAGAATGGAAAGCCTGGAGACTCGCATTTTGACGCATCTTGGCTTATCTGATCCCTACGGGGACCGATCCCAGGATTAACAGTTTGGACCAATGAGCGACTTTAAAACACAGCCCGTCGCAATGGCGACCGAGGAGGCCGATGCCTCCGGAGAGGCGGAGGCGGGCAGTAGTAGCACCGCCACTCGACAAGAGGGCACCAAATCCACTTCGTCCTTCTGGAGCCGTGCGGCGCGCATTTTGCGTGGCGCCAATCCTTCGAGCCTCCGCGAGGACCTTGCCGACGCACTGCTGACGGACGCCGACAGCAACACGGCATTTTCGCCCGAAGAGCGGGCGATGCTCAACAACATCCTGCGCTTCCGTGAGGTGCGCGTCGAAGACGTGATGGTTCCGCGCGCCGATATCGAGGCCGTCGACCAGAGCATCACCATCGGTGAGCTGATGGTAATCTTCGAGGAGTCCGGCCGCTCGCGTATGCCGGTCTACAATGAAGGTCTCGATGATCCGCGCGGCATGGTCCACATCCGCGACCTGCTTGCCTATGTGACCAAGCAGGCCCGCAACCGCCGTCGCAACGGCAAGGCACAGACCACCACCGCGTCCGCTGAGAAGGCGCCAAGATCGCCGAAAGCAACCTTCGATCTGTCGCGCGTCGATCTTGGCAAGTCTCTGGAAGAGGCGGGTATTATCCGCCAGCTCCTGTTCGTGCCGCCGTCGATGCTGGCATCCGACCTGATGCAGCGCATGCAGGCCGCCCGTATCCAGATGGCGCTGGTCATCGACGAGTATGGCGGCACCGACGGTCTCGTTTCGCTCGAAGACATCGTCGAGATGGTCGTCGGCGACATCGAGGACGAGCACGACGACGACGAGGTCATGTTCGCCAAGACCTCCGAGGATATCTTCGTCGCTGATGCCCGTGTCGAACTGGAGGAGATCGCCGAGGCGATCGGCTCCGATTTCGACGTGCGCGAGCAGCTCGAGGATGTCGATACGCTCGGCGGCCTGATCTTCGCCTCACTCGGACGCATTCCGGTCCGGGGCGAGGTGGTGCAGGCGCTGCCGGGCTTCGAGTTCCAGATCCTTGATGCCGATCCTCGGCGCGTCAAGCGCGTGCGCATCATGCGCAAGCGTCCGCCGGCCCGTCGCCGCGTGGTGCGCTCCGAAGGCGAATTGGCACAGGAGCAGCTGTCCGCCAATCGCGGCAACGGCACCGAGCCGCAGCAAGCGTCGGCCAGCGAACAATAGCCTTATTCACAAACTGCGTTCCCAGCGTAGCTCTCGATCTCGAGCTTCGCTGGGATCGGCAATCGGTCATCGACCGGTGGCGTCCCATTTGCGCGGCAATTTCGATGCCTGGTGCTGCAAAGGGGACAAGCAGCCACTTTTTTGGAACACTGCCGGCAACTGATTCGGTTGTTCTTCCCGCGCAGCGTCCGTGTTCTGCGGCCTGCGCCAACAGGAGGCTGCATGGAAAGACTGGCTGGCAGGATCATGCTTCTGTCGGGCGCGCCCCGGCTATTGCTCGCGTTTGTCGCGGGGCTTCTGGCTGTTCTGACGCAGCCGCCATTCGGCATCTTTGCGGCGGCCTTCCTCTCCTTTCCCGTTCTTGTCTGGCTGCTCGACGGTGCGACCGGCCACCCGGAGGGCGGTCTGATCCGCCGGCTTTGGCCGGCGGTGTCGATCGGCTGGGCCTTCGGCTTCGGCTACTTCCTCGGAGGGCTGTGGTGGCTTGGCAACGCGTTGCTGGTGGAGGCGGACAGCTTCGCCTGGGCGCTGCCGCTTGCAGTCGTCGGCCTTCCGGCCTGCCTTGCCGTGTTCTATGCGCTCGCAACCCTGATTGCCCGCATCCTGTGGTCGGACGGGGTGGGCCGGATCGCGGCTTTGGCATTGGGCTTCGGGCTTGTCGAATGGTTGCGCTCCTTCATCTTCACCGGGTTCCCCTGGAACGCCATCGGCTATGCGGCGATGCCGATGCCATTGATGATGCAGTCGGCCAGCGTCGTCAGCCTCGCGACGATCAACATGCTGGCGGTCTTCGTCTTCGCGGCCCCGGCCCTTGCCGGGACGGGCAAGGGCGGCCGGATCGGTCTCAGCCTTGCCGTCGCACTCTGTGCCGCCCACATCGGCTTCGGATTTTATCGGCTTGCCCTGCCGCCACCGGCCGGACCGGATCAGCCGCTTGCCGTTCGCCTCGTCCAGCCGGTGATCGATCAGGCAAAGAAGCTCGATGATAACGAGCGCGGCGCGATCTTCGAGGAGCATCTCGCCTTGACCGCAGTGCCCGCCGAAGGCGGCGCCAGGAAGCCAGATATCGTCGTCTGGCCGGAAACCTCGATCCCGTTCATCCTCACCGACAGTCCCGATGCGCTCGCGCGCATTGCCGAAGTCCTCGACGACGGGCAGGTCCTGATTGCCGGTGCGGTGCGCGCGGAAGATGCAGGCGCCGGCCTGCCGCCGCGTTATTACAACTCGATATACGTCATCGACGGGCGCGGGCAGATCATCGGCGCCGCCGACAAGGTGCATCTCGTTCCCTTTGGTGAATACCTTCCGTTCGAAGATCTGCTGACGTCCTGGGGCTTAAGCTCGGTTGCTGCCGCCATGCCGGGCGGCTTCTCGGCCGCCAAGACCCGCTCCCTGTTGACCCTGCCGGGTGGTCGCACCTTCTACCCGCTCATCTGCTACGAGGCGATCTTCCCCGGCGAGATCGGCACGGACGCGCGCGGCGCCGACGCACTGCTCAACATCACCAATGACGCCTGGTTTGGCGACACGCCGGGTCCGCGCCAGCACTTCCATCAGTCGCAATTGCGTGCAGTAGAGACAGGAGTACCTCTTATACGTGCAGCCAATAATGGTATATCAGCAATTGTTGATGCACGTGGGGTTTTAGTGGTAGGATTGGCGTACAATTATAGGGGAGTGGTCGACACAATTCTGCCGGGAAGGCTTCCTACGCCCACGAATGAGGTCATACGTAGCCGAATTTTCGGGTTGTGCGCAATCTTCCTCCTGCTGGTTGCAGTCTTCTCGCGTGTTAGTTTTAATATTAGGAAGAATTGACCTAAAACCCCTAAAATTGCATAGTGGTCCGCACCATCGGTTTCTGCTGTGGCGACTCTTTTCTTCACCGTTGCGGTTGCGGCGGTGTGCGGTGTCTTCATGTCAGTCCGTGGATGATTGAAACAGCGTGTTTAGGAACGCAGATATGATGGAAAACAAGAAGAAGCCGAACCCGATCGACATTCACGTCGGTAGCCGGATTCGTCTTCGCCGCACGATGCTTGGCATGAGCCAGGAAAAGCTGGGCGAAAGCCTGGGCATCACGTTTCAGCAGATCCAGAAGTATGAAAAAGGCACGAACCGCGTTGGTGCCAGCCGGTTGCAGAACATTTCCGGCATCCTGAATGTCCCTGTTTCCTTCTTCTTCGAAGATGCTCCCGGCGAAAATACCAGCGCTTCCGGCCTGGCCGAAGCCTCAAGCTCGAACTACGTCGTCGACTTCCTCTCCTCCTCGGAAGGGCTTCAGCTCAATCGCGCTTTCGTCAAGATCACCGATCCCAAGGTGCGTCGCAAACTCGTCGATCTCGTCAAGGCGCTGGCTGCGGAAGCAGAGAGCGAATAGTCCCAAAACCCATCGGAATTGGAAAACAAAGCGGCCATTAGTGCCGCTTTTTTCTTGTCCGCCGTTTCCCTCTGATATCGGAAGTGATTGGCGCCGTTGTTGATATAAAGATATATTTATGTCGTTGTTCGCTTGTTTTTCGGGCGCAAAACCACTAACACGATGCAGCGCTTTATCTTCTTGAGGGGAATTCCCGCATGCGTTCAAACTACCTGTTCACGAGTGAATCCGTGGCCGAGGGCCATCCGGACAAAGTATGTGACCGTATCTCCGACGAGATCGTCGATCTGGTCTACCGTGAAGCTGCCAAGACCGGTGTCGATCCCTGGGGCGTACGCATTGCCTGCGAAACGCTGGCGACGACGAACCGCGTTGTGATCGCCGGCGAAGTCCGCCTGCCGCCGAGCCTTCTGAAGAAGGACAAGAACGGCAACGACGTCATCAACCCCTCGAAGTTCAAGTCTGCCGCGCGCAAGGCGATCCGCGACATCGGCTACGAGCAGGACGGTTTCCACTGGAAGACGGCGAAAATCGACGTTCTCCTCCACTTCCAGTCAGCACATATTGCACAGGGCGTCGACAGCGCGTCCGACAAGCAGGGTGAGGAAGGCGCTGGCGACCAGGGCATCATGTTCGGTTACGCGTGCCGCGAGACCTCGGAACTGATGCCGGCGCCGCTTTATTATTCGCACCGCATCCTGCATCTGCTCGCCGCGGCTCGCAAGAAGGGCGACGGCGAAGTCGCCAAGCTCGGTCCTGATGCCAAGAGCCAGGTCACCGTGCGCTACATCGATGGCAAGCCGGCAGAAGTCGTGTCGATCGTGCTGTCCACCCAGCATCTCGACGAGAGCTGGGATTCGGCCAAGGTTCGCGCCGTCGTCGAGCCCTATATCCGCGAAGCGCTTGACGATCTGAAGATTGCCAGCGATTGCACCTGGTACATCAACCCGACCGGCAAGTTCGTCATCGGCGGTCCTGATGGTGACGCTGGCCTGACGGGTCGCAAGATCATCGTCGACACCTATGGTGGCGCAGCGCCGCACGGCGGCGGCGCTTTCTCGGGTAAGGACACGACCAAGGTCGACCGTTCGGCTGCCTATGCCGCTCGTTACCTCGCCAAGAACGTCGTTGCTGCCGGTCTTTCCGACCGTTGCACGATCCAGCTTTCCTACGCCATCGGCGTTGCGCAGCCGCTCTCGGTCTATGTCGACCTGCACGGCACCGGCAAGGTCTCCGAGGACCAGGTGGAAGATGCGATCCGCAAGACGATGGACCTGTCGCCGACCGGCATCCGTCGCCACCTCGACCTCAACAAGCCGATCTACGCCAAGACCGCTGCCTATGGCCACTTTGGCCGCAAGGCCGGCCGTGACGGCTCGTTCTCCTGGGAGAAGCTTGATCTGGTCAAGCCGCTCAAGGAAGCCATCGGGGCTTGACGCTTCGACATTTGCCGGACACAGAACGTCCGGCCGCTAAAGCTTTAGGCGGATGCCCCCGAAAGGGGTGTCCGCCTTGCTCGTTTAAGGAAGATTGTCATGACTGAACCGCGCCGCAGCCGCGCTACGGAAGCCTTCTTCGGACGCCGCAAAGGCAAGCCCTTGCGCGAGCGCCAGGCGGCCCACCTCGAAACCATCCTGCCGAAACTGAAGCTCGATCTCGGCACGCCCGCGCCGCAGGACATGAAGCAACTCTTTCCCGAGTCTGTCGATCGCATTCGGTTGGAAATCGGCTTCGGTGGCGGCGAGCATCTGATCCATCGTGCGGCCGAGAACCCGTCGACCGGCTTCATCGGCGTCGAACCCTTCGTCAATTCGATGGCAAAGCTGATCGGGCAGATCGAGGAGAAGGGTGTCTCCAACATTCGTCTCTACAATGACGACGCCACGCAGGTGCTGGACTGGATGCCGGCAGCCTGTGTCGACCAGATCGACCTGCTCTATCCGGACCCCTGGCCGAAGCGCAAACACTGGAAGCGTCGGTTCGTGTCCAGCGTCAATCTCGACCGCTTCGCTCGCGTGCTGAAGCCGGGCGGTCTTTTCTGCTTTGCGTCCGATATCGATACCTACGTCAACTGGACGCTGCTGCATTGCCGAGACCATTCAGCCTTCGAATGGACGGCCGAACAGGCATCGGACTGGTTGACGCCGTATGAGGGCTGGCCGAGCACGCGCTACGAGGCCAAGGCACGCAGGGAAGGGCGGAGTTCCGCCTATCTGACGTTCCGCCGCGTATAAGCGACGGCTTCTCTCAGAAATCATGCAGCAACCTGAAAGCGTCCGTTGCGCGTCAGATCTGACGCGCGGCGCTTTTGCATTCCCACGGCGAAGCGGCGCCGCGGTTGACGGTCAGTGCAGGCTAACAGTCCGCAATTCGTCCTCAGCCGCCTTGTAGAAGGTGCTGGAGCGGTTGTCGGTCAAGAGGATAGGTGTGCCGTCGGCACCGAACAGGGCCCACAGATCGATGCCCGGTCCCATTTCCGGCGCTTCCGGGAAGCAACGGGAAACCTCTTCCGACCGCATCTTTCTGATATAGCCGACTTCGCCCTCGCCGAGATGGGCGAGGTCGTTCATGGACAATGACGAGGTGATGGCTTTCAGTCCCATGGTGGTACTCCGTGGTCGCCGGCCAGGGGAAAATCCCGCCGGTTATCCTACTCTGGGACTGAAATGTTAATTTTCTTTACCATACGCACCGGTTCCGGACGAACGAGATCGACCGAAAGCAGGCCGTTGCGCAATTCGGCACCGAGAACCTTCATGCCGTCGGCAAGGACGAATGTGCGTTGAAACTGCCGGGCGGCAATGCCGCGGTGCAGGTATTCGCGATCGCCGGTGTCGACCTGGCGGCCACGAATGACGAGCTGGTTTTCCTCGGTTGTGACATCGAGATCGTCTTCGGAAAAACCGGCGACAGCAAGGGTAATGCGCAAACGCTCCGGCGCGTCGACAGAATCGTCGCCGCGGATGCGTTCAATATTGTAGGGGGGATACCCGTCATTTCCCTTGGCAATACGCTCGAGGGTCTTTTCCATCGTGTCGAAACCCAGCAGCAGTGGGCTCGTGAAAGGCGTAATTCGGCTCATTCCCAAGTCCTTGTAAGATCAAGCGACCATTAACCGGACCTGCCAAGCAGCATCCTCCTGCCAATATGGTAGCTGTGCGCAATGAGCGCAAGCCGCTTGCCTCCGGCGTGCACGCAAATCATAGTCCGCAGCGCGAGAATCCCAAGGAGGAACACAAGCGTGCCTGTGCCGAGAAAAATAATCATAGACACTGATCCCGGGCAGGACGATGCCGCCGCCATCATGCTCGCTTTCGGAAGTCCGGAAGAGATAGACCTCCTGGGGATCACGACCGTTGCCGGCAACGTTCCGCTCGCGATGACCGCGCGCAATGCCCGCATCATCTGCGAATTGTGCAAAAGGACCGACGTCAAGGTTTTCGCCGGCGCCGACCGGCCGATCGCCCGGCCGCTGGTCACCGCCGAGCATGTGCATGGCAAGACCGGCCTCGACGGCCCTGTTCTCGACGAGCCGAAGATGACGCTTCAGGCACAGCATGGCGTCGACTTCATCATCGAGACGCTGCGTGCCGAGGCGTCGGGTATGGTTACGCTCTGCACGCTCGGTCCCTTGACCAACGTCGCGCTCGCTCTTCAGAAGGCGCCGGATATCGCGCCGAAGGTCCGCGAGCTGGTGATGATGGGCGGTGGTTTCTTTGAAGGTGGCAACATCACGCCGGCGGCCGAATTCAACATCTATGTCGACCCGGAAGCGGCTGACATCGTCTTCCGGTCGGGCATTCCGCTCGTCATGATGCCGCTCGACGTGACTCACCGAGTGCTGACGCACAAGGCGCGCGTGGCGAAGATCCGCGAGATCGGCAGCGCCCCGGCGATCGCCATGGCGGAAATGCTGGAATTCTTCGAACGGTTCGACATCGAGAAGTACGGCACAGACGGCGGCCCGCTGCACGATCCGACCGTCATCGCTTATCTCCTGCGGCCGGAGCTTTTCAACGGGCGTGACTGCAACGTCGAGATCGAGGTTCAGTCGCCGCTGACGACGGGCATGACCGTGGTTGACTGGTGGCAGGTGACGGGCCGCAAGCACAATGCCAAGGTCATGCGCCACATCGACGACCAGGGCTTCTTCGATCTGTTGACGGAGCGGCTGGCGCGCATCTGATCGTTGCAAGCCAGGACTACAAATGAAAACGGCGCCCCGAGAGGCGCCGTTTTGCATTTCATGGGTTCTCGGTCAGAACTCTTCCCAATTGTCCTGGGCGAGCGCGTTGGCGCCGGAGGTCTGCGTCAGCGCGCGCTGTGTAGATGGCGTATAGCCGGCGCGCGCCGGGCTCGCGGCCGGACGAGCTTCGCGGGCAGGGGCAGGGGCCGGCGCCGGGCGTTCGGCCGTGCGCATGCGCTCGGCCGTTCCGCGCAGCATCTCTGCCGAGCTCGGCTGAGCCGTCGTTCCTGAGCGCTGTGCAACGCGGAAGCGGGCGACCAGCGTGCTCAGCGCGCGGGCTTCTTCGTTGAGCGCCATGCCGGCAGCGGTGGTTTCCTCCACCATCGCGGCGTTCTGCTGGGTCACCTGGTCCATCTGGTTGACGGCCGAGTTGATCTCCTTGAGGCCGACGGCCTGTTCGGAGGCAGAGCTGGAGATCTGCCGGATCAGGCCGTTGATCTGCACCACCTGATCGGCGATCTTTTCAAGCGCGCCACCGGCGCGACCGACGAGATCGACGCCTTCGCGCACCTGGCCGGCCGAGGTGTTGATCAGCGTCTTGATCTCCTTGGCGGCGTTTGCCGAGCGTTGCGCCAGTTCGCGGACTTCCTGAGCGACGACGGCAAAGCCCTTGCCGGCATCGCCGGCGCGGGCTGCTTCGACGCCGGCGTTGAGCGCCAGCAAGTTGGTCTGGAAGGCAATCTCGTCGATGACGCCGATGATGCGGCTGACCTCGTGCGACGACTGCTCGATGCCCTTCATCGCGGCAATCGCCTTCTGCACGACTTCGCCGGACTGCCCGGCATCGCTGCTGGCGACGTCCACCGACTTGGCGGCGACCTTGGCGTTTTCGGCGCTGGCGTTGACCTGAGAGGTCAGCTCGTCGAGGGCGGCGGCGGTCTCTTCGAGGCTTGCCGCCTGCTGTTCGGTGCGATGCGACAGATCATTGGCGGCGCTGCTGATCTCGCTGGTGCCGTTGCCGATGTTGACGACCGAGTGGTTGACGGTGCGGATCGTCTCTTCGAGGCTGTCCATCGCCGCGTTGAAGTCGCGCTTCAGCTGGGCGTATTCGCCGGGGAATTCGTCGGTGATGCGGAAGGCGAGATCACCCGAGGAAAGATGCGACAGACCCTTGCCGAGGCGAGCGACGATGTCGCGCTGAAGGGCGCTGGACGAGGCCCGCTCGGTTTCGGAACGGCTGCGCTCGTGCTCGGCCTGCTCGCGTTCGTGGCGGGCTTCGCCTTCGAGCCGCTTGGTATCGGCCAACTGGTGGCGGAAGCCTTCGAGTGCCTGTGCCACCTGGCCCGTCTCGTCGGAGCGGTCCTGACCGGTGATCGAATTGCCGTAGTCGCCGTTGCTGAGGTTGCGGACGTCCTTGACCAGACCTGCAAGCGGCTTCTGAACGAAACCACGAACGGCGAAGTAAAGGCCGAGCAGCACTGCTCCGAGGACGACGAGGCCGCCGATGATCATCATCAAGGTCTGGTCGCGGACCGGTGCGTTGATCGCAGAGCGCGGTACGTCGACGAGCACGATCCAGCTGGTGTTCACGCCCGACAGGGCAAAGGGATAGACGACGCGGTCGAACGGTTCGTTGCCGTCATAGGACAGGTTCTTGATGACGCCCGACGTGCCGGAGGCCAGCGCCTTCTTGACGATCTCGTTGCCTTCGCCGTCATAATCCTTGAGCAGCAGGTCCGGAATCGGCGCCACCAGCCACTTGCCGGATTCCGAGAGCAGGTAGACACGGCCGGTATCAAACGGCTTCAGCTTGGAAAGGCCGTCCGCCAGCGAGGCGAGCGAAATGTCGACACCGGAGACGCCGACCAGCTTGCCGTTGGACATGACAGGATAGGCGATCGAGCTCATCGCGGTCGGGACATCGGTGTCCTGCGCGGTGTAGGGCGGCGTGATCGCGCCCTTGCCGCTCTTTGCGGCCAGGCTGTACCATTCCGCAGCGTAGTCCGCGCGGAAGGTCGAGAACTGGATCTCGTTGTTGCGGTTCTTCGACCAATAGGGCGCAAAGATACCGTCTTCGTTGGCGCCCAGCTCCTTGTTGTTGGCGATTTCCTCCTTGCGGCCGTCGAAGGCCTTGGGCTCCTCGGCGAACCAGCTGCCAAAGGCAAAGGGGTTCTGCTCGAGATTGGCCCTGAGGACGTTGATCACGCCGGCGCGTTCCATCGATTTTTCTGCGTGGCTACGGCCAAGAATGCCGGCCATCGAACGCGACGCGCTGGCGAGTTCGCCAATGCCGCCGGCGATATCGGAGGCAATGGCTTTTGCCTCGCCGCTTGCCTGATCGAGCACCAGCGTTTCGACGCGGTCCTGTGTCTGGGAGATGAGAACGAAGTTCGAGGCGAGCAACACGAGCGCGATCGTGCCGCCTGTCACCGCGATCAGCTTGGTCGCCAGCGATTTGGCTTGGAACTTGAACATGAAATCCTCACGTGCTGGGAGGTCCGCAGGCGCAAACCTGCGGCGAACGCATTTCACAATGTGGGTGAGGCTCCATCATGGAGCGCCAGATGCCGACCGGCATTATGGAGGCTGCCCATCCCCTGGGGAAACGGCTTTCTCATGGTCTTGAATAGACGAGCAAATCTTAAGATAGGGCCAACGCGATGGCTAATTCATACCCTGCTCATGGAGAATCTGCGCGCAAAGTTTCACCTCCGCGACAAAGACTGTCCGGATTGCGCAAAGGCGGGCGACGAGTGGTTTTCAAGGCCGCTGCCCGCTCAAGGGGGGGGGCGCTTTCGGCAAGGCAGGGCAGAATGCCGCGTCGTGCGAAATCGGTTCACACGACGGGCGTCAAAGCTTGCAGGGCAAAAGTGTGCCGCGATTTTCGGCAACGACATGCGTAGGAAATGAGTGCTTGAAGTGCGGCGCGCGAGCGACCGCAACGCACTTCAAGTTCGAAGCCGCGCTATCAGATGCGCGGCTCGACTTCTGATGCGAGCGGGATCGATGGCTGGGCGCCGCGCTTCAGGCAGGCGAGCGATCCGGCAACCGCCGCGCGTCGGAGAGCGTCGGGAAAGGCGAGCTTCTCGTCGAGACTTGCGGCGAGGTAACCGCAGAACGTGTCGCCGGCACCGACGGTATCGACCGGATCGATCTTCAGGCCACGGGCGCGATGGACTTCGCCCTCGTGCACGGCGACGACGCCTTCAGCGCCCAGCGTGACAATGACCGTGTAGCCGGTTTCGGCATGCAGCTTTTTCATCGCCTCTTCCCGCTCAGTGCTTCCGATGCCGGTCTTGCCGGCGAGCAGCTCGAATTCCGTCTCGTTGGCAATGACGATGTCGGCCAACCGGCCGAGGCGGGCGGCTTCCGGGGTCAGGGGCGCGATATTGATGACCGAGCGGATCCCCTTGCGCCGCGCTTCGGCGAGCGCCTTTTCCACTGATGCCGCCGGTATTTCCAGCTGCAGCATCAAGGTGTCGCCGGCGTGCATGCCGTCGACGGCCGCAACGGCATCCGCTTCGTTGACGGTCGCGTTGGCACTGGCAACGACGACGATGACATTCTCGCCGTCACCGCCGACGAGGATATGGGCCGTGCCGGTCGGCTCGTCGACGGTCTTGGTCAACGACAGGTCGGCGCCGGCCTCCTTCAGCAATTCAAGTGCGCCATCGGCAAAGCTGTCGGAGCCGACGGCGCCGGCCATATGAACGACGGCTCCGGCGCGCCGTGCGGCCAGCGCCTGGTTGGCGCCCTTGCCACCGGCAGCGGTCGAAAAGCCAGAGCCGGCAACGGTTTCACCGGGCTTCGGCAGACGCGCGGTCGTGGCGATCAGGTCCATGTTGATAGACCCAAAAACAGTGATCATGTGAGGATGTCCCGTCGATTTGCTGATTTTGGCCGGAGAGTGCCCGAGACGGTCAGTCCTCGTCAACCACCCTGAGGCGCAATTGCCCGACGCGATTGTCGGCAGCAGGGCGCGGTTCTTCCGGCCGCGCCACACCTTCCGCCTCGAGTTCCAGCGCTTCGATCTTGGCGCCGCGGCGGGAAAGCTTGCCCGAGGAGATGAGGATTTCCTCTACATCCTTCTGGCTCATGGCGAAGTGGCCCTGCAATTTGCGCACCCGTTCATCGAGGCGCGTCAGGTCCTCCATCAGCCGCCCCACTTCGCCCTGGATGAGGTGGGCCTGCTCGCGCATCCGGGCGTCCCGGAGGATCGACTGGATCACCTGGATCGATAGCAGCAGCAGCGACGGCGAGACGATGACGATCCTTTGGCGATGCGCTTTCTGGACGATCGCTTCGAAATGCTCGTGGATCTCCGCGAAGATCGATTCGGAGGGGACGAAGAGAAAGGCCGTCTCCTGCGTCTCGCCAGGGATCAGGTATTTGCTGGCGATATCGCGGACATGCACCTCCATGTCGCGGCGGAAGAGCTGGACCATCTGTTGCCGGCGTTCCGGCGTTGTCGCGTCGCGCATGCCGTTCCAGGCTTCGAGCGGAAATTTTGCGTCGATCACCAGCGGCGGCTGGTCGTTGGGCATGCTAATGGTGCAGTCCGGCCGGGCGCCGTTGGAAAGCGTCGTCTGGAAGGCAAAGGCGCCCATCGGCAGGCCGTCGGCGACGATCGTTTCCATGCGCGACTGGCCGAAGGCGCCGCGCGTCTGCTTGTTCGAAAGGATGGCCTGCAGCCCAGCCATGTCCTTTGCCAGCGACTGGATGTTGTTCTGGGCGGTGTCGATCACCGCCAGGCGTTCCTGCAATCGCCGCAGGTTTTCATGCGTCGCCTTGGTCTGTTCGCTGATCGAGGCGCCGATCCGGTGCGTCATGCCGTCGATCCGCTGGCTCAGCGTCTGGTTCAACTCCGCCTGGCGGGTGCCGAACACGTCGGCCATTGCCGCGATGCGACCCTGCATTTCCGTTTGCGCGGCCAGAAGCATGGCCATCTGTTCATGGCGCTCATCGTCGCCGGCCCGCCGCCTTCGCGGAACGGACATCAGCATGAAACCGACCGCCAGCGCCGCCAAGATCATGCAGAGATGAGCGACAGTCACGGGTGTTGTGCCGATGAGAAAAACGGGCTGATCGAACGAAATGGGCGCAGGTTCCATGCGGCAAGCCTAGCAGATTCTCTTTTGAAGGCCAGATCAAAACAAGAACATTTGCGCCGGGCGGTTAACGAGATCGGTGCATTGGCGCTGAGCTGGAAGAGTGTGCGCCAATTTTCTTGCACCCGGACGGAAAGATCGGTTATGGGAGCGATATGACGATCAAGCCACTCATCATCCTCCCCGATCCTGTCCTGCGTCAGGTCTCGACCCCGATCGAAACCATCGACGCCGACATTCGTCGCCTGGCGGACGACATGCTCGAGACCATGTATGATGCTCCCGGTATCGGGCTCGCCGCCATCCAGATCGGCGTGGCGAAGCGCATGCTGGTGCTCGACGTCTCCAAGGAAGGGGACGAGAAGACCCCGCACGTCTTCATCAATCCCGAAATCGTCGCTTCGTCAGACGACTTCTCGGTCTATGAGGAAGGCTGCCTGTCCATTCCGGATTATTATGCCGAAGTGGAACGTCCGGCTGTGGTTACCATCAAGCACCTCGACCGCGACGGCAAGGAGCAGATCGTCAAGGCCGACGGCCTGCTTGCGACCTGCCTGCAGCACGAGATCGATCACCTGAACGGCGTCCTGTTCATCGACTACATCTCCAAGCTCAAGCGCGACATGGTGATCCGCAGGTTCACCAAGGCCGCCAAGACCCGCGGCGCCAAGGCAATCTGATCCCCGAAGAAAGCGCCCGCAGGGGCGCTTTGTCGTAGAAGGGCTTGATTTGAGGCGCGTAAACCCGTTTGAAGGGGCCTGATTTCAAACGGTCGGAGTATCCGCCTTGTCGCTTCGCATCATCTTCATGGGAACGCCGGAGTTTTCCGTGCCGACGCTGGCAGCCCTTGCCGGGGCCGGTCACCAGATCGTTGCCGTCTATACCCAGCCGCCCAGGCCCGGCGGCCGCCGCGGCCTCGATCTGCAGAAGTCGCCCGTACACCAGGCAGCCGAGCTGCTCGGCATTCCCGTTCTCACCCCCGTCAATTTCAAGGACGAAGCCGACCGCCAGACCTTCCGCGAATTCGACGCGGATGTCGCCGTCGTCGTCGCTTACGGCCTGTTGCTGCCGGAAGCGATCCTGACCGGAACGCGGCTCGGCTGCTACAATGGCCACGCCTCGCTGTTGCCGCGCTGGCGTGGTGCGGCGCCGATCCAGCGCGCCATCATGGCCGGCGATCATGAGACCGGCATGATGGTGATGAAGATGGACAAGGGGCTGGATACCGGCCCGGTCGCGCTCACCAAGGCGGTGCAGATCGGCGAGACGATGACATCAGGCGACCTGCACGACAAGCTGATGCAGGTCGGCGCGACGCTGATGAAGGAAGCGATCGGCAAGCTCGAAGCCGATGATCTGCCGCTGACCGAGCAAGCCGAGGAGGGCGTCGTCTACGCCGCCAAGATCAACAAGGCCGAGACCCGCATCGATTTCGCCAAGACCGCGCGCGAGGTGCACGACCACATTCGCGGTCTGTCGCCATTTCCGGGCGCCTGGTTCGAACTCGAGATCGCCGGCAAGCCCGAGCGCATCAAGGTTCTGAATTCCGAGCGCGTGGCGGCGGAAGGCTCTGCCGGAACCGTGCTCGACGATATATTGACCATTGCCTGCGGCGAAGGCGCCGTCCGGCCGACGCGGCTGCAGCGGGCTGGCGGCAAGGCGCTCGCCCTTGCCGATTTCCTGCGCGGTACGCCGGTTGCCGCCGGCATGAGGATCGGCTGATGCCGCGCTTTCGATTGACCGTCGAATATGACGGCTCTGATTATGTCGGCTGGCAGCGGCAGGACAACGGCGCCTCCGTCCAGGGCGCGATCGAAAAGGCGATCCTGTCTCTGACCGGTGAAACCGTCTCGGTCCGTGGAGCCGGGCGCACCGATTCCGGGGTGCATGCGGTCGGGCAGGTGGCCCATGTGGACCTCACGCGCCAGTGGAAGCCCCACACGCTGCGCAATGCGCTGAATGCCCATCTGGCCGTGGCCCGCGAAGGCGTCTCGATCCTCGGCGCGCAGGAAGTCACAGACAAATTCGACGCGCGGTTCTCGGCGCTGCGCCGCCACTATCTCTATCGCATCATCTGCCGGCCGTCGCGGCTGGCGCTCGAGGCGAAACGCGCCTGGTGGGTGACGAAGCCGCTCGATCACGCGGCGATGCATGAAGGCGCGCAGCGGCTCATCGGCCATCACGACTTCACCACCTTCCGCTCCGTCCATTGCCAGGCGACGAGCCCGATGCGCACGCTCGACCGGCTCGATGTCACCCGCACGGGCGATCTGATCGAAATTCGCGCGACAGCCCAGAGTTTCCTGCACAATCAGATCCGCTCGTTTGCCGGCTCGCTGAAGCTGGTGGGCGAGGGCAAGTGGACGCCGGACGACCTGCAGGCGGCGCTCGAAGCGCGCGACCGCAAGGCCTGCGGCCCGGTGGCGCCGCCCGACGGGCTCTATTTCATGCAGGTCGATTATTGAGGAAGGCAACGTCGCGCGCCGAGGGCGCGTGACGTCTGTCAGGCCGGGATCAGGCCGAAAAACCGCTGCAGCAATTCACCCATCATCATCGATGGAAGCAGGAAGAGTGCCGTCAGCGCCGTGGCCAGCAGGGTCTGGTTTCCGGTGATGATGCGCAGCAGCCGGAAGAGCACACCGATGCTGACGAAGAGCAGCACCAGCCAGATCAGGCTGGTCAGCCCCTCGCTGCCGGGAATGACGAGGCGGATCGCGGCCGGCACGGCCATCGCATAGGACAGCGGTACAGACAGCCAGTTGGTGGTGACGATGATCGGCACCACGGCGGCGGCAAAGCCGAGCGGGCGCGCCAGGAGGAAGATCAGCACCAGCGGCAGCAGCCAGCTGACGAGGTCGACGACCAGCAGCTTGAAGATGAAGCCGAAGCCGACCGTGGTTCCCGATGGCATCGCCGAGAGATAGTAGAGCCGCCAGGACGCCCAGGTGACGGCAATCGCCGGCAGGCACCAGAGCATCGCCGCAAACGAGCGCCACAATCCGCTCTCGCTGAAATCGAGCCAACGAAAGCCTTCGCCATTACCCTGGATCAGCAGCCATAGGCCCTTGATGTAGGAAAGGACCTCCTCAAGCAGCGGCATGGCCGAACCAGCTGAAGATGAAGGTTTCGTAGATTTGCGTCAGCGTCTCGAGATCGGCGACGGCGACACGCTCGTCGACCATGTGCATGGTCTGGCCGACAAGCCCGAATTCGACGACAGGGCAATGGTCCTTGATGAACCGCGCGTCCGAGGTGCCGCCGGTGGTCGAAAGTTTTGGCTGCTGGCCGGTGACCGTTTCGATAGCGCCAGAGAGCGATGAGATCAGCGCATTGTTGCGCGTCAGGAAGACGTGGCTTGGGCGCTCGTTCCAGATGATCTCGTATCGGACCGGCTCACGCCCCGGCCGCAGCGCGCCGTCTGCTGCGGCGCGATCGAGCCGGGCGATGATCTCCGCCATCAGGCTTTCGGCAGTCCAGCTGTCGTTGAAGCGGATGTTGAAGGCCGCACTCGCCTTTGCCGGAATGACGTTGACGGCGCCGTTGCCGACGTCGATCGTCGTCACTTCCAGGTTCGACGGCTGGAAGTTTTCTGTGCCGTTGTCGAAGGGCGGATCCATCAGCGCCTGGGTCAGTTGCAGGATGCCGCGCACCGGGCTGTCGGCCAGATGCGGATAGGCCGCATGGCCCTGGACGCCGTGGACGGTGATCCGGCCCGAAAGCGAACCACGGCGACCGATCTTGATCATGTCGCCGAGCCGGTCCGGGTTCGTCGGCTCGCCGACGAGGCAGGCATCCCAGTGTTCGCCCCTGGCGGCCGCCCAGTCGAGAAGCTTCGTGGTGCCGTTGATGGCGGGGCCTTCCTCGTCGCCGGTGATGAGGAAGGAGACAGAACCCTTCGGGAGCCCGTGCTTTTCGATGTGGCGGGCGACGGCTGCGACGAAGCAGGCGATGCCGCCCTTCATGTCGACCGCGCCGCGGCCATACATCTCGCCGCCGGCGATATCGGCTGAGAACGGACCGTGGGTCCACGCACTTTCGTCGCCGACCGGAACGACATCGGTATGGCCGGCAAACATCAGATGCGGCCCATCATTGCCGAGCCGGGCATAGAGGTTCTCGATATCGGGCGTGCCCGCTTCCTTTGCCATGACCCGGTCGACGGCAAAGCCGAGCGGCTTCAGCATGGCTCCGAGCGCTGAGAGCGCGCCGCCTTCGGCAGGGGTAACGGAGGGGCAACGGATGAGGGTGGCGAGATTGGCGATCGGATCTGTCGAGGTCATGTAGCGATATGCCGTCTGCGTGGCGCTGGGGCCAATGGGATTGAGGCTGCTGGTTTATCCGATCGTTGTGCGGCTGTCACGCAGGATGCAATGCGGCGCTGCACCGGGGGCGGAGGTGCAACGCCGCAGCTCAGCGGGCCGGGATGGGGCCGGCCCGCGTGAACCGTGCGAGGTGGAATGGTCTCATTCCCCGGGTGCGAGATGAGGCGCTTCGATATGCGCGCCGGCGTGCTTCAAAGGCCGCTCGCCCGAAAGCTTGCGGATCAGCACATAGAACACCGGCGTCATGAAGATGCCGAAGGCGGTGACGCCGATCATGCCGGCAAAGACCGCGACCCCCATGGCCGAGCGCATTTCGGCGCCGGCGCCGGTGGAGATCACCAGGGGCACGACACCCATGATGAAGGCCATCGACGTCATGAGGATCGGGCGTAGACGCAGCCGGCTCGCCTCGATCGCCGCCTGAACGGCGGTGCTGCCGGACAGTTCCAGTTCGCGGGCGAACTCGACGATCAGGATCGCGTTCTTGGCCGATAGCCCGACAAGCACGATCAGGCCGATCTGGGTGAAGACGTTGTTGTCGCCTCCCGTCAACCAGACGCCGGCAAGGGCGGCCATGATGCCCATCGGCACGATCAGGATGATCGCGATCGGCAGGGTCAGGCTCTCATACTGGGCGGCGAGGACGAGGTAGACCAAAAGCAGCGCCAGCGGGAAGACGAGCATGCCCGAATTGCCGGCAAGGATCTGCTGGTAGGTCAGATCGGTCCATTCAAACGCGATGCCCGGGGGCAGCGTTTCGGCTGCGATCTTCTCGATTGCCGCCTGGGCCTGGCCCGAGGAGAAGCCCGGAGCCGGACCGCCATTGATGTCAGCCGACAGGAAGCCGTTGTAACGGATCGCGCGCTCGGCGCCGACCGTCTGCTCGACCTTCAACAGCGCCGACAACGGGATCATCTCACCCGATTTCGACCGCACCTTCAACTTGCCGATGTCGTCAGCATGGCTGCGGTAGTTGGCATCGGCCTGGACGCGCACGCTGTAGGTGCGGCCAAACGCATTGAAGTCGTTGACGTAGAGCGAGCCCAGATAGATCTGCAGGGTTTCGAAGACGTCGGTCACCTCGACGCCGAGCTGACGCGCCTTGACGCGATCGAGATCGGCATAGAGCTGCGGCACGTTGATCTGGAAGCTCGAGTAGATGCCGGCCAGTTCCGGCGTCTGGTAGGCCTTGGCAAGGAACGCCTTGGTGGCCTCGTCGAGCGCCTGGTAACCGAGGCCGTTCTTGTCCTCGATCTGCAGCTTGAAGCCGCCGGTGGTGCCGAGACCCTGGACGGGCGGCGGCGGGAACATGGCGATGAAGGCATCCTGGATCGCGCCATATTCCTGGTTCAGCTGCATGGCGATTGCCCCGCCCGAAAGCTCGGGTGTCGTGCGCTCCTCGAACGGCTTCAGCGCCACGAAGACGATGCCGGAGTTCGACGAGTTGGTGAAGCCGTTGATCGACAGGCCCGGGAAGGCAATGGCGTTTTCGACACCGGGATGCTTGAGCGCGATATCGCTCATGCGGCGGATGACGTCTTCCGAGCGGTCGAGCGTCGCTGCATCAGGCAGCTGGGCAAAACCGATCAGATACTGTTTGTCCTGGGCCGGCACGAAGCCGCCGGGTACAGCGCGGAAGAGCACGAACGTGACGCCGAGCAGGATGACGTAGACGCCCATGATCAGCGACTTGCGCGTCAGGATGCGGCCGACGCCGCGGCCATAGGCCTCGGAACTCCGACCGAAGAAGCGGTTGAAGCCGCGGAAGAACCAGCCGAACACCTTGTCCATGGCGCGGGTCAGCCAGTCCTTCGGCGCGTGGTGATCGCGAAGGAGCAGGGCCGCGAGCGCCGGAGAGAGCGTCAGCGAGTTGATGGCGGAGATCACCGTCGAGATCGCGATGGTCAGCGCGAACTGGCGGTAGAACTGCCCGGTCAGGCCGGTGATGAAGGCGAGCGGCACGAACACGGCAACGAGCACCAGCGCGATGGCGATGATCGGTCCGGAAACTTCCTGCATCGCGCGGTAGGTCGCCTGAACAGGTGACAGACCCTGTTCGATGTTGCGCTCGACGTTTTCGACCACGACGATGGCGTCGTCGACGACGATGCCGATCGCCAGCACCAGGCCGAACAGGCTGAGCGCGTTGATCGAGAAGCCGAAGACATACATCACCGCAAAGGTGCCGACGATCGAGACGGGAACGGCAACGAGCGGGATGATCGATGCGCGCCAGGTCTGCAGGAAGACGATGACGACGATGACGACAAGCGCGATCGCTTCGAGCAGGGTGTGGATGACCGATTCGATCGAGGCGCGCACGAACTGCGTCGTGTCGTAGACGATCTCATAATCGACGCCTTCGGGCATGGTCAGCTTCAGCTCGGCCATGGCCTTGTGGATGTTTTCCGAGATCTGGATCGCGTTCGAGCCCGGCGCCTGGAAGACGCCCATGCCGACGGCTGCCTTGTTGTCGAGCAGCGAGCGCAGCGAGTAGTCGGCAGCGCCCATTTCGACACGTGCAACGTCGCCGAGACGAGTGACCTCGCCACCGGCGCCCGACTTGACGACGATATCGGCAAAGTCCTCAGGCGTCTGCAGGCGGCCCTGCGCATTGACGGAGAGCTGCAGGTCGAGCCCCGGGACGGACGGCGAGGCGCCGATGACGCCGGCTGCGGCCTGGACGTTCTGCGCGCGGATGGCATTGGCGACATCGCTTGCCGCCAGACCGCGCTCGGCAGCCTTCTGCGGGTCGATCCAGATGCGCATCGAATAGTCGCCGCCACCGAAGATCTGCACCTGGCCGACACCTTCGATGCGGGCGAGGCGATCCTTGACGTTGAGCACGCCGTAATTGCGCAGGTAGTTGATGTCGTACTGGCCGTTGGGCGAGAGCAAGTGCACGACGAGCGTCAGGTCCGGCGAGCTCTTGACGGTGGTGACGCCGAGACGGCGCACTTCCTCGGGCAGGCGCGGTTCGGCCTGCGACACCCGGTTCTGTATGAGCTGCTGGGCCTGGTCCGGGTCGGTGCCGAGTTCGAAGGTGACGGTCAGGGTCATCAGACCGTCGGCCGTCGCCTGGCTCTGCATGTAGAGCATTCCTTCGACGCCGTTGATCTGTTCTTCGAGCGGCGTTGCGACGGTTTCGGCGATAACGGCCGGGTTGGCGCCTGGATACTGCGCCCGCACGACGATCTGCGGCGGCACGACTTCGGGATATTCGGAGATCGGCAGGCCGGTCATGCCGAGCAGGCCGCCCACGAAGATCAGGACCGAAAGAACGCCCGCGAAGACCGGGCGGTCGACGAAGAAGCGTGAGAAATTCATTGACGTATCCCCCTTGGGACGAGTTCAGGCAAACCTCCGGCAGCCGCGGCAAGAACACTTGCCACGCGCCGGGATCTGCTAAGTGATGTCTGGGCGGCCATCCCCGCCTCGGTGCGTGCCGAAGCGGGTGCCGTCATGTCCTACTTGGCGGCGATCGACGCCGTCGTCTCTTCCACCTGCTGCGGTGCCACGAGCACGCCCGGGCGCACCCGCTGCAGGCCGTTGACGACGATGTTCTCGCCGGTCTTCAGACCACTTTCGACGATGCGCAGTCCGTCGGAATTCGGGCCGAGCTTGACCTGGCGGTACTCGACCTTGTTGTCAGATCCGACGACGAAGACGAACTTCTTGTCCTGGTCGGAGCCGATGGCGCGATCGCTGATGACAAGCTTTTCTTCGGGCTCCGGTTCGCCGATGCGAATGCGCACGAACTGGCCCGGGATCAGCCGTCCATCGGCATTTTCAAGGGCGGCGCGAACGCGGATCGTGCCGGTTGCCGCATCCACCTCGTTGTTGATGAGCTGGATATGGCCTGAGATTGGCGTGCCCTCGTCGGCAGCGGTGCCGATCTGCACCGGGATGCGCTCGATGGCGTTGCCGCCGGCGGAGGCCTGGAGCCGGGCGAGGGCGGTGGTCACCACCTCTTCGCTGGCACTGAAGCTTGCATAGATGGGATCGACCGAAACCAGCGTCGTCAGCACCGGCGAGGCGGAGCCGGCGGCCACGAGATTGCCGGCGGTCACTTCCAGCCGGCCGACACGGCCGGAGATCGGGGCCCGGACCTCGGTGTATTGAAGGTCAAGCTCGGCCGTGCGCAACGCCGCCTTGGCGGAGCGCACGCTTGCCTGTGCTTCGTCGAAGGCGCTGAGGCGCTGGTCAACGCCGCTCTGCGGGATCGCGCTGGTGGTGACGAGCTTGCGTCCCCGATCGAGCTCCGTCTTGGCAAGTGCGACGCGCGCCTCGGCTGCCGAGACCTGCGCGGCTGCCCGGTCGACGGCTGCCGCATAGGGCTCGGGATCGATGGTGAGCAGCAGGTCGCCTTTCTTCACCAGGGCGCCTTCGCGGAAGTGGCTTTCAAGAATGGCGCCGCCGACCCGGGGACGGATCTCGACACGCTCGATCGCCTCCAGCCGCCCGGAAAAATCTTCCCAGGTGGTGATGCGGCGCGACTGGGCCTTGGCCACCGAAACCAGAACGGCCGGCGGCGGTGCCGCTGCCGTTTCGGTTGCGGCGTCCGCTTCGAAGTGCTGGGGCAGGCCGAGAAGAACGGCGGCTGCGCCAGCGGTAGACAATAGGATGCTCAGGCCGGCGCCCCAGAGGGCCCGGCGGGTCACTGTCGATGTCATTTTTCTCTCCTTGCCGGTTGGGAGCCGGCGCTTTTGCTGCTGTCGTCAGCGCGGGGAAGGCCTGTCGCCTTGTCGTCCCTTGCTAACGTATCGTCATTTCCGCCGGCTTTGCCCCTGCCTGTTGAAAGAAGCGGGAAAAGATGCCGGTAATCGTTTCTTCCTGGGCGGCCCAGGTTTCGGCGTTCACGGTATTTTGCGGTATCCACCCGGCCCGGCCGGGAAGAATTTGCGATTGAACGCTTACACCCGCCTGACGGAGGCGGTCGGCATAGGCCGCGGTCTCGTCGCGCATCGGGCATTCCTCGCTGGTCAGGATCAGCGCGGGCACCAGACCGGCGAGCCGCGTACAGTGTGCTGGAGCGGCATAGGGATGCGTGAAGCCACCGCATTCGCCGAGATACCGTTGCCATCCCTCGGCGATCGATTGCACCGAGGTCTCGGGACAGTATTTGCGAAACGACGCCGTCGCCAGGCACGGATCCAGCATCGGCGACAAGAGGATCTGCCCCTTGAGGTCGGTCAGGAACTGGTCGCGGGCCATCAGCGCCACGCCGGCGGCGATGTTGCCGCCCGCCTCTTCGCCGGCGATGAACAGCATCGATTTCTTGTGCGCGAATTGCGGGCAACGCGCGCGCATCGAGGACAGCATCGAATAGGTGACATCGAGTGCTGCCGGAAAGGGATTGAGGCAGGCCGATGAATATTCCGGTGAGATCACGATGGCGCCGGCCGCCGCAAGCGCCTTGGCCACCCGCTCGCCCGCGGCAATCGAACTGCCAACGAAGGAGCCGCCATGCAGGTGCAGCACCACAGGCGGCGGATTGAGCAGCGTGTCGCCGCTATAGACACGTGCCGGGCACGAGCCTTGGCCCGTCTGCATCGTCTCTAGTCTAAAGCGTTCACCCATCTCTCTTGCCTTTGCCACGGGGTCATCCCACATGAGGCGACAACCCGCCATGATGGGAGAATAACATTGTCTTCTGTCTGGAATAGTCAGTTCAATCCGACTACACTATTCATTATCTCGAACAATCACGGCTATTGAAAATGGACCAGCTCACGGCCATGCGCGCGTTCCTCCGCGTTGTCGAAACCGGCAATTTCACACGGGCTTCCGCTTCGCTCAATATGCCCAAAGCAACCGTCACCAATCTCATCCAGGGCTTGGAAGCGCATTTGCGCACCAAGCTGCTCAATCGAACGACGCGGCGGGTCCTGGTGACGCCGGATGGTGCACTTTATTACGAACGCGCCGCCCGTCTCGTCACCGATCTCGACGAACTCGACGGCAGCCTGTCGAGCGCCCAGAGCCTGCCGAAAGGACGGTTGCGCGTGGAAATGGCAAGCGCTATGGCCAATCTTATTGTGATCCCTGCTTTGCCGGAGTTTCACAAGCGCTACCCCGATATCCAAATCGATCTAGGCGTTTCCGACCGAACAGTCGATTACGTTGCAGAGAATGTCGACTGCGCGATACGCGTCGGCGCCCTGACCGACCAGTCGCTGATTGCCCGCCGCATCACCGACATGAGCTTCATCGCCTGTGCTGCGCCCGACTATCTCGACCGTTGCTCGACACCGCAACATCCGTCCGACCTTTCGAAGAATTGTTATGTCGTCGGCTATTTCCGCCCACAGACCGGTCAGCAGATGCCGTTCTACTTCAAGCGCGGAGCCGAGGAGATTGAGGTCCATGGCCGCTATGCGGTCGCGGCCAACGAATCGACCACCTATCTCGCCGCCGCCCGCGCCGGCCTCGGTGTCATCCAGGCGCCGCGCTTCATGGTGCGGGGCGATCTTGAGACCGGCACCATGCGGCCGGTGCTGCAGGACTGGCAGATCGACTCGATGCCGATCTATCTGGTCTATCCGCCCAACCGGCACTTGAGCAGCCGGCTCCGTGTCTTTGCCGACTGGGTGGTGAAAATTATCGTACAATCACAACTCGACGGCGAATAGACCTATTTTCCACGCTCGGCGTCGTAGCGTTCACGCGCCGCATCGAGCGCGCCAAAGTGCGTTTCGGCCCAGCGATCGAGCACCAGCAGGGTTTCGCTGAGCGAATTGCCGACAGCGCTCAGGCTGTATTCCACATGCGGCGGCACAGTCTTCTTGTCCTCGCGGATGACGAGACCGTTGCGTTCCAGCTCCTTCAGCGTCTGGGTCAGCATCTTCTGCGAGACATCGCCGAGGCGGCGCATCAGTGCGGCGTTGCGCATCGGACCTTCCTCGAGCGCCGAGATGATCAGCATCGCCCATTTGCTGGCAATCAGCTCCAGTGCATGGCGCGACGAGCAGGTCGGGTCGAACACGTCAGGAATGGAGGCCGTGGGTGCTTTCAGCAGGTCCGTCGAGATTTTCATAGTTACCAAAAGGTGCGTAATTGCTCTTCGGTGCCTATCCTACCAGATTGTTCTCCAGATGAAAATTTCGATGGAGACGGCAATGGCATGGATCATCCTGATAGCGGCGAGCCTGATTGAAATCGTCATGGGCCTCGCGCTCAAGTATGCCGAAGGCTGGACGAAACTGGTGCCGAGTGTCATCGGCATCGTAGCGGCGCTTGGCAGCGTCTACCTCCTGACGATCGCCATGCGCGACCTGCCGGCCGGCACCGCCTACGCCGCCTGGACCGGCATCGGCTCGGTCGGCATCACCGTGCTCGGCATCGTGCTGTTCGGCGACCCCGTCTCCTTTCTGCGCATCACCTGCATCGCGATGATCATCGTTGCCGTCGCCGGTCTGCGTTTCCTCGAAGCCTGAGACGGTCGGCGTCCGCAACCCAAGACGAAAAAAGCGCCACGATCGAATCGCGGCGCTTTTTGATTGGTTATGGCCATGTGCCTGGGCGGAGCTTAGCTCTGACGGTTCTTGGCGTTGTTGCCCTTGGGCTTCGGCTTGAAGCCGCCGTCCTTGCCGGCGTTCGGCTTGGCCTTCTTCTTGGTCCAGGCCTCGCGGTTCTCCGGCGGCTTGTCGTCGGTGTGGGCCGGGGCGGCGGCGTAGGCCGGCTTCTTGTCGAACTTGCGCTTCGGCTTGAAGTCGCCGTCGCTGCGTGCCGTATCGTCGGAATAGGGGCGCTTCTTGGCAAAGGCCGGCTTGTCCTTGGAATAGGCGGGCTTGTCCTTGGAGAAGTTCGGCTTGTCTTTCGAGAAGCTCGGCTTCTCCTGGCGCTGCTGCGTGAGGTCAGGCGCACCCGGAAGCGTCTTCACCCGGATGCCTTTTTCGAGCATGCCTTCCTTGCCGATCGACGACAGGAAGCGCTCGGCGCCGTCAGCCGTCATCTCGACGAAGGTTTCGTCCTGCTGCATGCGGATCGCGCCGATGTCGCGTTTGGTGAGCTTGCCGTGGCGGCACAGCATCGGGATCAGCCAGCGCGGCTCGGCGCTCTGCTTGCGGCCGACCGAGAGCGAGAACCAGCTGCCGTCGCTGAAATCGGCGCGCGGCGCGTCATAGTCTTCGCGCGGTGCGGATTTTTCGTCGCGACGCGGCTTGGCGCGGCTGTCGCCGACGGCAACTTCGATCAGGTCTTCAGGCGCGGAGCGACCCGAGCGGAACTGGCGCACGAAGGCGGCAGCCATCTGCTCGGCTCCGTGTAGCTCGATGAGCGCGCGCACGATCTCTTCTTCGTCTTCGCGGATCGGTTCGGCAAAGCTCGTGTCGGCAAGCAGGCGCTCGTCGTCGCGGCGGCTGACGTCGTCGGCTGACGGCGGGCGTGCCCAGTTGGCGGTGATGCGGGCATTTTCGAGCAGGCGCTCGGCCTTGCGGCGCTGGCTCACCGGCACGATCAGGGCGCTGACGCCCTTCTGGCCGGCGCGTCCGGTGCGGCCGCTGCGGTGCAGAAGCGTGTCCGGATTGGTCGGCAGGTCGGCGTGGATGACCAGCTCCAGGCCGGGCAGGTCGATGCCGCGGGCGGCGACGTCGGTGGCGATGCAGACGCGGGCGCGACCGTCGCGCATGGCCTGCAGCGCGTGGGTGCGTTCGTTCTGGCTGAGTTCGCCCGACAGCGCCACGACCGAGAAGCCGCGGTTGTTGAAGCGGGCGGTCAGATGGTTGACCGCAGCACGGGTCGAGCAGAACACGATGGCGTTCTTCGCTTCGTAGAAACGCAGGACGTTGATGATCGCGTTTTCGCGGTCGTTCGACGCCACGGTCAGCGCGCGATATTCGATATCGACGTGCTGCTTCTGTTCCGAAGCGGTGCTGATGCGCACGGCATCGCGCTGGTAATTCTTGGCAAGTGTGGCGATCGAGCGCGGCACGGTTGCCGAAAACATCAGGGTGCGGCGATCGTCAGGGGATTCCTCGAGGATGAATTCGAGGTCTTCGCGGAAGCCGAGGTCGAGCATCTCGTCGGCCTCGTCGAGCACGACGGCGCTCAGCGAGGAGATGTCGAGCGAGTTGCGGCGGATATGGTCGCAAAGGCGTCCGGGCGTGCCGACGACGATGTGGGCGCCGCGTTCCAGCGCGCGCTTCTCGGTGCGCATATCCATGCCGCCGACGCACGAAATGATCGTCGCACCGGTCTGTTCATAGAGCCATTCGAGCTCGCGCTTGACCTGCAGCGCCAACTCGCGTGTCGGTGCGATCACCAGCGCCAACGGCGCGCCGGGCGCGCTGAAGCGGCGCTGATCGCCAAGCAGGGTCGGCGCCAGCGCCAGGCCGAAGGCGACGGTCTTGCCGGAGCCGGTCTGGGCCGATACCAGCGCATCCTTGCCCGCAAGGTCGGGATCGCGCATCGCCTTTTGAACCGGCGTCAACTCGTTGTAACCGCGTTTTGCCAACGCCTCGGCGATCGCAGGCGCGATCCCTTCGAATTCTGTCATCTCTCGTCTTTCGGATTTCGGTTTTCGCGCCGGTAAACGAACAAGACCTTGGATCAGGTCGTCATCAGGCGCCGATTGCCGCGGCCAGCATCTTGTCGCCGGCCTGTTCATGGCGCGCTACATACCTGTTCGGGCCTGAAATGTACAGTGCGCCGCTTAAGCGCCGGGTTCGTCTCCGCGCTGGCCGAATTCGTTCGGTCCTTCCGCACCGGGCCACAGGCAGAGCGCGATGAAAACGACGGGGCTCAACACCGGGATGAACAGGCAAAGTGCGAGTGGTCCGGGATAACCGATATCGTGCAGCCGCTTGATTGCCAGCATGGCGATCGACAGCGTGGAAACGACGCCGGACACGATCAGCGCCAGCGTCCAGAGTGCCAGCGCGGTGTTGTGGTTTTCGTTGGCGAACATCTGCGCGACGACAAAACCGCCGATTAGAAGCCAGAAAAGCCAGGACAGGAAAAAGGGCAGGCGAGTGATGCGACCGGAGGGGCTGAAGAACAGCCAGATCATGTTCGGCTGCCGCCCCTCCGGTGTCATCTGATCAGTCTCGAAGCAGTTCGTTGATGCCGGTCTTGGAGCGGGTCTTCTCGTCGACGCGCTTGACGATGACGGCGCAATAGAGGTGCGGCGCCGGCTGGCCGTTGCCCATGGTCGAGCCCGACGGCATCGAGCCGGCGACGACGACCGAGTAGGGCGGCACTTCGCCATAGGTCACTTCGCCGGTAGCGCGGTCGACGATCTTGGTCGACTTGCCGATGAAGACGCCCATGCCGAGAACCGAGCCTTCGCGCACGATGCAGCCTTCAACGACCTCGGAGCGGGCGCCGATGAAGCAGTTGTCCTCGATGATTGTCGGACCGGCCTGCATCGGCTCCAGCACGCCGCCGATGCCGACGCCGCCCGAGAGATGCACGTGCTTGCCGATCTGGGCGCAGGAACCGACCGTTGCCCAGGTGTCGACCATCGTGCCTTCACCGACATAGGCGCCGAGGTTGACGAAGGACGGCATCAGGATCGCGTTCGGCGCGATATAGGCGGAGCGGCGCACGACGCAGTTCGGCACGGCGCGGAAGCCGGCCTTCTCGAATTCATTGACGCTCCAACCGTCGAACTTGGAGGCGACCTTGTCCCACCAGACGGATTCTCCCGGACCGCCACGCACGATCTCCATCGGGTTGAGGCGGAACGAGAGCAGCACGGCTTTCTTCAGCCATTGATTGACGGTCCAGTTGCCGTCGGCGCCGCGCTCTGCCACCCGCACCTTGCCGCTGTCGAGCAGGTTCAGTGCCGTCTCCACGGCATCGCGCACCGCGCCGCGCGTTCCGGTGTTTACGGAATCGCGGTCGTCAAAAGCGGCGTCGATCGTCTGCGACAGGGGGGCGAGGTCGTGGTTCGTCATCGGAATTCCTTAAAGTTCGGCGGTTATCCTGGCAAAGCTCTACTGCATAATTCCGCAAATCGGAATCGATTTAAGGACAAAATTAAGCAGCGACGCGATCTGCGGCTATGGGTGTTCATTGCCGGCTGAAGTGCGTGGTGCCCGAGGCTGTTCCGGAAAAGTTGAACTGCTTTTCGGCGCGGCCGTCCCGCCAGGGCTTGGCAAGCTCGGACGACTCCGGCATCAGGGGCATTCATGACCGATGAAACAGGATAGGACGCGTCCGCCCGAGATGCCGATTGTCCGGAACGCGACGGGAAAGACGATAGCATGGCACGCATGAAGAAGCGCAATCTGCGCCGTAAGGATGGGGTTTGGGATCCGCTGGCCGATAGCTCGCAGAGCCGTCAGCGGGCGCAGACGGTTCCGCTGACGCCGCAATCGGCCTCGCCAGCCTATCGCCTCGCCTATATCGACGATGATTTTCTCTGCCGCGAGGAGCTGCGCCCGGTGCGGCTGCAGCTCGAACTGTTGAAGACCGAAATGATGCTGGAGGAACACGGCATCAACTCGACCGTCGTGATGTTCGGTGGCGCCCGCATCCCCGAGCCCGGCGGTGACGCCTGGGCGGCCAAGAACGATACCCAGCGCAAGAACCTCGAGGCAGCCTCGGTCTACTACGACGAGGCGCGCAAGTTCGCGCGGCTTTGCTCGGAGCATTCCGCCAAGCTGCACCACAAGGAATACGTGGTCGTCACCGGCGGCGGGCCGGGTGTGATGGAGGCGGGCAACCGTGGCGCCGACGATGTCGGTGCTCCGTCGATCGGTCTCAACATCGTCTTGCCGCACGAGCAGGCGCCGAACCGCTTCGTCACGCCGGAACTGTCGTTCAACTTCCACTATTTCGCGATCCGCAAGATGCATTTCCTGCTGCGCGCAAAGGCAGTGGTGGTTTTCCCGGGTGGATTCGGAACGCTCGACGAATTGTTCGAGACGATGACTCTGATGCAGACCGGACGTATGGCTCTGGTCCCGCTGATCCTCTTCGGCGAGAAATTCTGGCGCACCATCATCAATTTCGAGGCGCTCGCTGAATTCGGCACGATCGCACCGAACGATGTGGACCTGCTGCGCTTCGTCGATACCGCCGATGAAGCCTGGGAGATCATCTCCAGCTTCTATCAGGCCGTCGATTCCAAAACCGTGCCGATGGCAAACGGTAGGCGCTAGAGAGCTCTGCTTCTTCGGGCGCAATGCTCGTTTGGCGGATAAACAACGCCGCGTACCAAATCTGGCGCGCGGCGTCGTCGTTTCGGGGGGATGTTGCAGAATTCACGCCTCCCCCTTGCGATCGTGTCCGATGCCAGGGGGAGGCGCCACGCAGACGACACGCTCCACCGGGGGAGGGAGAGTGTCGTCATCCGGGTTTGATTTTCCTGGCCTAGACCTTCTTGCTGAAGTCGGCCGCGTCGATGACGCCGTCGCCATTCTTGTCGCGGCGCTTGAACATCTTTTCGCTCGCACTTGCGACTTCGGCAGCACTTAGGGAGCCATTGCCGTCGGTGTCGACGCGCTTGAAGGCTTTCGGTCGCATGCCGGGCACCATGGCGGGCCGGACTTGCCTAAGTTGGGCCAGGGCCGCGTCGCGCTCCTTGCCGTCCTTGCCGTCCTTGCCCTTGGCTTCGTGCCACGCCTTGCGGGCGTCGCGGAAGGCCTGGCGCTTCGCCTTCATCTCGTCGGCGCTGATCTGGCCATCGCCATTGGTGTCGAATGTCTTGAAGTTCGTGGTCATGCGCGCCTGAAACTCGTCGAGCGACACCTTGGAATCGCTGTTGGTATCAAGCCGCTTGATCATGCGTTCGGCCCGCTGTTCGGGCGTCATCTTGTCTCTGGCCGCAAAGGATGGCGCAGCCATTCCTGTGACGGCGACGGCAACGGCGGTCACGCCAAGGATCAGGGTTCTGTTCCGCATCATGCTTCCTTTCGATCGGGTTATCCCTGAACGAATGATAGGCAGCCAGGCGGCGGGCACCAGTTAAACTTTGGTAATTTAAGCCTTTGGCGGGAAAGGGGTTTTTCCCTGACCAAATTGTGTCGGCGTCAGAGGTCGGCGATTACGTGTTTGAGGAAGCTGGCAAGGTCCTCGGTCACGTAATCGATCTGCTCGTCCTCGTCCCCGGACTGCTCCCAGGATTCGGCAAACTCGTATTCGAAGTTGCGCGGCACCAGCAGAACCGTCTTCATGCCCAGGGTCTTGGGGACCAGCAGGTTGCGCGGCAGGTCCTCGAACATCGCCGCATTGCGCGTGTCGACCCGGTGCAGGCTCATGAACTTGTCATAGGTTTCACCCGCCGGCTTCGGCACGAAATCGGCAGCGACGATATCGAAAATGTCGTTGAAGTGATCGAGGATGCCGAGCGCGCGAGCGGTCATCTCCGCATGGGCGACGCTGCCGTTGGTGAAGATGAACTTGCGTCCCGGCAGCGCCTTGATCGCCTCGCCCAGCGTCGGGTCCGGCGGCACGATGCTGTAGTCGATCGCGTGGGCCTTTTCGAGGAATTCGTTCGGGTCGATGCCGTGGTGGATCATCAGGCCTTTGAGCGTCGTGCCGTGATCGCGGTAATAGTCTTTTTGCAGCTTCTTCGCGTCCGCCGGCTCCAGCGACAAAAGCGCGGCAACATAGGCCGTCATGTTGCGGTCGATCTGCGAGAACAGATTGACGTGATGCGGATAGAGCGTGTTGTCCAGGTCGAACACCCAGTCGGTGACATGGGAGAAATCGTCGTGGGTCGGCAGGCGATCGAGCTTTTTCATGACTGCCTTATGACATGGCGGTGATGGGCGGCAAACGACAAAATGCATGTCGCAGCACGGGTTGTCCTGCCGGCGCACGCATTTCCACTTTGAATTGCCTAGACGGCATGGCATCTTTCGCCTGGGGCGGTTTCAGACACGTGGCGGCAGGTGCACATGTCGGACGAAGTGTTCTATCTGCTGTTTCTGTTCGGGTTTTACGCGACGACCGTCGTGACCTATTTCGCCTTCGGCTATGGCGTGACCTGGTTCAACGCCCGCAATCCGGAACGAAAGATCCAGAAGGGCCGCGGTTCGGGCAGACGCCGCAAGGCGGAAATCCGCCAGAGCCTGGCGTCGATGTTCAGCGCCTGCCTGCCGCTGACGATCGGTCTTTACGTCCAGCAGAAGGGCTGGGCGCCGGCGTCCTGGGCTCTGCACTGGTGGGCGGCGGTGCCGCTCTTCGTGCTGTGCATGTTCCTCTACGATACCTGGTTCTATTTCATGCATCGGCTGCTGCACACCCGGTGGCTCTTCCCGCTGCACGCCCTTCATCACAAAAGCGTCGCGCCGACGATCTGGAGCACCTATTCGGAGGATGTCGTCGACAACTTCCTTCTGCAGAGCTTTTCGGCCGTCGTCGTTTTCGTCATCCCGTTTCCGCCGGCAATCCTCATAGGGCACCGGTTGTTCGAACATTTCAATGGCATGATCGGCCATTGTGGCTTCGAGTATTTCGCCACATCCACCGCACGTTATCCGTCGCCTCTGTTGTGCACGACGTTCCACGACCAGCATCATTCCGGCTTCCGGTACAATTACGGCAACTATTTCTCCTTCTGGGATCGCCTGCTGGGCACGATCGCGCCGAATTACGATCAGAGCGTGAAGATTTTCGAAGAAGAGGTCCCGCCGCTGACGCTCCGTCGGGCTGGCGAACTGGCGGACGTCCAGGAAAAATCAGACTAAATAGGCGAGAGCGTATGGAGTTCTTGGCAATACCAGGCCGGGCATGCTAGCTCGCGGCCATGGAAACCTGGGTACTCATCACCGTCGCTGCGGCCTTCCTTCAGAATGTCCGCTCCGCCATGCAGAAACACCTGAAGGGCGTCATGGGCACGACGGGCGCGACCTTCGTGCGTTTCGGCTTCGGCCTGCCTTTTGCGTTGTTCTATCTGTTCGTGCTCTGGCAGGTGGTGGGTCGTCCGCTTCCGGTACCCAATGGCACCTTTTTCCTCTGGGCCGTGATCGGCGGGCTGGCACAGATCGCCGCAACTTTCCTGTTGGTACACCTCTTTTCCTTCCGCAACTTTGCGGTCGGCACCGCCTATTCGCGCACCGAGCCGGCCCAGGCAGCCCTCTTCGGCCTCATCTTCCTCGGCGAGCGGGCGAGCGAGGGCACGCTGGTGGCGATCGCCATCTCTGTTGTCGGCGTCATGCTGATTTCGGTCGCGCGCACGACGCTCAGCCCACGCTCGCTGGTCACGTCGGTTTTCAGCCGCACCGCCGGCATCGGCCTGCTTTCGGGAACGTTCTTCGGGCTCTCGGCCGTCGCCTATCGTTCCGCGTCGCTCGCACTCGCACCGAGCTTGCCGGCACCCGATTACATGATGCAGGCAAGCTTCACGCTCGGCTTCGTCATCCTGCTGCAGACGGTGGTGATGCTGATCTGGATCGTGGCCCGCGAACCAGGCGAGCTCAAGCTGATCGCCGCCGCGTGGAAACCGGCCGTCGTCGTCGGTTTCGTCGGCGCTTCCGCGTCCTTCGGCTGGTTCATGGCAATGACGCTGCAGCAGGCGGCGATCGTCAAGGTGGTGGCGCAGGTCGAGATGCTCTTCACATTCGCCTCGTCCTTCTTCATCTTCCGCGAATGGATCAATCGGCTCGAACTTCTCGGCTGCCTGCTGATCGTGCTCGGCGTGGTGACGCTCGTGCTGATCTGACAACGCTGATCTGAAAAAATAGACGCCCGAAAACCGGCGTCTCTTCGCCCTGTGGTCGTGGTAGAACCACGCCATGTTGTTCGATCTTCCTTCCGATGAAACGCTCTACGACGCCTTGATGGCGCGAAGCACCGAATACGAAGGTTCAGCCTTCGTCTGCGTCAAGACAACAGGCGTCTTCTGCCGCCTGTCCTGCCCAGCCCGCAAGCCGAAGCGAGAAAATACGATTTTCGTGGGCTCGATCGGCACCTGCCTGGAGACGGGGTTCCGTCCCTGCCAGCGCTGCCGGCCGCTCGCCACCTTCGGCGCCAAGGATCCGCTGGTACAAGAGCTGCTGCAGGCGCTGGAAGTAGCACCTGAGCGGCGCTGGAGCGAGGATGATATCGTGCGCCGCGGGCTCGATCCGTCGACTGTCCGACGGGCGTTCAAACGCAATCTCGGCATCACCTTTCTCGATCTGGCGCGGTATCGCCGCCTGGGGCTTGCTGCCCGCCAGCTCGCCAACGGAGGGCGCGTGATCGACGCCCAGCTCGAAGCCGGTTACGAATCGCCGAGCGGCTTTCGTGCCGCCTTCCAGCGATTGCTTGGCGACGCGCCGGCCGCCGCTTTGGGGCGGGAGCTGCTCTCCTTTGATTGGCTCGAGACGCCGATCGGCCCCATGGTCGCGATCGGCGACGCCACACATCTGCATCTGCTCGAGTTCCACGATCGCAAGGCATTGCCGACGGAACTCGCGGCGCTGAAGCGAGCGACACGCTCGGCGATTGTCCCCGGCAGGACGGCGCCGATCGACAGGATTGAAGGCGAGTTGAAGGCCTATTTCGCGGGCGATATGGGCGCATTCCAAACGCCGCTTGCGCCCGGCGGGACGCCTTTCGAGCGCAACGTCTGGGAGAAGCTTGTAAAGATTCCCGCCGGTGGGACGCGGTCCTATGGTGACATTGCCCGCGAGGTCGCTACGATCCAGTCCGCGCGTGCCGTGGCCAGTGCCAACGGATCCAACCGGATCGCCATCGTCATACCCTGCCACCGCTGCCTTGGCGCTGACGGTTCGCTCACGGGTTACGGCGGTGGGCTCTGGCGGAAACAGTGGCTGTTGCGGCACGAGGCGAAAGCGAAACCTGTCAGCCCGTTCGTGGAGGAAACGCAATGAACCAGAAGGAAAAGGCGCTCGCCTTTGCCGCCCTGCATAAAAAGGGCGATCCGGTGGTGCTCTACAACATCTGGGATGCCGGCAGCGCCAAGGCGGTCGCCGAGGCCGGAGCCAGGGCGCTTGCCACCGGCAGCTGGTCGATCGCCGCCGCTCATGGCTTCGGCGATGGCGAGAAGGTGCCGTTGGCGCTGTTGACCGATATCGCCCGGCTGATCGTCGGCTCGACCGAACTGCCGGTGACGGTCGATTTCGAGGGCGCCTATTCCGATGATCCGGCAACGGGGGCTGCCAACGTCTCGCGGCTGATCGACGTCGGCGCCATCGGTATCAATTTCGAGGACCAGGTGGTCGGCAAGTCAGGCGTGCATGCACTCGAGAAGCAAGCCGCCCGTATCCGGGCTATCCGCGAGATGGCGGATCGCCGTGGCGTGCCGTTGTTCATCAATGCCCGCACCGACCTGTTCCTGCAGGCGAGCGATGCGGCCCACCATGCCGGCCTCGTCGATGAGGCGATTGCGCGCGGAAAGGCCTTTGCCGAAGCGGGCGCCAGCGGCTTCTTCGTGCCGTGGTTGGTGGACGAGGGGTTGATCGCCAAGGTCTGCGCCGCCTCGAGCTTGCCGGTCAACGTGATGATGCGACCGGGCGCACCTGATCTGAAGACGCTGGCTTCGGCCGGCGTCGCCCGGGTCAGCTACGGGCCGTTCCCTTATCGGGCGATGATGGAGAAGCTGAAGCAGGAAGCCGTGGCCGTTTATCAGGCCTGAGCATGGTCAAAAACAGAAGCGGGACACGGCCTGAAAACCGTATCCCGCTTTTTTCATGCGTCGTGGCAAGCTGCCGCTCAGGGAACGATCAGCGTGCCGGCGCCGCGCTCGGTGAAGATCTCGAGCAGCACCGAATGGGCCGTCTTGCCGTTGAGGATGACGACGCCTTGGACGCCGGCCTTGATCGCTTCGATGCAGGTCTCGACCTTCGGGATCATGCCGCCGGAAATCGTGCCGTCGGCGATCAGGGCGCGGGCCTGAGCGACCGATAGTTCCTTGATCAGCTTGCCATCCTTGTCGAGCACGCCCGGAACGTCCGTCAGGAACAACAGACGCGTGGCGTTGAGCGCACCGGCAATGGCACCGGCAAAGGTGTCGGCGTTGATATTGTAGGTGTGTCCGTCGCGGCCAGGCGCCACTGGCGCGATCACCGGGATCATTTCCGAGCGGGCGAGCAGGTCGATCAGCGTGCGGTCGACTTCGACCACTTCGCCGACGAAACCGAGATCGAGCACGCGCTCGATGTTGCTATCCGGGTCCTTGATGGTCTTGCGCGCCTTTTCGGCGAAGACCATGTTGCCGTCCTTGCCGCAAAGGCCGATCGCCCATTCGCCGGTCTGGTTGATGAGGGCGACGATCTCCTTGTTGATCGAGCCGGCGAGCACCATCTCGACGATCTCGACGGTCTTTTCGTCGGTGACGCGCAGGCCGCCTTCGAACTTTGATTCGATGCCCATCTTCGTCAGCATCGCGCCGATCTGTGGGCCGCCGCCGTGCACGACGATCGGGTTGACGCCCGACTGTTTCAACAGCGCGATATCGCTTGCAAAGGCGCGGCCGAGTTCGGCATTGCCCATGGCGTGGCCGCCATATTTGACGACGATCGTCTTGTTCTCGTAGCGCTGCATGTAGGGCAGGGCCTGGGTAAGCAGGCGTGCCTGGATTTCACTTTCATTGGCGGACATGGCGGACCCTCGAAAAATACCGGCTGCTGTTTAACGCATGTTTCCCGTTGATGGAATGATCGGGGAGCAACATAAAACAGCAATGACGATGCACGCTGGCGGATGGCGATTTGTGCCCTATGTCCTGTCTCAAGAATGCATCGGGTCGGGTAGGCAATGATCGACGAGGAAATTTCTGGACTGCTCGGCCGTGTTTCGCTCAGGGATCGCGCGGCCTTTGCCGAGCTTTACCGGCTGACCAGCCCGAAACTTTTCGCCATTTGCCTGCGTATCCTTAGAGATCGAAGTGAAGCGGAAGAAGCGCTGCAGGAAGTCTACGTCAGAATATGGCAGCATGCCGACCGTTTTTCTCCAGGGCAGTCAACGCCGATTTCCTGGTTGGCGGCGATTGCGCGCAACCGCGCCATCGACCTGATCCGGGCGCGCAAACCCGTCGCCAACGCGATTGACGAAGCCTATGATTTGGCTGATCCTGCTGCCGATCCTGAAAAGACGGCAGTGGTGAAAGCGGAGGGCAGGCGGATCGATGCGTGCATGCAGGAGCTCGAGACCGATCGGGCCGATGCCGTGCGACGTGCCTATGTCGAAGGCCTGAGCTATCAGGAACTGGCCGAAGTGTATGCTGTGCCGCTGAACACGATGCGAACCTGGTTGAGGCGCAGCCTGTTGAAGTTGAGAGAGTGCATGGAGCGATGACAGCGTCCACCCCAGACAAAGGAGACTTCCGCCGCGACGAGGTGATCGCCGGGGAATATGTGCTGGGCGTGCTGTCCGCCGACGATCGTCGCAAGGTCGAGGCTCGGCTTGCCTCCGACCGCAATTTCGCCGCCATGGTCACGCGCTGGCAGAACAACCTTTCCTCCTTCGACGAAGCCTATGATCCCGTAGCACCTCCGGCGCGGACCTTTGCCGCGATCGAGCGCAGGCTTTTCGAAACGGCTCCGCCGGCCGCAGCCCCGGCGCGCGCGGGTATCTGGCAATCGCTTGCGCTCTGGCGCGGCCTGGCACTCGCCTCGCTGGCTATTGCCGGCATCATGGGCGCTTCGCTGGCCGGATTGTTTGCGCCGCCATCGGGCGGCCGGCCGCTTGTCGCGGAAATGGCCGGCAAGGGCATCTCGGTCGACCTGGTCGCCCGGTTCGATCGCGAAACCGGCCATCTCCGGGTGACGCCGGTCGCAACGCGGCAGGCGGAGGAAAAATCGCTGGAGCTGTGGCTGATCAACGGCGACAACCCGGCTCTCTCCCTCGGCGTGCTGCCTCAGACCGGCGAGGGCGAAATCCTCATTGCCCCGGCGATGCGCGAGAAGTTCTCGCGCGGCTCGGTCCTCGCCGTCAGCATCGAGCCGCTTGGCGGCTCGCCGACCGGTTCGGCCACCGGCCCGATCATCGCGCTCGGCAAGGCGCGCGACCTCTAGCTCCGCACGTACTCTTCTTCTCGCGCCTGCGCCGCGTTCAGGGCGAGTTTTCGCCCGGCCGACCGACAATCTGAAAAATTCCTGAAACTCTTTTTGGAAGGCTTCCGTTGCTTGTCATGTTCCCGAGGAGGGAACGGCAGTTTCAACGGGGCGGCTTGTGTGTCGCCTCCATGACAGGTTCAACAGGAAGGAAGACTAAGATGTTCACCTCTGGGCTCCGTTCGTTCGCCACTATTGCTTTGCTGACGGCAAGCGCCGCAATCGCTCATGCCGAAAACCCGATGGTCGGTGGCGCGGCGATGTATGCGGACAAGAATATCGTCGAAAACGCCGTCAACTCGAAGGATCACACCACCCTGGTCGCAGCGGTCAAGGCCGCCGGACTGGTCGAAACCCTTGAGGGCAAGGGCCCGTTCACGGTCTTCGCGCCGACGAACGAGGCATTCGACGCCCTGCCGGCCGGCACGGTCGACACGCTGCTGAAACCGGAAAACAAGGACAAGCTGACGACGGTTCTCACCTGCCATGTCGTCTCGGCCGATGCGATGTCCTCGGCGATCGCCAAGATGGTCAAGGACGATGGCGGCGAACACGACGTCAAGACCGTCGGCGGCTGTGTTCTGAAAGCCAAGGACGATGGCGGCAAGATCACGCTGACCGACGAGGCCGGCGGTACGGCCACAGTCACCATCGCCGACGTCAAGCAGTCGAACGGCGTGATCCATGTGATCGACAAGGTGCTGCTGCCCAAGGGCTGAGGTCTCTCTTCTCCGGGTCGCCGCGGCAGACACTCGCAGGCGATCCGTCGCCGGCGGTCTCATCCGTGGCGCCGGCGCCCCTGCCACCGATCGCTTGCGATCGGTGGCCTTTTCAACCGATCCCCTTCACGGCGCTTTGATCGGTCTTGTTTTGCCGCCTGACTGGCCGATGGCTATCTTCGAGCACGTCAGCGTCAGGGGCGTGAAAAGGAGGGTTCGATGGTGAACCGGCGAAACTTTCTGATCTTCGGTGGGACGTTGAGCGTGATTGCGATCGCGGCGGCAAAAGGGTTTCCGCTGGCGGCGCGCCCCGCCTCGGCCGAGACCTTCGCAGTGACCAAGACCGATGCCGAATGGCGGGCAATCCTGACGGACGAGCAATACCGGATCTTGCGCCACGAAGACACAGAGCGACCGTTTACCAGCGCACTCAACCATGAAAAACGCAAGGGTACATTCCAATGCGCCGGCTGCGCGCTCCCGGTCTACTCATCCGAAGCCAAGTATGACAGCGGCACCGGTTGGCCGAGTTTTTGGCAATCCCTGCCCGGTGGCGTGGCAACGCGCGAGGACAAGTCGCTGTTCATGACGCGCACCGAATGTCACTGCCATCGTTGCGGCGGGCATCTCGGCCACGTCTTCGACGATGGCCCGCCGCCCACCGGCAAGCGCCATTGCATCAATGGCTTCGCGCTGGCATTCGTGCCGGCGAGCGCCTGACGCTGGTTCCTGCGGGCAACGCGGCATGCCCGCAGGAAGCCGCGCTTCAGAACGTTCCGGCTTGCGGGGAAGCCGTCGTTGCGTCGGAGAGAGCCGCCTGGAGCTTCTGCTCCTGTTCGGGTGACAGCGATGTCTTCAGCACCCGACCGCGCAGGCCCGAGAATTCGGCGAGAACCTTTTCCGGCTGCACCTTGCGCACCAGGATGAACAGCGCCGAGGAGTTGTTCGGAATGGTGTTGCCCAGCGATTTGATGAAGTCGTCGTCGATGCCGTAGTCGGTCAGTGAGCCCGAAAGCGCACCGGCACCAGCGCCGAGTGCACCGCCGATGGCAAAGCCGGCAAGCGGATTGAGGAACAGGAGCCCGACAAGCCCGCCCCAGATCGAGCCGGACAGAAGGCCCGAGGTCGCCCCGATCGCGGTCAGGTTAAGGCTCTGCTTGAGATGGACCTTGCCATCCGCGTCGCGCACGACGACGACGGCGTCCTCGAGGTCGATCAGATATTCCTTCTTGAGGCCGGCGAGCTTGACGAGAACCTTGTCAGCTTCCTCAGGCGTATCGAACCCCACAACGATCAAATCGGACATGTGTCTCTCCTATCCTTGGCGCCATCGCGCAAGGAAACGCGCGACCGCACGGCAGAGATAGAGCGGTTTGCATGTCAGGGTAGTGACGGAGATCAAAGACTTGTCGGCGGTTTGCGCTCTCAGCGCGAAAGCGCAAGCTCGATCGTCGCGCGCAGCTCGTCGATGCCTTCACCCTTTTCCGAGGAAGTGAAGAGAACTTCGGGGAATGCGGCAGGATGCTTCTTGATCTTCTCGAGCGTTTCGGCGACCAGCCGGGGCACGCCGGCGGCCTTGATCTTGTCAGTCTTGGTCAGGATGATCTGGTAGGAGACAGCTGCCTTGTCGAGCAGCGACAGCACGTCCTCGTCGTTCTTCTTGATGCCATGGCGGGAATCGATCAGCACGTATACGCGCTTCAGTGTCGCGCGACCGCGCAGGTAGTCGAACACCAGCTTGGTCCAGGCATCCACCTGTTCCTTCGGCGCCTGGGCATAGCCGTAGCCGGGCATGTCCACCAGCGCCATCGGCGGCAGGTCGCCCGCTTCACCGGAAAAGCCATCCGGCACGAAGTAGTTGAGTTCCTGGGTGCGCCCGGGGGTGTTGGATGTGCGCGCCAGGCCCTTCTGGCCGACCAGCGCATTGATCAGCGACGACTTGCCGACATTGGAACGGCCGGCAAAGGCGATTTCGGTCGGGCCTTCCGGCGGCAGGAACTTCATCGCCGGCACGCCGCGAATGAAAATCCACGGCCGGCCGAACAGCGGCTTGTCGTCTTTTGTCTTAGTGTCGGCCATCGGTCTTCATTCCTTCGTCAAGTTGGACTTGGCTTCACGGTTTTGACGAGCGATGTCAAGCTTTCGGCTCGGCGCAGCTACCGAACCGGCCGGATTTGCTGGCGCAGGAGCTCGAGCGTCAGGTAAACCAACAGGGCGGCAAGCACGATCGATCCACCAACGATGGTATTGGTCCGCGGGATCTCGCCGTGGATGACGGCGACCCAGAGCGGCGCCAGCACGGTTTCGAGCGTGCCGAGCAGGGCAGCGAGCGCCGAGGGCAGCAGCCGCGCACCGGTGACGAACAGCGCAAGCCCAAGGCCGAAGTTGAGGGCGCCGAAGGCGACAAGGATGGCAACCTCATTCGTCGTGACGGCAAAGCCCGAGGCTTGCGTCGCTGCAATGGTTCCGGCGACGATTGTGCCGAAGCAGGCGGCCGGCGCCATGCGCACATGGGCGTAGTGGCGGGTGATCACCGTGGCCGAGGCAAAGGCGAGCGCAATCAGCAGTGCCAGCGCATCGCCGACCGGCGAGACGCCACCGCCGATCGAATCCGAGACCATCACGACGACACCGGCGATGACGGCGGCGATTGCCGCCCAGGTGATGGCAGAAACCCGCTCGCGAAAGAGCAGCCAGCCGATGAGCGCTGCGATCAACGGCACTCCGGCCTGGATGAGCACGATGTTGGCGACCGTGGTGTAGGCGAGTGCCAGGATGAAGCTGGTCGAAGCCGTGGCGAAACAGCAGCCGACTGCAATGCCCGGCCAACCCATTTCGCGGAACAGGCGGGTCATGTTGGCGGCTCCGTCACGCACCAGCATGAAGCCGATCAGGAAGAGGGTCGCGAACGTCGACCGCCAGAAGACGATCGTCCAGCCGTCGGCGATATCGAGAAACCGTGCAAGCGTGCCGCCGAAGCTCCAGACGATTGCCGAGCCAAGTACGAGGAAGACGCCGCCCGTGCGGTTTTGGAGAGCTGTCGTCGTTGAAGGGAGGGTCGACTGCGACATCGTCAGGATCCGGAGCGCGAAGGTTGAACAATAGATCGCAACGCGCGCGTGGGCACCGGTATCCGCGACAATGTCCCGTCGCAAACAGGGACAGACACAAAAAGAAAAACCCCGGACCTTTCGGTCCGGGGCCTTGCGAAGGCTCTGTCTGCCGGCGTCACTCCGCCGGCTTGGGTTTCTTCGAGAACAGGTTCTTCAGATTGTCGAACAGTTCGATCTTCACGCCCTGGCGCTTCATGATGATCGACTGCTGCAGCACCGAAAGCGTGTTGTTCCAGGCCCAGTAGATCACCAGACCGGCCGGGAACGATGCCAGCATGAAGGTGAAGACCACGGGCATCCAGGTGAACAGCATCGCCTGGGTCGGATCGGGCGGTGTCGGGTTCATGCGCATCTGCACGAACATGGTGATACCCATGATGATCGGCCAGACGCCGAGGTGCAGGAACGACGGTGCGTCGAACGGCAAGAGGCCGAAGAGGTTGAAGATCGTCGTCGGATCCGGCGCCGAAAGGTCGTGGATCCAGCCGAAGAACGGTGCGTGGCGCATCTCGATGGTGATGTAGATCACCTTGTAGAGCGCGAAGAACACCGGGATCTGCAACAGGATCGGCCAGCAGCCGGCGAGCGGATTGATCTTCTCTTCCTTGTAGAGCTGCATCATTGCCTGCTGCAGGCCCATGCGGTCGTCGCCGAACTTCTTCTTCAGCTCTTCCATCTTCGGCTGAACCTTCTTCATGTTCGCCATCGAAGCGTACTGCTTGTTGGCGAGCGGGAAGAACAGGAGCTTGACGACGATGGTGGTCGTCAGGATGGCGATGCCGAAATTGCCGAACAAACGATAGAAGTAGTCCATCATTTTGAACATCGGCTTGGTGATGAAGTAGAACCAGCCCCAGTCGATCAGACGGTCGAACTTCGGGATGGAATAGGCAGCTTCATAATTGTCGACGACGGGAACTTCCTTGGCGCCGGCAAAAACGAGGTTCTTGAGTTCCGAGGACTGGCCGGGGGCAATGGTGATTGCGTCGCTCTTGTAGTCGCTCTGGTAGCGGGCGCGGCCGTCGGTGAAGTGCGAGAAACGGGTCTCGAAAGGGGTTGCCTGCGGCGGAACGACCGCTGCGGCCCAATATTTGTCGGTGATGCCGAGCCAGCCGCCGGTCGCCTTGCCGGGCTCGATCGCCTTGTCATCCTCGATCTTCGAGTAGCCGACTTCCTGCAGGCCATGCTCGCCGATGACGCCGATAAAGCCTTCATGCAGAACGTAGACGCTTGGTGTCGTCGGCTTGTTGAAGCGCGTCACGCGGCCGTAGGACGACAGCGATACAGGTTCGGCCGTATCGTTCTTGATGCTGTCGACCACCTGGAACATGTAGCGGTCGTCGATCGAGATCGTGCGGTTGAAGGTGATGCCTTTCTCGTTGGTGTAGGTCAGCGTCACCGGTGTCGCGGGCGTCAGCTTGTCGCCGCCCGAAAGCGTCCAGACGGTCTGCGGACCGGGCACGCTGCCGCTTGCCGCGTCGCCGACATAACCGATTTCGGTGAAGTAACCGTCGGTCGTCTCGGCCGGGCTGAACAGGGTGATGATCGGGCTCTGCTTGCTGACGGTCTCGTGGTAGGCCTTGAGCTTGAGATCGTCGAAGCGCGCGCCGGTCAGGTTGATGGAACCGGAAACCGCAGGCGTGTCGATCGCAACGCGGGCCGACTTCGCAAGCGCCTGGTCGCGGTTTTCGCCCGTTCCGGGAACTGTGCCGCCAGGCAGGACCTGGCCGGTCGCCGGCTGTTGCGCCGTTGCACCCGGCTGCGATTGGGCCTGCTGAGCCTGTTGGGCCTGCAGCGCTTCCGCAGCGATGCGTTCCTTTTCAATCTTCGGATTGACGTAAAGGAACTGCCAGGCGACGAGGATCAGCACGGACAGGCCGATCGCCACGAAATAGTTGCGGTTTTTTTCCATCATTGTTTCCTGGAACCGGCCGGCGGCCGCTTCTGTTTCGGCTTGTTTTCGATGCGCTCGCCAAGCCCCCGGGTCAAGGCGTCGAAGGGGGCATGCAGGAGATCGCGTCGGGCGACAATCACATAGTCGTGTCCGGGTTTCATTGCAAACCCGGCGGAAAGCCGCACCGCCTCTTTCAGGCGTCGGCGCATCCGGTTTCGCTCGACGGCATTGCCGTGTTTCTTGGTGACGGTGAAGCCGACGCGGGCTTCGCCCTCCGGATCGTTGCGGTCGAGCACTTCGAGGAGAAACAGCGGGCCTCTACGGCTTTCTCCTGCCCGAACGGCCAAAAACTGCGGACGGCTTTTCAGCCGCCCGACAGTCGTTTTGTCTTTATCTGACGTCATGTGCCCGGACACTGGTTTCGGGCAACTTCGGCTTAAGCCGAAAGACGCTTGCGGCCACGAGCCCGGCGGGCTGCGAGGACCTTCTGGCCACCGGCGGTGGACATGCGTGCACGGAAGCCGTGACGGCGCTTGCGAACAAGCTTGGACGGTTGGTAAGTACGCTTCATTTATTTAATACCGCGGTGTGCGGCCCTTCTTGGGTTTGCATGTAGCAAGGAGCGTTTACGTTCCGGACATAGCTCCGCCTGTCGGGCAGGCAGGCTTGGCCGGACGTGGGCGGCTTATAAAGGCAAATTTCCCGGAAAGTCAATCAGGCGGGCCGGTCCGACAGGCAAAAGTGATCGAATCCCGGTTTCGGCGCGACCTCGATTTCGCGGCCATGCACCGCGGCGCGCTATCTCACGCTGGTAAACAGAGAGCTAACACGCCCTCCCTAGAATGCCTGCTGTCCACGATGATCTTTATTAACCATGGATGTTTTAGCGTGGCCGCGGTGCAATAGCCGCGACCTTCCGATAACCGGGCAAGTCTCGCGGTGTCGTGGAGGCAGGGATGAAAATACGTGGTAAGATCAATCTGATCGTTGGGGTGATGAGCCTCCTGGCGATCGCGGTGACCGGCATGTCACTGTTGGTCGTTTCTCAATACAACAGCCGGTTCCATCAGTATCAGAACGCCTCAGAGCGTGCCTTCAACGGCGAGCACCTCAATCGACTGGTTACCGGCGTCGTCATGGAAGCGCGCGGAATTTACGCAGCGCCCACCATCGAAAAGGCAAAGCCCTTTGCCGACGGCATTCTGAAAAACCTCGAAAAGATCGATGCGCTGTTTGCCGAGTGGCGCCCGCTGGTGCCGGCCGACAAGCTCGGCTCGTTCGATGCGCTGACCAAGCGCGCCGAGGAATTCAAGGCGTTCCGCGTTGAAACAGCGCGTCTTAGCCAGGAAGTTTCGCCGAAGGCGGCCAACGAACAGGGCAACAACGACGCCAACCGCGCCAACCGCAAGGCCTTCCAGGCCGAGATCGATGCCGTTGTCGAGGCGAACATCGCTACGCTCAAGACCGTTCAGGCCGACATCGCCTCGTTCGAGCGCTCGGTCATCGTCATCATTCTCGGCATCGCCGGGCTCGGACTTGCCGTCGGTATCGGCACTGCCTTCTATATCGGCACCAACCATCTGAGCCGCCCGATCCTCGACCTGACGGGCAAGATGAAGCAACTCGCCGGTGGCGATCTTTCTGCCGACGTACCTTTTGCCGACCGCAAGGATGAGATCGGCGAAATGGCGGCAGCCGTGCAGATCTTCAAGCAGAACGGCCTTGCCGTTCGCGATCTCAACGCCCAGGAAGCGGCGTTGCGCGAAAAGAGCGCCGACCTGCAGACCAGCATTGGCGTCGTCGTCTCGGCCGCCGCCGCCGGTGACTTCACCAAGCGGATCGGCAAGGACTACGAGAACGACGATCTCAACCGCTTCGCATCGAGCGTCAACGAGCTCGTCGGCAGCGTCGATGCCGGCATCGCCGAAACGCGCCGCGTCATCGCCAGCCTTGCCGGTGGCGACCTGACCCAGAGCATGAACGGCCAGTTCCAGGGCGCCTTCGCCGAACTGCAGAAGAACGTCAACGAGACACTGTCGACGCTGCAGAAGACGCTGCGCGAAGTGCGTGTCACCACGGACTCGATCAACGGCAACTCGTCCGAGCTTCGCTCTGCTGCCGATGACCTGTCGAAGCGCACCGAACAGCAGGCGGCAGCCCTCGAGGAGACGTCGGCCGCACTCGACGAGATCACCGTCGCCGTCCGCAGCTCGACCGAGCGGGCCCAGGAAGCGACCGTGATGGTCAACGAAGCCAAGGAAAGTGCCGCGCAGTCCGCAGCCGTCGTGCGCAATGCGGTCGACGCCATGGGCCGGATCGAGCAGGCCTCAAGCGAGATCGGCCAGATCACCAACGTCATCGACGAGATCGCCTTCCAGACCAACCTTCTGGCGCTGAATGCTGGCGTCGAAGCGGCGCGAGCCGGGGATGCCGGCAAGGGTTTTGCCGTCGTCGCACAGGAAGTGCGCGAGCTTGCCCAGCGCGCGGCAAGCGCTGCCAAGGACATCAAATCCCTGATCTCGAAGTCCGGCTCGGAAGTGGCAACCGGCGTCCGGCTCGTGCAGGAAACCGGCTCGGCGCTTGGCGAGATCGAAGAGCGCGTGCTCAAGATCAACGACCATATCCACTCGATCGCCACGGCGGCGCGCGAACAGTCGACCGGTCTTGGCGAAGTCAGCACCGCCGTCAACCAGATGGACCAGGTCACCCAGCAGAACGCCGCCATGGTGGAAGAGGCCAATGCCGCGACCCACAAGCTGTCGGCGGAAGCCAACAACCTCGCGAGCCTGATCGCCTACTTCAAGCTCGACGGGACGCAAGCCGCCCGCACGATCACGCCGGCGAGGGAAACCAGCCGGCCGGTGGAATCGCCGGCGCGCCGGATGATGGGCAACGTTGCCCGCGCCTTCAGCGGCGGATCCTCGGCTGCCGTCGCTAGGGACAACTGGGAAGAGTTCTGATCGGCGCGGCGTAGTCGTCGCGCAATGAACTGAACAATGACGCCCGCGGACGACTGACGTCTCCGCGGGCGTTTTCCGTGGATAAACGGCGATCAGGGTGCCGCCGCTGCGGCAACTGCTTTCGTCTCACGGCAACGTGAGTTGTCTTGCCGGCCCGTTCACGCTGACGTTTTGCGACGCGACCATTCGTTATTGGTCCCCGGTGCGAATTGCCGTTACTGCAAGGACAGAGTTTTCCAAGAAACGAAATCACATGTACCGAAGCGCCACCAACAGGCCCGGGGATGCCGGTCCACCGCCGCCGGAGGCGCTTGACGAGGGCACGCCCGAAGACCGGGGCAGGATCGCGTGGCGGCTGGTGCTGTTGGCGCTTCTTGTCGCCGGCGGTTTCGCCTCCTACGCCTTCGGCCTTCAGCGTTATCTGTCGCTGAGCGCACTCGTCCACCACCGTGAGGCGTTGCGTCTCTATGTCGAAGCTTATCCGGTCCAGGCGGCCGGTCTGTTTTTCCTCGTCTACATCGCGGTCGTGGTCTTTTCGATCCCGGCTGCTTCGGTCCTGACGATCTTTGCCGGCTTTCTCTTCGGCTGTGCCGGCGGCGGGCTTCTCGCAGTGGCCGCCGCGACGCTGGGCTCATGCCTGCTGTTTCTGGCAGCCCGCAGCATGTTCGGCGATCTCTTGCGCCGGCGGGCGGGACCATTCCTCGCGCGCTTTGCCGACGGGTTCTGCCGCAATGCGTTTGTCTATCTTCTCGTGCTGCGCCTGGCGCCGATCTTTCCGTTTTTCATTGTCAACATCGCACCGGCCTTCTTCGAAGTGAGATTGAGGACGTTTGCGATGGCGACCTTGATCGGTATCGTCCCCGCCACCTTCGCCTATGCCTGGCTCGGTGGCGGGCTCGACGAGGTGATCGCGCGCGCGGCGGCCGCCGGTCGCGAGCTGTCTCTGTCGGATTTTGCAACGCCGAAGCTGACCCTGGCGCTCGTGGCGCTTGCGCTCATTGCGGCATTGCCACTCGCCTTCAAGCGGGTATGGTCGCGCCGCAAGGCTGTTTGAAGGGTATGGGGCAGGCGTGGCGAAAGTCATCAATCCGGATATCTGCGTGATCGGTGGCGGTGCCGCCGGACTTTCCGTGGCGGCCGGTGCCGTCGCCTTCGGCGTTCCGGTGGTCCTGATCGAGCGGGGCTCGATGGGCGGCGATTGCCTGAACCATGGGTGCGTGCCGTCGAAGACGCTGATTGCCGCTGCCAGGCACGCCCAGGCGATCCGCACGGCCGGCCGGTTTGGCCTGACGGCAAGCGAACCCGTGGTCGACTATGAACGCCTTCATGCCCGCATCCATGAGGTCATCGCCGGCATCGCCCCGCACGACAGCGTCGAGCGCTTTACCGGCCTCGGCGTCGAAGTACTGCAATCCTCCGCCCGGTTCGTCGATGAAAACACCGTTGCAGCGGGCGACCACCTCATCCGCGCCCGGCGGTTCGTGATCGCGACCGGTTCGTCTCCTGCGATCCCTGATATTCCAGGCCTCGACAAAGTGCCGTTCCTGACCAACGAAACGCTGTTCGATCTGACCCGGCTGCCGGCGCATCTGTTGATTGTCGGTGCAGGTCCTGTTGGCATCGAGATGGCACAGGCCTATCGCCGACTCGGTGCCGAAGTCACTGTGATCGAAAGCCGACGGGCGCTATCGGGTGCCGATCCGGAACTGGCCTCGATCGCGATTGCCGCCCTTCGCGCAGAGGGCGTGGTCCTGCACGAGGCAACGACGATCCTGGAGGCGGTGCAAAGTGGCGGTCGGATCGTTCTGCGATGCGAGAATGGCAGCGGCGCTTTCCAGCTCGAAGGCAGCGATCTCTTGATCGCCGCAGGTCGTCGACCGAACCACGCATCGCTCGGCCTTTCTGCAGCCGGCATAGACCACGGCGCCAAGGGCATAGAGGTCGGGTCGAACCTTCGCACCAGCAATCGCCGCGTCTATGCGATCGGCGACGCTGCCGGTGGGCTGCAGTTCACCCATGTGGCGAGCTACCATGCACGGCTTGTGCTGCAGCAGATACTCTTCCGATTGCCGGCGCGGGAACACCGGGCGATCGTGCCGAAGGTCACCTACAGCGATCCTGAGATCGCCGAGGTCGGATGGAGCGAGGCAGAGGCGCGGGATAAATGCGGCGCCGTCGAGATCATCAGGACCGATCTAGCCTTGAGCGATCGCGCTCGTACGGACGGGGTCGAAGCCGGTCTGGTCAAGATCGTCGTCGGCCGCCGTGGACGCATCCTTGGAGTCGGGATTGCCGCCCCCGGTGCGGGCGAGCTGATCAGCATGTGGTCGCTCGTGGTCGCCAACGGCATGACGCTCAAGCAGGTCCGCGGCTATGTCGCACCCTATCCGACCCTTTCCGAGATTGGAAAACAGGCGGTCATCTCCTATTATGCGCCCTTGGCGAAGAATGCCGTCGTGCGGTCCGCCATCAGGGCCTTGCGGGTTTTCGGCTGACGGACAGGGAATTTTCGGAACGATGAGCGAAGAGGCGCAGCCGACGACGGTGAGGGAAGCGCCGCGGGCCGCCGCGGGCTTCTTCCGCGGGCTCTCGGGCAAGCTTTTGCTTTTGACGATCGCTTTCGTCATGTTGGCCGAAGTGCTGATCTTCGTGCCTTCGGTTGCCAACATGCGCATTCGCTGGCTGCAGGACCGGCTGAATACGGTTGCCGCCGCCGCCGTCGTCGTCGACGGCCTGCAGAATGTCGAGCTGCCTCGCAACGTCCAGGACGACACGCTGATGGCGACGGGGACAAAGGCAATCGTCATTCGCCGCAAGGACGCCTCGCGAATGATCGCCGCCGCCGATATGCCGTCCGAGATTGACGGCGAATACGACACCGCCGATTTCACCGCCTTTGCGGCGATCCGCGATGCTTTCGATACGCTGCTGTTCGGCGGCAAACGGGTGGTACGCGTTTATGGGCCGCTCGGCGAAAGCGACGCGGTGATCGAGTTGGTCATGGCCGACGCCAGCCTGCACAAGGCGATGCTCGTCTATTCCCGCAACGTCTTCTTCCTGTCGATCATCATCTCGCTGATCACCGCGACCTTGATCTTCCTTGCGATCAACCGGATGCTGATCGTGCCGATCCGCCGGATGACGGCGAGCATGCAGGAATTCTCGAACGATCCCTCCAACCCGGCGCGCGTGCTCGTTCCGCCAGAGGGGCGCGACGAACTGGCGGTCGCCGGCCAGCATCTGGCCAGCATGCAGCGTGAGCTGCAGAAGACGCTGAAGCAGCAGAAGAGCCTCGCGGAGCTCGGTCTCGCCGTGTCGAAGATCAACCACGACATGCGCAACATCCTGTCGTCGGCGCAACTGATCTCCGACCGTCTCGCCGATGTCGACGATCCCGTCGTCAAGCGCTTCGCGCCGACGCTCTTGCGTGCGATCGACCGCGCCGTCGGTTATACTCGTGAGGTGCTCTCGTACGGCCGTACGACCGAAGCCGAACCGCACCGTCGTTTCGTCGCCTTGAAGCCGCTGGTCTCCGACGTTGCCGAACTGCTGTCCATCGATCCGCAATCCGGCATCGAATTCCAGATCCAGGTGCAGGACGATCTCGAGGTCGATGCCGACAGCGAGCAATTGTTCCGGGTGGTGCACAATATCTGCCGCAATGCCGTCCAGGCCCTGACGAATCACGAGGCCGAGGATGGCCGGCCGCGAATTGTCAGCGTTTCGGCGATGCGCATGGGCAGCGTCGTCACGATTTCCGTCGACGATACCGGTCCCGGCATGCCGCCGAAGGCGCGCGAGAACCTTTTTGCCGCTTTCCGCGGCTCGGCGCGCTCCGGCGGCACGGGTCTCGGGTTGGCGATTGCCCGCGAATTGGTGCTCGCCCATGGCGGCACCATAGCGCTTGTGGAAAAGCCGACGCCGGGAACGCTTTTTCGCATCGAATTACCGGATCGCCCGGTGCCTCTCGATGCATTTCGCTCCAAAGCCCGCCACTGAAAGGGTTTGCGGCGAAAGTCGCGCGCCGATTTCGCCGCGGGAATCCACAGCTTCAGACCCTGCCGTCGTAAAAATGATATTTTTTGCCGAACGGCGCTTGCAATCCCCGAAAGTTCCCTTTAGAGAACCGCTCACGCAAGCGGTTTGACCGCTGCAGGCGAAAGCACCCGTAGCTCAGCTGGATAGAGCACCAGACTACGAATCTGGGGGTCAGGAGTTCGAATCTCTTCGGGTGCGCCATTCTTTTCAAGATCTTAGCAGTCCAAGTGCTAGCGCCGCAAGGCGCGGCGCCGGCGCGTTAGCGCCTGTGGTTCTGCCAATCTTCCACCATGTCTACCTCTCCAAGCCTTTCCACTTGAGCGGGATACGCCTTTCGGTTGGCGGGCAAAAACGCCTGTGACAATCATATGTTTATTAGTATAATGTAATTTAAAACGACGCCGTTTGCGTCGCACCTGTGGAGGGGTGGGACGAAGCGATCCGGAGGTGTCTGCAGCAGCCGGAAGAGGAGGCGTCCTCACATTTTTTTGAAACCCGCGTGTGAAAAACAACCGGCCCGATTCCCATATAGGAGGGAGGCGGTTCGCTGCTGCATTTTTCCTCGCATTGCCATCGATCGGAGAGGAAAATCGTCCAGCAAGTTTGAAGCGTTGCGGAGCCGTCGCGCATAAAGCTTGTCGCGCGGGACCGGAGTCGAAAGGGGGTGCCCGGTGTATCGTTACATGATGAAAGAGTTGCTGGTGATTGTTGCCGGGCTTTCCGTCTGCGCGTTCGTGGTCCTGTTCTTCCTCGCAAGCGCCGCCCACGGCGTCTGACGGGACCAGTGGAACCCCCCGCGTGCGCTGGCGCATGCGTGCCGCGATCACGAAGGCTGGCCGAGCAGGCCGAGCGTCCGCCGATCCATTTCCCCCGCGAAGTAAAGATCGAGCGCCTGGTCGAAGACGCTGCCGGGGGCTGAGGCCTTCGAAAACAGTGTCATTGACGAGCGAAACTTCATGTCGTCAGGGCTTGAGAAGATGTCGTGTGCCGAACGGCTGGAAATTCCGTTCACGGTCTCGGTGCAGTCGATGAGCCTTGGCCCGAGGATTGGGTGGGCGAGGTAGGCCCGAGCCTCCGCGAGCCCCGAGATGGCATAGCGCTGGGTCATGGGCGAATGTCCGAGGCCGGCGAGCTGAGGGAAGACGAACCACATCCAGTGGGTCTCCTTGCGGCCGCGCCGCAGCTCGTCGAGCGCCGCCGCGTAGTTGCGGCTCTGGGCGTCGACGAAGCGCTGCAGCGTGAAAGGGTCGGTCATGGTCCCCTCTTTCGCCCTGGCGCGTCTGTGGGCCCGCCAGGGCCATGTCAATTGCCGCGGTCATGCCCATTGGCCGCCGCGAAGCGTCCTACCAGCGATGATGAACATGAACCTTGACCAAGCGCTCGTAAAGCGCAGCGATGGCGGCCTTGGTTTTCTCGTCGATGGCAGGCAGCGCGCTTGCAGCCGCATTGGATTGCGCCTGTGCCTCATTGCGGGCGCCGGGGATGACGACGGAGACCGCCTCCTGCTCCAGGATCCAGCGCAGCGCGAACTGCGCCATAGGCACGCCTGCGGGCACCAGCGGGCGGAGCTGCTCGACGGCGTCCAGCGCCACCTCGAAGGGCACGCCGGCAAAGGTCTCGCCGACATCGAAGGCTTCGCCGTGGCGATTGAAATTGCGATGATCGTCGGCGGCAAACGCCGTGTCGCGGCTGATCTTGCCCGACAGCAGCCCGGAGGCGAGCGGCACGCGCACGATGACGCCGACATTCTTCTTTTTCGCTTCCGCGAAGAACAGGTTCTGAGGCCGCTGGCGGAAGATGTTGTAGATGATCTGGACGGTGGCAACGCCGGGATACTCAATCGCCTTCAGCGCTTCCTCGACCTTCTCGACCGAGACGCCGTAATGGCGGATCTTGCCCTTGGTGATCAACTGGTCGAGCGCGCCGAACAGGTCTGGGCGATAGTAGACCTCGGTCGGCGGGCAATGAAGCTGGACGAGATCCAGCGTTTCGACGCCGAGATTGGCAAGGCTGCGATCGATGAAGGCTTCGATGTTGGCGCCGGTATAGCCTTCGGTCACGTGCGGGTTCAGCCGGCGCCCGGCCTTGGTGGCGACGAACGGTTTTTCTCCGCCGCGCTCCTTCAGGACCGCGGCGATGATCTTCTCGGAGCGGCCGTCGCCATACACGTCTGCGGTGTCGACAAAGGTGACGCCGCTGTCGAGTGCTGCGTTCAGCGCCCGCTTGCCGTCCGCTTCGCTGACGTCTCCCCAGGAGCCGCCGATCTGCCATGCGCCGAACCCGATCTCGGAAATCGTCGCGCCCGTCTTGCCCAGAACTCTTTCTTTCATGCTGACCATCTCCTTGGCGAACCTGTTGTCGGATTGAATATTATTCAGTTTGTCGGTCGTTTTTATGATGATTTAGCCGGCAAAGGGAAGCCGATCAATCGTCGGTCGCTATGACCGCACGCCCGCGGCTGAGGTCGGTGACCATGGCAAGAATGCCGTCCGCCTCATCCTTGCGCATGTCGACCGTCATCACCGGTCCCTTGTCGGTGAAGCTTTCGCCGACGAGCGTCACGTCGCGGGCAAGAAGGCGCGCCTTGATCAGCGCAAGGTCGGCAAAGTCGCAGGCGATGGTGGCGCGCACGGTCTCGATCATCTCGATCTTCTCGGCTGCCCGCAGGCAGAGCGCGGCCGTGCCGCCATAGGCGCGCATCAGGCCACCGCTGCCGAGCAGGATGCCACCGAACCAGCGGGTGACCACGACGGCGACACGGTCTAGCGACTGGCCGTCGATTGCCGCCAGGATCGGCTTGCCCGCGGTGCCGCTCGGCTCGCCGTCGTCATTGAAGCGATAGGCCTGACCGATGCGCCAGGCCCAGCAATTGTGGTTGGCGGTCGGGTCCGAATGCTCCGCGAGGAAAGCCTTTGCCGCCTGCTCGTCAGGCACGGGGGCGCAGATTGCCACAAACCGGCTCTTCTTGATTTCCTGCGTCGAGGTTTCCGTGCGCTTGAGAGTGAACATCCGCTGCTTCCGTTTGCTCAACGCTGATAACGGATTGTGCGCATTGGTGCCACCCATGGTTCGGCTTGGTCCGGGTGGCGTTGGCACATCTGCGCCCGCACCCCTGTGCTCGTCATAGGGGTCCAGCCACAGCGCGTTCGCGCTGCAGAGGAATCAAACCGGCCGTCATGTAGATGTCTTGGTCTTCGGGCGCCACGGACGTGGCACCGCTGGCTCCCTGTGACACGCACAGGGATGAGGTCGCACAAGAATGCAACCGCCGTCAAACGTTCAGGCCGCGGGGAAGAGAACGCGGACCGAGTGCCTCTCCCCGCGTGCGGGGAGAGGCGTCGTCGATGTTAGGTCTTTATCGCGCTCAGCCGATTGCCATCAGGCTGGCGTTGCCGCCGGCAGCTGCCGTGTTGATCGAGGTGGAGACCTCTTCCAGGAGCCAGTTGAGGCAATAGGCGTCGGGGTTGCGGCCGATCTCGTCGGTCGATGCCGCCTGGACCAGGACCAGCGGACCCGGCAGGCCGGCGATGACCTTGCTGACCTGACGGACGCGCTCGCCGTCGCCTTCGACCAATGCCCCGGCAAAAGGACCGTCGGCAGACCAGTCCTTCGACCAGGACAGCCGGATGGAAACACTGGCCGGCAGGCTCTTCAGCGACGACTGCAGGCCGGATGCCGCATCGATGACAACGGTGTTTCCGGTCGCAAGCGCCGCGCCGAGCTGGCGGTAGAGGCCGGTTTCGGTCGCCGGCACCAAAAGCACGCGACCGCGCGGGTGAAGCGCATAGAGGTTGCGCTCGCCAACCGGACCTGGAAGCTCGGAGATGAGGCCGAGGGCCGAGTTGCTGCCGGCGGTGCGGGCGGCTTCCGCCTCTTCCTTGGCAGCCTTGCCGTCGAGCCACTTGGCGAAGTCGAGCAGCGCCGGATCGGTGTGCACGGAGCTATGCTGCGGCGGTACCGGGGCGGTGGCGACGAGGCGGCCGAGATAGAGCGGGCCGCCGGCCTTCGGGCCGGTGCCGGAGAGGCCGCGACCACCGAACGGCTGCACGCCGACGACGGCGCCGATGACGTTGCGGTTGACGTAGAGGTTGCCGGCCTTCACGCGGGACGTGACATGGGCAATGGTCTCGTCGAGGCGGGTGTGCAGGCCGAAGGTCAGACCGTAACCCGTCGCGTTGATATCGTCGATCAACCGGTCGAGATCGTCACGGCGATAGCGGATGACGTGCAGGACGGGGCCAAACACTTCTCGCTTGAGGTCGGCGAGCTTTTCGAGCTCGACGATCGTCGGCGGCACGAAGGTGCCGAGGCCGGTTTCGGATGCGAGACCGATCTGCTCGACCTTGCGGCCCATGCCGCGCATGGTTTCGATGTGTTTCTCGATGATCCCTTGCGCTTCTGCACTGATAACCGGGCCGACATCGACGGAAAGCTTGTCCGTGCGACCGATCTTCAACTCGTGCAGCGCGCCCTTGAGCATCGCAAGAATGCGGTCGGCGACGTCTTCCTGCAGGCACAGCACGCGCAGTGCCGAGCAGCGCTGGCCGGCGCTATCGAAGGCCGAGGCGATCACGTCGCCGACGACCTGTTCGGCAAGCGCCGAGCTGTCGACGATCATCGCGTTCTGGCCACCGGTTTCGGCGATCAGCGGTATCGGCCGGCCCGACGGCGACAGCCGGTCGGCAAGCTGCGCCTGGATGAGCCGCGCGACTTCGGTCGAGCCGGTGAACATGACGCCGGCAATTTCAGGGGCGGCAACCAGCGCCGCGCCGATGCGGCCGTCGCCGGGCAGCAGTTGCAGCGCGTCTGTGGGAATGCCGGCTTCGTGCAGGATGCGCACGCCTTCGGCGGCGATCAGCGGCGTTTCCTCCGCCGGCTTTGCCAGCACCGGATTGCCGGCGACGAGTGCCGCGGCAATCTGGCCGGCAAAAATCGCCAGCGGGAAGTTCCATGGGCTGATGCAGACGATCGGGCCGAGCGCCTTGTGGGCAGGACCGAGCGTGCGGCGGGTCTGTTCGGCGTAGTAGCGCAGGAAGTCTATCGCTTCGCGCACTTCGGCAATGGCGTTCGGCAGCGACTTGCCGGCTTCGCGCACGATCAAGCCGAGCAGCGTCGGCATGCGAGCCTGCATGATATCGGCCGCCCGCACCAGCATGGCCGCGCGCTCTGTCGGCGACACCGCCGACCAGCTCGAGGCGGCTTTCGAGGCAAGGCTTGCCGCCTGGCGGGCGTCGGCTTCCGACGTCTCGGTGACGGTCCCGACAATGTCGCGGTGATCGCCGGGGTTGAGAACGGGACGGGTCTCGCCGGATGCGGGGCCGGTTGCCAGCTGCGGGACCGCGCGCCAGTCGATGGCAGCGCTTGCCTGCAGTGCCTCGGTCAGCGATGCGAGCGAGGTTTCGTTGGAAAGGTCGAGGCCGCCGGAGTTCGGACGAGCATCGCCGAAGAGGCCGACGGGCAGCGCGATCTGCGCATGCGTCGCGCCGACGACGGGCATGGCGCGCACGATGTCGACGGGATCGGCAACCAGTTCGTCGATCGAGACCTTGGGGTCGGCGATGCGGTTGACGAAGGACGAGTTGGCGCCGTTTTCGAGCAGGCGGCGCACCAGATAGGCAAGCAGCGTCTCGTGCGTGCCAACAGGCGCATAGATGCGGCAGGGACGGTCGAGATTACCCTTGCCGACGACTTCGTCATAGAGCGGCTCGCCCATGCCGTGCAGGCACTGGAATTCGTACTTGCCGACCTGGAAGTCCTTGCCGGCCAGTTCGTAGATGGTGGCGAGCGACTGGGCGTTGTGGGTGGCAAACTGCGGGAAGATCACATCGGTTGCCGCCAGCAGCTTGCGGGCGCAGGCGATGTAGGAAACGTCGGTGTAGATCTTGCGGGTGTAGACGGGGAAGTCTTCGAGACCGTCGAGCTGGGCGCGCTTGATCTCGGCGTCCCAATAGGCGCCCTTGACCAGGCGCACCATGACGCGGCGCTTGGCGCGGCGGGCAAGGTCGATGATGAAATCGAGGACGAAGGGGCAACGCTTGCCATAGGCCTGGACCACGAAGCCCATGCCGTCCCAGCCGGCAAGATCCTTGTCGAGGCACAGCTCTTCGAGCAGGTCGAGCGACAGCTCGAGGCGGTCGGCCTCCTCGGCGTCGATGTTGAGGCCGATGTCGTATTTCTTGGCGATGACGGCGAGCGCCTTCACCTTCGGCAGCAGCTCTTCCATGACGCGGGTCGACTGCGCGCGCACGTAGCGCGGATGCAGCGCCGAAAGCTTGATGGAGATACCCGGGCCTTCGTAGATGCCGCGTCCGGCCGAGGCCTTGCCGATGGCGTGGATCGCCGTTTCGTAATCCTTGTAGTAGCGCTCGGCGTCGGCGGCCGTGGTCGCAGCTTCGCCCAGCATGTCGTAGGAGTAGCGGAAGCCCTTCTGCTCGAGCGCGCGCGAGCGGCGCAGCGCCTCGTCGATGGTTTCGCCGGTGACGAACTGCTCGCCCATCATGCGCATCGCCATGTCGACGCCACGGCGGATCACCGGTTCGCCGCAACGGGCGATCAAGCGCGTCAGGGCTGCCGAAAGGCTGCGGTCGTTGACGGTCGACGTCAGCTTACCGGTGACAACAAGCCCCCAGGTCGCGGCGTTAACGAACAGCGAGCGACCGCCGCCCAGATGCGACTTCCAGTCACCATCGGCGATCTTGTCGCGGATCAGCGCGTCGCGCGTCGCTTTGTCCGGAATGCGCAGCAGCGCTTCGGCCAGGCACATCAGCGCCACGCCTTCCTGGCTCGACAGGGAATATTCGTGCACCAGACCTTCGACGCCGGAACCCTTGTGCTTTGCCCGAAGCGCTTCGATCAGTTTGCGCGCAGTCCTGGCGGCTGCCTTCTGCGTCTCTGCCGGAAGCGTAGCAGCTTCGACGAGCGACGGCAGGGCTTCGGTCTCAGGACGGCGGTAGGCGGCGGTAATCGCCTGGCGCAGCGTGCTCTGCGCGCGGATCGGCGGTGCGAAATCGGCAAAGGGTGCCGGGGCCTGATCGGCTGTTGGGCTGGATTTGTGAAGCTGGTTCTGGCTCATCGAACGCGGTCCTTTGGAAGGCGGTGACAAGGCGCAATGCGCCCTGGATATCGTGGGCAGAAAATACGCGTCGTTGCGCCGAACATCCATCCGGCAAATTCGATCGATCTCAGAATGTTTCACTATCGCAGCGCCATCAAAGCGGTGGGAATGCGGAATGTACGCGTGGGCGCCGGATGATCCGAAGTCTTATGCGGCTTGCCCGAAGTGCCGTTCGCGCGCCATCAGACACTCGTCGTCACCCGGCATGCAGGTGCGACAGACGATCGGCCTGACCGCATAGACCTTGCAGGCGACATGGACGCCGAGCTTTCCGCCAAGGGCCGTACAGCGGTCGTCCTCGCAGCGCATGCCGCCGAGATCGGCTGCGACATACTCTTCCGGTATCAGGTCGAGTTCCTCGTCCGTCTCCATCGAGAAACGCGGCCAGTCCGAGGAGTAAGCGCAGCAGGCGCCGCAGCTCTGACAGTCGAGGGTTTCATCGGTGGTGATCGATTGGGTCATAGGCCAACCTAGCATGAAGGTCGGGCGGCCGAAATGCCCCTCAGGCGATGGCGGCGTCTCGGCGGGCGATTTCATAATCCTCGGTGTGAACGAGAACGCCGTCCTTCGTCACGAGCGCGATGCCGTAGGCGGCGGGTTCGTCGACCGAGAGCGACGCATCCGGTGCATCGAACGGCATCGGCTGCTGGTGCACCGGGCTCTTGAAGACGGAGAAGGGGATGCCGCGGCTGGAGCCGCTGATCGTGCGGTGCACATGGCCGGCAAAGATATGGCGCACATTGCCGTGCTTCTTCGCCAGCGCATAGAACTCCACCTCGTTGACCAGGCGGATCATGTCCATGCCGGAAAAGCCGGTCGCGTGTGGCGGATGATGCATGAAGATGAGAACCGGCTTTTCGCCGGCGTCCGCCAATTGCCGGTCGAGCCAGGCAAGGCGTTTATGGCACAACAGGCCAGCATGGCTATTGGGGTAGTCGTAGGGTGGCGCAAACAGCGTGTCGAGCAGGATCGCCCGGCAGTCGTCAAAGTCGATCGCCTGCTGCACGAAACCATCGTCGTCGGTCACAGCGTCGGCAAACACGTCCAAGAACACGTCGCGCCGGTCGTGGTTGCCGACCATGATCGCCGCGGGCGGGCTCAATTGATCGACAAGGGTCTTCAATCGCTCGTAGGAGGCATGATCGGCATAGTGGGTGAGGTCGCCGGTGAAGATCACCCGATCGGCATCCGCATGATAGCGGTTCACATGCGCGATACCGTTGGCGAGCCGCTGATAGGGATCAAGGCCAATGATGGTCGCGCCTTCAGGCACCATGTGCAGGTCGGTAAAGATAATCAGCTTCGTCATCGCATTTCCAGCAAGGGGGTGATCCCGCTCAGGCTGTCGTGCGGTCGGCTGCCCGTCAAGCTGCATCTTTGGGTGGGATTTGCCGATACACGCTGTGGGCCGACCCTTTCGGGTCGGCCCACGATGGATCACTTGATGCGGCTCGTCTTGTCGAGCATGGCCGTTTCGAAATCGCTGGCGCCGCTCAGTTCGGCGACCTTGCGCTCCGCATAGGCGTCACCTTCGGCCGCGGCCTTGCGGAAGACGGCCCGGGCTGCGGGCAGATCCCTGGCAACACCTTCGCCGGTTTCCAGCATCAGGCCGAGATTGACCATGGCGTCGACATTGCCGCGCTCGACGGCGAGGCGATAGAACCGGGCGGCTTTGGCGTTGTCTTCCGGCACCAGCCTGCCTTCATCCAGAATGACCGCGAGATTGAACGCCGCGACGTCATCGCCGGCGAGCGAGGCGCGTTCGAACCATTCGATCGCAAGCCTGCCGTTTGCAGCCGTGCCCATGCCGTCTCGATAGGCGACGCCGAGATTGTAGGCGGCAAGGATGTTGCCGGCTGCAGCGGCTTTCTGGTTCAGCGCGAACTCGGTCTTGGTGTCGCCCTGTTCGCCGACAAGCACCGCATAGTTGGTCATGGCCAGCGCATGGCCATGGTCTGCCGCTTCGCCAAGAATGCGTTGCGACTGGATCTTCTGGCCGGCCTTGTCGAGAACGCGCGCCAGCTGGAACGCGGTGCGGGCGCCGGCATGCTGGTTATAGGCCTCACGGCAGGCCGAAAGGGCGATGCCGATCTTCAGGTCTTCGGTGGCCACGGCCGGGTAGGCCTGATTGCGCTGCAGATCGAAGATGCTGCCCGCCTCGCGGTCGCAGATGTCGGCGGCCGAGAGATCGGCCGCACGCGCGGAGGGGAGTGCGATCGCTGCCAAGGCCATGAAGCTGACGATGGCAAGAAGCAAGGCGTTGAAGATGCGAATGCCTGTTTTGCGCTGGTTTTCCATGGTGCTCTCCCGTCTCTTGAGGGCAAGTTAGCGTCATGGGTTCCAACTGCCTGTTCCGGCGGGAACAGCCGGATTGGGAGGGCTCTGGCGAAATGACAGACATTGTCGAGCAGGCCAACAGAGGCCTGCGGCTTGTTTCCCCCGATATCGGGGATATCCTCCACGAAAGTCGGACGCTCGAAGGCGCGACCACGTCGAACAGGGAGAAGGACCATGAAGGACCGGGAGCCGATGCGGCAGGTGCTGGTGAAGAGGCGCGTCGTGGTTGGCGGCCTGTTGCTGGCCGCCATGGGCGGCAGCGTCGTCCCGACGCTGGCGAGCCCTGCGATCGGCAAGACGACCGAAATCCGTGGCGACGTTCGTCGCCGGCAGGCGGAAAAGGAAGACGCTTTGGCCGTTGGAGCGCAGCTCTTCGACAACGACCATGTGCGCACGCAGGCCGAGAGTTTTGCCACTCTGGTGCTGGGTGCCGACACCCGCGTTCTGCTGGGTGCTGAGACCGATCTGCTGGTCGATCGTTTCATCGCCGGTCAGGGCGGGACACTGGAACTGGGCACCGGCCGAATGGTGTTCGACCGCCCCGAAGGGCTGCCCAAGGTCGATGTTGCCGTCAGGACCGCCTTTGGCATGATCGGCGTTCGCGGCACCAGGTTTTTCTGCGGCCCAAGCAAGGTCGCCTTTGCCGTTTTTGTCGAGCATGGCAGCGTCGCGGTTGCCGCGGGTGGTGTCACGCAAATTGTCGCCGCAGGACAGGGCGTCGAGTTCAAGCAAAGAGGTGACGCGCCAAGCGACCCGGTCAACTGGGGACAGGCGCGGATCCGCGAGGCCTATGCCAGCGTCGGGCTGTAGGCGCGTCTCAGGTATCTCCGACGGAACGCTTCACTGCGGCGGCGCGGCGACACTTTGATTTCGCCCCGTCCTGAGGCTGCTGCGGGGCTACACTTGGTCAGGACCGGCCACAGTGAACAGCTCCATGGTGCCAAAGCCGCGGATCTCATGACTGCCGAGTGAGCGGAGCGGCTGCCTGCTTTCCGCTGCGGCCGCCGGGCCGACGCAGATGGCGGTACCGAGAAACTTGTTGGCCTCCTGCAGTCGCGCCGCAAGGTTGATGGCGTCGCCATGGGCGGTGTAATCGAGCTTGCCGCCGGCGCCGACCTCGCCAAGGACCGCCTGGCCCGTCTCGACCCCGATGCGGGTACGCCCGAAACCCCGTGCGGCAAACTGCGGGCGCCGGCGCATTTCCTCGGTCAGCGCGTGGATCGCCTTGGCGCATTCGAGCGCCTTGTCGACATGATCGTCGAGATCCTCCGGCGCATTGAAGAAGGCGTGTACGGCATCGCCGACCACCTTGTCGACCATGCCGCCATAGTGCGCGACCAACCCGTTGACCTCGGTGAAATAGATGTCGAGCAAGGCGATCAGGTCGCGGGGACCGAGCTTTTGCGACAGCGTCGAAAAGCTTTCGATGTCGGTGAACAGCGCCGTCACCGCCCGTTCCTCGCCCGCAACCCGCTCAGCACCCGGATTGTCGATGTAGCGCGCGACGACCGATTGCGGCAGATATTGCGAGAATTTTTCCCGCGCAGTCGCCTCGGCCCGCCGGACATGGGCGAATTGCAGCGTGCTCGTTACCGCCAGCACCGCGGCAAGTGCGATCGAAATGCTGACGGCGTCCACCAGCCAGCCGCTGGTGCGGTAGATGGTTGTCGCCGCCGCGACGACGACCGCAACCGCGATGATGCCGAGCGCTGCCGATGTCATCGGCCTGAGCCTTGCCGCGCCGTAGGCGGCCGCGATACCCGCCGCCAGAGAGAAAAGGGCCTCGATCACGGGAAGCCGTGCATCGCGCCGCGGAATGAAGCCGGTGGTGATCGCATTGGCGATATCGGCGTGGATCTGCACCGAGGGTTCGAGCGGCATAGAGGCACTCGGCCTGAGGCCACCGAGATTGGGCAGGCTGCTGCCGATGAAGACGAGTTTTCCCGAAAGTCTGTCTTTGCCCGCTTTCCTTGCCAGAATGTCGGCTGCAGAAATCGTTCGGGCGGCGATTGCGTCAGGGGCGCTCGCCACGAAGCGTAAACTTCCGGTATCGTCGAGTGTCACCACTTGATGGTCGAGGCGCAGCCAGGCCGGGTTGCCGCCAAGGATCGGCGTGCCGGTGCCGGCCATCAACCGTGTCGCCTCGATGCCAAGCGTCGGATAGGCCTCTTCGCCGAGAACGGCATAGGCCTGGACCCGGCGGATGCGGGCGTCTTCATCGCCGACCAGAAACGATGCGGCGGCCGCCTTGGCCTGGTCCATGAAGGCGGGGCAGGAGGTCTCCGCGCCGTCGAGGAACCAGAGTTCGGGCGCTGCGAAGGGGCGGCTGAGCGCCAGTGGCGGAACGGGGCGAGGGCGCTCCTGCGGTGTGTCGGCAATGAGAAAGCCGAGGACGACGGGCACCTGCGAAAGCGCTTGCGAAAGCGATCCATTGCCCGGCAGCTCTGCCGCGCAATCGGAGCTGAAGACGAAGTCGACGGCGACGACCTTGGCGCCGGCCGCGGTCAGTGCGGACAGGAGCTCGGCCGTTGCCGCCCTGTCCCAATCGCCGCCTGGCCGGGATTGATAGGCGGCGCGGTCAATGTCGACGACGACGATGTCGGGCGACTGCGGTGAGGGCACCCATTGGGTCAGACTGTCGAAGAACAGTTCCCGTTGCGTTTCGAGCACCGGCTCGGCGTAGAGATAGAGCGCCAGCGCGACGATCAGGCTCGTCAGGATCCCGCCGGCCAGCGGTGTGAAGCGAAAGTGCCGGCGAGATTGTGCGGTCATGTCGCCTAATCCTCTTCCGGATCGGCGATGCTCAAGAGCTTGCCGACCTTGCAGGCGATGATGCCGTCCATCCGCTTGATCGCGCCGCTTTCCTCGAGCCACAGGATGGCCCGGTTGACCTTGGGGCGGCTGGCACCGAGCACGCCGGCGATATCCGTCTGGCTCATGGTCAGCCTGAGGTTGGCGCTTTCGGGTAGCTCGTTGCCGTGGATCTGCCGGAGCGTGGCCAGAAAGAACCGGGCAACGCGGGCATTGAGGTCGTAAAGCGCGATGGTCTCCAGCCGCTCGGTGGTGTCACGCAGTTGGGCGCAGAGAAAGCGGACGACGGACTCGGCCGCCGCCGGCCGGGTGGTGACCATGTCGAGAAACGCCTTCTTGCCGATCACATAGCCTTCGGCAGCCGTCTGCGCCGTGGCATCGGCCGACCGCGTCTGGCCGTCGAGCACCGCCATCTCGCCGAAGATCGCCCCGGCTTCGTGCTGGCGCAGCATCAGTTCGCGGCCCTGCGGCGTGATCAGCGAGAGTTTGATGCGCCCCGATATGACGACGATCATATAGTTGCCTTCGTCGCCGCGCTGGAAGATCACCGTGCCCGCCGGCCACTTGCGATAGGTGGCGATCTCGGCCAGATCCTCGATCGACTTCTTGTCGAACCCTTCGAAGATCGCGAATGAGCGCCAGAAGGCCGGGCTCCTGTTGATTTCGTTCATGAGATGCCCCCGCGCGGCGTCCCCTGCCGCTCCTAAATTTCGCCCAGCAGCTCCCTCCTTGCAACAGAAAAGAACGTTTAGCGTCCGAGCGGCGATTCCAACGAAGAAAAGGACTGCACAGATCGTGGCGCGACCCAAATGTCGGTTGACGATAATTCCCGGTTGTCTCTAGGTTGTGAACGATCTGTCGTCGGTCGTGCGGCTAGATGAATTTGAAAATGCTGATACTTCTGCTGCCAACACTCGTTTCTCACAGGAGCCTCGCATGTCTCAGAATGTCGTCGTCCTCATCGGGCGCATTCTTCTTTCGATCATGTTCATCACCGCCGGTTTCGGCAAGCTGACAGATCCCGCCGGTACCGCCGGAATGATCGCCAATGCCGGCTGGCCGGCAGCAACCGCGCTTGCCTATCTCGCCGGCGCATTCGAGCTGATTGCTGGCCTTTTTGTTCTCGTCGGCTTCCAGACGAAGATTGCCGCCTACCTATTGGCTCTCTTCTGCCTGGTCACTGCTTTCGTCTTCCACAGCGGCGCAATCAACATCCCGACCTTCCCGCCGGAAGCCAATGGCCTGCTCACCGTCTTCAACGGCCTGATGATGATGAAGAACATCTCGGTTGCCGGCGGCTTCCTGGTGCTTGCAGCCTTCGGTCCGGGCGCACTGTCTATCGACGCACGTCGCGGCTAAGACATTCCGGACTTCAAACGAAAAACCCGCCGGTTCCGCCGGCGGGTTTTTCGTTTTGTCCACCATTCCGTCAGGGATAGATCACGCCCTTGCGCAGGATGACGTTGCCGTAAAGCCGCGGCTCGCTGGTCTGCACCACGGTGTGGGCCGCCTGTACGCGCGGATAGAATTCAGGGCCAAGCAGGGGAACGACGGTTCGGTCGGGTTCATGCTTGCTGCAGCAATCGATGATCTCGCTGTGCACCGGATCGAGGGCGTCCCGGTCCTGTTTGACCGTAGCGCGGAAGATCGCTGCCGGTACGAAATCGTCGATCGGCATGACGCTGAGAATGGCGTCGAGAACCGGGATCAGCCCGTGGCCGTCGAGCCGGACCAGGCGGCGGGCATGTTCCTGGCCGGGATAGTTGCCGTCGACCAGCGCGATCTCGTCGCCATGGCCCATGGCCCGGAGCGTCGCGAGCAGTTCGGGGCTGAGGATCGGGTCTATGCCTTTCAGCATCAGCTGAGCTCCTTGAAGAGGACATTGGTGTCGAGCAGGTAGCGGGAGAACAAGGGCAGGCTGGCGCCGCCGATGGCGCGCGCATGGCTGCCGACCAGGCCTTCCACCAGTTCCGGGATCGTCACGCCCTGGAGGTCGAGGTCGTAGAGGGCCTTGCGCGTTGCCGTGAGCAGCCGGGCGCGCACCCAGGGCGGGAAGCCGCCGTCGATGACGACGGCGGAGAAGTCGATGATCGAGGCGGCGGAGACCACGGCCTGGGCAAGGGCGGCGGCACTGTCGTCGATCCAGATGTCGAGCGGCTCACCAAAGTCGATCCAGTCATCGGCCGAATACCACAAGGGCTTGGGGTCGATGCCGCGTTCGCGCAAAAGGTTTTCGAGCACGAAGACCGAGGCGATCTTCAGGAGCTGGATGGTCTTGCCGTCCTTACCCGATACGGGGAGCGGGCCGACCGCGCCGGCGGTGCCTGTCCGGCCGGAAAACAGCGCGGAATTGATGACGATACCGCCGCCGATGAACGAGCCGATGTAGAAATAGACGAAGTCGGGGTAGCTGGCGCCGACGCCGAAGGCGAGTTCGGCGCCGCAGGCGCTGGTTCCGTCGTTCTGTAGAAACACCGGATGACGGGTGCGTTGCGCCACGACCGCCTGCAGGTCGATATCGCGCCACCGGTTCATTTGTTCCCGCGGGGCGCCGACTTCTTCCGCCCAGTTCCACAATTCGAAGGGCGTGGCGATGCCGATGCCGGCAATGCGCTTGCGTTCGGCAGGGCTCAGTTGCTGCTCAAGCTTCTCGATGCCGCTGATGATGAAGTCGACGAGGTCGCCGGGCAGGGGATAGGCGTGGATCTGGTGCAGGTGCAGGCGGATGTTGCCGACGAAATCCATCAGCACCAGGTCGGCACTTCGCCGTCCGATCTTCACCCCGAAGGAGAATACCGCATCCGGGTTGAGCCGCATCGGCGTCGACGGTTGACCGACGCGGCCGCGAACCGGCGCGCCGCGCACGAGCAGGCCGTCGCTTTCGAGTGCGCGCATGATGACGGAAACGGTCTGTGCCGAAAGGCCGGAGCGCCGAGCGATGTCCGCCTTCGAGAGTTCCCCGTGACGGCGCACCAGCGACATCACCAGCCTCTCGTTATAGGCGCGCACACGGGTCTGGTTCGCCCCGCCGCTCGGGTCGATGACTTCAGGTTGTATCGGTCCCCTGTCGGGGCCGTCTGTCAATGACATGCCACCGTCTCCTCCCGTTGGCATTAGTGCCCGCTTGGCGCGGGTCTGTTGTTTCCGCTCTGGGCGGGCCTGTCAATTTGTGCGGCTGCCCGGATGGCTCCGGACCGTCGTTATCCCAAGAATGACACATCGAAATAATAATTCAATTTGATTTATTTATTGACACCCTCGAAATTTAGTGTTTGTTTTTGATCCGGAAGCGCCTGTTGCAGCGGAGGAGAATGCTGCAGCGGCGTGGCCCCTGCCGGTCCGCCGGCGCGTTTTTCATCCTTGGGAGGATTACATGAAGAAGACTGTTCTCTCCGCCGCGTTCGGCGTGCTGTCGCTTGGCGTCGTTTTCGCCGCCCCGGCACAGGCCGCCGATGTCAGCGCCTGCCTGATTACCAAGACCGACACCAATCCCTTCTTCGTCAAGATGAAGGAAGGCGCTGCTGCCAAGGCGCAGGAACTCGGCGTGACGCTGAAATCCTATGCCGGCAAGATCGATGGCGACCATGACAGCCAGGTGGCTGCGATCGAATCCTGCATCGCCGATGGCGCCAAGGGCATCCTGATTGCCGCGTCCGACACCAAGGCAATCGTCGACCAGGTGAAGAAGGCGCAGGAAGCCGGTCTTCTGGTAATCGCTCTCGACACGCCGCTTGATCCGGCAACCGCTGCCGATGCGACGTTTGCCACCGACAACCTGCTTGCCGGCAAGCTGATCGGCCAGTGGGCTGCCGCCACGATGGGTGAGGGCGCCAAGACCGCCAAGGTCGGCTTCCTTGATCTGACGCCGTCTCAGCCGACCGTCGACGTCCTGCGTGACCAGGGCTTCATGATCGGCTTCGGCATCGACCCGAAGGATCCGGCCAAGATCGGCGATGAAGACGATGCGCGCATCGTCGGCCACGACGTGACCAACGGCAATGAAGAAGGTGGCCGCAAGGCGATGGAAAACCTTCTGCAGAAGGATCCCGATATCAACGTGATCCACACCATCAATGAGCCGGCCGCTGTCGGCGCCTATCAGGCGCTGAAGGCCGTCGGCAAGGAAAAGGACGTGCTGATCGTCTCGGTCGACGGCGGTTGCCCCGGCGTCAAGTCGGTCGCCGAAGGCGTCATCGGCGCGACCTCGCAGCAGTATCCGCTGATGATGGCGGCACTCGGCATCGAGGCGATCAAGAAGTTCGCCGACAGTGGCGAAAAGCCGAAGCCGACCGAAGGCAAGGACTTCTTCGACACCGGCGTTTCGCTCGTCACCGACAAGCCGGCTTCAGGCGTCGAATCGATCGACACCAAGGTCGGCACCGAGAAGTGCTGGGGCTGATCGCCTCCGCTCTTCGAGCGCATGTGCCAACAACGGAAGGGCGGCCCCGGCCGCCCTTCGCGTAAGCGCCGATGTCTTTGACAAGGCGACGAAAACCGCGCAGCTTCTAGAGCGCCGTGCGTTCCTATGAACGCACAAAGGACGCTCTAGCACTTTAATTCTAGAGCACCTTTCTGCCCTCACGTGATTCCACTTGAAGACAGGGTGCTCTAGAGTGAGTGCTGATGCCCGCCACAAGGTGGGCGGGCTGTGCACCAGATTGCATCGCAACCCCTTGGGAGTGGGGTTCACCGGAGGAAGGTCCATGGGCGAGCCCAACGCAGCCGCACAGCCATCCCAGGAATTCGAAAAGGTCCTGGTCAACAGTTCGACGCAGGTCGCGTCGTTCGATACGCATGACAAGACGCCGATCCAGAGGATCCAGCATTTCCTGCATTCGACGCCGGCGGCCGTGCCGTTCATCGTGCTCGTTGCGGCGATCCTGATCTTCGGCCTGACGATCGGCGGAAAGTTCTTCTCGTCCTATACGCTGACACTGATCCTGCAGCAGATCGCCATCGTCGGCATCCTCGGGGCTGCGCAGACCCTCGTCATCCTGACGGCCGGCATCGACCTTTCGATCGGCGTGATCATGGTGCTGTCAGCCGTCATCATGGGCAATTGCGCCGTGACCTACGGTCTACCCGCGCCGATCGCCATCTTCATCGGCTTCGTCGTCGGCGGCGCCTGTGGCTTCCTCAACGGCTTCCTCGTGTCCAGGGTCAAGCTTCCGCCGTTCATCGTGACGCTCGGCACCTGGTACGTCATCATGTCGACGAACTTCATCTACTCGGCCAATGCGACGATCCGCGAGGCGGACGTCACCTCTGTCACCCAGATGCTTCACGTCTTCGGCGTCAGCTTCAAGATCGGGTCCGCGGTCTTTACGCTCGGCGTGTTGATGATGGTCGTTTTGGTTCTCGGTCTCTGGTACGCGCTCAATCACACGGCCTGGGGTCGGCACCTCTATGCGGTCGGCGACGACCCGGAAGCGGCCAAGCTCTCTGGCATCCGCACCGGCCGGGTGCTGCTCAGCGCCTATACGCTCGCCGGCCTGATCGCAGCACTTGCCGCCTGGGTCTCGATCGGCCGCAACGGCTCGATCTCGCCCTCGGCAGCGGTCACCGACTACAATCTTCAGGCCATCACCGCAGCCGTGATCGGCGGCATCTCGCTCTTCGGCGGACGCGGATCGATCCTTGGAACCCTGATCGGCGCGATGATCGTCGGCGTGGTCTCCATGGGCCTCAACATGCTGGGCGCTGACCCGCAATGGAAAGTCTTCCTCACCGGCGTCTTGATCATCACCGCCGTCGCAATCGACCAGTGGATCAGAAAGGTAGCAGGCTGATGGCTCAGGAACCCCTTCTCACCGCGCGCGGCCTGGTCAAACGCTATGGCCGGGTCACCGCTCTCGATCACGCCGACTTCGACCTCTACCCCGGCGAGATCCTTGCCGTCATCGGCGACAACGGCGCCGGCAAGTCCTCGATGATCAAGGCGATCTCCGGCGCCATCACGCCGGATGAAGGCGAGATCCGGCTTGAGGGCCAGTTGATCAACTTCCGTTCGCCGATGGAGGCGCGCACCGCCGGCATCGAAACCGTCTACCAGAATCTGGCCCTGTCGCCAGCGCTTTCGATCGCCGACAACATGTTTCTCGGCCGCGAAATCCGTAAACCCGGCATCATGGGCTCGCTCTTCCGCAAGCTCGACCGGGCGGAGATGGAAAAGCGGGCGCGGGCGAAGCTCTCCGAACTCGGCCTGATGACCATCCAGAACATCAACCAGGCGGTCGAAACGCTTTCGGGCGGCCAGCGGCAGGGCGTGGCGGTGGCGCGGGCTGCAGCCTTCGGCTCCAAGGTGGTGATCATGGACGAGCCGACGGCGGCGCTTGGCGTCAAGGAAAGCCGGCGGGTGCTGGAGCTGATCCTCGACGTGCGTTCCCGCGGCCTGCCAATCGTGCTGATATCGCACAACATGCCGCACGTGTTCGAGGTCGCCGACCGCATCCACATCCACCGGCTTGGCAAACGCCTCTGCGTCATCAACCCGAAGGAACACACGATGTCGGATGCCGTTGCCTTCATGACCGGCGCCAAGGAACCGCCGCGCGAGGCGCTCGCAGCATGACGGTTGCGCCTTTGGTTGACCAGCTTCTGGAACGGGCGGCAGGTGCTGCCCGTTTCATTGTCGCGATTGCAGGCCCGCCCGGTGCCGGAAAATCGACCCTGTCCGACGCGCTTGCCGAAGCCCTGGTCGCTGCTGGAGAAAAGGCGGCGGTCCTGCCGATGGACGGTTTCCACATGGACAATGCGGTGCTCGAACAGAAGGGCCTGCTTGCCCGCAAGGGCGCGCCGGAGACCTTTGATGTCAGGTCGTTCCTGGCGACGCTTGCCGCCGTCAGGGCCAATGACGGCGAAGTACTCGTGCCGGTCTTCGACCGCTCGCGCGAGCTGGCGATCGCCTCGGCACGGGTGGTGGCGGCCGACACCCGCATGATCCTCGTCGAGGGCAACTATCTGCTGCTCGACGAGGCTCCGTGGTCGAAGCTCGACAGCGCCTTCGACTTCTCCGTCTTCATCAACCCGGGCATCGAGGAGCTGGAACGGCGCCTGCTGAGGCGCTGGCGCGATCATGGGTATGACGAGGAAGCGGCGCGCCGAAAGGCGCTCGGCAACGATATTCCAAACGCGCATCGGGTTGTCGGTCACCAGCGACCTGCCGATCTCGTGCTTGCGGATTTCTGATCGACGGTCGGATTGCCGATTGTGTTCTTGGGCGCATTGGTGATATCGAGACGCGGTTTCACCACATGAGTAACCGCCCGCCACCCGCACCTGCCGGCTCGCAAAGCCGCGCGCGGGATCGGGCGCGAGCACGAGAGCTTGATGAGGAAAAGCGCAAGCGGTTTTCCGCCATCCTGCCCTTAAGTTAGGAGAACGCTGACCATGCAAGACCTCGTTATCCGCCGGCCGGATGATTGGCACCTTCACCTTCGCGACGGCGACATGCTGAAGGGCGTCATCGCCGATACCAGTCGCCATTTCGCCCGCGCGATCATCATGCCCAACCTCGTGCCGCCAGTCGTCACCGCCGCCGATGCCAAGGCCTATCGCGAGCGGATCGTTGCTGTCATTCCGGCCGGAGACCGCTTCGAGCCGCTGATGACACTCTACCTGACCGAGGGCACGGACCCCGATGATGTCGAGGCAGGCCACGCAAGCGGTCTCGTCAAGGCCGTCAAGCTCTATCCGGCAGGGGCCACGACCAATTCACACAGCGGCGTTCGCGATATCGACAAGGCAATGCCGGTGCTTGAGCGCATGGCCAAGATCGGCCTGCAGCTCTGCGTCCACGGCGAAGTGACGACGTCGGAAGTCGATATCTTCGATCGCGAGGCGGTGTTCATCGAAACGGTGCTCGATCCCTTGCGCAGGCGCCTGCCGGAACTGAAGGTGACGATGGAGCACGTCACCACCAAGGATGGCGTCGACTACATCAAGGCATCGAAGGCCAATCTCGCCGGCTCGATCACCACACATCACCTGATCATCAACCGCAACGCCATTCTCGTCGGCGGCATCAAGCCACATTACTACTGCCTTCCGGTTGCCAAGCGCGAGAACCATCGCCTGGCCCTGCGTGCCGCTGCGACCTCAGGCGATGCCCGCTTCTTCCTCGGAACGGATTCGGCGCCGCATGTCGATCCGCTGAAGGAATGCGCCTGCGGCTGCGCCGGCATCTACACCTCGATCAACACCATGAGCTGCCTTGCCCATGTGTTCGAAGAGGAAGCCGCGCTCGACAAGCTTGAAGCCTTCGCCTCGCTGAACGGCCCCGCCTGGTACGGCCTGCCGGTCAACGACGAGACGATCACCCTGCGCAAGCAGGCCGACGCCGTCAGCTACCCCGCCAAGATCGACACCGGCGCCGGCCCAGTCACCGTTTTTGATCCGATGTTCCCGCTGCACTGGGCCGTCGTCTGATCACCCGAAGCAATTGAAGGAGAGTTTGATGTTTTCCAACGCGTTCACCGACAAGGCCGTGATGGCTGAGCTGGTCGCAAAGATGCTCTGGGAGATCAAGGCGGTGCATTTCAGCGCCGACAAGCCCTACAAGCTGTCGTCGGGCATGGCGAGCCCTGTCTATATCGACTGCCGCAAGCTGATTTCCTATCCGCGCATCCGTTCGGCGGTGATGGATTTTGCTGCCGCATCGATCCTGCGCGAGGCGGGCTTCGAGCAGTTCGATGTCGTCGCCGGTGGCGAGACCGCGGGCATTCCCTTCGCCGCCATGCTGGCCGAGCGCCTGGGCCTGCCGATGATCTACGTGCGCAAGGCGCCGAAGGGTCACGGCCGCAACGCCCAGATCGAGGGCCACATGCCGGAGGGTGCGCGCGTTCTCGTGATCGAGGATCTGACGACAGCAGGCGGCTCGATGTTCAAGTTCATTGATGCGATCCGCGCTGCCGGCGGCATCGTCGATCACGGCATCGCGCTCTTCTACTACGACATCTTCCCGGAAGCGGTCGGCGAGATGAAGGGCAAGGGTGTCGACCTGCACTGGATCGCCACCTGGCGCAACGTGCTGGCCGTTGCCCGCGAGCAGGCGCTGTTCGACGATAAGACGCTTGGCGAAGTCGAGGCCTTCCTCAACGATCCGCTGGCCTGGTCGGGCCGCAATGGCGGCGTCAGCGCTCTGGCATAAAGTCTGGTGAGGCCCTGGTCATGCCGGGGCCTCCCAATTCTCGATCTCCATTTTTTAAATCGATTGAAATTCTACCGAGGAGGAAGAGCCGATGATCGTATGTTGTGGTGAAGCGCTGATCGACATGCTGCCGCGGGACACGACCGCGGGCGAGAGTGCGTTCGCACCCTACGCCGGCGGCGCGATCTTCAATACGGCGATCGCGCTCGGTCGGCTCGGCATTTCCACCGGCTTCTTCACCGGCCTTTCCGACGACATGTTCGGCGATATCCTGCGCGAAACGCTGAAGGCGGCGAATGTCGATTTCGCCCCTTCGGCCACCCTGTCGCTGCATACGACGCTTGCCTTCGTCAAGCTCGTCAACGGCCATGCGACCTACGCCTTCTTCGACGAGAACACCGCCGGGAGGATGATTACGAAAGATCACCTGCCGGCGCTTGGCGATTTCTGCGAGGCGCTGCATTTCGGCGCGATCAGCCTGATCCCCGAGCCCTGCGGCTCGACCTACGAGGCGCTGATGACCCGCGAACACGAAAAACGGGTCATCTCCTTCGACCCGAACATTCGGCCCGGTTTCATCAAGGACCGCGAAGCTCACCTCGCGCGCATGAACCGCATGGCGGGAATGTCCGACATCATCAAGTTCTCAGACGAGGATCTCGACTGGTTCGGCATGTCGGGCAGCCATGACGATCTCGCCGCCGAATGGCTGACGCGCGGGCCGAAGCTGGTTCTGATCACCAAGGGCGCCGACGGCGCCGTCGGTTACACTGCCCGCCACAAGGTCGACGTCGCGGGCGAGCGGGTGACCGTCGTCGATACCGTCGGTGCCGGTGACACCTTCGATGCCGGCGTGCTGGCGTCGCTGAAGCTGAGTGGTCTTCTGACCAAGGAGGCCGTCGCCAACCTTTCTGAAAGTGCCGTCCGCGACGCTCTGGCACTGGGCGCCAAGGCCGCCGCCGTCACCGTTTCGCGTGCCGGCGCCAATCCGCCATGGAAGCACGAAATCGGGCTCTGAGAAGAGCCCGCACGAAACTCAATCTTTTTCCTCCGGACGATATTCGAGAATGTCGCCGGGCTGGCAATCGAGAACGGCGCAGATCTTCTCCAGCGTGTCGAAGCGTACGCCTTTGACCTTGCCGGATTTCAAGAGAGATATGTTCTGCTCGGTGATGCCGACCTGCTCGGCAAGGTCGCGCGAGCGCACCTTGCGTTTTGCCAGCATGACATCGAGATTTACGACGATCGGCATCCGCTAGACGAAGCTCCTGTTCTCCGCTTCGATCCCCGATGCGATGACCATGACGTGGCCAAGCACAAGAAGCAGCCCAGCCATTAACAGAACGATCACCGTTCCTCCATTGATATCGATGAGAACGGAATGGTCGGTCGCACCGGGATTGTCGTAGGTAACGGCCATCACGCCGACTGCATTGCTGACGACGATGCAGAGGGAGCCGACGATCGCGATGATGCCGATCCGCTTCAAGAGCACGCCATTGCGGCTGGAGAGAATTTCTCCGCGCTCGAAGCCGTCGAACAACTGCCAGGCAAAGGCGAGCCCGGCGATAACAAGCGCATTGTTCAAAGCGGTGAGAAACACGACGGTTGCGATCGCGCGATACGAGAGAGTGATTGTTGAGACCCTCGGGAAAACCACGTCGCGAATGCCTTGTTCGAAGCCGGCCCTGTCGAAGAAAATCTGCCAGTGGCCATAGACGACGGCCGAGCAGAACAACGCGCCGCACAGGACGACCATCAGCTTCATGATGCGGCTCAGCTTGCGCAACCGCTCGGGGGATCCGGTCATCAAAAAATTCCTTATCGGCTCACTTGTTTTTTTAATGTAAAACGATAACTAATTCGCGTCAATTGTGATTTTGGTGCTTTTCATGTCCTTCCGTATTTTGATGAATCCCTGCCTTTTCCTGTCACTCAATGTGCTCGCCGCCTGCGCGGCGCTCAATGTCGGCTCGCTTGAAAAACTGTCTGGTATCGATCCGCTCAGGTCTGATCCGGCGGAGCTGCGCGTCGCGCTGTTGGTGCCGGAAGCGCTCTCGCTCAGGCGGGGCGATGCGACGCTCGGGATCTCCTGGAAGGCGGACGGTTCGCCCCTCGACACGCGCCGTTTCGCGCTTCAGGTCCAGTCCGGCAATGCCGGAGCGCCTGATCTGACAGAGCGGATGCGGAACGGTCAGACGCTCTATGTCCTGACCCCGACGTCTATCGATGCCGAGCGCCTGCGCGATATGCAGGAGAAGATTGCGGCGACCAAGGGGGGCGAAGCGAAAGGGCGCGGCAGCCTTTCGGTCGGTTTTTCCGGCGGCTGCTGGACCGGCGCGTTTCCCGCCGACCGGAAGCTCACCGTCGATGCGTGGATCCGCACCCGCTCCGATGAACGCTACTTCCAGATCCTGTCGGGACTGGATGTGATGGACCTGCTCCACCAGTCCGGCGTCAAGGCACTGCCGGCCTGCGCCGCGTGAGAGGACAGGGCGCGCCGAGCGCGCCCTGTCTCGGCATTTTTTTTAGCGGGCAGCCTTGAGCAGCACGGCCACAAGGCCTGCCGTCGACGAATCGTGGCCGGCAGCACTTTCCTTGCCTTCGACAACCGGCAGAAGGCCCGTTGCCAGTTCCTTGCCGAGCTCGACGCCCCACTGGTCGAAGGAGTTGATGTTGAACAGCGCACCTTCGACGAAGACGCGGTGCTCGTAAAGCGCGATCAGCCGGCCGAGCGCGAAAGGATCGAGCTGGTCGTAGACCAGCGTCAGCGATGGGCGGTTGCCGGCGAAGACGCGATGCGGCGCAATCTTGTCCGCCTTGGCGTCCGCCATGCCCTTGGAGGTCAGCTGCGCCTTCGCCTCGGCAAGCGTGCGGCCCTTCATCAGGGCTTCGGACTGGGCAAGGCAATTGGCGATCAGCAGTTCGTGCTGATGGCGCAGGTTCTTCTCATGACCGTTTGCAGCGATCATGAACTCGGCCGGGATGACATCCGTGCCCTGATGGATCAGCTGGTAGAAGGCGTGCTGGCCATTGGTGCCGGGCTCGCCCCAGACGACCGGACCTGTCGAAAATTCGACCGGCTTGCTGTCGAGCGTGACGGCCTTGCCGTTCGATTCCATGTCGAGCTGCTGCAGGTAGGCCGGGAAGCGCGACAGGCGCTGGTCATAGGGCAGGATTGCGCGCGAGGGGTAGCCGAGAACATTGCGGTTGTAGAAACCGAGCAGACCCAGCAGCATCGGCAGGTTCTGGCGGATCGGCGCGGTGCGGAAATGCTCGTCGATGGCGTGGCCGCCATCGAGGAAGCGGCCGAAATTCTCCTTGCCGATGGCAATCATCAGCGGCAGGCCGATCGCCGACCAGATCGAATAGCGGCCGCCAACCCAGTCCCAGAAGCCGAACACGCGCGCCTGGTCGATGCCGAAGGCGGCGACCTTGTCGAGCGCCGTCGAGACGGCAGCAAAGTGATGACCGACGGCGGCTTCGCCGAGCTTGCCGGCAATGAAGGCGCGGGCCGTCGCCGCATTGGTCATCGTCTCGATCGTCGTGAAGGTTTTGGAGGCGATGATGAACAGCGTCGTTTCCGGCTCGACGAGCTTCAGCGTGTCGGCAATATGGGCGCCATCGATGTTGGAAACGAAATGCAGCCGCGGGCCGTCATGGAAAGGGGCGAGCGCCAGTGTCGCCATGACAGGACCGAGATCCGAGCCGCCGATGCCGATATTGACGACGTCGGTGATCTTCTTGCCGGTCGCACCTTTCAGTGCGCCCGAGCGGATGCCATCGGCAAAGGCGCCCATGGCTTCGAGCACGCCGTTGACGTCGGGCATCACGTCCTTGCCGTCGACGATGACAGGGCGGTTGCCGCGGTTGCGCAGCGCCGTGTGCAGCACCGCCCGTTCTTCAGTGATGTTGATGATATCGCCGCGGAACATCGCGTCGCGCTTCTCTTCGACCTTGGCGGCTTTCGCCAGCGCCTCAAGGCCATCGAGCACCTGTTCGTTCACCGCGCATTTCGAATAATCGAGCAGCAGATCGTCGAGTGAGGTGCTGAAGCGCGAGAAGCGTTCGGCATCGCTCGCGAAGGCGGCGCGGATATCGGTCGCATTGGTCTGCGCGGCGGTTGCTTTGAGTTGATCGACAAGCGCTTTCATCGCGGGGCTCCTTGTGTCGGACATTCGCCTGCGTAGCTATTCGCTTTGCATTGTCCGAATCAAGCCCGCAAAACCGCCGGAGTGGCGGTTTTCAGGATTTTTTAAATCGTTTTAAGTCGAGGCGGCCCTTAGCCCCGGAGGTCCTTGCGCAGGATCTTGCCGACATTGGTTTTCGGCAACTCGGTGCGGAACTCGACGAAGCGCGGTCGCTTGTAGTTGGTGAGATTGGCCGCGCAGTGCTTCTTGACGTCCTCTTCCGTCAGAGCCGGGTCCTTGCGGACGACGAACAGCTTGACCGCTTCTCCCGAATGCTCGTCGGGAATGCCGATCGCCGCGCATTCGAGAATGCCAGGGTGCGTCATCGCCACTTCTTCGATCTCGTTCGGGAAGACGTTGAAGCCCGAGACCAGGATCATGTCCTTCTTCCGATCGACGATCTTGACGAGGCCGACGGCATTGATGAAGCCGATGTCGCCGGAGCGGAAGAAGCCATCGGGCGAAATCGCCTTGGCGGTCTCGTCCGGCCGCTGCCAGTAGCCGGCCATGACCTGCGGTCCGCGAATGCAGATTTCTCCGACGTCTCCGATCGGCAAGGTGTTGCCCTGGTCGTCACGGATCTCGATCTCGGTCGAGGGGATCGGAAAGCCGATCGTGCCGGTGAATTCGGTTGAGTCGAGAAGATTGGCGGTGGCCACCGGCGACGTCTCGGAAAGGCCGTAGCCTTCGGCGATCGGGCATCCCGTCATCTTCTGCCAGCGTTCGGCGACAGGTCTCTGGATCGCCATGCCGCCACCGAAGGTCAGCATCAGCGAGGAGAAATCGAGTTTCTGGAATTCGGCGTTGTTCATCAGCGCGTTGAACAGCGTGTTGAGGCCGGGGAAGATGTTGGTCTTGTACTTGCCGAGTTCCGCGACGAAGCCTGGAATATCGCGCGGGTTGGGGATCAGGATGTTGTTGCCGCCGGTGGCAAGGCCCATCAGCGAATTCACCGTCAGCGCGAAGATATGATAGAGCGGCAGCGCGCACATGAAGACGAGATTGTCGGGACGCGGGCGCGAACGGAACGCCGTGTCGAACCAGATTTCCATCTGCGCCATGTTCGACAGAAGGTTGGAATGGGTGAGCGTCGCCCCCTTGGAAACGCCAGTGGTTCCGCCGGTATACTGCAGGAAAGCGACGTCGCTGGGTGCGACATTGGGCTTGGTGAGCTTCGACCGGCCACCTTCGGCGAGCACGGACTTGAATGAATGATGGCCGGGGATCGACCAGGCGGGCACAAGCTTCTTGACCCGGCGCACGACCAGATTGACGATGACACCCTTGAAGCCGAGCATGTCGCCCATCGTGGCGACCACCACATGCTTGATGCTGGTCTTGGCCGCAACCTGCTGGACGGTATGGGCGAAGTTTTCGAGAACGAAGATCGCCTTGGCGCCGGAGTCGACGAGCTGGTGCTCCAGTTCGCGCGGCGTGTAGAGCGGGTTGACGTTGACGACCGTGAAGCCTGCCCTGAGGATACCGTAGACGATGACAGGGTTCTGCAGGATGTTCGGCATCATCACTGCGACCCGGTCGCCCTTCGACAGCCCGCGTGCCTGCAGCCAGGCGCCGATCTTGGCGGATTCGGCATTGAGTTCGGAGAAGGTCAGCGACTTGCCCATGCAGGTAAAGGCGAAGCGGCGCGAATAGCGCGCGACGGCATGGTCGAAGAAATCACCGATCGACCGGTAGGGCAGTGGTCCGATCTCGGCAGGGATGCCCGGCGGATAGGACTTCAGCCAGATTTTCTCCGGGCTGGTGCCTGCTGGTTGCGTGTTGAGTTCCGCCATGACCTCTCTCCCTCTGGTCGCCACAGGCTGGCCTTGCTTGCGGCCAGAGAAGAAACCCTCCCGGTCTTCTCTTGCCGATGAAGATGATGCTTTTGCGACACCTCTTCAAGCCGAGATTCGGGATTATATAACTTTGACGTAAACGTCAACTCAGCTAACGGTTAACCGGTCTGCTTCACGCGCCCACGAAAAAGTATGATGAGTGCCGCAAAGCCTTTGCTATCAGGGGTCAAAGCCTGTATTGCATTGCAACATACCCTCATCGGATCCCATCCGATATCTGCTGCCAGCACCCACAGATTTGTTCCGCTCCTTGAGACCGGACGACACAGGTATTGCTCATGTGTGACGAAGCCTATTCTTCCGCCGTCGATCCGCGCCGGAGCCGCATTTCTGTTGCCGAGGTTGCGCTCGCCGTCGGTGGGTTTGGCATCGGTACCGGCGAATTCGCCATCATGGGGCTGCTGCCGCAGGTGGCCGACGACGTCGGAGTTTCGGTGCCGAAGGCCGGCGCCGTGATCAGTGCCTATGCGCTCGGCGTTGTCGTTGGTGCGCCGTTGATCGCCGTGCTTGCGGCGCGGTTTTCTCGCTTCCGGGTGCTTCTCGTCCTGATGCTTTTGTTTGCGATCGGCAATTTCGCCAGTGCCATCGCGCCGGATTTCTACACGCTGGTTGCCGCGCGCTTCTTTGCCGGTCTTCCGCACGGCGCCTATTTCGGTGTGGCGGCGCTGGTCGCCGCCGGGCTTGCCGCACCCAACCAGCGGGCGAGGGCCGTCGGGCGGGTGATGATGGGCCTGACGATCGCGACCCTGTTCGGGACGCCCCTTGTTGCCTGGTTCGGCCAGGCGCTCGGCTGGCGCTCCGCCTTTGCCATCGTCGGCGCCATCAGCCTTCTGACCATTGCGCTTACATGGTCTTACGTGCCGCGCGACAAGGGCAATCCGCAGGCCACGCCGCTGCGCGAGCTTGGCGCTTTGGGCAAGCTGCAGGTCTGGCTGATGCTCGGCATCTGCGCCATCGGCTGCGGCGGCATGTTCGCGGTCTTCAGCTATATCGCCCCTGCATTGACGGAGGTCGCAGGCGTTTCCGTCGCCAATGTGCCGATCATGCTGTCGGTGTTCGGCGCCGGCATGATCCTCGGCAACATCGTCGGTTCCAGGCTCGCAGACTGGGCGCTGCTGCCGGCGATCGGCATCGCGCTCGCCTTCAACATCTTCGCCTATGTGCTGTTCTATTTCACCATGGGCAACCCGTGGATCGCCATCGTCAACGTGCTCTTCATCGGTGGCGGCTTTGCCGTCGTGCCAGGGGTACAGACCCGGTTGATGGACGTGTCGGGTGAAGCGCAGACGCTTGCCGCAGCACTCAGCCATTCCGCCTTCAACCTTGCCAATGCGCTCGGCGCATGGCTTGGCGGCTGGTCGATTGCCGCAGGTTACGGCTGGACCTCGACCGGCCTCGTCGGCGCCGTCATGGGCGTTGCCGGTTTCGGCATCTTCCTCGCCTCGGTTTTCGTCGACCGCGGTGAGAGGGTAAAGCGCGCCGAGATGCGTGCGGCAGAATGACGTCTGCCATCAAATAAAGCCGGAGAGCTTGCGCGCCGCTAAATTTTTCTGTCATGTCCCGCCGCTAGCGTCGGCTGCGGCCCTGAAACTACCGTAAACCGGGGTCATTGGGGCGCCGAAGGCTGGCAAGGCCTCGGGTTTGTTGTAAAGTCGTCTGAAGACGGAGGAATGTTGGTGCAATTGGGCAATCGCGAACGAGAGAACCTTCCCGCAGAGCCGCGGCTCTTCGGGTATGCGGCGGCGTCGCGCTCGGCCCTGGTCGGCCCGATCACCGCAGCGCGATGGATGCTCGTCTTCGTGCTTCTTGCCGGCGTCTATTTCTTCAACGGTTTCGTCGTTCCGGTCCTGGCCGCCGTCGTCATCGGCTTTGCCAGCTGGCCGATCTATCGCCGGCTGCTGACGGCAGTCGGCGGCAGCCGTACGCTGGCAGCAACCATCGCCATCATCTGCGTCGTCGCCTTCATCGTCGTGCCGATCTCGGTCGCTGCCGTCTATGCCGTCGACGAAGTCCGCGACTGGCTGGTCTGGGCCGTTGAAACCAATGCCAACGGCGCGGGTGTGCCCGTGTGGCTGACGACGATCCCGGTTGCCGGCGTCTGGCTCGGCGAACAATGGGTCAAGTATGTCGGCCATCCCGGTGCGCTCGGCGAACTGGTGCAGCTCGTCAGCGGCTCCAACATCGGCAATATCTATCGCGGCGTGCTGGTCATCGGCGCGTCGGCGTTTCATGCCTTCCTGACGCTGCTCTTCATGCTGATCACGCTGTTCTTCGTCTATCGCGACGGACATTCCTTCTCCAAGCAGCTCGACCACCTTGGCGAGCGCATCTTCCCGATGCGCTGGGAGCGGCTGTCGCGGGTGGTGCCGCTGACGATCAGCTCGACGGTCACAGGCATGGGCATCATCGCCATCGGCGAGGGTATCGTGCTCGGCGTCGCCTATTGGCTGGCGGGCGTTCCGTCGCCGGTCACGCTCGGCATCATCACCGGCCTGATGGCGCTGATCCCCGGCGGTGCGCCGCTCTGCTTCACGCTGGTTTCCGTCTATCTCGTTGCCAGCGGTTCGCCGGTTCACGGCATCGCGCTGTTTGCCTGGGGCACGACCGAACTCTTCATCGTCGACAAGACCTTGCGTCCGCGCCTCGTCGGTGGGCCTATCAAGCTGCCCTTCCTGCCGACCTTCTTCGGCCTTGTCGGTGGCGTGAAGACCATGGGCTTTCTCGGCCTGTTCGTCGGCCCGGTGCTGATGGCGCTGCTCGTCGCCATCTGGCGCGAATGGATGCGCGAAGTGATCAGCGAAGCCGCACCGACGGTCAGCCCAATCATCAAGGGCTGATGGCGCCGATCTGCCAGCCGCCTTCGGGCGGCGGCAGCGTCCTTATCTTTTCCTTATGCGCACGCAAAACCATCCCAATCGATAATTGACCCGCTGCGGGTGCATCATCCGGCCATAACCAGTCCCGGAGAATGCACATGCCCGATCTACTTTTTCTTGCCGCCGGCATCGGCGGCCTTGTCGTGTTTGCGCTTTATGCGCGCACGCTCAGCCGGCTCTAGGAGGCATCGATGTTCGAAGCCTTCGTCGGCATTTCCGTCGCCGCCGCACTGACGGTCTATCTCATCGTGACCCTCGTTCGACCGGAACGGTTCTGACCCCAGGTCGAAGCTCGTGCCCAGGTCGAGAAAACTTCGTACCCGGGTCGAGACTTCGCGCCATCTGGTCGTCTTTCGTGGAGAATTCCTCATGTCTATTATCGGGTGGCTGCAGATCGGCCTCCTCTTTCTCGCCGTCTTCCTTGCGATCAAGCCGCTTGGCCTCTACATGGCCCGGGGTTTCGCCGGCGAGCGCAACTTCCTCTCTCCGGTGCTCGGGCCCGTCGAGCGCGGGCTCTATCTGGCGGCCGGCGTCGATGCGAAGAAAGAGCAGGGCTGGCTCGCCTATACGCTGTCGATGCTTGCCTTCAGCGCCGCCGGCTTCGCGCTGCTCTACGCCATCCTGCGGTTCCAGGGTTCCCTGCCGGTGAACCCTCAAGGCTTTGCCGACGTGCCGGCGGATCTCGCCTTCAACACGGCGGTCAGCTTCCTTACTAACACCAACTGGCAGTCCTATGGCGGCGAGACCACCATGAGCCATTTCAGCCAGATGGCTGGCCTGACGGTGCAGAACTTCGTTTCGGCAGCGACCGGCATCGCCATTGCGCTTGCCGTTACCCGCGCTTTTGCCCGTTCCGGTGCCGCGACGCTCGGCAATTTCTGGGTCGATCTGACCCGCGCGACCCTCTACGTGCTGCTGCCGCTGGCCGTCGTCGTTGCACTCGCCTTCGTGGCGATGGGCATGCCGCAAACCTTCAATGGTTCCGTCAGCGCCACCACGCTCGAAGGCGTACAGCAGACGATCGCGCTCGGCCCGGTAGCAAGCCAGGAGGCGATCAAGCAGCTCGGCACCAATGGCGGCGGCTTCTTCAACGCCAACGCGGCGCACCCGTTCGAAAACCCGAGCGCGCTCAGCAACTACCTGTCGATCTTCGCAATGCTGTCGATCACCTCGGCACTGGTCTACACCTTCGGCCAGATGGTCGGTGATCGCCGCCAGGGCTGGGCCTTCATCGCTGCCATGGCGACCCTTCTGATCGCCGGCATCGGCGTCATCTATTGGGCGGAAAGCTACGGCAACCCGATCCTGCACGGCCTCGGCCTCGAAGCCTCGCTCGGCAACATGGAGGGCAAGGAAGTCCGTTTCGGCCAGGCGATGTCGGCGGCCTATGCCGGCGTGACCACAGGCATTTCCACCGGTGCGGTCAACGGCATGCACGGGTCCTTCACCGGCATCGGCGGCCTCGTTCCGATGCTCCTGATCCAGCTCGGTGAAGTGCTGCCCGGCGGTGTCGGCTCCGGTCTTTACGGCATGGTCGTCTTTGCGATCCTCGCCGTTTTCGTCGCCGGCCTGATGGTCGGCCGCACGCCGGAACTTCTCGGCAAGAAGATCGAGGGCCGCGAGATGAAATACGCGATGTTGGCGATCCTCATCCTGCCGGCCTCGATCCTCGGCTTCACCGCGATCTCGGCCGTCATGCCTTCGGCGGTCGCCAGCATCGGCACCGCTGGCCCGCATGGCCTGTCGGAAATCCTCTACGCCTATACCTCGGCAACCGGCAACAACGGTTCCGCCTTCGGCGGCCTCTCGGCCAACACGCCCTGGTACAACACGACGCTCGGTTTCGCGATGCTGCTCGGCCGCTTCGCCTATGCGATCCCGGTTCTGGCGATTGCCGGCTCGATCGCCGCCAAGACCCGCGTTCCAGCTTCCACGGGAACCTTCCCGACGCACACGCCGCTCTTCGTCGGCCTGCTCATCGGCATCATCCTCATTCTCGGGGGCTTGCAATATTTCCCGGCCCTCGCGCTTGGTCCCATCGTCGAGCAATTCGCCATGCTCTCGGGCCAGACCTTCTGAAGGAACAGACCATGTCTTCGAAACCCGTCGCCCCGAGCCTTCTCGATCCGGCGATCCTGCTACCGGCCTTCAAGGCCGCATTCATCAAGCTCGACCCGCGCCAGCTCATCCGCAACCCGGTGATCTTCGTCACCGAGGTGGTGGCAGCCATGGTCACGGTCTTCTTCATCCGCGATCTGGCGACCGGGACCGGCAGTCCGCTGTTTACGGGACAGATTGCCGCCTGGCTGTGGTTCACGGTGCTGTTTGCCACCTTCGCCGAAGCCGTCGCCGAAGGGCGCGGCAAGGCGCAGGCCGACAGCCTGCGCCGCACCAAGTCCGAACTGATGGCCCGCAAGCTCGTCTCGGCGGAGGGTCGTGAAACACAGACCATCGCCGCCACCTCGCTGAAGGTCGGTGACCTCGTTCTGGTCGAAGCAGGCGAATTGATCCCCGGCGACGGCGACGTCGTCGAGGGTGTCGCCTCGGTCAATGAAAGCGCGATCACCGGCGAATCCGCACCTGTGATCCGTGAATCCGGCGGCGACCGTTCCGCCGTCACTGGTGGCACGCAGGTGCTGTCCGACTGGATCAAGGTGCGCATCGGCACCGCGCCCGGCGACACCTTCGTCGACCGCATGATTGCGCTGATCGAAGGCGCACAGCGCCAGAAGACCCCGAACGAGATCGCGCTGTCGATCCTGCTGTCCGGCCTGACGCTGGTCTTCCTGGTTGCCGTCGTGACGCTTTGGGGTCTGGCCGGTTACTCCGGCACGGTTCTGTCGGTCACGGTTCTTTCAGCCCTACTCGTCACCCTGATCCCGACCACCATCGGCGGCCTGCTGTCAGCCATCGGCATTGCGGGCATGGACCGGCTGGTGCGCTTCAACGTCATCGCCACATCGGGCCGCGCTGTCGAAGCGGCGGGTGACGTCGATACGCTGCTGCTCGACAAGACCGGCACGATCACCTTCGGCAACCGCATGGCCGCCAACTTCATGCCGGTTCCCGGCGTGACGGATGCCGAGCTTGCCGATGCCGCGCTGCTGGCAAGCCTTGCCGACGAGACGCCGGAAGGCCGCTCGATTGCCGCGTTGGCAACCGGTGAATTTGGTCGCCAGACGCCGGCCGTGTCCCTGCCCGTTTCTGGCAAGCAGTCGGGCCGTGAGGTCGTGGCTCTGGCCGTCGGTGGCGGCTCGGTTCAGTCAGGCGCTTTGGCAATCGACGCCGTCGTGCCCTTTGCTGCTGAAACGCGCCTGTCGGGTGTCGACTTCGCCGGCCGCCGTCTGCGCAAGGGTGCCGTGGATTCGATCCTGAAGTTTGCAGGTGTTCGCGACGAGAACGTGCCGGCCGAGTTCCGGCGCGCCGTCGACCAGGTCGCGCGCACCGGCGGCACACCGCTCGCCGTTGCCGACGGCAATCGTCTGCTCGGTGTCATCCATCTCAAGGACGTGGTCAAGCCCGGCATCAAGGAGCGCTTCGCAGCCCTTCGCGCCATGGGCATCCGCACCGTGATGGTCACCGGCGACAACCCGGTCACGGCAGCGGCGATCGCATCAGAAGCCGGCGTCGATGACTTCCTCGCCGAAGCAACGCCCGAAGACAAGCTCGGCTATATCCGCAAGGAGCAGCAGGGCGGCCGCCTGATCGCCATGTGCGGCGACGGCACCAACGACGCTCCGGCGCTTGCCCAGGCCGATGTCGGCGTGGCGATGCAGACCGGCACCCAGGCGGCGCGCGAGGCGGCCAACATGGTCGACCTCGACTCCAGCCCGACGAAGCTCATCGAGATCGTCGAGATCGGCAAGCAGCTTCTGATGACGCGCGGCTCGCTGACCACCTTCTCGATCGCCAACGATGTGGCGAAATACTTCGCCATCATCCCGGCGCTGTTCATCACCACCTATCCGGCGCTGGCAGCCCTCAACATCATGGGCCTGACATCGCCGCAATCGGCGATCCTGTCGGCGGTCATCTTCAACGCCCTGATCATCGTCGCGCTCATCCCGTTGGCGTTGAAGGGTGTCAAGTACCGCCCGGTCGGCGCCGCAGCACTTCTGCGCCGCAACCTGCTGGTCTACGGCCTCGGCGGCCTGATCCTGCCCTTTGCCGGGATCAAGCTCGTTGACGTCGTCGTCTCCGCTCTCAATCTGGTGTAATCATGTTGAACCAACTTCGTCCCGCAATCGTCATGGCCCTGCTTTTGACCGCGATCACCGGCCTCGCCTATCCCTTCGCCATCACCGGCGTCGCCCAGGCCTTGATGCCCGCGCAGGCCAACGGCAGCCTGATCCGCATCGACGACACCGTCGTCGGTTCCGATCTGATCGGGCAGAATTTCACCGCCGACAAATACTTCTGGCCGCGGCCGTCCGCGACCGGACCTGAGGCTTACAATGCCGGTGGTTCGACCGGCTCCAACCTCGGCCCGACCTCTGTCAAGCTGAAGGATCGGGTTGCGGCCGATGTGGAGAAACTGCGCGCCAGCGGCATTACCGGCGAAATCGCCGCCGATGGCGGCACGGCGTCCGGCTCCGGCCTTGACCCGCACATCTCGCCGGCTTTCGCCCGCGAGCAGGTTTCCCGCGTGGCCAAGGCCCGCGGGATTGCCGAAGCCGACGTGGCATCGCTGGTCGAGCATACAACGGAAGGTCGTCTGCTCGGGATCATAGGCGAGCCGCGCGTCAATGTGCTAGAACTCAACCTTGCTCTGGATGCCCGGAGAAGCTGAGTGCGAAGCCTGAGATGCCACCAGAGATCTTGAATGCCTGAAACCGATCGCGAATCGAAAAGCCGTCCCGACCCGGATGCCCTGCTGGCGCTGGCCGGGCAGGGGCGAAGGGGAAAGCTGACGGTATTTCTCGGCGCAGCTCCCGGCGTCGGCAAGACCTATACGATGCTGACGCGCGCGCGTCGGCTGAAGTCCGACGGCGTCGACATCGTCATCGGTCTGGTGGAGACCCATGGGCGCGGCGAGACCGCCGCGCTCGTCGAAGGGCTGGAGATACTGCCGCGCCGTGATGTGAACCATCGCGGCCGTGTGCTTTCAGAATTCGATCTGGATGCAGCACTTGCACGCCGCCCAAAGATCATCGTCGTCGACGAACTGGCGCACAGCAATCCGGAAGGCAACCGCCATCCGAAGCGCTATCAGGATGTGGAAGAGCTGATTGCCGCCGGCATCGATGTCTGGACGGCGCTCAACATCCAGCATCTGGAAAGCTTGTCCGATGTCGTCGCCCAGATTACCGGTGTTGCGGTGCGCGAGCGCGTGCCCGACACGGTTCTCAGCCGTGCCGACGACGTGTTGCTGGTCGATCTGCCGCCGGCCGAACTCATCGAACGGCTGAACCAAGGTAAGGTCTACCTGCCCGACAGCGCCAAGCGCGCCACCGAGCGCTTCTTCCGCCTCGGTAATCTGACGGCGCTGCGCGAGCTGGCGCTCAGGCGCACCGCCGACCGGGTCGATGACCAGATGGTCGACTATCTCAAGCAGAACGCCATCGAAGGCCCCTGGGCCAGCGGCGAGCGCCTGTTGGTCTGCATCGGTCCCGATCCGCTGTCGGAAAAGGTGGTGCGCACCGCCAGCCGCCTGGCTTCCGGGCTGAACGCACCCTGGATCGTCGTCTTCATTGAAAGGGCCGACCGCGAAAGCGGTGACGGCGAGGCGGCGAAAAGGCTCGACGAGACATTTCGCCTGGCCGAACAGCTCGGGGCTGAGACCCGCCGCATCGTCGGCAATGATTTCGTCGAGGAGATCCTCAAGCTCGCCCGGCGCGAGCACGCGACACAGATCGTCATCGGCACGAAGCGCCAGCCGTTCCCGATGCGGCTGTTCCGGCAATCGCTTCCCGATGCGCTGGCCGAACGCATTACCGGTGTCGGCATCCATTTGGTGACCGACAAGGAACAGCCACGCCCAAAGCGAAGCGTCACCGCCAAGCGACGCATGCCCGAGGGCTTCGTCCGGGCACTTGCCATTGCCGCCGCCACGGTGGCTGCAGCAACGGCGCTCGGCGTGCTCATCGAGCGTTTCATCATCCTGCCGAACATCTCGCTGCTGTTCCTGCTGGCGGTGCTGGCGTCGGCAACCTATGCCGGCCACGTCGCGGCGATCGCCGCTGCCCTTCTCTCGGTTCTCGCCTACAACTTTTTCTTCATCAATCCGGTCGGCACCTTCACCGTCGCCGAGCCGCATGAAGTCTTCGCACTGTTCATTTTTCTGGTCGCAGCGGCCCTTGCCGGCAGCCTTGCCTCCCGGGTGCGCGAACAGGCGAAATCAGCGCGGCGGCGTGCGGCGGCAACGCAGGCGCTCTATGATTTTTCCCGCAAGCTTTCGGGCACCGCCAATGTCGACGATGTGCTCTGGGCAGCAGTCACCCAGATGCAGACGACGCTGAAGCGCAATATCGCGCTGCTGTTGCCGGAGGAGGGCGACCTGCGCCTGAAGGCCGCCTGGCCGCCGGATACCGAACTCGATGTCACCGACACCATGGCGGCCCGCTGGGCGATGGACAAGAAGGAGACGGCCGGCAACGGTACCGGTACGCTGCCGAACAGCCCGTTCCATTTCCGGCCGTTGACGAGCCCGCACGGCGTCGTCGGCGTCTGCGGCTTCGCGCAGGCCGGCAAGCCACTGGAGATCAACGAGGAGCGGGCGCTTTCCGCCATCCTCGACCAGACGGCGATCGCCATCGACCGGGCGCGGCTGTCTCGCGAGAGCCTGGATCATGCCGCCAAGCTGGAGGGCGAGCGGTTTCGCGCGGCCCTCTTGTCGTCCATCTCGCACGATCTGCGCACGCCGCTTGCTACCATCACCGGTGCCGTCACCAGCCTGCGCCAGCTCGGCGACCGCATGCCGCCGGAAAGCCGCGACGACCTCTTGCAGTCGATCGAGGAAGAGGGGGGGCGGCTGACGCGGTTCGTCGCCAATCTCCTGGACATGACCCGCATCGAGGCGGGCACCGTCAACGCCAAGCGCGACTGGGTTGATGTTGCCGACGCCGTGCGCGCTGCCGTCGATCGGGCGCGCAAGTACTTCCCGGACCGCGAGATCGAAACCAGCATCGCGCCGGAACTGCCGCTGATGCGCGGCGACAGCGTGCTTCTCGGCCAGGTGCTCTTCAACCTGCTCGACAATGCCAACAAATACGGCGGCGATGAACCGATCAGCATCTATGCCCGGCGCGACGGCAACGAGATCGTGCTGTCGGTGACGGACCTCGGCAAGGGCATCGCGCAGGGCGATCTCGAACAGGTCTTCGAAAAGTTCTTCCGCCGCGGCAAGGTCGACGGCCGCACGCCGGGCACCGGTCTCGGACTGTCGATCGCCAAGGGCTTCGTCGAAGCCATGGGCGGTCGGATCAAAGCCGAAAGCCCGGCATTGAGACGTCGCGGCACGCGCATCTCCATGCGTTTCCCTGCCGCCGAAGCAGAAATATCCGAAAAGGACCGTGCATGAGCGTGGAGCGTATCCTCGTTGTCGACGACGAACCCCAGATCCAGCGTTTCCTAAGACCGGCGCTCAGCGCTGCCGGCTATGACGTGCTGGAGGCTTTGACCGGTGCGGAGGCATTGAAGGCGGCTGCGACGACCGCGCCCGACGTGGTCATCCTCGATCTCGGCCTGCCAGACATGGACGGCAAGGACGTCATCGCCAACATTCGCGCCTGGTCGCAGGTGCCGATCATCATCCTGTCGGCGCGTGATCGGGAGAGCGAAAAGATCGCCGCCCTTGACCTTGGTGCCGACGACTACATCGAAAAGCCCTTCGGGATCGGTGAACTGACGGCGCGCATCCGCGCCGCCCTTCGCCACCGCATCCAGATGGAGGGTGGGCATACCCAGCTTTCTGCCGATGGCGTGGCGATCGACACTATAAAGCGGACGGTGACGCGCGACGGCGAGCCCGTACGTCTGACGCCGAAGGAATATGATCTGCTGGTCATGCTGGCGCACCATGCCGGACGCGTCGTCACCCACAAGACGCTGCTGACCTCGGTCTGGGGCGCGGCGCACGGCGAAGATCTGCATTATCTGCGCGTCTTCATCGGCCAGTTGCGCGGCAAGATCGAGCGCGATCCGGCCGATCCCAAGATCATCCGCACCGAACCGGGCGTCGGTTACCGCTTCGTCGGCGACGGTGACTGATACCACTCGAGACTTTGTACGAGGTCGCCCGGTCCGCTCAGCGGCCCGGGCGCCGTGGCGATCAGTTGGCTGCAACCGGCTTCGGTTGCTCGCCAGCGAGCGTATCGCCGACGACGATCTTTTTCTTCGCTGTCGGCCGTGGGTTTTCGATGATGTTGACCGGTGCGGACAACGTCGTCGCAGCGACATTGCCGACGCCTCTCGCGGTGCCGGCGACAACGGCGGCGATGCCGGTTCCCACCGAAATGTTTGAGTCGGTGAGGGTCTGGCCCTTGATCAGGCGTTGGCCGATCAACTGCACAATCTCAGGGCTCTCGGCGAATTTTCCATGATGCAGCCCGTCGTCGGTCTCGACCTCGGTCAGGTCGATGGCGGTGATGCCGGATTTCTCCAGGTCGCTGCGATAGGGCTCCTTCGACGGGTCGATGGCGCCAAGTCGCGAAACGTCACCGGAAATAAAGCTCGAAAGCGCGAGCGCGCGATCGTCCTGCGAGACGAAGATCGTGAATTTCGGCTTCTTCTTGCCCATCTCCACCCATTGCTTGGCGAAGACGTCGAGGTCGATATCCGGCGATGCCAGAATGACGTTCTGGATCTTCGACGGCACGTTGCCGTCGCGAATTCCCATCTGCCGGAGCGATTCCATCGTCAACCATGTGCCCATGGAATGGGCGAGGATAGTGATGTCCTTCACGTTCGGCGCGTCGGCCAGGATGCGCAGCGTATCCTCGAGCGCGGTGCGCGAATAGTTGGTGCTTTCCTTGTCGTAATTGTATTCGAACACGTTGGCGCGCGACGGCCAGGTAAACAGGATCGGCGTTGTCTGGGCGCCGGAATCATGGATGATCTGCGCCAGCCGGAAGACGGAATCCTCGTAGCGGTTGTTGAAGCCGTGCACGAAGACGAAGGCATGGCCGCCGACGCTGTGCTGCTTGAACCAGGCCTTGCCGTCGGCGAGCGTGTCCAGTTCCCGCACCCGCGTCACTGCAAAGTCGGTCGCCGGATCGGGCGGCAGCTTGCGCGGCCATTGCACCGTGCCGGGCTTGCGCACTGTCTCCGGCGGGATCGATACCGAAACATCGGTCATGAAGGTGTTGGCGTCCCGTTCCCCCGAAAACAAGGTCGCGGGGTCGCCGGAGGGTTGCCGGGTTGTCGCGACCAGCATGTCCACCTGCGCGGTTTTCGGTGTCTGTGCGGTCAGGGCAACCGGGGTCATGACGCCCTTGGGTTTTCCGGCGCAAGAGGAAAGCCCCAGCGAAAGGGCAACAGGCACCGCGATTGCCATCATTCTCCGCGTCCGTGCCGACGAGATCGTAACACGCGCATTTTCAATCATCGGCGCCCCACGCAGAAACAAGAACGAGCCGCATCAGACTGTGCGTTCGCGACAGCGCGATGACACCACTCCATGCCGGCAGATGCAAGCGGGTACTTCGCCATGTCTCGCGCTGTGGTTTTGCAGTGAGATTGCGCCGGCTCGGCCAGGTTTGCCTGCATGGCGGATCAACCTGCCGAACGACGGCGTCTCTCGCTGGAACCGATCCGTGCGAACAGGGTCGTCAATGGGGTAGTTGAAGCTCTGCCTCGAAACCCGGTGTGCAAACAGCCGCCACACCGGCAAAACGCTTCCGACCGTGGTGTCCACCGGTCGGGAAAGGCAAGATGAACATCCCCTTCTTCACCTCGCGCTGACGACCTTCGCGACCGGGACTGCGGAAAACATCGTTACCGGCATCCTGCCTGATGCGGCCTCAGGTCCTGGCATATCCATCGGTCTCGCCGGGCAGTGGACCGTGGTACTTGCCGTGACATGGCGAGCATCGCCCGCGAATGCATCCGGTCGCCCGTCGGCGGCGTGAGCGGTTTGGGCAACGCCTTTCTTGCCGATCAGGATGCGGTGGAGGGCAGCGGCAGGTTGATCGTCGGGCCGGGGCTGACGCCGTGCTGTCGGCGGACCTGCCGCGACGCGCTGCCATCGAACAGCGACATCGGCAATGTGCCGGTCAGGATCCAGCGATAGGGCGAGCGCGCATCCGGCTCGCGCGCTTGATGCGGGACCGAAGCCAGCGGCAGCACATATTCCGGCCGGCGCAGGCCTGCGTCCTTGTTGCCGAGCCATGTCAGCACGACCAGCACTTCGCCGCCGATCTCAAGCGCCGACAAGGAGCAGGTCCGGCCGGCAACATTGGCCTGAACGGCATCCTCGTGAACTTGAAAACGGCTAACCTTGAGCGACATCGATCGGCTTCCTTGAAATGGACCTCTGCCCGCCGCGTGCGGCAAGGCGAGCTGGCCCTTGGCCAGCTTCAGACTTTCATCCCGCTACAGTGCTCATTTCTCTGAAGGAAAATGGTGCCGCTTAGCAGACTCGAACTGCTGACCCCATCATTACGAATGATGTGCTCTACCAACTGAGCTAAAGCGGCCCTGAGGCGGTTCCGCGAAAAGACCGCGGAACGAAGTGTGAGGCGCTGATAAACGCAAAGCGCCAAGATTTCAAGCCATCAGTTTCGAGAACTTGAAAATTCCTTGTTGGTGGCGATCGTGGGGGCGGCATCCAGCCCGAGACGGGCGCGCGCGGCGTCGTATTCGCGCTCCCAGCGATCGACCATGTGTGCGACCGAGGTGATCTCGCGCACGGCGCCGATGCCCTGGCCGCAGCCCCAGATGTCCTTCCAGGCCTTGGCGCCCTCGGTGGCTTGCGCAAAGTCCATCTTCGACGGATAGGCTTCCGGCAGGCTCTCCGGGTCCATGCCGGCCGCCATGATCGACGGCTTCAGGTAATTGCCGTGAATACCGGTGAAGTAGTTGGAATAGACGATGTCGGCGGCATTGCTGTCGACGATCATCTGCTTGTAGGCGTCGCTGGCGCGCGCCTCTTCCGTGGCGATGAAGGGTGAGCCGATATAGGCCATGTCGGCACCCATGGCCTGGGCGGCGAGGATGGCACCGCCGTTGGCGATCGCGCCGGACAAAAGCAGCGGGCCGTCGAACCAGGAGCGGATCTCCTGGACGAGGGCAAACGGGGAAAGCGTACCGGCATGGCCGCCGGCACCGGCGGCAACGGCGATCAACCCGTCGGCGCCCTTGCGGATCGCCGAATTGGCATGGCGGTTGTTGATCACGTCATGCAGCACGATGCCGCCATAGGAATGAATGGCGGCGTTGACCTCGGGCACGGCGCCGAGCGAAGATATGACCACCGGCACCTTGTACTTGATGCAGAGCATCAGATCCTGCTCGAGGCGGGTGTTGGATTTGTGGACGATCTGGTTGACGGCAAAGGGCGCAGCCTTGCGGCCGGGGTTCCGAGCGTCGTGGTCGGCGAGCGTCTCGGTGATTTCGGCAAGCCACTCGTCGAGCTGCGATTGCGGGCGGGCGTTCAATGCCGGAAACGATCCGACCACGCCTGCCTTGCACTGCGCGATCGTCAGCTTGGGATGCGAGATGATGAACAAAGGCGCGCCGACAACCGGCAGTCTCGTCGTTCCGGAAAGAATTGGCGGCAGCGACATCGAGTTCTCCATCCCGTAATTTTTTGACGTTTGCGTAAACGTCAAAATAGATAGCAGCAAGTTGCTCGCTTGCAAAGATGCGGATTTTCATGGCGGTGCGAAGGTGCGCGGGCAGTTTTCCCCGACGTTGCCGGGGTCGCCCACGCGTCGGACTTGCGGATTTTGAAAGCAGCGGTTACGCAATTGTTAACAAAACCAACGGCGTGCATCCGGAATTAGCCGATAGGGCGTGCGGATGATGAATGAACGGCGCGGGTCAGGTGACGAGCGTCGGCGGGGGCTGCTGCAGAATCCCTTAGATCGGATCCGATTTGAGGATAAAATCATGCGGCGGATTGACGGCTTTGCAGCGTCCTTTGCGCGCCTTGATGGACGCGTGGCGCCGTAAGGCCCGGTGTGCACAGAAGGATTTGACGTGAGCGGACTCGAGACTGCAATCCGAAATGCGCTGGAGCGCTCCGACAGGACCAACGCCGAGACGCGGGCGCGCATCTATCAATCCGCACGCCAGGCGCTCGAAGCCGGGCTACAGAAGCAGGGGATCGAGGATCAGAACGTCGTCGCCCAGCAGCGGCATCGGCTGGAAGCGGTCATCCACGCGATCGAGACTGAGGAGCGCGCGGCGCTAAAGGCGCGCCCGGCGCCGGCCCCGTCTGTCAGCCTCGACGATGCTGTCGCACCGCGCGCTGCGGCATCGGCAAGGTCCGAGCCGCAACCGTCTGCGCCCGCGAGCGGCCGCCGTGAGCCGGCTTTTGCCGGCCAGGCGCCGCGCGACGGACAGAATGACGGTGGACTTGGTGGCCTTCGTGCCGACCGCGACGGTCCTGTTGTTTCGACGGCCGCGGCCGGCGAGGTTGCGGCCAGGCAGCCGAATGAAGGCAGGAGCGCGGTCGCGCCGGAACTGCGCGCAACGGACGGCCGCAAGCGTCGCCGCAAACGCGGGCGCCTGCTGTCGCTTTCCATGGTCGTCGCGACGCTGTTGGCTGCGGTCGTCGCCGCCGTCTGGTGGGTCGAGACCAACAATCTGCTGCAGTCACCGGCTGCGCGCGATACCAATGTCGCCAATCCGCCGGCAACGGTGGCGTCACAGGATTTCGACGGGGCTGCCGGTCTGCCGACGCTCGGCGCTCAGGAAGGCTTCACCGGCGATTGGGTCGAGGTGTACACGCCCGGCAAGACAGGGGCGATCACGCCCGGCCCACAGGCGACTGTCGAGCCTGTCAATGACGATGGCGGCCAGCGCATCCTGCTGACCTCAGGCGATGCCAATGCGGACGGCGACGTGACCATTGAAATTCCGGCGGCGATCCTGGCCGAACTTTCGGGCAAGACGTCGACGCTGGCGCTGACGGTACAGGCCACGCCCGGAAAGTCGACGGAGTTCGCGGTGAAGTGTAATTTCTCTTCGCTCGGCGAGTGCGGCCGACACCGTTTCACTCTGCATGATGAGCGGGTCGACATGCTGTTCAAGGTGACGTTCGACCGAAGCCTTGCGCCAAGTGCTGCCGGGCAGATCGTCATCAACAGCGACATCAGCGGTGGCGGCAAGGGCTTGAACCTTTACGCCATCCGCGTCCTGCCGGGCCAATAAGCTTGCGCGAAAAGCCGGCTCGCCGGCTTCGGCTATTTGAGGAAGCCGGGGCCTGATCCGACGATCTTGTCGTCTATCTCGCCGATCGCGTCCACGTCTTTGCCCTCGTAGTCGAGCTTGGAAAGCATGTGGCGAATGAGATTGATACGTTCGCGTCGTTTGTCGTTGCCCCGCACGATTGTCCATGGCGCATGGTCCGTGTGGGTCGCCTTGAGCATCTGGTCGCGCTTCTCGGTGTAGTCGTCCCATTTGTTGAGTGCGGCGATATCCATCGGCGACAGCTTCCAGACCTTCAACGGATCGTGGCGGCGGTCGTGAAAGCGCTTGAGTTGCATCTCGCGGCCGATACTGATCCAGAATTTAAAGAACTGGATGCCTTCGTGCACGATCATCTTTTCGAAGCGCGGCACCTGTTTCAGGAATTGTTCGTGCTGCTCGGGCGTGCAGAAGCCCATGACCGGCTCGACGCCGGCGCGGTTGTACCAGGAGCGGTCGTAGAGCACGAGCTCGCCCGCTGTCGGCATGGTCGCGATGTAGCGCTGAAAGTACCATTGCCCACGCTCGGTCTCGGTCGGCTTCGTCAAGGCGACCACGCGGGCCCAGCGGGGATTGAGGTTACTGCTGGTGGCATGAATGGCGCCGCCCTTGCCGGCCGCGTCCCGGCCCTCGAACAGGGCGATGATGCGCTTGCCGGTCGCCTGCTGCCAGAGCTGCAGCTTGACCAGCTCAATCTGCAGCTTTTCCAGCGTCTTTGAGTATTCTTCCTCGTCGAGCTTTTTCTTGTAAGGGTAGTCGTCCGAGGCAAAGGCCGCCTCGTCGATCCACTTCGGCAATTCCGGGTTGTCGACGTCGAAGAGCCGCTTCTTGCCGCCGATATCGAGTTCCACCGCCCGGCTTTCGGCCTTCGTTGCCGCCTGCGTTGACGCCATATGATCTTCCTCCAGCCCGAGCGATTTCCTGTGAGGAGGCCACAATTGCATTGCGGATTCAAGCGCGTCGTGAAAATCATGTCATGAAGCGTCGCTATCTCTCGACCATTTGAGGCCGGGAGGAAAACAAAGTGATTCATGAGGATATGGTGCTGGACGGTTCCAAGGCGTTCTGGCGGACGCTCGTACCGCGATTGAAGGCAGAGCGCTGGCTGCTCGGCCTGACGGCGCTGCTGGCAGTCCTTGCAACCGTCGCCGGCATTCATTTCCTCGTCGTGCTGCCGTTCTGGATCGTGCTTGCAGCGGCTCTGCTCACCCGCAGCACGCCTTCGGCGCTACCGAAGGCGGCGAAGGTGACGGCAGTCGCGGGTGCGGCCAGCGATGCACTGATCCCGGCCTTGAATGCGCTCGATATGCCGGTCTTGGTCGTGGCGGTCGATGAAACCGTCGTCTTCCAGAATATCGCGGCCGAAAAGGCTTTCGGCACCATTCCGCCCAACAGCTATCTCGCAGCCCGCGTCCGTTCGCCCGGCATTCTCGATATGGTTCGCGAGACGATCGCGACCGGCAAGATCAACCAGATCGAACACACCGAGCGCCTGCCGTCCGATGCTGTTTATGTGGTTCGTGTGGCGCCCGCCGAAATTGGCGGCGACGGTCCGTGGAGCCGGGTCTTCCTGCTCACCTATCGCGACATCTCGCAGGCCCGCCGCATCGATCGCATGCGCTCGGACTTCGTTGCGAATGCCAGCCACGAGCTGCGCACGCCGCTGGCATCGCTGCGCGGCTTCATCGAAACGATGCAAGGCCCGGCGCGCAACGACATGAAGGCGCAGGAAAAGTTCTTCGGCATCATGCACGAGCAGGCGACACGCATGAGCCGGCTTGTCGACGACCTCCTGTCCTTGTCGCGGCTGGAGCTGAAATCCCATATCGCACCTGACGATACGATCGACCTGCGCCCGCTGCTCGGCCATGTCCGCGACAGTCTTGCGCCGCTTGCGAGCGATCTCGACCTGACGATCACGCTGACGATGCCGGATAACCCCGTTGTCGTTCAGGGGGACCGCGACGAGCTGACCGAGGTGTTCGAGAACCTCATCGAGAACGCCTGCAAATACGGCCAGGAAGGCAAGAAGGTCGATGTCGCGCTTTCCGGCGGCGAGGGTGGGCAGGCTGAAGTCGTGGTTAGAGACTACGGTCCCGGCATTCCCGCCGAACATGTGCCGCGCATCACCGAGCGGTTCTACCGCGTCAATGTCGAGGCGAGCCGCTCGAAAAAGGGCACCGGTCTCGGCCTTGCGATCGTCAAGCACATCCTGACCCGCCATCGCGCGCGGCTCCTGATCCACTCGGAGCTGGGCAAGGGCACGGTGTTTACCGTGCGTTTTTGACATATTGGCGCTGGATAAAGTCACACCGTTCATTTTTCATTATGATTTTCAATGACATGAGCTGTCATAAATGTTTCGCGAAACTGACATAAAAGGTGTGGCTATCGGCGGCTAGTTAGGGGCAGCCGATCAGACGGCGAAGAGCGCTGCAACGCTTGGCGCACTCAACACAAGCCCATTCCGGGAGAACTTTTATGAAAGCTCTTAAACTCACTGTCGCGGCGCTCGTCGCATCCGCCGCGTTCGCTGGCGTGGCTGTCGCGCGCGATCAGGTTCAGGTCGCCGGCTCCTCGACGGTTCTTCCCTACGCAAAGATCGTCGCCGAGACGTTCGGCGAAACCTTCCCGGACTTCAAGACCCCGGTCGTCGAATCCGGCGGCTCCTCGGCCGGTCTGAAGGAATTCTGCAAGGGCGTCGGCCCTGACACCATCGACATCGCCAACTCCTCGCGCAAGATCAAGGACAGCGAAGTCGAGGCCTGCAAGGCCGCCGGCGTCACCGAAATCCAGGAAATCCGGATCGGTTACGACGGTATCGTCTTTGCAACCGATGCCGGCAATGCCGACCTCGCCCTGAAGCCTGTCGATCTCTACAAGGGTCTGGCCGCTGAAGTCGTCGTCGACGGCAAGCTCGTCGCCAACCCCTACAAGAAGTGGTCTGAAGTCAACTCGGCTCTGCCGGATGCCGATATCGCCGCTTACATCCCCGGCGAAAAGCACGGCACACGCGAAGTCTTCGAAGAGAAGATCCTCGCTGCAGGCTGCAAGGAAGCCGGCGCTGTCGACGTCATCAAGGCTGCCGTTGCCGATGAAAAGCAGCAGCACAGCAAGTGCGTTGCAGTCCGCAAGGACGGCCTGGCTGTCGACATCGACGGCGACTACACCGAAACGCTGGCGCGTATCGCCGCCAACAAGAGCGGCATCGGCGTCTTCGGCCTGTCCTTCTATGAAAACAACGCTGACAAGCTGAAGGTCGCCACCGTCAACGGTATCGTTCCGTCGACCGAAACGATCGCTTCCGGCGAATATCCGGTTTCGCGCCCGCTGTACTTCTACGTCAAGAAGGCGCACCTCGGCGTTATCCCGGGTCTCAAGGAATATGTTGAGTTCTTCCTCGACGATCAGATGGTCGGCCCGGAAAGCCCGCTTGCCGAATACGGCCTCGTTGCCGCTCCGGACGCCGAGCGCGAAGAAATCCGCAAGGCTTTCGCAGCCGGCAACATGCTCTGATACTGACAAGCCCCGGCGCGGGATATCGCGCCGGGGCATGCCCTAATCCGAACTGCCGGCAGCGCCTTGAGCGTCACGCCGCGGAGACGTGCCGATGAGTACTTCATTTCTTCTTTTGCTCATTGTTATCATTGGTTTTATTTCTTATTTTGCAGGCCGTGCGCGCTCCTTCGCGCAGGCTGGCGGCAAGCTCTCCAATCTGCATTCCTTGCCCGGCTATCATGGCAGTTATGTCGCCATCTGGGCGATCCTTCCGGCGGCGCTCGTGCTCGGCGCCTGGCTCGTCGCCGCGCCCATGTACATCGACGCCAGCACCCGGGCGATCTTGCCCGAGACGGTTCAGACCCAGGGCGGCGCCACCGTCGAGCTGGCGCTTGGCCAGGTCAAGTCTGTCGCCGGCGGCCTGAAGCGGCTGACGGCCGAAGAAGTCCAGGCGCTTGAAAGCGGCTCGGCCAATCTTCGCTCCACGCTGGCTGCCAAGGGCGTGGCCCTTGCCGGTGAGGGCGAGCCCTACATGATCGCCGCCGCCCAGCATTTCAACGCGATGACCGTCACCAATCGCTGGCTGATGAGCGCCGTCGTGCTCCTGATCGCCGTTGCCGGCGGCTTCTATGCCATCCGCAACATCGCCACCCGCTTCCGCGCCCGCAATCAGGTCGAGCGCGTCATGCTCGGCGCACTGATCGTCGCTTCCTCGATCGCCATCTTGACGACGGTTGGCATCATCGCCTCGATGCTGTCGGAAGCCGGTCGCTTCTTCACCATGGTCTCGCCCTTCGAGTTCTTCTTCGGCACGGTCTGGGACCCACGATTTGCGGCTGCCGGCAGCGGGGGCTCTTCCGGCCAGTTCGGCCTGATCCCGCTTCTCGCCGGCACGCTCTACATCGCCTTCGTCGCCATGCTCTTTGCGGTGCCGATCGGCCTGTTTGCCGCCATCTACATGGCGGAATATGCAAGCCCGCGCCTGCGTTCGACGGCAAAGCCGCTCTTGGAAGTGCTGGCCGGCATCCCGACCATCGTCTACGGTTTCTTCGCACTCGTGACCGTCGGTCCGTTCCTGCGCGATATTTCCGCCCAGCTGAACGGTCTCGTAACCGGCAACTATCAGAATTTCATCCAAGCACAGAGCGTACTCACCGCCGGCATCGTCATGGGCATCATGCTGATCCCGTTCGTGTCCTCGCTGTCGGACGACATCATCACCCAGGTGCCGCGGGCGCTGCGTGACGGCTCGCTCGGCCTCGGTGCCACCCGCTCCGAGACGGTCAAGAAGGTCATCCTTCCAGCCGCTCTGCCCGGCATCGTCGGCGCGCTGTTGTTGACCGCCTCGCGTGCCGTCGGCGAAACCATGATCGTGGTGTTGGCCGCCGGTGTCGCCGCCCGCATGCAGATCAATCCCTTCGAGCCGATGACGACGGTGACGGTCAAGATCGTCAACCAGCTGACGGGCGACCTTGAGTTCACCTCGCCGCAGACGCTGGTCGCGTTTGCGCTCGGCATCACGCTCTTCGTCATCACGCTCGGCCTCAACATTTATGCGCTCTACATCGTGCGCAAATATCGGGAACAGTACGAATGACCGACATCGCTTCCCCGGCCGTCCGGATCTCCACCCGTCCCGCATCCGCCAAGCGCGATATCGGCATCAAGCGCCGCTATGCGGCAGAGCGTCGGTTCCGTGCCTATGGCATCAGCGCCATCAGCCTCGGCCTGTTCTTCCTCGCCCTGCTGCTGTGGACTGTGTTTTCAAACGGCTATACCGCGTTCCAGCAGACGACGATCACGCTGCCGATCGAATTCACCGAGAAGGTCATCGACCCCAAGGGTGAACGCGCAACCGACGGCAAGGTGCTGATGACCGCCAACTATCCGCTCTTGGTGCGTGATGCGCTGATCAAGCAGCTCGGTATCGACGCAACCAAGCGTCCGCTGGTCAAGCAGGCGACCGACATGGTGTCTGCGAGCTCCCGCACGCTGTTGCGCGACATCGTCGTCGCCGACCCCTCGGTCATCGGCAAGACCGTATCGGTGACGTTGCTCGCAGAGGCCAATGTCGACTCCGCCTTCAAGGGGCAGATCGATCTGGCGGTCGACCAGAGCAAGCGCAAGGTCAAGGACCAGCAGGTCACCTGGATGAACGAGATGGCGAGCGCCGGCGTTCTGAAGAAGAGCTTCAACACCGGCATCTTCACCTTCGGTGCGTCGAGCCGTCCGGAAGCGGCAGGTGTGGGCGTTGCCGCTCTCGGCTCGTTGTTCATGATGCTGATCGTGCTGGTGCTGGCACTGCCGATCGGCGTTGCCGCCTCGATCTATCTTGAAGAGTTCGCACCGAAGAACCGGCTGACCGATCTCATCGAAGTCAACATCAACAATCTCGCCGCCGTCCCGTCGATCGTCTACGGTCTCCTGGGTCTGGCAGTGTTCATCAACTTTGCCGGCATGCCGCGCTCGGCGGCGCTCGTCGGCGGCCTGGTGCTGACGCTGATGACCTTGCCGACCATCATCATCGCCACCCGAGCGGCTTTGAAGGCGGTGCCGCCGTCGATCCGCTCGGCAGCACTCGGTCTCGGTGCGTCGAAGATGCAGACCATCTTCCACCACGTCCTGCCGCTGGCGATGCCGGGCATCCTGACCGGCACGATCATCGGCCTCGCCCATGCACTTGGCGAAACCGCGCCGCTCCTTCTGATCGGCATGGTCGCCTTCGTCGTCGACTATCCCGGCTCGCCGATGGAGCCGTCGACAGCGCTGCCGGTACAGATCTACATGTGGGCCAACGAGGCGGAACGCGCCTTCGTCGAGCGCACATCCGGCGCGATCATCATTCTTCTCATCTTCCTCGTCGTCATGAACCTTGGCGCCATTCTGTTGCGACGTCGCTTTGAGCGCCGTTGGTAGTGAGGTAATTACTATGAACATCATGTCAGAAGCAGCAGTCGAGAAAGCCTTGGATCAGAAAATGAACACCGTGCCCTACAAGATGATCGGCAAGGATGTGTCGGTCTATTACGGCGAGAAGCGCGCGCTTTTCGACGTCAATCTCAACATCCGCGAAAACACGGTGACGGCGCTGATCGGCCCGTCGGGCTGCGGCAAGTCGACCTTCCTGCGCACGTTGAACCGCATGAACGACACCATCGAGAACTGCCGCGTCACCGGCAAGATCACGCTGGATGAAGACGATATCTACGATCCGACGATCGACGTCGTGGAACTGCGTGCCCGCGTCGGCATGGTGTTCCAGAAGCCGAACCCGTTCCCGAAGTCGATCTACGACAACGTCGCCTACGGCCCGCGCATTCATGGGCTTGCCCGCACCAAGTCCGAGTTCGACGACGTCGTCGAGACCAGCCTGCAGAAGGCCGGTTTGTGGAACGAGGTGAAGGACCGCCTGCAGGAGCCGGGCACCGGCCTTTCGGGCGGCCAGCAGCAGCGTCTGTGCATCGCGCGCGCCGTTGCCGTCAGCCCGGAAGTCATCCTGATGGACGAGCCCTGTTCGGCGCTCGACCCGATCGCGACGGCCAAGGTCGAGGAACTGATCCACGAACTGCGCAGCAACTTCACGATCGTCATCGTCACGCATTCGATGCAGCAGGCGGCCCGCGTGTCGCAGCGCACCGCCATGTTCCACCTCGGCAATCTCGTCGAGGAGAACGATACCGACAAGATGTTCACCAATCCGGATGACCAGCGCACCCAGGACTACATCATGGGTCGCTTCGGTTGATCGCCGAAGCTCCTCTTCACCCCGTTTCCTGAACGCGCCCGCAAGGATCACAGATTATGTCCATGCACATAATGTCCGCCTATGACGAAGAACTGAAATACCTGACACGCCGCATCTCCGAGATGGGCGGCATTGCCGAGCAGATGGTGGGCGAATCCGTCCGCGCGCTGGTCAATTCCGACCTCGCATTGGCGCAGAAGGTGATCTCCGACGACACCATCCTCGATGAGGCCGAGCGCCAGATCGGCGAAAAGGCGATCATCACCATTGCCAAGCGTCAGCCGGTGGCTGCCGACCTGCGCGAGATCATGGGATCGATCCGCATCGCCTCCGATCTGGAGCGCGTCGGCGACCTCGGCAAGAACAACGCCAAGCGCGTCATCGCCGTTGCCGGCTCCGGCATCCCGCGCAAGCTGGCACGCGGTCTTGAACACCTGGCCGAGCTTGCCCTCGTGCAGCTCAAGGAAGTTCTCGACGTCTACGCCTCCCGCTCGCCGGAGAAGGCCAACAGCATCCGCGAGCGCGACGAGGAGATCGATGCGATCTACACCTCGCTGTTCCGCGAGCTCTTGACCTACATGATGGAAGATCCGCGCAACATCACGCCCTGCACGCATCTTCTGTTCTGTGCCAAGAACATCGAGCGCATCGGCGACCACGCCACCAACATCGCCGAGACGATCTATTACATGGCGACGGGCGCACAGCCGGAAGGCGAGCGTCCGAAGGACGACAATACGTCGACGTTGGGCGCCGTAAAGGACTAAGCCCGGATACGTTCGAGTGCCTGCTAATGAACCTCATTCGGTCGCAGCTCTGGTTGCGGCCCTGCTTTGTCGCGTCTGCAGCCCTGCGTTTTCAAGCGTGTCTTTGAAAACGCCCGGAATGCTCCAGATGCTATATGTTCGAGCATCTCTGGCTGTTCCATCGAACACGGGATGCTCTGGGTAAGGAGACGTTACCTGATGTTGCCGAAAATCGCCGTTGTCGAAGACGAGGAGGCGCTAAGCGTCCTGCTGCGATATAACCTCGAAGCCGAGGGTTTCGATGTCGATACGATCCTGCGCGGGGACGAAGCCGAGATCCGTCTGCAGGAGCGCCTGCCGGATCTCTTGATCCTCGATTGGATGCTGCCGGGTGTTTCCGGCATCGAGCTTTGCCGCCGCCTTCGTCAGCGTCCGGAGACCGAGCGCCTGCCGATCATCATGTTGACGGCGCGCGGCGAAGAGAGCGAGCGGGTTCGCGGCCTTGCCACCGGTGCCGACGACTATGTCGTCAAGCCGTTCTCCACGCCCGAGCTGATGGCCCGCGTCAAGGCGATGCTGCGCCGTGCCAAGCCTGAAGTTCTGTCTACGCTGCTGCGGTGCGGCGATATCGAGCTCGACCGCGAAACCCACCGCGTGCACCGCCGCACCCGCGAGGTTCGCCTCGGCCCGACGGAGTTTCGCCTGCTCGAGTTCCTGATGTCGTCGCCGGGCCGGGTCTTCTCGCGGTCACAGCTTTTGGACGGCGTCTGGGGGCATGACATCTATGTCGACGAGCGCACGGTCGACGTGCATGTTGGTCGCCTGCGCAAGGCGCTGAACTTCTCCAGCATGCCGGACGTCATCCGCACCGTTCGCGGTGCCGGCTACTCGCTCGAAAGCTGAGCCAACCATCCAACAAAAAAAGGGGCCGCGCGGCCCCTTTTTCATGTGCTGTTTGAAATCTTTAGCGAGCGCGGCGGCGCTCGGCGGAAGGCTGATAGGCAAGCCGTGCATGGAATGTGCAATAGGGCGACGCTTCCGGGGAGTCGTTGCCGCAGAAGTGGAACTCCTCCTTCAGCGGGTCGCCGATCGGCCACTTGCAGGTGCGTTCGGTCAGTTGCGTCAGCTCCAGGCGGCGCGACATCGGCACGACCACATCCGTCCGGATGCTGAAATCCTGTTCGGCAACGAGATCGACTTCGATCTCTTCCTTGAGGACGGTGGCGCCGGCCGAACGGGTAACCGTGCGGGTTGTGACGCGCGCGGCGTAGTTCGGAGCGCGCGGCGCCGAGGTCGTCGGGCGCTGCTTCGGCCGGGTCGCCGCGGTGGTGCCGCCAGCCTTGGCTCTGCCGGGCAGGCTCAGCCGGTGAACCTTGCCGATGACCGCATTGCGGCTGACGCCGCCGAGCTGCGCCGCGATCTGGCTCGCGCTCAGGCCCTCGGACCAAAGCTTCTTCAGTTTTTCCACCCGCTCGTCAGTCCAGTTCATTTCTGCACTCTCCGTTCTCAGCGTTGGCGATGACAGAATCCCTCACCACGCTCCGGACAGACTCCGGAGCTGCAACGCGATAACACTTTTGGTGACTAGTTCCGCCGCATGCGTCTAGTAATTGAACGTTAACCTACTGACCGCCGGACTCCGTGGCAAGAGTCCGCGGAATCAGGCCGAATCGATTTCCTAGTTTTCCCCAACTTGCTCGGTGGGCGTTGCATTTTTGCAAGCCCCGCCGCGTGATTTTTTCGTCGCATGGAACGCGGCCGTCCGACCGCACTGCAAGGCTTGGTTTTGTTGACATTGCGCTGCGAAATAGGAATAGTGCCTGCGCCGCCGCAAGGCGGCATTTTTAATTTTTTGCCGCGCTTAACAGGGCGCGGATCGATGCCGATAGCAATGAAGGAGAGGCTCGCCATGACTGCAACCACGCCGCTTTACGACACCTACATGCGTGCGCCGTTGCGTTTCGAGCGAGGAGAGGGCGTCTGGCTGGTCGCCGAAGACGGCACGCGCTATCTCGACTTCGCCGCCGGCGTCGCCGTCAACTCGCTTGGCCATGCGCACCCGCATCTGGTCGAGGCACTGAAGGCGCAGGCCGAGAAGGTCTGGCATCTGTCGAACCTCTACGAGGTTCCCGGTCAGGAGAGCCTGGGGCGCCGGCTGACGGCAGTGACGTTCGCCGATCGTGTGTTCTTCACCAATTCTGGCGCCGAGGCGCTCGAATGCGCGATCAAGACTGCCCGCCGCTACCACTATGCCAAGGGCAATCCGGAGAAGTTCCACGTCATCACCTTCGAGGGCGCCTTCCACGGACGTACGATCGCGACGATCGCCGCCGGCGGTCAGCAGAAGTATATCGAGGGTTTCGGCCCGAAGGCTCCGGGTTTCTACCAGGTGCCCTTCGGCGATATCGCCGCGGTCAAGGATGCGATCACCGACGAGACGGCGGCGATCCTGATCGAGCCGATCCAGGGCGAGGGCGGCATCCGCCCGGTCACCAAGGAATTCATGCAGGAACTGCGCGCGCTTTGCGACGAGTTCGGCCTGCTGTTGATCCTCGACGAGGTTCAGTCCGGCGTTGGCCGCACCGGCAAGCTTTTCGCCTATGAATGGGCAGGCATCCGCCCGGATATCATGGCGGTCGCCAAGGGCATCGGCGGCGGCTTCCCGCTTGGTGCCTGCCTGGCGACGGAAGTGGCGGCGGCCGGTATGGTTGCCGGCACGCACGGTTCGACCTATGGCGGCAACCCGCTTGCCATGGCAGTCGGCAACGCCGTGCTCGACGTCATCCTGGCCGACGGTTTCCTGGAACACGTGCGCGACGTCTCCCTGGTCTTCCGCCAGGGTCTCGCCTCGCTGAAGGATCGTTTCCCCGATGTGATCGAGGACATCCGCGGCGACGGCCTGATGCTCGGCATCAAGGTGAAAGGCCCTTCGACCGATCTCCTGAAGGCGATCCGTGCCGAAAAGCTGCTGGCGGTTCCGGCCGGCGAGAACGTGCTGCGCCTGCTGCCACCGCTGACGGTGACGGCCGAAGAAGCGCGCGAAGGCCTGGCACGCATCGAGCGCGCCGCCGAAGCCGTGAGAAGCGCGAGCGGCACTGCCGCAGCCTAATGTTTGAACCCGGAGATCGGCAGCGATTTTCCTAAGGGTCCATGCGTGAACCCGAGGCGTCGAAGCGCTTTTTACTCTTCGACACCGGTCGCGCTGAAAGGGCCATTCTGAGGACAGGAATTGAGTACGATGGCAGGCACAAGACATTTCATCGATCTTTCGGCCATGACGGCAGCCGATCTCAGGACGATCATCGATGACGCGCGCGTCCGAAAGACAGCGACCAAGGCCGGAACCGCCGACAAGCCGCTCGCCGGCAAGATGCTGGCGATGATCTTCGAAAAGCCGTCGACGCGCACCCGCGTTTCCTTCGACGTAGGCATGCGCCAGCTCGGCGGTGAAACCCTGTTTCTCTCGGGCACCGAGATGCAGCTCGGACGCGCTGAAACCATCGGCGACACCGCCAAGGTGCTGTCGCGCTATGTTGATGCGATCATGATCCGCACCACCGATCATCGCCGGCTTCTCGAGCTTGCCGAGCATGCGACCGTGCCTGTTATCAATGGTCTCACCGACGACACCCATCCCTGCCAGATCATGGCCGACATCATGACCTTCGAGGAGCATCGCGGCCCGGTGAAAGGCAAGACCATCGCCTGGACCGGCGACGGCAACAATGTGCTTCACTCGCTGATCGAGGGTTCGGCCCGCTTTGGCTATCGCATGAACATGGCGGTGCCGCTCGGCTCCGAGCCGCATGACAAGATCCTCAACTGGGCGCGCAACAACGGCGGCGAGATCCTGCTGTGCCATGAGGCCGAGCAGGCCGTTGCCGGCGCCCACTGCGTTGTTACCGACACCTGGATTTCCATGAACCAGGAGCATCGCGCTCGCGGCCACAACGTTTTCCAACCCTTCCAGGTCAACGAGGCACTGATGAAGCAGGCGTCGCCTGATGCCCTGTTCATGCACTGCCTGCCGGCGCACCGCGGCGAGGAAGTGACCGACGAGGTCATCGACGGTCCGCAGTCGGTGGTGTTCGACGAGGCGGAAAACAGGCTGCATGCGCAGAAGTCGATCATCGCCTGGTGCATGGGGCTCGTCTGATCGGCGCATTCGCCTCTTGAATTTTCCCGCATGCGACCCGATTTAGGCCGCATGCGGGACGTTCCGAGGTGGAAACATCGGACCTACCCTGACGACAGGCAGCGCATGAGGAGCCGGAAAACGGCACGTGCCTGCTGGACAAATCCGTTTATGGCGGGATCAAATAGGATAACGGGCAGGCTGCGCCGGAGGATGTTCATGTCCTTTGCGCGGCCTTCTCGGGTTACGCAAGGAGCAGCAGATGACTGAGATGGCACCCGGACTTGGCGAATTCGATTTTGCCGGCGACGATCACGTCGTGCCCTTCCAGGTGGAGGGCCTCGATGTGCGTGGCCGGGCGGTTCAGCTCGGCCCGATGCTCGATGCGATCCTGGAGCGCCACAACTATCCGCTTCCGGTCGCCAGGCTCGTCGCCGAAACCGTTGTGCTGACGGTGTTGCTCGGCACGTCGCTGAAGTTCGACGGCAAGCTTATCGTTCAGACGAAGAGCGACGGTCCTGTGGATCTGGTGGTCGCCGATTTTGCTACGCCCGACAAGGTGCGCGCCTATGCCCGCTTCAACGAGGAAGCGCTTGCCGAGGCCTTGAAGGACGGACGCACGCAGTCGCACGAACTGCTCGGCAAGGGTGTTCTCGCCTTCACCATCGATCAGGGCGCCCATACCCAGCGCTATCAGGGCATCGTTGCGCTTGATGGCGCCACTCTTGAGGAAATCGCCGGCGTCTACTTCCGCCAGTCGGAGCAGATCCCGACCAAGGTGCGCCTCGGCGTTGCCGAATTGCTCGACCGCGACGAGAACGGCAAGCCGCGCCATCGCTGGCGTGCCGGCGGCATGGTCGCGCAGTTCCTGCCGGATGCACCGGAGCGCATGCGCCAGCCGGACCTTTCTGGCGGTGACGGCGACGACAACGAGGATCTCTTCGACGAGGACGATCTCTGGGCCGAAGCCAAGGTCATGGTCGAGACGATCGATGCCGACGAACTGACCGACCCGATGGTCGGCACGGAGCGCCTGCTCTATCGGCTGTTCCACGAGCGCGGCGTTCGCGTCTACCAGCCGCAGGCGGTCTACGATCGCTGCAGCTGCTCGCGGGAAAAGATCCGTTCGGTGCTGACCGGTCTGCATGCCGACGATATCGAGAGCACGATCGAGGACGGCTTGATCAAAGTGACGTGCGAGTTCTGCTCGACCACCTATCGCTTCGAGGCAAGCGAAGTCCGTCAGCAGTAGAATGGTCTCAGTTCAGGGTTCGCACCAGCCCTGGTGAATCGAGCGAGAAGGCGGGGATGGCCACGTTGAAGTGCTCTCCGCCTTCCGATTCCATGCTGTAGTGGCCGAACATGACGCCTGAGGGCGTATCGAGCGGGCATCCGGAGGAATATTCGTAGGTGTCGCCGGGGTTGAGCAACGGCTGCTCGCCGATGACGCCAGGCCCGGTGACTTCGTCCACCTGGCCGTTCTCGTCGGTGATGTGCCAGTAGCGCGTCATCAGCCGGACCGTCTCGGCGGAGTGGTTGGAGATGACGATGCGGTAGCCCCAGACATAGCGGCTGTCATCCGGATCAGATTGCTCTTCCAGATAGTACGGCTCCACCGTAACTTCTATGTCGCGAGTGAGCGCGCGATACATGGGCAACACCTTGTTTCAAGTCTTTCAGGGTATTCTACAGCAAGATGGTTTCGTCAAGAATAACGGCAGGATTGCATGCGTTGCCTGCAACACGGCGGGCAGGCCGCGCTGATGCTTGATGGCGCGGTGAGAAAACATCTGGATCCGGTGCTGGATCGCGTGGGGGCCGCGCTCGCCCGCGGGGGTATCAGTGCCAATGCTGTCACGATCGCCGGCCTGGCGCTCGGTCTCGTTGCCGCAGCCCTGATAGCCGGGCAATTCTATCTTGCAGGCGCCATCTTCATCATCGTCGGCCGGCTTTGCGATGGTCTCGACGGCGCGGTGGCGCGGGCGACGTGCAAGACCGATTTCGGCGGCTTCCTCGACATCGTGCTCGACTTCGTCTTCTACGGCGCCATCCCGCTTGGCTTCATCCTCGCCGACCCGCAGGCCAATGGGCTCGCCGGCGGGTTGCTGCTCTTCTCGTTCTACGTCAACGGGTCGAGTTTTCTCGCCTATGCCATCATGGCCGAGAAGCGATCGATGACGGCGGATGTGCGGGGGGAAAAGTCGCTCTACTTCACCACCGGGCTCGCCGAGGCGACGGAGACGATCGCCGTCTTCCTGGCCTTCTGCCTGTTCCCGGCGTGGTTTCCAGTCATAGCGACGTTGTTTGCCGTCGTCTGCCTCTACACCGCGCTGTCGCGCATCATGCTGGCGCGTCTGAGCTTTGGCGACAGGCAGTAACGGCCGCCCGTGATCGGGCGGCCATGCTTGCTATGGATCAGGCCTTCACGGCCTTCAGCGCGCGGGCGAAATCCTCGACGATGTCGTCGCTGTCCTCGATGCCGGCGGAGAAACGCACAGTGCCGGCGGAAATGCCGAGTTCGTCGCGGGCCTCGTCCGTCAGGTTCTTGTGCGTCGTCGTTGCCGGATGGGTGATCAGGCTCTTGCTGTCGCCAAGATTGTTGGAAATGCGGGCAATCTGCAGCGCGTTCTGCAGCGCGAAGGCCGCATCCTTGCCGCCCTTCAGTTCAAAGGCGACGAGGGTCGAGCCGCCGGTCATCTGCTTGGCGATGATGTCAGCCTGCGGGTGGTCCGCGCGGCCGGGATAGATCACCTTGGCGATCTGCGGCTGCTCGGCCAGGAAGTCGGCGACGCGGCGCGCGTTTTCGGTCTGCTGCTTGACGCGCAGCGGCAGGGTCTCGATGCCCTTCAGCAAGGTCCAGGCATTGAACGGCGACATCGCCGGACCGGTGTGGCGGAAGTAATCGTGCAGGTGCTCGTTGATCCAGTCCTTGTCGGACAGAACCACGCCGCCCAGGCACCGGCCCTGGCCATCGATATGCTTGGTGGCCGAGTAGACGACGATATGGGCGCCGAGTTCGAGCGGCTTCTGGAACAGCGGCGTGGCGAAGACGTTGTCGACCACGACCTTGGCGCCGATCTGGTTGGCAAGCTTGGCGACGCCGGCAATGTCGATCACTTCGAGCGTCGGGTTGGTCGGGCTTTCCAGGAAGAAGACCTTGGTGTTCTTCTGGATCGCCTTTTCCCAGTTGGCGAGATCGCGGCCGTCGACCAGCGTGCATTCGATGCCGTATTTCGGCGCCAGCGTCTCGACCACCCAGCGGCAGGAGCCGAAGAGCGCACGGGCGGCAACGATATGGTCACCGGCTTTCAGCTGGCAAAGAATGGCAGCAGTGACGGCGGCCATGCCGGATGCGGTGGCGCGCGCATCTTCCGCACCTTCCAGCATGCACATGCGCTTTTCGAACATGTCGTTGGTCGGGCTGCCGTACCGGGCATAGATGAAGCCTTCGGTCTCGCCCTTGAAGCGCGCTTCCGCCGCTTCCGATGTGTCATAGACGAAGCCCTGGGTGAGGAAGATCGCCTCGGACGTCTCGCCGTGCTGGGAGCGGGTCGTTCCGCCGTGGACGAGTTGGGTTGCCGGGCGCCAGTTTTTGCTCATGTGACGATCACCTTCAAAAACAAAAAAACCGGCCGCGTGAAGGGCCGGTTTGATACCCGGCCTTTTTAGCTACTTGTTTAACGTGGCTGCAAGCCGACCGGCCAAATCACCACGGGATAAAGCTCCAATACTGCTTGGGTGCGCTTGCGTCAATTCCTGGAGTTTGGTTTTGTCTCGCAACTGAAAAGAGGATCGAAATGGGCCGCGAGACTGGGATTTTGGCCGACCGCGCGATTGCCGCGCTGTTTGAAGCCGGACGCTTGAAAAGCGAGAAGGCGCTGGATGCCGATCAGATCCAGCCGGCGAGCCTCGATCTGCGCCTCGGCGCCAAGGCGTTTCGCGTCCGCGCGAGCTTCATGCCGGGCCCGTCGCACCTCGTTGCCGACAAGCTCGACCGGCTGAAGCTGCATGTCGTCGATCTCTCCGAAGGTGCGGTGCTGGAGACCGGCTGCGTCTATATCGTGCCGCTGATGGAAAGCCTCGATCTGCCGGAAAACATGTCGGCGTCGGCGAACCCGAAGAGCTCGACTGGTCGTCTCGACATCTTCACCCGCGTCATCACCGATCGCGCCCAGGAGTTCGACAAGATCCCGGCTGGGTATCGCGGGCCGCTCTACCTCGAAATCAGCCCGCGCACCTTCCCGATCGTCGTCAGGCGCGGCTCGCGCCTGTCGCAGATCCGCTTCCGCACCGGCCAGGCGCTGCTCTCCGAACAGGAACTGCTGGCGCTGCATGAAAGTGATGTGCTGGTTGCAAGCGAGAAACCCAATGTCAGCGGCGGCGGCATTGCGCTGTCGATCGACCTCAAGGGCACCGGCCCGGACGGACTGATCGGCTACCGTGGCAAGCACCACACGGCGGTCGTCGATGTCGACAAGAAGGCGCAGCACGCCGTGTTCGACTTCTGGGAGCCGCTCTACAGCCGCGGCCGTGACGAGCTGATCCTCGACCCCGATGAATTCTACATTCTGGTATCGCGCGAGGCGGTGCACGTTCCGCCGCTCTACGCTGCCGAGATGACGCCGTTCGATCCGTTGGTCGGCGAATTCCGTGTGCACTATGCCGGCTTCTTCGATCCGGGCTTCGGCCATGCTTCTGCCGGCGGCACCGGCAGCCGTGCGGTACTGGAAGTGCGCAGTCACGAGGTGCCCTTCATCCTGGAACATGGCCAGATCGTCGGCCGCCTGGTCTATGAGCATATGCTCGAGCGTCCGGACGGACTGTACGGCCTCGGCCTCGGCTCCAACTACCAGGCGCAGGGCCTCAAGCTCTCCAAACATTTCCACGCGGAGTAACAGAAAAAGTGCCGTTGCGCGGCAACGCGGCGCAACGGTCCTTGACAGATGCCTGCGGTTGAGGAAGTTTCCGAAACGCTGCGGGTGTAGTTCAGTGGTAGAACGCCAGCTTCCCAAGCTTGATGTCGTCGGTTCGATCCCGATCACCCGCTCCACTTTCCTTTTCGATGTCAGTCAGCCAGGCATTGAACCGGTGGTCCGAACAGCAGGGCGCCGAAGCCAGTAGCCAGCCCGGTTCCATCCGGCTAATCTCGCGTCACCCATGAATCATCCGCGGCCTTGCTAGGTCGCATGGCATCCCGAAGAGACGCGCTGGCCCTTGCCCATGAAAATTCACCGACTGCTGGCTCTCTGCGTCTATCTGATAGCCGCCCCGCTCGCCGCCCAGCCCAAGGATCTGCCCAATCTATTCGACGCGCGTGAGCGCATTGCCAAGCCGGATCTGACCGGCCTTGCGCGGCTCAGGTTCCTGACGACGGTCGATTTTCCGCCGTTCAATTTCATCGACCAATCGGGCAGGCTTTCGGGCTTCCATGTCGACCTGGTGCGCGAGATCTGCCGCGAACTCGATATCGAAGCCAAATGCCAGATCCAGGCGGTCACCTATGCCGAACTCTTGCCGGCGCTGGAAGAGGGCCAGGGCGAGGCGGTCGCAGCAGGTATCGCCGTCAGCCCGGAGCTGCGCCAGCGCTTCGGCTTTTCGCGCCCCTTCATGCGGCTCCCCGCGCGCTTCGCCGTCAACACCAAGGCGACAGGTGCTCTCTCGGATCCCACGGGTCTGAAGGGCAAAGTGGTCGGCGTCGTTTCCGGCACCACCCATGAGGTGATGTTCAGGGCTTTCTTCCCCAAGCTTGAAGCCAAGGTCTTTCCGGATCGTAATGCCATGCTGACAGCCCTGCAGAAAGGCGAGGTGGCGGCTGCCTTTTCCGACGGCATGCAGCTTTCCTTCTGGGTGTCGGGCGGTGCTGCTGCCGGGTGCTGCGGGCTTGTCGACGGCGCCTATTTCTCGCAGCGCTTTCTGGGCGAAGGGCTGACGATCATGAACCGCAAGTCCGAGCCGGCTTTGACGCAGGCGATCGATCATGCCCTGCTGGCACTGTCGCGCAGCGGACGGCTGGACGAGATCTACCTGCGCTATTTCCCGAACGGGATCTACTGACGCTTGCCTTTCGTCGCCGCAAGGCCGCGGCACATTTTTGCGCGAGCTGCTTTGATCAACTGCGCCGGAACGGCAGGAGCAACGACCACAGAAGCCTGGTCGGCTCGCTGCGTCCGTAGGCGGTCAGCCCCGTTTCGATCGCATCGTCGCCGCGCCGCGGCCGAGCCGTATAGGTCGAAAACAGCCGATCCCAGATCGACAGGTTGAAGCCGTAGTTCGAATCCGTCTCCAAGCGTTCTGTGGAGTGGTGGATGCGGTGCATGTCCGGCGTTATGATCAGCGGCCGCAGAGCCCGGTCGAGGCGCGGCGGCAGCCGCAGATTGGCATGGTTGAACATGGCAGCGGCGTTGAGCACGACCTCGAACAGCAACACTGCGACAGCGGGCGCGCCGAGCGCGACGATGATCGCGATCTTCCAGGCCATCGAGACGACGATCTCGAGCGGATGAAACCGCAACGCCGTGGTCAGATCGACGCCGGGATCGGCATGATGGACCCGGTGCATTCGCCAGAAGAGCGGCACCTTGTGAAAGGCGACGTGTTCCAGCCAGATCGCAAAGTCGAGCACGACGAAGGCGATGACGCCGGCGATGAGCGGGGGAGTGCCGAGTGCCGGCAGCAGGCCGTATCCGCGCGCCCCAGCCCAGAGGGCCGCTCCCGTGGCCGCGGCCGGGAAGATTAGGCGCAGAGACAGCGAAGACAGCACCAGAATGGAAAGGTTGGTAAACCATCGGCGCGCCTTCAGCGCCTTTTGCAGCTCCGGCCGCTCCAGCCGGGGGTGCAGAAGTTCGAGCACGGACATCGCGGCAAAGACCGAGAGAAAGGCCGCAAGGCGCCACAGCGGCTCTGTCACGCCGAAAAGCTGCATCCGTTTCGCCTCGCTATGGTTCTTGCGCACAGCGATAACATGCGCCGCCAGCGACGCGCCAAGACACGTTGACGTGAAGCGGCGGATCGAGCCGCCGTTACTTGCGAAAGCGGGCGAGCGCGCCCCGTTCGATCGCCGCGCAGGTGAGCTTGTCGAGGCCGAATCGGTCGCGCAGCAACTGAAGCAGGCGGATTTCCTCGTTGCGGATGCGCTGGTCGGCGGCCGCGATCTCGACCGCGAGCGCATAGGCCGTTTCGTGAAGCCGCTCGGGCAGCGCCTCGCGCACGATCTCAAGCACGATGTCGAGGCCCTCGGGCGCAGCCAACTGGGCTGCGCATTCGTGGCCGATGAGCACGAGTTGGTCCTCATCGAAGCCTTCGAAGGCGGGAAGAAACTGTACGAGCCTGCCGATGCGCGCGAACTCGTCGTCGCTCATCTCCCGGTCGACCGCCGACATCATCACCATGACATAGACAAGGGCTTCGTGCTGGCTGAGGCTAGGGGGCATGGATGCTTTCCGGAAAGTGTCTGGGCAAGAACTGGTGTGTTCCGCCGTTCCTTACAAGTCCGGTGCTGCTTCGTCCATCGTCGCAGCCGCGCTCGGATCGTCGAACGGCATCGGTGTTTCGCGGAAATCGCGCGGGTCATCGCCGTTAAAGCCAAGCTTTGCCTTGCGTGCCGCTTCGGCTTGCTCCTCAAGGGGAGAGCCCGGCATTGGCGTCGCCCAGCCGTTGGCAACAAGCCATGCTGCGGGGTCCTGGCCGCCGACGGTGCAGTGTGCCGTCACGGTCTCGCCCGCTCCATCCTCGGGAACATCGCAGCTGACGGCGCGGGCGCGCAGGAAATTGCGGAACGCCGTACGAGCGACCATGCCGCAGGGCCAGCTCTTGCCACCGCTTTCGCAGGTTCGTTCCGCCGCTTCCGGCTCTATGCCGTCGAGTTGTAGGGTTATCTTGTCGAAGCGGATGAGCCCGGCTGCCAGCGCCACCGGCTGCCTGAGGATCGTCGGCGCCTTCGGCTTGTCCTTGTCGGTATCCGACAGAGGTGAGCGCGGTTCAATGCGCTCGAGTGGCTTGGTCGTGACTTCGTCGGGTAGTCCGAACTGCTGCGGCTCGATGGCGCGGGCGGTGGTCTCGGTCGAATGGGAGCCGCCCTGGCCCTGGTTACCAAGCGGCGCCGTCTCGCTTGCCTGAGGGGCGGTCATGTCGAACGGTACATCGTCGGCCTCGGCCGAAGGTTCCGTCTCCCCCAAATCGGGCGTTTCCAGCACGAAGTCCGGCGTGGCAGAACTTTCGCGGTCGCGGATGGTCGCAGCACCCGCATAGAGGATGCCGGTATAGAGCGCCAGGGCGGCAATCCCGCCCGCAAGTGTCACCAGTTGCTGCCGCATCAGGAAAGATGTCCTATTGGCTGGCCCAGATGATCCGGGCGATCCATTCGACTTCGCTCATCTCGAAACTCCGGTTGGGATGTTCCGGGTTGAGCGATAGCAGTTCGATGTTGCGCGAAGTGTGCCGCATCAGGATTTTCGCCATGACCTCGCCTTCGCGGGTCTTGACCACGACACGGTCGCCGCGCCGGACCTGCGCGCCAGGGTCGACGATCAAGACATCGCCATCGCGGTAGAGCGGCAGCATGCTGTCGCCCTGGATCTCCAGCGCATAGATGCCGGCGCGCCGCTCGGCCCCCGCCGGGAAATCGACGACATCCCAACCCTGGCCGGCCGGAAACCCGCCATCGTCGAAGAAGCCGCCGGCGCCGGCCTGGGCAAAACCGATCAGCGGTATGGCGCTCTTGTACGGTTCGCTTCGGGTAGCGTCCGGACGCATCAGCGCCATGAACTGGTCGATGGTGGCGCCGGTGGCATCCAGCACCTTGGCAATCGATTCCGTCGACGGCCAGCGCTCGCGGCCGTCGGCGGACTGGCGCTTGGATTTGTTGAAGGATGTCGGGTCTAGCCCGGCGCGGCGCGCAAGCCCGGACGGGGAGAGCTGATGGCGCTCGGCCAAGGCGTCGATGGCGTGCCAGATGGTGTTGTGCGACAGCATGAATGTCTGGTCCGGGCGCTCGAGCGACGGCTACTATGCCTCTGTTTGCCAGTAGATTAACCAAGCGCGCCGGGATGGTAAAGAACAAGGAGGAAAATAATCCTTGTTCGCTCCGATTGAAATAGAGTTTCCTGCTTCTATAGTCCTTGTACCAAGCCTCGACGATAGAAACCTATAGGCTCTTATCGTCGAAGGTTGGTTTGGGGTTGCTTGAGTTTGGCCGGCGAGGGGCGCATTTGTTGGCGGTGCTGAAATCCGAACGTCTGCTGCTCGCCGCCTTTCTTGCCGCGGGTGCCGGTTTTGTGCTGGAGCATCATTTACTCGAAATGGGGCAGGCGGCTTCGCTTGCCGGTGCGGCGGCACTGGTGGCTGCAATCGTGCTGGCGTCGATGCGGGTTGCGCACCACGCCGAGGTCCTGGCAGCCAAGGTCGGCGATCCCTATGGCACGATGATCCTGACGCTTTCCGCCGTGTTGGTGGAAGTGATCATCCTGGCGATCATGATGATGGGCGAGAGTTCGCCGACGCTGGTGCGCGATACGATCTATTCCGCCGTGATGCTCGATATCAACGGCATCCTCGGGCTTGCAGCGCTGCTTGGCGGGCTGAAACATGGAGAACAGCCCTACAACGACAATTCCGCCCGCACCTATAGCGTCATGATCCTGACGGCGATGGGGATTTCGATGGTCGTGCCCGAATTCGTACCGGCAGCGAAATGGCACTTCTACTCCGCCTTCACCATCGGCGCGATGATCATGCTCTACACGCTGTTCCTGCGCATGCAGGTAGGCCCGCACAGCTACTTCTTCAGCTACAGTTATCCCCGGGTGAAGAGCGATGGGGTCGACACGGCAGAAGAATCCGGCGAACCGGTGCTGCCGTCGATCGTGATCCTGCTCATCGGCGTGGTGGTGATCGGTGCGCTTGCGGAAATCATGTCGGGGCTTTTGACTTCGGGGCTCAAGGGCACCGGCGCGCCGCCGGCGATTGCCGCAATCGTCGTCGCCGCGATCTCGGCTTCGCCCGAGATCATGACGGCAATGCGGGCGGCGCTCGCCAACCGCATGCAGGCGGTTGTCAACATCGCGCTCGGGGCATCGCTGTCGACCGTCATTCTCACCGTGCCGGTGATGGAGGCGATCGCGCTTTACACCGGCCAGCCGTTCCTCATGGCGATGTCGCCGGTGCAGACGGTGATGGTGGCGATCACGCTGATCGTTGCGGCGATCAACCTCAATGACGGCCAGACAAACGCTATCGAGGGCATGACGCATTTCGTGCTGTTTGCCACTTTCGTCATGCTTTCGGCAATCGGCCTGTAGTCCTCAGGCGATAGCGTTTTCCTGGGTCTTCCTGGCGACGACATCCTCGTAGGCCGCCTGCAGGGTGGCGCGCACGCGGGGCGGGCCGTCGAGCGGCAGGCCGAGATGCTCGTATCGAAGTTCGTCCATGAAGCGGTTCCAGAGATCAGGACCTCCGGTTTCCATCAGTTCCGCCCGGATGCTCAGCTCTTCGCTGACACGCAGGTAGCGCCGTCCCCAGGCGCCCAGATGCGCCATGATCGGCACCAGCGCGATGGTCATTTCGGTGAGGCTGTAGATGGCCTTTTGTTTGTGCGTCGGGTCGTCGGTTTTGGTCAGCATGCCCTCTTCGACCAGCATCTTCAGCCGATCGGCGAGAATGTTCGAGGAGATGCCCTCCTGCGATCGCAGCAGTTCGCGAAAATGCCTTTTACCGCCGAAGATCATGTCGCGGATGATCAGCAGGCTCCATTTATCGCCAAAAACCTCCAGCGAGAGATTGATCGGGCAGCCGGAGCGATGATCGTCTTTCATTGGGACCTCTTCAAAACTGCTTGCATTATTGCAGCAGTGGAATTAACTTGCAACTGCTTTTGAAATAAAAGCAGTTTTGGGCCGTTGGTTCGAGCGCGGGCTGAGCACCGTTCGCGCCAGAACCCTGGGGCCGGATCAAGAGGAGACGATCATGAGCACCAATTCCGTGGAACATGCGAGCTTCACCATCGAGCGCGTTTTCAAGGCGACGCCCGAACAGGTCTTTCATGCCTTTGCCGATCCGGCAGCGCACCACCGCTGGTTCGTCAACGCTGACGGCTGGCCCGTCACAGAGTACAGCCACGACTTCCGCGTCGGCGGGCGCGAGAGCGGCCGGTTCAGCAAGGACGGCAAGACGTTCTACTACAACGACACGATCTACCTCGACATCGTCGAGAACCGGCGCATCATTTCGGCCTATACCATGGCGGAAAACGACCGGCGGATTTCCGCTTCGGTGGCAACGGTCGATATTCAGCCGCACGGCGCCGGCGCGCGCATCGTCTTCACCGAACAGGCGGCGTTCCTCGATGGTCTCGATCAGGTCGCCTATCGGCGCCAGGGTTGGGAAGAGTTGATCGCGGCGCTCGCAGTCGAATTGGGCGAGGCTGCGGCTGCCGCCTGATCCGATGGGCGACTGGTGTCAGGCGAGCGCGGCAAGCGCGCTGCCGGCAATGCCGAAGGAAAACACGGCAAGGCAGATGGCGGCAATGCGGCGCGGCAGACGCGACGTTCGCGCGCTACGCGAGAGTTGCACGAGCATGGCTCCGGCACCGATCCACAGCGAACCGCCGACAACGACCAGCAGCGAAAATCCGGCAATCCAGGGCAGCGTCGCCGCAAGGCCCGTCTGCGGCAGAAGCATCAGTGCCACGATCAGTGCCTTTGGGTTGAGAAGCGTCGTCACGAACACCTGCCGAATGGTGATGTCGTTCGACGCCCGGCTGTCGTCGCCGGTGGTCCAGAGTGCGTAGGCAAGGAAGAGCACCCAGCAGGCCGCGACGACCCTGAGTGCCAACCCGATCTGCGGATGGGCCGCCAGAAACGGCGCGAGCAGCGCCACGGTCGGGATGATGACCGAGAGATAGCCGCCAAGCTCGCCCAGGAGCAGCGGCGTCGAGCGCTTGAAGCCGGCGGATGCGCCCGAAAGCCACAGCAACGTGTTGGTCGGGCCGGGTGTGGCCAACAGCACGAGAGCGGCGAGGGTGAAGGCGAGCGGCTGCATCTTTGAAGACCCGGTTTCGCGGCAATAGAGGCGTCATCTACAACATTGCGCATCAATCTGCCTATCGTCCAGTGGCTGCGGGACTGAGATATTCTGCGCAACGTCGGGGGCCGATCCGGCCCCGTCGACCCATCTGTAGCGCGGAGGACGGTGCGAGGTCTGATCTCCATCAAGCCTTGGTCGTGGTGCCACACCAAGATTTCGCCACAGGGCGACCCGTCGGCAGCTCTTCCACCAAAGGCGGCTGCGCGCTATCAGACGGGCGCTGCCGCCGGTCTCTCCCGGCTGCCTTCGGGGCTTTCCATGAACAAGACAGTGCTTTCCGGCATCGTGATGACGACGTTTTCCTATTTCCTGTTCTCGCTGCAGGATGCGTCGGTCAAATGGCTCGTGGTCGGTTATTCCGTCTGGCAGATCCTGTTCACCCGCAGCATCACCATTCTCCTGCTTTGCCTGGTCATCGGCCGGGGCAAGCTGGTGCGCCGGGCGATTTCGTCGCCGGTCGTCAAGCCGCTGTTCGTGCGCAACCTGTTGCTGCTCGCCGCCTGGCTTTCCTACTTCAACGCGGCCCGGGATCTCGGTCTTGCCGAGATGACCACGCTCTATTACGCCGCGCCGATCGTGGTGACGCTCTTGGCGGTGCCGATCCTGAAGGAAGACGTGCCACCGATCCGCTGGTTCGCCGTGCTGCTCGGTTTCGTCGGCGTGCTGGTGGCCTGCGATCCGCTCGGAACCGGCATGAAGCTGTCGCTGCCGGTCTTCCTGGCGCTGATGGCCGCCGTCTTCTGGGCGATCGGCACGGTGATGTTGCGCAAGACTGCGCTCCAGGAGACGACGCTGACGCAGATGACGATCTCCAACGTCTTCTTCATCGGCATGACGGGTGTTGTCGTCGGTTTCTACTGGACGCCACCGGCGCTGTTCGACCTGGCCCTGATGGCCGGAACCGGGGTGATTGCCGGCATCGGCCAATATGCGATGTTCGAGGGCATGCGCCGGGCGCCGATCTCGGTGATCGCGCCGTTCGAATACACCTCGCTCGTCTGGGCCTTCGGCCTCGGTTTCCTGATCTGGGGCGATATCCCCGCCAGCAACGTCTTTGCCGGTGCCGGCCTGATCTTTATTGCTGGCGTGACGATCATCGTCGGCGAGCGCCTGGCGCATCGGCGAACCGCTGCCGTTCAAGGGGCCGGCCCGCAGACGTAACAGTCGATACCGGCTGTCAGTGCTCGGGTGCCTGTCGCGTGCCGGGGATGCGACCGGTCACTCTGAAGAACAGATGCGAGGTGACGAGCACCGAGGGATCGGCGAGGTGCCGATCGAGCGCCTGCAGATCGGCATCGAGTTCGGCGCGGTCGATGAAGCCTTCGTCAATCAGTTCCTTGCGGACATTGGCGATGAAATCGCGCAGGATCGGCCGGCGATCATGGCCGGGCGGATAGACGTGGACGACGGCATCCGTGCTGAGCGCCTCGACGCCAGCCGCACGGAAGAGCCGCTGCGTGCGCCGCCCGATATGCAGGTCGATGCCACGCGCCGCCGAATAGGCGACATAGGCGGCAAGAAGGCGATCCCAAGCCGCAAGCGGCGGGTCGCAGATATGGGCGAGGAAATCGGCCTCGAAGCTGGCGATCCAGCCGTCCGGTTTCACCAGGGAAACCATCTCGCGCACGATGCGCTCCGGCTCGGGCACATTGACGAGCACGAGGCGCATATGGGCGCCGTCGAACGAGCCGCGCGGCAGACCGGTGGCGTAGGCGTCGCCCTCTCGCACGTCCACCTGCGGCAGGGCATGGCTCGCGACGAACCGGCGCGCCAGCTCGACGAAGTGGGCGTCGCGCTCGATGCCGAGGACCGAGCCTGTGGCTCCTACGCGTTTGCCGAGCAGATGCAGCACCCCGCCGGGACCGCAGCCGAGATCGAGGACGCGTTCGCCCGGTCGAATAGCAATCCGCTCGAGTTGCTGGTCGGAGTCGGGGGCGAGATTGGCGATCTGCCGTTTCAACCGTTCTTCCTCGGGCCCGGCGCGCCCAAGCAGATAGAGATCAGGCTCGCTCATGGCGTGTTCCCCTCTGGCAAACCGGAGGATGCGCCTGCGCAAGTCGCCGGTCAACGCTCACGGCGTCGGCGGATTGCGGCCGGCGTGGCGGCAAGCAAGCCGTACGCCGCGGTTTGATCGTTTGGTCCTAGAGGCGCAGGAGTGCCAACGCTGCCTTGATCCGCGGACGGATATCCGTTGCCGGGACAGGCTGTGCCAGGCCGAGTGCCATGCGTCGCAGAGGTTCGGCGATCACCGTCGACAGGATCAGGTCGCTCGTGATCGTGGGATCGGCAACCTCGATGAGGCCGCGGGCCTTGTGGCGGGCGAGCCAGTCGGCGAGCAGGGCGCGGGAGCGCTCGATCCCATTGCGATCATAGATCGAGAGGATGTCCTCCCGCGCCGGGATGTCGCCGACGAGCAGCCGGAACAGGCCGACTGCGTCCTCGCAAAGCACCCGCTCCGCGATGGTCGACAGGATCGCCTCCAAGAGAGCCGGCACCTCGTCGGCGGTTTTCGCCTCGGTGGTGAAGGCGGGCAGGAACGTATCCGTCCAGTTCTTCACGATCAGGCCGAACAGCGCTTCCCGGTCGGGTGCGAAGCGATAGACCGTCTTCTTGGCGATGCCGGCGTGCCTGGCGACCGCCTCCATGGTCATCGCCGCATAGCCGCGCTGGAGCAGAAGCTGCGTCGCGGCAGCAATCACCATCTCGGCAAGCGCTTCTTCGGGCTTTGCCGGGCGGCCCCGTTGTCTTTGCGTCTCCGGCGCGGGCGTCTGCAATTCATGGCTCCGTTTGACAAATCTCGCCGACAGGCATAGTTGATATTTAGGAAACGTTCAACGTTTCCTAAATGCATTTCTCGCGAAAGAGGATGAAACATGTCTGTCAGCACCGACCACGCCCGCGCTGGTATCGGCTATATCAACGACCTTCTCGACCCCGTGCCGATGCGGCTTGAAACCGGCATCAGCCGGCTCGACACGGGCGCCCTGGTAGTTGCCGTCAGGACCGAGCTTCCCGGCTGCAAGGGCCGTATGCTCGACTGGTGGTTCAAGCATTTCGACACCACGGAACACCTGTCCTGGTGGCACCCGCTCGATCACGTCGCCCACAACGGCTGGGACGCGCATCGCATCAGGGGAAAACGCTATGTCGGCGCCACCATTCGTGCTGTCGAAAGTCTCGGCGACATCCCGCCGGTGCCGGCCGTCATCAAGTTTCACGAGCCGGGCGAGGTTTTTGGCCAGGTTGTATTCGAACAGGCCTTGGCCGCTGGCCACGCGTCAGCCGCCGTCTACGCTCGCATCGGCTTCGGCGAGACGGCGCGGCTCGATGACAACGGTGATCCGCTCGATGGCCAGATGGTGCATGTGGTGCGCGATACCGACCAGGGCGCGGTGCTGCGCAGTCGCTTCATCCTCGGCCTGGATGCTGGCGCCAGCCATCCGGTGCCCGATGCCATCGGCCTCGGCCTCTTGCAGCATTGCTACACCGAGTTCGGCTATCTCGCCAAAGTCCTGCCGTCGCTCTACTGGGCCGACCCGGCCAATCGCGCTGACGTCCCGGTCTTGTGGTAGCCGAGGGGAGGCTATCCGTATGGGTGCCCCTAAACGAAAACAGGCTCCGCGAGGAGCCTGTCTGCATGTTCTATTGGAAGCTTCTTAAGCCGCCTGCTTCTTCTCGCCATAGGGGTCGAAGCGGCCGTAGAAGGTCTCGCCGCGGTCGGCCATTTCCTTCAAGAGCGCCGTCGGCTTGAAGTGGCTGCCATAGTCCTTGGCGAGTTTCTCGCACAGCGCGACGAAGGCCTTGGCGCCCATGCCGTCGATGTAGGAGAGCGTGCCGCCGGTGTAGGGCGCAAAGCCGAAACCGAGGATCGAGCCGACGTCGGCTTCGCGCGGATCGGTGACGATGCCTTCTTCCATGGTGCGGGCCGCTTCGAGCGCGATCGTTGCGAGGAAGCGCTGCTTCAGCACCTCGACATCGATCTTGTCGGCGTTCTTCTGCGGATAGAGCGTCTTCAGTTCCGGCCACAGATACTTCTTCGCCGGCTTGGCCGGATACTCGTAGAAGCCCTTGCCGTTCTTGCGGCCGCGACGGTCGAGGTCGTCGACCATCTTGTTGATCAGCGCCATGTGCTTGGGATCGACGGCCTTTTCGCCGAGATCGGCGACGGTGGCTTTCAGGATCTTCTGGCTGAGGTCGATCGCCACTTCGTCGTTGAGCGACAGCGGTCCGACCGGCATGCCGGCCATCTTGGCGGCATTTTCGATCATCGCCGGCGGCACGCCTTCGATCAGCATGTCATAGGCTTCGTGGATGTAGCGGAAGACGCAGCGGTTGACGTAGAAGCCGCGCGTGTCGTTGACGACGATCGGCGTCTTCCGGATCGCGGCGACATAGTCGAGTGCTGTGGCGAGTGCCTTGTCGCCGCTCTCCTTGCCGAGGATCACTTCCGTCAGCATCATCTTCTCGACCGGCGAGAAGAAGTGGATGCCGATGAACTGGCCGGGGCGTCTGGAGTTCTTCGCAAGGCCGGTGATCGGCAGCGTCGAGGTGTTGGAGGCAAAGATCGTGTCTTCGCCGATCACCGCTTCGACCTTCTCGATCACGTCCTTCTTGACTTGGCGATCTTCGAACACGGCTTCGACGACGAGGTTGACAGTCTTCAGGTCGTTGTAGTCGGCCGAAGGCGTGATGCGGGCGAGCAGCGCTTCACCTTCTTCCTTGGTCAGACGGCCCTTGCCGACGGAATCCTTGACCAGGCCTTCCGAATGGGTCTTGCCCTTGGTCGCCGCTTCCATGTCGCGGTCGATCAGCGTCACGGCGATGCCGGCGGCAGCCGTCACATAGGCGATCGAGGCGCCCATGAAGCCGGCGCCGACGACGCCGACATGCTTGAACTCCGACTTCGGCACGCCGGCCGGGCGACGGGCGCCCTTGCCGAGCTCCTGCATCGAGACGAACAGCGAGCGGATCATCGAGAAGGCTTCGGTGGTCTGCAGAATCTCGGTGAAGTAGCGCTGCTCGATCTTCAGGGCCGTGTCGAACGGGACCTGCAGGCCCTCATAGACGCATTTGAGGATCGCGATCGCGCCTGGGTAGTTGCCTTGCGTCTCGCGGCGCAGGATGCCGGAAGCAGCCGGCCAGAGCTGGGCCGAGGCCGGGGTCCAGATGCCGCCGCCCGGCACCTTGTAGCCTTTTTCGTCCCAGGGCTGCACCGGCTTCAGGCCGTTCTTGATCATCGCCTTGGCGGCATCGACCAGCTTGTCGGCGTCGACGACTTCATGCACCAGGCCGAGCGCCTTGGCCCGGGCTGCCGTCAGCGACGAGCCTGTCGTCATCATCTGCAGCGCGTCCTGCGCGTTGGTCAGACGCGGCACGCGCTGGGTGCCGCCGGCGCCCGGGAAAATACCGACCTTGACTTCAGGCAGCGCGATTTTGACCGACTTGGAGTTGGAGGCGACGCGGCCGTGGCAGGCGAGCGAAAGCTCGAAAGCGCCGCCCATGCAGGTGCCGTTGATCGCCGAAACCCACGGCTTGCCGCAGGTTTCGAGCTTGCGGAACAGGCCGGTCATGCGGCCGACGAGGTCGAAAAGCTTCTGGGCGGCATTGGCCGGATCCTTCTTCTTTTCTTCCTGCTGGAAGGTGAACATCGACTTGATCATCGAGAGATCAGCGCCGCCGGAGAAGGACGACTTGCCCGAGGTGAAGACGACGCCCTTGACGGCGGCATCGGCTGTCGTCTCCTCGACGATGGCGTTCAGCTCTTCCATCACCTCCTGGGTGAAGACGTTCATCGACTTTTCAGGCATGTCCCAGGTGACCAGGGCAATGCCGTCGGCATCGGTCTCGATCTTGAAATTGGTATACTTCGTCATGGTTCTCCCCCTCAGTAGAGAATGGGTTCGATGCGCAGCGCGATATTCGATCCGCCGCTGTAACGTTGTTTGGTGGTGTTGGTGGCGATCAGCTTGCCGTCGCGCTCGATGCGGACGGTGAAGCCCGCGTCGACGGCCTTGTCGAGCTCGGGCTTCGGCACCTGCAGCACGAAGGGCACGCGGTTGGCCTTGCCGTCGCTCGAAACGGACGTTTCGGCGATCAGTTTGGCGGCCACATCCATCACGCCCTGCTCCTCGAGCCGGATGGTGACGGTGCCGGCCGGAACCGGGCCGTTGGCGACATTGGAGATCGCACCGGTCAGCGTGAAGCTGTCGCCGCCTTCGTCTTCGGAGACGCAAGCCGAGACTGCAAGCAGCCCCAGTCCCATCAGTCCGAGAAGCGTGCGGCGGGTCGCTTTCATCGTCAGACCCTTTCGATGATCGTGGCGGTGCCCATGCCGGCGCCGATGCACAGCGTGACGAGAGCAGTGTTGAGATCGCGCCGTTCCAACTCGTCGAGCACGGTGCCGAGGATCATCGCGCCGGTGGCGCCGAGCGGATGGCCCATGGCGATCGCGCCGCCGTTGACGTTGATCTTGTCGTGCGGAATGTCGAAGGCCTGCATGTAGCGCAGCACCACGGCGGCAAAGGCTTCGTTGAGCTCGAAGAGATCGATGTCGGAGAGCTTCATGTCGGCGCGCTTCAGCAACTTCTCGGTCACGTCGACCGGGCCGGTCAGCATCAGCGCCGGGTCGGAGCCGATATTGGCGAAGGCGCGGATGCGGGCGCGAGGCTTGAGGCCCATGCTTTCGCCACCGGCCTTGGAGCCGAGCAGTACGGCGGCCGCACCATCGACGATACCCGAGGAGTTGCCGGCATGATGCACGTAGTTGATCTTCTCGATCTCGGGATGTGCCTGGATGCCGACGGCTTCGAAGCCGCCCATTTCGCCCGGCATCTGGAACGACGGGTTGAGCGAGGCGAGCGCCTGCATGTCGGTGCCGGGACGCATATGCTCGTCGCGGTCGAGGATAGTGAGCCCGTTCTGGTCCTTGAAGGGCACGACCGATTTCTTGAAGTAGCCCTTTTCCCAGGAATGGGCGGCGCGTTTCTGGCTTTCGACGGCATAGGCATCGACGTCGTCGCGGCTGAAACCGTACTTGGTGGCGATCAGGTCTGCCGACACACCCTGCGGCATGAAATAGCCCGGCAGGTTGACGGAGGGATCCATGAACCAGGCGCCGCCGGACATGCCGAGGCCGACGCGCGACATCGATTCGACGCCTCCGGCAATGACGATGTCGTCGGCGCCCTGGGCGATCTTGGCCGCGCCGAAGTTGACGGCATCGAGGCCCGACGCACAGAAGCGCGAGATCTGCATCCCGGGCGCGCGGGTGGAATAACCTGCTTCGAAGGCGGCTGCCTTCGGGATCACAGCGCCGGCATCCATGACCGGATCGACGCAACCCATGATGATGTCGTCGACGGTCGCCGTATCGAGCCCGTTGCGGTCACGCACGGCCTCCAGCATCTTGGCCGCAAGGCGAACGGACGGCACTTCGTGCAGCGATCCGTCCTTCTTGCCACGGCCGCGCGGCGTGCGCACGTGGTCGTAAACGAAGACTTTCGTCATGTCTCATCTCCCTTTCGGCAACACCATCCGGTGCCGCCCGTCAAACAGTTTGAAATCAGAACGCGGCCGCGTCGAGCGCCATAACGGTGTCGGCGCCGGTTTCGATGCGGGCCTTGCGCAACGCCGTTTCCGGCAGAATCCTTTCCATGAAGAAGGTCGCGGTGATCAGCTTGTTCTTCAGATAGTCCGCGCGTGCCGTTTCGCCAGAGGCCAGTTTTTCCTCCGCCGTCTTGGCGATCTTCGCCCACATGTAGCCGAGCACGACGAGTCCGAAGAGGTGCATGTAGTCGGTGGAGCCGGCACCGGCATTGTCGGGCTTGGCCATGGCGTTCTGCATGAACCACATGGTGGACGCCTGCAGGTCGTTGAGCCCCTTCTTCAGCGCCTTGGTATAGGTGGAAAGCTTCTCGTTGCCGCGGTTTTCTTCGCAGAAATCGCCGATTTCCTTGAACAGCGCCATGACGGCGCGCCCGCCGTTGAGGCCGAGCTTGCGGCCGACGAGGTCGAGCGCCTGGATGCCGTTGGCGCCCTCGTAGATCATCGCGATGCGGGCATCGCGAACATACTGGCTCATGCCGTGTTCTTCGATATAGCCGTGGCCGCCGAACATCTGCTGCGCCATGACGGCGTGGTCGAAGCCCTTGTCGGTGAGCACGCCCTTGAGGATAGGCGTCATCAGGCCGAGGATGTCGTCGGCCGACTGGCGGTCGGCCTCGTTGTCGGAGCGGTGGGCGATATCGGATTTCAGCGCGGTCCAGAGCGTAAACGCGCGGCCCGCCTCGTTGAAGGCGCGGATCGTCATCAGCGTGCGGCGCACGTCCGGATGGACGATGATCGGGTCAGCCTTCTTGTCGGGCGCCTTCGGGCCGGAAAGCGAGCGGCCCTGGATGCGGTCACGGGCATAGTTGGCGGCGTTCTGGTAGGCGATTTCGGCGATCGACAGGCCCTGCAGGCCGACGCCGAGGCGGGCCTCGTTCATCATCACGAACATGGCGTTGAGGCCCTTGTTCTCCGTGCCGATGAGGTAGCCCTCCGCCTCGTCATAGTTCATGACGCAGGTCGAATTGCCGTGAATGCCCATCTTGTGCTCGATGGCGCCGCAGGAAACGCCGTTGCGCTCGCCCGGCTCGCCGGCGCCGTTCAGCTTGAATTTCGGTACGATGAACAGCGAGATGCCCTTCACGCCCTCTGGCGCGCCCTCGATGCGGGCGAGCACCAGATGGATGATGTTCTCGGACATGTCGTGTTCGCCGGCGGAGATGAAGATCTTCTGGCCGGAAATCTTGTAGGCGCCGTTGCCATCGGGAACGGCCTTGCTGCGCAAGAGCCCGAGGTCGGTGCCGCAATGCGGCTCCGTCAGGTTCATCGTGCCTGTCCAGGTGCCGTCCACCATCTTCGGCAGATAGGCCTTCTTCTGCTCATCCGAGCCGTGGACGAGGATCGCGGCGATCGCGCCCTGGGTCAGGCCCGGATACATCGTCAGCGCCATGTTGGCCGAGGACATGTACTCGCCGACGGCGGTGTGCAGCGTGTAGGGCAGGCCCTGGCCGCCGAATTCTTCGGGCACCGCAAGCCCGAGCCAGCCGCCCTCGCGGTAGAGGTCGAAGGCCTGCTTGAAGCCCTTGGGTACGCTGACCGACCCGTCGTCGCGCCGCTTGCAGCCTTCCTGGTCGCCGGAAAGGTTGACCGGGAAAAGCACTTCTTCGGCAAGCTTGGCGGCCTCGCCGACGATCGCTTCGATCATGTCAGGCGTCGCATCGGCAAAGCCCGGCAGGTTGTTGTAACGCTCGATGCCGAGCACGTCGTTCAGAATGAAGAGGGTATCGTCGACCGGTGCCTTGTAGGTGGGCATTCTTTCCTCGCCTTTTTTCGCTTTCGGGTCGTCGCCTCCACGCGGCCGACGTCCGGTTGCAACATGCCGGATGCGCCGCCACCGAAGGGCGGTCTCGCATCGTTGGCAGGATGCTACAAAATTTTGACGTTTGCGTAAACGTCAAAAATAACGCCAGATCGAAGTTTCGGTTGCCGCTGAAAGGCGCGGTGAAATCGCCGTCGCACGGCACTCTCCATCGCCTACCCCTGCCAAATCGTTAAAAAATCCGCAGCGGTTAACCGGTTGTTTACCACGTTTAATGAAAGGTGCGTGTTGAGATGGTCAAAGCTGCAACCGGTCCGGTCCTCGCATTGTTGTAGCTTTGCCCGCGTCGGAAGTGCCGCAGGGGTGAAGGAAGCCGTTTCCTTCCGTGGCGACTTTCGAGATGGCCGACGGACAGGGGCGAAGAGCACAATGAATGGATCGCGATCAAATCCTCAGCGCGCTGGCACCCAGAGCTATGGCGAGCGACCCTCGCTGGACGCCCTGAACCGCACGATCGAGGGCCTAGAGGCCCGGATCGAAGGATTGATGAACAGTGCGAGCCGTGAGCCGCCGGCCCGTCCGGTCGAGCGCGAACGTGTCGCTCCCCGCGACATCCCATCCCCGCGTGATGCCGTTTCCGAGATCATGCAGCGCCAGCGGGCGTTGAGCACGTCGCGCGAGCGGCCGCCTCTGAGAGACCGCGTGCCGCAGCGCGAGCCGGAACGCCCGGCTCTGCGTGAGCCCGAGCGTTACGTCGACGATATCAGGTCGCAGCCGGTCCGGGCACCTGTTGCCCGGCCGGCGGCCGCCGTTAACGATATCGCCGAGGCGCTTGTCGGCTTGCGCCAGGATCTCAAGCGCGACATCACCGATGGGTTGACCCGCGAGATGAATTCCCTGCGCGCCGAAATTCGCGGCATCAAGGCGCAGGCCGAGGATCACAGTTTTGCCGAGGACGTGCGCGGCGACATGCAGCGCCTCGCCGACAGCATCCAGCAGCTCGGCCGCCAGGCTTCGCCCGCCCAGGCCGACGCGCTGCGCGGCGATTTTGACGACCTGCGCAGCATGATCGACGGCTTGGCGCGCGAAGACAGCGTTCGCCGGATGGAAAGCCGCTGGAACGGCGTCGAAGATCGACTGATCGCCTTCGACCAGAACCGCGACGACGAACTGGTGGCGCTCGCCTACAGGCTGGACGAAATCAAATCGCAGATCGGTGCGCTCGGCAACAGCTCTGCCGTCGACGTTCTTGAAGACAAGATGATTGCGGTTGCCCAGGCGATCGAGATGCTTGGCCGCCAGATACAGCCTGATGACCGCCGCCTCGTCTCGCAGTTTGCCGATCTGGATGCGCGCCTTGACGAGATCAGCCGCGCGATCGCCGCCAACAGCCGCACGGCGAGCAGTCTCGAGGGTGGGTTCACCAATCGGCTGGAGACCAGGCTCGGCGATCTCTCGCGGCAGATCGATGGGCTGTCCCGTCCAAACGATTCCGGCCTCGGCGCCCGCCTGGAGGCGCTGGCTGCCCGCGTCGAGGATCTCGCCAGCGAGAAAGCGGCCGCCGGCCTTGAGGAGCGTCTCGATCAGCTGTCCCTGTTGATGGAGCGCAGCCATCGCAACGCCCAGCCGGACCTGACCGGTTACCTCAGCGACATTTCCCGCAAGATCGAGGCCCTCGACCAGGGTAGCGTCAACGACGCGCTGGCCGAGCGGCTCGACTATCTCGCCCGCCGCATCGACGACCTCGACACGCTGAACGCACAACCGGTCTCCGATCCGCGTTTCGACCGGCTTGAAGACCGTCTCGCCGGCATCGCGCAGCGGCTGGAAGAAACCTATGCGGCGCCCTACGACGACCGCGCCGCCTTGCACAATCTCGAAGCGCAGATCGCCAATCTGTCGACCCTCGTCAGCCAGCCCCGCGTCGAGGCGACTGCTGCGATGCCGGTGGAATTCGAGAGCCGCATGAATGCGCTCGAAGATTATTTCGCCACCAGCGACGAGTATATCGTCGAGGCTGCCCGTCAGGCGGCCGAAGCGGTGATGGAGGCCTATTCCAAGCGGGGCATGCCGCAGGCATCGGGTGGCGGCGATCTCGCGGCCATCTCGGCCTTGGCCGACGACCTGCGCACGCTCGAAGATCTCAGCCGCTCCAGCGAAGAACGCACGGCACGCACCTTCGAAGCGCTGCACGAAACCCTCGTTCATATCGCCGACAAGCTCGAGCGCATCGAGGGACGCGAGCCTGCCATGGCGTCGGCACATTACGAGGCGCCGGTGGCGCGCGAAATGCCTGTCATGCCCAAGGCGATGCAACCGGAATTCAACGACCCCTTCACGGGCGCCGATCTCGACGACCGTTACCAGGATCTGCAGCGCAATGTCCGCGCCCTGCAGGCGGAAGACGACGGCGTCATTGCCGCCGCCACTGCCTCCGCCCATGCGACTGCCTATGCCGGCGACGAAGGTCAGGTTTCGACCATCGAGCCCGATGGCGCGCGCGAACAGCCCGTTGCCGCCCGCACGGGCCTGCTTGCCGGACTGACCCGGCGCTTTTCCGCAAAGCGTGTCGAGCCTGCACCGGAGCAGACACGACAGCTGGTCGAGCCCGCGCCGTCCATCGACCCCTCGGAGATGCTGGCCCCGGAAGAGGCCAATCAACTGCTGGAGCCCGGCTCCGGCGTTCCCGACGTCAAGAAGATCCTCGAGCGCGTGCGCGCCGGCCAGATGAACCGTGGCGGCAAACAACCTGCTGATGGCGACAAGGCCGACTTCATCGCAGCGGCCCGCCGGGCAGCACAGCTGGCAGTCGAGGAAGCCGATACGCTCAACAAGACCAAGGACGGTGGCGCTTCTGGTGGCGTCGGCGGTGCCTTTGCCCGTCATCGCCGGCCGATCCTGATGGCCGTCGGCGCCGTGCTGCTGGCGATCATGTCCTATCCGCTCGTCGGCACCATGCTGAAGGGCAGCAATGCGCCTGCTGCCGAACCGGTGGCGATCATCGACCAGAACGCAAGCCCCGTCGTCGAACAGCCCGCCGTCGCCAAGCCGACTGAGATCGCTGGCGGCCAGGCGCCGGCGGCCGCTGCCGTTGCGACCCAAACACCGCTCGAGGCGTTGCCGCCGCTTCCAGGCGCGACGCTCGATTACGTCGAGCAGTCGTCCAGCGCCGTCCAGACGCCTGCCGTCTCGACCCCGCCGGCAGACACATCCGCATCGACGACCTTGGCCCATGACGCGCAGGCTCCGCTGCTTCAGCCGGTGCCGGAGGTCAAGCAGCCGACGGCCGCTTCCACATTCCAGGCAGCCCCTGCCGATGCCACTCAGGTTGGCACTTTCGCTCCGCTCGCCAAGCCCGCCGAGGTCGTGCTGCCTGACGGCTTTGGCCCGGTTGCACTGGTGACGGCTGCCAAGGGCGGCGACCCGCTGGCTTTCTACGAAATCGGCGCGCGCTTCACCGAAGGCCGCGGCGTCAAGGAAGATCTGGCGGAAGCTGCCAAATGGTACCAGCGCGCCGCCGACGGCGGCGTGGTGCCGGCCGATTACCGGCTCGCCAGCATGTACGAAAAGGGTTCGGGCCTCACGCGCGACGCAGCCAAGGCCAAGGCTCTCTATCTGAAGGCCGCCGGTCAGGGCAACGCCAGCGCCATGCACAACCTCGCGGTCATGCTGGCCAGCGGTCGCGATGGTGCGCCGGATTTCGCCGAGGCGACAAAGTGGTTCGCCAAGGCTGCCGAACTCGGCATCCGCGACAGCCAGTTCAACCTTGCTGTTCTTTATGCCCGCGGCAATGGCGTGCCGCAGGATCTTGAGTCTTCCTACAAGTGGTTTGCCGCTGCCGCCCGCGAGGGCGACATGGACGCTGCTGCCAAGCGCGACGAGGTCGCCAAGGCGATGAAGCCGGAACAGCTTTCGAGCGCCAAGGCCAAGGCTGACGCCTGGAAGCCGCAGGCGGTCGATACCAAGGCGAACACGGTCGACGTGCCGGACGCCTGGGTCGGCCCGGCCAACAAGACCGCCTCGATCGACATGAGCAAGGCCATCCGCAACATCCAGGCCATCCTCAACAATAACGGCTTCGACGCCGGCAAGCCGGATGGCCAGCTGGGCAAGAAGACGGTTGCCGCGATCAAGGCCTTCCAGACATCCGTCGGCCAGGAGCCGACAGGTGAAATCACCGACCAGCTGGTGAAGGAATTGCTCAAGCGCAATTCCTGATCCGGCAGGGTCCGACGCCGCAATAAAGCCGCAGAACCGGGCCACAGGCTCTGCGGAGCCGAAGCTGTCCGCCATGTCGCTGAAAAGGTTGACAGCTCCGGTTGAGGAGCGCATGACGGAAGCCTATGCCACCTCGCCTTCGGGAGGGGTGTCGGCTTTCTTAAGATAATCCCCCTTCCGTGGTGAATAGCTTGCCACTGTGACGTTTTCGCCCGCGCCGCGGGCCGTTGGCATATCGAGGTCCCGGCGTGTCGATCTATCTGCCCATCGCAGAGTTGTCGGTGAACATACTCATCATCCTCGGCATGGGTGCGGCCGTTGGCTTTCTGTCGGGCATGTTCGGTGTCGGCGGCGGATTCCTGATCACGCCTCTCCTGATCTTCTACAACATCCCGCCCGTCGTCGCCGTTGCGACCGGCGCCAACCAGGTCGTGGCCTCCTCGATCTCCGGCGCCATCACCCACTTCCGCCGCGGCACGATCGACATCAAGCTCGGCACGGTGCTCTTATGCGGCGGTTTGGCGGGCGCGACGGTCGGCGTCTGGCTGTTCTCGCTGCTGCGCCGCGTCGGCCAGCTCGATCTGGTCATCTCGCTGCTCTATGTCGTGCTCCTGGGCTCGGTCGGTAGCCTGATGCTGTGGGAAAGCGTGCGCGCCATGCGCAAGGCGGCCAACAACCAGGCGACGCCGCTGCGCCGTCCCGGGCAGCACAATTGGGTGCACCGGTTGCCGCTCAAGATGCGGTTCAAGAAATCGAAGATCTATCTGAGCGTCATTCCCGTCGCGACCCTCGGCTTCTGCATCGGCATCCTGACGTCGGTCATGGGTGTCGGCGGCGGCTTCATCATGGTGCCGGCGATGATCTATCTCCTGCGCATCCCGACCAATGTCGTCGTCGGCACGTCGCTGTTCCAGATCATCTTCGTCTCCGCCTATACGGTCATCGTCCAGGCCTCCACCAACTACACCGTCGATATCGTGCTCGCCTTCGTGCTGATGATCGCCGGCGTCATCGGCGCGCAATATGGCGTCCGGGTCGGCCAGAAGCTGCGCGGCGAGCAACTGCGCGCGCTGCTGGCGCTGCTCGTGCTTGCCGTCGGCATCCGCCTGGCGATCGAACTCGTCATTCCGCCGAAGGACATCTACTCCGTCGTGTCAGCGGGGTTCGGCTTCTGATGCGCCGTCTCGCCCATATGGCCCTTGCAGCGCTGACGCTCGCTTTCGCCGCTCCGGCTTTCGCCCAGTTGCAGGACGAGAATGCCAACGACTTCACCGAAAAGCTGGAGATCGGCATCTCGACCGACGAGATCGCCATCACCTCGGATTTCCGCGGCGCGGACCTGACGATCTTCGGAGCGGTCGACGGCTTCGACCCCAACCTGCTGGCGCAGGGCAAGTACAACATCATCGTCTCGCTTGAAGGCCCGAAGGACAATGCGACGGTGCGCAAGAAAGAGCGCGTCTTCGGCATCTGGGTGAACACCAGCTCCATGACTTTCGAACTGGTGCCGGAATCCTATTCGCTGTCGAGCACGCGTGACATCGAGACGATCGCGCCCCCGGGCGAGATGGGCAATATGGGCATCGGCGTCGATCATATGCGGCTGGTGCCGCTCGGCTTCGTCGGTGACGGCAGCAATCTCGGCGAATTCCGCAATGCCTTCCGCCGTATCCGCGAGACCAGCGGCGTCTATGAGCGCGATCCGGGCGGCGTGCAGTTCATAAGCTCCAGCCTGTTCAAGGCGTCGGTGCGCCTGCCGGCCAACGTTCCCAACGGCGTGCATGTCGTGCGGGCCTATCTCTTCCGCGACGGCACCTTCGTCGCCGCCAAGGCGCTGCCGCTGCGCGTGGTCAAGACGGGTGTGGAGCAGGTGATCACCCAGACGGCGCATGAGCAACCGTTCCTCTACGGCCTGTTCGCGGTGCTGCTCGCCGTCATCACCGGTTGGGGCGCAAGCCTGCTCTTCCGCAAGGATTAACCCTTGACGGCAGCCGGCCGACGTTCCCTTTTGTGCGCTGGGCGGCTAAAGAAGGCCTACTGCATCGCCCCATAAGTCGGAATCGATCTAAGGAGGAAATTATGCAGCGAGTTTATAGCCTTACAGCGGCCATAGCGCGGCATATCTGACGCGCGGCGCTGTAAGACAGAAACAGAGGAAATTCCATGAAACCGATTTTCGTCCAGTTGCAGTGTGCTCCCGGCAAGACTTATGAGGTTGCCGACGAGATCTACCGCAAGGAGATCGTTTCGGAAATGTATTCGACGAGCGGCGACTATGACCTCTTGCTCAAGATTTACATCGAAGAAGGCCAGGACATCGGCAAGTTCATCAATGACAACATTGCCACAGTTCCGGGCATCTCGCGGTCGCTGACGACGCTGACCTTCAACGCGTTCTGACGGATGCTCAAGCGATCAGGTTCGTGAAGCGGACCGAATAGATCCGATCGCGGCCGAGCATGTGGGCGACCAGCATGGCACGGTCGAACAGGCCGGTCATCGCCCGGTGGCGCAGATCGAGGCCGCCGGTGGTGACGCCGAAGGCCGGCATCAGCATGCGCTTTCCATCGGTGGCAAAACAGGCGCGCCGCACCGACTTCTCCCGCCGGACGACGGTCGCCGCCGGATGCAGATGGCCGGCGATTTCTCCCGCGGCCTCGCCTCGCGACGGTTCATGGCGAAAGATAAGACCGGCGTGCCGGAATTCGTCCAGCGATAGGCCCGGCAGGCCCGAGGCGCCGTCGGGGTCATGATTGCCGTTGATCCAGATCCATTCCCGCCCCATGGCCATCGCGGCGATCATGTGCCGGAATGTGTCCGGCATTGCGGCCGAGCCCACCCGGTCATGGAAATTGTCGCCGAGGCTGATGACCAGTTTGGGGTCGTGGCGGGTTATTGCCGCCTCGAGCACACGCAACGTGGCAAGGGTGTCGTAGGGCGGGAGCATCATGCCGCGTCGCGCAAAAGCGGCTCCCTTTTCCAGATGCAGATCGGACACGACGAGTGTTCTCGTCTCGGGTAGATAGAGGCTGCCGAGCGGATCGCAGACCGCTTCGACGCCGTGGACGATGGCGCGCGCGGAAGCCACGGTGCTGTCTGTTGGAGCCGATAATGCCTGGGCAAGCCTGTGCATGCGTTTCTTTAACGTCCTTGGCGTGCTCGCGCGAACACGGGAGTATTCTATCGCGGCTCGGCGCCCATCGCTTCGCTGATCAGGTCGTCGGCTGCTTCGGAAAGCAGGAAGTCCTGCGCTTCGCCCTGAACCGCCTCCTTGCCGATTTCGAGCATCACGGGCACGGCGAGCGGCGAAATCCGGTCGAGCCGACGATGGGTGATGTGGCCCTTGATTCGCTTCAGCATATCCCCGAGACGGCCGATGTCCAAAAGCCCCGTTGCCGCATCGTTGCGGGTAGCCTCGAGCAGCAGGTGGTCGGGCTCGTGCGCGCGCAATACGTCGTAAATGAGGTCGGCCGACACGGTCACCTGGCGGCCGGTCTTCTCCTTGCCGGGATGTCGCTGGTCGATCAGTCCGGCAATGACGGCGCAATTGCGAAAGGTCCGCTTGAGGAGAAAGGATTCGTTCAGCCAGGCTTCCAGATCGTCGCCGAGCATGTCCTCGTCGAAGAGGTCGGCAAGCGCTTTCCGGCGCAGCTGGAACGTCGCGCCGAGATCGTCGAGCGCCCAGACGGCAAGCGAGTAGTCGGTGGCGACGAAGCCGAGCGGCTTCAGACCGGCGCGGTCGAGCCGGCGCGTCAGCAGCATGCCGAGCGTCTGGTGCGCCAGCCGTCCCTCGAAGGCGTAGATCACCATGTAGTGGCGGCTGCCGCGCGGGAAGGTCTCGATCAAAAGCTCGTCTTCGCGTGGCAGCATCGACACGTCCTTCTGCAGCGACAGCCAGTCGCGCACCTGTCCGGGCAGGCTCGCGCGCCGCGCCGGATCGGCGAGCATCTTGCGCACCTGTTCGGCCAGATAGGTCGACAGCGGAAACTTGCCGCCGGCATAGCTCGGCACCTTCGGGTCGAAGGAAAACGCCTGGCTGACGAGACACTCGCTTTCGCGGATGCCTTCGAACTGCAGCACTTTGCCCGAAAACAGGAACGTGTCGCCTTGGGAGAGCATCTCGAGAAAATACTCCTCGACCTTGCCAAGCGACATGCCGCCGCGGCCGAGCGAGCCGCGCTGGTTGCGCTTCACCATACGCACGTTCAGCATCGGCGATTCGACGATGGTGCCGACATTGAGCCGGTACTGCTGCGCGACCAGCAGGTTCGAAACGCGAAAGAGCCCCTCCTTGGTCTTGCGGATGCGGGCATAGCGCTCGTAGGTTTTCAGCGCATAACCGCCGGTCGCGACGAAATCGATCACGCGTTCGAAGGTTTCCCATGGGAGCGACGCATAGGGCGAGGCGCTGGTGATCTCCTCATAGAGAGATATAGGGTCGAAGGGTGCTGCGCAGGCCATGCCGAGCACGTGCTGGGCCAGCACGTCGAGCGCGCCCTTGCCGACCGGTGGCGTGTCCTGCGCTCCGATATAGTTGGCGTCGAGGGCTGCCTGGCACTCCATCACCTCGAAGCGGTTGGCCGGAACCAGGATCGCCTTGGAAGGTTCGTCCATCCGGTGGTTCGCGCGGCCGATGCGCTGGGCGAGCCGGCTTGCCCCCTTCGGCGCGCCGACATGCACGACAAGGTCGACATCGCCCCAGTCGATGCCGAGATCGAGCGTCGATGTGGCAACGACGGCGCGCAGCCGGTTCTCCGACATCGCCGCCTCGACCTTGCGCCTCTGGGCGACATCGAGCGAACCATGGTGAAGGGCGATCGGCAGGTTGTCGTCGTTGATGGTCCAGAGCTCCTGAAACAGGAGCTCTGCCTGGCTGCGGGTGTTGACGAAGAGCAGAGCCGTGCCGTGTTCCTTGATGGCGGCGTAGACGTCGGCGATGGCGTAGCGCGCCGAATGTCCGGCCCAGGGCACGTGCTCGTCGGTGCGAAGGATCGAGATCTCAGGCCTCGCTCCACCCTTGACGGTCACGAGGCCGGCATGCGCGACCGTGTCGGCCGCCTGCGGAGCCAGCCAGCGCTGCAGGTCCATCGGATCGGCGACCGTCGCCGACAGGCCGATCGTCCGCAGATCGGGCGCAAGCCTGCGCAGCCGGGCAAGGCCGAGCGACAGCAGGTGTCCGCGCTTCGAGGTGACCAGCGAATGCAGTTCGTCGAAGACGACGTAGCGCAGATCCTTGAAGAAGCGCTCGGCCTCGCCGTTGGCAAGCAGCAGTGCCAATTGCTCCGGCGTCGTCAAGAGAATGTCGGGCGGATTGAGCTTCTGCCGCTGGCGCTTGGCTTGCGGCGTGTCGCCGGTGCGGTTTTCGACGCGCACCGGCAGGCCCATCTCGCCGACCGGCTTCATCAGATTGCGCTCGATATCGACGGCTAGCGCCTTCAGCGGCGAGAGGTAGAGCGTGTGAATGCCGGTAAAGGCGGAACCCGGCGGGATTTTCCCGCGCCGCGTCAGATCGACCAGGGAGGGCAGAAAGCCGGCAAGCGTCTTGCCGGCCCCTGTTGGCGCGATCAGCAGCGTGCTTTCGCCAGCCTCCGCCCGCGCCAACAGTTCCAGTTGGTGGGCGCGGGGCTGCCAGCCCTTTTCGCCGAACCAGCGAAGGAAGGGGGCGGGCAAGGTCAACGCATCGCCTTGCGGGCGCGGGGAATCGATCCTGTTCACGGAGAACAAAGGTAGATCAAATCCGGCAAAAGAGAAGTCCGAGACGTTCACGATCGCATGGCGATTGACTCTTCACAGAATCATGGATAAAAAATATCCATGAATAAGGGGAAGGCGGATGAAACTCGGGGACGGTGTCGAGCAGGCGATCCACAGCGTGACGATGCTGAGCTGTCTTCAGCCCGGCAGCACGCTGTCGGCAGCAGCTCTTGCCGAATTTCATGGGGTGTCCACGAGCTATCTCCTGAAGCACCTGCAGGCGATGTCCGGGGCAGGGCTGCTTGAAGCCGTGCCCGGCCCGAAGGGCGGCTACCGCCTCGCCCGACTGCCGGCAAAGATCAGTCTGCTCGATATCGTGCTTGCGGTCGAAGGCCCAGAACCGGCGTTCCGCTGCAACGAGATCCGCCTGCGTGGCCCCAATCCCTATACCTGCAAGCCGAAGACGCTGTGCACCATAAACGTCGCGATGTTGAAGGCCGAGCAGGCCTACCGCGCCGAGCTTCGGCGCGTGACCATCGCCGACATCATGGAAGACCTCAGCGCCAAGGATGACGGCAGCATTTCCGCAAGGACCAACGCGTTCCTCGCGGTCAACGAACGCAAGTCGGCCGCCGGCGCCTGAAATCCCGATCCCCATCCACCTGCCAATCCCCATCCACCTGAAGGAGAAGACCATGCAACCGCGTTTGAACTTCGTCAAAGCCGCCCCCGATGCCTACAAGGCCGCGGCAGCCTTCGACAGCTACATCATCAAGGAATCGGGCCTTGAGCCGCGGCTGATCCACCTGATCAAGCTGCGCGCCTCGCAGATCAACGGTTGTGCCTATTGCATCGACATGCATGTGAAGGAGGCGCGCCATACTGGCCTCAGCGAGCAGTGGATCCACCTGATCTGCGCCTGGCGCGAATCGCCGATCTATGACGCTCGCGAACGCGCGGTGCTGGCCTGGACCGAAGCGCTCACCAACCTTGCTCAGACCGGCGCGCCCGACGCGGACTTCGAGCCGCTGAGAGAGCATTTCGATGAGGCCGAGATCACCAAGATCACCATGGCGATCGGCGTCATCAATGTCTGGAACCGGGTCGCCGTCGGCCTGCGCTCGCAGCATCCGGTCGACGCACCGGCAAAGGCCGCCTGATATCCGGTGACGGAGCGACACAAAAGCCCTGAAGTCGGTCTTCGGGTCAGACTGCTAAGAAGGTCGGTGTGAGGAGGAAGGAAGGCTCGGCGTTAGCCTGATTTTCCTTCATTCCTGTGCTTGTCACAGGAATCCAGCCAGCCCAAGTCCTTGGGCTGAAAAGATCTTTTGACCTGACGGACGTTAGTTCTCCCTCATTCCGGCACAGGGCCGGAATGAGGGAGAACTGAACGGGCCCCTCGTCAAATAGGCATTATCGAGCTTTGTTATCAAAAGAGCCCCGAAGTCGCCCTTCGGGGCTTTTCTATTTCTGATGCCCCAGAGCATGTCGCGCAAAAGTGTGCTGCGGTTTTGCGATAATGACATGCATAAAAACAAGAGCTTAAAGAGCGGCAAGCGAACCTAAAAGGTCGCGGCGCGCTTTAGAGCGCGATGTAGCGGTCGGCGCGGTGGTTGATGGCGACGAACAGGTTGAGCACGACTGCGCCGAGCACCGACCAGGCGACGACCGAGGGGCTGGTGACGCCGAAGGCGGCGACCAGCACGACCATGTCGATCGCCAGCTGCACCAGCCCCGCGCGTACACCGAAACGTTCCTGCAGGTAGATACCGAGAATGCCCACGCCGCCGAGGCTGGCGCGGTGGCGGTAGAGCGCCAGCAGACCGTAGCCGAGAAGCAGGCCGCCGATGAGTGCCGCCCAGGCCGGATGGATATCGCCGATCTGGAACAGGCGCGACTGGATGTCTGTCAGGAACGAGGTCACGCCGATGGCAATGAAGGTCTTGACCGTGAAGGCCGGTCCGAGCCGCTTCCAGGAGAGATAGAAGAACGGCAGGTTGAGCAGGAAGAAGGCGAGGCCGAAGTTCACGCCGGTCGCATAATGCAGCAGGAAGGCGACGCCGGCGGTGCTGCCCGTAAGCAGACCGGCGCTGGCCAGGAAATAAAGGCCGAGTGCTGCAATCAGGCTGCCGGAGAAAATGCCCTGCAGGTCCTCGATCGGCGTGTGCCGGGTCGGGCTGGTGTTCCAAATACCGAAAACGCTGCTGCTCAGAGCCATGGCAAAAACCTCGATTGGGATGCGTGAAGCAATGCTGCAACGCACAAAAACAATCAAGAAAAATATGTCAGTAATGCTGACGTATTTTTGCGAACCAGCCCTGCATTTTTATGCAGGCTTGCGGGCGAGAAACAGGATGCCGGTGATCGGCTGGCCTGCATCCATGCGGATGACGGTCCGCTCCACTGCCACCATGTCCAGGCCGTGTAAAGCGAGAAGGTCGCGGATATAGGTCTCGCTGTGGGCGTAGCGTAGCGACGGGCGCAGGACGAAGCCATCCGCCGCACCGGCATCCTCCACCGAGAAGGCAAACAGGCCCTGGCTGGAAAGCAGTTCGCCGACGATCCCGGCGACGCCATCGAGATTGCCGAGATACATCAGCACGTCGGCCGCACTGACGAGATCGGCGCGAGCGGCAGCGAAATTGCCGAAGACACCGGATTGTTCAGGCGGCAACGACAGGTCGGCCCGCGCCAGCCGGTCATAAACGGCTTTCGCCTCGGCCTTCAGCAACATGTTGGCGGAGATGTCGAAACCTTCGAGAAATGCAGCGCGCCCGCGGATGCGCTCGCCGAACAGGCCCGTGCCGCAACCGAGGTCGACGACATGCTCGAAATGCGCGCCCGCCGTCGATCTTTCGATCAGGGCTGCGAGCTTGTCCGGCACGGTGTAATCGAGCTTCTCGACCAGCGCATGGTCGAAGCGGTCGGCGTAGTCGTCGAACAGCCGCTCGACATAGAGGCTTGGCGGCTGTTCCGGCATCTCGGTCGCGCCGAGAAGCGCCAGTTTCAGCCCGGCGCCAAAAATGTCTTTCGGGTTGAGGGACAGGGTTTTGCGCAGCGCATCGATCGCCGCCTCCTTCCGGCCCGATTTTTCCTCATAGTCCGCCAGCCGGAACCAGCCGGCAGCCCAATCGGGTACGCGCTCGAGCGCCTGGACCATGAGATCGGCAGCACTCTCGGGCTCGCCGGCCTCGGCAAGCATTTTTGCGTAGTCGGCGCGGCGGTCGGCGATCAGGTCGCCGGAGGAGAGCTGGTTGAGCGTCATCAATGTGAGATATCGGTTGCGATCAGCGCTTCTGACGCCGGGCCGGGCAAAACACAAGCGGAATCTGAAAGCCGGGCATAATACCAAACTGCGCTGATATTGACCTCTTGCGTGGGACCGTCTGCGGTCATCCGGTAAGGAGCATACCGCAGAGCGATGCCTTGGCATCGGTCGAGGATTGCGACGCGGCAGGTGGCCGACAGACGGTCCACCCGAAGGGCCGGGCGCTTTTGGCCTCCTGATAGCGTCGATAATCCTCACCGGACCACTTGGTCCGGGTGCGGTTGTCTCCTTGCCGGAAACCAAAATCGCTCCGGCGCAATAGGTCAATATCAGCGCAGGTTGGTATAGGCCCGCCTTTTCCGGTGACTTGCGAGGGTGCGAATGGCAGCTTATGTGAAGGGAAACAGGAGTATTTCGCCGATGTCGGACGGAGTGAACAGATTTTTGGGGGATTCGCCGCTGCGCGTCCTCGTCAAGCTCGTCGTGGTGTCGATCCTCGTCGGCTTCGTCATGACCGTTTTCGGCTGGTACCCCGCCGATATCTATTTCGGCATCCGCAACTTCCTGCTCGACCTCTGGCATACGGGCTTCTCGGCTCTCGGTCGGGTCGGCGACTATCTGCTCCTGGGCGCTGCGATCGTCATTCCGGCCTTTATCATCCTGCGTGTCATGAGCTATCGGCGGTGAGCATGAAGGACCAGGTTTTCGTCATCGAGCGGCGCGCTCTTCTGCGTGCCGGCGGCGTGCTTTCGCTGGCCGTGCTTGCCGGCTGCACCACATCCAACATACTGACGCCGGAAACAGGTACTGGCAGCGACCAGACTGCGGCGAGCCTCGGCTATGTCAATGCGTTGCGCAAGAGCAAGGGCCTCTCGCCGCTGGTGGCCGACAGGGCCGCTTCAGTCGCAGCCATGAACCAGGCCGCCCGGATGGCCAAGGTCGGCAAGATGCAGCATCTGATCGGCTGGAACGACAGTTTCTACAACCGGATGAAAAGCGACGGCGTCACCTTGCCGGCTGCCGAAAACATCGCCGTCGGCCAGGACGACGCTGCGCGCGCCTATGACGCCTGGTACCGGTCGCCGAAGCACCTGGAAAACATGCTCGGCAACTATCGCGGCCTCGGCGTTGCCGTGGTGCAAAACGCCGCGTCGGGCAACCGTCCCTATTGGGCCATGGTGCTGTCGAGCTGATCGCACCCACATTGACGTCGGCCCCTCATCCCTCCCCGCGGGCGGGGAGAAGGGACGACGCTCTGCCGTTTTGCCTTCCATCGGGGCGTTGCGTTTTCCCACAGGCTTGCCGGTAACTCAGATCCTGCCTGCAAACATGCGAGACATTCGACATCTGTCGCCCGTATGCGTCCCCTCTCGGCACAGGCGGGGAGCGAGCTAGGGTGAGGGGCTATTGCGCCGTCGCAGGGTTGTTAATTGCGGCGACCGCCCGTGACACCTTGCGCGCGCCTATGATCTTTCCCTAAAACGGTCGTCACGCACTCATTCCTCTGGGACCGTTCGATGACCGCAGTTTCTCCCGCCTCACCGAACGATCCCGCCGGTCCCTTCGAGGTCACGCACCGCCTGATCCTGGCGATCGCCCTGCCGATGACGCTGGGTTTTCTCACCACGCCGTTGCTCGGCCTCGTCGATACGGCGGTGGTCGGCCGCATGGGCCAGGCGACGTTGCTGGCCGGGCTTGCGGTCGGGGCGATAATCTTCGATCTGATCTTCACCACCTTCAATTTCCTGCGGGCCGCCACCACCGGCCTCGTTGCACAGGCCTATGGCCGGGGTGACCGGCGCGAACAGCAGGCCGTGTTCTGGCGCTCGCTGGTCATTGGGCTTACGGCCGGTGTTGCGGTCGTCGTCCTGTCACCGCTTTTGCTTGCCGGTGGTCTCTGGCTGATGGACCCACCGGCAGAAGTGGGGGCTGTGACGCGGACTTATTTCCTTTGTCGTATGCTCTCGGCCCCGGCGGCACTCGCCAACTATGCCATCCTCGGCTTTGTGCTCGGGCGCGGCCAAGGCACGACCGGGCTGTTGCTGCAGGCGCTGATCAACGGGGTCAACATCGTGCTGTCGATCCTGCTCGGGCTGGTTTTGGGCTGGGGGGTCGTGGGTGTCGCGATCGCAACCGTGACCGGCGAGGTCATCGGCGCCCTGGCCGGCTTTGCTATCGTCTATAGTCGTTTCGACAGGAAGGACGCGCCGAGTTGGGCGATGATCTTCGACCGCGAGCGGCTCCGGCCGCTGTTCGGGCTCAACCGCGACATCATGATCCGCTCGTTTGTGTTGGTTGCGGCCTTCGCGCTGATGACACGTATCGGCACAGCTTTCGGCCCGGTAACTCTGGCTGCGAACGCGGTGTTGATGACCGTTTTTCTCGTCGCCGGCTACTATCTCGATGGCCTTGCCAATGCGGCCGAGCAACTGATCGGCCGTTCGATCGGTGCCCATTACCGCCCTGCCTTCGATCGGGCGCTGAAGCTGACGATGACCTGGTCGCTCGGCCTCGCTGCCCTGACGACGACAGCGCTCCTGTTTTTTGGCCACGGGCTTGTCGATCTCCTGACGACGGCACCCGACGTTCGCGCGGTCGCCTACGCGTATCTGCCCTGGGCGGCGCTGACGGCGATAACTGGTGCGCTCGCCTTCCTGATGGATGGGGTCTTCATCGGCGCCACCTGGTCGCGCGAGATGCGCAACATGATGCTGGCGGCCCTTGTGGGATATCTCGGAGCCTTGGCGATCCTCGTGCCCGCCTTCGGCAATCACGGCCTGTGGGCGGGGCTCAACCTGTTCCTGTTGATGCGCGGCCTGTTTCTTCTTGCCAGAATTCCGGCAAAGGCCGGTCAGACCTTCCGCTCGGCCCAGTAGTCGAGCCGGCTGTCGCGCAGATCGCGGATCGATGTCAGGCCTTCGCGATCGCAGAGATCGGAAAGCCCGCGCACGATCCGACCGGGCAGCGCCGGCCCTTCGTAGACCATGCAGGAATAGAGCTGCACCAGATCGGCCCCGGCGCGGATTTTCTCCGCAGCCGTTTCTGCCGAGCTGACGCCGCCGACGCCGATGATCGGCAGGTCAGGGCCGACGCGCTTGCGCATGCGGGCAAGCACGGCCGTCGATTTCTCGAACAGCGGCTTGCCGGACAGGCCGCCGCTTTCGCCCGCCTGCCGCTGGTCCTTGAGACCGTCGCGCGAAAGCGTCGTGTTCGAGACGATCAGGCCGTCGAGCTTGTGCGCCAGAACCTCGGCGGCGATGTCGTCCATGCCCTCCTCGGTCAGATCGGGAGCGATCTTGAGGAACACCGGCACATTTCTCTGGCTGCGCGCGGCTTCGTCGTCGCGTGCGGCAAGAACGGCCGACAGCAGCGCGGACAGGCTTTCGCGGGCCTGCAGGTCACGCAGGCCGGGCGTGTTCGGCGAGGAGATGTTGGCCGTGAAATACTTGGCGACGGAGTAGAACGTGTGGATGCCGCTGACATAGTCGCCGATGCGGTCGGCGCTGTCCTTGTTGGCGCCGATGTTGACGCCGATCAGCGCATCGCGCGAGCAGGCCTTCAGCCGCGCGAGTGCTGCGCCATGGCCCTCATTGTTGAAACCGAGGCGATTGATCACCGCTTCGTCCTCGACCAGACGGAAGATGCGCGGCTTGTCGTTGCCCGATTGCGGGCGCGGCGTCACCGTGCCGATTTCGGTGAAGCCGAAGCCGATCTTCAACAGCGCTTCCGGCACTTCGGCGTTCTTGTCGTAGCCGGCGGCCATGCCGAGCGGATTGGGGAAGGCGAGGCCGGCAACGGTCTGGGTCAGCCGCTTGTCCTGCCCGGTCGGACAGCTCGGCACGAGGCCTGTTTTCAGCGCCTTGATCGACAGGCCGTGGGCGGCTTCCGGATCGAAGAGAAAGAGGCCGCGGCGGGCAAGATTGGCAAAGGGATTGATCATGCGTCGAGTTCCGGGAAGACGTGACGGCCGTCGGCGCCGAGCGGAAGCGGCTTTTCCCACAGGACGGCGGACAGGAACAGCGGTGCGTAGAGATGCGGGAAAAGGGCACCGCCGCGCGAGGTCTCATAGACGAGCTCTTCGCCAAGCGCATCGCCATCGACCGCCACCAGCAGCAGACCTTCCTGGCCCTCGAAGTAGAGAGCGGCAGTCGTGACGACCTGCTCGCCGGTCGAAAAGTGGATGTAGCCGTCGGTAAGGTCCATGGGGGCGCCATCGAAGCGGCCGGTGCGCCTGGCTTCCTGCCATAGTGCGGCCGGAACGATCTTGTATATGATTGAGCTCATGATGCCCGCTTGTCCGTCGTGATATCCTGTCGTGGCCTTGCCGCAAATATCGGCGATTGTCCATTGCAGAAGGCGGTTCACCGGCGGTTTTCCGCCCGCATGTCCGCAACGGAGAGCAAATCATGAGAAGAGCAATTGCAGTCATGCTTATCGGCGGTAGCCTCGGCCTTGCCGGTGGCGCACGCGCCCAGGAGCCGGCGCCGGGTCGCTACGCCATGCAGAAATCGGAGACCGGCATTGCCCGGCTCGACACCCAGACCGGCGAGGTCTCGCTCTGCCTGGAACGGGACGGTCAGCTTGTCTGCCGCATGGCCGCCGACGAGCGCACGGCCTTCGAGCTGGAGATCGATCTCTTGACCAAGCGGGTGGAGGCGCTCGAAAAGGTTGTCGAATCCGGTGGAGCCGTCGCAAAACCGGACCTTCCGACCGACGAAGAGATTGACCGGACAATGGGCATCATGGAAAGAATGATGCGCAAGTTCATGGATATCGTGAAGGATCTTGAGGGCAGCAGCGACGGAACGTCGCCGCAGAAGACCTGACGGGTCGGACGGACCGTGCGGCGACAACCGGCGTGGGGACGCGGGGTGTCGCCGAAGCTCTTGGGAGGGAGCGACATGACGCCGGACATGACCATCATCATCGCAGACGATCACCCGCTGTTTCGCGGCGCCATGCGGCAGGCATTGAGCGGCATGGCTGGCGCGCCCGCCATCGTCGAGGCCGGCGATTTCGCCGCCGCCCGCAAGGCCGCCGCCGATTGCCCCGATGCCGACCTGATGCTGCTCGACCTGACCATGCCCGGCGTCAGCGGACTGTCGGGCCTGATCGCCCTTCGCGCCGAATTTCCAAGCCTGCCCGTCATGGTGGTGTCTGCCCATGACGATCCCGCGACGATCCACCGGGCGCTCGATCTCGGCGCCTCCGGCTTCCTGTCGAAATCGGCGGGCATCGAGGAAATCCGCGATGGTATCGAGAAAGTCATGGCCGGCGAAGTCTTCGTGCCGGCCGGCTATACTCAGGGGCAGGAATACGAGCCCGAGGTGGCCGATCTGCTGCAGCGGCTGCAGACATTGACGCCGCAGCAATCGCGTGTGCTCAGCATGCTCGGCGAGGGCCTGCTCAACAAGCAGATCGCCTATGAACTCGGGGTTTCCGAGGCGACCATCAAGGCGCATGTCTCGGCGATCCTGTTGAAGCTCAACGTCGACAGCCGCACGCAGGCGGTCATCCAGCTTTCGAAGATAGGAACGGTCGCGGCGGCCTGAAGTCGCCGGATCAGGTTTACTCCGCCGCTGCTTTCGCCGCCGTTGAAAGCTGGGTCAGCCACGCGCGCATTGCGGCGGGGCGAACCGGCTTGTTCTGCAGGCCGACGCCGTCGCGTTCCGCAGCACCACGCACTTCCGGCGACCGGTCGGCCGTGACCAGCAGGGCCGGGATGTTTTCGCTAAACAGTGCCCGGATCCGCGCAATCGCCTCGATGCCGGTGCCGTCGTCGAGATGGTAGTCGGCAATGATGGCATGCGGACGCTCCTGCGCGGACGCCGACATTTGCGTGCAGGCGACCAGCGATTCCGCCGTCGTGACGATACAGCCCCAACCCGACAGCAACACCCGCATGCCTTCGATGATGCGCGGCTCGTTGTCGATGCAGAGCACGCGCAGCCCGTTGAGCGCCTCGCTGGCCTTCGTCGTCGGCACGGGCCCGACGGTGACCCGTTCCCCAGCGGTCGGATCGAGCGGCACCGTCACCTTGAAGCCGGTGCCCTTGCCGGGCTTCGACTGCAGGCTGACGGGGTGGTTGAGCACGCGCGAGATCCGGTCGACGATCGAAAGTCCGAGGCCAAGGCCGGACGCGGTGCGCGCGCCTTCGTCGAGCCGTGCGAATTCCTTGAAGACCGTGCGGAACTTCGACGACGGGATGCCGATGCCGGAATCCAGCACTTCGATCGTCGCCATCTTGCCGCGCCGGCGCACGCCGACGAGCACCTTGCCCCGAAGCGTATATTTGACGGCGTTCGAGACCAGGTTCTGGACGACGCGCCTGAGCAGGTTCGGGTCGGTGCGCACCACTAAGGAGGTCGGCATCACCACCAGCTCGAGATCTTTCGCCCGCGCCATGGGGGCAAAATCCGTTTCGACACGCCTCAAGAGATCGTTGAGCGGCACCGATTGCAGGCGCGCCTTCATCGCGCCGGTATCGAGCCGGGAAATATCGAGCACGGCACCGAGAATGGCTTCCACCGATTCGAGCGACGAATCGATGTTTTCGACGAGCGTGCTGTTGTCGGATTCTCCCAACCGCTCGACCAGCGAGGACGAGTAGAGCCGGGCGGCATTGAGCGGCTGCAGGATGTCGTGGCCGGCGGCGGCGAAGAACCGCGTCTTGCCGATATTGGCCTCTTCGGCGGCGGCACGCGCTTCGGCCAGCTCGTGGTTCACCCGGGTCAGTTCGCCGGTGCGCTCGGCGACGCGCAGCTCCAGCGTCTCGTTCGCCTGTTTCAGCGCCATGTCGGCGGCGACCCGCTGGGTGATGTCGGTATAGGTCGTGACGATGCCCTTGTCGGGCATGGCGTTGGTGCGCACTTCGATGATCTGCTGACCGTTGCCGAGTTCCAGCAGGAACGGCTTGTCGAGCGTCAGGAAGTTGGCGATCAGCCGCTTCTCGTCCTCCTTGCGGATATCGCCGCGCTTGGTGAGGATCGCGACGATGTCGGCAAGCGGAAAGCCGACCTGGCCGGCGGCCTCCGGCAGGTCGAGCAGCTGGCGGAAGCGCCTGTTCCAGATGATCAGGTTGTTGGCATTGTCGAAGACGGCGATGCCCTGGTCCATCTGCGAAAGCGCGGTCTGCAGCATATCCTGGTTGTACTGCAGCGCTTCGCTTGCCTGGTCGAGCAACCAGGCCGTATCCGACGAGGTGTCATCGACCCGTTGCAGCACCAGCGAAAAGACGAGGCGGGCCGAGGACGAACCGATGGCGCTGCCGAGCAGCTGTTCGGAAAAATGCACCAGTGCCATGTCGGCCGGCGCATTGTCGTCGAGCCAGCGCCCGGACTGGCGCTCATAGGTGTGGAACGAACGCTGCATGCGCTCGTCGCCCATGTAACGCGCGATCGTCGCCTTGAGGTCGCGAACGGTGACTTTCGTCTTGCGGCCGCGAAATGCCCTTTCGCTGCGCGAACGCCGTGTGATGAAGACCCCCGCCTGGAACCGTTCGAGGGGCTTCGGCGCGCGCGTCAGCGACGCAAGCACATACATGGTCAGGTTGACGAGCAGGCTGAGGGCGGTCGCGTTGACCAAGGGGTCGGCATCCGGCCCGGAGAAGACGTCGGTGAAGGGCAGCAGGAAACTCAGCACTGTCGTTGCGACATGCGAATTGTCTGGCCCGCCGAGGCTCGGCAGGAACAGGAGATAGGCCCAGACGAAGAAGCCCGAGACCATGCCGCAGATCGCGCCGCGGGCATTGGCCTGGCGCCAGACGAGGCCGCCGAGCAGCGACGGCGCCATCTGCGAGATCGCGACGAAGGAGAGGAGGCCGAGGGAGGCGAGGCCGGCGCTGATATCGGCCGAACGATAATAGGCATAACCGAGCAAAAGCACGACGAAGATCGCGGTGCGGCGGATGTTGAGCAGCGTGCCTGCGAGGTTTTCCTGCATCCCGCCGCGCTGGCCGAGGTTGCGGCGCAGGAACACCGGCATGACGATATCGTTGGAGATCATGATCGACAGCGCCACGGAGGCGACGATGACCATCGCCGTCGCGGCGGAAAAGCCGCCGATGAAGGTGATGAGCGTCAACAGTGGCAGGCCGTTGGCAAGCGGCAGCGTCAAGAGATAGAGGTCGGCGTCGCCGGATCCCGAAAAGGTCAGGATGCCGGCAATCGCGATCGGCAGCACGAACAGGTTGATGGCGACGAGATAGAGCGGAAAGAGAATGCCGGCGGTGCGCAACTCGCCTTCGGTGCGGTTCTCGACGACGGTGACGTGAAACTGCCGCGGCAGCATGATGATCGCGAAAGCCGAGGTGACGATTAAGAGGATCCAGCGCGCGATCGGGGTTTCATAGTGCAGCGCCTGTTCGACGGCCGGGCTCTGCTGCGCCAGCGTCCACAGATGCATCGGTCCGTCGAAGATCACGAAGACGATGTAAAGGCCGGCGGTAACGAGCGCCACCAGCTTGACCACCGATTCCATCGCGATCGCCAGGATCAGGCCGTCCTGGTGTTCGGTTGCGTCCGTGTGCCGGGTGCCGAAGACGATGGCGAAGCAGGCGAGGAACAGGGTGACGAGCAGAGGTAGGTCGATGAAGCTTTGCCCGGCGCCGATGCCGTAATCGCTGGTGTTGATCATGGCTGCGACCGAGCTTGAGATCGCCTTCAGCTGCAGAGCGATATAGGGCACGGCGCCGACCAGCGAGATCAGCGCGACGATCGCCGCCACCGCCGGGTTTTTGCCGTGGCGGGCGGCGATGAAGTCGGCGACCGACGTCAGTTTTTCGGTCTTGGCCAGCCGGATGATCTTGCGGATAAGCGGCATGCCGAGCGTGAACATCAGGATCGGGCCGATGTAGATGCCGGTGAATTCGAGGCCGCGCTCGGCCGCAAGGCCGATGCCACCGAAATAGGTCCAGGACGTGCAATAGATCGCAAGGCTCAGCGCATAGACCAGCGGCCTGCCTTTGACCGCAGTACTTTTTCTCCTGGCCCGCCTGTCGCCGTAACTTGCGACTGCGAAAAGCAGCAGCAGATAGGCGAAAGCCGAGGCGAAGATGACCGAACCCGAGAGCATGCCTCATTCCTCCGGGCGTAAGCATAGGCCAAGTCCGGGAGGTTGAGAATTGCCTCCGGCATCAGTCTTAAGTCCAAGGCGAGACTGGAAAAAACGTGGCCGCCTGCAGTCTTCTGCCGCGTGCGGCCCGCTACCGCAGAACTCGCTTGCACGCGATTTGATCAAAGGCAAAGAAAGGTTTCTTCGCTGGCCGCTTTGGTTTAGATTTCGTGAACGGTTGCAGCGCGGGACAGCGCCGGCGGTCGCCTTCAACGGGGATATACGGAGAGACGTATGCTGAATGAGTTCAAAGAGTTTATTGCCCGCGGGAACGTCATGGATCTCGCGGTCGGTGTGATCATCGGCGCTGCCTTCAGCAAGATCGTCACCTCGATCGTCGAAGACCTGGTGATGCCCATCGTCGGTGCGTTGACCGGCGGCGGTTTCGATTTTTCCAACTACTTCCTGCCGCTCTCGGCCAATGTGACGGCGACGTCTCTGGCTGCTGCCCGTCAGCAAGGTGCCGTGTTTGCCTATGGCAACTTCATCACCGTCCTCATCAACTTCCTGATCCTCGCCTGGATCATCTTCCTGATGATCAAGGCCGTGAACCGCATGCGCGCGTCGCTCGAAAAGCAGAAGGAAGCCGCACCGGCCGCACCGCCTCCGCAAGACGTTCTGCTGCTGTCGGAAATTCGTGACCTGTTGAAGCAGCGCGCCTGAGTTTCTTCTCTTCGCGGGCTCCGGCATCGACCCGAGCCCGCGGACCCATCACAGAAATCAATAAATCGGTCAGATAAAGTCGCGTGATCGTTTTGGCGAAAGCGGTTAGAAGCGACGGGCAATTGAGGACCGGGATGAGGATATGCGTGAGCGGTTTTCCGCCCGTATCCCGCTCTCATTCATAAGAACCAATCACCGAGGTCGTGGGTCGATCCGACCTGAAGGCATCGTGATCCAGGAGCCCGTCGATGACCATCATGACCACCATCAGCCCCCGTGCACTCGCAGCGCCGGAAAGCGGCATCGTCGAGGTCGTGAATTATGCCCGTGGGCGCGACGGTCTGATCCCGCTCTGGGTGGGTGAAGGCGATCTTTCGACGCCAGCTTTCATTTCCGAGGCGGCCAGCGAAGCGCTGCTCGCCGGTGAGACCTTCTACACCTGGCAGCGTGGCATCCCTCAGCTGCGCGAGGCGCTGTCGCGCTACTATCAGCGCCGCTTCCAGAAGGACCTGTCAGCGGACCATTTCTATGTCACCGGTTCGGGCATGCAGGCGATCAAGCTTGCGATCGAGGCGATCACCTCGCCGGGCGATGAAATGGTGCTTCTGACCCCGGCCTGGCCGAACTTTGCCGCTGCGGCCGAACTGTCGGGCGTCAAGCCGGTCCCGGTGCAGCTCCGTTTCGAAAACGGCATGTGGCAGCTCGACCTCGAGCGGCTCGAAGCGGCGATAGGCCCGAAGACCAAGGCCCTGTTCATCAACACGCCGTCGAACCCGACCGGCTGGACCGCGAGCCATGACGATCTCCGCGCCATCCTTGGGCTGGCGCGCAAGCATGGCCTCTGGATCGTCGCCGACGAGATCTATGCGCTTTATCATTACGCCGGTGGCCGGGCGCCGTCCTTCCTCGACGTGATGGAGGATGACGAGCGCATCATCTTCGTCAACTCCTTCTCCAAGAACTGGTCGATGACCGGCTGGCGCGTCGGCTGGATCGTGGCGCCGCCGGCAATCGGCCAGGTGCTCGAAAATCTGGTGCAATACGCAACTTCGGGCGTAGCGCAGTTCATGCAGCGCGGCGCCGTCGTGGCGCTGGACGAGGGCGATGCTTTCGTCGACGCCAACATTGCCAAGGCGGCACAGAGCCGTGACTTGCTTTGCGACGCGCTGATTGCCACCAATCGGGTTGAAACGCTGAAGCCCGATGGCGCGATCTACACGTTTCTCAAGATCGACGGCGTTACGGATTCGCGCGCTGCCGCCATCGATATCGTCGACAAGACGGGCGTCGGCCTTGCGCCGGGAACAGCCTTCGGCGATGGCGGTTCGCTGTTCATGCGCGCCTGCTTCCTGCGTGATCCGGTGCAGGTCGCCGAAGCGGCAAGCCGCCTGCAGAATTACATTCTCGGCCGCTGAGCCCCCGTCTTTGCCTCGACCCGTGGGCGTGGCCGCCCGCGGGTTCCCGATGTGACCCTTTCTTAACTCTACACCAAAGAATTGTGGTCACGCGACCGTGCGGACGTGTCGCCTTTACCTATTCCGAAAGCATCGATGGGGTTTTCTGTCCGTGACATTGCAGGGAATGGGAAGCAGCAGATGGCCGTGTTGGTAACGGGCGGCGCCGGCTATATCGGCAGCCACATGACGTGGGCGTTGCTAGACGCCGACGAGGATGTGGTTGTGCTCGATCGGCTGTCCACCGGCTTTCGCTGGGCCGTGCCATCAGAGGCGCGCTTCTATCGCGGTGACGTTGGCGACAAGGCTTTGCTGGCGCGGATCTTTGACGAACACGCGATTGACGCGATCGTGCATTTTGCAGGCTCTGCGATCGTGCCGGAATCCGTTGCCCATCCATTGGCCTACTACCAAAACAACACTGCCAATACCTGCACGCTGATCGAGGCGGGCGTAAAGGCGGGTGTCGGCCATTTCGTCTTTTCGTCGACGGCCGCCGTCTACGGTAGCCAGGACGGTGAAGACCCGGTGCGCGAGACGGCGACACCCCACCCGGAAAGTCCTTACGGACTGTCGAAGCTGATGGCCGAGTTGATGCTGCGGGATGCAGCGGCGGCGCATACATTCCGTTATGTGGCGCTGCGCTATTTCAATGTTGCCGGTGCCGACCCAAAGGGCCGAACCGGCCAGTCGACGACGGGGGCGACGCATCTGATCAAGGTCGCCTGCGAGGCCGCCCTCGGCAAAAGGCCGAAGATCGATATCTACGGAACCGACTATCCGACACCGGATGGGACAGGTGTGCGCGATTACATCCATGTCACGGATCTGGTCGAAGCCCATATGCGTGCACTTGCCTATCTCAGGGCCGGCGGGGAGCCATTGGTCAGCAATTGCGGCTATGGCGAGGGTTTTTCGGTTTTGCAGGTCATCGACACCATCAGGCGCCTGTCCGGCCGTGACATCACGGTCGAGCATGGGCCGCGGCGACCGGGCGATATCGCCCGCATCGTCGCCGATCCGTCGCTGGCGCGGCTGAAGCTGGATTGGGCGCCATCCCATGCAAGCCTTGACGAGATCGTCCAGAGTGCATTCGCTTGGGAAGAGCATCTCGCGCGCATGAACAGCTACGATCTGGAGCGTCCGCAGATCCGATTGGCGTGAGGTGTTCGATCAGCGCGTTTGATCGTCACCGTCCGTCTCGCCCAATATCTTCTGCTCGTGCGCGATCGCGTGGTTTATCAGCCGCGCCCAGATCTCTTCGTAGAAATCCGGGTCGAGATTCCGGCGCTCGGCATTCTTGCGGGCATTCTTACGCACTTCCATAACCCGTGCCGGGATATCGGCCTTCAGTTTCAGTGGCCGTTTGATCTCTGCCGCCCTGTCGATATAGCCCCAGCGCTCGGCGAAAAGCGCCATCAGCGCCTGATCGAGCCGATCGATCTCGGCGCGTACATCGGCCATATCAGTGCATTCGGCTGGGGTCTTTCGCATCTGTCTCGTCCGGTTGCGGCAGGGATGCCGTGCGCGCGCATGGGCACGCGACGCTCTTGCGGCGCACTGCTAACAAACGGCGGATGATCTGAGAAGAGGCAACAGGGTCGCATGGCGGACGGTGACCCCGAGACGTTGGTCACCTCAGCAGGCGATCGCTGGGCGGGGGAGGAGGGTGCGGTCCTGTCTCCGTCCGCGGCGATCGCCTGCTGACGTGTTGGGAAAAGCTAACCCGCCAAGCTTGAGCGAGGCTTTATGCCCTGTCACCGAACCATCATGATCAGGTGCCGATCATCAGCTTGATCGCAAGCCCGACGACGGTGACGGTCGCCACGCCTGCACACCAGAGGCCGATGAACCAGAGAAGCTTGCGGCCGGTTCCCATTTCGCTTTTCAATGGTAGCCCTCCTCCGGGTCGATCTTGCCGCGGAACACCCAATAGGCATAGCCGGTATAGGCAAGGATGATCGGCACCAGCACAAGCGCGCCTGCGAGCAGGAACGACAGGCTCGCGTCGGGTGCTGCCGCATCCCAGATCGTCAGCGACGGCGGCACGATATAGGGAAAGAAGCTGATGCCGATGCCGGCATAACCGAGCACGAACAGCCCGAGCGCGGCAAGAAACGGCCGTGTGTCATGACGGGTCCTGATGCCCGATATCAAGAGGTAGAGGCAGCCAAGCACCAGCAGAGGCACGATGATGCTGAAGATCGCAGTCGGCCAGCCGAACCAGCGCTGGAGATAAAGCGGCTCGAGGAAGGGCGTCCACAGGCTGACGATGCCCATGGCGGCGATGGTGCCGAACGAGCATTTGAGGGCGAGGTTGCGAGCCCGATCCGCGAGGTCTCCATGGGTCTTCATGACAAGCCAGGTGGCGCCGAGCAGCGCATAGCCGACGACGACGGCGATGCCGGTCATGATCGAGAACGGCGTCAGCCAGTCCCACCATCCGCCGGTATAGGCGCGGTTCGCAATGGGGATGCCCTGAACCAGTGCCCCGAGCGTGATGCCTTGCGCGAAGGCGGCGAGCATCGAGCCGCCGGCAAAAGCCCAGTTCCAGAGATACTCGGCCCGCCTGGTACGCCAGCGATACTCGAAGGCGACGCCACGGAAGATGAGGCCGATGACCATGGCGATGATGGGCGCGTAAAGTGCCGGCAGGATCGTCGCGTAGGCGAGCGGAAACACTGCCATCAGGCCGCCGCCGCCAAGCACCAGCCAGGTCTCGTTGCCGTCCCAGACGGGCGCGACCGAGTTCATCATCACGTCGCGATCATGTTTTTCCGGAAAGAACGGAAAGAGGATGCCGACACCGAGGTCGAAACCGTCTAGGATGACGTAGGCGAGCACCGCAAAGGCGATGATGCCGGCCCAGATCAGCGGCAGATCAATGTCCATGATGACCTCCATGGGGGTTGGCGAGAGCGGCACCGGCCGCGCGGATCGGTCCCTCGTCGAGATCCGGCGTCGGATCGCGCGGCAGCCGCGCCATCAGCCGCAGGATGTAGAAGGTGCCTGCGCCGAAAACGAAGAAGTAGACGATGATGAAGGCGAGCAGCGACGCGCCGACGGCAGGTGCAGCAATCGGGGCGACCGAGTCTTTCGTCAGCAGATGACCGTAAACCGTATAGGGCTGACGCCCGACTTCGGTTGTGACCCAGCCGGCAAGCACGGCGACGAAACCGGCTGGCCCCATCAGGACTGCGGCTCGATGCAGCCAGGTATTGCTGTCCAGCGTGCCGCGATACCGACACCACAGGCTCCAAAGCCCGATGCCGAGCATGGCGAAGCCGAGGCCGACCATGATGCGGAAGGACCAGAAGACGATGCCGACGGGCGGGTGCAGCTCCTCGGCAATGGTGTCGAGGCCGGTAAGTGGCGCGTTCAGATCGTGCTTGAGGATCAGGCTCGACAGCTTCGGCACTTCGATGGCGTAGTCGACGCGTTTCTCGGCGGAGTTGGGAATGCCGAAGAGGATGAGCGGCGCACCATCCGGGTGGCTCTGGTAATGACCTTCCATCGCCATCACCTTGGCCGGTTGGTGCTCCAGCGTGTTGAGGCCGTGCATGTCACCGGCAAAGATCTGGATCGGCGCGACGATCGCCGCCATCCACATCGCCATCGAGAACATTTTTCGCGCGCGGCGGGGTGCCGTCCTGCGGATGAGATGCCAGGCGCCGCAGGCGCCGACGACGAAGGCGGTCGTCAGATAGGCGGCCAGCACCATGTGCACGAGGCGATAGGGAAAGGACGGGTTGAAGACGATCGCCCACCAGTCGACCGGCACGAACTGTCCGACCTCGTTGATTTCAAAGCCTCTCGGCGTCTGCATCCACGAATTTGCCGAGAGAATCCAGGTGGCCGAGATCAGCGTGCCGATCGCCACCATGACGGTCGCCAGAAAATGCAGTCTCGGGCCGACGCGGTTGAGGCCGAAGAGCATGACGCCCAGGAATCCCGCCTCGAGGAAGAAGGCGGTCAGCACCTCGTAGCCCATCAGCGGCCCGATAATCGGCCCCGCCTTGTCGGAAAAGACGCTCCAGTTGGTGCCGAACTGGTAGGACATGACGATGCCGGAGACGACGCCCATGCCGAAGGCGACGGCAAAGATCGTCTTCCAGAAATTGAACAGCTCGAGGTAGACCTCGTCCTTCTTCCACAGCCACAGCGCTTCAAGCACCGCAAGGTAGCTTGCAAGACCGATCGAGAAGGCCGGGAAGATGATGTGGAACGAGACGGTGAAGGCGAACTGGATGCGGGCAAGTATCGTCGCATCGAAACTTTCAAACACGGGCACAATCCTTTCAGACGCGCGGCGCCGCCTGTCCATGTGGACCGGCAAGACGCACTGCAGCTCTCTGGTCTGTTGCGCAGCTACGGCCTCGGATCATTGCGATCCCAGGTGTTGCGCATTGCCTTTCGGGGCCGGCCAACCCTATGGTTGCGCCGGCGTTTCAGCATGTGCTTGAATCTGCGCCAAAATTGCCAAAGGTCAATGTTGGGCTGGCCGCCACGTTGTCACACTGCGGCAATGTCTCGCTTGCGGCAAAAGGGAGCGGGCGCGCCGGTCGTCGACGGCGCGGGGAAATGGTAGCGCTTTACGCTCGAGGACCGGTGTTCACCGGGTCGGCAGATAGGCTTCCGCAAGTTCGGTCCAGAAGGCGGCGCCGATCGGCAGCAGATCGTCGTTGAAATTATAGGCGGGATGGTGGAGCGGCTTCTCCTCGCCGCTCACCTTTGAGCCGAGGAAGAAGTATGTCCCCGGCCGCTCCTGCAGCATATAGGCGAAATCCTCGCTGCCCATGAATGGGCGGGCGAGGTCGACCACCTTGTCGGCACCGGCAAAACGAACGGCGAGGTCGCGGACGAAATCTGTTTCCGCCTTGTGGTTCATGGTCGCGTCATAGCTGCGCAGATAGTCGACCGTTGCGCGCATGCCGAAGCTTGCAGCTTGCGCCTCTGCGATCATGCGGATGCGGCGCTCCAGTTCGTCGCGAACGCCGGGATCGAAGGAGCGAATGCCGACGACGATCTCGGCACGCTCCGGGATGATGTTGCTGGCCGAGCCCGCGTGGAAGGCGCCGACGGTGACAACGGACGGGTCCATCGGGTGGATGTTGCGCGAAACGATCGACTGCAGCGCCATGATGATCGAGGCGCCGCAGACGATCGGATCGGCGGTTTCCTGCGGTTCGGCGCCATGGCCGCCGCGCCCGTGCACGGTGATGCGCGCTTCGTCGACCGCCGCCATGATCGGCCCTTCACGCAGGGCGAACTGGCCGAAGGGCAGGCCCGGTTCGTTGTGAAGCGCAAAGACCGCATCGCAGGGGAATTTTTCAAACAGCCCTTCATCCATCATGATCTTGGCGCCGCCGAAATTCTCTTCGGCCGGCTGGAAAATGAGGTGGATGGTACCATCGAAATTGCGGCGTTCGGCAAGCGCGCGCGCCGCCCCGAGCAGCATCGTCGTATGGCCGTCATGGCCGCAGGCATGCATCAGTCCCGGTGTCTTGCTGGCGTAGTCGAGGCGGGTTTCCTCCAGGATCGGCAGGGCGTCGATATCGGCGCGGATGCCGATCGAGCGTGATCCGCTGCCGTTGCGCAGGGTCCCGACGACACCGGTCTTGGCAAGCCCGGTCGTCACCTCGTAGCCGAGTTCGGCAAGGTGCCGGGAGATGAAGGCCGAGGTCCGCGTCTCTTCCAGCCCCAGTTCCGGATGGGCATGCAGATCGTGGCGGATGGCGACGAGTTCCGGCATGGCGTTGTCGATGGCGGAGGAAAGCTTCATGTCATGCACCACGAGTTGGAATGCGGTTTTCGAATGTGCGGAAGGCGACCACCAGAATGCCGGTGAGGCACATGTAGATGAGCGCGAGCAACAGCAGCGGCTCGTAGGTCAGGAACGTTTCCTGGCGCACCTTGGAGATGACGGCGTAGACGTCGACGACGGTGATCGTCGCCACCAGCGGCGTCGATTTCAGCTGCAGCACCGCCTCGCCATTGAGCGTCGGCAGCGCGCGGTGGATGGCGCGCGGCAACCAGATGCGGCGGAACATCGTCCAGCGGCTCATGCCATAGGCTTTGGCCGCCTCCAGTTCGCCGGCGGGAACGCCCGCGAACGCGCCGCGCATGACTTCGCCCTCATAGGCCGCGAAGGATATCGTCAGCGCCGCGACGCCATAGGGCCAGGCTTCGCGCAGATAGGGCCAGAGGAAGGATTGGCGGATGGCAGGAAATTGCGGGAACAGCGAGCCGAGCCCGTAATAGAGAAGCCAAAGCTGCAGCAGCAGCGGCGTGCCGCGAACGACGGTGCAGAACACCTTTGCCGGCAGCTTGAAGAACCAGGGGCCGGTCACCTGCGCCAGCCCGATCGGCACCGCTAACAGGAAGCCGAGGATCGACGTGCTGAACAGCATCACCAGGCTGACGAGAATGCCCCAGCCGAGCCGCGGCAGGTAGCGCGGCAACCAGTCCCAGCGCATGAAGACGGCGACGCAGATGACGAAAGCGGCAAAGACCAGCATCATCACGATGCGATGCGGCTGGAAGAAGCTGCGCGCGGTCGGCAGGTCCTCGGGTGTGTAGGCGACGGCGTGGGTGGTTTGATCCGTCATCGCTGCTCCGCGAAACCGCGCCTCGCATGCCGTTCCAGCATGCCGATGAAGATGTTGGAAACGAGCGTCAGCGCCAGATAGAGCGCGCCCGCAGCGAGGAAGAACAGGAGATAGGCCTTGGTCGTACCCGCGGCCTGGCGCGTGACCAGCGTCAGCTCGCTGAAGCCGACCACCGCCAGAAGCGCCGTGTCCTTGGTGGCGATCAGCCAGAGATTGGATAGGCCGGGAATGGCGTAGGGCAGCATCGCCGGCAGGGTGACGCGCCGCAGCACTTTCAGCGGCGACATGCCGTAGGCGCGTGCGGCCTCGATCTGGCCGGCCGGAACCGCCTTGATCGCACCGCGAAGCACTTCGGTCGAATAGGCGCCCTGGACCACGCCGATGACGAAGATGCCGGCCATCAGGCCGCTGATGTCGACTGGGCCGATCGAAAACAGGGCAAGCAATTGGTTCAGGAGATCGGTGCCGGCGTAGTAGAGCAGGAGGATGAGCACCAGCTCCGGCACCGCCCTGACGACCGTGGTGTAGCATTCGAGCAGATCGCGCAGGATCGGGCCGCCGTAAAGCTTGCCGAAGGCGCCGCCGACGCCGAGCGTCAGGCCGAGCGCAAAACCGCCGATGGCGATCTGGATGGAATTGACGAAACCTTGCAGCAGTACGCCGCCCCAGCCGGGTGCGGACAGTGCGAGCAGGCTCCAATTGACGATAGAATCCGATGCCATGCGTCTTCGACCTCCGAAGGCGGCGACCGGCAGCCCGAGGACTGCCGGTCGCTTGCGCCTTATTCGCCGTAGATGTCGAAGTCGAAGTACTTCTTCGAGAACGTGTCGTACGTGCCATTGTCGCGGATCGCCTTGATCGCGGCATTGAGCTTGTCCTTGAGCTCGGTCTCGCCCTTGCGCAGGCCGACGCCGACGCCTGGGCCGATCACGGCCACGTCTTCAGCGACATCGCCCTTGTAATCGCAGCATTCCTTGCCCTGGTCGGTCGCAAGGAAGGCCTTGAGCGCGATCGCATCCGCCTGGACCGCGTCCACGCGTCCGGCGGCCAGATCGTTGTTGGCCTCGTCCTGCGTCTGGTATTCCTTGACCTCGATGCCGGCGGCGGCGAAGTGCTTGGCGGCATAGGCCTGGTGCACGGTCGAGACCTGGACGCCGATGGTCTTGCCGGCGAGTCCCTCCGGCGTCGGTTTGAAGTCCACGCCCTTGGTGCCGATGACGCCGGTCGGGGTGTTGTAGTACTTGTCGGAGAAGTCGATTGTCTTCAGCCGCTCGTCGGTGATCGACATCGAGCTCATGATCATGTCGATCTTCTTCGAGGTCAGCGCCGGGATGATGCCGTCCCAGGCGACCGGTGTCAGCACGCATTCGAGCTTTGCTTCGGCACAGACGGCGTTCATGAGTTCGACTTCCCAGCCTTCCCATTTGCCGCTGGCATCTGGTGCGGTGAAGGGCGGGTAAGGCTCGGCGGCGACGCCGACCTTCAGGGCTTCCGCCGAAGCGGCGATGCCGCCGCTGACGGCAATGGCGGCTGCGACCGCCAGGACTTTCAATGTCTTCTTCATGCTGTTCCCCTTTTTTGGTTGTTGAGCATTGCTGAATTCAGTGAATGGAGCTGATGAACTTCTTGAGCCTTTCGGATCTGGGTGCGCCGAAGATGGCCTCTGGCGGGCCTTGTTCCTCGATGACGCCGTTGTGCAGAAAGACGATGTGGTTGGCGACGTTGCGCGCGAACTTCATCTCGTGGGTGACGAGGATCATCGTGCGCTTCTCGCGGGCGAGATCGCCGATCACCGAAAGCACTTCGCCGACGAGTTCAGGATCGAGCGCCGACGTCGGCTCATCGAAGAGCATGACCAGCGGCTGAATGGCGAGCGCGCGGGCAATGGCGGCGCGCTGCTGTTGGCCGCCGGAGAGGAAGGCCGGATAGGCATCGCGCTTCTCATAGAGCCCGACACGCTTGAGCAGGGTTTCGGCAGTTGCGATCGCCTCGGCCTTCTGTTTGCCGAGCACGTGGATCGGCGCCTCGATGACGTTTTCGAGGATGGTCATGTGCTGCCAGAGATTGAAGCTTTGGAAGACCATGCCGAGCTGGCTGCGCAGGCGCTGAACCTGCTTGCGATCTTCCGGCACAAGTCCGCCGCGGCCGTCCGGCTTCATCCGGATCTTTTCGCCGTGCACGCTGACGGTGCCGGCCGAGGGCAGTTCCAGCATGTTGATACAGCGCAGAAAAGTGGATTTTCCCGAGCCGCTGCCGCCGATGATGGCGATGACGTCGCCCTGTTTCGCTGTGAGCGAAACTCCCTTCAGCACTTCCAATGGCCCGAAACGCTTGTGCAGGTCAGTGACCGCGATTGCCTGGGCCGCATCCGTCATCGGCGCGCCGCTCCCATGGCTCTGCGAGCTTTTTTTGAAGGCATGAAACAGTTCCCCTGTCGTCTTTCCGCGCAGCATCTTTGGCTTGTCACGGTGTTTGTTGGCAGGCATGGTTGCACTTGTGCCGCTATTGTTCAAGCGTATAATAATGCGTATCGTCGTTTTTTTATCGCCTGCCGCCTACCCGAATTTCCCTGAAGGAGCCTCCATGCGTCCGTTCCGCCCGAAGGATTTGACGAACCCGTCCGCCGGCCCCCGGGCGCGAACGGCGGCGCGGATGGCGGCATGAATCGCCGCACGTTTCACCGGGCCCCCGAGGGAGAACGCCGCCAGGAACTGATCGAAGCGACGCTCGACTGCATCGCCGAGTTCGGCCTCAAGGGTGCGACGGTCCGCCAGATTGCCATTCGTGCCGGGGTGACGGCCGGGCTGGTCCGGCATTATTTCGAATCGAAGGACCAGATGGTCGCCGAGGCCTACCGCGCGGTGATCGCTTCCTTGACAGACAAGGCGGCTCACGTCGAAGGCGACCCGGAAACACGGCTGAGGGACTTCATCGCCATCAACCTGACCGAGCCGGTCGCCGACAGCCGCAGCATCTCGCTCTGGGCTGCCTTCATCAGCCAGGTACGCGTCGACCCGATCCTCGCCGAAATCCACCGCGACGGCTATGTGACCTTCCGCAACACCCTGCAGGATCTGCTGGCCGACTTCCTCACATTGAAGAACAAGCCGGCCGACGCAGAAACCTGCCGCGCCTACGCGATCGCGATCAACGGTCTTGTCGATGGCCTGTGGATCGAAGGGTGCCTGGCGGGAGACCTGTTCCGCGAGGGCGAACTGGTCGCCATCGCCATGGCCTCGGTCGAGGCGCTGCTCGGCGCGTCGATCGGCAATGACAAACAATGAAAACGGGAGAGAACACCATGCGCTACGCCTCGATCACCGATCGGCTCGCAGACCTCGGTTCGGGAAAATGGTCGCTGCACATCCGTGCGCGCCAGCTGAAGGCGGGTGGTGCCGATATCATCGAACTGACGATCGGCGAGCCGGACGTGCCGCCGGACCGTGCGCTCATCGATGAATGCCAGCGCGCCATGAACGCCGGTCGTTATCGCTACTCCAACGGCCGCGGCGAGCACGCGGTCGTGGCCGCGCTCGTCGAGAAGTATCGCCGTCGACGCGCCGATGTGACCACGGAAAACGTCCTCTGCTTCCCAGGCACGCAGACCGCACTTTTCGGCGTCATGCTGGGCCTGGTCGAGGCCGGTGATGCTGTTCTTGTCGGCGATCCGCTCTACGCCACCTACGAGGGCGTCATCCAGTCGACGGGTGCGCATCAGGTGCTGGTACCGCTGAAGCCGGAATTCGGTTTCCACATGCAGGCCGCCGATATCGAAAAGGCGATCACGCCGGAATGCCGGGTGCTGCTGCTCAACACGCCGCACAATCCGACGGGCGCCGTGCTGACCGCTGCCGAAATCGCCGAGATCGGCGAGGTCGCGCGCCGCCACGACCTCTGGATTGTCTGCGACGAAGTCTATGAGGAGCTGGTGTTCGACGCCGTCTTTGCCTCTCCGTTCGACAATCCGGATCTGGCCGAGCGCACGATCGTCGTCTCATCGATCTCCAAGTCGCACGCAGCTCCAGGCTTCCGCAGTGGCTGGGCCGTTGGCCCGGCCGAGTTTTCCAGACGACTGCTGCCGGTGTCGGAAACCATGCTCTTCGGCGTACAGCCGTTCATCGCCGATATGACGGCCTACGCGCTGACCCACGACATCGATACGGCGCGGCGGATGCGCGAGAGCTACAAGTCCCGCTCGCGCCGCGTCGTCGAGGGGCTGGCCGATGCGCCCGGTATTCTGGTCCTGCCGCCGGAGGCAGGCATGTTCACGCTGATCGATGTCTCTGCAACGGGCATGTCGGGCGAAGCCTTCGCCTGGGCGCTGCTGGAAGAAGAAGGGGTCGCAGTGATGCCCGGATCCTCCTTCGGTGACGAGGCGCAGAACTTCCTGCGCATGAGCCTGACCGTGCCTGACAAGGACATCGATGAGGCCTGCCGTCGCATCACTGCGCTTGCCGAGCGCGCCACACTGCTTCAGGAGCGCCGCGCATGACCACGAAAACGGTAGGCGAAGCCCTGGTCGATCTGCTCGAGGCCAATGGCGTCGAGGTGGTCTTCGGCATTCCGGGCGTGCATACGGTCGAGCTCTATCGTGGCCTGGCGGCATCGAAGATCCGCCATGTGACGCCCCGGCATGAACAGGGCGCCGGCTTCATGGCCGACGGCTACGCCCGCGTCAGCGGCAAGCCGGGTGTCGCCCTTGTCATCACCGGACCGGGTCTGACCAACACGATCACCGCCATGGCGCAGGCGCGGCAGGATTCGATCCCGATGCTGGTGATCTCAGGCGTCAACCGCCGCGATTCGCTCGGCCACGGGCGCGGGTTGTTGCATGAGCTTCCCGACCAGCACGGCATGATCAAGACGCTGGCGCTCTACTCGCACACCTTGCTCAATCCGGACGATCTGCCTTTTGTCGTCGACCGGGCTTTCTCGGTGCTTTTGTCCGGCCGGCCGGGGCCGGTGCATATCGAGATCCCGACCGATGTCATGACGGCGCGGATCGAGCCGAAGACGATCCGCTCGGCCTCAGCCACCCGCCCGCGCTCCGACAGCGAGACGCTGCAACGCGCAGCCATCCTCTGCGCCGATGCGACCCGCCCGGTCATCATCTGCGGCGGCGGTGCGCTTACCGCCGAGACGGAGGTCAGGGCGCTTGCCGAACAGATCGGCGCCCCCGTCGTCACCACGGTCAACGCGCGCGGCATGCTCGCCGGCAGTCCGCTGCGGGTTCCCGCAAGCCCGAGCCTCAAGGCGGTGCGATCGCTGCTCAAGGAGGCCGATCTTGTTCTCGCGCTCGGTACGGAGATGGGACAGACCGATTACGACATGTATGCCGATGGCGGGTTCCCGGTGCTGCGCAATCTGATCCGCACCGACATCGATGCGGCACAGCTCGCCCGCGGGCCGCATGCCGCGCTTTCGATCCTGTCCGGTGCCAAGACGGCGACGGCGGGCATTCTTGCCTTCTTGCCGGGGCATGCGCCGAAGGATGGAGCCGCCCGCGCCGAAGTTGCGCGCAAGGCGGCGCTGAAAGAACTGACGGCCAAGATGCGGGCCGAGATCGCCGTGGTCGATGCGGTCTACAAGGCGCTGCCGGACTGCACCATCGTCGGCGACTCCACCCAGGCGGTCTATGCCGGCAATCTTTATTGCGATGCGCCGCGCCAGCGCAGCTGGTTCAACTCGGCGACCGGTTATGGCGCGCTCGGTTACGCGCCGCCGGCAGCCGTCGGTGCTGCCGTGGCCGACCCGTCGCGGCCCGTCGTCTGCCTTGTGGGAGACGGCGGTTTCCAGTTCTCGCTCGCCGAAATAGGCTCTGCCGTCGACGTTCAGGCGCGGGTGGTCTTCCTCGTCTGGAACAATGACGGCTACCAGGAGATCGAGTCCTACATGATCGAGACCGGCGTGACGCCCGAAGGTGTCAGGCCGTCTGCGCCGGACTTCATCCTCACGGCCAAGGCCTATGGCATCGAGGCGGAAAGGCTGGTCTCGGTCGCCGATCTCCCGCGCGCACTGGTAGACGCTGGCGCACGCAACGGGCCGTCGCTGATCGAGATCCACCAGGTCACCACGACCGGCGCAACCGCGTAAACTGCAAACCACGACACCGTTCGAGCGGCGCGAAATTTGACATTTCGCGTCCGCAATGGTGTTAAGAGCGCCTCGTGCTCGATTCCGGCCATGATCTTCGGCTAGATCTGCTGCATTCCGGCTGAATTGAACTTTCAGGCGCCAAGCGCCGAGGAAGGGGCGGCGTCCCGAATGGACCCAGTGTGTGGTGGCAACAGAGGCAGATTTGCCGGCCGGCTATTCGCCGTGCTGTGGCTGTTCTGTGCCTCCATGGCCATGCAGCTGATCGTCGTCGGCCAGGGCTTTTCCTCGCGTCTTTCGGCCGAACAGCAGGCGGGTAATTTCTCCTCGCCTGACACCGTTCCTTCGGATCACCCCGCCGCGCGCCAGATTTCGCGCGCCACGCCGGTTTCGGATCTGCGCTTCACCGCCGAGCGCAAGGATGCCAAATCCGCGACCGGTGACGGCGCGGTGCCGATGCTTTTTGCGTCGGTCCTGGCGGTGCCCTTCGAGCCGACTGGCGACGTACTCGCTTTCGGGCGTGTTGCCTTCGCCGACGGTTTACCGAACCGCGGCCCGCAGATCCGCGCGCCTCCGAGCGCCTGATCGTTTCCGATATTCGGGCACGATGATCCTTGTAATCCTGTTCGTGCCCCCGATGAAACAAAGTCCTGACGACGCGCCTTGCGCCCGCTCAGGCTCTCTTGGAACCACAACATGCGTACATCCAAATGGGCGATTATCGCCTATGTCGCCGTCATCCTCTTCGGATGCCTGGCGGCGCTGCCAAACGTTCTCTCGCCGGCGCAACGCGAGCAATTCGGTGCCTGGCTGCCGGTGAAGCCCGTCACGCTTGGTCTCGACCTGAAGGGCGGCTCTCACCTGGTGCTTGAAGTCGATGCAGCCGGTCTGCGCAAGGCACGGCTTGAAACCCTGCTCGACGACACCCGTCGCGCGCTGCGCGGTGAGCGCATCCCGGCCTCGTCGGCACGCATCAGCGGCGATGCCGTCACTGTCAAGATCGACGATCCGGCTGACCTCGAAAAGGCGCTGCCCAAGCTCAAGGAGCTCGCGGCACCCGTCGGCACACTTGGTTTCGGCGGCGAGGCTTCCGACGTCGAAGTGACCGAAAACGGCGGTAACATTACCCTGGCGATGACCGAGGCCGGCCTCAACGACCGCATGACCAAGGCGGTGGAACAGAGCCTCGAGATTATCCGCCGTCGTGTCGATACGGTCGGCGTGGCCGAGCCGTTGATCCAGCGCGTCGGCTCCAACCGCATTCTCGTTCAGCTTCCGGGTCTGCAGGATCCGACCGGGCTGCGCCAGCTCCTGGGCTCGACTGCCCAGATGAGCTTCCACATGCTCGACCAGACCGTGGATGTGACCCAGCCGGCACCGCGCGGTGTCGATATTCTTCCCGGTGCCAACGACGGCAACAAGTATCCGGTCGAAAGCCGCATCGCCATCTCCGGCGAGCGATTGGCCGATTCCAAGGCCGGCTTCGATCAGCGCACCAACGAGCCGATCGTCTCGTTCACCTTCGATTCGCTCGGCGCCCGGCAGTTTGCCGAAATCACCCGCGACAATGTCGGCCGCCCCTTCGCGATCGTGCTCGACGGCAAGGTCCTGACCGCGCCCGTCATCCGCGAACCGATCATCGGCGGCAACGGCCAGATCAGCGGTAACTTCACCGCGCAGGAAGCAACCGTTCTCTCGGCGCTTCTGCGCTCGGGCGCGCTGCCGGCACCGCTGACAGTGATTGAAGAACGCTCCGTCGGCCCGAACCTCGGTAGCGATTCCATCCGTATGGGCATCTTCACCGGTCTTGTCGGTTTCGCCCTCGTCGTTGCCCTCATGGTCGTGCTCTACGGCGCATGGGGCATGATTGCCAATGTCGGCCTGGTGCTGCACACCATCTTGACGGTCGGGGTGCTCGCAATGCTCGGCTCGACCCTGACACTCCCCGGCATCGCCGGTATCATTCTCGGGATCGGCATGGCGGTTGATGCCAACATTCTGATCAATGCCCGTATTCGGGAAGAAACCGAGGGCGGCGCCGGCGCCATGAAGGCGCTCGATATCGGCTTCAACAAGGCTTATGCAACGATCATCGACTCCAACGTCACCACGCTTTCGGGCACCGTGCTGCTGTTTGCGTTCGGCTCCGGACCGGTCAAGGGTTTCGCGGTCACCATGATGCTCGGCATCGTCATCTCGATGTTCACGTCGGTCACCGTCGTGCGCCTGATGATGCGCGAAGTCGTCGTCCGCCGGAAGATGAAGAAACTCGAGATCCCCTCGCTCTTCGGCCGCGTGCCGAAGCTGCCGAGCTTCTCCTTCATGAAGGGTCGTTTTGTTGCCATCGGCATGTCGGCCTTTCTGTCGGTGAGTTCGGTCGTGTTGTTCTTCACGCCCGGCCTCAACTACGGCATCGACTTCGTCGGTGGTATCCAGGTAGAAGCGACATCCAAGCAGACGCTCGATCTGCCGGCGTTGCGCCATGGCCTGGAGTCGCTCAACATCGGTGAGGTGGCGCTACAGGAATTCGGCGAGGACAAGTCGGTCCTGATCCGCGTTCAGCGCCAGCCCGGCGGGGAGCAGGAGCAGACGGTAGCCCTGAACAAGATCAAGGATGCAGCCGTCCAGACCATTCCTGATGTGACTTTCGAGCGGACGGAAGTCGTCGGCCCGACGATCAGCACGGAACTGGCGCGTTCGGGCTTCCTTGCCGTCGGTCTCGCGATGGTGGCGATCCTGCTCTACATCTGGTTCCGCTTCGAATGGCACTTCGCCGTCGGCGCGATCGCAGTTCTGCTGCTCGACATCACCAAGACGATCGGCTTCTTCGCGCTCACCGGCATCGACTTCAACCTGACGGCCATTGCCGCGCTGCTGACGATGATCGGTTACTCCGTCAACGACAAGGTCGTGGTCTATGACCGCATGCGTGAGAACCTGCGCAAGTACAAGTCGATGCCGTTCTCCGACCTCATCGACATGAGCATCAACCAGGTAATCGCACGATGCATCTTCACCTCGATGGCCACGGCGCTGTCGCTGGTGCCGATGGCGATCTGGGGTGGCGATGCCGTCAAGAGCTTCGCCTGGCCGATGATCTTCGGCGTCATCGTCGCGACGACGTCGTCGATCTACATCGGTGGCCCGATCCTGCTCTTCCTCAATCGCTGGTGGAAGGATCGCGAGGCGACCCGTACAGGCACCGGAACCACGCAGCCGGGAGCACCGGCGGCCTGATCCAGAGGTGAAGATACAAAATGTGAAGGGGCGGTCTTATGGGCCGCCCCTTTTTTGTCCGAAAGTGCTGTCTTTATCACCCTCGTACCTTGCAGGTTGATTCGACGCTTCCTAGATAGTGAGGGCCTCCGGTTTCGGATCGGGAGAACGGATATTGCATCTGTACCCCCTAAAATTTGATGGGTTGAGAAATGTTTTTCGCGACATCGTCTTTTTAATTGACGGAATTGGTAGATTATTCTAGTTTGCAGCACTGTGACGCGGGCGAGTCCGCCTCACGGTTGTTCATGAACCGCTCCGGCATTGCGATGCCGGACCAAGCCAAAGGAGTGTGACATGTCCGAAACCGTCTCGATTGCCGCCTTCTTCGGCACGCGTTCCCATTGTCGTGCAACAGTGAAGAAACGTCACATTCGCCTCTGCCGAATGTGATCCTCGAACTCTCGAAATTCATCCTTTGCCGAAATTGAAATGTCCGCGCCTTCTGGTGTGGAAGGAGCGTTATTTGCATGAGCAAGCAGGTTATCGAATATGGCGGCGAAGCCGTCGGGGTCGTCGTCCCGGACGAGGGACGTTTCAAGTTTCTCGCAGTCAAGTATCACGTCTGGGATCTGGACGCGCAGCGGTTCCGCTCGGCTGACGAAGCCCGCGCGGCCATCCGCCATCTGCTCGCCCGCCAGACGATGCCAACCGAGCGTCATGGTGATGCGGCCGCGGCGTAGTGCTGACAGCGACCGTATCCCGCATGTCGGGCAAGCCTAAAGACCAGGTTTTGCGTTGATTCCGCGCCACAATTGTGTGTTGGCCGCACGTTTCTTGTGCTATGCCAAAAACACGATTGCGTTTGCGCGGATGATTCCCCGTTTTTGAGGGGCCCGCAGGGGAAGCTTGCCGGAATGCTGACGAAGAAGGGAAAGTACGGATTGAAGGCTCTTGTCGACCTTGCGCGACTGGAGCCCGGAGAGACGGCTTTCATCACCGAGATCGCCCAGCGCAACAACATCCCGAAGAAGTTCCTGGACACGATTCTGCTCGAATTGCGCAATGCCGGCATGCTGCGCTCGAAAAAGGGGCCCGGTGGCGGCTATTCGCTGTCGCGCCCGGCAGCAGAAATTCGCATCGGCCATGTCATCCGCACGCTTGACGGCCCGCTCGCGCCGATCCGCTGTGCCAGCCGCACGGCCTATGAGGTCTGCGAGGATTGCAACGATCCCGAGACCTGTCAGGTCCGCGTCTCGATGACGACCGTGCGCGACGCGGTTGCCTCGATTCTCGATTCCATGACGCTTGAAGAGTTTGCGGCCGACAAGTCGATGCCGCTCGAAGCGCCGGAAGAAAAGCGCGTCGGCTGACGAAAACGTCGTCTTTGCGGGATTTCCTGCCGAAACTCGATGACTTCGGCTTGGTTTGCCAAGAAAAAGCGCCTATCTGCCTGCAATAGGTCTGAGAAACGCCGCTTCTAGCCGGCGCAAACGTCTTTGCGGGAATGGAAACACCATGGGTTTGAGACACGCATCAGCAGATGAGCGACGCGGTTTGGCTGCATTGGAGTCGGTCGGCCGGACTTTGACGACGGCGATGGCCGGCATCAAGGCGCTCGCCGATCACCTCGGCGCCGATACGGCGTTTGCCCAAAGCATGGTCGAGGCGATCGAACTCATCGGCGAAAGCCAGGGCCGCGTTGTCGTTTCCGGTATCGGCAAAAGCGGGCATATTGGCCGCAAGATGGCTGCGACCATGGCGTCGACAGGCACATCGGCCTATTTCGTCCACCCGACCGAGGCCAGCCACGGCGATCTCGGCATGGTGACGTCGCAGGATGTGCTGATCCTGCTCTCCTGGTCGGGCGAGACGGCGGAACTCGCCAACATGCTCACCTATGCCAAGCGCTTCAAGGTGCCGATCGTTTCGATCTCGTCCAACCGCGATAGCGTGCTGGCCCGCAACTCCGAAGTGCCGATCGTTCTGCCGAAGGTTCAAGAGGCCTGTCCGCATGGGCTGGCGCCGACCACCTCGGCCATGTTGCAGCTTGCGGTCGGCGATGCGCTCGCCATTGCTCTGCTCGAGCGCCGCGGTTTCTCGGCCGAAGATTTCAAGACGTTCCATCCCGGCGGCAAGCTCGGCGCACAGTTGCGCCTCGTGCGCGAACTGGCGCATGTGGGCGAACAGGTGCCGCTCCTGAGCGTCGGTCACCCGATGAGCGAAGCGGTCATCGAAATGTCTTCCAAGGGGTTTGGCGTCGTCGGCATTGTCGACGAGGACGGCAAGCTTGCTGGCGTCATCACCGACGGCGACCTTCGTCGCCACATGTCGGGCGATCTGCTTGCGCAGACCGTCGAGGCGGTGATGTCGCGCAACCCCCGCGTCATCAGGGGCGATGTTCTGGCAAGCGGTGCGATGGAGTTCATGCAGGATCACAAGGTGACCGTGCTGTTCCTGGTCGATGAGGACGGTCTCCCCGTCGGCATCCTGCATATTCACGACCTGCTGCGCGCAGGCGTGGCCTGATCCCTGGAAACGTTTTGATCCCTGACGGCTGGGCTAAGCGGATAGCGAGGCTGGCCGTTGTTTTTTCTGCGGCTTGCGCCGTGGAGGCGGATCAATATAGGCGCCCGGCTGATTGACCATGTTCTCGTGCAGGCGCTCGGCGATCGCCTGCGCACCGGCATCGGTTCCTGCTTTCGAATAGAAGTTGCCACGAACCTGGATCGAGGCGGCAAGCAGCCGGAACATGGCAGTGCTTACCTCGGCGTCAGGCGCAGCAGGCGCTTGCCAGAAGTCGTCCAGTGGCTGCTGGTCCGTCAAGCCGGCGATGTCGAATACCGCGGTACCCAGCACCTTGACCGGTCGGCCCTGTTTCAACGCATGCAGACCCGCGGTCGAATTGACTGTGACCATGCCCGAGCTGGCCTCTGCCAGCACATCCAGATTACCGCCATCCAGATAGAACACGCGCCCGGCCAGCCCGAGCGCCGCCGCCTTGGCTTCGATGAAATTGCGCCAGCCAATCAGGTCGTTGTCGAGGGGGTGAACCTTGAAGACCAGTCTGGTGTCCGCAACCGAATGGGCTGCAAACGAGGTCATGACCTCGTCAATCGCGTCCTTCTGGCTATGGAACGGCGAGTGCGCGCGCAGCTGGAAATCGGTTTCGAGCTGCAGCGGATAGACGAAATAGGGCACGCTATCCGATAGCAGCGCACGCACGGTCTCATCGGCTCGCGCACTTCGCCGTTTGCCGGCGACAAGGCGGCGGATCCAGCCGGCATATTCGGCAAGCGGATGAAAGATCGCGTGGCGGCGGTAATGCGGAAAGAGAAACCACAGGAAGACATTGGGCAGGTTGTAGAGAAGGTCGTAGCTCGCATCGGCCACAAAGGTCTGGCTGTAGTGCTTGCGCCAATCCGGCTCCGGCAGGGTCTTCGCAGCATCGACGATATGGGCGGCGTCGGCGGGAAAGTGGGAGTTCGACGACATGCCGTCGCGCTCCAGCGTCAGCCAGTCAGGCCTGAGGTAGCCCATCTCGACGATGGCAATTGCGACCCCGGCCCGTCGCGCGACGGCGGTCGCGGCCTGATGGTAAGGGCGCTCCTCGCCGAGCAGGATCATGTCGGTCACCTTGCGGTCGCGAATGAACTGCTCAAGGTAGGCGGGCCAGCCCGCAAATGTTCCGCGATAGTTGGATGCGCCCTTGCGCCACCAAGTGATCTGGTCGCCGACGTTGAGGTTTATCCGCAGACAGGTGTGCCCGTAGCTCTCCAGGCAGTTGGCGATCTTACGGAAGATCGGCGATGACGGACCTTGCAGGAACAGGAAGACCCGCCGGCTTGGCAGCTCTTCTGAAACGTCGGTGTGAAGCGCAGCGTTTTCCATCGCCTCGCCGCCGCTAACGCAGCATGCCCTTCTTGATGTTGGCGTGGTTGAGCAACGCCTCGATGAGATCCCAGGCCGCGACGTCGGAAGGTTCCGCCGGGCGTTGTTGCGCCGGTTTGGCCTTGGCGAGCGGCACGATGAAATAGTCCGTGCGCGGATCGGGGAAGGGGTCGGCGAAAGACTTCAAGAGCGGCGCATGATCGCCATAGAAGACGAACCAGACGGGCCGGTCGAGCTTGTCGAGACGATCCGTCAGCTGCTTCAGTGCTGCGTCGGATTGCTCCAGGATCGCCAGGTAGATCTCCACCGGATTAGTGAGGTCGCCAACGCGGCCCGGCTCCCACGGGCCGTGGTTCGCCATCGAGGCGACGAAAACGAAACCGCTCGTGTCGTCCGGCAGCTTCTCACAGGCATCGATGACCTTGGTCGCGAGCTTCTCGTCGGAGACATAGGGTCCGTCGCGGGCGGGGACATGGTCGAACCCATCGAGCATCGTCAACTCGGCAAAGCCGAGCTGTGGCATCGCCTTGTGGCGTAGGAAGAAGGTGCGGTCGTAAGGATGTATGAAATGGGTGTGCCAGCCGGCGCGCTTCATCTTTCCCGGCCAGACGACGTCGGAATAGTGCGATGCCCGCAGATAGGGGTAGCTCGCATCCACGTGGATATCGTCCGGCACGAGGCCGCTGATGACGGCAAATTCGGTGCGCAGCGTATAGCCGCCTTCAAAGACGCTGCTGAGGCGGCCCCATTGCGCGGCTTGGCGCCGCAACCGGTCGAGTGCCGGCATCTTCAGCGTGTCGACGCCGAAATGCCGCATGTCGATGAAGGACTCCGATTGCCAGACGACGATCAGCGGCGAGCCGTCGTCGCCCATCAGGTCCTGGACGGCGGCCCGCACGATTTCCGAGAGTTCGGCGACGATCTTCTCGCGCTTGACGCCGAGCCAGATGATGAAGCGGAAAATCACCGAGCCGAAGGTGCCGAAGCGCACCGTGTTCATCTTGACGTCGAGCACTTTGACGAGCCGCTGGACGAGCGACGCCGTCGGTCGGTTCACCGGGCCGTAAAACAGGAGAAGCCAGGGGCCGGCAGCGATCGCCACCATCACCATTATCCAGAACGCCTTGCCGCGGTCGGGCAGAACCGTCGGTTCGAAATAGAGGTAGAGCCCGGAGACGCCGAAGACATAGAGGAATGCGACCGTCCAGAACACGATGTTCAGCGAACTGGCATAGAAGATCGTCTTGTATTTGAAGACATCGACGACGAGGGCGATGTCGGAAAAGATCAGCGGCTCGCGGATGAACTTGAACTTGGCCCGCGAAATCCCGGTGAAGATGATGAAGAAGCTCATCGTGCCGGCGGCGGCATAGAGCGGCCGCCAGGAGCCAGCAAAGAAGCCGGCAAACACCAGCGCGATAACGGGCAAGCGGGCGAGGACATCGATGACGTCCTGTTTGCGTCCGAAGGGGGAAGGGTTTGCCCGGCGCTCGCGTTTCGGCAGTGCGAAGCGGTCGGTGAAGAAGATCACCGCGCAGGACAAGATGAAACAGCAGGCCGTCAGCGTTATCGGATAATCGTGCAATTGAAAGGGGAGCAACGCCAAGCGGAAACCTTCATGCTTTCTTGCACGCCGGCGCTGCTTCATGCGGGCCGGGATTGGTCAGAGACTTAGAACCTATCATTCGCGCGCACAAGCGCCGTTACCGCCCGCGCTTTGATACTCCACCGCTACTGCGGGCGATTGCGCGGTCGAACCACCAGTTGAGAACCGGTCTGACAGCCGGGCCGAAGCGGCCGAGAAGAAAAAGCGTGAGGCCAAAATGGACCTCGAACCGCCCGCGCTCGATGCCGTCGACGACCTTGCCGGCAACCGCTTCCGCCGGCCACGGGCTGACCGTACCCATGATCGCGGCTGCCTCGGCGGGGCGAAAGGCAAGTTCGCGCTGAAACTGCGGTGTCTGTGTGTCGGGCGGGAAGCAGACGGAGACATCTATCCCCTGCGGACGCGCCTCCGAGCGCAGCGCCTGGGCAAAGCCGTGGAGTGCGAACTTCGACGCACAGTAGGCGGAGTAGCCGTAAATGCCGAGAAGGCCGGCGCCGGAAGAGATCATCATGATCTTTCCGCGCCCGCGCTCTTTCATCCCGGCATAGACGGCGCGCACCGCATGGACGGTGCCGGAAAAATTCGTGTCCATCTGCCGCTGGAAGGAGGCGCTGGGAAGTTCCTCGAACCGGCCGGGCTCCACGACGCCGGCTGAGGTCACCAGGATGTCGCAGGGCCCGAATGCGGCTTCGCAGCGATGGATGGCAGCGGTGACTTCGTCCTCCCTCGCAACGTCGGCCGTCTCGATCCGGATGTCCCCGACTGTCGATGCCTTCGAGGCGAGTTCATCCTGTGCCTGTTTCAGGATCTGGGCGGAGCGCGCGATCAGCGAAAGGCGCGCGCCGCGGCCGGCATAGATCGATGCGATCGCCAGCCCTATGCCGCTGGAGCCGCCGGTGATGATCACATGGGTCATGCTGCTTTCCGCTCGCGGCATCCGGCCCCAGGAGGGCGCTTGCGCTTCGTCAACGCGCCGAGAGCGCCTTCATCATCTGGTCGATATCGATGCCGCCAAGGCCGAAGTTGCGTTCGGTCAGATCCTTCAGGCGCTCCGCCGTCAGGGTCACCGTCTTGCGGATCTGCTCTTCGGTATGGTCGCTGGTGATGAAGAAGCGCAGCCGCGCCAGCCCTTCGGGAACTGCCGGGTGGATGATTGGCAGCGCATTGACGCCGGCCGCAAGCAGATCGTTGGAAAGCTGAACCGCGCGCAGTGAATCGCCGACCAGAACCGGCACCACCGAAAAGCCGCTGCTGAGACCGGTGTCCAGACCCGCCTCCTTGGCAAGCTTCAGGAAGAGCGCACCATTGCGCCTGAGGGCGGCGGTGCGCGACGGCTCGCGCGCAAGCACGTCGAGGCTTGCGGCGGCCGACGCGGCCAGAACCGGTGCCAGGCCGACGCTGTAGACGAAGCCTCCAGCCGACGCTTTGAGGACGGCAACGAGCGCTTCGCTGCCGGCGATGTAGCCGCCGCAGCTGGACGTCGTTTTTGACAGCGTGCCCATCCAGATGTCGATCTCATTCGGATCGACGCCGAAGTGCTCCGCAAGGCCGCGGCCATGTTTGCCAACGACCCCCAGGGAATGGGCCTCGTCGACCATCAGCCAGAAGCCGTACTCGGCCTTGAGTTTCAGGAGAGCCGGCAGATCGGCAACGTCCCCGTCCATCGAGTAGATGCCCTCGACGATGACAAGGATACGACGATAATCGCCCGAGACCGTGCGCAGCACATGTTCAAGGTCGCTGGCGTCATTGTGCTTGAACAGGCGGCGCGTGGCCCCGGAAAGCTTGATGCCGGCGAGCGCACTGTTGTGGATGAACTCGTCGTGGACGACGAGATCCTTCGGTCCCATCAGGCAGCTAATGGCGGCGACATTGGTCAGATAGCCGCTGACGAAGCAGACGGCGGCATCGACGCCGTAGAAGCGCGCGATCTTTTCTTCCAGCTCGACATGAACAGGCCGCTCGCCGGCGACAAGTCGGCTGGCCGAGGCGGAGATCCCGAAGGTCTCGACGGTTTCCTTTGCCCTCGCCAGCACCTCCGGGTGTCGGTTGAGGCCAAGATAGTCATAGGACGCAAAATTGATCAGCTTGCGGCCGTCGATAACGGTCGTGGCGCCGGCCGCGGTCTGATGCGCCCGGTAGAACGGGTTGGCGATCCCGAGCTGTTCGCTCGCAAACTTCTGGGTCTGAACCTGCTTGTACTCCGGCAGATCCTCGAAACGGGCCTGTTGCCGGCGGGCCGGCGGCGGCATCTCTCGCTCCGACCGCGCCATGCGGTTGCGCTCGGAGGATTGATGCGTGTTTCTCATCCGGTCCAGCAGGTTCTCCTTGAGGCTGCTGGTCATCTTGGATGAGCCGGGACCGTTTCCGTTCGTGCTCATTGGCTCTGTGCTTTTTCCTTTGCCGTGCCGATATGCCGTTGCGCCAGTTCGGTGACCAACTTGTCGTCCGCACCGTCGCTGTCGTCGCCCTGGTCGCGCTTGCTGACCTTTTCATAGAGCTTACGGGCGACATCGCCAACCGTCGTGTTGTCTGCGACGCCACTGAGCGGCATGTCGAAGCCGGTGTTCTGCTGGAAGCTCATGCCGAGTTCGACGGCCATCAGGCTGTCGAGGCCGATTTCCTTCAAGACCTTGCTGCGCGTGACCGTATCCTTCGAGACCCGCAGGATCGCGGCAATTTCGCCTGCGACCAGATCAAAGAGAATATCCTCGGCTTCTTGCGCAGACTTGCCCTCGATCATCGCGACGAGGTCCATCTTGGTGCCTTCGCCGCCGGACGAATGCTGATCGGCACTGCGAAGGATAACTTCGAAGAGCGCGTTGCGGGCGACCGGCAGGTTGCGGGCCGCCGACCAGTCGATCTCGGAAATCATAACGACGGCGGCGTCGACCGTGCCTGGGTCGCCGGCAAGGTGGCTTTCCACCATGTCGAGCGCCGTCTGCGCCTTCAGCGCCGTCTTGCCGATGCGCTTGGCCAAGAGGTCGTTGACGTCGGTGTTCTGTACCAGATAGCCCTTGTCGGCGATCGCGCCGAACCCGACCGCAAGACCGGCAAGCCCTTCGGCGCGCCGGGCACGGGCAAGACCTTCGAGGTAGCCGTTGGCAGCAACGTAGTTCGCCTGGCCGGGATTGCCGACCAGCGTCGTTGCCGACGAGAACAGGATGAAGTTGTCCAGCGCGTCGCCACGGGTCAACTGATCGAGAACAGCGGCACCCTTTGCCTTGGTGTCGATGACCGGCCGGTTGCGCTCGCGATTGAGATTGCTGATGAGCGCGTCGTCCAGGACCATCGCTGCGTGAACGATGGAGCGTAGGGGCGCAATGCTTCGCAATTCCGTAAGCAGGCTGTCGGCTGCCGTCGCATCCGTGATGTCGCAGGCATGAACCGTTGCCGCGATGCCGGCCTTGGCCCAAAGCGCGATCATCGCCGTCGTTTCCGCGTCCGCAAGGCCGCGCCGCGAGCACAGTGCGATGTTCTTCGCACCGTTGTCGGCAAGCCAGTTGGCAGCGGCCAGGCCGAAGCCGCCGATGCCGCCGACGACGAGGTGCATGCCTTCAGGGTCGACCGTGACGCCGCCGCGCGGCCGGGTTGCGACCTGGTGTTTGCCGGCGACCGGCGGCAGGACGACGATCTTGCCGATATGGCCTGCGTTCTGCATCAGGCGGAACGCATTGCCGATCTCGTCGAAGTCGAAGGCGCGGTATGGCAACGGTGTCAGCTTGCCGTCCTCGAACAGCGCGCCAATCTCGGTGAAGATGCGCTTGGTCAGGGCCGGCGCGTTGACCAGCAACTGGTCGGCGTCGATGCCGAAGTAGCTGACATTGCGACGGAACGGCCGAAGGCCGATCTTGCTGTCGGCGTAGTAGTCGCGCTTGCCGAGTTCGAGGAAACGGCCGAACGGTTTGACCAGCGCCAGGCTCTGCTCCATCGCTTCGGCGAAGAGCGAGTTCAGGACGAGGTCGACGCCTTCTCCACCGGTCACGGCGCGCACGTCGTTGACGAAGCCGAGCGAGCGCGAATCGAACACATGGTCGGCGCCGAGCATCGAAAGGAAGCGGCGCTTCTCGCGCGTGCCGGCCGTGGCGATGACTCTCGCACCCTTCAGCTTGGCAACCTGCAGTGCTGCGAGGCCGACGCCACCGGCCGCACCATGAATGAGGATCGTTTCGCCGGCCTGGATGCGGCCGAGTTCGACCATGGCATAGTAGGCGGTGAGGAACGCGACCGGTACGGTGGCAGCCGCGACCGGGCTGACCGAGTGCGGCAACCGGGCGACACCGGCGCGCGAAACGACCGCATGGGTGGAGAACGCCGCGGACGCGATCGCCATGACGGCGTCGCCGACCGAAAGGTCGTCCACGCCTTGGCCGACGGCAACGACGTGACCGGACAGTTCCATGCCGATCGTCGCACCGGCAAAGCCGTCTTCGAGCGCTTCTTCAGGCAGAAGACCCATGGCCCACATGACGTCGCGGAAGTTGAGGCCGGTGGCAGCCACCTTGACGACAACGTCGCCTGGGCCCGCGGTCGGCACATTGCTTTCTTCCCAAACGATGCTGCCGACCTGAGAGGCGACCCGTTGACGGATCGTGGCTGCGTCGAACGACGCCGTCGAGCCATGGGCGCTGTCGGTCGGACCGGAAACCGCGCGGATTTCCGAGAGAGATCCGTTCGGCCCTTCCAGCAGCCATTCACGATTGGTGCCGGAAACGGCAAGCAATGGAAGCGCCGCAGCAGTCTTCTGCTCGTCAGACGTCGCGCTGTCTGCGGCAAGATCCAGAGCGTGGACGTCGAGGAACTCGTACTCGTTCTGCAGCACGCGGGCGAACGCCCAAAGGCCGGCATTGGTGCCGGAGCTCACGGCCGTCGTGCCCGACACACGGGCGGCAACCGGTGCTCCGTCAGGCGCGACAAGAACAAGCCTGGGGCATGCGTCGCCGTTTGGATCGGCATCGCCGACGTGCTGGCGCAGCACTTCTGCAAAGGCGCTGAGCGCCAGAACCTGGGCCTGCAACGAGGCGGAGTCGTCTGTCCGGCTCTTCGGCGCAGGCGAAGACAGGAAGACGGCCCGGACGGGTCGATCGCCGAAGGCCTCGATCGCATCGGAAAGCAACGCCGTATCCGTGGACGTGTCACCCGTCAGATTGACCGGGACGGCGCCTGCGGACGGCTGCGTTTTCTGGCGCACGCCGACCTGGAGCAGCAGGTAGGTCCCTACTGCTGCGGCGGCAGCATCGGCACCGGTCTCGGCAGGCACCGGCGTTTCCACGCCGCGAGCCTCGAGAACGATGATGTTGCCGCTGGCGCATTCGCGATCCGTAACGTCGATCTCGCGAAGATCGAGATCAACCAGACATTTCTGCCAATGCGGAACGGCCGCGAGATTGCCGATCGGGAATTCCGCTGCCTGGCTGCGGGCAAACCAGCCGTCCGACAGTCCGAGCGCAAAATCGTTGAAGAGCGACGGCGCACCGACTGCGGCGACAAGACCACCGGTCCGGCGGAGCGTCGAGCGAAGCGCCGCGCGAACGTCGATATCGTCTTCAATCAGACCGTAGAGGCGATCGGATGCGCTGATGGCGAGATCGAACGGCGCCTGGGTCGCAAGCTCACCCTTCTTGAGAATGCGGACATGGGCATCGTTTTCAAAGGCGAGTTCCAGGCCACGCTGCGCGTTGTCGCGCGGCTCGACCACGCTGAGGCTCGCACCGTGTTTGGCAGCAAGCGCCGATAGGCGGCGGGTGAAGCCTGCGGAAACGCTGCCGAGTTCGACAATGCGCAGGCGCATTCCGGCTGGCTGCGCGCGCAGCGCCGCTTCCACGGCGTCGAGAACGAGCCCCATGCGCTGGCGGCTTGCCTCGGAGTGGACGGCCTGATGATCGAGCGTCGCATCGCTGATGAAGCTGGAATTGGCAACGGTTTCGGCTTCGCCACCGGCTGGAGCCGCTAGCAGGATATCAAGCCGCGCCAGAGCTTCGGCGTAGGCGTTGTTGATCAGAACCGCCTCGACGGCGCGATCCGGGCGCTCGCCATAGAGTTCGCGCAGGATTTCGGAAACGCTCGGAAGGCTGAATTCCTGCGCGACGGTCCAGACGCCGTCCTTGTGTTCGCAGAGACCGGCATCCTCAAGTACGTAGAGGCAGCTCGCCAGGAAACACTGGAAGGCGAAATCGCCAGGCAGGCTGTCGCTGCGCACGATCGATCGTCCCTTGCCGAGCTTCAGCGCAATTTCCTGGCAGGCGCGATAGATGGCTGCGTTGAACAGCAGCGTCGTGTTGTCGATACCGGTATCGGCTGCCGCCGTGACGCCGAGCGTCACCGGTGCGCGGACGCCGGTTTCAACCGTCGGCAGGAGTGCCTCGGAAAGCACAGTCTCGTAGTGGAACGAGAGGGCGTCCAGCGTCTTGTGCTTGCGCAGATAGGTACGCCGGAAGCGGCAATCCTCGAAATAGGCAACCGGGCCGCCCGACTTGTCGAAGAAGTGGAACTTCGCTTTGATCGAATTGGCGCTGACACGCTCGATCTCGATCGTGGCGCGCGCGATAGGCTTGCCGGCATTGACGACGCGCACGGAACCGAACCGCACCGGAATATAGGGTGCACCGCTCTTGTCGCCGGTAAAGCGGTCAAAAAGCGCAACAAGGCCGTGGAACGTGGCGTCCACGGAGATCGGGTTGAGGGCGTAGGTGATCAGCGGATGTCCGGATTTATCCGGGCTCTTCAGCTCGACGTCGACGAACCGATCGTCATAGGCAACGGCCTTGGCGAGCAACTGGAAACGCGGACCGTAGTCGAGGCCGAACTGTCGCGCCGTGTCGTATGCTTTTGCCGGCGCGACGGTTGCCGTCTTCTGCATTCCGGCAAAGGACGGCAGGTGTCGTTCTTCGTTGGGCAACGGCTTGCGGGACCGGGCAACCGCATGAACGGCCCAGTCGTCTTCCGACAGCCGTTCGCGCGAGCGGATTTCGATGTCGCCGGTTTCCGGCGACAGGACAGTCGACAGCTCCATGATGCGGCTGTCGCTGAGTTCCAGCGGTCGGACAATCTCCAGATTGGTGATCTCGACCTCGTCGGTACCATAAAACTGCTGCGCGGCTGCGACGGCGATTTCGATGAAGCCGCTGCCGGGCAGGATCGCCTTGCCGTCGACGACATGCTCGGCCAGATCCGGAAACAGCGGCGCGTCGATGTGGTTCTTCCAGCTGCCGCTGTTCGGATCGCTGCGCCAGCCGGTCAGGCGATAGGGTTTTGCGGTGCGGCCGAAGAGGTCCGTGGCGTCGGTGGTGGCAGCCGGTCGCAGTTCGACCGGCTCGAACGGCAGGCTCGGCAGCGAGATCGCCGCATTGCGCTTGCCGAAGACGCGTGTCGTGTCGACGATGGCGCCGTGGGCGACGGCCCGCGCCATGGCGGCCGAAATCGGATCCTGGCCGGTCTCTCCGACATCTCTGAGCAGTGTCGGCACGACCATGCCCGGAGAGGCCGCTTGCTTGATCGTTTCCTTGACGTAGGAAGAAAGGATCGGGCGCGGAGAAATCTCAACAAAGAGCCGGCAGCCGAGCTCGATCGCCGCCTCTGCCGCCGCCTGGAAGCGAACCGGCTCGCGGACATTCTTCCACCAGTAGTCCGGGTCGAGCTGCGTGCCGTCGAGGGCAGCACCCGTTACCGTCGACAGATAGGTGACTTCCGCGCGTCGTGGCGCGATGTCCGGGATGTCCGAGAGGAACGCGTCCTTTGCCCGGTCGATGATCGGGTGGTGGAAGGGGTAGTTGATGTCGAGAATCTGGACCGGGATCTTGGCCTTGCGCGCTGCGTCGCGGAAAGCGGAAATCTGATGCGCCGGGCCCGAGATCGTCACAGAATTATGGGCGTTGACGGCAGCGATGCAAAGCTCGTCGAGGCCGCGGGCCTCGGCAAAGGCGCGTGCAGCATCTTCACCCAGCATGACGGCGGCCATCGTGCCATGGCCGGCAAGCAGGTCCTGATGCAGCGACCGCTTGGCGACGATCGAGACGGCATCGACCATCGACAGCGCGCCGGCCGCATAGGCAGCGGCGATTTCGCCGACCGAATGACCGAAGACGGCGACCGGCTTGATGCCCATGGCGACAAGCGAATCGGAAAGGGCCGCCTGAACCGCGAAGAGCAGCGGCTGGGCGATCTTCGTATCGGACAGCTTCTTGTCGAGGTCGGGATCGGTCAGAAGCTCAATCAGCGAAATGTCCGAATGGAACTTGAAGAGTGCGCTGACCGAGGTGAAACACTGGCGGAAGTGAAGGTTCTCACGGAACGCTTCGACGCCCATGCCGGCCCACTGCGAGCCGTTGCCGGAAAAGACGAAGGCGACCTTGGCATCTCTGGTGACCGCTTCGCCGACTTCGCCGATATCCGATCCCGGTTTTTCCACATGGCTCGCGATCGCACGCACGATATCTTCGGGATGGTCGCTGCGGGCTGCGAACCGATATCGCATATGGGTGCGGTTGGCGCCGGAAGCCGCGACCATCGAGCGGATCTCGCCCTTGGACGCGTTGGCGAAACGCGTCTTGTAGTCCTTCAGCAGGGCTTCAAGGCTTGATGCGGTGTGGGCGCTTGCGAGGAAGACATGCCCTGACGACGGCGGATTGTTGATCTTGTCTTCGGAAACCGGCTCCGGGTCGCTGATGACCACGTGGGCGTTGGCGCCACCGAAACCGAACGAGTTGATGCCGGCAAGCCGGGCGCGCTTGCCGCGCAAAAGCTCGATCGGACTTGCGGTGACACGCACGTTCAGGCCGTCGAAATCGATATGTTCGTTCGGCGTGTCGAAGTGCAGCGATGCGGGCAGGTAGTTGTTCTCGAGCGCCAGGATCGCCTTCATCATACCGAAGAGGCCAGAGGCCGGTTCGGTGTGGCCGATGTTCGATTTGATCGAGCCGATCGGAACCGGTGCCCGGCGGTTGGCGCCGATGACCGTGCCGATGGACCAGACTTCCGCGGGGTCGCCGACCTTGGTGCCCGTGCCGTGACCTTCGACGAAGGCGACCTGGTTGGCATCGATGCCGTTGCCTTCGTAGATCGCCCTGAGCAGGTTTGCCTGGGCTTCGCGCGAAGGCAGGGAGATGCCGTTGGTCCGGCCGGCCGAATTGACGCCTGACGCAACGATCCGGGCGTAGCTCCGGTCTTTTTCCTTGCGGGCGCGGTCAGAGCGGCGCAACACGAACACGACGCCGCCCTCGGCGCGCACATAGCCCGCGCCATCGTTGTCATAGGCGCGGCAGAGCCCTTCGGGCGAAAGCATGCGCGCTTGCGCAAAACCGACGAACGGCAGGGGATGGGCGAGAATATTGACGCCGCCGACGATCGCCGTATCGATCTCGCCGGCGTTGAGCGCCCGCATCGCCTGATCGAGCGCGACGAGCGAGGAGGAACAGGCCGTATCGACGGTCATGCTCGGGCCGCTTAAGCCGAAAATGTGCGAAATGCGATTGGAGACGATCGACAGAGTGTTGCCGGTCATGAAGTACGGCCCGGCGGCAGCCGGATCTTCGACCGTCAGATTGGCATGGTCGAGGCTCGATGCACCGATATAAACGCCGACATTCTCGCCGTGCAGCGAGGTCGTGGAGATATTGGCGTCTTCAAGGGCACGCCAGGCAAGCTGCAGGAGCACGCGCTGCTGCGGATCCATATACATGGCTTCGCGCTGCGACATGCCGAAGACGGCCGGGTCGAAATCATAGAGTTGATCGAGCACGCCGGCAGCAAAGGAGTAGGTTTTCCCCTGCGTTCCCATGACCGGGTGCCAGAAACGTGCAACGTCCCAGCGATCGGAGGGGATGCTGGTGACTGTGCACTTGCCCTGACGAAGAAGTTTGAACAACGCCGAAGGCGATTCTGCTCCAGGGGCGAGGCATGCACGCCCAATAATCTCAACAGCCATATATGATCGAACGCTCTAAGCTGACGTTAAAGTTGCATCTGCGATTGCGGCTCCAAGCGGAAAACGCAACCGCCAATCATCCCGCCCCAGGGTTATCCCCACGTATATTCGTTCCGCCTCATTAGGCAGCTTTTAACTTAAAGTGCCTAGCTTTCAAGTCCAAAGGCCTAACATATACATGCCAAGAACCTTCATCCAAGACAAATCGGGCGGCAAACCCGGCAAGGTGTAGGAGGTATGACCGGAAAAGCGCAGGGCCAATTATTTTGCTTGTCTTCGTCTGCAAGTGACTTGTTGTGAGACGGCTATTGTGCTTTTCAGAGACCGGCGGATTCCCGACCGGGAAATCATGCGGTGCAGAACTATGAGTAGAATCATACCTGTGCCGAATTCGGAGTGTCGTAGTTGAAACGTGTAGCTGCCCTTCTGCTTTCTACCGCACTTGCGGGATGTCAGGCTGTTCCGGGCGAAGGGCCGCTGGCCGGAGCCATTGTTGCGGATGCTGGTCAATCCGGCGCCGAAATCGGTCGAAAGAACGCCACAGTCTTTGACATCGTCGACGTGAGCGGCCAGTCCGCACGCCTTGTGTCCGACTATGTATCGTCTACGCTCAACCGCCGGTTCGGCATTGGCGGCGGCGTCGGCCGCGTTGTTATCGGTGTCGGTGACGCCCTGAAAGTGTCGATCTTCGAGGCCGGCAGCGACGGTCTCTTCTCGACGCAGGATTCCAAGCAGACAAGCATCGATCTGGTCGTTCAGCCTGACGGCAAGGCAGCCATTCCCTATGTCGGCTCCGTCCAGTTTGCCGGCCTGACCCTGGAGCAGGCGCGCCAGGCAATCCTGGAAGCGCTGAAGCAGAAGGCGGTCGAGCCCGACGTCATCGTCACGAGCATGAGCACCGCGTCGCGCAACGTCACCGTTTCGGGTGCCGTCGGCAAGTCCGCAGTCGTGCCGCTCAGCCTCGTCGACGAAACGATCAACGAGGTCATCGCCAAGGCAGGCGGTCCGGTCGCTCAGCCCTACGAGACCTACGTGACGCTGGTGCGCGGCAAGAAGACCGGCACGGTTCTCCTGAAGTCGATCATCGAGAACCCGTCTGAAAACATCCATGTGAAGCCCGGCGACCAGATCTTCGTTGCGCGCGATCCGCGCCGCTTCACGATCCTCGGCGCCGTCAAGGCCAATCAGCGCGTCGAGTTCGGCGCCAACGATCTCAATCTGCTGGAAGCCATGGGCTTGGCCGGCGGTGGCTCCGACTACGCGCTGGATATGAAGGGATACTTCATTTTCCGCTACGAAGAGCCGGATGTGGTCATGAGCCTTCTCGGCCAGCAGCGCTTCAACGAGATGTTGCGCAAGGGTATGAAGACCGACAGCCAGGGGCGTTACCCGATCGTCTACCGCTTCGACATGAGCAAGCCGGACAGCCTGATCGTCGGTCAGACGTTCCCGATCAAGAACCGCGACGTGATCTACGCATCGCGCCATCCGTCGGTCGATTTCTCGAAATTCCTGAACTTCGTTGCGCAGCCGGTCGGCATCGCCAATTCCGGTTTCTCGATCGCAGACAACATCAACAGCATCAGCAACTGATCCATTCGAACTGCAGTTTAAGAAGGGCGTCGACCGCGGTCGGCGCCCTTTTTCTTTTGCGTTCGAGGAACGTGCCGGAGCATGCCCGAAGCGGGTTGCCGTCGCTCAAAATCTGTGATTGATCTTGGACTTAAATCGATTTTGGTGATCGATAGGAATTGGTCCGGTCGAAGGAAAAGCGATGGCTGGTGAAGCGTTGATCGTCGTCGACGTGCAAAACGATTTCTGCCCCGGGGGAGCGCTTGCCGTTTCCGGCGGCGGTGAGATCGTGCCTGTGGTCAATGATCTGATCCGGAAATTCGAGCATGTGGTGCTGACGCAGGACTGGCATCCCGACGGACATTCGAGCTTCGCCTCCGTCCACCCGGGAAAGGCGCCGTTCGAAACGGTGACGATGCCGTATGGTGAGCAGACGCTTTGGCCTGATCATTGTGTTCAGGGCAGCGCAGGTGCTGATTTTCACCCGGCGTTGGAATGGACGCGTGCCGAACTGGTGATCCGCAAGGGCTTTCGCACCGGCATCGACAGCTACTCCGCCTTCTTCGAGAATGATCGCCTGACGCCGACCGGCTTGACCGGCTACCTCCGGGACCGCGGTATCGACAGCGTCACCCTGTGTGGTCTTGCGACCGATTTCTGCGTTGCCTTTTCCGCGCTCGACGCCGTTGCGAAAGGGTTTTCGACTTCGGTTGTGCTCGATGCGTCCAGGGGTATCGATCTCAACGGTTCGCTCTCCACCATGATCACGCGCATGCGGCAAGCCGGCGTGCGGATGCTTTAGCCCGTCCTGCTGCATGTTTCCTTAGATCCTCTTCGATTTAAGGAAACATGCAGTCATTCAAAGTGTTGCAGCGATCTTAGCGCGTATGACAGAACGCGCCGCGCTGCAGGAGGAGCAGTTCCTGAGATGACCAAGACCGATATCGCCAGGCGCGTCTACAATCATGCCTGGAAGCTCGACCCGATCGTGCGCAGCCTGCTCGATACGGATTTCTACAAGCTCTTGATGCTGCAGATGATCTGGAAGCTCTATCCGGATGTGGACGCGACCTTCTCGCTGATCAACCGGACCAAGACCGTGCGGCTCGCCGACGAGATCGACGAGCATGAGCTGCGCGAGCAGCTCGACCATGCCCGCGAATTGCGGTTCTCCAAGAAGGAAATGATCTGGCTTGCCGGTAACTCGTTCTACGGCCGCAAGCAGATCTTCTCGCCCGAGTTTCTGGCCTGGCTCGCAAAGTTCCGCCTGCCGGATTACGAGCTGTCGCGACGCGACGGCCAGTTCGAGCTGACCTTCCGCGGGCGCTGGGCCGAAACCACCATGTGGGAGATCCCGGCGCTTGCGATCATCAACGAGCTGCGCTCGCGCTCGGCGATGAAGGGCCTTGGTCCCTTCACGCTCGATGTGCTCTATGCCCGCGCCAAGGCGAAGATGTGGTCGAAGGTCGAGCGCCTTCGGCAGTATCCCAGCCTCAGGATCTCGGACTTCGGCACCCGAAGGCGCCATAGCTTCCTGTGGCAGCGCTGGTGCGTCGAGGCGCTGAAGGAAGGCATCGGCGCATCCTTCTCCGGCTCCAGCAACGTCCTTCTGGCAATGGACACGGATCTGGAGGCGCTTGGCACCAACGCGCACGAGCTGCCGATGGTGGCAGCAGCGCTCGCCCGTAACGACATCGAACTCGCCCAGGCGCCCTATAAGGTGCTGCAGGACTGGAACCAGCTCTACGGCGGCAATCTGTTGATCGTGCTTCCCGATGCCTTCGGCACAGCCGCGTTCCTGCGCGATGCGCCTGCCTGGGTGGCGGACTGGACCGGCTTTCGCCCTGATAGTGCCCCGCCGATCGAAGGCGGCGAGAAGATCGTCGCCTGGTGGAAGAAGATGGGGCGAGACCCGCGCGAAAAGCTCTTGATCTTTTCCGACGGCCTCGATGTCGAGACGATCATCGAAACCTACCGGCATTTCGAAGGGCGCGTGCGCATGAGCTTCGGTTGGGGAACGAACCTCACCAATGACTTTGCCGATTGCGCGCCGACGGAGATCAGAGGCCTCAACCCGATATCGATCGTCTGCAAGGTCAGTGATGCCGACGGCCGGCCGGCAGTCAAACTGTCAGACAACCCCCGCAAGGCGACAGGGGACGCGGCAGAGGTGCAGCGCTATCTGAAATTCTTCGGAAGCGAGGATTTCGTCGAACAGGCCGTCAAGGTCTGACAGCGGCGGCGAGACGACCGGCCAAAAAGAAACCGGCCAAAAAGAAACCGGCATGAGCCGGTTTCAAAAGGGGATTTAAGCGTTGCGATTGTCCATCATCGCGCTATCAAATCTAGGGGGAAAATCTTAAGGTTGCGTTAAGGCGCAATTCTCGGCGCCTGCAACTACAAATTAAGTCTTCCGCTAGAACGTTTCGGCTCCCCGCTCGTCTGAGCTTTCCTGAGCGCCGTCAGAACACGAACATGTAGAGCAGGATGATGGCGATCAGGGGTACGCCCATGAGCCAGAGAACGATGCCTTTCATTTCAAAACCTCCACGTCGTTGCGGTTGAATAGGTAACGCGGGCTGTCGCAAAACGTTCCTTGCCACGAGCATGTCAGGCAAAAGCCGAAAGCGTTTGGCAAGAATGGCAGGCGCTGCAGCAGAACCGTGAAATGCGATAGGCCGATCTTGGAGGCTGCGCCGCATTTTGGGATCGATGCCGTGCAGGACGGCGTACCGAACAGGCGCACTGGCGACGGCGCAACATTCTGAAGTCGCTGCTCAATCCCGACTTGGACCGACGCCGGTTCCTAGGGGATTTGTCCGCCGCCGATGACGTCAGGGCAACAAAAAAGGCCGGGCGAACCCGACCTTCCCATTCGCTGTCCCGCCTCCCGCACATCTGCGTTGGCGACGACGCGCGAAAATTACTTGGCCTGCAGGTTGTCTGCAGAAGACTTGCCGGTCTTGCGGTCGCGTGTCAGCTCGTAGCTGATCTGCTGACCTTCGTTGAGGCCGGAAAGGCCCGCGCGCTGAACGGCCGAGATGTGAACGAAGACATCAGGGCTGCCGTCGTCAGGCTGAATGAAGCCGAAACCCTTGGTGCTGTTGAACCACTTTACTGTGCCTGTAGCCATGACGATTCCCTTTCAATCGTTCGTAATAGACATTCCCGGAAACAAACCTCCGGATCAGGATAACCGATTTTGAAGAGGGAAGTCCGTCTCTCACGCGCTTAGGGCGCCGACACAAAGTTCGTCAGCAATATCGATTTCCGCCAAATAAGAGCTGAATGTGACGATTGCAAGGCTTTGTTTGTCGATGTCTGGGCAAGCTGCGCGGCCATGCACAGATGAGTGTCCAGCGCAGTTTGGCTCCGTCAGGTGATGACAAGGCCGAAGGAAGTCAAAGGGAAAAATGGTGCTGCTAGAGAGATTTGAATTTCCTCAGATCTCTCACATGTCGTTGCAAAATCAATACATTAGAGGACATTTGCTCTGGGTTGATGTAACAGGGCGCTGTAGCGTTTGCAAGCTGGGATGTGACCGAAGTTGCTAGAAGGCAAGGGTCGGGGCCGGCCCTCCTTGCAAAAGGCACCCATCCGAGCTCAATAATTTTCAGCGTTGGCTATAAATAGCTCGATCTCTTCCGGCTTGACGGTCTCTTCGGCATCCTCTGCGGAGCTGACGACAATCTTAGAAACCTTCAGCGCTTTCTTGAGTTTTTTTGTGCTTATCCAGTCATTGTTCCAGAGGTCCACGTTCTTACCGTTGACGATTTCGCAGATTGGCTCAGTCCCCACAAATTCCACGCCGACGGCCTTCGGCTTCGTCACACGCTGCAACCATATTTCTAAGTAACCGTTATGAGGAACCCGTGACATCTTTCCTTGAACCGCCGCCCACAAGTGCTCTTTCTCCTCTTTCTCTGCAAAAGCGATAAGATGGCTCAGTATTCCTGCTACTGCAGGGAATGTGGTAGGCGAGACGAAGGCAATGTCGGTGGCAATTGCGACCTGAATTTCTAGATCGTCTGGCCTCTTCTTCAGCCTGACTATCTTGGTGTGGAGTTCGCCCACAAGTCGCCGGAGCGCTCCACTGTTGGGATGTCTCCGACCGAAGCTGTGCAGCCTCAGGAGCTGCTTCTGAATGGTCTTGGCGTTAGCTTTCCCTAAATCTTGAAGATCGATACCGGCTAGCTTGTCCTCTTTGACCGATCCTGCGACGACGTTCGTGCTTAACGCGGTTTTGCCTATGTTCAACTTCATTCCGACGGACCGGAGTTTGTCGCTGATCACCTTGAGGGTGTTGTCGCATTTCTCGTCGCTATTGGCGAAGATCCGGTAGTCGTCCCGGTAACGTAGGATTTTTACACCAGAGGCCGCCCCCATCTCGACGCTGATCTGCTGATCCACGTAACCGAGAACGAGCTCCGCTATAAAGTCCATGAGCAACGATCCTTGGGAGATGCCGTTGGTTTGACCATAGCGGCCGGCTTGAATATGCCGATCTATCTTGTTGCCCAGCAGATTGTGATCCTGCTTTGCCTTCTTAGCAGCTTCCAGCCCATGCAATGCCCATACAACGCTGTGGGTGTATAAAGAACCATAGCAGTCGGTAACATCTGTGTGCAGGATATGGCTGTACTCCATTGAGTACCGAAGAGAGCGCTGCTCCACCGCCTTCCACCAACTCGTCACCTGAGTGGCTTTATCGCTTTCCTCGCCGATTGATAGGACGGGGGAGCTGCAGCAATCGACAACCCCTCCGTTAAACTCAGAGAACCTCTTGGTGATGGTCTCCCAATTCTCGGCTGAGCCAATGATATTTACCAATGAGACATAGATCACCGGGTGCATTAGCTCGAACGGCCTCCAGGCGAACCGGCCGTCCTTGTTCGTAACGAAGCTATAGTTTACTCCGGTGACAGTATCCGGGTTGACGGCCTTATGGTCGAAGTAGGTGCCGCCGTTTAGTATAGCTGCGACATCCTTCAAAATGCCCTCGAAACTGATGTAATCAGGGAAGTCACCATTGAAGTAGCTGCTTCCCTTTAGGAGATGAAGCTTTGCTTCTTCGTGCGAAAGATCAATTAGTTTTTTCATAGGTGCTCCCAATCTCGGGCGAGCAGATCAAAGAACAATGGCCGGGACAAGTGGGGTGTAACCTATTCCACAGGAGCTGCACCCTCGGAAGTTTGGCGCCCGAAAAAACATCGATAGGACCACAAGCCTCAAGGAATAGCTGGCCCCACCCGAGGATCGGACCAGCGTATATTAAGTATTGCTGATGGGACTGATGCCTCGCAACGCCGTGTCGATTGCAAGATTTGCCAGTCGGTCGCACCTCTCGTTCAGTGCATCCCCACTATGTCCCCGAACCCATTCCCATGAAATTGGTCCAAGTTCTCCGCAGAGCTGATCGAGTTCCAGCCACAGGTCCTTGTTCTTAACCGGCTTCTTGTCCGAAGTGCGCCAGCCGTTCTGCTTCCACCCTTCCAGCCAGCGCGACATACCATCGATCACATACCTGCTGTCGCTGCGAACGGTGATCGGGATTGTCTTTTCCATCAGGCGCCCCAACACCCCCAGAACCGCCGAAAGCTCCATCCTGTTGTTTGTGGTCTCCTCGATAGTTGCGCCGGACAGCTCCCTCTCTTTGGTTATCTGGCCACAAACTTCAAGCTGGAGAACGACGCCCCATCCCCCGGGGCCAGGGTTGATCCGACACGCTCCGTCGGTGCTGATGATGTAGCGGCGGCTATCGTTGTTCGAGTTCAAAATTTCAGTAGTCATGGCTTTCCTTTCGTCAATACGGGAGAGCAGCCTCGAACCGGATGAGTCGGTTGCATTGCCATCTCGAATGTAATTTTTGAGTGTGTTGCGTGCTTAAGTAATATGCCTAAGCCGAACGACTGAAGGCTACTTTCAGGGCAGCAGCCGCGATTGGCCCGGGTTTAGACCCACGCTTCGCTAGAGCGTACTTGAGAGACCTGGAGCGCTGATCTTGATGGCGAGAAACAAGTTGTCGACTGACATTCAGAGCGGTAGCGATCTCCGGTTGACTGAGCTTCGGGAAGAAATCCGAAAGCCACCGGACCATTTCCTCCACCGACATTTCCTTCCCATCCTGCAAGTTGGCGCGGTATTCATTCCGAGCTGCGCGGAAGTCATCGAGAGCAGTGACCGCTGCCTTGACCTCCGGTGAGACCTCAGCTTCCATCTCCGCCAAGACCGACGGAAATCGTTCCTCGATCCAGCCTTGCGCCTCAGGGCTCACGACATCGAACGGGGTTGATCGATCTCCCTGATCTCGCCGTAGACGCTTACCCCATCCTTGATCAGTCACCCAAGGAGCAAGGCGATGCCGCCAATCCCCTCCGACATATTCGAGCTGGAGGAAATCCAGTTTCCGTAGGACAGTCCGAAACTTTCGGGACCCGATGCCGAAGGTGTATGCGACTTCCGTGATCGTCTTCCACTCACCTGTGGAAACGGTGACGAGTTCACCCATCGCTCTATCTAGGGTTTGTTTGGTGTATTCCATGTATTCCTTATGCCTTCCAGACAGACAAAGACCCCCGCCACCATGCCGGTGACGAGGGCCTCGTTGTCATCATTGTTGTCTCAAGCGGAGCGTTCCTACTGGTCACCATGTTCCCAGAGAGGGGCGCTTTACGTTGGATCACTGACGTTCAGAAAGATGGGCATTCGCCTCGGACTTCGCTTCTTCAATGATCAACCGAAGTTCGTTCACATCGACGGCGGAGATCCTCGTCACGTGGAGATCCGTGGTCCAATCGGGACTGAGATCGACAGCCATTCGTTTCGCCGCCAAGAGGTCTGGAGCTTCGATAATGCTACCGAGTTCCGTGAATACATGGCCGCTGCATCCATGGTCGATGAGAAAGAAGGCGGTGGAGGTTTCAGTGCGGGGCATAGCGGTTTCCTTGCAATGAGGTTGCGTGACGGGGCTCGAAAAATTCGAAAGACGAGCTACTGTTGCCCCTATCTCCGCGTCACCTTGTTTCCTCGATCACCTTCTGAACAGCTGACTTGCTGAACCCGACCTGAGCTGCGATCTGTCGAACGCTCGCCCCGTCCTTCTTCATGGTCGCAATCTGGGCCTTGATCTCGGGGGTGATGAGTGCTGGTCGGCCTCCCGTCTTTCCCTCGGCCTTCGCCTTAGCAATCCCGTCCAATTGGCGCTCACGTCGCAACGCGGTCTCGAACTCGGCGAACGATGCGAGGATACCGAAGAGCAGCTTCCCCGAGCGGGTCGTGGTGTCGATGCCGCTGTCATCAAGCACCTTAAAGCCAACGCCCTTCGCCGTCAGCCCATCCACGATCTGGTGGAGGTGCGAAGCGCTTCGGGCCAATCGGTCCAGCTTTGTGATGACCAGTACGTCGCCTTCTCGGACGAAATTCAGGGCCTCTTTCAATTCAGGTCGATCTCGGTCGAGGCCGCTGAGCTTCTCGCTGAAGACCTTCTCGCAACCAACCTCTTTCAACCGGTCGATCTGTGTCTGGTGGTCTTGGCCGGTGGAGCTAACACGGGCGTAGCCGACGATCATGTAATGTCCTCACTCTAAGAGAAATGTGGACACATAGTTAGTGGACGCCAAGTGGACGGTCAAGCAGAAGGTGTCCAGAAAGTAAACTTTGTGGACGATCTTCGGCTAAGTCCATCGCGACTGAACAACGATGGCTCCCCTTGGCGAGCCCCCGGGCAATGAGTGCCACGCGGAACGTTGGAGCGGTCAACAATAAAGCGGACGGGGGGTGCCGGGGGGATTTCGCGCCGTCCGCTTATCTGATTGGGTGGCTCAGAAATTTCTACCAGAAATTCCGAGAGGTGGAACGGGGCCTCCTATGACGTCTGGTCATCAGCTACTACCCGCAGATATGCCGGTCTTGCAGTGTGACAGCGGCGGACTCCGCTACTGCATTTCGAAGGGCCTCGGTCCGTAACCAGCTTGATATACGTCGCAGGTTCCTCCTTTGAGGGGCCTACGACTTCAGCAAGGGACATTGAAACGTGGGCATCTTCATCAGTTCGAAACGAAGGATACGCAAGGTCGTCAAGAGCGGTAAAGCAAATCTGAGCCATACGCATGTCGTTCTCCATCGTCGGATCGGAAGGCGACATGCCGAGCGCCACGTTCCGAGCGAACATCAGCACGAGTGCTGCCGTGTGGTTGGCGGCGTCGATGATGTCGCTTATATTTGGGATGGGCGACGATTGACTGCTCTTGGCAGCGCTCGCGTTCAGAGATTGTAAGTCGGCCACCTTCATCCAGAACTCAGCGTTGCTGGAATTTACTACCTTGGCCGGTTGGGAATTTTGCGTCATCTTTTATCCTTTAGATACTGCATATGCTGGGTATTGAGCCCAAGTCCTTGCTTGGTTCGGTGTTTGCGTAAGTTAATTTATTGGTGCCGTTGGCGGTCGTCCTGACCCGCACCATTCCACGGCTCCACCTCGACGACGCAACACGTCAAAGCTCCGCTACCCTTGCCGGGAGCTAACCCGGTTCGGCGGCAACGCGGCATCCATCAGACGGCGTGATGATCGACAGACACAGGTTCCCTGCCGGGGATCGCCCGTTGCCAACTGTCACGCCGCCCCGTTGAGGGACCCGCTCCATTTTGTATCGTTCGATCAGGGATTATCGGTATCCCTGTCACGGTCTCGCTGTCGGGGCCCTTGGGGCCACGATTGGCATGGATGCAATCGACCGGGCTGTCCGACAGGGACAACCGACTGGCTGGGGAGTTCGTCCATCCGCTGCAACGCAACGGTCGCCTCAGCTAAAGCCCTCGCTTCAGCCATTGCTGATTATCATCGTGGAAGACCCACGGTATTGACCGGCATTCGATCCGGTTTTGCCGGGGCCGGTGGGTGCTATATGCAAGAAGTACAGCAGCCGGTCAATCGATAAAATCTTGATATTTCAATAATTTATTGCTGAGGAAGATGCGTGAGATCTATAATCTCCTGCGTCGCTAGGCTTCTCAATGCCTTAGTGCGCAACTGGTGACAAAATAGCCGAGGCCTGTGACAAAACTTTCTGCGTTCTTGCGGCAACCAGGCCCGTCACCGTTGAAGCTCCGATAGGATCTCCCTCAACCCAGCATGAATCAACGCTGCGCTTGCCAAGCGGAAGTACTCCTCGGCTGCGATGTAGTTGTCTACATCTTGTGAGCTGGACAGCAGCCTTTATGTCTCCACGGCAGCTTGTCTCGCATCGAGATCGTAATCTGACGAGCGGCCACCGGAGGCATCTCGCCGGGGCGTGTTGGCATCCGCTTCCAGACTTGCCAAACCGTAACTTGCGGAACCGCAGCACCGCCCGCAGGGACGGAACGAGATCGTTTCAACATCGCACCGGCAGATCCACTCCGAGGCGGCCACCATGGCAGATCGAAGGGGGAGGGGGGGCTTCGCGCGAGCCCATAATCCGATGGCTCGCTCAGAAACTTATACCAACCATTCAGGGTGCCCTGTAAGATCGGCTCATGGGACACGTTCGGGTTCAACTTCGTTATCAGGTCCAGCCTAGCGCAATGATGCCGGGCATGTGGGCGGCAGAGGATGTCTTTGCCGATCTCCCAGCGGTTGTCGATAGCGCCCCTCTGGATTGCCTGGCAGCCGAGGAGGTGGACGACATGGTCGACCTCATGAACTACAAAGACCTCCGCTCAAGGGGCTTCAGAGCACCTTCAGGAGCCGATATGACGACATCAGGCAGCGCTAATCGAACTCCTGGTCACGCTCAAGGTAACCCCCGAGGAGCCCCTGAGCCTGTACGAGGTCGGTCCTCCTGTCATGGCCAAGGGACATAGCGGGGGCTGCCGATTCTCTGCCTCGGCACCCTTCGGAAATCAACAGTGCTGGTCGCTACAGCGCTTATCTCGAATAGCAGCGCGTTCCGCCCGCCTTCCAACATGGGCGAGATCTGCGGCTCGAAAACACCGGCTGTCTGCCATCTGCCAACAATACTGCTTGGCAGTCCATTCACTCAATAGACATATCTTCTTCGAAAGGCTCTGCGCCGCCAATTGGAAAGTCGAAACTTGACGACAAATAGTTTTGTATTGTCTTCTCTCGCAAGACAAGGAATTCTTCAAAATCCTTCTTCGTTTTCGAAGGTTTTTTCAGCACAGATAGTGCCGTATCTTCAATAAATTGTTGAGCATATAGCGACTGTACTTGAACGTCTCCGGAGTATTTTATCGCTTCACTCAGGTGATCAAAAGGGTTCCCATTAATCCACCGTTTGTTCGTGTCAGCCTCTAAGAACATCAGGTTTAATATCACGTCTCCTTGATCGCCCTTCTGCCAATCAGGCAGCGTGGGCAAATACTTCACCGGGAAAACGTGATGCTTCTCAGTCGGATACGCCCCCGGACTGAAGCCAATTATGTTCCTAGAACAAACATCCTTGGGCGACTTGAGATTGAATTGACTCCTAATCAACTTACCGATGGCCCCACTTGGGGAGTGGCGAAGAAGACGGGGTATCGTAACTTCGCTCAGCCATGCGGGTTGCTTTAGATCATCATCAAGCCAAGCCACGAATTCTGCTAGATCGCGCGTCTGTTTGTTGTGGACGCCCTCCTGGTATCGCTGAGCTATTGCGGCCCCGACATACCAACGGCTGAGCTTCTTTTCCGCTACGATTTGCTCCGGCCCTTTCAGTCCTCTAGTCGATATCGTCGCCAGCGCCAATGCCATCGGAGCATAGATCGCGTCATAGGGGACCATGTCTACGTTAGCGATGTTTAAGCCGGCCCCCAGCTTTCCGGTCAGAAATTGGCCAAGGTTTTCCAAGGCATCGTATGCGGCTTTTTTGTGGGTTAGGTACAAGCTCGCATCGATTGTTTTAGGAAGGTTGGCTTTTTTAGGCTCCTTACCTCCAAGCATTGCGATGGTTTGTAGCAGTATTTCCCCAGTCTTATCCATATTAGGATAATAAGTTCCCTTCTCGCGAAAATCATCAATCTCTTGCGATAGGTCGATGTTCTGTGGAAAAAGTATAGATACCACCAATTCAAATGGAGTTAGTAGCTGGCCAGTTGTATTCAGCGTAGTAAAAATTCTGCTAATTGCTTCAATTTGAGTGGACGCATCTATTTCAATTACGGGAACTGTATCCGTTTTTGCTAGTCCAAAATGAGGCATTATCAGTCGATAACATAGATCAGCCGAGTCTGGGAACGCTTTCACGTAGTCTTGTAAGGCAAGTGGGAGATCGGTTCCATCGGCCAATATCGCGGTACAAAGGAGGTGATTTTTGATCAACAATGAGCGTGGATCGGCGATCTTGTTTCGGGCGATTAAATAACTGTCCGTCTCGTCAAGATCATGAACAAACTCTTCAGTCGATTTTTTGTCCGTCAAGTCGATCTTTTTGTCGTTTACAAGCTCCTTCAATCTATCAAGCCGAAGGTAGTATTGCTTCGTACCCGTAGCATGAAAGAGATGAATTCCTGCCGTTAAGCGCTGTTGCCCGTCCAAAACCAGGAAGTCGGCGGGTTTTCCTGAAGCTCCATTATTCGCGCCCTCAAAGGTTCGGGGCGCAAGAAGTTCGTTCTCTCCTTTAAGGAAGAGAAGAGCGCCTATGGGATATTGTTGGCGGAGGGAATCGAATAACTTAATGACCTTGTCGTTCTTCCACCTCCATTTTCGCTGAAATGCGGGAAGCTTAAGTTTGCCATCGTGGGCATCCTGAACGAGGTCTCGAAAAGAGCGTGCGCTTGAGGTCATGGTCCTGACAATGCTTATGGCGGATTAGATCGATGCCTTGGATTAGGTTAGATGTTTGCTCGTAGCAAGCCCTCGCGATGGCGGCGCTCCGCTACGCGACAGTTCCGGAAAACAAACATTCGTCTGCGCGTACCTATCTCCCCACAGTTGCACGGGTACCGATGACTCCGCCCTTGACCCACCGTTGGCCTATGACCCGGGTATGCGACGTGTCTAATCCTGGCCACGCCAAGGACATCAAACCTTTGATGACCTGCCCCTGAGAATTTCCTCCAGAATGGATTAGAGTCCGGCCCATTAAAGGACGGACGAATGAAGAAGCAGAGATTTACGGAAGAGCAGATTATTGCGGTGCTGAAGGAGCAGGAGGCTGGCG